>CAJKDY010000006.1 GCA_905198835.1 uncultured Eubacteriales bacterium | reverse complement strand
CCGATCTGATGCTGGTGGCCGCCAAGGAGGTGGAGGAGTCCATCTGCCGGGTGGCCCAGATGGGCCGCGCCGCCGGGATGCACCTGGTCATCGCCACCCAGCGGCCCTCCGCCGACGTGATCACCGGCCTGATGAAGGCCAACATCCCCTCCCGCATCGCCTTCGCCGTCAGCTCCTCCCTGGAGTCGCGCATCATTCTGGACACCACCGGCGCGGAAAAACTGGTGGGCAAGGGCGATATGCTTTGGAACCCCCTGGGGGCGCAAAAGCCTCTGCGAGTCCAGGGCTGCTTTGTCACCGACGAGGAAGTGGAGTCGGTGGTCAACTTCGTGAAACAATCGGGCGCGGCGGAATATGATGAAGCAGTTATGGCTGAGATCGACCGAAACGCCCAGGAAAAGGAAAAGGCGGCCAAGGGCATCGGCGGCTCCGCCCCCGGCGAGGACGGTGGCGACGAGGGCTACGACGAGCTGCTGCCCGCCGCCATCGAGGTCGTGGTGGAGCTGGGCCAGGCCAGCGTATCCATGCTCCAGCGCCGGCTGAAGCTAGGCTATGGCCGGGCGGCAAGGCTTGTGGACCAGATGGAGGAAAAGGGCGTGGTAGGTCCCTTTGAGGGCTCCAAGCCCCGGCAGGTCCTGGTGACAAAAGAACAGTGGCAGGAGATGCAGTACCGCCAGGGCATGGCCCCCGCGCCGGGCGGCGATCTGCCTGGGCCGGAGGCTGAGACCGAGCCTCTGCCTGACCTGGACGACGCCCCGCCCTTTGATCTGGACGAAGACGACAACTGATGGGGAGGTTTTTCCATGAAGGTATTGGTTTTGGCCGGCGGATTATCCAGTGAGCGCAACGTCTCCCTTTCCTCGGGCGCTAAGATCACCGACGCCCTGCGGGGTCTGGGCCACGACGTGGCCCTTTTGGACCTGTTTTTTGGCTTGGAGGACTACCCCGGCATGGCAGCGTCCGACCTCTTTGGCGCCAGCGTCCCGGAGTCTTGGCGGACCATCGACCCCACGGCGCCCGATCTGGATGCGGTACGCCAGCGGCGGCAGGACAAGAGCCGGTCCATCTTCGGTCCCGGCGTGCTGGACGCCGCCCGGAGCGCCGATGTGGTCTTTCTGGGTCTCCACGGTCAATGCGGCGAGGATGGCCGCATCCAGGCGACCTTCGACCTGATGGGCATTCCCTATACAGGCTCTGGCTACCTAGGCAGCGCCATCGCTATGGACAAGGACCTCACTAAGCAGCTGGTCCGGGCCGTGGGCGTGCGGACCCCCCAGTGGGTCACCATCCCGGAGGTGACGGCGGCCATGCCCGACGCCTTTGCCCAGAGCCACCCCGTCCCGGTGGTGGTCAAGGTGCCCAGCGGCGGCTCTTCCATCGGCGTCTATGTGTGCCACGACAAGGACGCCCTCCGGCAGGCCATGGCGGAAAATGTGGGCCAGCGGGTCATCGTAGAGCAGTTTGTCAAGGGCCGGGAGTTCTCCTGCGGCGTGCTGGACGGCCAAGGCCTGCCCCCCATCGAGATCATCCCCAAAGAGGGCTTTTACGACTACGCCAACAAGTATCAGCCCGGCGCCACCCGGGAGGTCTGCCCCGCTGATCTCACTCCCGAGCAGTCTGAGGCCATGATGACCGCCGCCCTCACCGTCCACCAGACGCTGGGCCTGACCGCCTACTCCCGGTGCGACTTTTTGATGGACGACGCGGGCGACATTTGGTTTTTGGAGGTCAACACCCTGCCGGGCATGACCCCCACCTCCCTGCTTCCCCAGGAGGCCCAGGCGGTGGGCGTGGACTACGGCGCGCTTTGTCAGAAGCTTATCGACATCGCCATCCGGGAAAGGGGCTGACCAGCATGGAAAACGTGTGTATTGGAGATATCCTATCTCTCCTCAGCGGCAAGGTCCTGGGGCCGGACACGGCTTTGGACACGCCGGTCACAGGCGTGTGCTTCGACACCCGCAAGCTCCAGCCCGGGGAGTTTTTCCTGCCCATCCGCGGCGAAAAGGTAGACGGCCATAACTTCATCCAAAAGGCCTTTGAACTGGGCGCTGCGGGGACCTTCACCATGGTAGAGCCCCAGGCCTACCTTCCCGGCAAGGCCTATATTCAGGTGCCCGACACCGCCCAGGTACCCATGCTGTTGGGCAAGTGGTATCGAGACCGCTTTGCCATCCCCTTCATCGCCGTCACTGGTAGCGTTGGCAAGACCACCACCAAGGACATGGTCTCGGCGGTACTCAGCGAAAAGTTCTCCACCCACAAGACTCCCGATAACCACAATAACCTCCTGGGCGTTTCCTCCGCTTTGCTGGACCTCTCTTCGGAAAACGCCCTCAGTGTTGTGGAGATGGGCATGAACCATTTTGGCGAGCTGCGCGCCATCAGCCAGCTGGTCCGGCCCCGGGTGTGCCTGATCACCAACATCGGCGACGCCCACATTGAAAATCTGGGCTCCCGGGAGGGCATATTAAAGGCAAAGTGCGAGGTGCTGGAACATATGGACCCATCGGGTCCTGTGATCCTGAATGGCGACGACGAGCTGTTGGGCACCCTGCGCGACCAGCTGACCCACCCGGTGATCTACTGCGGTGCCTCCCCCCACAACGACTATTACGTCACCGATCAGGACCGGGACCTCATCACCGAGGATCTGCGCTGCGTCATCCACACCCCCTCGGGCCAGTTCCCCGTGGTCATTCCCTCCCTGGGCGACTACATGGTCTATCCGGTCTTGATGGCCGCCGCCGTAGGCGAGTACTTTGGTATGAGCCATGAGGAGATCGCCCGGGGCATTCTCCGCTACGCCCCCACCAAAATGCGCATGAACGTCATCGACCGGGGCCACAGGGTCCGCATCCTGGACGACGGCTACAACGCCAACCCCCAGTCCATGCGGGCGGGCCTTCAGACTCTGGCCTCCACTCAGGGTGAGTACAAGATGGCCATTTTGGGCGATATGCTGGAACTGGGCCCCATGGGCCCCAGCCTCCACGCCGCCGTAGGCCGGGCCGCGGGCGACGCGGGCATCAACTGCCTGGTGGCCATCGGAGAGCTGTCCCGCTCCATCGCCGACGCCGCCGGGGACCACCAGGTCCCCGAGGTCTACTGGTTCGCCACAAAAGAAGAGGCCCTGCCCACCATCGCCAAGCTGGTGCAGCCCAACGCGGCGATCTTGGTCAAAGCCTCTCGGGGAATGAAGTTTGAGGACATCGTGCAGTATCTGGTGTCCATCACGCCGGACAAGGAACCGTAGCCTCCGGCGGTCAAAGGAGCTTCAGTAGCTTTTCTTCAAAGGGTGGCAAAATAACGCCCTTTTCCGTGATGATACCGCTCAAGAGCCCATGGGGCGTCACGTCAAAGGCGGGATTATAGACCGCCGCCTCCAGCGGCGCGGTCTGGGTCTGGCCCAGATAGTAGAGCTCCTGGGGCGCGCGTTCTTCGATGGGGATGCCGCTGCCGTCGGGCAAGGACAGGTCCATGGTAGAGGTAGGCAGGGCCGTATAGAACGGGATGCCGTGGTAGCGGCAGTTCACCGCCACGGAGTAGGTGCCGATCTTGTTGGCAAAGTCGCCGTTTCTCGCCATGCGATCGCAGCCCACCACGGCCAGGTCGATCTTCCCCTTGGCCATGAGGGAGGCCGCCATATTGTCCGAGATCACGGTGACGGGGATGCCGTCGGCGGCAAGCTCATAGGCCGTGAGCCGGGAGCCCTGCAGCAACGGCCGGGTCTCGTCGGCGTAGACCATCTCCACCTTCCCCTGCCGCCAGGCCTCCCGGATGACGCCCAGGGCGGTGCCGATGCCATCGGTGGCCAGGGCTCCTGCATTGCAGTGGGTCAGGATCCTGGCTCCCTTGGGCACCAGCTCCGCGCCGTAGCGGCCCAGGCAAGCGTTCATGGCGATGTTCTCGGCCTGGATGGCCTGGGCCTCCGCAATCAACGTAGCGGGGTCGTCCCCCACAGTCAGGCACTTTTTCTCCATCCGCTCCAGCGCCCAGAAGAGGTTCACCGCCGTAGGGCGGCTGGCGGCAAGGTCGGCCTTGGCCCGAGCCATGTTGGCCGCAAAGCCCGGCCTGCCGGAAAACTCCAGGGCCGCCAGAACGTAGGCATAGCCCGCGGCCACGCCGATCAAGGGCGCGCCCCGGACAGCCAGACGCTTGATGTCCTCCACGACACACCGATAGTCCCCATAGGTGTTCCATTCCACCTTGGAGGGCAGCAGGGTCTGATCCAGCAGCGAGAGCTTTTTCCCATCCCAGCGGAGCGCTTCCATAAGCGGACACCTCGTTTCTCGATTTGAATACCCCCATTCTACCACAAGATCTTCCAGGAGTAAACAAAATGATCGAATTATCCGTCACCGGCCTGCGCCACGGCTTTGAGGTGGGGCAGAATATTTTTGAAGACGTGACCTTTCAGGTGGACACCGGCGAACGGGTTGGCCTGCTGGGCCATAACGGCGCGGGCAAGACCACCCTTTTTCGCATGATCTGCGGGGAACTGGAGCCCGACGGCGGCTCCATCCAGCTGGCCAAGAACAGCCGGGTGGGCCTGATCTCCCAGATCCCCGTCTACCCCGCCGGCTACACCGTGGAGGACGTGCTGCGCACCGCCTTCGCCCGGCTTCAGGAGATGGAGGCTGAGATGTCCCGCTTGGCCGGGGAGATGGCGGCGAGGCCCGAGGATACGGCGCTGCTGGCGCGCTACGACAAGCTGACAGCAGCGTATGAACACGCCGGCGGGTACGATACCCAAACGCCCCTCAATAAGGTTACCGCCGGTCTTGGTATTTCCCAGGAAATGCGCTCTCAGGACTTCGCCGAGCTCTCCGGCGGCGAGAAGACCCGGGTGAATCTGGCCCGGCTCATTTTGGAGGACACCGACCTTCTGCTGCTAGACGAGCCCACCAACCACCTGGACCTCCACGCCACCGAGTGGCTGGAGGGATATCTGGACCAATTCAAAGGCACGGTCCTTGCCATCTCCCACGACCGCTACTTTTTGGACCGGGTGGTCCACCGCATTGTAGAGCTGGAGGACGGCACGGCCCACTTCTACGAGGGGAACTACTCCTTCTATGTGGTGGAAAAGCGGCGGCGCTTTGAAGAGCAGCTCAAACGCTATGAAAAGGAGCAGGCCAAGGTGGCCCAGCTCCAGGCCGCAGTAGATAAGCTTCATCTCTGGGCCTTTATGGGCAACGACAAGCTTCACAAACGGGCCTTTTCCATGGAAAAGCGCATCGAGCGGATGCAAACGGTGGACAGGCCCCATGAGCAAAAAACTATGACTGTGGGCTTTGACGCCAGGGAGTTCCACGGCGACGAGGTTTTCTCCACCATCGGTCTTAGCAAGTCCTTTGGTGAGAGGGAGCTGTTCCGGGACGTGAATCTGGTGGTGACCGGCGGTGAGCGCATCGCCCTACTGGGCGACAACGGCACAGGCAAATCCACCTTCCTCAAGCTCCTTTTGGGCGAGGAGCCCCCCACCGCCGGCAAGGTCCGTTTTGGCCCCACGGTGAAGGTGGGGTATCTGCCTCAGCAGGTGGTCTTTGACCACCCTGAGCGGAACTTAGTGGACACCATGCTCTACGGCTGCAACTGCTCGGTGCAGGAGGCCCGGGACCGATTGGCCGCCTATCTCTTCCGGGGCGAGGATGTGTTCAAGACGGTGGACAGCCTCTCCGGCGGAGAGAAAAGCCGGTTGAAGCTCTGTATGCTCATGGACGAGCGCATCAATCTGCTGATCCTGGACGAGCCCACCAACCACCTGGACATCGCCTCCCGGGAGTGGATCGAAAGCGCAGTGGCCGACTTCCCCGGGGCTCTCTTATTGGTGAGCCACGACCGCTACTTTATCGACCGCTTTGCCCAGCGTATATGGACCATCGAGGACGGCCATATCCGGGACTACAAGGGCACCTTCGCCGAATATAAAGCCTACCTGGACCGCCAGGAGCAACTGACCAGAGCGGCCAACTCGCAGAAGTCTCCGTCCTCCCTTTCCAAGGCACAAAAAGGTTCGCTTCTTGACGGAGGTGATCCAACAGACCACCCCACCCCAGCACGAAAAGGGGGGACCAAGTATTTGGAAAAAGAGGTGGCCGCCGCGGAGCGGGCGGTGGCCAAGGCCGAGGAGGAGATGTACGAGCTCACCCTGGCCATTGACGAGGCGTCCAGCGACTATTTAAAGCTCCAGGAGCTCTACCAGCAGCGGGAAGAACTAGACGATAAGATCCGGCATCTCTACACTCAGTGGGAGACGCTGGCCCAGGAATTGGAGGAGGCGCAGGGATGAATACAAAACCTTACCGGCCCTACAGCGGCAAAAAAGGCTGGCCCATTTGGCTCAAACTCATCTGCATTTTGCTGGTTTTGGCCGTAGTCTGCTATCTGGCTTTGGAGGCGGTGGTCCTTTGGAACGCCCACAGTGATGTGGACGGCCAGCCCGGGGCCATGGTGATCCTGGGGGCGCAGCTCAAAAGCGACGGTCCGTCGCTGTTTCTCCAGCGGCGGCTGGAGGCGGCTCTTGCCTACCTGGAGGACCATCCCGACGTGCTGGTGGTGGTCTCCGGCGGCCAGGGCTCTAACGAGCCGGACACCGAGGCCAACGGCATGGAAAAGTTTCTGCGTGACCATGGCTTCGAGGGAACGATCTTGAAAGAGGACCAGTCCCACAACACCAAGGAGAACCTGAAAAACAGCAAGGCGCTGCTGGCCCAAAACGACTACGACGTATCAAGCGGCGTGGTCCTGGTGTCCAACGACTTCCATCTGGCCCGGTGCCGTCTGCTGGCCAGCCGCTTTGGCTACAAGGCGTCCACCCTGGCGGCGGAGTCCGACCATTTTTGGCACAAGCTCTATAACTTCCTGCGCGAGCCGGTGGGCCTTGTAAAGTCCTTCGCGCTGGATTGGTAAAAGGAGGGGCCACTGTTGGAGGATAAATTGAAGGCCCTGGACCAGCGTTACGCCCTCATCGAAGCCCAGCTGGGCCAGAGCGAGACCTACGCCGATCCGGAGCTGGTGGCCCGGCTCAACAAAGAGCAACGGGAGCTGGAGGGCGTTGTGACCACCTACCGCCAGCTGCAAAAGGCCCGGCAAAGCCTGGAGGAAGCCAAGACCCTGCTGAGCGACCCCGAGCTCAAGGAGATGGCCCAAGAGGAATATCAGGCCGCCCTGGAGGCCATTCCCCGGCTGGAGGAGGAGCTGAAGGTGCTTCTTCTCCCCCGGGACCCGGACGACGACAAGAGCGTCATGGTGGAGATCCGGGCCGGCGTAGGCGGCGAGGAGTCCGCCCTCTTCGGCCACTCCCTGTTTCGGATGTACTCCATGTACGCCCAAGCCCAGGGCTGGAGTGTGGAGGTCATGAGCGCCAACGAAACAGAGCTGGGCGGGGCCAAGGAGATCGTCTTCTTGGTCCAGGGCCAGGGAGCCTACGCCAAGCTGAAATTTGAAAGCGGCGTCCACCGGGTCCAGCGGGTGCCGGAGACCGAGTCCGGCGGGCGGGTCCATACCTCCACCGTCACCGTGGCCGTGCTGCCCGAGGTGGACGAAGTAACGGTGGACATTGACCCCAATGATATTGAGATGCAGGTCTTCCGCTCCTCCGGCGCCGGCGGCCAGCACGTCAATAAGACAAGCTCCGCCGTGCGGCTCATCCATAAGCCCAGCGGCATCGTGGTGGAGTGCCAGCAGGAGCGCAGCCAGTTCCAAAACCGGGACAAGGCCATGATGATGCTTCGGAGCAAGCTCTACGACCAGGCCCAGCAGGCCCAGGACAGCGCCATCACCCAGGCCCGGCGCAGCCAGGTGGGCTCCGGGATGCGAAACGAGCGCATCCGCACCTATAACTTTCCCCAGGGCCGCCTCACCGACCACCGCATTGGCTTGACCCTCTACCGGCTTTTGGAGGTCATGGACGGCGACCTGGACGAGATCATCGACGCCCTCCGGGCCGACAACCAGGCACGAAGATTAAAGGAGGCCGACACGTAATGGAACTGCTTATCCACTTCCCCGCCCTGCCCGCCGGGGCCACTTTGGAGCAGGTCAAGGACGACCTGGCGGGCCTTTTGGAGGACGACGGCTATCTGCTGGGCTCCGGGGCTAACTATATCGACATCGACCTTCTGGGCGAGGAGGACAACAAAAACCCCAAGTACGGTATCATGACGGTGAAATACTACCTCCAAAAAGCGGGCTTCCCCAAGGAGAGCACCCTTGAGCTGGGCGGCATGGAGGTCGGCGTTTATGATTGACACCCTTCGGCTCACTGGCGCGGACACGTCCCAGGCTGCCGAGATCTTGCAGGGCGGTGGACTGGTGGCCTTTCCCACCGAGACGGTGTACGGCCTGGGGGCCAACGGTCTGGACGCCGAGGCGGTGGCCGCCATCTTCGCCGCCAAGGGCCGCCCCCAGGACAATCCCCTCATTTTGCACATCCCCGGCGCGGACCATCTGGCGCGCTATTGCCAGGACATCCCCGACGCCGCCCACGCTCTGGCCGCGCGGTTCTGGCCCGGGCCGCTGACCATGATCCTGAAGCGGCAAAGCGTAGTTCCCGATGTGGTCACCGCCGGGCTGGACACGGTGGGGATGCGGTGCCCGGACCACCCGGTGGCGCGAGAGATTCTAGAATTATGTCAACTTCCCATTGCCGCCCCCTCGGCCAATACATCGGGAAAGCCCAGCCCCACCACCGCCCAGGCGGTATGGGAGGACATGGCAGGCAGGATCGCCGCCGTGGTGGACGGCGGGCCCTGCGCTGTGGGCGTGGAGTCCACCATCGTAGACCTGACGGTTTCCCCGCCCCGGCTGCTGCGGCCTGGCGGCGTGACGCTGGAGGCGCTCCAGGAGGTTCTGGGCCAGGTGGCGGTGGACGAGGCGGTGGTTCGACTTATGTCAACTGATGAAAAGCCCCGTGCCCCCGGCATGAAGTACCGCCACTACGCGCCTAAAGCCCCTGTCACCGTTGTCCAGGGCGAATCCGACAAGACAGCGGCCTACATCCAGGCTCAGCTACGCCCCGGCGTGGGCGTGATCTGCTTCGAGGATTATGTAAATCTATTTCCCAACTGTCCCTGCCGTTCCCTGGGCCCGGAGGGCGACCTGGGCGAGCAGGCCCGGCGGCTCTTTGAGGCCCTTCGGTGGTTCGACAGCCAAGGCGTCACCGCCATCTACGCCCAGTCCCCCACCGCCGACGGCCTGGGCCTGGCCGTCACCAACCGCCTCAACAAGGCCGCGGGGTTTCACATCGTCGAGGTATAGCCGCGTTTTCAACGCCAATACATAGGAGGAATTATTATGTTAACCACAGGTAAGACCTTTGAGGAGTCCCGCGCCCTGGTCTGGTCCCTCAACGCCGAGCCCTTCCACCGCCGCCACGCCCAGACCGTGGCCGCCGTCATGGGATGGTACGCCCAGGAGTTGGGCCACGGGGACGAGAAGGACTTCTGGGCCCAGGTAGGCCTTTTGCACGACGTGGACTTTGAAAAATGGCCGGAGGAGCACTGCGTCAAGGCCAAGGAGCTGCTGGCTCAGGAGGGCTACACCCCGGAGCTGATCCACGCCGTGGCCTGCCATGGCTACGGCCTCACCGGGGTAGACGACAAGCCGGAGCTTGAGATGGAAAAGGTCCTCTTCGCCGCCGACGAGCTCACCGGCCTCATCGGCGCGGCAGCCCTCATGCGGCCCAGCAAGAGCTGCAAGGACATGGAGCTCAAGAGCCTGAAAAAGAAATTCAAGGACAAGAAATTTGCCGCCGGCTGCTCCCGGGAGGTCATTACCCAAGGGGCTGAAAATCTGGGCTGGGAGCTGGACAAACTATTGGATATGACCCTCCAGGCCATGGCCGCCACTGAGGACGCCATTGAGGCGGCCCTGGCGGACTGACGAATTATGTTAACCATCGGGGTCACCGGTCCCACCGGCGCGGGCAAGACCTCCGTGCTGGCCGCCCTGGGGGAGCTGGGCTGCGTGTGCGTGGACTGTGACGCGCTGTATCATAGGCTGCTGGAGACCTCTCCCCCGCTGCGCCAGGAGTTGACAGACCGCTTCGGATGGGGTATTCTAAATCATCAGGACCAGATCGACCGCAAGGCCCTGGGCCAGATCGTCTTTTCCGACGAAAAGGCTCTGGCCGACCTGAACGCCATTGCCCACCGCCATGTGGTAGCGGCCTGTGTCTCTTTGATGGACGCCGCCAAAGCCCAGGATCAAAAGGCCCTGGCGCTGGACGCCATCGCTCTGCTGGAGTCGGGCCTGGGCGAGCTGTGCGACGTGACCGTGGCCGTCACCGCCCCGGATGAGGTACGCCTCCGGCGCATCATGGCCCGGGACGGCATCGACGCCCGGCGGGCCCGGGCGCGGATGGATGCCCAGAAGCCCGCTGAGTATTATGTCAACCACTGCGACCACACCATCGTGAACGATGGAACCAAGACTCCCTATGAGCTGGCCCAGAAGGTCCGGGCCCTGTTTGCTGATAAATTATGTTAACCAATTTCAAAGGAGGACACCACCATGGCTGAGACCGAGAAGACCGCCGGCGAGCTGCGCCGGGAGGCTCTGCTCTACCGTCCCAAAAACGGCTATGACCGGCTGAGTATGCAAGACGAGATCGCCATGCACACCTACTGTGAGGACTACAAGAAGTTCCTGGACGCGGGCAAGACCGAGCGCGAGTGCGTCGCCGCGGCGGTGGAGCTGGCCAAGGAGAAGGGCTTTGTCCCCTTTGTCCGGGGCATGGCGTTGAAGGCCGGTGACCGGGTCTACCGGGTCAACCGGGGCAAGAGCCTGATGCTGGCCGTCATCGGCTCTAACCCGCTGACCCATGGCGCCCACATCGCCGCCGCCCACATCGACTCGCCCCGGCTGGATCTGAAGCCCAACCCCCTCTATGAAGACGGCGAGCTGGCCTTCTTCAAGACCCACTATTATGGCGGCATCCGCAAGTACCAGTGGGTCACAATCCCCCTGGAGCTCCACGGCGTGGTGGCCCTCAAGGGTGGGGCCAATGTGAACGTCTCCATCGGCGGCGGCGTGGGCGATCCGGTATTCACCGTGGACGATCTGCTGCCCCATCTGGCCGCCGAGCAGTCCAAAAAGCCCCTGAGCGAGGCCATTCCCGCCGAGAGCCTGAATATTTTGGTGGGCAGCCGCCCCTTTAAGGATGACGACGGCGCGGGCCGGGTCAAGCTGGCCGTTATGGATGTGCTCCATGAGAAGTATGGCATCGTGGAGGAGGACTTTATCTCCGCCGAGCTGGAGGTGGTGCCCGCCTTCCGGGCCAGCGACGTGGGCTTTGACCGCTCCCTGATCGGCGCCTACGGCCATGACGACCGGGTGTGCGCCTACGCCTGCCTGGCCGCCCTGCTGGAGCTGGACGCCGCCCCCGCCAAGACCGCCGTGTGTATGCTGGCTGATAAGGAGGAGATCGGCTCCGAGGGCGTCTCCGGCATGCAGAGCGCCGCCTTCGACACCTTCATGAGCGACCTGTGCGACGCTCAGCAGACCCCCTTGAAGCGCTGCTTTGAAAACTCCTTCTGCCTCTCCGCCGACGTGACCGCCGCCTTTGACCCCAACTTCGCCGAGGTCTACGACAAGTATAACGCCGCCCGGGTCAACTACGGCGTGGGCCTTTGCAAGTATACCGGCGCCCGGGGCAAGTCCGGCGCCAGCGACGCCAGCGCCGAGGTGGTGGGCTGGGTCCGCCGGGTGCTGGACGAGCAGGACGTTGTGTGGCAGATGGCGGAGCTGGGCAAGGCCGACCAGGGCGGCGGCGGCACGGTGGCGTGCTATATGGCCAACAGGGATATCGACACCCTGGATGCCGGCGTGCCTGTTTTGTCCATGCACGCCCCCTTTGAGACCGTGAGCAAGCTGGATTGCTATATGACCTATAAGGCCGCCCGCGCGGTCTTTCTGGCCGAGTAAACCTCAGACATAGAAAGGCGACATAGACCCATGAAAAAGACTTTTGTGACCCTGCCCCAGCTGAATGAGATCGTGGCACAGTACCCCACCCCCTTCCATCTCTACGACGAAGCGGGCATTCGGGAAAACGCCCGGCGGCTGAAGGCCGCCTTTGCCTGGAACCCCGGTTATAAGGAGTATTTTGCCGTCAAGGCCACGCCCACGCCGGGCATCTTGAAGGTCCTCCGGGAGGAGGGCTGCGGGCTGGACTGCTCGTCCCTGACCGAGCTGATGCTGGCCCAGAAGTGCGGCGTGACGGGGCAGAACATCATGTTCTCGGCCAACAACGTCCCGCCTGAGGAATTCCAGCTGGCCCACGACCTGGGGGCCATCATCAACCTGGACGACTTCACCGACATCGACTTTTTACAGCAGACCATCGGCGCCATCCCCGAGACCATCTGCTGCCGCTATAACCCCGGCGGCACCTTCACCCTGGGGGCCAGCAACGAGGGCTTCCAGGTCATGGACAACCCCGGCCAGGCCAAGTACGGCATGACTCGCCCCCAGCTCACCGAGGCCTTCCGGCGGCTGAAGGATATGGGCGCCAAGCACTTTGGCATCCACGCCTTTTTGGCCTCCAACACCCTCTCTAACGACTACTACCCCACCCTGGCCCACATCCTCTTCCAGACCGCCGTGGAGCTCCACCAGGAGACCGGCTGCCACATTTCCTTTATCAACCTCTCCGGCGGCGTGGGCATCCCCTATAAGCCCGACCAGGCCGCCAATGACATTGCCGCCATCGGCGAAGGGGTCCGTATGGCCTATGAGGAGGTCCTGACTCCCGCGGGCATGGGCGATGTGGCCATCTACACGGAGCTGGGCCGCTATATGCTGGGCCCCTATGGGTGCCTTGTGACAAAGGCCACTCACTTCAAGCACACCTATAAGGAATATGTGGGCGTGGACGCCTGCGCGGCCAATCTGATGCGCCCGGCCATGTACGGAGCGTACCACCACATCACCGTCATGGGCAAGGAGGACGCCCTTTGCGACCACGTCTATGACGTGGTGGGCGGGCTGTGCGAGAATAACGACAAGTTCGCCATCGACCGGATGCTGCCCCGGATCGACCTGGGCGATCTGCTGATCATCCACGATACCGGCGCCCACGGCTTCTCCATGGGCTACCAGTATAACGGCCGCCTGCGCTCGGCGGAGCTGCTGCTGCGCCCGGACGGCAGCGTCAAGCTCATTCGCCGGGCTGAGACGCCGGAGGATTACTTCGCCACCATCGCATGGGACTGAGGTGACGCTATGACCCCCATCAAGCTGCCCACCTTGGGCTATTTCAAAAACGGCAACGGCTGGCTGGGAAGCAGCGGCATCCTCCGCTTCCAGATCGAAGCGCCCCAGGATGAGGCCATGGAGGTGGTCCTCTGGCAGGGCCCCTTTTCCCGACCCTATGCCCAGGAGCTGAGCCGGGAGAGCTTCCCTCTCACCGAAGAGGGCCTCAACGCCCTGCTGGGCCACCTCTCCACGAAGGCCCGAGACATGGAGGAGCATCCTCCCTTCACCGCTGCGGAGACCACGTCCTATTACCAGGAGAAAAAGGCGGAGGAGCAGGCTCCAAAGTCCGAAACCCCCTGACGCCGAAACCCCTACCCAAGCAGACCTCAGCGCATGTTGAAAATGGGAAAGGATGGTCCCTATGAAGAAGAAGTTGCTCAGTCTGCTCCTGGTCACAGCTATGGTCCTTAGCATAACGCCCATCGCTTTTGCCGCCGCCCCGGCCCTGCAAGCGGCGGACGCTTTACACGCGCTGGGCCTCTTTCAGGGAACCGGTGCCGGCGAAAACGGCGCTCCCGTCTATGCGCTGGACAGAACGCCCTCCCGGCAGGAGGCCCTGACCATGCTGGTGCGGGTGCTGGGCGAGGAAAAGGCCGCCCAGGACGCCGCCTATGTCCATCCCTTTTCCGACGTCTCGCCCTGGGCCGACACCTATGTGGGCTACGCGTACAACACCGGCCTTACGAAGGGCGTCTCCGCCACCTCTTTTGGCGACGGCAATGTGGATGCGGCCCAGTATTTGACCTTCATGCTCCGCGCCTTGGGATACTCCGACACGGCTGGGGATTTTTCCTGGAGCAACCCCTTCTCCCTGGCCACTCAGGTGGGCATCATCCCCCCGGAGACAAACCTGGTGGACTTCCGCCGCGCCGATGTGGCCCTGATCTCCTACGCCGCCCTCAGCGCCAAGCTCAAGGGCTCCAACCAGACCCTGGCCCAAAAGCTGCTCGGCGCTCAGGCCTTTACCCAGGCTCAGTATGATGCCCTCTTCTCCGGCGCAGGCCAAGGCAGCGCCCTGACCGCCACCCAGATCTCAGAAAAGTGTGCCCCGGCGGTGTTTTACATCGAGACCTACGCCATCAATGGCACACTCCTGGGCTCCGGCAGCGGCTTTTTGATCTCTTCTGACGGCTTGGCCATTACCAATTATCATGTCGTTGCCGACGCCTATGACGTCTTCGCCAAGACCACAGACGGCACAGTCTACCGTCTGCTCGTTCTGGACGGCAGCCAAGAGGACGATCTGGCTCTGGTCAAGCTGGATGGAGAGGGCGCCGTCTTCCCCTATTTGGAGCTCAACACCACCGCCTCGGTGGTCCAGGGGCAAAAGGTCTACGCCATCGGCAGCCCCCAGGGCCTGGACAATACCCTTTCCCAGGGCATCGTGTCCAATCCCAATCGGGTGCTGGACGATACCGATTATATCCAGATCTCCGTCCCCATCGCTCCGGGTAGCAGCGGCGGCGCGCTATTAAATGAAGCGGGCCAGGTGATCGGCATCACTTCGGCGGGCTTTGTGAATTCCACCGGCGATCTGAACCTGGCCATTCCCTCCCGTAAGCTCTCCGTTTTGGACTACACCGCCACGGAGGACAGCATCCTATTTAGCCTGGAGCCTTATCCTGTGTCGGACTATGTGCCGGACTTTGGTATCCTCTCCGGCGCACGCCTGATGGAACAGTACGGCCATCTGCAAATAGGCCGCGATTACATATACGACATGATGGACTTTTACCCTCTTTTTGATATGAGCGAAAGTGATCGGTACGCTGAGGCGATTTATCAGTATCAGCAGATCCTGCTCGACTTAGGCTTTACCCTCGACACAGAGGAGGATAACACCTTCTACTATATCGGTGACACCGAATCCCTCCTTTTGGAGTTGAACTACGAAGATCTGCAGATTGAAGTCTCTCCTATGCGGCATCCTCAGTATTACGCAGAGACAGATGTGTTGGATTTCGGATGGTGTATCGGTCAGAAGTCCGATCCCGCAAGAGTAGTCGATGGCACCTATATCTGGACATATCCCTGGCGCGACTATTATACCACCGAGGAAGTGGACGAGATCATTGGTGAATATCGGGCTTTGATGGAAGTCCTCGGCTTTACCTTATGGGAGGAGGACGGCTATTACTTTTGCGATGATCAGAACTATTCCGTCGCGCTGAACTCAGACGAGCGTAATATTTACGTTGGTATTCTCCCTATAGACACACCATCTTATGGGAGCTCTTACTCCACGGCCAGCCCTTCCTCGTATTCCTCCTTCTATGCCTTTCCACTGCATCTCTACTCCAATGATGGGAAAACCTATTTAGGCAAGCTGGTCACCAGCACATATGATACGGACAGCGTTTGGAATCCCTATGGAACCTATGGCAGTAAATACAGCTCTTGTTCCATTTGGAATACCTATGGGGATTACGGCAGTAAATACGCCAGCACCAGTGCTTTCAACTCCTATGCCTTATCCCCTCCAAAAATCGTCGATGACAACGGAAAGTTCTTTGGTTATCTTACCGCCAACAAATATACCATTGACGGGTACACCATCGAGGAGTTGACCCAGTTTCTCAAGAAAAATCACCAGTGATCAAAGGCCCTGGAAGCGGTAAACCGCTTCAGGGCCTGTTTTTGTTTGGATGCGGGACTTCACGCTTTTGCGTGGGGTCTCGCTTTTCTTTAAAAATTTTTTGCGCGGTGCAACATTTTCCTCCTCTGGGCTGTATATCAGGCAGAAGCGGCAAGACCCACCGCTCAAAAAAACAGAACATGGAGGAATCTACAATGAAAAAACTGATCGCCCTTTCCCTGTGCGCCGTGATGGCGCTGTCCCTGTCCGTGGCCGCCCTGGCCGCTGATGAGCCCTTGCTGATCTCCCCTGCCACGGAGACCGACGAGCCGATGGTGATCGCTCCCGCCCCGGAGACCGATGAATTCCAACCCGGTTACGCCCTGCGCATCGACGGCCAGGATACCGGGGTGCGGGCCTGCGTTATGGTACCCCTTCGGGCCGTGGCGGAGAAGCTGGGCTTTTCCGTCGTCTGGAACGGCGACAACACCATTACCGTGACCGGCGACGCGCTCTACGCGAACCTGACCCTCGGCGAGGATCAGTACTTCACCGCGCCCACCCAGGAGGGCCTGCTGGGTGCCAGCCTGTTCTCCCTGGGGATGGCTCCCTACGCCGTGGACGGCGTCACCTATGTGCCCCTGGGCCTCTTCGACGCGCTGCTGGGCAGCCAGCAGGGGGCAGTGACCATGCAGGGCAACGCCATCTGCCTAGACACCGATCCGCTGGGCAAGACCGAGAGCGTCCAGCTCCCCAGCCCGATCCAGGAGTATGAGACCCTGGCCGACGCCGCCCAGGCCGTGGGCTTTGAGCTGGCCGCTCCCGACGCACTCAACGGCTCTGACCGCCGGGACGTTTCCACCATCTCCAACGAGCTGCTGCAGATCATCTACCGCAAGGGTGAGGACGAGACCGCCCGCATCCGCAAGGCCCCTGGCACCGACGACATCAGCGGCGACTACAACCTCTACGCCCAGGTGGAGACCGCCACTGTGGACGGTATCCAGATCACCCTGAAGGGCGACACGGGCAAAGTCTGCCTTGCCACCTGGACCGCCAAGGGGTATACTTATTCCGTCTCCGTAGAGGGCGGCATCCCCGCCGCGGAGATGACCCAGCTGGTTGCTAGCATCCACTAAGCGGCATCGGGGCGGGTCATTTCTGACTCGCCCCATTTCGCGCATGCAGGAGGAACACGATGGAATACTGTTTGACATACCGCCCCTTTACACCCGGGCTGTGGCGCGAGCTGAGCCGCATGTTCCAAGGGGCGCTCCGGCGCGCGGCGGCCTGGCTCTCCGCCGTCTCCATGGAAGAGACGCAAAGGGAAGTGAGCCGCGCCGTCCTCAACCAGCGGGCCGAAGAGCTCTTGAACACCCACGGCAACAGCATTTTGCGTTACGCCTATTCCTACCTTCACAACATGAGCGACGCCGAGGAGGTCTTGCAGGATACGCTGGTGAAGTTTTTGCAGACTGCCCCGGTCTTTGAGACACACCAGCACGAAAAGGCGTGGCTGCTGCGGGTGGCGGGCAATCTGAGCAAGAACCGCCTCAGCTACAACAAGGTCCGCTCCGCCGACGAGCTCAGCGAGGAGCTGGTGGCCGATGGGAAGGAGGAGCTGTCCTTCGTCTGGGATGCGGTCAAGGCACTGCCGGACAAGCTCCGGGCCGTAGTCCATCTCTTCTATTACGAGGGCTACTCCACCGCCGAGATCGCCCAGCTCCTGGGCCGCAATGAATCCACCGTCCGCTCCGACCTCCGCCGGGGCCGTGCCAGGCTGAAGGAGACCTTGAAGGAGGCGTATGATTTTGAGTAAGAGGTATGATGCGGTGATGGAAAAGATCGAAGTGACCGACGCCATGCGCCAGCGGATCCTGGCCAACCTGGACGCTGTAGACCTGGACGCGCCGGCTCAGAGCAAGGTCATCCGTTTCCCTGCCCTCAAGCGGCTCATGCCTCTGGCGGCCTGCCTTGTCCTGCTGCTGGCCGGGCTTTTCTCCCTCCGCCATTTTATGCCGGGCGAGACCATAGACCCCCAGCCCTCTGAGTTTGTGATGGTGGGCAACGGGATCGTGGATGTGGCCGACGCTGCCGCTTTGAGCCAGGCGGTGGGCTTTTCGGTCAGGGAGGTGTCCGCCCTCCCCTTCCAGGCGGGCGAGGTGACCTATACCTCCTTCTGGAACGACCTGGCCCAGGTCAGATATACCGGGCAGGATCGGACCGTCACCTTCCGCCAGTCTGTAGGGAGCGAAGACAACTCCGGCGATCATAACGTCTACGCCGAGACCATGACCCACGAAATTGTGGGCATGGAGGTCACGCTGAAGGGTGACGGCGAAACGTACGCCCTGGCGGTGTGGAGCGACGGAGAATACGCCTATTCCCTCAGCGCCCAACCCGGCCTCACTCTCCCGGAGTGGGAGAGCGTCATCGCTGATCTGGTATAGTCCGCCAGCCTTCTCCTGCCGTGGGCCCTTGTCCGATCATCTACCACAGGAAACCGCAAAAAGGCCGTCTGTTCTCCGAACAGACGGCCTTGGTATATTCATCAGCTGTCAAAATGCGTCTCAATACGGTAGCCAACACCCCGGACCGTTTCAATGCAAGCTCCGTACGCTCCCAGCTTCTGCCGAAGCGTCTTGATGTGCATATCCAGGGTCCGGGTCTCCCCCTGGTAGTCCTCTCCCCACACCTGGGCAAAGAGCTCCTCCCTGGTAAAGGCCCGGCCCGGGCGGGAAAGAAACAGCCGCAGCAGCTCGAATTCCTTGAAGGTAAGCTCCAAACGCGCCCCATCCAGGGTGACGGTGTGGGCGTCGGGGTCCAGGGACAGTCCACCCAAAGTCAGCACGGTCCGCTCCCGCCCCGCAGAGCACCTGCGAAGCACCGCCTTGACCCGGGAGACCATCTCCATCAGTCCAAAGGGCTTGACCAGGTGATCGTCCGCCCCCAGGTCCAGGCTCTGGATCTTGTCATACTCCGTGCCCTTAGCGGTGGCCATGATGACTGGGATGCCCCGGAGGTCGGGGCGCTCCTTCATCCGTCGCAGGAGGGTCACGCCGTCTGTGCCAGGCAGCATCACATCCAGCAAGACAAGCTCCGGCCGCTCCTTTTGCAGCGCCTCCCAAAAGGCGGCGCCATCGACAAAGCCCCGGGCGGCAAAGCCGGTGGAGGTCAGGGCGTACAGCTCAGTCTCCAGGATCCCGTTGTCGTCTTCTACACACCAGATCATAGCGTTTCTCCTTTGTGAATACCGGTGGTGGCAAACACCACCCATTCCGCCACATTCGCCGCGTGGTCGCCGATGCGCTCGAGATACTTGGCGATCATCAGCTGGTCCAGCGCGTATTCGCCCAGGTCCGGGTTTTTGGCGATGTGGTCCACTAAGGATATTTTAACCTCTTGAAAGGCGTTGTCAATGGCATCGTCAAGGAGAATGACCTTTTTTGCCCGCTCCGCGTCCTGGCGGACGTAGGCGTCCACACTGGCGGTGACCATGTGGATGGCCGCCTGGGCCATAGCGCGCAGCCGCTCTGCGTTGCCCTGGCCGATCCCCTCGATGGTAGAGACGATGTCGGCGATGTCATTGGCCTGGTCGCCGATGCGCTCTAAGTCGGTGATCATCTTCAGCGCGGCTGAAATTTGCCGCAGGTCGCCCGCTACCGGCTGTTGGCGCAGAAGCAGCCTGAGGCAAAGGGCCTCGATGTCCCGCTCGGCCTGGTCGATCCTCGCCTCCAGTGCCGGGACCTGCCCCGCCAGGGACCTGTCTCCGTCCAGCGCCTTGGCGGTGAGGGCGATGGCCTCCTCGCACAGGGCCCCCATCTGGATCAGCTCCCGGTGGAGGAGGGCCATCTCCTCGTCAAATTTGCTTCTCATCAGCCAAACCTCCCGGTGATATAGTCCTCGGTCCGCTTGTCCTGGGGCTGGGAGAAAATATCCTCCGTGGCCCCCACCTCCACCAGCTCCCCCAAAAGGAAGAAGGCGGTGCAGTCGGAGATCCGCAGGGCCTGCTGCATATTGTGGGTGACCATGACGATGGTGTAGTCCCGCTTCAGTTCCATGGCCAGCTCCTCGATCTTCGATGTGGAAATGGGATCGAGCGCCGAGGTAGGCTCGTCCATTAAGAGCACCTTAGGCTCTACCGCCAGGGCCCTGGCAATGCACAGCCGCTGCTGCTGGCCACCGGAGAGGCCCAGAGCGTTTTTCTTCAGCCGGTCCTTGACCTCGTCCCAGATGGCCGCCCCCCGGAGAGACCGCTCCACGATCTCGTCCAGCCGGGCCTTGCCCCGGACGCCGTGGGTCCGGGGTCCGTAGGCCACGTTGTCGTAGATGGACATGGGGAAGGGGTTGGGCTTTTGGAACACCATGCCCACCTCCTTGCGAAGCGCGCTCACATCCACGCCGGGGGCAAAGATGTCCTGGCCGCCATAGCGTACCTCCCCGGTGATCCGCACCCCGGGGACCAGGTCGTTCATGCGGTTCAGGGTCTTCAAAAAGGTGGACTTGCCACACCCGGAGGGACCGATCAGGGCGGTGATGCTTTTGCTTGAAATATCCAGGTCGATGCTTTTCAGCGCCTGGGTCTGTCCGTACCAGAGGCACAGGTCATGGGTCGTGATCATGGCGTTCATAGGCGTCTCCTTTGAAAATGCCGCTTTACCAAGGTCCCCAGCAGCTCGATGACCAAGGTCAAAAGTACAAGGATGGCGGCGATGGCGAAGGCGGCCTCCCGCCGTCCCGGTCCCGGCTCCTTGGCGTAGACATAGAGGGCCACCGACAAGGTCGCCCCAGAGCTTCCCAGGCCGGTGAAAAACCCATTCAGCGCATGGGCGAAGCCAGCGGTGTAGAGAAGGGCCGCGGACTCGCCCACCATCCGGCCCACCGACAAAATACAGCCGGTGACCACCCCGTCCACGCAGCCGGGGAGCACCACCGTGCGGATGACCCGCCACTTGCCCGCGCCCAGGCCAAAGGCCCCCTCCCGGTAGCTCTGGGGGACGGTCTTCAGGCTCTCCTGGGTGGTCCGCATCACGGTGGGAAGATTCATCACCACCAGCGTCAGCGCCCCGGAGAGCAGACAGGAGCCCAGCAGGTTGGAAAATATCAGCATCCCCACCAGGCCGTAGATAATGGAGGGGATGCCGGACAGGGTCTCGGCGGCGTACTCAATGATCCCCACCAGCCGCTTATTCTGGGCGTATTCATTGAGATACACCGCCGCGCCCACCCCCAGAGGCAGGACGATGACCACGGCGGCGGTGATAAGGTAGAGGGTATTAAGGAGGTCGGGCAGAATACCCACCGTGTCCTCCAGATAGCTAGGCGCGGTGGTGAGGAGCCGCCAGCTCAGCTGGGGCAGTCCCTGAAAGAGCACGTATCCCACCAGCCCCACCGCCAGAGCGCAGGTAAGGACCGCCGACACGCCCATGGCCCCCATACGCAAGCTGTCCATTCCCTTTCGCATGCTCACGCCCCCCTGTCCCGTTTCAAGAAGAAGTTCAGCGCGGCGTTGATCAGCAAAATAAAGAGGTAGAGCACCAGGGCGATGGAGAACAGGGCCTGCCGCTGCAGCCCGCCGGAGTAGGCCATCTCGCTGACGATGGCGGTGGTGAGAAAGCGAACGCTCTGAAACAGTCCGGGCATATTCGGGGCGTTGCCCGCCACCATCATCACCGCCGTGGCCTCCCCAATGGCCCGGCCCACCCCCAATACCACCGCCGCGGCAATGCCGCTCTTAGCGGCGGGGACGGACACCCGGAACCAGGTCTCCGCCGCTGTGGCTCCCAGGGCCAAAGAGCCATCCTCGTACTCCCGGGGCACCGCCTCCAGGGCGGTCACCGACACTTTGATGATGGAGGGCAGGATCATCACCGCCAGCACCAAAATGGCCACCAGCAGCCCCGCCCCATCCGGGACGCGGAAGGTCGTCCGCACCCAGGGCACCAACACCAGCATGGCCACCAGGCCGTAGACCACCGAGGGAATACCCGAGAGCAGACTCACCATATGCTCCATCACCGTCTTGACCCCTCTGGGGGCGGCCTTGGCCAAATAGACGGCGGTGAAGAACCCGATGGGCACGCCGATGAGCATTGCCCCCGCCATGCCGAAGACGCTGGTGAGCAGGAAGGGCAGGATGCCGAATTTCGGCTCGGCGGCGGTGGAGGCCCAGGTGTCCCCAAAGAGGAATTCCACAAGTCCGATCTCCCGGATGGCCGGGATGCCGGAGAGGACCAGATAGACGGTGATGAGCAGCACACACCCTACCGTCACCAGCCCCATGATCAGGAAAAAGCCGTGGATGACCGGCTCCAGGGTCTGTTTTCGTCCCCGCATACCGGGCCTCAGTTGGCGGGGACCACCCCGGCCTTAGAGATCAACTCCCCATTCTTGGGGTCCAGGGCGAAGTCGAAGAATTTCTGCGCCGTGTCGGAGAGCTTGGCGTCGGTCTTGGTCACCAGGACGAAGGGCCGCTGGATGGCGTAGCTGCCGTCCTTCACCGTCTCCTCGCTGGGGGCCACGCCGCCCACCGAGAGGGCTTTTACCGTATCGCCCACCGAGGCCAAAGAGGCGTAGCCGATGGCGTTGGGATTCTGGGCAACCGCGGTGATCACATCCCCGGTGGCGGTCAGCTCCTGGCGGTACAGGCACTGTTCCGACGTGCCGGTGATGGACTCAAAGCCGTCCCGTGTGCCGCTGCCCGCCTCCCGGCCGATAAGGACCACCTCGGCGTCGTTACCGCCTACGTCCTTCCAGTTGGTGATCTCGCCGGTGTAGAGCTTGGCGATGGCGTCCACATCCAGATCAGAAACCGGGTTGTCCGGGTGGACCACGATGGCGATGCCGTCGTAGGCCAGTACAGTCTCAGAAAGGCCGCTGTCGATCTCCTCTGGCTTCAGCGAGCGGCTGGAGAGGCCGATGTCGCACCGGCCCTCGCTCACCGCCTGGATGCCCGAGCCCGAGCCGGTGGGGTTGTATGTAAAGGTAACGCCCATGTTCTCGCTCTGGAACGCCTCGCCCAGCGCTCCGATGACCTTCTCCATGGAGGTGGAGCCGTCGGTGGAGACGCTGCCGCCGGACTGGCCTTGGGCGCATCCCGCCAGCAGTCCCAGGGTCAGCGTCCCAGTCAATGCCATACAAACGATCTTTTTCTTGTTTTTCATGATAATACCTCCCTTTCGGTTTACAAGGCCAGCATACGCCCGCCATGTAAAATCCAAAAGGGAGGGAGCGTAAAATCTATGTAAAGGGCCGCCGCTTTTTTGCAGGCATACATTCCCCTCTTTGTCCATACAGTGATAGAGACAAGACCTGCCTAACGAGGAGGAATGAATTGTGGAAGACCACAAGCTCTACGAGGACATCGCGAAGCGGACCCAGGGGGACGTATACATCGGCGTGGTGGGCCCGGTGCGGACGGGAAAGTCCACCTTCATCAAACGGTTCATGGAGACCATGGTCATCCCCGGCATGGACAACGCCTACCGCCGGGATCGGGCCCGGGACGAGCTGCCCCAGTCGGGTTCTGGCCGGACGGTGATGACCGCCGAGCCCAAATTCGTGCCCGAGGAGGCCGTGTCCATCGACCTGGGTGGCGAGGCCCAATGCTCGGTGCGGCTCATCGACTGCGTGGGCTATCTGGTGCCCGGCGCGGTGGGCGCCGAGGAGGACGGCCAACCCCGCATGGTCATGACCCCCTGGTCGGAGTCGCCCATGCCCATGGCCCAGGCCGCCGAGATCGGCACCCGCAAGGTCATTGCCGAGCACTCCACCATCGGCATCGTTGTCACCACCGACGGCACCGTCACCGACATTCCACGGGAGGACTATCTGGAGGCCGAGGAGCGGGTGGTCACCGAGCTCAAGGAGCTGGGCAAGCCCTTTTTGCTGCTTTTGAACTCCGCCTGGCCTCAGTCGCCGGAGGCCCAGGCGTTACGCGCCGAGCTTGCGGAAAAGTACAATGTGACCTGCCTTGCCGTTAACTGCCTGGAGCTTGGGGAGGAGGCCGTCCGGGCCATCGTCCGGGGCGTGCTGGACGAATTCCCCATCCGGGAGCTGGGCATCTTCCTGCCCCCCTGGGTGGACGCTCTGCCCTATGACCACCCCATCAAATCCGGCCTCTACGCCGCCATTCGGGACAGTGCGGGCTCTCTCAAGCGCATCCGGGATGTGCCTGCCACGCTGGAGGCCATGGCCCAGTGCCAGTGGGTCAGCAGCACGCGCGTCACCGCCATTGCCCTGGGCAGCGGCCAGGCCCAGGCCCAGCTGGAGCTGCCCCGGAGTCTCTTCTATGAGACCCTGTCTCAGCGCTCGGGTTTCCCCGTCCGGGACGACGGCGATCTTCTGAGCCTGCTGACCCAGCTTTCTCAAATCAAGGCCGAGTACGACAAGGTCGAGGGCGCTTTGGAGCAGGTCAAGGCCACGGGCTACGGTATCGTAGTCCCCGCGCTGGAGGAGCTGCGGCTGGAGGAGCCGGAGATCGTCAAGCAGGGTGGCCGCTACGGCGTCCGGCTACGGGCCAGCGCGCCGTCTATCCATATGATCCGGGCCGACATCCAGACCGAGGTCTCCCCCATCGTGGGCAACGAAAAGCAATCTGAGGAGATGGTGGATTATCTCCTTCAGGAGTTCCAGGGGGATTCGGGCAAGATCTGGCAGTCCAACATCTTCGGCAAGTCCTTCCATGAGCTGGTCAGCGAGGACCTCCAGTCCAAGCTCAAGCGTATGCCCGACGACGCCCGCTTCAAACTCCAGGAGACCCTTCAGCGCATTATCAACGAGGGCTCCGGCGGACTCATTTGCATCATCCTGTAAAGAAAAAGCAAACGCCGCCGGTCAGATGACCGGCGGCGCTTTTCTATTGGTTTTTTACCCCGGCAGCAGGCCCATGGTGGATAAAGCGGACCAGAGATCGTAGGCCGCCTCCTCCCGGGTGGTGACGGCCCTGGGATCGATGTCACGGGCCTCGGCGTGCCACGCGCCGTCCAGCAGCCACGCGCCCTTCACCGCCCAAGCGTCATAGGCGGCGTAGGCCCCGTCGGCCAGGGCCTCCTCGCTGGGGCCAGCCTGCCACGCGCCGTAGCTGCTGGCGTTGACGCTGGATACGATGCGGGAGAGAATGGTCATAAACTGCTGGTGGGGGATGGGATCATTTGGATGGAACAGCCCGTCGTCATAGCCGTTGACGATGCCCATGGCGCTGAGGGTGGTCACGTAGGGGGTGTACCAGGCATCGGCGGGGGTATCGGCAAAGGCGGGCTGGGCAGTGGATCTGGGGAAGTTCATGGCCTGGGCCAGCAGCGCGCACAGCGAGGCCCGGTCCAACCCCTGGCTGGGCTTGAAATTGCCCGCTTCGTCGCCCTGGACGATGCCATAGGTCTTCAAGGCGTTGATGGCGTCAGAATAGGGGCTGCCCGTCACATCGGCAAAGCTCCGGCTGTCCAGAGCGATGCCCTGCCCGGCGGCCACATCGGCAGGCGAGGTCTGGCTCCAATGGTCCTCGCCGCCGGTGCCCGCGTAGAGCAGCGCCTGGGGCGGCAGGGCCTCCAGCAGGGCCTTCAGCGCCGTTTTGTCGGCGGTCTTCAGGTCGATATACCAACGCCACCGGGCCAGATGGAGCCGCAGATAGCCGCTGGTATCGGCCGCGGGCGCGTCGGCACACAGCAGCCGGGCCACGGCCTCGGCCTGACCGGGCTCCACTGCCAGATGGGGCAGCACGCCCATGATGTTGGGGCTGGAGAGGTTGTCGGAAAAGGCCTTCTCCGTGGTCAGCAGCAACGCCGAGCCGTCGGCAAAGGCGGCGCCGTAGGTCGCGTGATCCTGGTCAAAGGCGCTCTGGGCTACGCCCTTGCCGTAGGTCCGGCTGCCGATGACAAGGCCCATCTGCCGGTCCCGGATCCCTCCGGCGAACAGCTCGGCGGCGGAGGCGGTGTTCTCGTCCACCAGCACGATGGTCGGGTACAAGGTCAGCTTGCTGTGGACACTTTTGGCGGAGTAGAGCTTGCCCGCCTTGTCCCGCAGGTAGATGAGCTCGCCGCCGCCGGCAAAGACGCTCAGGGCGTCCGCCGTAGCGCGCAGCTCGCCGCCCCGGCAGCCCCGCAGGTCCACCAGCCAGTGGTCCACGGTCTTATTCTGCTCCACGGCCTGGGCCATGCGGTCATAGGTGTCCTGACCAAAGCTGTGGATACGCATCACGCCCACATCGCCGCTGGCGGACGCCTCCACCGACGTCCCCGCGCCGCCGCCCTGGTTCACGGCGTCTTGAAAGGCGGCGTACTCCTGAGCGGTATAATACCGGGTAAAGGGGTCGCCCAGAGCGCTGAGCATCCCCTCCACGGTGGTCTGGCTCCACACCTGGCTTGGAATGTCCCCGGCATACTCGTTTTGTAAAATGGTCCCCAGCTCGTCGGTGGTCAGGGCCAGCGCGCTGGTGCACAGCAGCGCGGCGCTGAGGCCCAGCCCGGCCAGACGGCGCAGTGTCTTCTTCATGGGTACTCCCCTTTTCGTTTTGATGTCACTTTTGAGACGAAGATCCGCCCCGTTTGTTCCATTATACAGGAAATCCAAAAATATGCAAGGGACAGGCCGTCCATAGTCATAAAGAAAGACCCGGAGCTTGACCCTCGTCAAGCCTCCGAGCCTTCTTCGTCCTCATCAATAAATTCGATGATGTCGGAAACGCCGCATTTCAAGATCTTGCAAAGCTGGTTGATCGTATTGGTAGAAATGCTGTTTCCGTGGCGAATACTGTAGTAGGTCGCCCTACTGAAGCCCCGCTTTTCCAGCTGGTAGGACGTAACGCCCCGCGCCTTCATCGTCCGTTGCAACGGTTCATAGCTAATCATCTTCATCCGCTCCTTGCCTGGTTTCTTTCAGTCTACAAGGCAAAAGCGGGCTTGACTATGTATGAATATCCGAGTATAATCGTTTTGTGCGGCGGACACAAAATTTGCGGGGAGGTCGTCCTATATGCAGGAACAAATTGCCAGACTCTACAAAAATGCGCTACGATTTGACGAAGGGGAGATCATCAAAGGCGAGGAATACAAGGACATTATGCAAAGACAGGAACATCTGCAAGATTTGTTGATCGCCACCTTTGGCAAAGGGGTCATTGCCCTTCTAGACGACTACACTGGCACACTCTATGAGGAGATGGAGCTGGAGGCCCAACACTTCTTCCAGGAGGGCTATTGGGCAGCTATGGGTGCAGACAGAGCGCAATAACAAAGGTAACCAGCCGCTATTCCCATCTTGCGCCGCAAAATAAGACCGCCCCGTTTTGGGGCGGTTTTATTTTGGTCAATAGCGCTGGTCCAGGTCCTCCACCAGCTGGGCAATGGCGCCCTGGTCGCAGGGGCAGAGGATGCGCGCGCCCCAGTCCCGGACAGCCTGGGCACAGTTGGCGGGGGCGTAGCCCACCTGGGCCACGGCCAGCATGGGGATGTCGTTTTGGTTATCCCCGGCGCAGTAGATGTGCTCACGCCGGATGCCCAGACGGCGGGCCAGCTCCAGCACCATGCCGCCCTTGGTGGCCCCCTTGGCCGTCAGCTCCAGCATATGGAAGTTGGAGAAGATGGCCTCATAGCGGTCGCCGTGCCGGGCCAGAAGGTCAGCCTGGGCTTTTAGGAGAATATCGTTCTCCTGGTGCAAAATGGCCTTGCCCCAGGGCTGGGGCATCTGGGCGATGGGACACTCGGCGGCCCCAATGCCCGCCTTGCGAAGATGATACCAAGTCCAGCGGTTGGGGTTCCAGATGTAGGCGTCCTCTCCGTGGTATGCCTCCAAGCCCACCTGGGGCACCCGCATGACCAGGTCTTCCAGGTCAGCGGCGATGGTGATGGGGATGGTGCGCTCCAGAAGCATTTGATCCGTTTCAAAATCGTAGAGCTGGGCGCCGTTGGAGAGGATGACCGGAGCGTTCACCGGCGTCAGGGGCAGCTTGGGGGCGAAGGTGGTGTGGGCCCGACCGGTGGCAATGGTAAAGGTCCCACCCTGGCTTTGGAAGTATGAAAGCGCCTCCAGATTGGCCTGGGGGAGAACACCGTCTTCAGGGAAGTAAGTATCGTCAAAGTCGGTCGCCAGCAAAACGCCGTCAAACTTGCCCACATCATCACCGTCCTTTTGTCAGCGCAGATCGTCCCCCCGCAAAAAGCTCTTCATGGGCTTCATCAGGGCCACGCAGATCGCCGCGGCCAGGATGGTGCAAGGGAGCATATAGCCGCCGTTATAGAGCGCGGAATAGATAAAAGGCGAGCCCATAGGCAGGCCCATAAACTCCTCGGGCATCCACTTGGCGTACACGGTGACGCCGCTGATGTAGTGGACGATGAACCGGGCCACGCCGCCCACGATGGCCGCCAGCCAGACCTGCTTGTCCTTGTTCTTGAAAAGGCCCGCCAGACCCACCATAGCATAGGCCACGGTGTAGTCAAAGATGATGGACACCCAGTCCACGGCAAAGCCCGCGCCTACAAAGTATTTCAGCGTACCGAACACCAAACCGGCGCCCACGCCCCAGCTTGCGCCCCAGCGGACGGCAAAGAGGATCAGCGGGATCATCACCAGGTCGATGGAGCCACCCTGGACCCAGATGGGGTTGGCCTCAAAGAAGCTCAGCACCATGGCCATGGCGACACAGATGGCCCCTTCACACAGCGCGCGGATGTTTCTACTTGTCTTTTGCATTGTCGTTCCTCCTAAAAAAATGTACCGCAGCCCAAGCAACTGGGCGTGGTACAAGGAACGACAAATTATGTCGAAGCACTCGCTACGCCGGCATTACCCGGATCAGCTTCAAAGGGACCGGAGAGGGCGCTACCTCTCGCATCACAGCCGGACTTGCGTCCAGCGCCCCTGTGTTCAGTTGAACTGCGGCCAGGAGATATTATAGCACGATCTGACACGTCGGTCAAGGGCCCACGACCCGGAAGGTCAGCTTGACGCAAAAGGTCCCGTCCTGCAGCTCCGCCTTTGCCGAGCCGTCCATGCGCTCCATCAGCGCATGGACAATGGCCAGGCCCAGGCCGCTGTTTTGCCCGGTGCGGGAGGGGTCGGAGGTGTAAAAGCGCTGAAAGACCCGCTGGGCCTGGTCCTGAGTCATGCCGGGCGCGGCGTTGGCAAACCGGGCGTTCACATAGTCTCCCCGCCGCTCCAACGCCACCTGCAGGGGCGGCGCGCCGTGGTGCAGGGCGTTGGTCAGCAGGTTAGACACCACCCGCACCACCGCCTTTTGGTCGCCCCAAACCGATCCCAGCTCCTTGGGCAGCTCCACCTCCGGCGGCATCCCCGCCTGTTCTAACGTCTCGTAGGCCAGAGCCAGCTGGTCCTGGACGACGCGGGCCAGGTCCACCGCCTCCCGCTCCAGCTTCCACTGTCCGCCCTCCAGCCGGGAGAGGTCGTAAAAGGACGTGATAAGGGTCTGCAAGGTCTCCGCCCGTCCCTGGACCACAGCCAGATACTCGCTTTTCTGCCCGGCGGTCACGGTCTCGTCCTCCAGCAGCTGCATGTAGCCCAAAATGGACGTCAGCGGCGTTCTCAGGTCGTGGGACACGTCGGCGATCTGCCGCCGCAGGTCCTGCTCCTTGCGGAGATATTCGGCCCGCTCGCTCTCGCGCTGCTCCAAAAGGGTGTTGATCTCCTTCAGCAGTCCTTCCAACCCGGCGTTGGGGCAGGGCACGTCCAGCCGGGTCCTGGTCTCATGGCCGATCTGGTCGTGGAGGCGCTTCCGAGCCGCGTTCAGGCCCCTGCGCAGCTCCATAAGATAGTAAACAAGGGCGGCGCATACCAGCGCCAACACGATGATGATGGCTGTCTGCATATGCGCCGCCTCCTTCTTCGCTAGTTGATCTCCTTGCGGCTGAACCGCCACAGGCCCAGCAGCGTGGGCACTGCCAACCACACCCCGCCCACCAAGCAGGTATTGGCCAGGTAGCTCCAGTCCCCTTTGCTGACATAGGCGGGGATACGCTCCAGCATCACCGAGGGCAGCCAGGGGTATACCTCCAGTAGCGCCGCACCAAAGGAATAGGGGCCAAACATCATCCCTACGATCTGCACCGCCACGGGGAGAGCGCCAAAGAGGGCCACTGCGGTGATGGCCGCGCCGGTGCCGCCCTTGATCAAAAACAGGCACGCGCACACCGCGCTTTGCGCTCCGATCCATAGAGGCAGGGCGTACAGAAGCTGGGCGCCAAACTCCCCCAGAGCCGCCTCACTGCTGGCTGCCCCATCGGCGGGCAGCATCAAACGGCACAGGGCCACATAATAGATCATCATCATGGCGCACAGTAAGAGCGCCGCCATGAGCTGGGCGGCCAGCTTGCCCAGATAGATGCGCCACCGGGGCAGGCCGAAGGAGACCTCGTTTTTCAGCGTGGCGTTTTTATACTGCCCGGCGAAGACGATGTCGCCCGCAATGACGGTGAAGTAGAGCCCCAAGACCAGCTCATAGGAGATCATATGAAGGGCCTCGTCGAAGCAGACATGGGAGCCGTTTTGGTTGATAAAGACCCAGCCGCCCACCAAAATGCTCTCCAGACCCAGGGTCACCAACAGGGTGATCCAAAAATACTTGCGGTGAAAGAGCTTATAGAGCTCGGCACGGAGGTAGTTAAGCATGGCGCTCACCTCCGATCAGGTCCAGGAAGTAGGCCTCCAGGTCGCTGCCCCGGCGCTCCAGGCTGGAAAGGGCCACGCCCTCGGCGGCCATGGCCGCGGACACCTCCTGGGGTCGGTCCAGCAGGTCGTATAGCTCGATGACATTGTCCTCCAGCACCTTGAACTGGTCTGTGCCCAGCTTGATGTGGAGCGCCACCGCCGCCTTGGCCGTATCGCTGACCTGGAGGCGCAGGCACACCCGGCACTTCTCGTCCAGCGCCTGGGCTGTGACCTCCTCCAGCAGCTTGCCCTGCTCCAAAAAGCCATAGCAGGTGGCCACGGTGGAGAGCTCGGAGAGGATGTGGCTAGAGATGAGGATGGTGGTCTGCCGCTCCCGATTGAGCCGCCGGAGCAGCTGGCGAAACTCCGCCACGCCCTCGGGGTCCAGGCCGTTGATGGGCTCGTCCAGAATGAGGAAGTCGGGGTGGTTCATCAGCGCCAGAGCCAGCCCCAGACGCTGCTTCATGCCCAGGGAGAAGGTCTTGAACTTCTTCTTGCCCGTCTGGGTCAAGTTCACCATCTCCAGGGCCTCGTCCACCGTCTCCTTCCCTGGGATACCCCGCTGGATGCGGTAGTATTCCAGGTTTTCCCGGGCGTCCAGGAAGGGCGAGAAGGAGGGGATCTCGATCATGGCGCCGGTGCGGCTGCGCTCCTGGCGCAGCTCATGGCCGCTTGTCCTGCCAAAGAGCTCCATGGAGCCGGAGGTAGGCACGCTCTGGCCTGTCACCAAGCGCATCAGCGTGGTCTTGCCCGCGCCGTTTCGGCCAATGAGGCCGTAGATCTCGCCCCGGGGAACGGTGATACTCACCTGGTCCAAGGCCAGGTGACGCCCGTAGGCCCGGGTGAGGCCGTGGGTGATGAGCACTGGTTTTTCCATTGGGTTTTTACGCCTGCCTTTCGTTGAGGTTGCCCCAAGAATAGCATCAAAAGCTCAAGGTCTCTCAAAGAAAGTGTAAAGAAAACCTAAAGTTCCAAATTTGCCATACGAAAGCCCACGCCCCACACAGTCTTGATGTACTCCCCACCGCCCAGCTTGCCGCGAAGGTTGGAAATGTGGACGTTGACAGTGTTGTCGTCGCCCATGAACGCCTCGCCCCATACCGCCTCATAGATCTGGGCGCGGGAAAAGGTCCGCTTGGGATGCTCCATCAAAAGGGCCAAAATAGCGAATTCGTGGGCGGTAAGGGAAAGGTCCTGGCCATCCAAGGTGGCGGTGTGGGCCTCCCGGTCCAGGACGATGGGGCCCCAGTTCAGCGCCCCCTGGTCCGCTGGGGCTGGATGAAAACTCCGACTGCGGCGCAGCTGGGCCTCCACCCGGGCCAGCACCTCCCGGTTATCAAAGGGCTTGGGGATAAAGTCGTCTGCCCCCAGGGCCAGGGCGTTGACCCGGTCCTCCACGGCGATCTTGGCCGACAGCACCAGGATGGGCATGGTCTTAGCCGCGCGGATGCTGCGGATGAACTCCTCGCCACTGAGGCCGGGCAGCATCAGGTCCAGCAGGACCGCGTCATAATCGTATTTCTCCGCCCATAAAAGGGCCTCGCTGCCGGAAAAGGCGGGCCGCGCGTCGTAGCCCGCCGTGGTCAGAATGGTGCAAAGCAGCCGGTTGATATCCGCGTCGTCCTCTACCACCAGAATATGGGCGGTCTGGGTCATGGCGCAGTCCTCCTTCGTGGGGAATTTCTCTCGGTCTGTCTCTTCCTTCTCTCACCGCCGGAGCTTGTCCAAAACAGCGGTAAAATACGCCGGCAAGGGACACTCCACCGTCATCTCCCGTCCGGTGGCGGGATGGACGAAGGTAAGGGCCTTGGCGTGGAGACACTGGCCCGCCAGGCCCGGATAACCCTTGGGGCTGCCGTAGATCCGGTCCCCCAGCAGCGGATGGCCCAGATGGGCCATGTGGACCCGGATCTGGTGGGTCCGGCCCGTCTCTAGGCGAAATTCCGCGTAGGTGTGGCCCGTCAGCCGCTCCAGCACCCGGTAGTGGGTCACCGCCTCCCGCCCACCGGGGACCACAGCCATCTTTTTGCGATCCTTGGGGTTTCGGTCAATAGGCGCGTCCACCGTGCCGCTGTCCTCCCGCAGGCCGCCCACCACGACGCCGTGATAGAGCCGGTGGAGGGTGTGGTCCTGAAGCTGGGCGGCCAGGGCCAGATGGGCCTTGTCGTTTTTGGCAACGATCAGAAGGCCCGATGTGTCCCGATCGATGCGGTGGACGATGCCGGGGCGCAGGACCCCGTTGATGCCTGATAAGCTGGCTCCGCAATGGTGCAGCAGAGCGTTGACCACCGTACCCGACAAATGGCCCGGCGCGGGATGGACCACCATGCCCACCGGCTTATCGATCACAATGACGTCCGCATCCTCAAAAACGATGTTCAGGGGAATGTCCTCAGCCACGGCCTCCATGGGCTCGGGCTCGGGCAGCTCCACCTCCACCACCGCCCCGGCGGGAAGTTTTATGCTCTTGGTCAAGGCCTTACCCTCGCAGAGGACCCGCCCGGCCTCCAGCAGCTTCTGGGCGGCAGAGCGGGTCAGGTCCTCCACCGCCCCAGCCAAAAAGGCGTCGGAGCGCAGGCCGTCAGTTGGGACTGTCAGCGTCAGCTTCATGGCCGTCGTCCTCTTCCCCGCCCTTGCGGGCAAATAAAAGCCACACGGCGTAGCCCACAATGCCGCACACCACGCAGATGTCGGCCACGTTGAACACGCCAAAGCGCATAAAGGTGAAGTTGAACATATCGGTGACCTTGCCCACGCTCACCCGGTCGATGAGGTTGCCCGCCGCACCGGCAAGCACCAGCGTCACGCAGAACTTGGCCCAGGGGCTGTCCGCCAGCGCGCCCTTCCACAGCGCCAGCACCAACGCCACCGTCACCACCGCCGACAACAGCGCCAAAACCCAGGTAAAGTTCTCAAAGATGGAAAAGGCGCCGCCGGTATTTTCCACATAGAGAAGTTCTATAAAATGCGGGATCAAGGGCCGGGTCTCCCCCGGCGTCATATAAGCCCGGACCAGGCCCTTGACCACCTGGTCCAGGATAATGAGCGCTCCGGCCAGGGCGTACCACGCCCAGACCCGTTTATGGGTGTTCTTATTCAACTCAGCCCTCCTGACCCAGCACAGCGGCGCAGCGAGGGCACAGACCGTTTTCATCGGTGTGCTCGTCGTGGTTCCAACAGCGGGGACACTTCTCGCCCCGGGCCGGGGCCACCGCCACATGGAGCCCCTCCATGCCCTCGGCGGCGTAGCCCACGTCGCCCTTGGCCACCTCCACCTGGGAGACGATAAACAGCGTAGCCAGGTCGGCGCCGTCGAAACCGGGCAGGAACTTGCCCGCTTCATAGTCGGCGTACAGAGCGTCGGAGAGGTTCAGCGTCACCGCCGCGTCCTGGCTCTTCTTCACGCCGCCCTCGGAGCGCTGGAGCTCCAGGGCCTTGTTGACCTCGTCCCGCAGGGCGATGACCTCCGTCCAGCGGGCCTCCTCGGCCTCAGAAAGGGCAAAGGCGGGGTCAAAGTCGGGCATGTCGTTCAAAAGGACGCTCTGGGCGTCGGCGCTCTTAGCGTGGGGCATGGCCTTCCAGATCTCGTCGGTGGTAAAGGCCAGGATGGGAGCCAGCAGCCGGGTCAGGCCGTCCAGGATGGTATAGAGCGCACTCTGGGCGCTCTTGCGGCCAAACGCGTCGCCGCAGTAGAGCCGGTCCTTGATCACGTCCAAATAGAAGTTGGACATCTCGATGACGCAGAAGTTGTAGATGGCCCGGTAGACCACGTGGAAATCGTAGGTGTCGTAAGCGGCGCGGCAGGTCTTGGCCAGCTTGCCTAGCTGGCAGACCGCCCAGCGGTCCAGATCCACCATCTCGGCAGCAGGCGTGGCGGCGTCGGGATCGAAGCCCGCCAGGTTGCCCAGCATATACCTAGCGGTGTTGCGGATCTTCAGGTAGGCCTGGGCCAACTGCTTGAGGATGTCCTGGGAAATACGCATATCCTGGGTATAGTCGGCGGAGGCCACCCACAGCCGGAAGATGTCCGCGCCGTAGTCCTTCAAGACCTCGTCGGGGCTGACGGCGTTGCCCAGGGACTTGTGCATGGCCTTGCCCTCGCCATCCACCGTCCAGCCGTGGGTGACGATCTGCTTGTAGGGGGCCACGCCGTTGACGGCGATGGAGGTGAGCATGCTGGACTGGAACCAGCCCCGGTACTGGTCGCCGCCCTCCAGGTAGAGGTCGGCGGGGTACTTCAGACACTCCCGCTCGTCGGCCACAGCCGCCCAGGTGGAGCCGGAGTCAAACCACACGTCCATGATGTCGGTCTCCTTGGTGAAGTGGTCATGGCCGCAGTGGGGGCACTTCGTCCCGGCGGGCACCAGCTCATCGGCGGGTCTGTCGAACCATACGTTGGAGCCCTGCTCCCGGAAGAGCTGGGCAGTGCGGGCGATGGTGTCCTTATTGATGACCTCGCCACCGCACTTTTCGCAGTAGAACATGGGGATGGGCACGCCCCACACCCGCTGGCGGGAGATGCACCAGTCGTTGCGCTCGGAGATCATGGAGATCATCCGCTCCTTGCCCCAGTCGGGCTTCCACCAGATGCCGTCGCAGCTCTTTACGGCGGCGTCCTTGATGGCGTCCACGCTGCAGAACCACTGCTCGGTAGCCCGGAAGATGATGGGGTTCTTGCACCGCCAGCAGTGGGGGTAGGAGTGGGTGATGTTCTCCTTGCTCAGCAGCGCGCCGCACTCCTCCAGATCGGCGATGACCAGGTCGTTGCCCTTGGCGTAGTACTGGCCGTTATACCGCTCGTCGGTCATGACGCCCTTGGCGTTGACGGGCACGGGCACACCGATGGAGGTAGCCCCGCTCTTGTCATAGGCCTGGCAGATATAGAAGTCATCCGCGCCGAAGCCGGGGGCGGTGTGGACGCAGCCGGTGCCGGCATCCAGGGTCACGTGGTCGCCGCACAGCAGCACGCTATCCCGGTCAAAGAGCGGATGGCGGGCGGTCATCAACTCAAAGTCGCTTCCTTTGAGGGTAGCCAGCACCTTGCAGGCATCATAGTCGATCCCCGCCTGCTTGCACACGCCCTCGGCCAGGTCCTTGGCCAGGATATAGACCTCGCCGCCCGGGACCTCCAAGAGAACGTAGTCAAAGTTGGCGTTGACGCAGATGGCCATGTTGCCTGGGATGGTCCAGGGGGTGGTGGTCCAGATGACAAAGCTCATCTTGCGCTTGTCGCCATACTGGCCCAGCTTGCCCATGTCGTCGGACACGGGGAACTTGACAAAGATGGTGGTACAGGGGTCGTCGGCGTACTCGATCTCGGCCTCAGCCAGGGCGGTCTGGTCGGAGGGGCACCAGTAGACGGGCTTGAGGCCCTTGTAAATGAGGCCCTTTTCCGCCATCTTGCCGAAGACCTCGATCTGCTTGGCCTCGAACTCGGGAAGCAACGTGATATAGGGATCGTCCCACTGGCCCAGCACGCCCAGGCGCTGGAACTGGCCGGTCATCTTGGCAATGTAGCCCTCGGCATACTCCCGGCACTTGGTGCGGAATTCCGCCACCGTCATCTCCTCGCGCTTGACGCTCTTGTCCTTCAAAACGGCGGACTCGATGGGCAGACCGTGGGTGTCCCAGCCGGGGACGTAGGGGGCCTGGAAGCCGGTCATGTTGCGCATCTTCACGATCATGTCCTTGAGGACCTTGTTCATGGCGGTGCCGATGTGGATGTTGCCGTTGGCGTAGGGAGGGCCGTCGTGGAGGACGAAGCGAGGCTTGCCGTCGTTGCGCGCCACCATCTTTTCGTAGAGCCCGTCAAAGCCCGCCAGCATCTCCGGCTCCCGCTTGGGCAGTCCCGCCCGCATGGGGAAGTCAGTCTGGGGAAGGTGTACGGTCTGGTTGAAGTCCATAGGTCTTGTCTCCTTTATAGCAAGTGTTAATTAAAATGATTGAATAGGTTTGTCCGCAGCGATTGCCAAAAATTCCTCTAATGCCGCTCTTCTTTCTTGGGGGCGTTTTAGTCGATCACTTATACCACTTTGACTGAGCGGCAGTTCTTTGCTAATCAGTTTCTTTTCCGTCTTTTTGCGCTTTTGTGTATTCGTGGTGTTCTCACGCAGAGAAAAGCATAGTACTATGCTGGGATCATTTATGGTACTTTTGGTAAAGCCAAAATAACTTGGATTGCTTTTGAGCAGATATAAGTGATAAGCACATCTACCTAAAACCGTAACCGATTCTCCAATATATAGCGCTTTTCTGTGTCCACTTTTACATACTGCAATCTCATAGATCCCGGCGCCTATCGCCTCTCTTAAATCGTTCTTGAAAAACTCGATCTGGATCCTCATTTTAACACTCCGCTCTATTTTATTGTTGCAGTCATTTACATGCTCTGTTGAGCTAACACACAAACCTCTTTCCCATATGATTTATGTCTTTGGCCCCTTGTCTACAAGTTTCTGCATCTGTTTCAACTGTTGTAAAAAACAGCTTAGCGATGTCTGATCTGCCCGAAATTCAAAGGTCAAGGAGTTACCAGGTGCGTTGCCGCGCAGAAGCCCGGAAATGGTCAACTGACCAATCTTGTGCAGCACAAATCTAACTGTGCTTCCATACCCAATGTCCTGAAATTCTACTTCTTGACGTTGAAAACAGTATAACTGCTCCAGTTCCTCAGCAAAACGAATAAATGCTTTCCAGTCACACTCCCATTCTCCTCGTCCGGCAAATTCTCCAGAGACTACGTTCACATTGCAGAGTGTATTATAGGGATTTCCGCCGACCGCATCCTTCGGGCTGTACCAAATATCCCCAAAATCCAAAAGGTCTGTGCCATAGTGCAACTCACAGTGGCCAAATCGTGATAGCTTCTCTTGGGTATAGCACACATTGCTCTCCTCCTCCCAACAAAAAAGCGCCCTTGTCTCCGTCAAGAGACAAAGGCGCGCTGTGACCTCTGCGGTACCACTCTTGTTCCCCGGCAGGGCCGGGACACTCATGTCGTCTGTAACGGGACGGCCCGCCGGGGCTTACTGGCTTTCAGCCCCATCGCTCCGAGGTGATCCTTCCCCTTCCCTGCCCCGCCGCCTCGCACCACACAGCGGCTCTCTTGGGAGGCCTAAAAAGGGTACTCGTCCTCATCCACGCGTTTGAACTTTAATAGTTTATCCACTTTTCCCCCAAATGTCAAGGGGGAAAGCTCAATATCCGTACTTCTTGCGCTTACACAGCAGGAAGACCGCGGAGACCAGGAAGGAGCAGCCGTCGGCCACCACCACCGCCCACCAGATGCCGTCCAGGCCGAAGAAGGCGGGCAGGATGAGCACCGACAGGCACTGGAACACCAGGCCCCGAAGGAAGGCGATGATGGCCGACACCGCACCGTTATTCAGGGCGGTGAAGAAGGAGGAGGTAAAGATATTCACCCCCGCCACCAGGAACATGAACGCGCAGATGTGGAAAGCGTGGCGGGTCATCTCCATCAGCCCTTGGTCATAGCCCACGAAGACGTGGGCCAGCGGCGTGGCCAGAGCCCAGGCCAGAGCGGTCATGGCCACGCCCACCCCCGCCATCAGCCTGAGGCTCTTGCCCAGGACGTTTTTCACCTCGTCCCGGTTCTCCGCGCCGTAGTGGTAGCCGATGATGGGCGCGGTGCCGATGGTATAGCCGATGAAGATGGCCAGGAAGACGAAGTTGACGTACATCAAAACGCCGTAGGCCGCCACGCCGTCCTCCCCCGCCAGGCGCATGAGCTGGAAGTTAAACAGCATACTCACCACCGAGCCGGAGATATTGCTCATCAGCTCGCTGGAGCCGTTGCCGCAGGCCTTGGCCAACACAGAAAGCTCCATGCGGGTGGGGGCCAGGCGCAGCAGGCTGTCGTTGGGCCGCAGGAAGTAGACAAGGGGCAGCACACCACCCACGGTCTGGGAGATACCCGTGGCGATGGCCGCTCCGGCCAGGCCCCAGCGAAACACTGCTACGAACAGCGCGTCCAGGATCATATTGGTCACTCCCGCCGCCAGGGTACAAGCCAGGCCCAGCTTGGGCTTTTGGGCGGTGGTGAGAAAGGTCTGGAAGAGGTTTTGGAGCATGAAGGCGGTATTAAAGGCCAGGACGATGCGGCCATAAAGCACACAGTCGTCCACCATATCGCCCGCCGCCCCCAGGGCGATGGCGATAGGCCGGAGGAACACGATACCCAGAGCGGACAGCACCACGCCCGCCACCACCGTGGCCGTCACCATCATGGTGAAGTAGCGGTTGGCCCGGTCCCGATCGCCCTCGCCCATGGTCTTAGCCACCAGAGCGCTGCCGCCGGCGCCCAACATAAATCCCACCCCGCCCAGGATCATGATGAAGGGGTAAATCAGGTTAACGGCGGCAAAGGGGGTCTTCCCCGCCCAGTTGGATACGAAAAAGCCGTCCACCACGCTGTAGATGGAGGTAAAGATCATCATGATGATGGGCGGCATACAAAACCGCGCCAGGCGGCTGTAGCTAAAATGGTCGGACAGTTGGATGGACATAGGGATTTCCTTTCTTTAAGATGGTAAAGTGTAAAAATAAAAGGCGGTGTGCGACCGCACACCGCCTTTGACCTTGACTGACTCAGTCGATCTCAAAGTCCTTGCCAAACTCCAGAGATTTGCGCTCTACCCGACGGGTAGGGGCGGTGGGGTCCGGTTCGTCCTCCTCACCCTGGGCGGCCTTGCGGTCGGCCATGAGCTTTTCGTAGAGGGCCACCGAACTTTCCTCCACCTGGTAGGGATCGTCGGCAGTCTCCTCAGCCTTGCCCTCGCTCTGGGGTTCGGTCGCGCTCTTGGGCAGGTCCTCATCCTCCTGGGCCACGGTGCGCTCCACCGCGGCGCGGATGGCCTCCACAGTGGTCTCCATGCTGCGCTTTTCCGGTGCGGGCTTAAAATCGTCCAGCTGGGCCAGCAGCTCCATCTCCTGCTGGCAGACGGCGGCAATATGCTTTTTAAAGGTCTCCACAGACGCCCGGGCCTCTTCCAGCTTCTGAGTCTCGGCGGTAAGGCTCTGGGCGATCTCCTCTTTCATGGCCCCGGCGCTCTGCTCGGCGTCGGCAAGGAGCTTGGCGCACTTGGCCTCGGTCTCCTTGACCATGTCGTCGGCGGTCTGCTGGGCCGCCATGAGGGCCTTGCGCATCCCCTCTTCAGTGGCCTGGTACTCCCGGATCTTGCCCGAGAGAACGCCCAGCTTCTGCTTCAAAAGGGCGTTTTCGTTGAAAAGGGCCTCGTAGTCGGCGGTGAGCTCATCCAGGAAGTCATCCACCATGGCCATATTATAGCCGCCAAAGGAGGCCTTTCCAAAGGAGCGCTGGGCTACTTCCTGGGGAGTGAGCATACCGATCTCTCCTTTTCCAATTCCTTGTCACGCTCGCATTGGGCGGGCTTGTCGGGGTCGCTTCGCGGCTGCGCGGCCAAAATGCCGCTCACGCCTGCGGCGTTCGCCTGTTTTGGCCTGCACCCGCAAGGGGTACGCCACATCCGTATGGCTCCTTTGTCGCCAACGGCTGTGCTGTCGCCGCCCCATCGCCCCCGGCCCGCCTATGCTCGCGCTTCTTTAGAAGTTATAGAGTCCGTTGTTCTCCAGCTCGCCCACCAGATCGCCCAAAATGTCCACGTTGAAGGGGGTGACGATGTAGGTGAAGGCGGCCACCTTCTTGACCTTGCCCTCGCTGGCGTAAGCCACGCCGGCCACAAAGTCCAGAAGACGCCGAGCGATGTCCTTGCTCACCGATTCCAGGTTCAGCACCACCGTGCGCTTCTCCCGCAGGTGGTCGGCGATCTCGGGGGCGGAGTCGAACTGCTCGGGCTTGACCAGCACCACCTGGAGCTGGGTGGTGGTATGGATGTTCACCACCTTGTTGCTGCGGCGGTCAGAGTGGGCGTCGTAGATGGAGGCCTCCATCTCCTCCCGCAGAGGACGCTCGGCACGCTCGCGGCGCTTCTCCGTCTTAGGCTCGGCCTCGAAGTCCTCAAACTCCTCTTCCTCGTCGTCATAAGGACGGGTCAGCTTCTTCAGCTCGGCGATAAAATTCATAAATGCGTTTCCCCTTTCGCTCTTTTGTACCTCGTCTGCCGCTGTCAGCTCCGCGGCCCGAAAAGGCCGGTCCCCAGGCGTACCAGCGTGGCGCCCTCACGCACCGCGTCGGCATAGTCCCGGCTCATACCCATGGAGAGACAACTTATAGTGCCCCTATTATCTCCCATTTTTTGAATTATGTCAACATAAAATTGATAGATTTGGTGAAAAAATTTTCGGTTGGCCCCAACATCTTGTGCCACCGGGGGAATGGCCATGAGCCCACGAAGGCGCACGCCGGGCAGCTCCATGGCCTGTTCGGCGGCAAAAAGCAGCTCCCCGGGGGCGAAGCCGGACTTGCTCTCCTCGGCGGCGATGTTCACCTCCAGAAGGATGTCCTGAACTCGCTCAAGTCTTGTGGCGCAAGCGCTGACGCCCTCTAAAAGCCGCATGGAGCCGATGGACTCGATGATGTCCACCCGGCCCACGACTTTATTGATCTTATTGGTCTGCAAATGGCCGATGAAGTGGACCTCCGCGCCGTCGTAGGCGAAGGCGTCCAGCTTTTGGCACAGCTCCTGGACCCGGTTTTCCCCGCAGACGGTGACACCGGCGGCGATGGCGGCGCGGACGGTGGCGGCGTCCTGGGTCTTGGTGGCGGCCTCCAGGGTGATCTCCCCGGGATCCCGGCCCACCTCCCGGGCGGCGTCGGCAATGACGTCCAGAGCCTCGTCCAGCTTGACGCGAATGGCGTTTTCCATCTCAGGCCACCACCTTTCCCTCGTAGAGCTCCCGGCTGGAGAGGACAATGGTATCGCCGGGCCGCAGTACCTTCCGGTTGGCGTCGGTGCCTTTCACCAGATAAAAGCCGTCTCCCTCCCGGATCACCTCCACCTTCTTGAACTCGCACTGGCGGCCCACCAGGGTGTATACCCCCGCAGTGGTGGTGCCGTCGTCGTTGTCACGGACCCGCAGGGCCTTATCGGGCACGCGGATACCGGTGAAGGTCTCAAAGACCAGCCGGGCACTCAAAAAGCGGCAGAGGGTCACTTGGTTCAGATAACGGTCCGAGGAGAAGACGGCCACCCGGCGACCGTCCTCGTCGGGGCCCAGGCGCTCCAGAGTCATGGACAACTGCCGGTCAAAGTCGCCGGAGAAGGCCAAAAGACAGCTCTGGCCCACGGTGAGGCGCTGGGCGGTGGCGTCGTCTACGGTGGCGGCATAGTACCATGTGGCGTCGGTGATGAGCTTACCCAGAGCGTTTTCGTCGGTCTGGACACCCTGGCTCTGGAGCTGGGCCAGCTGGGCCGCGGTAAGGGTCTCCAGGCTCTCCGGCGTCAACGTCCCCTCCAGGCCGTCGGCCATGCCGGAGAACACACCGCCCCGATTCACCGTCACCAGGTCCGTCCCCTGGGCGGAGGAGGCGTTCAGGGCGTTCAGACGGTTTTCCACATCCTGGGCCGCCTGCTGGATCTGGGCTATGCTCTCCGCGCCGGTGACGGCGTCGGAGGTCCGCTTGACCACCAGCGAGCGGATGGAAAGGCCCCGGTCGGCCAGGTCGGCCAGCTCGCCGGTGGAAAGGTGACTTTTCAGCTCGGCAAGGTCGGTGACCAGCTGGGCGTCCAGCTCCTTGGCGTCGGTGACGGCGTCGCCCCGGCGCAGGGCGTACTGAAGCTGCTCCAGCTCCAGCTCCAGCGCCTTGGCCTGGCGGTGGTCGGCCAGGGCCGTCTCGTTTTGGTAGATCCGGGCCACCGCAGCCCCGGCGCGGACCCGCTCCCCCTCCTGGGGCAGCACCTCCGCCAGCCGCGCCGCGCCGGGCACAGGGCTCTCCGCGCGCACCACGACGCCGTCCAAAGAAACGTCGTCATAGAGCTCGTAGGTATAGGTCACCACCAACTGGTAGGGGTCGGAAAAACCCTGGATGATATACACGCCCAGGTAGACCAGCACCGCCACCAGCAGCAGCAAAATGATCACCCGGGTGACCAGCGTGCCCTGTTTCATATGTAGCCCTGCCTCCTTTGGGGAGGACGCTTTTGCTTACTCCTCCGCCGGCTCCAGCTCCATGCGCCGCTCGGGGACGATGGTGGAGATGGCGTGCTTGTAGATGACCTGCTGCTTTTCCTCGGACTGGACCACCACCACGAAGGGGTCAAAGCCGGTGATGTACCCGCGGATCTGGAAGCCGTTCATCAAGAACATGGTCACCGGCATCCGGGCGGTGCGGCATCGGGTCAAAAAAGCGTCCTGTAAGATCTTTGTGTTTTTCATGTATACACGCTCCCTCTTCAAATTGGCATATGGCCTTCGCGCAGACTACTACGCAGGCAGTATCATATACCCATTTGGGTGAGGAAGGCTGTCGAATCCTGGAGGGCGGTGGAAAAATTTGGACTTTTATCCCACTCCACCCAGTGGGCGCTCTCATAGCGGCGAAACCAGCTCAGCTGTCGCTTAGCGTATTGCCGGGAGCGGAGCTTGACCTCCTGGGCGGCGGCGGATAGGTCGCCTCCCTCGGCCACGGCGGCGGCCAGCTCCTTATAGCCGATGGCCTGCATACTGGTGGCCGTGGCCGGCACGCCCCGGTCCAGCAACGAACGGACCTCCTGTGCCAGCCCTGCCGCCATCATGGCGTCCACCCGAGCGTCGATGCGCCGCCACAGATCTGCCCGGTCCTTAAAGTTCAGCGCGATATATGCCGCCTGGAAGCGGGGCGGCCGGGTCCGGCTCTCGGCGTCCCAGACGGACATGGGCTTGCCGGTCTCGTAATAGACCTCCAGGGCCCGCAGGATACGCTTTTGGTCGTTGGGATGGAGCTGCCGCTGCCGGGCCGGGTCTACCTCGCCCAGCTCGGCGTAGAGCTTGTCCAGCCCCTGGGCGGCGCAGCGCTCCTCCAGCGCCTGTCTGGTCCCGCCGGAGAAGGCGGCAAAGCTACGCCCAGCCAGCAGATTGTCGATGTAGAGCCCCGTGCCGCCCACGATGAGGGCCCGCTTGCCCCGCGCCAGCACGTCCTCCACAATAGGGGTAGCCAGGTCCACATACCGGGCCACGGAGAAGTCCTCGGCTGGGTCGGCCACATCGATCATGTGGTGGGGCACGCCGTCCATCTCCTCAGTCGTGGGCTTGGCGGTGCCGATGTCCATGCCCCGGTAGATCTGCATGGAGTCCGCGCCGATGACCTCGCCGTCCAGGGCCTTGGCTAAGGCCACGCCCAGGGCGGTCTTGCCTGAGGCGGTGGGGCCGCAGATGACGATGACCTTGTTCATCTCCGCCGCCGGGCCAGGATAAAGCCGATGACTGTGCCGCACAGTCCGCCGATGATGTGGGTGAGATGGCTCACCGAGTTGGCGGCAGTGAAGGCGTCCCACAGCTCGCCGCCCAGATAGAGGATGGCCACCAGAATGAGGGTGATGGGGATGGCCCCGTCCCGCATCCCGGCAAGGGAGGAGAGCATGATGCACATAAAGACGATGCCGCTGGCGCCCAGCAGAAGACCGTTGCCGTTTAAGAGGATAAAGGCTAAGCCGGACACCACCGCCGTCACGCACATGGCCCATAAAAGGGTCCAACTGCCGTACTTCTCCTCCAGGGGCGGGCCCACCACCAAAAGCAACATGATGTTGCCCAGATAGTGGCTCCAGTCCAGATGGCCCAGCACATGGCCAAAGAGGCGGACATAGGCGGCAGGGTCCGCCCAGGACGTGCGGTAGACGCTGAAAAACCGCACCGTGGAGTCCCCCAGGCCGTCGCCCTTGCCGCCGGTATAATAGTCGGCGATGAGAACGGCCAGGGAGGCCAGGGAAAACAGCAGGATCAGCGGCGCGTTGAACTGGAGCTTCAGCACCCGCTTTTTCATCATGTTGCGCGCCATGTCAGACCCTCCGCCACACCGGGCCCTGGGGGGTGTCTGTGACCTCCACGCCCATGTCCGTCAGCTGGGCGCGGATGCTGTCGGCCGTGGCAAAATCCTTGGCCTTTTTGGCGGCGGTCCGCTGGTCCACCAGGGCCTGGATGGCCGCGTCCTCCCCCGTCAGCTCTGCCGGGGCGGCCTGGGCGCTCTCCTTGTCCTGGAGCTGGGCGGCGTGCTCTAAGAGTTTGAGGCCCAGCACCTCGTCAAAGCTGGCGATCAGGGATCGCTTGGTGGCGTCGTTCACGTCGGCCTTGAGCACATCATAGAGGGCGGTCACGGCCAGGGAGGTATTGAGGTCGTTGTCCAGGGCCTCCTGGAACTTGGCCTTGAGCGGCTCCGCCGCCTGGGCGTCCACAGTCCCCTCCTCGGTGAGGGCGGCCACGCGCTTGATGAGCTTTTCATAGGTCCCCTGGGCGTTAGAGAGGTTGTCCCAGGAGAAGGTCAGGGCCTTGCGGTAGTGGCTTTGCAGGCAGAAAAGGCGGTAGGCCAAGGGGTCGTAGCCCTTTTCCTCCAACAGCGAGACGGTCAAAAACTCACCCTTGGACTTGCTCATTTTGCCGTCATTGGTGTTCAGATGGTGGATGTGGAACCAGTGCTTGCACCAGGGGTGGCCCAGGTAGGCTTCAGACTGGGCGATCTCGTTGGTGTGGTGGGGGAAGGCGTTGTCGATACCGCCGCAGTGGAGGTCCAGATACTCCCCCAGGTACTTCATGGAAATGCAGGAGCACTCGATGTGCCAGCCGGGATAGCCCACGCCCCAGGGAGAGTCCCACTTCAAAGCCTGGTCCTCAAACTTCGACTTGGTGAACCACAGCACAAAATCGGTCTTATTGCGCTTGTTTTCGTCCTCCTCCACGCTGTCCCGGACGCCGGTCTGCAGGTCCTCGGCGTCGTGGTCGTTGAAAACGTAATACTTGTCCAGCTTGGCGGTGTCGAAGTAGATATTGCCGCCGGCGGCGTAGGCGTAGCCGGTGTCCAGCAGCTTGGTGATGACCTTGATGTAGTCCTCGATCATGCCGGTAGCGGGCTGGACCACGTCGGGGTATTTGATGTTGAGCTTGGCGCAGTCGGCAAAGAAGGCGTCGGTATAAAACTTCGCAATCTCCATGACGCTCTTATGCTCGCGCTGCGCGCCCTTGAGCATCTTGTCCTCGCCGGTGTCGGCATCGGAGGAAAGGTGGCCCACGTCGGTGATGTTCATCACCCGCTTTACCGCAAACCCCTCCCAGCGAAGGGCCTTTTCCAGCACGTCCTCCATGATATACGAGCGCAGGTTGCCGATGTGGGCAAAGTGGTAGACGGTGGGGCCGCAGGTATACATGCTGACCTTGCCCGGCTCATGGGGCACAAAGTTCTCTTTGACGTGGCTGGCGGAATTATATAATTTCATACGTCCTTACTCCTTTTCCGGTCCCTTTTTCTCCAGCGCCTCCAACCGTTGGGCCAGAGCCTGGAGCTCCTTTTGCACCGGGTCGGTGACATTGATCTGGTCTACGTTGGTGGCGTAGTCAGGCTTCTCCCCGGCGATGCGGACGATCTTGGCGGGGATGCCCACGGCGGTGGCGTCGGCGGGCACCTCCTGCAAGACGACGGCGTTGGCGGCAATGCGGGCGTTGTTCCCTACCTTAAAGGGTCCCAGCACCTTGGCGCCGCAGGCGATCATCACATTGTTGCCGATGGTAGGGTGGCGCTTGCCAGTGTCCTTGCCGGTGCCGCCCAGAGTGACGCCGTGGTAGATCAGACAGTCGTCACCGATCTCGGCGGTCTCACCGATGACGATGCCCATACCGTGGTCGATGACCAGGCGGCGGCCAATGGTGGCGCCGGGATGGATCTCGATGCCGGTACAGTGGCGGCCGAGCTGGGAATTGAGCCGGCCCAAGAACCGCAGATGGTGCCGCCACAGCCAGTGGCTCACCCGGTGGAAGATGACGGCGTGTACGCCGGGGTATAAAAGAAAGATCTCCAGCCTGCTGCGTGAGGCCGGATCACGGGCCTGATAGGCCCGCAGGGTCTCGCCTAAACGTGTCATACATACCTCCCGTATACACAGGACTTGGAACAATTATAGTATACTATCACGGCCCGGAAACGGTGTCAAGGACGCGGACCGCCGGGGACGGCGGTCCCTACCAATTTTCATAAACCTTTAGCGGTCCTTGTAGGGACCGGCCTCCTGGACGGTCCGCTGAATTTGCTCACGGCGCGTCTGGGAAGCCGCGCCCTACGCCTCTAACAGACCTCTTTTCTCAAATAGCTCATCGCCGGAGCCTGGCAAGGCAGTTTGATCTGGAACTGGCTGCTGGGGGTGTGGACCTCCGCCACGGCGTTCCCCGCGCCGTCGGCCAGTTCTTCCACAGAAAAGGCCACCGGCGCTAGACCGGGTCCCACCAGCTCCAGGGTCTCCCCCGCCTGAAACTTATTATTGAGCAGGCAAAGGGCATGGCCCTGGGCGTCGCAGGACAGCACCTGGGCCACCACCTGCCAATTACGGATATACCGGGCGTCCTCGGTATACTGACCGGGATAGCCGTACCAAAAGCCGGTGGAATAGTGGCGGTGGCTGACCTTCTCCACCTCGTCGCGCCAAACCGGGTCCAACGCCTCCCCCGCCGCCGCAGCGTCGATGGCGTGGCGGTAGGCCCCGGTGACGATGGCGGCGTAGTAGGCGCTCTTGGCCCGGCCTTCGATCTTGAGACTGGCAAGGCCGATGTCCATCAGCTCGCCCACATGGTCGATCATGCACATATCCCGGGAGTTCAAAATAAAGGTCTCGCCGTTTTCCTCGAACACGGGGAAATACTCCCCCGGCCGCTTCTCCTCCATCAAAGCGTATTTATACCGGCAGGGCTGGGCACAGGCCCCCCGGGTGGCGTCCCGACCGGTCATGTAGTTGGACAAAACGCACCGCCCCGACCAGCTCACGCACATGGCGCCGTGGACAAAGGCCTCCACCTCCAGGTCCCTGGGCGACTTGGCCACAATGTCCGCCACCTCGTCCAGATGGAGCTCCCGGGCCAGGATGACCCGGCTGGCTCCCTGGTCGTGCCAATACTGGGCGGCGGCATAGTTGGTGACTCCCGCCTGAGTAGAAACATGGCGCTTCACGCCCGGCGCGTAGCGCCGGGCCAGCATAAAAACGCCCGGGTCGCCGATGATCAAGGCATCCGCGCCCCAGTCCTGGAGCTTCTCCAAATACTCCGGCAGTCCCTCCAGCTCGCTGTTTCGGGGATTGGTGTTGACGGTGATGTGGGCGTGGACGCCATGGCGGTGGGCAAGGTCGATGGCCTTTTTCAGCCCCTCGGCGTCGAAGTTCCCGGCAAAGGCCCGCATCCCGAACTGGCTGCCGGCCAAATACACCGCGTCGGCCCCGTAGGCCACCGCGGCGGCCAGCCGCTCGGCGTCTCCGGCTGGGGATAAAAGCTCCACCGGCATGGTCCTCACCTCGCTTTCTTCATCAAAAGGCGGGCGAACACCGTTCGCCCGCCTTGGATCTAATTCTTGGGCAGAGAGTCCAAAAAGGCCTGATGCTCAGAATAGGTCTTGGAATAGTGGTGCAGGCCGTCGGTGCCCAGGGCATAGTAATAATAGTTGCTGGACTTGGGGTTCATGGCGGCCCAGATAGCCTCGGAGCCGGGGTTGGCGATGGGTCCGGGGGGCAGGCCGGTATAGAGATAAGTGTTGTAGGGCGAGTCAATGGACTTGTCCGCCTCGGTGGGCACCTTGCCGCCGTTGAGGTAGGCCAGGGTGGCGTCGATCTGGAGATAGCCGTTGGTAACGGAGGGGTTATTCAGGCGGTTATAGATCACCGAGGCGATGAGGGCCTGGTCGGTGCCGTCGGTCTCCTTTTCGATCAGGGAGGCGATGGTGATGATCTGGTGGAGGTCCCGTCCCTCAGCCGCCAGGCTGTCCCGGGTCTCCCGGGAGACCATGTTGGTGAAGTTCACCAGCATCTTGTTGATGGCGTACAGCGGGTCCTCTCCCATATAAAAACGGTAGGTGTCCGGGAACAGATAGCCGTCCAGGCGGTGGTAGTCGCCCAGGGGAATGCCCTCCAGGAAATCGAATTGATAGTCGTGGTCAGCGGCGGTCTGGCGGAGATCCGCGGCGGTAGCGACCCCCTTTTCCTCCAGCAGGGCAAAGATCTGGTCGATGGAGTAGCCCTCTGGGATGGTAACGGAGACCTCCGAGCGGCTGGCCGAGCCCGCGGACATGCTGGAGATGATGGCCCGGTAGTCCATATCGGTATTGAGCTCGTAGGTCCCCGGCGCGATCTTTTTGCCCGAGCCGGTCACTGAGGCAAAGATCTTAAAAAGGGTCTTGAACTCAATCAGGTCGTTTTCCTTCAGAATGGACGCCACCTCGCCCATGTCGGCCCGTTTGACCGTTCGGGTCTCCTCTACCACCTCACCGTTGGGCGTCTTGGTCTCCACGGTGGTCTCCACGTCGGAAAAGATCTCCGGCGAGAGCGTGATGACGGCGGTGTGGGGCGCTTTGTTGAGGGCCAGCACATCCCCGGCAAAGACCCAGGCGATGGCGGCCAGCAGCACCGACACGCCCAGTACCGCCACTGCGTAAAGAGCCGCTCCCGCGGCCCTGCGGTTGGTGGAGGGACGTCTGGCGCGGTGGGGCCGCTGGGGCCCAGCAGAGTTGGAAGGTCTTGTTTCAGCCATGGTAAATTTTCCTCCCGCAAAAGCTCACCACCCCTTGCCCCCCGGCATAGGATGGGGTACAGGAAAGGGGTGAAACGGATATGTGTTTTGGCAATAACAACGGGTGCTTGTGGATCATCCTCATCATCATCGTGCTGCTTTGCTGCTGCGGCGGCGGAAGCGGCAACAGCTGCGGGTGCGGCTGCAACAACGGCTGTGGCTGCAACGATGGCTGCGGCTGCAACGATGGCTGCTGCTGCTGAGGTACTTATCCCGGCAAAGCGGCGGGCGAGGCCTTCGGGCCTCGCCCGTTTCGCTTATTTGCAGCGCTGGTAATGGACCGCGGCGCGTACGCTCTCGGCGGCGTCTTTGCCCTTGAGGATCTCCACCAGCTTCAGGCCAAAGTCAAAGGCGGACCCGGCGGCCCGACCGGTGATCAGGTGCCCGTCCACCACCACGGCCTTGTCCGGCTGCACCACGGCGGAGAGCATCTGCTCCTCCATCCCCGGATAGACCACCGCGTGGCGACGGTCCAGCAGCCCCAGCCGAGCCAGAATGGTGGGCGCGGCGCAGATGGCGGCGATGTAGGTCCCCCGGTCCGCGCAGCGCTGGATAAGGCCCAGAGCCCCTTCATTGGCCGAGATGGCCTCCACGCCGCCCAGTCCACCGGGTAAAAACAGCAGCCTGGCCTTGTGCTCGTCCACATCCTGCAGCGCGCACTCGCACGACACGGTGACGCCGTGGGCCGAGGTGACCGTCTTCCCCTTCAGCCCCACCAACCGGACCTCTACTCCGGCCCGGCGCAGCAGGTCCACCGGCACGATGGCCTCCGACTCTTCAAAGCCTTCTCCCAGCAACACATAAACCATTCTACCCTAACCTCCCGCGTTTATAATCCCAAGGTCCGCGCCACCGCGGACCAGATCTCGCTGTGGATGTCCTCAACGCTTCGAATATCGCCCTTCTCATCCACACAGGGCACCCGCTGCCAACCGTAAAACTCCGCGGCGGCCTGGGCCGCCAGGCGACAGTGACGGAGATAGGTCATATCCTCTTCATGGATGTCGGCCTGGGTGTGGGTCTGGCTCTCCCGGCGGCGGAGATTTGCCACCGCCTTTTCAATGGGCATATCCAGCCACAGCACCAGATCGGGCTGAGGAAGACCCAGCTTGCCGTATTCAAAGTCCGCCAGCCACGCGAAGAAGTCGTCTCGTTCCTCGAGCGGCACCTTGCCCGCTTGGTGGACGGCGTTGGAGGTGGTGTAGCGGTCGGACAGCACCGTGCCGCCGCCCAGGTAACAGCCGCTCCAGTCCTGCTTCCACGATGCGTAGCGGTCCACGGCGTAGAAGGTGGAAGCGGCGTAGGCGTTCACATCGCTGGGGTGGGAGCCGAACTCCCCATGCAGATACATCCGAAGTAAGGTGGACGAGGGCTGGTCGTACCGGGGAAAGACCAGCCGATGGAAGGGCCGGGATTCCCGCTCCATGCGCTGGCACAGCCGGGCAAACTGGGTGGACTTGCCCGAGCCGTCGGTGCCCTCCAGGATAATGAGTTTTCCCTTCACCGCCGTCACTTCCCCCTCACCCGTGCCCACAGGGCTTTCAATAGAAACCCCGGGAGCTTGGCCATTCTTGTGATGCGCTTGGGTTCCTTACAAAGCCGGTAGAGCCACTCCAGGCCCAGCTTCTGCCAACGCTCCGGGGCCCGCTTCACCGTTCCGGCAAACACGTCCAGCGACCCGCCCAGACCCACGGCCAGATGCACGCCGGTGGCGGCGCCGTTTTGTACCATCCAGTTCTCCTGCTTGGGCGCGCCCAGGCAGACAAAGAGCACATCCGCGCCGCTTTTTTTGATCTCTTCCACCACCGGGCCGTCGTCCTGAAAATACCCGTCGTGGGTGCCGCAGACGTTCAGCCCGGGGTATTTCTCCTTCAGGTTTTCCGCCGCCTGCTGGGCCACGCCGGGCTTGGCCCCCAGCAGAAAGAGCCTGCCGCCGGTCCGGGCCAGACCCTCCATGACCCCACAGGCAAAGTCCACACCGGGGACCCGCTCGGAAAGCGGACGGCCTAATATCTTGGCGGCGTAGATCACGCCGATGCCATCGGGCAGGGTCAGGGCCGCTCCGGCCAGAGCGTCGGCGTAGGCCGGATCCTTGCGGGCCATCATCACAAGCTCGGGGTTGGGGGTGACCGCATAGGCGAAGCCGTCACTGGCCGCCAGCTCCATGCCCCTTTGGACAGCCTGGTCCATGGTCAGGTCGTCAAAGGCGACCCCCATTACGTCGATCTTCAAAGCAAGCCCCCCTTCCAGCCAGGTTCTATAAGCACAAATTCTTTTTCATTATACCAAAATATCCCGCTGGGCGCAAGGGCTATTTGAAAAACCCGGCGGCAAAACAAAAACGCCCGGCGGCGTGGCCGTCGGGCGTTTTTCTATCAAAGGGGCCGTCCTCTCCCTCAGCCGCCCATGTAGGAGAAGTGCATGTAATCGTGGTAGCCGTAGGAGGGGTCGCTGTCCACGGCCCAGGCGTCGCCGCCCCAGGACCAGCCGTATTTGGCGAAGATGCGCACCACCGAGCCGGTGGGCGCGATGGAATAGGGATCCTCGCCGGGACTCCAGCAAGAGCCTACCATGACTCTGCCGTCCCGGATCTGGTAGTTTTCGTTGGGGTTGATGTCGATGGCGGTGCCGCAGTTATGCTCGCCGGTGGCGCTGTCTCCCCGCCAGCCGTAGCCGCCCAAGTCCTTGATGGGGAACCGCTCGGGGTCGTTGAAGATCTCGGTAAAGAGGTTGACCACGTCGTCGGCAAGGGCGGCGTTGATCTGGAAGGAGCCCTGGGTGGCGTATTTATCGCCATTCTTGTCGATCCGCCACAGGGGCACGGTGACGGTGGTCTGGCCGGCCTTGGCCTCGCTCTGGCTACTGTAACGCCGCTTTTCCCGGTCGCCAAAGAGGATATAGTGCTTCAGGTCGTTCTCCCCCAGCTCATAGCGGTTAAAGGGCTGCCACCAGTAGTCTTCATAGCTCATCTCGCCCCGGAGCACCGCGTCGAAAAAGTCCTGCCGGGCCCGTTCCATCTCGCTCATGGGGTAGTAGACCAGCGTGTAGTCCGCGCAGATGGTGGAGATGGTCTGGCTGTCGCTCACATAGAACTGGTCCTCGGGATAGAGGGTGTAGTAGTGCAACGCCTGGGCCCCATCGGTCACCCCCTCCGCCGCTGTGGTCACGCTGTATCCCACGCTGGTCTCTACCGTGGCAGGGTCCAAAAGCGGCGTCCCCTGGTCGTCTACCACATGGATGGTAACGGTCTTTTTCTCGCCGTAATGGATGCCATCGGCCTTATCCAGAGCCCGGAGGAACAGCGTGGCGCCGTCGGCGCGGCGGAGGATGTCGTCACCGTTGAAGAGGAGGATGTCGTTGCCCTCCCAGTCCTGGGCCGGGGAGCCCTGGACGATCTCCAGGTCAAACAGCCTTTCCTCCGAGGCCCAGTGGGTCTGGGGAGCGCTGTAAAAATCGGCCAAGGTCTCGCTGGCCACCAGGGCGACCTGCTGCCAGGTCTCGTAGTCGTAGGCGGTGCGCTTACCCGTCACCTCTTGGGGGATGGCACGCTCCAGGAGCACGGCGGTATCCTGCCGGGTGATGGGCCGGGCCAGGCTCGCCGGGTCAGCCGACACGTCCAAAAACTCCTCCCCCGGCTCCAGCAGGATACCCGCGGACACGCAGGCGTTGTAGGCCTGCGCGTCCCAGCTCTCGCCCTGGGCTGCGGCGTAGTCCTCCGGGGCAAAGGTCCGGGCGGCAATGGTCAGGCACTGGGCCCAGGTCAGCTCCTCATCCGGGGCCATGCGGCCATCGCCCAGGCCCAGCAGGATCTTATACTGGGCGGCCCGGTCCATATAGGAATAGGCCCAGTGGCTCTGGGGCAGGTCGGGGTAGGCGCTGGCGGCGGAGGCGGCGGCGCAGCAGCAGCATACAGACAGTGCCGCGGTGCACAGCCACGGCAAAAGGCGGCGTTTTTTCATGCAGAAAACTCCTGTCCTCAATGGTGTTTCAGCAAACTTTTCGACGGTTTTCGTCTTTTTTTATTATAGCGGCCCACAAGCGCAAATGCAAGGCTGCCGGACTAGAAAAAATTTCTTGATTCGCTCTTGCGTTTGGCGGGGCGCGGTTGTATGATGGTACAATAGCTTTACTGAGCCAGTGCGAAGCGTGAGTTTAGTCAAACTGGTGCCTGTGGCACAAGGTTTTTTGTTTAGAAAGGAGCTGGTGACCATATGTGCGGCATCGTGGGCTATGTAGGCCGGGAAGAGGCGGGACCTATCCTGCTCGACGGTCTGAGCCGTCTGGAATACCGGGGCTATGACTCCGCCGGCGTGGCGGTCTATCATCCCCAGGTGGGCTTGCAGGTGGACAAGGCCAAGGGCCGGCTCAAGGTTCTCAGCGACCTTTTGGACGGCGGAAAGAAGATCCGCGGCACGCTGGGTCTGGGCCACACCCGCTGGGCTACCCACGGCCAGCCCTCCGACGTGAACTCCCACCCCCAGGTGAGCCAGGACGGCAAATTTGCCGTGGTCCACAATGGCATCATCGAAAACTACTCCGAGATCAAGGATTTCCTGGAATCCAAGGGCGTGGCCTTTGTCTCGGAAACGGACACCGAGGTGGTGGCTCAGCTGCTGGGCTACTACTACAAGGGCGATCTACTGGAGGCGGTGACCAAGGTGCTCCACCGCATCCGGGGCGCCTACGCCCTTGGCATTTTGTGTGAGGATCAGCCCGACCGCATCGTGGCTGCCCGGAAGGATTCTCCGCTGATCCTGGGCCACGGAGACGGCTTTCATATGCTGGCCAGCGACGTCACCGCCGTCATCAAATACACCCGGGAGGTCTCCTACCTGGACGACGGCGAGATCGCCGTCTTGACCCCCGACGCCGCGGAGGTCTATGACCGCTATCTCCAGCCGGTGGATAAGGCGATCTGCCATGTAGACTGGGAGATCTCCGCCGCCGAAAAGGGCGGGTATGAGCACTTCATGGCCAAGGAGATCATGGAGCAGCCCAAGGCCTTCCGGGACACGGTCTCCCCCCGCATCCAAGACGGGCGGATCGCGCTGGAGGGCGTGGATTTCGGCAAGGCTTATCTGGAGCGGATCGACAAGCTCTACGTCATCGCCTGCGGCTCTTCTTACCACGTGGGCATGGCGGGCAAGTACATCATGGAAAAGCTGCTGCGAAAGCCCGTGGAGGTCACCCTGGCCTCGGAGTTTCGCTACTGCGACCCCATTGTGACCGATAAGACCCTGGCCCTTGTCATCTCCCAGTCCGGCGAGACCATCGACACCCTGGCCGCCATGCGGGAAGCCAAGCGGCTGGGGGCCACGGTGCTGTCCATTGTCAATGTGGTGGGCTCCACCATTGCCCGGGAATCGGACAAGGTGCTCTACACCTGGGCCGGGCCAGAGATCGCCGTGGCCACCACCAAGGCCTACACCACCCAGCTGGCCCTTGTGTACCTCATCGCCCTCTCCTTTGCCCAGACCCTGGGCACCCTGCCCCGGGAGGAATTTGACGAGCTCCTGCGGGGCCTTCAGAAACTGCCGGAGAAGATGGAGGCCATTCTGAACCACCGGGACTACATCCAGTATCTGGCCTCCAAGTATTTCAACCACGCCTCCATGTTCTTCATCGGCCGGAACCTGGACTACGCCGTGGGGCTGGAGGCCTCGCTGAAGCTGAAGGAAATTTCCTACATCCACTCCGAGGCCTACGCCGCCGGGGAACTCAAGCACGGCACCATCTCCCTCATCGAGCCGGGCACCCTGGTGGTGGCCCTGGCGGGCTACGCGCCGCTGTTTGAAAAGCTGGTGAGCAACGTGGTAGAGGTCAAGAGCCGTGGAGCCGACGTCATCGGCGTCACCGCCGCCGCTCAGACCGGGTGGCTGGCCCCCAAGGTGGACGCCATCATTCCCCTGCCCGACGCCCATCCCCTGCTGCTGCCCAGTTTGGAGGTGCTGCCGATGCAGCTGTTTGCCTACTATGTGGCCCTCCAGCGGGGCTGTGACATTGATAAGCCACGAAATTTGGCGAAATCCGTCACCGTAGAATAGATCCCTCTTGCAATTTCCCGGGAAATGGGGTACAATACCCGCATAGAGATGGCAGAGTAGGATGGCGCGTGTTGCTCAGCTGAGCCCAGTGCCGGCGGAACGGGGAGTTGTCCGCCGGACGAAAAAGCCGCAAGGCTTGCAGTGCGTCCTCCGCATCCCGCTGCCGCATAGGTGGACGCTTTGGCCTCCTCTTACGCGGCTTTCCTGCCGTGTAAAAGGAGGTCCTTTTTATGTCCCGACAAACGTCCACCGTCCTCTACCCCACCCCCTTCTCCGCCGCCTACTGGCGGCAGGCCCTGGCGGATATGAAAAGCCCCAGAGTCCTCACCTTCTCCGCACTGATGATCGCCGCCTGCTGGGCCCTGGGCCTGGTTCCCTCCATCCAGCTGCCTTTTTCGGTAAAGGTCAGCTGGGGCTTTCTGGCCCGGGCGCTGTGCGGCATGGTGGGCGGGCCTCTCAACGCCCTGGTCTTCGGTGCGGCGGAGGACACCATCAACTATCTTCTCAAGCCCTCTGGCCCCTATTTCCCGGGTTATATGCTCACCACCATGCTGGGCACCTTTATCTACGCCCTCTTCCTCTACCGCACCCGGCTCACCGTCACCCGGGTCTTCCTGGCCAAGCTCCTGACCAACATTCAAAACGTAGTGCTGAGCAGCCTGTGGAGCGCCATCCTCTACGGCTACGGCTACATTGCCACCGCCACCACCAGTCTTTGGAAGAACACCGTTATGCTTCTGCCTCAAACGCTGATGCTGCTGGTTTTGTTTACCGCCCTGACCCCCATTCTGACCCGGGCCAAGCTGATCCCACCCCAGCCCGGCAAGGCGCTGTCTATCCCCTTGATCTAACGGAGCGCCCATGACATGAAAAAGGACACGCCCGCATACCTTCTTAAACTTAGGAGGTGGCGGGCGTGGAATTTTTATGTAAACTATCCGACGCGCTGTGGAATCCCTGTCTGCTGGTGCTGTTCACGGTGGTAGGCGGGTATTATACCCTGCGCTCTGGCTTCTTCCAGCTTCGCTTTTCCACCTGGCTCCGGGGCACGGTGGGGGCGCTGCGCCGGGGCAAAAGCAGCCCGGCCAAGGGTCTTTCCCAGGTCCAGGCTCTCTGCACCGCTCTGGCCTCTACCATCGGCACTGGGAGCATCGCGGGGGTGGCCACCGCCATCTTCCTGGGCGGACCAGGGGCGGTGCTGTGGATGTGGGTCTCCGCCTTTTTGGGGATGATGACGGGCTTTGCGGAAAAGGCTCTGGCCGTGCGCTACCGCAACAAGGGTCCCGGCGGCTATTTTGGCGGGCCTATGTCCTATATGGAACAAGGATTATGTAAACCTATTGGCCCAATTCTGGCCCACTGCTTCTCCCTCTTTGTCATTCCCGCCAGCCTGGCCGGCGGGGCACTGGTCCAGTCCAACTCCATCGCCGCGTCCATGCACGCCGCCTTTGGCCTTTCCAGAGGGGCCGTGGGCCTTGTGACGGCGGCGCTAGCAGGAGTGGTGATCTTCGGTGGCATCGGACGGGTGGGCAAGCTCAGCGAGCGGTTGGTGCCCATCATGGCGGGGCTTTTTTTGGCGGCAGGGGCGGTGTGCCTGACTGTCCAGAGGGCGGCTCTGCCCGGGGCCTTTCGGGCCATCTGGGACGGGGCCTTCCGGCCCCAGGCTGTCTTTGGGGGATACGGAGCCTCCCTTGCTCTGCGCTACGGCGTGGCCCGGGGGGTGTTCACCAACGAGGCGGGCCTGGGCTCCTCCGCCATCGCCCACGCCGCCGCTGACGTGGAAAGCCCCGGCCGGGAAGGGATGTGGGGCATGGTGGAGGTGTTTTTCGCCACGCTGGTGGTGTGCAGCGTCACCGCCCTGGTCATTCTCACCTCCGGGGTCTACGTCCCGGCCCAGGCCCTGGCAGCCATCCGGGCCGGGACGGTGGACGAGGGAATGCTGGGCGCGCCCCTGTCGGCCCGGGCCTTTTCCGTCACGCTGGGACCGCTGGGCGCGCCGCTGGTGGCCCTTTGCCTGCTGCTGTTCGCCTTTACCTCCCTGCTGGGCTGGAGCTACTATGGCGAGCGCGGGCTCAGTCACCTGGCCCGCTCGGAGCGGTTCACCAGCGCCTTTCGCTGGGTCTTTCTGATCTGCGCGGTGGTGGGCGCGGTGGGCGATGTGACGGCGGTGTGGCAGCTGGCCGACCTTTTCAACGCCCTCATGGCCCTGCCCAACCTCACCGCTTTGCTCCTCCTCTCACCCCAGGTACTTGAAATACTTGACAATTTGTTGTATGATAGGAAGCGATCAAACAGAGGATAAGGAGGGGTGGGGCATGACCCGCGAACAGGCCTTTGAATTTCTGGACCGCACGGCCCGGGGCATCGCCGAGATGTTCGGCTCGTCGTGCGAGACGCTGGTGCAGGATATGTCCGACCCCAGCCACCCCATCCTGGCCATCTACAACGGCCAGGTCTCCGGCCGGGAGGTGGGCTCCACCGCCGACATCATGGGCTCTACCCGGCTCATCGACGAAACCGCCATGACCACCGACTTTGTCAACCTCTACGCCACCACCCCCGCCGGGGCCCAGCTGAAGTCCTCCACCTTCCATATGATGGGCGACGGCTATAACCTGGCCCTGGGCATCGACTTCGACTATAGCTCCCTGGTCTTCGCCAACCGCATCCTGGTGGACCTGATGAGCGCCGACGCCGATCTCCAGAGCGCGCTGTGGGAGAATCCCGACCACGGGTTGCAGCAGATCTTTGACGAATGCCTGGCGGCGGTGGGCAAGCCGGTAAACGCCCTCAATAAAAACGATCGGGTGAAGATCGTGGCCCTGCTGGACCAGAAAAACGCCTTTTCCTACCGCAAGTCCGTGCCCTTTGTGGCCAAGCATCTCCAAGTCTCCCGGTACACCGTCTACAAATATCTCGACCAACTCACCGCCCAGGCTGAGGGCGGGAATTAGGAGGAACACACCATGGATAAAGCAAGGATCGACGCCTATTTTGACCGCCCCGAGGCGAGGGCGGAGCTGATCGCCGCCATTTCCCGGCTGGTGGCCGTCAAGAGCGTGAAGGGAGACCCCGCCCCCGGTGCCCCCTTTGGCCCCGGCCCCAAGGCCGCCTTGGAGGAGGGCTTAAAGCTCTGCACGGAGCTGGGCTTCCGGGCGGAAAACTACCACGACCACGTAGGCACGGTGGACCTCAACGACAGCGAGACCCAGCTCCACATCCTGGGCCATCTGGACGTGGTGCCCGAGGGCTCGGGCTGGGACACCGACCCCTACACCTGCGTGGAGCGAGACGGCATGCTCTATGGCCGGGGCGTCAGCGACGACAAGGGCCCGGTGTGCGCGGCTTTGATGGCTATGAAGGCCGTCCGGGACCTGGGCGGAGTCCAGAAAAACGTCCGGCTCATCCTGGGCACCGACGAGGAGTCAGGCAGCGCCGACATCGCCTACTATTATGACCGTGAGCCCTACGCCCCCTATTCCTTCACCCCCGACGCGGACTTCCCCGTCATCCACATCGAAAAGGGCCACTATCACCCCGACTTCGGCATGGATTGGTCCGCCGAGACCGCCACCCCCCGAGTGACCGCCCTCACCGGCGGCTTCCGCTTCAACGTGGTGCCTCCCGAGGCCGAGGCGCTGGTGGTGGGCCTGGACGCCGACCCGGCTCTGGAGTCCCTGGTGTGTCAGGCGGAAAAGGTCACCGGGGCGAAATTCGAGCTAAAGGCCGAGGGCCAGGATCTTCGTATCCTCTGCCACGGCAAAAACGCCCACGCCGCCAGCCCGGACGACGGCGTCAACGCCATCCAGGCCCTGCTGGAGGTACTGGACCGGCTGCCCCTGGCCGAGTGCGCCAGCACCCAGGCGGTGAAGGCCCTGGCCCAGCTCTTCCCCTTCGGGGACAACCGGGGCCGGGCTTTGGGCATCGCCAGCGCCGACGCCGAGAGCGGAGAGCTGACGCTGAACCTAGCCCTTATCCGCCTGGACGGCGCGGGCTTTACCGCCAAGTTCGACTGCCGCTTCCCCCTGAGCTCCAACGAGGAAAACTGCAAAAAGGTCTGCGAGGCCGCCTTTGCCCAGTGGGGCATCGCCGTCACCGGCGATCCGGATATGACCACCGTCCACTGCGTGCCGGCGGACTCCCCCTTTGTGAAGACCCTTTTGAAGTGCTACTCCATGTATACCGGCGTTGCCGACCCCAAGCCCATCGCCATCGGCGGCGGCACCTACGTCCACGACATCCCCGGCGGCGTGGCCTTCGGCTGTGAGTTCCCCGGCTTTGACCCCAAGATGCACGCGGCCAACGAGCAGGCCCGGGTGGACGACCTGCTCCTCAGCGCCAAGATCTTCACCCAGGCCATCTTCGACATCTGCGGGGAATAAGGGCTATGGTGAGAAAGAGACGTTTTGCCGCGGCAGCTTTGTGTGCCGCTATGGCCCTGTGCGCCGGGTGCTCCACCGCGGGCAGTCAGATGAGCCGCCACAACGCCGTGGTGTACGTCCAGGGTGTGCTGGACGAGACCTACACCGGCCAGCCCAGCGACAGTTATCTCACCCTGGTGGACCACACCGCCCAGGACGCCCAGGACGCCTTTCAGACCAATCTGGAATCGGAGCTCTCCCAGCGGCTGTGCCTGCGCTTTGATCTGGAAGAGCAGTTTATGTCCCGGCAGCTGAAGGCGGACTTTCTGGAGCTGCTGGACCAGGTCTACGCCCGGGCAAACTACACCGTAAAGACCGCTACCGCCCTGGACACTGGCCGCTACTGCGTGGAGCTGACGGTGACGCCAGTGACCTTCTTTGCCGCTGCCTACGCCGACGGCTTCAAGTCTCTGCAAGAGGAATTTGAGGCCCATCATACTCCCCCTGACCAGAATGGTGAGGATGGCGTCAACGACAAAAACACCGTGGAAGGCGAGGATCCCACCCCCGCCCAGCAGCGTAAGGAGCGGGAGACCTACGAGGCCTTGTGGGCCCAGACAGTGTACGACTACTTATACGCCCGGCTGGACGCCGTCACCACTGGAGCGGCAGTGACCAAGCTGGTGCTTGTTTCGGCAGACGGGGACGGGATATACACCCTGCAGACCAGCGACCTTCAGGACGTGGACGACCTGATCTTACAGTATTGAATAAGACAAAAAGCGGACCTGAGAGAGCGTCTCTCAGGTCCGCTTTTTCCGTGATCGGGATCGGTCGGAGGCTTTAACCCTCCTCATCCTCCTTCTCGGGCTTGGGCAGGGCAAAGGGGTCGGCGCTCTTGCCGGGGATCTTGCCGTTGAGCTGGCTCACGTTCTTGACCAGAATGACAAGCATCATGTAGAACTCAAACACGACCCGCAGCACGATGGGTCCCAGGATCATCAGCAGCAGGCCGGTCAGGGGCTCGGTAAAGAGGCTGAAGAAGCCGGTAAAAATGCTGCAGAGGGTCAGGAAAATGTAGAGCGCCTTGAGGATGTACTCCAGCAGCAGACCTTTGAAGTTGAACAGATCTGCCAACGCCTTAAAAAAGGTGTTGAGGCGGTCACGGCGCTTCTCCGGCGTCACCAGCACCATCAGCAGCACCGTGCACACCAGGGCCGCGATAAAGGCCAGGATGCCCAGGGTAGCCATGGTGTCCGCACCGGAGTGGTGATAGCCAGAGCTATACCTGTAAAGTTCAGACAGATCCATGAAAAATCGACTCCTCTCTTGATTTCACACGCGTCGATGGCGCGTAAGAGGGATTCTAGCACACGCTGACAGGACTGTCAACCTGGCCCAGAAGAGAGAAAACCTATTTTTTGAAAATTTTTCTTGCATTTTTTCTTCCGGCGTGGTATTATATTTTGGTCTCAATAAAGGGTGGTCCTCTGGGGTTTTACGCAAACGCCCATGAACGCCTATAAACTTAGGAGGAATCATTCCATGAACAAGCTGGACGTATTCAACCAAAAGAACATGAAGCAGGACAATGTGCCCACCGCCCAGATCGGCGACACCGTCCGGGTCCACGTGAAGATCAAGGAGGGCTCCCGGGAGCGTATCCAGGTCTTTGAGGGCACTGTCATCGCCAAGAAGCACGGCGGCATCGCCGAGACCATCACCGTGCGCCGCGTCTCCTTCGGCGTCGGCGTGGAGAAGGTCTTCCCCGTTCACGCCCCCACCGTGGAGAAGATCGAGTTGGTCCGCCACGGCAAGGTCCGCCGCTCCAAGCTCTACTATCTGCGCACCCGCGTGGGCAAGAGCGCCAAGCTGGAAGAGAAGCTCTAAGAGATTTCCCCTCAAAGGCGATGCCTTTGAGGGGATTTTTTTCGCCCCGCTGCAGCGCACGCCTTTCAGGCGCACGTTTGCGGGGCGCAAGGTATGTTTGCCGAGGTACATGCCACTGGCAAACATCCTTATGATTTTTTCACGCCGTTAGGCGTGAAACTCTGCGAGGCTGATGCGGTATGCTCCAGATCTCTGATTTGAATCTCTCGTTGGACGGCGGCATGGACGAGCTGCGCGCCAAGGCGGCCAAGGTTCTAGGGCTGTCCGAACGTCAGCTACCACGGCTGATCCTCCACCGCAAAAGCGTGGACGCCCGGCGAAAGGGCGACGTCCACTACGTCTGCACCGTGCGCTGCGAACTGCCTGACGAACAGGCCCTTTTGAAGCGCTGCGGCGGCAAGGTGACGGCGGTGCAGGAGACCCCTTACGCCTTCCCCGCTGTCACCCGTTCGCCCAGCGCCCGGCGGCCAGTGGTGGTGGGCATGGGCCCCGCGGGGCTCTTTAGCGCGCTGTTTCTGGCCCGGGCCGGTATCCCGCCTATCGTATTGGAGCGGGGCAAACCGGTGGAGCAGCGGCAGAAGGATGTAGAAGCCCTCTGGCGCAGCGGGGTCTTAGACGAAAATTCTAATGTCCAATTTGGCGAGGGCGGGGCTGGGACCTTCTCTGACGGCAAGCTCCAAACCGGGATCCACGACCCCCGGGTCCGCGCCGTGCTGGAGACCTTTGTGGAGATGGGTGCGAGCGAGGACATCTTATATGTCCAAAAGCCCCATGTGGGTACCGACGCGCTGGCCGACGTATTGAAAAATTTCCGTGCCCAGCTCCTCGCTTTGGGCTGCGACATCCGCTTTTCCAGCACCCTGACCGATGTAAAAATTCAAAATGGAGCAGTGGCGGCCATCACGGTAAACGGCCCCCAGGGGCCCTATTCCCTGCCCTGCGACACCCTGATCCTGGCCTTGGGCCACTCCGCCCGGGACACCTTTTCTATGCTGCGCGCCAGAGGCGTTCCCATGGAACACAAGGCCTTTGCCCTGGGCGTGCGCATCGAGCACGACCAGGCCGCCCTCTCCGAGAGCCAGTACGGTCCCGCCTGGGCCAAGCTGGAACCCGCCAGCTATAAGCTCTCCACCCATCTGCCAAACGGCCGGGGTGTCTTCTCCTTCTGCGTGTGTCCCGGCGGGCAGGTGGTCTGCTCGTCCTCCGAAGCGGGCAGCATGGTCACAAACGGCATGAGCAACCGGGCCCGGGACGGGGCCAACATCAACGGCGGACTGCTGGTGGGGGTCTCCCCCGCTGACTTTGAAGGGACCGACCCCCTGGCGGGCTTTGCCTTCCAAGAGTGCTGGGAGCGGCTGGCCTACGACCTGGGCGGCGGGGACTTTGTGGCCCCGGGGCAGAATTTAGCGTCGTTTTTGGGTGGGAAAGTCCCCTCTTTGGATAGCTTCTTAACTCCCAGCTACCGTCCGGGTGTAACGGCGGCGGATCTGGGGCGGTGCCTGCCCGGCTTCGTGACGGACTCTCTTAGGCAAGCCATCCCGGCCCTTAGCAAAAAACTTCGGGGCTTTGACGACGGCGGCGCGCTTTTGACCGGGGTGGAGACCCGCTCGTCCTCCCCGGTGCGGCTGCCGCGAGGCGCGGACCTCCAGTCGGCGGTGCGGGGGCTCTATCCCTGCGGCGAGGGGGCAGGCTGGGCCGGCGGCATCACCTCTGCCGCCGCCGATGGCATCAAGGTCGCCGAGGCGGTGGTCACGGCATAACAGTCTTTCGAAAAACTTGTCCGGGCCCCTTGCACAAGGGGCCTTGTTGTGGTACAATTTAGACAGTATACTGCCGGTTTTTCGGCGCAAGTTTATGAATTTTGGAGGTATGTACCATGAGTAAGACCCGCAAGCTGCTGGCAATGGCCCTGGCCCTTGTCATGCTCCTCTCCCTGGTCCCGGCTGTCTCTGCGGCAGAGACGGACAAGATCGACGTCTGGGACTTCGGCGCGGAGCAGCTGGACGAGAGCGTCTACAACAACCAGCTCACCGCCGATGATATCAACTCCTGGTATCCCGAGGGCACCGTGGCGGGCAGCGACGGCAACACCCTGCCCAGTTTCCAAAGCGGCACGGGCATCGCCTTCAATGACGGCGGTAAGCCTAACACCCACCGCATCCGCACCGTGAACGAATCCCTGACCCGCAAGGATAACAAGTCCCTGCTGGGGGAAGACGGCACGGTCTATCAGGGCTACATCTACTCCAACTCCGGTAAGAACCCCGACGTGTGGGTATCCATCGACCTCATCGCCGGGGATAAGGTCACCGTCATCGCCGGCTCCAACGGCGGCGAGAGCCTGATCACCTTCACCGGCCCCAATGGCGACGAGGACGCCCAGAACTTCACCGCCGGCGGCGGCAACGCCCAGACTATGGTGTTCTATCCCCGGGAGACGGGCACCTATAAATTCTGGTCGGCCACCGAGAAACTGGTCATCGCCCGCATCTACCGTGAGCACGCCAAGCACACCGTGGTCTCCGGCGCCGTCACCCAGCCCGCCGGGCTCCGGGACTACAAGATCGCCTTTACCAATACCACCAACGGTGCGGTCATCGCCGCCCAGGTGGGCGAGACCGGCTACTCCACTGAGCTGCCCGCCCCCTTCACTTATAAGGTCTCCCTGCTGAACGCCAACGGCTATGTGGTGTCCGGCAGCGATGTGCTGACCCTGGACGGCCAGAGCGCAAGTCAGAATCTGGACCTCACCGTGGTGGCCGTTCCTCTGGTCACTGTCACCGGCAAGATCCAGGGCCTCAGCCAGGAGGCTCTTGGCAAACTGGCCCTTGACTTCAAGCCCACCGCCGACACCGCTTATGTGCCCCAGATCACCGTCTCTGGCGACAGCTACACCGCCGTGCTGGAGCAGGGCATGACCTACGGTGTGGTCATCTCCGGGGTCAACGACTACGACCTCTCCTCCGCTGCCCAGGTGAAGTATGACGCCGACGCCGGAGCCGACGTGACCTTTACCGCCAAGCCCACCCACAAGGTCACCATCGCCCCCACCGGCTTGACCGACCTCAGCGACGCCACCTTCACCTTCACCAACCTGAATGAGGCCGGCGAGAAGGGGGACACCCGGCTGGTGCCCTACAGCGAAAAGAACATCTACCCCTACACCTACACCTTCCAGGGCACGGATCATATCTCTCTCCGGGATGGGGTCTACGACGTAAAGGTCACCGGGGCGGGGGCGGACGCCTGGACCCAGAAGCTCACCTCCAACCTCACCGTGGCCGGGGCTGATGTGACCAAGGCCGTGGCCTTTGCCCCCAACGCCGCTCCTGAAGCGCCCGAGCCCTACAAGGCCACTGTCACCGTGGGCGCGGGCAAGGACTACAAGAGCGTCAGCGAGGCCGTGGCCGCTGTCCGGGCCATGAAGCGGGATGAGACCCAGCGGGTCACCATCGCCATCGATCCGGGCAATTATGAAGAGATGCTGGTGGTGGACGTGCCCAACGTCACGCTGAAAAACGCCTCCGCCACCCCCAGCCTGAAGGTCATCGACAAGGGCGTGAACATCGACGCCAACGCTGTGCGCATCACCCACTACTACGGCTGCGGCTACAACTACTACTCCATGAACGACCAGTGCAAGTATGATCCCGAGCTGCTGGCCGTCAACAAAGAAAACGGCTATGAGTCCTTCGTCAATCCCGGCGACGGCGTGGACAACGACAGTTATTGGAACTCCACGGTGCTGCTGAAGGCCAGCGGCATCGAGTGCTACGGCATTATCTTCGAGAACTCCTTCAACCAGTATGTCTCCGCCAAGAGCGTGGACGATGTGATCGTGCCCAACTCCGAGTGCAAGGAAAATAAGGCCGCCCCTCGGGCCGAGATGAAGACCGTGGGCGACACCACCGTCCAGGACTACACCTACAAGGAGCGGGCCGGGGCCCTGTCCATCACCGACAACTGCACCGAGATGTACTTTGAAAACTGCAAGTTCATCGGTCGGCAGGACACCCTCTACGGCGGCGACGGCGTCTTTGCCGCCTTCTATGACTGCGACATCCTGGGCTCCACCGACTACATCTACGGCCCCATGACCGCCGTCTTCGCCAAGTGCGATCTGGTGTTCAACACCAGCGAGCATGAGTTTGACCGGGGCTATATCACCGCTCCCCGTCACACCGCCACCCGGGGCTTCCTTATGCTGAACTGCACCGTCCAGTCCACCATCCCCAATACCGACACCGCCTCCACTCTGGTGTCCAAGGCGGGCTACTTTGGCCGTCCCTGGCAGTCCACCACCGGCGAGACTGTCTTTGCCAATACCATCGTCGAGCCCTCCTACGGCGCAGAAGGCTCTCTGGTCCTGCCCGAGGGCTGGCTGGACTCCCTCAGCGGTCGGTCCGCTCTGTGCGGCGAGTTCAATACCGTCGAGGTCCTGCCCGGTCTGAGCAACCTGGACAAGCGGGCTCCCTGGGCCACCAAGTTTGCCTCCCCCGCCATCGCCGACGGCACCGCCATGGAGCCCAAGGCCTGGCTGGGCGGCTGGGACGCCTTCGCGGGTAAGGACATGAGTGTGGAGACCCACGCCTTTGCCGACGCTACCGCCGGCACCGCCAAGATCCAGGCCGGGGTCAACGTTAAGGACGTGAAGACCATTACCGTGGACGGTGAGGCCTACGCCTGGGTCCGGGATGTAGCCACCGCTTTGACCGGGACCGGCGCCAAATTCAATGTCACCTGGGATCACGGCGTGGCCCTGGTGCCCGGCGAGGACTATGTCCCCTCCGGCGCGGAGACCACCGCCGCCCTCACCGGCGATGTGCGCTACGCCGCCCCCTCCTACGCCACCAGCGTCAAGGGTAAGGTGGTCAACCTGGACGCCGTGGTCTTTACCGACGCCAGCGAGGGCGGCTACACCTTCTACAAGCTCTCCGACTTGGCCGACGCCCTGGGATTCACGGTGAAATAAGAAGCCCCGTTACAGGATAAGAAAACACCCGGACAGTCGTCCGGGTGTTTTCTTATGCGCTGTGTTGAGAGAGGCGCTTATTCCACCCCCACGACCTCATAGCCCGCGCCCTGGACGGCGGACTTGAGGGCCTCCACATCGGCAGAGCCGCCCACCGTGGCCGACTTGCCCTCCAGGCTCACCTCCACGCTGTCCACGCCGGGTACACCGTGGAGCGCGGCGGAGACGTGGGAGACGCAGTGGTTGCACATCATACCCTCGATCTTCAGCGTTGTCATGTTCGTGTCCTCCTTTTGAATGATCGTATCCTCCACAGGGTCTTCCCTGTTGGATGCCTTGAAAAACCGTAGCCGCAGCGCGTTAGTCACCACGCACACTGAGCTTAACGACATGGCCGCCGCACCAAACATGGGGTTCAATTGCCAGCCCAGGATGGGATAGAACGCCCCGGCGGCCAGGGGGATGCCGATGCAGTTATAGAAGAAAGCCCAGAAGAGGTTTTCCTTGATGTTGCGGATGACCGCCTTGGAAAGCCGCACGGCGGTGGGCACATCCCGCAGGTCGCTCTTCATCAGCACCACGTCGGCGCTCTCCAGAGCCACGTCGGTCCCCGCGCCGATGGCCAGACCCACGTCGGCTCGGACCAGAGCGGGAGCGTCGTTGATCCCATCGCCCACCATGGCCACCACATGGCCCTCCTGCTGCAAGCGGGCCACCTCCCGCTCCTTGTCCGCGGGCAGCACCTGGGCCACCACCCGCTGGATGCCCAGGGAATCGGCAATGGCCTGGGCGGTGCGTGGATTGTCGCCGGTGAGCATCACGACCTCCAGGCCCAGGGTCTTCAGCTCCTCCAGCGCCTGCCGGGAGGTGGGCTTGACGGTATCAGCCACGGCGATGAGGCCAAGCAGAGCGCCGCCCGCGGCAAAATAGAGGGGCGTTTTGCCCTGTCCGGCCAGCTCCGCCGCCCGTTGGGCCAGGGCGGAGACGTCCACGCCCTGGGCTTCCATGGCGGCGGCGTTGCCGCCCAACAGCGCCTTGCCGTCCACTGTAGCCGATACGCCCCGGCCATGCTGGGCCTGGAAATCGGTGGCGGGGCTGGTGGAAACGCCGTTTTGGTCCGCGTAGTCCACCACCGCCCTGGCCAGCGGATGCTCGCTCTTGGCCTCCAAACTGGCGGCCAGCGCCACCAGCGCTTCACGCTCCACGCCCGAGGCAGGCAGCACATCCGTGACCTGGGGCTTTCCCTGGGTGATGGTGCCCGTCTTGTCCAGCACCACGGTGTCCACCTTATGGAGGGTCTCCAGGCTCTCGGCGGACTTGAGCAAAATGCCGTTTTCCGCCCCCTTGCCCGTGCCTACCATGATGGCCACCGGGGTAGCAAGGCCCAGAGCGCAGGGGCAGGAGATGACCAGCACCGCCACAGCGGAGGTCAGGGCCATCTCCACGCTGTGACCTGTGACCAGCCACACGATGGCGGTGATCAGGGAAATGCCCATGACCACTGGCACAAAGACCCCGGCCACCTTGTCGGCCAGCTTAGCGATGGGCGCCTTGGACGCGCCCGCCTCCTCCACCAGGGCGATCATCTGGGCCAGGGTGGTGTCCGCGCCCACGCGGGTGGCCTCCATGGTGAAGGCCCCGGAGGTATTGAGGCTGGCGGCGATGACGCTGTCGCCCACGGTCTTGTCCACGGGGATGGACTCGCCGGTAAGGGCTGACTCGTCCAAGGCCGAGGCCCCTTCCACGATCACACCGTCCACCGGCACGCTGCCGCCGGGCCGGACCACCACGTGGTCCCCCACCCGGACCTCCTCGATGGGCACCTCTGTCTCCACGCCATCCCGGAGCACTTGGGCCGTCTTAGGGGCCAGGTCCATGAGCCGGGCAATGGCCTGGCCGGTCTTGCCCTTGGAGCGGGTCTCCAGGAATTTGCCCAGGGTGATGAGGGTGAGGATCATGCCCGCGGACTCGAAGTAGAGGTCCATGGACCACTTTTCCACCCGCGGCCAGTCGCCGTGGCCCAGGCCCCAGCCGATCTGGTAGAGGGCGGCCACGCCATAGACCACCGCGGCGGTGGAGCCCACGGCGATGAGGGTATCCATATTGGGCCCGCCCCGAAAGAGGCTGGTGTAGCCCACCCGGAAATACTTCTGGTTGATGATAAGAATGGGGATGGTGAGCAAAAACTGGGTAAAGGCCAGCAAAAAGGCGTTTTCCAGGCCGTGGAAGATAGAGGGCACCGGCAGGCCCATCATGTGGCCCATGGAGAGGTAGAAAAGGGGCAGCATAAAGCAAAGGGACGCGACGAACCGCCGCTTCATGCCCCGAAGCTCCTCCTCCATGCCTCCGGCCCGGTCCGCTTGCCGCATCGTGGTCTTATCAGCGCCCTGGGTCTGGGCGCTGGCCCCGTAGCCCGCCTTGGTGACGGCCTCTACGATGGCCTGGGTCGTCACGCTGTCGTCATGCTCTACGGTCATAGCTCCGCCCAGCAGGTTCACGTTGACCTCGCACACGCCGTCGAGCTTGCGCACCGCCTTGTCCACATGGGCCTGACAGGCCGAGCAGGTCATGCCGGTGACGGTGAATTTCTCCTTCATACGCTCAACTCCTCAGGGAATTAGTTTACCCAAAAGGGCGGTCAATTCTTCCGCCTTCCGCTCCCGCTCGGCGTCCGTCTTGGCGTTTTTCACGCAGTGGGTCAAGTGGGCGGTCAGGATCTCCCGGTTCACCTTGGCCAGCATGGCCTGGCACGCCATCACCTGCTGGGAGATGTCCAGACAGTAGCGGTCGTCGTCGATCATGCCCAAAATGCCGTCGATCTGGCCCCGGGCGGTCTTCAAAAGCCGCTGGATCTTCTTGTGGTCGGCCTGCATAGGCAAGCACTCCTTTCAAACGAACACTCCCCTGGGGGGTAGTATTAGAATAACAGAAAAAGAGGGCCTTGTCAACAAGGCCCTCCTGATTTGTATTGTCACCCTTCGGTCAATTAAATTTATAGATCTTCTGCGCCAGGCGGTAGCCGGGGATGGTGATGAACTTGGGGAGGTTGCCGCACATGGCAAGGGAGCGGTACTTGATCTTGCGGTAGAGTTTGAGATCCTTTTCCTTCAAATAAGCCCACAGCGCGTCCTTGTCCGCCAGCTTCTCCTTGGAGCCGTCCAGCATGAGGAACACAGAGGAAATGGTCATCATCATAGCCAGGTAGTTGAACATATACTTGGCCAGCTTCGGGCTTTTGGCCTTGACGGCGTCCAGATCATGGGCGTCGATGATGATCTTGGTGATGCGCACCTGCTGGTCCACCCGGCCCACCATCACGCTCTCCTGCACCGACTGGTCGGCACGGCCCACAAAGTAGCGGTAGAGATCCACGTCCATATAGTAGAGGGTCTTGACCCAGGGCAGCGGATAGTATACAAAGATATTGTCCACATAGAAGGTGTGCTTTGGCAGCTCCACGCCGCTCTCCCGGAGCATCTGGGTTCGGTAGATGACAGAGTGCATCAGCAGATACTGGCTCACGCCGAAGCGGCCCACGTCCTTCCAGGTAAAGACCTTGCTCACGGGGAAGACGTTTTTGTAGTCCATGACCTTTTGAGTGTTGTCCTCGGCGTGCTCATAGACGTAGTTGGCGATCATCACATCCAGAGGATGGCCCTTGGCCACAAATTCCCGGAGCTTATCCAGCACCTTGTGGAGGGCCTCTTCGTCCAGCCAGTCGTCGGAGTCCACCACCTTATAGTAGACGCCCGTGGCGTTGCGAAGGCCCTGGTTGACCCCCTCGCCGTGGCCGCCGTTTTCCTGGTGGATGACCCGGACGATGTCGGGGTACTCCGCGGCGTAGCGGTCGCAGATGGCGGGGGTGTCGTCTTTGGTGGAGCCGTCGTCCACCAAAATGATCTCCACGTCCTCGCCGCCGGCTAGGAGGCTTTGGACGCAGTGATCCATGTATTCCGCGGAGTTGTAGCAGGGCACGGCGAAGGTAATGAGCTTTTGCGCCATGGGACTCATCCTTTCTTTTCTTGGGCTTTCAGCTGCTCGGCCAGGTCCAGGGCCCGGCCCACGATGGCGTCCATATTATAGTACTGATACTCCGCCAGACGGCCCAGCAGATGGAGGTTGGGATACTCTCCGGCCAGGGCGGCATAGCGGGCATAGAGGGCCTTATTCTCGTCGTTGATAATGGCGTAGTAGGGGATCTGCCCGTCCTCGCCGGTGTATTCCTTGGAATATTCCTTGGCAATGGTGGTCTTTTTGGACAGCGCCTGGCCGGTCAGGTGCTTGAACTCGGTGATGCGGGTGTAGGGCTGGTCCACGGTGTAGTTCACCGTGCCGTGGGTCTGGTACCACTCCACCGGATGGGTCTCGAAAACAAAGTCCAGGGTGCGGTAAGGCAGGCGGCCAAAGCGCCGCTCGAAGAGGTCGTCCACCGCGCCGGTATAGACGATAGGGCCCTTGAACACCTCGCCCTCCACCAGAGCGGTGCCCACCTGGGTCAGGGTCAGCAGCTTGGAAGCGTCGGTATTCAGGCGCAACTCGATGTTCTCATGGTCCAGCATTTTTTCAAAGAGGCTGGTATACCCCTCCTGGGGCATTCCCTGGTAAGGGTCCTGGAAATACCGGTCGTCCCGGGAGAGGAACACCGGCACCCGGGCGGTGGTATTGGGGTCGATGTCCTCGGGCTTCTGGCCCCACTGCTTCATGGTGTAGACCTTGAAGATGTTTTCGTAGACGTAGTCGGCAAGCTCGGCAAGCTCTCCATCGGCGCTCTGCCGCAGCTCCAGGATGGTGACCTTTTTCCCCTCGCCATAGGTGTCCAGCAGCTTTTGGGCAAATTTCCCGGCCCGGTCTTCAAAGGCGATGTCCAGGCTGGTCAGGTTGAAGGGCACGGGCATGAGCTGGCCATGGACATTGGCCACCACCCGGTGCTCATAGTCCCGCCAGGCGGTAAAACGGCTCAAAAAGTCATAGACCCGCTTGTCCTTGGTATGGAAGATGTGGGGGCCGTATTTATGGATGAGGACCCCCGCGTCGTCGATGCAGTCGTAGGCGTTGCCGCCGATATGCTCCCGCCGCTCCAGCAGCAGGACCTTTTTGCCCGCGTCCGCCAGGACACGACTTACCACGGCTCCGGCAAAGCCGGCGCCGATGACTACCGCGTCAAATTGTGACATAGTTCCGTCTCCTAACCTTCACGAAGATGCTATGCTCCTGATCCTTGCCGACCATTATACCCTGTTTGGCTACAAATTACAAGGAAAATATTACCAATTCCTGTCCTGGAGCCGACAAAAGAGCCGGGGCACAAGGCCCCGGCTCTCAGAAAATATCTTGTCCTCAGTCCTCTTGGTCCTGGATGAGGCCATAGCCGCCATTGGCGCGCTTGTAGACCACGGCGAAGGCGCCGTCCGCGTCCACATCCCGGAAGGCGAAGAAGGTGTGGTCCAGCAGGTTCATCTGCAAAACGGCCTCTTCGGCGGTCATGGGCTTTAGGGGGAAGTGCTTGGTGCGGACGATCTTGATCTCCTCCTCGGCCTCGTCGGGGACAAAGGAGGTAAGCTCCTCGGCGGGCTTGGTAAAGGCCTCCTGGCGCAGGCGCTTTTCCAGCCGGGCCTTGTTCTTGCGGATCTGGCGCTCCACCGAGGCCACGGCGGCGTCGATGGTGGCAAACATATCGGAGGTGGACTCGGACACCCGGATGATGGTGCCGCCGGAGCGGATGGTCAGCTCCACTTGGTTCTGACCCTTTTGGACGCTGAAGACCAGGTTGGCCTCCGTGTCCTGCTTAAAGTAGCGCTCCAGCTTGCCTACCTTCTTCTCCGCGTAGGCGTGGACGCTGGCCGGGAGGTTGACCTTCTTGTCGGTGTAGGTGAACTTCATGCTCCGTCAACTCCTTTGTGATAGCCTTGGGAATTGCTTCCCTAGGGTCAGCATACCACATATTGCCGAAAAAGTCACGTCTTTTTTATGAACTTTTTGGTCAAATTTCCCCGGAGGCGTGGCGGGTAACGTGGCAGCCCATGTTAACGGCACAGGGCAGCCCGGCGATATGGGTGGGCCGGGGTTCGATGGCCACAGCCAGGGCGGTGGTCACGCCGCCAAAGCCCTGGGGACCCACGTCCAGGGCGTTGAGCCGCTCCAGGATGCGCCGCTCCATGTCGGCGTAGTATTCGTCTGAATTATGTAAACTAACCGGGCGGCACAAGGCCTCCTTGGCCGCCAAGGCACAGCTCTCAAAGTCGCCGCCCAGGCCCACGCCTACCACCACCGGCGGGCAGGGGTTAGACCCGGCCTGACGGACGCAGTCCACCACGAAATCCTCGATATCGCTCTGACCGGCGGCGGGGGTGAACATCCGCAGTTGGCTCATGTTCTCGCTACCAAAGCCCTTGGGGGCCACGGTGACCTCCACCCGGTCCCCCGGGACCAGCCTGAGGTGCAAAACGGCGGGGGTATTGTCCCCGGTGTTCCCCCGGCGCAGGGGATCGGCCACCACCGAGCAGCGCAAAAAGCCCTGGGTATAGCCCTGGGCCACCCCGGCGTTCACCGCCTCTTCCACGCCGCCGCCCACGAAGTGGACCTCCTGACCTACGGTCAAAAAGACCACCGCCATGCCCGTATCCTGGCAGATGGGCAGGTTTTTCTCTCCAGCGAAGGTGAAGTTGGCTGTCATGTCGCCCAGGATGGCGCGGGCCAAGGGCTTTTCCTCCGTCGCCTCCGCTGCCCGGACCAGGTCTTGCAGGTCCCGGGGCAGCTGGGTATTGGCCTCTACGCACAGCCTGGCCACCAGGGCCGTCAGCTCGCTTACGTGTACCTCTCGCATCATATCACCCTCCCTCCGCCCAGGATCACCGCGCTGGGCGTATCTTTGATGGAAAACAGCGGCCCCGGCGTCACCACGATGTCCGCCGTCTTGCCCACTGTCAGCGAGCCAAAGTCATCCGCAAGGCCCAAGATCTCCGCCGGGCGCAGGGTGATGGCCGCCAGGGCCTCCTCCTCGCTCAAACCGCCCCGGACGGCCAGGCCGGCGCACAGGGTCAGGTACGGGCCGGGCACCTCCGGGTGGTCGGTGCAGATGGCGATCCTGACCCCCGCCTGGCGCAGGATGGCCGGGGTCTCCAGCGTGGCGTTGGCCAGCTCCGGCTTGGAGCGGTCGGTGAGGATGGGGCCGGTGATGACGCTGGCGCCGCTCTGAGCGATGGTCTGGGCCATCCGGTAGCCCTCCGTGCCGTGGACCACCACCACTTCCAAGCCAAACCGCTTTGCCAGGTCCAGGGCGGTGGCAATGTCCGTGGCGCGGTGGGCATGGACGTGGACCGGCGTTTTGACCGCCAGACCGGGCAGGACCTTTGCCAACAGCCGGGCAAGGTCCTCCTGGGAAAGGCCCGTGGTCCGCTCCGGAGTCTCCCCCAGGGACAGCTTGAAAGCGGCGAAGGGCCGTAAGACCGTCCCGTCCGTCCTGACGCAGGCGATACGCCCCGCCACAGGATTTTTAGACCCCGGCGCGATAGCCACGGCGGCGATCCCCGCGGCCCGGGCCTGGGCAAAGTAGCGGTCCGTCAGATCGGCATGGGCCAAGGGGTCAAAGTCGGGAGCAATGGATTCCGGACCGTCGCTGACCACGCTGTCGTAGCTCCGGCTATCGGGGAAGAGGCCCAGGTGGCAGTGGGCGTCGATATAGCCCGGCGTCACATGGGCGCCTTTAGCGTCTATGACCGGGCCCAGGTCGCGGTCGGGCAGAGCGTCCATGCCGCCCACCGCCATGATGCGCTCTCCCTCCCAGGCTACAAAGCCCCTTGGGATCACCGGGCCGTCCACCGGGTGTAAAAGGCCGTTTATGATGACCATACCCTTCCCCCCTCGACTGCTTTCCCCTGACTACGCGCTTTGGACGTGGTATACTGGCGGCATGGGTCTCTGGCCCACGTTCATTCCATTCTCCCATTTTTGGAGGCGGCGCCTCCCTCGGGCGTGGTCCGCAAGGGCCACGCTCCTTTCTTTTTATTCTACAATAAAAAAGAGAAGAGGACAAGCCTCTTCCCTTTTGATTTTTCGGTCATCTGCCTCGGCCGCCGCTGCGGCGGGTATTGCGGCGGTCGGCGGCCCGGATCTCAGAGAGCTTGGAGTCGCTCTGCTGCATGAACTGCTTCAAACGATCTTCAAAGGTAGCAGGGGCGGCAGGCGCGGCCTTGGGTACATAGCCCGAGCCGCCACCAGAGCGAGAACTGGACTGAGGATTGGCCCCTGCCGGGCGGGGAGGCGGCGCCATGGCCTTTTTAATGGAGAGGTTGATGCGGCCCGCTTCGTCGATGCCGATGACCTTCACCGTCACGTCCTGGCCGATGTGCAGGTGATCGGACACTTCACTGACGTAAGCATAGGCGATCTCCGAAATATGTACCAGCCCCGATTTTCCCTCGGGCAGGGAGACAAAGGCGCCGAACTTGGTGATGCCCGTCACCTTGCCGTCTACGATAGAACCCACTCCAAACTCCATATGCTCTAAATGATCCTCTCTCCCAAGATTTCTCGCGGTCCGGGTCAGTTGCCGCTGTCGTAAAAGACGATCTCGCCCGGGGCCACATAGCCCAAGCGCTCCCGCGCCACAGCGGCGATGCGCTCAGGGTCGTCCTTTTGGGCGATGGCGGCGGACAGAGACTCGTTTTCCTGGCGCACCTTTTCGTTTTGCCGCTCCAGCGTCGCCTGTTGCGCCGTGAGTCCCCGCAGCTCGTTTTGGAGGTTGAGGTAGGTGGTCACCGTGGCCACCAGCAATATGAGGATGAGCAGCTTGGTCAGCATCCCCGCTCGCTTCACTCTCATACCAGCCTCGACCTCCTCTCTCTCGTCTTTTCTCTTTCGCGTTTCCAGACTTGGACCCAAGTTGCCCTATTATTGTAAACCAACTTCTCAAAAAAGAAAAGTGTTTTTTGCAAAATTTCCAAAATTTTTTTATTCCCCGGCCCAGCAGCCGCCACGGCGCGGTAAAAATCCGCCACAAAAAGCCGCCTACACGAAACAGCAGTCCCTCCGCACGCCGCACCAGCGGACTGAGCAGGGCAAAATAGGCCGCGGCCCCTAACACGCTGGCGCACAAGGCATAGACCTCTACCCTGCCCGCCGTGGCCGCCACGGTATAGCCCATAAAGGCGGCACAGACGGCGCACCAGAAAAGGCTGTCCACCACCGCCGCCCACACCCGGCTGCCCCGGCCCAGGCGAACGAGCCGCAGCAGGTCGTAAAAGGCCCCAAAGCACGCCCCCAGGCACAGCGCCCAGCCAAAGGCGACGGCCTGGGCCATGGGGACATTGCCCAGAGCCTCCTCCGGCGTCATCGGAACAGACGGCTCAGCAGACCGCCCCGGTCCTCCGGCGTGTCCTCATAGCTCAGCGAATCCACCGTGCCGTCCACCTTCAGCGCGCCTCCCTCCAGACTCAGGGTGCCAATGTGGAGCCCCTGGCCCCGGACGGTCAGCTCGCCCCGATTGGTTGACATAATGATTGTGCCCTCGTCGAAGCTCTCCACCTCCTCCACCCCGGTGATCTCCAAGCGGCCCCGGTCCAGCAGCGTGACCTTGTGGCTTCCCATCTGTACGGTGTTTTCCATATGCCTCGTCCCCTTTCGTGATGAGCCTATGACGACAGTGGGACAAATATGCCCTCTTGACATTTCCCGCCATTGTCGTCATAATATCGGCAAACCCTTTTGGAGGTAGACGGCATGGACAAGATCAAAGCATTTCTCAAACGCAAAAATATCGTATTCTCCGCAAAGCGCTACGGCATCGACGCCCTGGGGGCCATGGCCCAGGGGCTCTTTGCCTCGCTGCTCATCGGCACCATCCTCAACACCCTGGGCACCCAATTTGGCATCGGCTTTTTGACCGCCCAGGTCATCAAGATCAACGACGTGGGCTACACCGTGGGCGGGCTTTGCTCGTTCATGTCCGGCCCGGCCATGGCAGTGGCCATCGGCTACGCGCTGCAAGCGCCGCCGCTGGTGCTCTTTTCGCTGGTGACGGCAGGCTACGCCTGCAACGCTCTGGGCGGAGCGGGCGGCCCGCTGGCCGTCTTGTTCGTGGCCATCGTAGCTACCGAACTGGGCAAGGCGGTGAGCAAGGAGACCAAGGTCGATATTTTGGTCACTCCCATCGTCACCATCCTCTCCGGGGTAGGCCTGGCCTGGCTCATCGCGCCCCCAATCGGCGCGGTGGCCGACGCCTTCGGCCAGCTCATCATGCGCTCCACCGAGCTCCAGCCCTTCTGGATGGGGATGCTGGTCAGCGTGCTGGTGGGCATCGCCCTCACCCTGCCCATCTCCTCGGCGGCCATCTGCTCGGTGCTGGGCCTCACCGGCCTGGCCGGCGGCGCGGCGGTGGCGGGCTGCTGTGCCCAAATGGTAGGCTTCGCCGTGATGTCCTTCCGGGAGAACCGCTGGGGCGGCCTGGTGAGCCAGGGCATCGGCACCAGTATGCTCCAGATGCCCAACATCGTCAAGAATCCCCGGATCTGGCTGCCCCCTATCCTCACAAGCGCCATCACCGGGCCCCTGGCCACCTGCCTGTTCCGCCTGGAGATGAACGGCGCGCCCATCAATTCCGGCATGGGCACCTGCGGCTTCTGCGGCCAGCTGGGAGTCTGGACCGGCTGGGTCTCCCCCAGCGAGAAGGCCATTCTCAACGGTGCGCAAGCCATTACGCCCGCTGCCATGGACTGGGTGGGCCTGATCCTCATCTCCTTTGTCCTCCCCGCGGTGCTGACCTGGCTCTTTGGCCTGGCGCTGCGGAAGATCGGTTGGATCAAGGAGGGCGACCTGACCCTGGCCGCCTGAACTCTCCTTCCCAAAGACAAAAAGGACCGAGCCTTAGGCTCGGTCCTTTTGCATGATGTAAACTTATTTTCCTCAAGCCTCAGCGATGGCCTCGATCTCGCAGAGGACCCCCTTGGGAAGGTCGCGCACTGCCACGCAACTCCGGGCGGGCTTGCCGGGGAAGAACCGGGCGTAGACCTCGTTGAAGGCGGCAAAGTCGGCGATATCGGCCAGGAAGCAGGTGGTCTTGACCACCTTGTCCGCGCCCACGCCGGCGGCCTTCAAAATGGCGCAGACGTTTTTGCAGCTCTGCTCGGTCTGGGCGGCGATGCCCGCGGGAATGTCGCCGGTGGCGGGGTCCACGGGGATCTGGCCCGAAGTGAACACCAGCCCGGCAACGATCTGGGCCTGGGAGTAGGGTCCGATGGCAGCAGGGGCGTTTTCCGTGTGGATGGTTTGCATGGTGGTATTCCTCCTAAAAAATATTATGTAAACTTATGCGGCGACGGTCACATCCCGGACCCACTTGCCCGAGCGCAGACGCAGCCAGCCCACAACGCTCTTGACACCCTGCTCCAGGGCCTGGACCGAGTAGACCCAGAAAATGTCCAAGCGCAGTACCAGGCCCGCCAGGGCGGACAGCGGGATGGCCATGACCCACAAAAAGGCCAGGTCGATGACAGCGGCGGTGGTCACGTCTCCCCCGCCCCGCAAAACGCCCACGATATTGGTGGTATTGAACGAGCGCAGAGGCAGGGCGGCAAAGGTGACGGTGAGCATCATGGTGGTGATCTCCCCGGCCCGGTCAGAGAGCTGGAACAGCGGGTAGAGCCAGGGGGCCACCACAAAGCGGATCAGCGGCAGGGCGATCGCCCCCACCACCGCGCCCACCAGCACCGCCACGGTGTCCAGTACCCGTCCCAGTTCCCGCACCCGCTCTCGCTCACCGCTACCGATGGCCTGGCCGATGATAATGGAGGTGCTGCCCGCCACGGCGAAGATGGCCACGATGCAGATATTCTGCACGTTGCCCGCCAGGGAGTAGGCCGCCAGAATGGCCTGGGAGCCGTCCATATGGCCCATGATGGTGGGATAGAGGGCGGTGCCCAGACCCCAGAGGGTCTCGTTGAGGATCACGGGGGTCGCGTATCGGACATACTTTTTCACCATGGCCCAGCCCGGCCGGAAAAAGCGCGGGGGCTGGATGCGGTAGCGCTTGTTCCACACCGCGTGGGCCAGGGCCAGCAACAGCTGAACGCCCCGGGCGATCAGGGTGGCCAGCGCGGCTCCCTCTACGCCCATAGCGGGAAGGCCCAGCTTACCAAAAATGAGGACATAGTTGAGACAGACGTTGATCCCCATAGAGGCGGCCAGGATATACATACCGATCTTCGGATTTCCCATAGCCCGGTGGGCGGCGATGTAGACCTCGCTCAGCCCGCCGAAGAGGATGGAAAAGGCCACGATCCTGCCGTAGCGCGCGGCGATGGATACCACCGCCGGGTCGTTGCCAAAAAGGCCCATGAACCAGTTGGGGAAAAAGAACATCACGCAGCCAAACAAGGCGGTCAGCCCGCCCGCGGCATAGGCGCCGATGCCCAGCACCCGGTCGATGGAGTCCCGGTCCCCCTTGCCGTAGAACTGGCTAATGAGGACCATGGATCCGCTTTGTAGCCCGAAGATCATCAACTGCTCTACAAAGACAGGGATATTGGCCAGGGCTACCCCGGCCAGGGGCCCCTCCCCCAGGGTACCCACCATGAAGGTGTCGGCCAGGGCCAGGGACTCGGTGATGAGATTCTGCAAAACGATGGGCAGAGCCAGACGGGCCAGGTTCCTATAGAACCCGCGCCCTTGGCGCATATAGGAAAACATAACGGATACTCCTCGTTTGAAATCTACGACATACTGGTAAAAAGCAGGGTCTTGGCCTCGGACAAGCCCTGGGCCAGCGCGTCCACGTCCTCCTTGACGCTTCCCTTGCCCAGCGAGATCCGCAGGGCCCCGGTGAGCCAGGACTTTTCCAGCCCCAGAGCGGCGTAGACATGGCTGGCCTTGCCCTTGTGGCAGGCCGAGCCGGAGGAGAGGTAGACGCCCCGATCGCCCAAGAACCGCACCAGCACCTCACTCTTATAGCCCGGCAGAGTCAGAGCCAAAATGTGGGGCACATCGCCCCGGGAGATCACGCGCAGCTCGGGAATGGCGGCGCTCAGGGTCTCCACCGCGTAGTCCTGGAGCGCGCCAAGGCGCGCCAGCTCCGTCTTTTGGCCCTCCAGCCCCACCTCCACTGCCGCGCACAGCGCCGCAATGAGCACGGTGGACTCTGTGCCCGAGCGCATCCCCCGCTCCTGTCCGCCGCCCAGCAGCAAAGGCTTGAGCTTGCTCCCCTTCTTTAGGAACATCGCCCCCACACCCTTGGGCGCGCCCACCTTGTGTCCTGAGACGGTGAGGGCGTCCACCCCCAGGTCCCGGGCGGAGAAGGGCAGCTTCAAAAAGGCCTGGACCGCGTCGGTATGGAAGAAGATGTCCCTGTTGTACGCCTTGGCGGCAGCGCAACACTCCTTAACGGGCTGGAGCGTTCCCAGCTCGTTGTTCACCAGCATCACCGAGCAGAGCACCGTGTCCTCCCGGAGGGCGGCCTTGAAGTCCTCTACCCGAATATGTCCGGTGGCGTCCACCGGGAGATAGGTCACATCAAAGCCCTGGCCGGCCAGAGCCTTGACGGGCTCCAGTACCGCGGGATGCTCGATGGCTGTGGTGATGATATGGCCCTTTTTGCGCTGGCGCGCCCAGGCCACGGCCCAGTTATCCCCCTCGGTACCGCCGGAGGTAAAAAAGACCTCCTCGATCTGACAGCCCAGAGCGCCGGCCAGCACCCGGCGGCAGGCGGTCAGATCCTTGTCTGCGTCCAGGGCCGGCGGATATTGAGACGAAGGGTTATAAAACCGTTCCAGCGCGGCCTGGGCGGCCTGGGCGGCCTGGGGCAGGACCGGCGCGGTGGCGGCATAGTCCAAATAATGTGTCATGGATGGCGCTCCTTGGCAAGAAAATGCAATATAGCTTTAGTATAGCAAGGCGTTTGCGAAAAAGCAAGACCCGGCGCGGCTCTGACAGTCCGCACCGGGTCTTGGCAACGTTGACAAATACCATCCTTAGCCCTGGGGGATGCCCTCGGGGGACACGGCCTCCGGTACTGGGGGCAGCACCGGCGTTTCGCTCTGGGTCGGCGGCTCGGGACTGGGCTGTGTGCTGGGTGTGGGCTCGGCCGTAGGCTCGCCAGAAGGCTCGGCCGTAGGCCCAACGGAGGGCTCGGTGGAGGGCCCGGGCGCGGGGGTCTGGGCCGGGTCTTCCGTCTGCCCGGCATTGGGGTCGGCAGAGGGCTGGGGCAGCATAGGCTCGCCGGTGACGGGGTCGGTAATGACCGCGCCGGTGTTGGGGTCCACCAGGAAGCCCGTCATAGGATCAACAATGGGGGCGTTGGGATCGGTCACTGGGGCCACACTGCCGTCGGGCGCGCCGTCCAGCGGGTTATAGGCTACGATCTTGTCGCCGGGGCGGTAGGTATCGGTGCTGACCAGGGTGCGGCTGCGCAGGGTGCCGTCGCCATTATAGATGTTCTTGTAGACCTGGACCTTCTTGCCGGTGTGGGCGCCCTGCAGGACCTTGGTAGTACCCTGGGGCACGGTCTCGTCGGGCTCATATTTCACCCCCGCGGGGGTGGTGGACAGCCGCACGCTCTCCATCTTCACATAGCTGTCATCGGTCTTGGTGCCGTAGATACGCACGGTGAGCACCCGGTTTTCAATGGAGGTGACCACCTTGATGGGGTAGGGGGTGCTATTGGCAAAAACATAGTCCAGATTGGGCCAGCTCACGGTGGCGTCCATACCGTCGGGCATATAGGAGACGGTATAGCGGTGATTGGCGCGCTGCACGATCTCCAGATCGGCGTTCAGACAGGCCAGATACAGCGTGGACGAGGGCTGGCAAACGCCGCCGCCCACCATGTCCTCAATACCCTTGGCGGTGTAGCCGGAGGCCTTGCGGTAGCCCTTGGCGGCGGTGCGCTGGCCGGTGGTCTTGTTGTAGCTCATCTGCTCGCCGGGGAGCAGGATCACGCCGTTGCAGGCCTCGGCGGCCAGCTTCACGTTGCCCACCCGGTTGGCGTCACCGGAGATCTTGCTGGTGCCCTCGCCCAGCAGGTCCCGGAACAGACTGGCGCGCAGGTCCAGGGTGGTGATCTCGGGCGCCGTCACCTCCAAGGGCAAACGCACCGTCTCGCCCTCGGCGGCGGCGTCAAAGAGCCGCTGGGCCTCCTGGACGTCGGACAGCAGCAGCCCCAGCTTGTGAGGAACGACCTCGTTGGTCTCCACATCCAGCGTGGCGTTCTCCGGCTCCCGGTCCACCTCCCGCTTCAGCTCGGCAAGGGTGGTGGCGGCAGGCGGCTGGGTATCGACCCGGGCGGTAACGGCGCTCTGGCCCTCCTCCAACGCCTTGGCAATGTCTGCCAGAAGCTGGGCCTGATCCACGCTCTGGCCCGTGCGGCCCCGGTGGAGCACCAGCTCCGCGCTGTCCTCGGTCTCGGCGATCTCCCAACTGCTATCCTCCACCGGCCGGTCTGTGGCCATGGATACGTCATGATGGAATTGCTCCAGGTAATCCGACTGAGGCACCACCACCTGGCAGTGGAGCTGGGTCTCCTTGCCCAAAAGGCCGGCCAGGTAGTTCCAGCCGCCGGCAAAGAAGTTGCCCTTGCCGGCCTGGAGCGCGGCCTGGCCGTCTCCTTCTACGGTGACGCCCGCTTTTTTCGCGGAGAACATCACCGTCTTGTCTCCCACGTGGACGGGAAGCTCCACCGTTTCATAACGGTTCCTGGCCTCCTCCTCCAACTTCTGGGCCGCCTCCTCTACGGTAAGGCCGCTCAGGTCCACCTGGCCCATGTAGGTGCCGGGGATGACCCGGTTGCCCGAGGCGTAGGCGCACAGGCCCAGATAGCCTCCGATCAGCAGCGCCGCCACCACGCACACCGCGGTGATGGCGATCTTGCCGGTTTTGCTTATGCCCTTTTTCTCCGCGATACGGCGGCCCTTCTCCGGCGTCTTCTCTTCCACGCTTCCACGCTCCATCTCCGCAGGGGCCAGCCGCGCGGGCCCACTGCTCCATGATTAGATTTGTTTATTATAGTGGACTGCTATTAAAAAAGCAACAACAAAATGGTAACAACCACGCCGTTTTTTCCCACTTTGAGCAGGTTAGGTCGGCGGAAAAGCCCTTTACTTTTTTTCATCGTGGGTGTATGATGTATGTGTATACGCTCAGGCGAGGAGAGAGGACCCATGTCGGAGTATCACTACAATTACAGCCAAAGCGGCCCTGGCCGCAACGGCCGAAACGGCGGCAGCTTCATCGAGATGCTGCTGGATATGGTGCTGTCTGTCATTATGGTCATCCCCTCGCTGATCGCCACGGTGATGGGCAAGGTGGCAAGCGCTCTGTCCGAGGATCGCGCCGCCCGACCCGGCCCCAGCCAGGCTACCGGGCAGACCGCCGGCGGGAGCGCCCCCAACTCCAATCTTCACAAGGTCCAACGCCCCAGCGCCTCCGCTCCCGCCTCTCCCCAGCCGGAGAAAAAGCCGGAGACGCCAGAGGTCAAGCGGGGCGTGAAGGCCACTGCGGGCCGGGGCCTGATGGTCCTGGGCAGCGTTCTCACCGGGCTATTTGGTCTGCCTTTGCTCATCTTAGCGCTGGTGGACGCCCCCACCGTGGCTCTGGCCCCGGTAGGCGTCTTTGCCGGCATAGGCGTGCTGACGCTGTGGGGTGGTCTGCGCCGCCGGAAAAAGGCCCGGCTCTACCTCAAATACCTGGGCCTCATCGGTCGGCGCCAGTCGGTGAGCCTGACTACCCTGGCCAAGGCCGCCGGGCGCAGCCATAAAAAGGTCTGCCGGGAGCTGCAGGATATGCTGGACCAGGGTATCCTGCCCGCGGGCTACCTGGATCTGGCCGCCGACCAGCTGGTCCTCTCCGCCCAGGGCATTGCCGACAAGCCCGCCCAGGAGCCCGCCCGGCCCAAGCCGGAGGATGAAAACGACATCCTGCGGCAGATCCGGGAAGTCAACGACTCCATTCCCGACCCGGTGATGAGCGCCAAGATCGACCGCATCGGTGAAATCACCGGCAAGATCCTGGACTACCAGCGGAAGAATCCGGGCAAGGCCAGCCAGCTCCGAAGCTTTCTGAACTATTATCTCCCCACCACCCTGAAGATCCTTCGGGCCTACGCCCAACTCGATAAGCAGGGCGTGGAGGGGAAAAACATCTCCGCCGCCAAGCAGCGTATCGAGGGCATGATGGACAAGGTGGTGGAAGGTTTTGAAAAGCAGCTGGACCGTCTGTTTCAAGACGACGCCCTGGACATCACCAGCGACGTGGCTGTCTTGGAGCAGATGCTGGACAAGGACGGTCTGGGCGACCAGGGCTTTACCCTGGAGCTGTAAAGCCAAAAAGGAAAAAGCAGGCCCGCTCCTCTGGGAGCGGGCCTGCTTGCTTTTGTCCGATCATTTGCCGTCCATATACCGCATCATGGAGATGGCCGCCTGCTTGGCGCCCTCCACGGCGTGGACCACCGTCTTGGGCCCGGTGACCACATCCCCCGCGGCGAAGACGCCCTCCCGGGTGGTCATGTGGTTCTCGTCCACCACCAAAAGGCCCCGGTCATTGCCCTCCAGGTGGTAGGTGGACTGGATGAGCTTGTCCTTGGGCATCTGGCTGACGGCAATGACCACGGAGGTAGCCGGCATCAGCGTCTCGTCGTCGGCAAAGCCGGTGACGTTGCCGTCGTCGTCGAAGAGGACGCTGCGGAACCAGGGGCCCTCCTCGGTGATCTTGGTGATGGACTTGCCGAAGACGAACTCCGCGCCGTCCAGCCGGGCATAGGACATCTCATGCTCGCTGGCGGTGGCGGTCATGGAGTTGGACACCAGCGTCACCGTCTGGGCTCCGCCCCGGAAGGCCGTCCGGGCCACGTCCATGGCCACGTTGCCCATGCCGATGACCACCACGTTGGTCCCCAGGTCATGGTGGGAGGGGTTTTCCAGGTAGGAGATGCCGAAGTGGACGTGGGCCAGGCTCTCACCCTCGATGCCCAGAGTCCGGGGCCGCCAGGTGCCCGTGCCCACAAAAATGGAGGAGTAGCCGTCCCGGAAGAGATCCTCGATCTTCAACGCGCCGCCGATGGTGGTGTTGGGCCGGACCTTTATACCAAGGCCCAGGAGCAGCTTCTTATAGCGTACGAAGACGGGATGACCCAACCGGAACTCAGGGATGCCGTACTGGGTCATGCCGCCGATCATGTCCTTGCGCTCAAAGATGGTCACGTCGTAGCCGTTCCGGGCCAGCACGATGGCCGCCGTCATCCCCGCCGGGCCGCAGCCGATGACGGCCACGCTCTTGCCGTTAGGCTCCTTGCGGTCGTAGCTCATGCGGGCTAAGTACGCGTCTGAGATGAACTTTTCGATCTCAAAAAACTGCACCGGCGTGCCCTTTTTCCCCAGCACGCAGTGACCGTAACACTGGGAACCGTGGTCGCAGACGGTGGCGCAGATAAAGCTCAGGGGGTTGTTGGCAAAGAGCATCTCCCCCGCCTCCATGATCTTCCGCTCCTTAAAGAGCTGGATGACCTGAGGGATGGGCGTTGCGATGGGGCAGCCCTTCTGGCACATGGGCACCTTGCAGTTCAGGCAGCGGGCAGCTTCGTTTTCAATATGCAAACTCATGGAAATCAGCCTCCTTTTATGTGGGAAAAGAGGGCAAACGCCCTGAGAATCAATATTGGTATTATACCACGTCTTTCCCAGTTGTGGAAGTACCTATGCCCAAATTCTCCGCAAAATTTTCCCTTTGTGGTTGACGAACGCGGTTGGAGGATGTAGAATAGAAAAGAAGAATTATGTTACCCTGTTGGGAACTGTCCAAAACACTTTTAGGAGGCGGTTTTTATGGCTACGGCCCGAACAGAGCTTATCCACTGCGACAACTGCGGCGAGGATTACGCCGCCACCTACCGCCGTTGTCCCTTTTGCGACGCCAAGCCCGGCCAGCGCTTTGACTATGACGACGAGCCGGACTACGAAGAGCCTTTTGACGAAGACGACGGACTGATCGCCTCCTCCCAGGGCGGCAAACGTCTGGCGGGGGGCGCGCCCCGCAGGGGTAATGGCCGCGGGCCTCGCTTCTGGCTGCGCATCGCCCTCTACGCTTTGACCTCGATCGTCATCCTGGCCGCCATCTGGATCCTCTGCACCTACATCTTCCCCAAGTTCTTCCCCCCCAAGGACGCCCAGTCCTCTCCCTCCCCCTCCGATATGGTGACTACTGAGCCCTCCTTGTCCCCCTCGCCCTCGGCCGCTCCCGCCACCGAAGACCCCAATGGCGGCCTGGAGCCCCTGCCCGTGGTGGGCGCCACCGACGACCCCTTGGGTCTGGACAATCCCGACCTTCCGCCCGTGGAGCCCGACCCCATCTCCAGCCGCGCGCCGGTAGCCGCCCCGTCCCCCACCCCTGCTGTGGCGGCGACGGCCACCCCCGCTCCCTCGGCCAGCTTGAAGCTCAGCAGTTTGGACTTTACCCTCTCGCCTAAGTACCCTACCTATCAGATGGAGATCCAGGGCGTAGGCCGGGCCCAGGCCACCTATGAGATGGCCAACACCAACGTGGCCACCGTCTCGTCAAATGGCCTCATCACCGCCGTGGCCAACGGCAACACCAAGCTCACCGTCACCGACCAAAACGGCAACTCCGCCACCGCCATCGTCCGGGTCAGCGGTATGGGCGCCGCCGCTACCCAAGCGCCCGCCGGCTCTGATCCCAGCCCCGCCGCCTCCCAGACGCCCAGCACCGGCGAGGCCAAGCTCAGCAGCACCGACTTCACCATCAATGCCACCTACCCTGACCCCGTGCGCCTGAAGGTGTCCGGCGGCCAGGCCACCGGCTGGAGCTCCAGCGACGGCAACGTGGCCACCGTGTCGGAAAACGGCACCGTCACCGGCGTGGGCAACGGCACCGCCAAGATCACCTGCACCCTGCAAAGCGGTGAAAAGCTCACCTGCACCGTCCGGGTCTCCGGCAAGTAATTCCCCCCTCTTTCCCCTGCCCGCCAAGGCCGGCAGGGGAAATTTTTTCGCGTTGGGACTTGCTTTTTTCATAAAGATATGGTAGACTGATGTAAAATCAAACATTCGTTCGTCTTTTAAAAGGAGCTTTGCCCATGTCCAAGTGTAAGGAAAACTGCCCAAAATTCAAGACCATGTGCGGCGGCCAGGCCCTCATCGAAGGGATCATGATGCGAGGCCCGGAAAAGGAGGCCATCGTGGTCCGCAAACCGGACGGCGAGCTGGAGGTCAAGGTGGAGCCGTTGAAGCTGGTCAAGACCCGCCACCCCTGGATGGGCTGGCCGCTGATCCGGGGCCCCATCAACTTTGTAGACTCCATGGTCCACGGCGTGAAGGCCCTGATGTACTCCGCGGAGTTCTACCCCGAGGAGGAAGAGGAGGAGAGCGAAAAAGTCAAGGTCCGGCGGGAAAAGCGAGAGCAAAAGCGCCGGGAAAAAGCCGCGAAAAAGGGTAAGCCCCTGCCTGAAAATGAGGAAAAGGACGGCAGCCTCAGCGAAAAGGCCATGGCCGCGGTGGTCACCGTCTCGGTGATCCTGGGCCTGGGCTTTTCCATCCTGCTCTTTTTCATCCTACCCACCCTCATCACCGGCTTTTTGACCCGCTGGGTCCAGAGCCGCCTGGTCCTCAGCCTCATCGAGGGCGCCGTGCGGATGGTCATCTTCCTGGCCTACATCATCCTCACCTCCAAGCTCAAGGATATGCAGCGGGTCTACCGCTACCACGGCGCGGAGCACCAGACCATCTTCTGCTACGAGCACGGTCTCCCTCTGACGGTGGAGAACGTCCGCAAGATGCCCCGGCACCATCCCCGCTGCGGCACCAGCTTCCTCTTTGTCATCATGGCCGTGGCCATTCTGGTCCACGCTGTGCTGGGTGTAGGCTGGGACAACACCTGGCTGCGCCTGGCCGTGCGGCTTTTGTCCCTGCCCGTCATCGTGGCCATCACCTATGAGCTCAACCGCTTCGTGGGCCGTCACGACAACGCTTTCACCCGCATCCTTACCGCCCCGGGCCTGTGGCTGCAAAACTGGACCACCTCGGAGCCTGACGATACCATGATCGAAGTAGGCATCCGCGCCCTCAGCGAAGTCTTACCTGAAGAAAAAGGGTCCGACGCGTGGTAATTTGAGAAGCGCGACCCATAGGCGCGCCGCCGGGCTTGGAGCCACCCGCACGGCAAAAACAGGCGAACGCCAAAAGGCGTGAGCGGCATTTTGCCAAGGGCGGCGAAAGAACCGGCGGGAAGCGCGCCCAATGGGAGCGTGACAGCGAGGTGATCCTAATGGCCGCCACCTACAACACTCTATACCTGGACGCCCGCCGGACCCTCAAGGCCGCCGGCAGCGGCAACGCCCAGCTGGAGGCCCTGGAGCTTTTATGCTTCGCCTCGGATAAGACCCGGGATCAGCTCTACCGGGATATGTCCCTCTATGCCGCCGCCGCGGTGGAGGAGCGTTTCCGGGCGTTGATGGACCGCCGCCTTCAAGGAGAACCTGTGGCCTATCTCATCGGCGAATGGGAATTCTATGGCCTGCCTCTGGACATCTCGCCGGAGGTCCTCATCCCCCGGGAGGACACCGAGGTCCTGGTCCGCCAGGCCCTGGAGCGGATGGAGACCATGACCGGCCAGCTCCGGGCGCTGGACCTCTGCGCCGGCAGCGGCTGCGTGGGCCTGGCCCTGGCCAAGCACTGCCCCAGCGCTCAGGTACTGCTGGCCGACGTCTCTGACGGCGCGCTGCGGATCTCACGGCAAAACATTCGCCGCAACGGCCTGGAAAGCCGGGTCTCCACCTGCCATGCCGACGCGCTGGAAAAGCCTCCTAAGGCTCTGTGGGACTTTGACGTCATCGTCTCCAACCCGCCCTACATCCCCTCCGGCGACATTGCCGGCCTGGACGACTCCGTCCAGCTCTACGAGCCCCATCTGGCTCTGGACGGCGGGGCGGACGGCCTGGACTTCTACCGCGCCATCACCGAGAAGTGGACCGCCTCCCTCCGGCTGGGCGGCTGGCTCCTCTGCGAGGTGGGCGTCGGGCAGTCTGACGCAGTAGAAAAGCTCTTTATGCGCGCCGGGCTTCAGGACATCCACACCTATGCCGACACCGCTGGCATCTGGCGAGTGGTGGAGGGAAGAGCAGACGGATAAAACGCTAAAAAATAAGGGAAACAGAGAGGAACATGAACATGGCTGACAAGAAAAAGACCGTCCCCACCGCCGCGCCGGCCTCTGACCGCAAAAAGGCCCTGGAGACCGCCATCGCCCAGATCGAGAAGGACTACGGCAAGGGCTCGATCATGCGCCTGGGCGAAAATGAGCACGTGGTGGTGGACGCCATCCCCACCGGCTCTTTGAGCCTGGACCTGGCTTTGGGCATCGGCGGCGTTCCCAAGGGCCGCATCATCGAGATCTACGGCCCTGAGTCCTCGGGCAAGACCACCCTGGCCCTCCATATTGTAGCCGAGAGCCAGAAGCAGGGCGGCGAGGTGGCCTATATCGACGCCGAGCACGCCATGGACCCCAGCTACGCCCGCGCTCTTGGGGTGGACATCGACTCCATGCTCATCTCCCAGCCCGACACCGGCGAGGACGCGCTGCAGATCGTAGAGATGCTGGTGCGCTCCGGCGCGGTAGACGTGGTGGTGGTGGACTCTGTGGCCGCGCTGGTGCCCCGGGCTGAGATCGAGGGCGACATGGGCGACAGCCACGTGGGCCTACTGGCCCGACTCATGAGCCAGGCCCTTCGCAAGCTGGCCGGCTCCATCGCCAAGACCAACTGCATCGTCATCTTTATCAACCAGCTTCGGGAAAAGGTGGGCGTGGTCTACGGCAATCCCGAGGTCACCACTGGCGGTCGGGCTTTGAAATTCTACGCCTCTGTCCGTATCGATGTGCGCCGGGTGGAGAGCCTGAAAGTGGCCGGCGAGGTGGTGGGCAACCACACTCGGGCCAAGGTGGTCAAAAACAAGGTGGCCCCTCCCTTCAAGCAGGCCGAGTTCGACATCATGTACGGCGAGGGCATCTCCAAAGTGGGCGAGATCCTGGACCTGGGCGTCCAGCTGGACCTGGTCCAAAAGTCCGGCTCCTGGTTCGCCATGGGCGAAAAGCGCATCGGCCAGGGCCGGGACGCCGCCAAGCAGTACCTCAAGGATAACCCTGACGAGTGCGCCGCTTTGGAAGCGGAGATCCGTAAAAACGCCTATAAGCTCATGACGGCCCAGGAAAAGGTGGCCGCTAAGGCCGCCGGCCGGGCCGTGGACGTGTCCGCCGACGACTTTGAAGACGGCGAAGAGGACGAATGAAGATCGTCTCTCTTGTCCCCTCTCAAAAGGTCCAGGGCCGCTGGCTTTTGACCTTTGAAGACGGGACAAAGCTGAAACTCACCGACCGGGAGATGGTGGACTTCTCCCTCTACTCTGGGCTGGACGTGCCCCAGGCCGCTCTGGAACAACTCCAGGACGCCGCCAACGCATCCCGATGCCGCCGCCGGGCAGTCAATATTCTCTCCGCCCGGCCTCTGAGCCGCGCGGAGCTGGAAAAGCGTCTGGCGGAAAAGGGAGAAAGCCCCGAGCACGCCGCTCAGGCCTGCGATGAGCTGGAACGGCTGGGTTACTTAGACGACGAACAGTACGCCAAGACGCTGGCTCAATATTATGTAAACCGAGGCTACGGACCCCGCAAGATCCGGGATGAGCTCTACCGCCGGGGCGTGCCCAGGGAATACTGGGACAGCGCCCTGGGCGACCTGGAGCCGGATACCGGGGCCATAGACCGCTTTGTGGCCTCCCGACTGGGTCGGGTGGAATGTCCCGACCGCAAGGATCTCAAGCGCGTCAACGACGCCCTGGCGCGCCGGGGCTACGCCTGGAACGATATCTCCGCCGCCCTGCGGCGATATACAGACAACTTAGAGGAGGACTGATCCCTTGAACATCGCCTTTCTCTCCCTTGGCTGCGCCAAAAACCTGGTAAACACCGAGCAGATGATGGCCCTCTGCGCCGCTCAGGGCTGGAATGTTACCACCCAGCCTCAGGGCGCGGACGTGGCCGTTTTGAACACCTGCGGCTTTATTGAAAGCGCCAAAAGCGAGGCTATCGACCACATCCTGGCCCTGGCCCAGCTCAAGGACCAGGGTCTGCTTGGCAAGCTGCTGGTGGCGGGCTGCCTGAGCCAGCGCTACCAAGACGAGATGCTGGAGGAGCTTCCTGAGATCGACGGGTTGCTGGGTACAGGGAGCTATACCGACATCGTCGAGGCGGTCAAGGCCGTGATGGACGGCGACTGTCCCACCTATTTCGGCGACATCCACCACACCATCGAGGATGGCCAGCGGCTGGTGACCAAGCCCCTCTACTCCGCCTACCTCAAGATCGCCGAGGGCTGCGACAACCACTGCGCCTACTGCGTCATTCCCTCCCTCCGGGGCCGCTACCGCTCCCGGGAGATGGACTCTCTGCTCTCCGAGGCCCGGTCCCTGGCGGACCAGGGCGTGAAGGAGCTGATCGTCGTCGCCCAGGACATCACCCGCTACGGTCTGGACCTGGACGGCAAACGTCAACTGCCCCAGCTGTTGATAGAATTATGCAAACTTCCCTTTCACTGGATCCGCCTTCACTACCTCTACCCCGACGAGTTCACCGATGAGCTGATCGACGTCATCGCCAACCAGCCCAAGATCGTCAAGTATCTGGACATCCCCATCCAGCACGTCAACGACGCCATTCTAAAGCGCATGAACCGCCGGGGCACCAAGGCGGAGATCGAGGCGCTGTTTGCCAAGCTCCGCTCCCGGATCCCCGGCCTTGTGATTCGCACCAGTATCATTACGGGCCTGCCCGGCGAGGGAGAGGCCGAGTTCGAGGAGCTGTGCGATTTCCTCAGAAAGGCCCAGCTGGAGCGGGCCGGCGTCTTCCCCTTCTCTCCCGAGGAGGGCACCCCCGCCTTTGATATGGCTGACCGTGTGGACGCCGAAACCGCCCAGCGCAGAGCGGAATTGCTGGTGGACTTGCAAAGTAGGGTCATGGACGTGTATAATGAGAGAAGACTGGGTACGGTCATGGAGGTCCTATGCGAGGGCTTCGACCCCGCCCAGGGCTGTTACGCGGGCCGGACCTACGCCGACTCCGCCGATGTGGACGGCCACGTTACCTTCACCGCCGCGGGAACCGTGGCGGCGGGCAGCTTTGTAAACGTGCGCGTCACCGGCGTGGAAAACGGCAATCTCACCGGCGAAGTGGAGGAGTGAGACCATGAACCTGCCAAACAAGCTGTCCTTTCTGCGGGTGCTGTTGATCCCGGTGTTTCTTTTGTTTGTGTACCTGGCCTTCCCCGGGCATATGTACGCGGCGCTGGCGGTGTTCGTCCTGGCCAGCCTCACCGATCTGGCCGACGGCATCATTGCCCGCAAGCACCACCTGGTCACCGACTTTGGCAAGTTCCTGGACCCCTTGGCCGACAAGGTGCTGGTGATGGCAGCCATGCTGTGGTTTGTAGAGGCCGGTCGGATGCCCGCATGGTGTATGCTGCTGGTGGTGGCCCGGGAATTCGCTGTCACCGCGCTGCGGCTGGTGGCGGTGGGCAAGGGCCGGGTGATCGCGGCAGCCTGGTCGGGCAAGATCAAGACCGCCTCCACCATGATCGGTATTTGCCTGATGCTGGCAGCCACCGAGCTCCCCTTCCTGGCCCCGGAGGCCGTACATATCCTGGATATCATCTGCGTGGCGGTCATCGTAGTCACCACGGTATACTCCGGCGTGGAGTACTTCGTCCGAAACCGGGACGCCTTCTCCGGCGCCATGTGAGCTCACTTAAAATGAAACGCCCGGGATCCTTCGGATCCCGGGCGTTTTTCATGTCCCTTTCCGTCTGGTCAGACCGTGCGGGTACGGCCGTCACAGAGCGACGCCACGTCCTCCGGCCGCTCCAGCAGATGGGTACACGTCTGCGGCTCCTGGGCCCCCCAAAGAGCCAGCCCTGATGCCGCGCCCGCGGCAGCGGCGCACTGCATATCATAGGCACTGTCGCCGATGAAGAGGACCTGCTCCGGCGCGCAGCCGGCCAGGGCCATGTAGCGAAGCAAGGGGTCGGGATGGGGCTTATGGCGCGGGGTATCGTCAGCGGTGATGATGTGCTGAAAATACGGGGCGATGGAGCAGAGAATGGGGTCGACCTCCACCTCGGCCCGGGTGCGGGAGGTGACTACGCCCAGGCCGCACCCGGCCTGGGTGAGCCGGTCCAGCAGCGCTTCTATGCCGTCATAGAGTCTGTTGTGGTCGGTATATTTGCAAAGGGTCTCTTCCCACTGCCGCAGGGCGGCGTGTGGGTCGGCAAAGCCCAGCTGGAGGGCGGCGTCCAGGCCGGTAATGCCAAAGTACTGACCCAGGTCCTCCATGGAGCGGACCTGGCCGGTCAGCTCCTGCAGGACCTCCTGGAGGGAGCGCATATTGGAGTAAAACGTGTCGATCAGGGTGCCGTCTACGTCAAAGACGATATGCGAATAGCCCATGTCACACCTCGAAATCCATGGTCAGGGTCCAGGTCTTGCTCTGGCCGGGGGCCAGGGCGGACGTGCCGGGCCGGGCAAAGAGGTCGTGGCTCTGGCCCACAAAGCCGTCCCAGGGCTCGACGCACACAAAGCCGGGCACGCCGGGCTTGCTCCAGAGAAGGGTGGTAAAAAACCCGGCGGTGGCCACCTGGATGTACCGGCCCGACGGGGTATGCTCTAATCGGCACCAGTCGCCGGTATCGTCCACCGGGAAGGAATCGTTGTCAAAAAGGTGCTCCTCCAGGGCGATCACCTTGCCGCTTTGAAAATGAAAGGCATACTCTGTGAGCGCGCTCCCCGCCACAAAGGGCACCCGGAAGGCCGGGTGGAAGCCCAGCTGGACGGGCATGGGCCGGTCAGAGCGGTTGGCGGCGGTACAGATGGTCTGGACTCGCTTGCCCGAGAGTTTGTGGACGGTCTGGAAGGTAAAGGGCCAGGGCCAGGTCTCGTCGCCGGGATGGTCCATGGAAAAGGTAACGGTATCCGGGCTTTGGCCAGTCAGGACATGCTCCACGTCCCGGACAAAGCCGTGGCGGGTCGCGGCCTGATGGCGGCTGCCGTCCAGCTCGTACCAGCCCTCCTGAACATTGCCACACCAGGGAAAGCACACCGGCGCCCGGGAGGGCCACACGGCGGGATCGCCGCCCCAGAGCAGCTCCTGGCCGCCTTGCTTGGTGACGGCGTGGAGCAGGCCGCCGTGGGTCTGGACAGTCAGGGTCAAATAGTCGTTTTTCACGCTGTATTCCATGCCAAAGCCCCCTTATTTCGATCCCCATAAGCGCGCGTTTCGCTGCGCCGGCTGGGTAAAATCAGTGTAGCATGGCCCGGAAAAAAATGCAAGGCCAACCCTCCGGCCAGCGGATAAGAAGGCCCCTCCGCGCTTGGCGCGGAGGGGCTTTGGGTCATGCTGGGGTCAGGGTCTTGTCTCTGGGAAAAACGCCTCGCGTGGGCCGCATGGCGTGTTGGATCACAGCAGCTTCTTCAGCTCGTCGAACACGAACTGGACCTTGGGTCCGACGATGACCTGGACCGCGGTCTTGGAGGGACGGATGACGCCGGAGATGCCGGCGGACTTGATCTTTTTCTCGTCCACCAGCAAAGAGTCCTTGACCTCCATGCGAAGACGGGTGATGCAGTGATCGGCCTCGGCGATATTCTCCGCGCCGCCCAGGCCCTCCAGAATGGTCTTGGCAATGGCGGTATAGTCGTCGTTGGCCAGCTCCACCTTCATCTCGGCCTCGGTGTCGTCGTCTTCACGGCCAGGGGTCTTCAGGTCCCACTTCTTGATGGCGAAGTAGAACACCAGGAAGAACACAGCGAAGGCGGCGATGGCCATGGGGATCATGACCCAGTAGTTGTTGGCCGCGGGCAAAGACGCGCCAAACAGCAGGTCGGTGGCGCCGGCGGAGAAGCAGAAGCCGGCCCGGAAGCCCAGAGCCACGGTGATCATGGCGAAGACGGCGTAGAGCAGAGCGTAGACCACGTACAGCGGGAAGGCCAGGAACATAAAGGCGAATTCGAAGGGCTCGGTGACGCCGCAGATGAACGCGCAGATGGCAGCGGAGCCCACGATGCCGATGGCGTACTTACGCTTCTTGGTCTTGGCGGTGAGGATCATGGCCAGGGCCGCGCCGGGAATACCGAACATCATGCTGGGGAAGAAGCCGGCCATGTACTGACCCACGGACCAGGAGATCTCCTGACCCATCAGCTCCTTGGCGATAATGCCGCTCTGGCCGCCCCAATAGGCGGACAGGTCGCCCAGGCCGATGGTGTCGAACCAGAAGACGTTGTTCACCGCGTGGTGGAGGCCGGTGGGGATGAGCAGACGGTTGAGGAAGGTGTAGATACCAACGCCCACAACGTCCAGCTTGGCCACGGTGGAGCCGATCCAAACCAGAGCGCTGAAGATGATGGGCCACGCGAACAGCAGCACCACAGACACCAGGATGGACACAACGCCGGTGACGATGGCCACCGAGCGCTTGCCCGAGAAGAAGGCCAGGAAGTCAGGCAGCTTGGTGCCCCGGAACTTGTTGTAGCACATGGCGCCAATGATACCGGCCAGGATACCGATGAAGGGGTTGGCGATCTTGCTGTACGCCACGCCCCAGGTCTCGTTCTCCACCAGCTTGGGAATGATGGCCCCGGCATTGCCCACCAGGGTGGTCATCATCAGCCAGCTGACCAGAGCGGCCACGCCGCCGGTGCCGTCGTTGTCCTTAGAAAGGCCAACGCCCACACCGATCGCGAACAGGATGGCCATGTTGTCGATGATGGCGCCGCCAGCCTTGACCAAGAACAGGCCGATGGCGTAGGCAACGCCCTCTGTGGCGGCCCCAGGCACGCCCATAACGCCGGGAGCGATGGCGTAGCCGATGCCCATGAGGATACCGCAGATGGGGAGCACCGCGACAGGCAACATCAAGGCCTTACCTAGCTTTTGCAGTCGTTTCATCATAATAGGTCTCTCCTCCTTTTCAAAGTGAGAACGCAGTTGCTATGGTCCTATCTTTTCCCGCCGTCGGCCCACAACGGCTATGGAAAACAAGTTGGGAAGCCCCCGACGGGGACTTACAGATTTTCCTTCAAAAAGTCCTGGAGCCCGGCCACGGCGGCATCCTCGTCGGGGCCGTCGCAGGTGAAGGAAAGGGTGTCTCCGGCCTTGGCGGCCATGCGCATCACAGCCATGAGGCGCTTGCAGTCGGCCTCGCCCTTGGGGGCCTTGACCTGGATGGCGCACTGATAGCCGGCGGCGGCTTTGGCCAGCAGTCCGGCGGGCCGGGCGTGGAGACCCAGAGGGTCTTGGATCACGTGGTCGAAGGTTTTCATAGATCAAACGGCTCCTCTCATGATTTCGTCAGGGTCAAAAGCGCGTCGCCGTGGGTAAGCGTCCCCAGCTGGGGCGTCACAGCGGCGAAGTCGGCGGTGTTGCACACCACCACAGGGGTGATGACGTCGTAGCCCGCGGCGGCGATAGCGGCGGGGTCAAACTCCAAAATAAGCTGGCCCAGCTTGACCTTATCGCCGTTTTGGACGTGGGCGGTGTAGTGCTCGCCCTTGAGTTTGACGGTGTCCAGCCCCACGTGGATGAGCAGCTCCACGCCGTCGTCGGAGATCAGGTTGACGGCGTGGCCGGTCTCAAACATCATGTCCACGGTGCCGTCAAAGGGTGCGTACACCTTGCCCTCCGTGGGACGGATGGCAGCCCCCTTGCCTAAGATCTCCTCGCCAAAGGTGGGGTCGCTGACCTCGCTGAGGGGCACGGCCTCTCCGGTGACGGGGGCGGCCACGGAAATGTGATCGTTCTTGCCGCCGAAGAGTTTGTCAAAAATACCCATGGGAAACGCTCCTCTCTTCTTATAGGATCATATGATGGTAGCACGTCATTTTTGTTATGCTGCGCATAACAAAAAGCGGGTACCCGCTTTGGGGTCAAGAACTTTCTTTACTTAGCCGGGACCTCCTGACCGCCCAGGTAGACCTTCTGGCGGCAAAGCTGGGCGTCGCACACCACAAAGTCGGCCAGCTTGCCGTTTTCGATGGAGCCGCGCTCGGCCAGAGCGCCGATCTCATGGGCCGGGTTCCAGGTGGCGGCCCGGACGGCCTGGCAAGCCGGAATACCGAAAGAGACGGCGGTGGTCATGCAGTCGTAGAGGTTGGTGGCCGAGCCCGCGATGGTGCCGTCGGCCAGGGTGGCCATGCGGCCCTTGAGGAAGACCTTTTGCCCGCCCAGCTCCGATTCCCCCTCTGGCATCCCACAGGCCCGCATGGAATCGGAGATCAGGCAGATACGCTCCGGGAAGAGCTTGAAGGCCATCCGAACGGCGCTTGGGTGGGAGTGGACGCCGTCACAGATCAGTTCGGCCATGACGTTTTCCCGCTCGGAGGCCGCGCCGATGGGACCGGGCTGGCGGTGGTGGATGCCGGGCATGGCGTTATAGAGGTGGGTCAGGTGGGTGGCCCCGGCGTCGAATACCGCGGCGGCCTGGTCATAGCTAGCGTCGGTGTGGGCTACGGAGACGGTGCAGGTCCGGGCGGCCTCCTTGGCAAATTCCGCCGCGCCGGGCAGTTCCGGGGCCAGGTCCACGATCTTGACCAGCCCGCCGCTGCCCTGCTGCAGCCGCCGGAAGGCGTCCAGGTCGGGCAACTTTAAGTAGGCAGCGTTTTGCGCTCCCTTTCGCTTTTCCGAGAAAAAGGGGCCTTCCATATTGACCCCCAGAAGCCGGGCTCCGTCCGCGTCAGGGGCATCGGCCACCGCGCGGCCTACGGCAAAGGCCTTTTCCAGCACGTCGTAGGGCAGAGTCATGGAGGCGGGAGTAAAGGCGGTGACGCCGTTTTGGGCGTTGTAGCGGGCCATGCGCCGGAGGCCCTGCTCGTCGCCGTCGCAGAAGTCCGCGCCGGAATTGCCATGGGTGTGGATGTCGATCAATCCGGGAATAACATAGGCGCCCCGGAGATCCACCGCGTCTGGATGCTCCGGACCCAGCACGTCCACAAAGCGTCCATTCTCCACACCAAATGCCCCCAGGCGAAAGGTAAAGCCGCGGGTGTAGACCATGGCGTTTTTAAAATACACCGCTTATCCCTCGCTTTCGCAGACAGCCCGGCGGACCTTTAAAATAGAACCGCAGGAGACACTGAGTTCGTCGATTTTATTGTGCATAAAGAAGTCGGTCAGCGCCGTGTCCGCCCCCGCCTCGCCGCAGACGCCGATCCAGATGCCGGCGTCATGGGCAGACTTGGCGGCCATGGCGATCATCCGGCCCACCGCCGGGTCCCGGGCGTTGAAGATGTCGGCCACCTTGGGGTTCATGCGGTCGGCGGCCATGGTGTACTGGGTCAGGTCGTTGGTGCCCACGGAGAAGAAGTCCACCATGGGAGCCAGCACATCGCTCATCACAGCGGCGGCAGGGGTCTCGATCATGATGCCCAGCTTGTAGGGCGCTACTTCTACCCCCTCGCCGCGCAGCTCGGCCTCCAGCTGGGTCAGGATGGCCTTGGCCCGCTCCACCTGGCTGACGCCCGTGATCATGGGAAGCATGATGTGGAGGTTGCCGTAGCTGGACGCCCGGAGCAAAGCCCGCAACTGGGTACGGAAAATTTCGGGCCGGTCCAGACAGATGCGGATGGCCCGGTAGCCCATGGCGGGATTTTCCTCATCGGGGATCTGGAAGTAGGGCGCTTGCTTGTCGCTGCCCAGGTCCAGGGTCCGCACCACCACCGGTGCGGGAGCGAACAACTCCACCACGGCCTTGTAGGCCTGGAACTGGGTCTCCTCGCTGGGGAAGTCGGGGCTTTCCAGATAGAGGAATTCACTGCGGAACAGGCCCACGCCGTCGGCCCCGGCGGCCTTGGCTACCTGGGCGTCGTGGACAGAGCCGATGTTGGCGCAGACCAAGCACTTATGGCCCGACCGGGTCACCGCCTGGCGGTTGGCATACTGCGCCAGCAGGGTCTTTTGCTCCTCAGCCTGGGCCAGCTTCTGGCGGTAGGCGGTAAGCTCTTCTTCGGAGGGGTCTACCACCAGCTCCCCCGCCGCCCCGTCCATGGCGGCAAGGCCCTCTGCGGGAAGACGGTCAAACTGTTCCCCCATGGCTACGATACAGCCGATGCCCAACGAGCGGGCCAGGATCACCGAATGGGAGGTCACCGAGCCCCCCCGGGTGACGCAGCCTACTACATAGCGCTTATCCAGCCGCACCGTCTGGCTGGGCAGCAGATCCTCCGCGCACAAAATGACCTGCTCCTGAGGCATGGGATGTTCCTCGATGCCCTTTAAAATACGCACCAGGCGGTCAGAGACGTCCAGAATGTCTGCCGCCCGTGCCCGCATGGTCTCGTCGTCGATGGACAAAAACATGGTCCGCAGCAGCTCCCCGGTCTCCCGAACGGCCCACTCGGCGCTGTCGCCCTCGGCCAGCATGGCCTCCACGCCCTCCACAAAGTCCAGATCCTCCAGCATCATGCGGTGGATGTCAAAAATCATGGCCGCTTCCTCGTCCCGCTCCTGGGTGGAAGCGTAGAGGGCGGCCAATTCCTGGTCCGCCTGTGCTTTGGCCGCGGCAAAGCGGACGCGCTGCTCCTCGGGGTCCAGACCCGAGACATGCTCGACCGACAGATCAGGTGTGGTCAAGCGCCACAGCTTGGCAATGGCAATGCCCTCGGCGGCGCCGGTCCCGGTCAGCTTCAAGGCGATCCCTCCCATCTTTTTGGATGTTCGTTCCCGTCCAACCAGCTGTGCGTGCCCCGGCAGAGCCGGGCTACAAGCGGAATATGCAGGTAATTCTTACAAAATGCTACCATATTGTCTTTTCATTATACCACAATCTATACAAAAAGCAAGGGACATTTTTAACGGTTTTTGGGCAAAATAATAACCGCACGTTCTGTGCGGTTATTGGCCTCTCTTGGCGGGTTCTCGCAGGATCAAGGTATCTTTTTGCCCGGACGCTTTGCCTCGGTAAAGCCCAGATGAATGGCCCGGGTGGGGCACTGGGCGGCGCACTTACCGCAGCGGATGCACTCCGCCGACCGAGGCTGGGCCACCGGATCCACGTCCATAGGACAGACCTGGGCACATTTTTTACAGGAGACGCAGGCGTTTTGGTCCACGTGGAGCTGGTAGAGGCTGAGCTTGTTCAGCATAGCGTAAACAGCGCCCAAGGGGCACAGGAGCTTACAGAAAAACCGCTGGACCAGCACCGAGCCGATCACCACGGCCACCGCCACCATCACCTTCCAGTCAAACAGCCACCCCAGGGCCGCCCGCAGCTCCGGGTGGGTCGCCAGCAGCGGCAGGCCACCCTCCAGCGTCCCCGCGGGGCAGAGGTACTTGCAAAAGGCGGGATCGCTGACGCCGGAGGCCCCCACGGCCAGAATAGGCAGGGCCACGACAAAGACGGCCAGCACGGCGTATTTGATGTACTTACACCACCGGGGCAGCTTAAATTTGGGGCTTGGGATCTTGTGTAAAAGCTCCTGAAACAGCCCAAAGGGACACAGCCACCCGCAGATGAACCGCCCCAGCACCACACCCAGGGCCAGCAGAAAGCCGACCACATAAAAGCTGACAGAGAACCGGGGCGAACCGGCCACGGCCTGGAGCGCGCCGATGGGGCAGGAAAGGCCGGCGGCGGGGCAGGAATAACAGTTGAGACCGGGGGTGCAGAACTGCTTCCACTTGCCGGTATACAGCGTGCCCTTGGCAAAGTTGCCCAGATGGGCATTGGTAAAGCCAAAGGCGCACAGCTGGACCAGCTTCCGGCGAACGCCTTGGGTGATCTTCATAATCCTCACCCCAATCCGATGCATTCCATGCAGACCCGCACGGCCTTGGTCAGCACGGTAGCGGCCTCTCCCCGCCACCAGCCCAGAGCGCACAGGCCAATACCCAGCGCCAGCACCCCGGCGGCGACAAAACGGCGGGCGGTCTCGCTCTTCATCGTAAAATCTCCTCCTCAAACCGCTCCAGCCGGGCCTTGGCCTTGCCCGAGAGGCCCTTGAGCTTCACATCCTTGCCCTGGGCGGTCAGCTTGCGGCGGAGCTTGCCCAGCCGCTCGGCGGCGGTGACGTCCATGCGGTCAATGTCGGTCAGGTCCAGTTCCACAGCGGTCCCCTCCCCGGCCTGACGGGTCATATACTCGCAAAGGCCCACCACGCTCAGAAAGTGCACCTTGCCCCGGACCGTGCCGTCCGGGCCAACCTTGGCCAACCGGAACAGACCCGGTAGATTCAACACACAGCATAGGATAAAACCGCCGATGACGCCGTAGGTCAGGTCAAAGAATACCGTCAGCAAAAAGGTAGCCAGCAGCACCACGCCGTCCCGCACGCCGAAGGTGGCCAGACGGACAAAGAGGGGGAAGTTGGCCATGTGGATGGCCACGGTGATGAGAATAGCGGCAAGCCCCGTCAGCGGGATAAAGGTCATCACCGGCATCAAAACAAGGTACATCACCAGCAGAAACAGCGCGTGAAATACGCCTGTCAGCGGGCTTTTCGCACCGTTATTGATGCCCGCGGCGGTGCGGGCGATGGCCCCGGTGGCGGGCAGGCCGCCGCACAGTGCGGAGGCGATGTTGGCAACGCCCTGGCCCACCAGCTCCTGATTGGGGTCGTGCTCCGCGCCGGTCATGCCGTCTGCCACGGTGGCCGAGAGCAGGCTCTCGATGGCGCAGAGAAACGCGATGACCAGGGCGGGGACGATCAACTTCCCATAGCTCACGCCGCCTAGGCCAGAAAAGTCTATCGTATAAAACTCCGCCTTCACATCGCCGTAGGTGGAGCCAATGGTGGCGATGCCCGCGTCCGCCCAGGTGTTCAGCGCCAGAGTGGCCAAAGTGGCCACAATGACGGCGCAGAAGGCGGCGGGAAGCTTTTTGCTGAGCTTGGGCAGCAGGTAGATCAGAATGACCGTCGTCACACCCACGGCCAGGGCCCAGAGATTCGTGGTGCCCAAGCCCTGAATGATGCCGCCCAGCTTGGCCACAAAGCTGCCGCCGGTGCCCGCAGGCATGGTAAGGCCGGTCAGGTCCCTGAGCTGGCCCACCAGCAGCGTCACGCCGATACCGGCGGTAAAGCCGATGACGATGGGATAGGGGATGTAGCGCACCAGGCCGCCCGCCCGGCAAAAGCCCAGGATCACCAGCACCACGCCCGCGGCGACGGTGGCAAGGCCCAGACCGGCCAAGCCGATGTCCGGGTCTGTAAGGTAGCCCAGGATGATGACCACAAAGGCCGCCGTGGGCCCGCCGATCTGGTAGCGGCTGCCGCCAAAGGCGCTGATGCAAAAGCCCGCCACGATGGCGGTCAGAATGCCCTGCTGCAGGGTGGCCCCGGACTGGAGGCCCAGGGCGATGGACAGCGGCAGGGCAATGATGGCCACCATCAAACCGGCCATCAGATCTTTGGGCAGATCACGCTTGTCATAGGTCTTCAGGGTACGAAAAAGCTCGGGTCTCATAAGGGTTCAACACTTCTCTTTCTCTCAGTTATCCCAGCAAAGCCAGGGCGTTTTCAAACGCGGGCGGGGCAACGCTCTCCCCAGGCTCTATGGTAAGGGCCAGGGTGACAGACCAGGGCTGCCCGTCGTCGTCCAGCCAGGACGCCTCCAGCCGCGCGGTCTGCTCGTCCTCCTCCAGTTCCAGGCTGAAGTCCAGGTTCCAGCTGTCCAAAGAGACGCTTTGGAATACGCCCTCCCGAGTCAGGTCGAAGTCCACCATCACAAGGCCCACCAGGTAGTCCTCCGGCAGACTAAGGGCTTGGCTGAGGGCCTGGGCCCGCTGGTAGTCATCCTCAAAAAATTTCAGTAGATACCACCCGCCGGGCATCCGCTGCCCACTGCCCTGGGCCTGGTCAAGGAAGTCCCAAACAGCCTGCTTTTCCGCGGCGAAGTCCAGGGCGGTGACGGCGCCCAGGGCCTCCCGTAGACCGTCAGCGTCGGCCTGGGCTTGGGCGCGCTGGTCCTCGGTATAAAGACTCTCGTAGGCCGTGCCCTGGGCCTGGTCGGCCAGGGGCCGGGTCAGCTCCACGCCCTGCCAGCCGCTGCCCGTTCGCGCGGCGGCGCAGGTGGGGTCGGCGTACAGCGAAAAGGTCTGGCTTGCGGTCTCGTCGCCCACGGTGCAGTCGGCCAGGTAGAAGCGAAGGCCCTCCGGGGAGGTCTCCAACTGAACGCTGCCCGAGCAGTTGTAGGCGGTATCCCCTGCCTCCACCGTGCCCAGAAAGCCCAAATTCAGCGGGTCGGGCAGGGCCTTCACCCGCTCCGCCCCGGTCTTCAGCGCCCCCAGTGGGTCTGTCTTGACCCGGATGGTGGTCCAGTTGAGGGCCAGCACCAGCAGCCCGATCCCCAGGACCAGTCCGGCGGCCAGGGAGATGAGGGCGATCTTTTTCCTTGTCACGGCTCCATCACCTCCAATTTGGTCATGGTCCCGTCGTCCTCCAGCAGCCAGTAGTCTGTCTCTCCGGCCTCCGGGGCGTAGGCGGAGGAATACAGGGTCTTCCCCTTGGTATCATCGCCCGAGAGATAGCGCACCCGGAGCAGCGCCTGATCGCCCCGGCCCAGGTCGATGAGCTCAAAGTCCCGCAAGCCCAGCAGGGCGTCCGCGCCTAAAGTCTCCTCGGGCTCACTGGGGTACATGGTGCTGGACAGGGGCGAGGTATAGGACATTTTCAGCTGGGTCTCGCCGTCGGGAGAGCGGTACCAAAGCTCCCGGTGCAAACTGGAGCTGTCGCCCTGATACCAGCACCCGCCGCCGTCCATGAGCAGGACTTCCTCCGAGGTGGCGTGGCCCTTGATGCCCTCCAACGTCTCCCACTGGTCCTCCCACACCTGGAGCTTCCAGGCAAGGCCGTTGCCGTCCCAGCAGCGGGCACACAGGGTCTGGCCGTCCGGGGAGAGGAGATAGTCCTGCACGTTGCCGCCAGACGGAGTCAGCAAAGCCGCCTCCCAGTCCCCGGCGTCGTTCCTTTGCTGCCGCCAGAACTCGGAGGGCTGGCCCGAGGGCCGGAAGGTATAGTAGAGGGTCTGGCCGTCGGCGGTGAGCTGGGCCTGGCTCACCGCGCCCCTGTCTGTCAGCCGGGTGACGCTCAGGTCCTGGGCCAGATAATACAGCCCGCCGCCGCTGGCCTGGTAGACCTGGCCGGTGAGATGGGCGGTCACGGTGCTATAGGCGTCGCCGGACCGCCGGACGGCGTCCAACCAGCTGTTCCGGGGCAGGTCCTCCAGCCGCTTGGCAAAGCCGTCCTGGTTTTCGTAGTTCCACCAGCCCTCGTCGTCCCGGTAGAGGATCTCGGTCAGCTCCCGGTCCGCTCTCATGTCATAGTGGACCGGGGTGGTGCGCGCCCCACCGTTCCAGACCACGACCTCGTTCCAGCTGCCATAGAGAAACTCGTCGGCTCCCTCACCCTCGTCAGGGAGGGAGGCCAGGTAATTGTCCCCGTGCTTGCCCAGATAGTGGGGATACCCCTCCACCTCCCGGCTGCCCACGCCCAGCTGCCAGAGGTGGCAGGCGAGGCCGATGGCCTGGTCTCCATGGGTGGTGTCATAGACATGGTAGGCCACAGCCGTCCCCGCGTAATCGCTCTGGGTGGCCATAGACAGGCCCCGCCCCCGGGCCACCTCCGTCTCCCGGCCGGTCTTCAGGTCCCGGCGGGTAATGGTCTGCTCCTCATCCTCCCGGCCGGTCTGGTAGAAGAGGGCCTGGCCGTTGCCGGAAATGATGCCGCCGTTCCAGTCGGTCTTTTCCAGGGTCTGGCCGTCGTAAAAATAGACGCCCAGGTCCACGGAGCTGCCGTCATAGCTATCCTTCCAGGACATCAGGACCCGGCAGGGGCCGTCGCTGGAGGAGGAGTCAAACACCTCCGCGCCGTCAAAGCTCCAGACGCCCCGGGGCGTCACCAGGCAGTTGCTCCCGGTGTCTAGAAAACTCCAGCCCGGATCCACCGGGCGGTGGAGCCGCCACAGGCCCACGCCCTGCACCGCAAGGCACAGGGCCAAAAAGCCCGCCGCCAGGGCGGAGCGGTTCAGCCGGAGCCGCCCTCTCCGTTTCTTTGTTATGTTAACTTCTTTGGGCTCTGGGGCCGTCTCTGTTGGAAGGTCCAGCAGAGTTTCAAACAGTGGCGCGCCGCAGTCTGGACATTGGCTCTCCTCTGCCCCGCCCCGGTAGCCGCAGAGCTTGCAGGTCATCTCTTTCATGCGTTATGTCAACCTCCTCGGTCCTGGAGCCAGCTGGGGGTCTCGGTGGCCTTCACGCTGGAGACCACCCCCGCGGCCACGAAGAGGGTGATGATGCTGGTGCCGCCGTAGCTAAAGAAGGGCAGGGTCAGGCCCACTACGGGGAAAACGTAGAGGCACATAGCCAGGTTCACCACTGTCTGGGCCAGGAACATCCCACCGTAGCCCATGGCGGCAATGGCGGTCATAGGGGTGGCGGCGTGGCGGCCCACCCAAAAGCAGCGGAAGATGATAGCGGCAAGCAGGGCGATCATGATGACGCAGCCGATCATGCCGAATTCCTCTCCGCACACAGCGAAGATCTCGTCGGTATACTGGGCGGGGATGGTGCCCTTTTGGGTCTGGGAGCCCTGCAAAAAGCCCTGGCCGGTGAGGCCGCCCGAGCCGATGGCCAGGACGCTGTGCTCCTGCTGCCAGCCCGCGCCCTGGGGATCGTTGCGCAAAAAGACCACCATGACCCGGTCACGGATGTAGCCGGGCAAATGGCTCCACAAAAGGCCCACCGCCCCGCCGCCCACGCCCAGGGCCAGGGCGAACCACCACCACTTGACCCCCGCGCACCAGGCCATGACCACAAAGATCAGGATGTAGATGAGGCTCATGCCGTAGTCGCCGGTGATGACCATGTTGAGTCCGGCGAAAAACAGAGTATGGAGGGCCAGGGACATGACGCCGCCGGGGTGGTTCAAAAGACTTTTTTCCTTGAGCTTGTAAATTTGGTAGGCCAGCAGGATGACGAAAAAGAGCTTCACCAGCTCGTTGGGCTGGATGTTTACCGGCAGACCGGGCAGCTCGATCCAGTTCTTGTTACCGCCTACCGATTTACCAAAGGGGATGATGGCCAGCATGATCAGGACGTTGAACACCAGCATCCCCGGCCAGGTCCGCTCGGTGATGTGCTGGAGGTCCACCAGGGTGATGAGCACATAGCACGCCACGCCGATCAGGATGCCCACGGCCTGGACCATGACGTAGCGGTTGGTGTGCTCATAGCGGGTGGCGCTGTAGATCAGGGCAAGGCCCATCAGGCTGGCCGCCAGGCACAGCGACAGCAGGACCATGTCTCCCTTATGAAAAAAACGGCGGGCGGCGTCCTTCAAGGCCGTACCCTCCCTTCCTTGGCAGTCGTGGGTCAGGGGTATTATACTACGGCGGCACAAAAAAAGAAAGTGGGGAATTGTGCATTTGCCCAGAATGTGGTATGATGTAAAAAATACTTCCCCACGTAAGGACGGTGATAAAGGTGGTATACGACACCCACAGCCCGGAGGAGACCGAGGCCCTGGGCCAGCGGCTGGCCCAGACGCTGCAAGCCGGGGACGTCATCGCTCTGGACGGCGACCTGGGCGCGGGTAAGACCGCCTTCACCCGGGGCCTGGCCCGGGGCCTGGGCTATACCGGCCGGGTCACCAGCCCCACCTTCACCATCGTCAATGAATATGACGGCGGACGGTTGCCTTTGTTCCATTTCGACCTCTACCGGCTGTCCTCCCCCGAGGAACTCTTTGACATCGGCTGGGAGGACTATCTGGACCGGGGCGGCGTGTGCTGCGTGGAGTGGAGCGCCTTGGGCGGAGACTATCTGGCCTCAGCCCGGCACGTCGTCATCACCAAGGGCCCCGGCCAGGGGGACCGCCGAGTGGAAATGGAGGGGCCATCATGCTGATCTTAGCGCTGGAGAGCTCGGCCAAGGCGGCCAGCTGCGCGCTGTGCCGGGATGAGTTTCTGGTGGCCCAGGCCTACCAAAACAGCGCCCTGACCCACTCGGTGACGCTGCTTCCCATGGTGGAGGATATGCTGAAAAACTGTGGGGTCTCGCTGGACCAGGTGGAGGCGGTGGCCGTGGCCAAGGGGCCGGGGTCTTTTACCGGGCTTCGCATCGGCGTGTCCGAGGCCAAGGGCCTGGCCTGGTCGAAAAGCCTCCCCTGCGCGGGCTGCTCCACGCTGGAGTCCATGGCCTGGAATTTGGCCCACCTGGAGGGGCAGGAAATTTGCTGCGCCATGGACGCCCGGAGAAGCCAGGTCTACGCCGCCCGCTTCCGTGTCGAACACGGCACGCCCGCGCGTCTGAGCGAGGACGACGCGGTGAGTTTGGACGAGCTTTGCGCCGACATTGAAAAAAATAGTGCCGGAAAATGTCAAATGATAGTTGGAGACGGCTGGCAGTTGTGCTATAATGAGTTTCAGCGCCGGGGCATCCCCTGCCAGGTGGCGCCGGAAGCGTTGCGGTATCCCTCCGCCTGGGGGGTCGCGCGTTGCGCGCTGGAGCTGGCTCGCCAGGGCCGACTGGTCACGGTGATGGAGCTGACGCCGGACTATCACAGGTTATCTCAGGCCGAGCGGGAACGTCTTGCCCGGCTAGCAAATGACGAAGGAGAGGAAACACATGGATAAAATGGTACACGTCTTGGACCACCCCCTGCTCCAGCACAAGCTGTCCATCCTCCGCAACAAGGACACCGGCGTCAAGGACTTCCGCGATGTAGTCAGCGAGATCGCCACGCTGATGTGCTACGAGGCCACCCGGGACCTGCCTGTTAAAGAGGTAGAGATCGAGACCCCGGTAGCCAAGGCCAAGGTCAAGGTCATCGCAGGCAAGAAGTTGGCCATCGTGCCGGTGCTGCGGGCAGGCCTTGGCATGGTGGACGGCATCCTGACCCTGATCCCCTCGGCCAAGGTAGGCCACATCGGCCTCTACCGTGACCCCACCACCCATGAGCCGGTGGAATATTACTGCAAGATGCCCGACGATATCAAGAGCCGGGACGTGATCATTCTCGATCCCATGCTGGCCACCGGCGGCTCCGCCTCGGCGGCCATTCAGTTCATCAAGAACTACGGCTGCAAGCACATCAAGCTTATGAACATCATCGCCGCCCCCGAGGGCATCGAGCGGGTCCACAAGGACCACCCGGATGTGGACATCTATGTGGCCGCCGTGGACGAAAAGCTCAACGACCACGCCTACATCGTCCCCGGCCTGGGCGACGCCGGCGACCGCATCTTCGGCACAAAGTAAGCGTGAGGGCAGGCGCATAGCGCCCGATGGACCGGAGCGAGGGCGAGCGCAGGGGCCGTAGGCCCCGAAGACCAGCCCGAGACGGAGGGAAGCGGGCGCGGCCATGCGCCCAGCCCGAACGTGATAATGCGAAAAAGAAGACCGCGCGTTTTGACACGCACGGTCTTCTTGCTTTTCGCTCAGCTCTGGGGCAGGAAGGTGGCCGGGTCCACGGTCTTGCCCTGGTGGGTCATCTCAAAGTGAAGATGGCTGGCCTTGGCGCTCTCGGCAATGGCGGTCTTGCCGATGGAACCGATGACCGCGCCGGTGGTGACGCTGTCTCCCACCTCTACCGTGGGCGTGCCCGCTAGGTTGGAGTAGATGGACTGGACCTCGCCGTCATGGTCGATGACGACCGTCTGGCCCATCAGGGGGTCGGCGTAGACGGCAGAGACGGTGCCGTCGGCTACCGCCAGCACCTGAGTGCCCAGCTCGGCGGCCAGATCCAGGCCCTGGTGGGTCCGCCAGTCACCCATGGTCTCGTCGTAGGCCACCACCTCCAAGCTGAAGTCCCCAATGCTCTGGCCCTTGACCGGCCAGGTATACACCACCGCCTTACCCGTGGGGCCTACGGTAGGCTCCGGCGTAGGCGCGGGGGTAGGCTTGGGCTTTGGCGTGGGTGTGGGAGTCGGGGTAGGCACAGGCGTGGGCGTGGCGGGCGGCAGCGTGGGCAGCACCGCCGAGGGCTGCACCACCACCTGGGCCGGGCCGGCCACAGTTCGTGTATCCGAGGCGGTCTCCGCCAGAAGGAAGTAGCCTGAAACGCCGATGGCGGCTACGCACAAGATCAGGACGATGTAAAAGCCCTTTCCGGCGAAGAAGCCGCTGACACGGTCGAAGAGGCTGTCTTTACTGCGTTTTCCTTTCAATTCAAACACCTCCGTGGCACCTATTGTTGCCAGGTTTGGAGATGTTATACACACATGGCCCCCTTTTCCTGGGAATTTTTTAAGCCCTCGTTTAGAATTTCTTCATTTTTGCCTGGTATACTGGGACCCGATACAAACCGTAAGGGCGCCTTGCCCCACCGTCTCTTGACAGGTTCCCGGCAATGTGATATCATTTTGATATCAACAAGGAGGAAGGCATATGATCCATCTCAAGCAAAAAACGCCGTCTACACCCACGCAGGCGCCGTCTGACACGGCCCCCGCCTTTCAAGCACCCAAGAAGCGCCGGAAGTGGCCCAAGCGGGTCATCATCCTGGCCGTGGTGGCCGTAGCCCTGATCTTGTTGTTTCGGGCCTGCATGAACTCGGCGGTCCAGACCGCCAGCGGGTCCTTCCTGCCCGCTCAGGCCACCCGGCAGAGCATGGACGTCACCGTCACCGGCACAGGCACCGTCAAGCCCAACGACGACTACCGGGCCACCACCCTACTGCGGGGCGAGATCTTGTCCGCCCCCTTTGAAGAGGGGGACCTGGTGTCCAAGGACCAGGTGCTCTTCACCCTGGACCCCACCGACGTGGAAAACAACATCCGCTCGGCCCAGAGCGGCGTGGAGCGGGCCCAGTTGGGGGTAGACCAGGCCCAGCTGACGCTGGACAATCTTCTGAAGACCCAAGCCGATAACAAAGACGACATGGCCATCAAGGCCACCGCCGCGGGCACAGTGACCAAGCTCTACATAGACCCGGGCGACACCGTGGCCGCCGGCACGCCCATTGCCGACATCCTGGACCGGGACACCATGGAGCTGACTGTCCCCTTCCACGCCGTCAACGCCAAGACCTTCTCCATCGGCCAGAGCGCCCATGTCACCGTCACCGGCTCGGCCAGCGTCCTCTCTGGCACCGTCAGCGAGATCGGCGCGGCGGACCAGGTGATGCCGGGCAACGCGGTGGTGCGGCAGGTGGTCATCCGTGTGGCCAACCCCGGCGCCCTGGACCGGGGCTTCACCGCCACGGCCCAGATCGGCCAGGTGGCCTCGGCAGGCGTGGGCAGCTTTGACTACGCCGCTTCCAAGCAGGTGCTGGCGCTGATGTCGGGCAAGGTGGAGACCCTGTCGGTCCGGGAGGGCGCTCAGGTGACAAACGGCCAGGCGCTGGGCTCTTTTGAGCTGCCCGATCTGGACAGCCAGATCGACAATGCCCGGCTGGCGGTGAAGAACGCCCAGTTGGCCCTCTCTGACGCCCAAGAGGCCCTGCGCATTGCCCAGGACCTGCTGGACGACTACACCATCACCTCCCCCATCGACGGCACCGTTATCGAGAAAAACTACAAGGCCGGGGACAACATCGACCCCTCCACCGCCGCCGCCTCCGGCCAGAACGCCTGTATGGCGGTCATCTACGACCTGTCCCGGATGACCTTTGACATGAACGTGTCCGAGCTGGACGTATCTAAGTTGAAGGTGGGCCAGTCAGTCACCTTTACCTCCGACGCGCTGGAGGGCCAGACCTTCACCGGCCATGTGGACAAGATCAATATTAACGGCGTCACCGTCTCCGGCTCGACAAACTACCCCGTCACCATCGTCATCGACTCCGGCGACGGGCTCTATCCGGGCATGAACGTGTCGGCCACCATTTTAGTAGAGGAGCTGGGCGAGGTACTCACCATCCCCGCCGACGCTTTGCAGCGGCCCAGCTTTGTCTATGTGGCCGGCGAGGGTGCGTTGGACAAAGACGGTAAGCTCACCGACGCCACCAAGCTCCAGCAGCGCCAGGTCACCGCCGGGCGCACCGACAGCGTCAATATCGAGATCCTGGACGGACTCAGCGAGGGCGAGACGGTGTATATCCCCAACCAGGCCTCCAACATGATGCAGAGCATGGCCCAGATGATGGGAGGCTGAGGCCATGGAGCATCTCATTGAGTTCCGGGACATCTACAAGATCTACCACATGGGCGACACCGACGTCCACGCGTTGGACGGCGTGAGCCTCAGCATCGACAAGGGCGAGTTTGTGGCCATCGTGGGCCAGTCCGGCTCGGGCAAGTCCACGGCCATGAACATCATCGGCTGTCTGGACGTGCCTACCTCGGGCAGCTATCACCTGGGCGGCGTGGACGTATCCACCATGGACGACGACCAGCAAGCGGAGATCCGCAACAAGATGCTGGGCTTCATCTTTCAGCAGTATAACCTGATCCCCAAGCTCACCGTGCTGGAGAACGTGGAATTGCCCCTTCTGTACGCCGGGGTGGGCGCCTCCCAGCGGCGGGAGCGGGCTCTGGCCGCCTTGGCGCGCGTGGGCATGGCGGATAAGACCAAGAACTTGCCCACCCAGCTCTCCGGCGGCCAGCAGCAGCGGGTGTCCATTGCCCGGGCCCTGGCGGGCCAGCCCTCGGTGATCCTGGCCGACGAGCCCACCGGCGCGCTGGATTCCCGCACCGGCCGGGACGTACTGCGTTTTTTGCAGGAGCTGAACGCCGAGGGCAACACCGTGGTCCTTATCACCCACGACAACTCCATCGCCGTTAAGGCCAAGCGCATCATCCGTCTCCAGGACGGCAAGGTCATCTACGACGGGGACGCCCACGACCCCGCCGCCGTGGTCCAGCCCCAGGATGAGACGGGAGAGGAGGTGGCCGAGGCGTGAACTTCACCCAATCCTTCCGTCTGGCTCTGAAGAGCCTGATGCTGAGCAAGATGCGCTCACTTTTGACCATGCTGGGCATCATCATTGGCGTGGCGGCGGTCATCATTATCACCAGCCTTGGCAACGGCATGCAGACCTATATGAACGACCAGTTCGAGGAAATGGGCTCCAACCTGATCCAGTGCATGATCGATCCCAGCGCCTCCTCCCGGACCGTGGACGCCGACGATCTCTACGACCTGGTGGAGCAGTATCCCCAATATCTCTCCGGCGTGACGCCCTACGTCCAGCCCACCGCTCTGGTCCGGCACGGCAACGACGAATTTGAGCGCACCAAGGTCTACGGCGTAGGCGAGACCTTCTATAATGGCGAAAAGCATACCACCATGCAGGGCGAGACCCTGGGCCAGGGCCGGTTTTTGAACTATGTGGACGTAAAGCGGGTGCAGAACGTCTGCGTCATTGGCGCTTTTTTGGAGGAGGAGGCCTTCTCCGGCAGCGCTCTGGGAAAGACTATCACCCTCTCCGGTGCGCCCTTTACCGTCATTGGCGTGCTGGAGGAGCGGGCAGGCAACGCCGAGGGCAGCGGTGACGACGTGATCTACATCCCCTATACCCAGGCCCAGCGGCTGGGGGCGGGCAGCTCGGTGAGCGCCATGGGCGTCTCCGCCAGCATGTACCTCTTCACCGCCACCAGCCGGGACAACGCCCCCGCCGCCAAGGCCATCGTGGAGCGGCGGCTGATGCGCACCTTCCAGGACTCGGGCCGATACTTCGTGATGACAAGCGCCGAGATGATGGACGCCATGAACTCCATGCTCAGCATCCTCATGGGCGTTTTGACCCTCATCGCCGCCATCTCCTTGCTGGTGGGCGGCATCGGCATCATGAATATCATGCTGGTGTCCGTCACCGAGCGGACCCGGGAGATCGGCGTTCGCAAGTCCCTGGGCGCCAAGGGAAAGAACATCCGGGGCCAGTTTATCATCGAAGCGGGCACCACCTCCGCCATCGGCGGCATCATCGGCATCGTGCTGGGCATCCTCTTTGCCAACCTGATCACCTTTATTTTAAGCACCGTGGTGGGCGGCGAGGCGGCCAACTTCCGGGCCGTGCCCACCCTCAGCGGCATTATCACCGCCTTCGGCGTCAGCGTGGGCATTGGCGTGCTCTTTGGCTACCTGCCTGCCAACAAGGCGGCGAAATTGAATCCCATCGACGCACTGAGATATGAATAAACCGTAGGGCCGCTGGGGACAGCGGCCCGCCCGTATCCCACAGAGAAGGAGAATATCCCATGAAAAAACGCGTTGTATCGATCTTGCTTACCGCCGCCATGGCGGCGGCGCTGGCCTCCCCCGCTCTGGCCGACGTCTACGACGTGCCGGAAAAGGAAAAGGCGGCGGTGCTCCGGGAGTTGGAGATCATGGTGGGGGACGAAACAGGGGCGCTGCACCTGGAACGCGGCGTCACCCGAGCGGAGTTCACCAAGCTCCTGATCGCGGCCTCTCCCTACAAAGACGCCGTGGGTGACGCTGCGGGCACCGATCCCTACCCCGACGTGTCCCACACCAGCTGGTACGCCCCCTACGTCCGCACGGCAGTGGACTGCGGCCTGGCCAAGGGCGATGAGCAGGGCTGGTTCCACCCCGATGACCCCATTGCCCTGCAGGAGGGCGCCACCATGGCGGTGCGGCTGCTGGGCTATCAGGATACCGACTTCAACTCCCCCTGGCCCGCGGGCCAGATGGCGCTGTTTCGCTCGCTGGACCTGGACGCGGGCCTCACCGCCCAGGACGGTCTGGACCCTTTGACCCGGCGGGACTGTCTGCACCTTTTCTATAACCTGCTCTGCGCCAAGAATAAGTCCGGCCAGGACCACATCAACCTGCTGGGCTCCATCCTCAACCAAAGCGGCGAAGTGGATGTGGCCGCGCTATTTAAGGTAGAGCAGGAGGGCCCCATCCCCCTGACCGATGGTTGGCAGAGTTTGCTGCCCTTCTCTGTGAACGACGCGCTCATCTTCCGGGACGGCGACCGGGCGGAGTTGGCCGATCTCCGGGAGTGGGATCTTCTCTACTGGGCCAAGGACGCGGCCATTCTCCTGGCCGTCTCCGGCGGGCAGGGAGCCATGGGCCAGCTCACCGCCTCGGTGGAGGGCCCGGTGGTGGCCGAGGGCAACTGGCAGGGCAAGCTGCCCTTTACCCTGAGCGCCGACACCCCTGTCACCCGCAACGGCGCCCGCTCCAGTGTCAGCGCCATCACCGGCGGCGAGGTGGTATACTGGTCCAAGTACGCCAAGGCCCTTTACGTCTACGATAAGACGGTCACTGGCACGGTAGAGGCCGTCTCGCCCTCCCTGGCGGCGCCTACGGCGGTGACCATCGCCGGCGTTCCCTACGCGCTGGAGACTCTGGAGGCCCAGTACGCCTTCTCGGATCTCGGCCCCTACCGCAAGGGCGACGCGGTGCGGCTGCTGCTGGGCCGGACCGGCGGCGCGGCGGCGGTCCGGAGTCTAGGCACGGAGGACAGCATCGTCCAGACCGGCATCGTCTCCGCCCTGGAGAGCCGCAGCTACACCGACGAAAACGACAAGCCCTACGCCTCCAAGGTCATCGTCCTCACCGCCGCCGACGGCCAGAGTTACGCCTATCCCTACCCCTGGAAAAACGCCGACGACTTTAAAAGCGGCGATCTGGTCCAAGTGAAGACCCAGGGCGGCACCACCACCGTGACCCGGCTGGGCCGCAATTCAGTCACCGGCACGGTAAACGCCGCGGGCACACGGCTGGGGCGGTTGACTCTCTCGCCGGATGTGGACATTCTGGACACCTACGGCGACCACACCACCCGCACCGTCTCCCCTGCCCGGCTTGCCAATGTGGAGCTTCGTGCCGACATGGTCCGCTGGCATGAGCTGGACGACAGCGGCGCCATCAGCGCCCTGATCCTGGACAACGTCACCGGCGACAGCCACAGCTACGGCGTGCTCACCGACGTGGAGACCGTCTCCATCCCCGCCACCGGCATGGGCACGATGACCACCCAGGGGATCTACACCATGGACCTGGGCGGACGCCAGCAGGTCCTGCCCGTCTCCGGCAAGCGCTTCCCGGTGGAGAAGGGCCCCTTCTGCCTGGCCATGGACGGCCAGGACGTCAAGGAAATGCGCAGTCTCCACAAGCTGGCTAACGTCACTCTGGATGGTCAGGACGCGCTGGCCGGCGGCCAGCGCTGGCCCTTGGCCGACAATGTGGTCTACTATACCTATCATAAAAACGGAGCCTACACCCTGGCCTCCCGCAGCCAAGTCCTGGACAGCGGCTGGACCCTCTCCGCCTGGTACGACAACCGGCCCGCTGACGGCGGGCGGGTCCGGGTCATCGTGGCCCAGGAAAAGTAACCGTCCGTAACAATTTGTTTCTAGCGGGCCTCTTCCCTGTTTTGGGAAGAGGCCCGTTTTTGCAATCTTCGATTCATTTTTTATGCGCTTCAAATTGCCCCGTCTATAATCTGCGCATTTTGCATAATGCCGTCGAAACCTTGAAAAATCAATATTTTTTGCACTATGTGCACCCATGTTGCCAAATTTTACTTGTCCTTTTTGTGCAATTTTTTTGAAAAGAGGGGTTGCATTGTCCTGCAAAATCGGTTACAATACGGTTACAAACAGAAACAAACTGTTTGGAAGGAGTGCAACGAACCATTATGTTTACGAAGAAAACGACTCGATCGGCTCTGGTGCTCTTGGTGGTACTGGCCCTTGCCGCCCCCATCATCTCTGCCGTATCCAGCCTGCCCGTCGCCCCGGAGGCGAACGTGGAAGTGGCGGCGGTCGCGAGCAATGACGTCGAGACCCCCGTCGAAGAGCAGATCCAGCTCCAGAGCCAGATCACCTATGATTCTGTCCGCGTGGACGGCGTGCCCATGACCGCCGACCCCATGGTCACAGACGTGGAGGGCGAGACCTATGTGTCCCTCCGGGCCGTGTCTCAGGCGCTGGACAGCGCTGTGCAGGCCATCTGGGACGGCCAGCAGGCCAAGGTGGTCCACTGGGGCGTGGTGGACGTGATCGCCGTGCCCGGAGCGTGCTATGTCACCGCCAACGATCGCTGCCTGTATGTCCCCCATGGCGTCCAGACCGCCGATGGCGCGGTGCTGGTCCCCCTGGCTACGCTGTGCAAGGCCTTTGACGCCAGCTACGTGGCCAACGACGACGGCACCTTTGATCTCACCCGCGGCTCCGGCGCCATCATCCCCGCCTGGGAGTTCTACGACAACGACGATCTCTACTGGCTCAGCCATATCATCAACGCCGAGAGCGGCAACCAGCCCCTCAGCGGCAAGATGGCCGTGGGCAACGTAGTGCTCAACCGGGTAGCCGACAGCCGTTTTCCCGACACGGTGAAGGGCGTGGTGTTCCAGAAGAACCAGTTCACGCCGGTGCGCAACGGCTCCATCAACAAGACCCCCAACGCCGAGAGCGTACTGGCCGCCAAGCTGTGCCTGGACGGCGGCGAGGCCCTGGAGGGCGTGCTGTGGTTCAACGTCAAGGGCCTCAGTAGCTGGGCCAGCCGCAACCGCCCCGTGGTGGCCACCATCGCCGGACATACGTTCTTTGCCTGAGAAGCGCGAGGGTAGGCGCATAGCCGGGGATGGACCACCCCGAGACAGAGGGAAGCCACGGCATGATGCGCCCAACCCGAGCGTGACAACGAGCAAAAAAGGCGACGTCATCTTTCCGATGACGTCGCCTTTTTCGTTCTGCTTTGTTTTACCTCTGGTCCAGCGGCACATAAGGCGTAACAGGCGCTACCGCCCGATAGGCGGGGCGGATGATCTTGTTGCCGGGGTTATAGAGCTCCTCGATGCGGTGGGCGCACCAGCCCACCACCCTGGCCACGGCAAACAAGGGCGTATAGAGCTCGGGCGGAATGTTCATCATTTTGTAGACAAGCCCCGAATACATATCCACGTTGGCACACATGACCCTCTGTTCGCCCCGGACCTTGCCCAGTACGCCGGGGGTCAGCCGCTCCACGGTCTCGAAGAGCTGGAACTCCTTGGAGTAGCCCTTCTGCTCGGCCACCTTTTTGGCAAAGTCCTTGAGCAGCACGGCTCTGGGATCGGAGAGGGTGTAGATGGCGTGGCCCATGCCGTAGATGAGGCCGGAGCCGTCCCCCGCCTCCTTCTGGGCGATGCGGGTGAGATAGCGCTCCACCTCGTCTTCGTCGGCCCAGTCGGAGACGCTGGCTTCGATGCCCTCAAACATCTCCATGACCTTCTTGTTGGCCCCGCCGTGGCGGGGTCCCTTCAGCGAGCCTACCGCGGCGGCGATGGCGGAGTAGATGTCCGTGCCCGCGGAGGACAAGACCCGACAGGCAAAGGCGGAGTTGTTGCCGCCGCCGTGCTCCATGTGGAGGACCAGGCACAGATCCAGCAACCGGGCCTCCATCTCGGAAAACTGACTGTCGGGCCGGATGGAGCGCAGGAAGTCCTCGGCAATGGCAAGGCCGGGCTTGGGCCGGTGGAGATAGAGGCTCTCGTCGTCATAGTAGTGGCGCTTGACGGCGAAGGCGTGGGCCACGATGGTGGGCACCCGGGCAATGATCTGCAATGCGTTGCGGATCTCGTTTTCCAGACCCTCGTTCTCGGGGTGGTCGTCGTAGGAGTAGAGGGCCAGGACAGACCGGGCCAGCTTATTCATGATGTTGGGGCTGGGGGCCTTGAGGATCATGTCCTCAGTAAAGCCCGCGGGCAGGGTGCGGTAGTGGTCCATGATCTGGGAAAAGGCCTCCAGCTGGGCCGCCGTGGGCAGATGGCCAAAGAGGATGAGAAAGCCCGTCTCCGCAAAACCAAAGCGTCCCTGGTCCTGGAAGCCCCGGATCAGGTCGGTGATGGAAATGCCCCGGTAGAAGAGCTGGCCCTCCATGGGCATCTTCTCGCCGTCTTGGATGTAGTAGCCCCGGACGTTGCCGATCTGGGTGACCCCCGCCACCACGCCGGTGCCGTCGGCGTTGCGCAGGCCCCGCTTCACGTCCCACTTTTCATAGTAGCCGGGGTCGATCAGGTTATATTGGGCGAATTCCCCGCATATGCTGCTGAGAACGGGATCCTCCGCAAAGGGATTCTTGGTTTCCATGGCTGTCTCCTTTTTTGCAAGTAAGAACTTCTGTTTATTCATTTTACCTGTTTGCCGCGGGAAAGTCAAGGGAGTGTGGCAAGATGACGGTTCCAAAGGAGGTGGCGGCGGCTCTGGGCTGTCTGGCCGCCGTATTCATCGCGGCGGCGGTAGGCTTTCCGCCGGTCCGGGCCCGGCAAGGTGGACAAGCCCCGCCCTCGCCCCAACCCACAGCCCAGGTCCGGGGCGTGGGCCGCCAAAGCGCCGGCCACGCCATCCGACTGCTGCAAGAAGACGGCGCCGTGGAGACCCTGCCCTTGGAGGAATACGTCCAGGGCGTGGTCACTGCCGAGATGCCCGCCTCCTTCCAGCCGGCGGCCCTGGAGGCCCAGGCCGTCTGCGCCCGGACCTACGCCATGTCAAGGGCCCAGGCCGGGGCCCATGGGCCGGAGGCCGATGTCTGCAGCGATCCCGGCTGCTGCCAAGCCTACGCGGCAAACGCGCCTGCCGACTGGGGCCCACATACCGAAGAATATCGTGCGAAGATCCGCGCCGCGGTCCAGGCCACCCAGGGCCAGGTCCTGCGCTCCGACGGCCGGCTCATCTCCGCGGTGTTTCACGCCTCCTCCGCGGGCTACACCGCGCCGGCCCAGGCGGTGTGGGGGGCGGAGGTCCCTTATCTGGTCAGCGTCTCCACCCCGGAGACCCCGGAGACCGTGCCCAAGCTGGAAAGCGAGGCCACCTTTTCCGCCGCCGAATTTCGGGACGTCTTCCTGGCAAAGTACCCGGAGGCGGACCTGGCCGGCTCGCCCAGCGGCTGGTTTCGTTCCTTGGAAAAGGCCGACTGGGGCGGTGTGACCACCGTCACCATCGGCGGCGTGACCCTCACCGGCGGCCAGGTCCGCGGCCTATTCGGCCTGCGCTCCGCCCGGTTCGACGTGGCCGCGGGGGACGACAACATCACCTTCCACGTCTCCGGCTACGGCCACGGCGTGGGCATGAGCCAATATGGGGCCAATTTGCTGGCCCGGGAGGGCCAAAGCTGCAAAAGCATCCTGGAGCACTACTATCCCGGCGCGGAGCTGGGCAGCCTATAAAAAACCGGCAGAGGGAAGATCCCCTCTGCCGGTTTGGTTTGCTGGGATAGACGAGACGCTTAGTTTCCGCCGTAGACGGTCACATCGTCGCACATGGGCTGCTCCACGGTGTTCACCCAGAAGAGCTTCAACTTGGCCGCGGACTTGGAGATGGTGGCGGTAGCCTCGCTCACCGTCAACTTCACCACGCCGGTCATCCGGCCCGCGGCGTCATAGGTGGCAGCCAGGACGGTGTCCTCAGCGCTCATGTTGGTAATGGTCAGCTTCTCAGTGAGCGGCACATAGCGCCAGCCCAGGTCCTTATAGGCACCGTCCAGGGTGTTCTCCGGCGCGCCCTTGCCCACGACGACCGTCTTCTCAGCCCGGGCGTCATCGGTGTGGGGGGTGGAAGCGATGACGGTGACCACGCCGTCTCTCAGACCGGTGAGCTCGCCCTGGGCGTTGATCTTGGCCACACTGGAATCATCCACGGACCAGACCACCTCGCAGGTGGCGTTCTCCGGCTCCACCACGGCAGCCATGGTGATCACGCCCTCCACGGCCACGGTATCAGCGCCGGTGATGGAGAGCTTCTTGATGTGGATCACCTGGGACGGGTCCTGCTTCACCGTGACCTTACAGGTGGCGGTGGCGCCGCTGACGGCCCGGGCGGTGACCGTGGTCTCGCCGGGGGCCACAGCCCGAATGGTATTCTTGTTGACTCGAGCCACGCTGGGATCACTGGAAACCCAGGTCAGGGTGGGGTTGGAGGTGTCCACGGGGTCCAGGGTGTAGTTCAGGGTGTACGACTCGCCCGCGGTCAGCTCCAGCGTGTTCTTCTCAAAGGTGATGGTCTTCACCGGCTTATAGTCGGTGGAGCCGGTGGAGGTGATCTGGATCACGTTGACGGTGGTGATCCGGGTGCCACGGTTATTGGGGTTGGAGGGGTCGCTGGTGTTGGTGGGATCAGCCCACTTCTCCAGGCCCACGTCGGCGGGGTTCACGTTCTTGGGCGCCTTGATGGTATAGGTCCCGGCGGGCACGTTTTCAAAGGTGACCTTACCGCCGGCAGTGCCCTTGATATAGCCCAGGTAGTTCCCGGCCAGGGAGAGCTGCCGCTGGCCGTCCGCGTTGAACAGCGCCACGGCGGAGGTGTTGTTGGTGCCGGTGGAGGCAAAGGAGATGACCACGTTGGCCTGAGACCCGGCGGGAACGGTGAAGGACAGGCCGCTGGACTCCTGAGAGCCGACCTGGAGCGAGGCGGTGGTCTTGTCCGTCTCCTTGTTCTGAGTGCGCCAAACGGCGTTGTTACCGGTGACGGTGAAGTAGTTATTGGTGCCCACCTGGAGGCCGTTGGCCGCGGGGTTATTGTCGGCGGGCTGCTGCCCCTGGTCGGTGGCGTTGAAGGTAAACTGCTCCCGGGTCACGCCGGTGACGGTGACGGTGACAAAGTCGGTCTTGTTGTCGCTGGCAGTGACGGTGATGGTGGTGGTGCCCGGGGTCTTGGCCAGGACCACGCCCTTGGTGCCCACGGTGGCCACGGCGGGGTTGCTGGAGGAGTAGGCCACCGCCTTATTGGTGGCGTCAGCGGGCAGGATGGACACCTCGATCTGGGCGCTCTCGCCCTGGAGCAGGTTCAGGGTCTTGTTGGCAGGGCTGGTGACGGTGACGCTGTCCACGGGGACCTTGGGCTTGGTGGGGTCGTCGGGGGTGATGATGCCCATGTCCAGCTCGCACATATCGCACAGGCCGTCGGCGGGGGCTTCATCCACATGGTCGATCATGGGAATGATCTCGCTCTTCACGTCGCCGCAGGAGCAGCTATACTTGTGGAGGCCCTCCAGGGTACAGGTGGCTTCCCGCACAACGCCGCCGTCGATGGTGTAGGAATGCTCATGGGGCGGCGTAGCGGAGGCGGCCTTGGTGATGGTCAGGTGGTACAGGTTGCCGTCTTTGTAGCTCATGGGCGTGGTGCCCTTGGCGGGCTGGATGCTGCTGGACTGGACATAGTAGATACCGGCGGGCAGGTTTTTGGCGCTGCCGGGGATCTCGGCCACGGTGGCTTTGCTGTTGGCGGCGACCAGAACGGAGGCGGCGCCGTCCAGGGTCACGTCCACAGGCTCATCCACCTTGAAGACCACATACTGGCCGATGCTGTCCTTGCCGAACTTCACGCCGGTGCTGGTGGCGCTGGTGAGGGTGAAGACGACGTTGTCCTTCTCGTTGTGGCCGGTGCTGATGTAGGTGCTGTTGATGGCCTGGTCGTAGGGCAGGACCACGCTGGCGGTGGGCATACGGTCCTCCGCCACGGTGCTGCCGCCGACCTGCTCGGGGGTCTTGATCTCGTCCAGGACCTTGATGGGACCGGCGTAGGCCAAGGTGTTGGCTCTGGCCACGGCGTGGTCGGTGTCCAGCTTGTAGTTGCCGCTGGGAATGTAGCTCAGCTCGGCCTTGGTATCGAAGTTTGCGTATTTGTTGTTAGTGCTCACCTGCTGGCTCTTGTCGGTGACGGTGGTGACGCCGCTGGTAGAGTCGTTGATGCAGCTGGAGAGCGCGTCGTTGTAGCTCTTGATGCCGCCGCCGGCCACATCCCGAGGCGCCTTGCAGGAGTAGAAGGCGTTATACTCCGAGAAGATGTAGCAGTCGGCCCGGGTATTCATGGCGTAGCTGGTCTGGCCGTCGTAGATACAGTTATAGATGTGCATATTGGCCTGGCGGCCCAGAGGGCCGCGGCTTTCGCAGTTCTTATAGTAGTTGTGGTGCCAGGTGATGTTGTACTGCAAGGAGCTGTCCGAGGAGCCCACCAGGTTGGTCTTGTGGTAGCCCTCGTAGTAGCAGTAGTCCATGGTGAAGAACTCGCCGCGCTTAAAGTCGCAGGCGCCGTCGCCACCGTCCTTATCGCTCTCGGCGGGGTTGGGAATGTCAGGGGCGTAGAAGGAGCAGTTGTGGACCCAGCCGTGGAGGATGGGGGCGGTGATGGCGGAGCCGGACTGGACGCCCTCCATGCCGATACAGTCCTCGGGAACGTTGCGGAAGGTGATATTGCGGACCTCGAAGTTCTTACCGTAGTCGGGGGTAGCGCTGGAGGCCATGAAGTGGAAGCCCCAACCGTCCACGCAGGCGTCGGGGCCGATGCCCTCGATGGTGATGTTCTTGCAGTCCTTCATCCGGGCCATGCTGCCGTTATCGCCCACGCTGCCGCCGTAGTCCCAGGCGTCATAGGCGGTCAGTCCCTGGACGATGTCAGCGCTTGTGTTGTCATTGATGGGATACTTGCTGGAGACATTGCCGACGATGCGGACCACCAGCGGGATATTCCGTTCAGCCAGCTTCTTCAGAACGCCCTGGTTGGTGTTGGGCTTGGCCCAGTAGACGCTTTTTCCACTGGTGCGCTTGCAGAAGCCGGGCCGCTCGCTGCTCTCCTGGCCCACGGTGTTCAAAATATTGCCGATGCCCTCCACGTGGGTGCCGTCAGGGGCGTCCAGGGCCACGGTGTTCTTGTTCTCCTCGGTGACGTAAATGACGATGGCCTCGTCCTTCAAAATGCCGTCGTCCCGGTAAGCGCCCACGCCCTCGGTGTAGTTCCAGTGGGCGTAGCCGGAGCGGTCATGGGCCTGGACTTCGATGTTCTCAGCCACGTAGCTGGCGCCGGCCTCGGTGGTCACGGTCAGGGTATAGGTGCCCGCCCGGACGCCGGGGATGTCGATGCGGGTCTTGCCGTTCAGGGTCCGCACCAGGTAGTCCATGTCGTAGCCAAAGCGGTTGCCCGGGCCCATGGAGCCATTCATAGCGCCGGTCCAGCTGACCTCAGCCACGTCGGCGGCGGCGAACTGGTTGGTCTCCACATACATGGTCTCCAGCCAGCCGCCCGCGCCCTGCAGGGGCGCGCCCATGGGATTGCCGCAGCGGTCGCAGTTGCCGTCGTTGTTCTCGTCGATATGGCCCAGGGCGGAGATCACGACCTTGGTGTTGTAGTCGCAACGGCTGCACTGCTGATACTCGTTCCAGCCCGCGTCCTTACAGGTGGCGGCCTGGGCGGCAACGGTCTTCAGGTCGTGCTGCAGGGCGGCAACGGGCTCGGTCTTGGTCTCGCCGCAGTGCTCGACGGTGCAGTGGAAGAGCTTCTCACCGGCCTCGGTACAGGTGGGCTGCCGGGTCACCGTGCCCGCGTCCCAGGTGTGCTCGGTGTGCTGGGCCATACCGCAGTTGGTGCAAACGCCACCGCTGAAATTATGCTGCCCGCTGGCGGGGATGGGCTCACAACCGGAGAGAATGGTCTGGCAGACGGAGCACTTGGTGCCCGCCGTGGAGCCGGGAGTCACACAGCCGGCGGGGACCGCCGCAACATTCACGGAGGTGTGGGGCAGCTTGGCGATGGTCTCGGTCTGGGTGCCGATCTCACAGCCCTCCGCCGAGCAGGTGCGCTGGCGCTGGCCCTCCTCGGTACAGCTGGCCGGCTTGGTCACCGTCCAGTCGGACCACACGTGGGTGTGGGCGGACTGGAACTCCATGTAGGCCAAAGTGGTATTGGTGGAATCCTTGGTGACCGCATGAGTCCCGGCGGTCACATCCCAGCGCAGGATGCCGTCAGAGGGGATCGTGGTGGACGTGCCGTCCAGCTTGACCTTCTGACCGGGCGTGCTGAACACCAGGATCATAACGCCCTTTTCCGGCGCCTTGAACTCGACCTTCGTGGAGCTCTCCATCTTGAGCGCCGAGGTCAGTTCCAGGTCTCCATAGGTCATGGGCAAGTTATACTTGGCGTCCGAGGCCGTCTTGCCCGTAATGCTGGTGTAGATACCAGCCGTAGTGGTACCCTGTTTGGTAAAGTTGTGGATGTAGTCGGGGTTGGCATCGGCCAGGGTGGTGGCCAGATCGTCTTCCCCGATGGCAGGGGTATCAGCCACAGCGGGGCTGTGGCTGTGGGTGGGCATGGTGCCCACCCCGTCGATGGCGGGGGTCTCGGCGACTGTCTCGCCGGGCGTCATCATGGGCGTGGCGCCCATGGCCGGAACAGCCAGGCCCAGGGCCATGACCAATGTCAGGACCAGAGCTGTCCAGCGTTTTACGTGCTGCTTACTCATTTCCTCGATCCCTCCAAAAAATATTTGGGCGAAAAGCCAACTTCCACCCATTTTCATAACTGTCCTTTATTCTAGCACAATCCACAAAGAAGTCAAGAGAGTAACCGGGGTTTTGATATTTTTTCACAGGGGTTTTGCCATAGGCTGGAATTCCAGGCAAAAAAAGGCCGGCAGGGCATAGCCCTGCCGGTCCAGTCTTTCACAAAACCCCTTTGAGCTGTGGCTTATTCTCCGTCGCCCCAGACGGTCTTGGCCGCGCTCATGGGCTGCTGCGCCGTGTTCAGCCAGAAGAGCTTCAGCTTGGGCACAGCGTTGTCGATCTCCACTTTGTTCTGCGTGGGGGTGATGATCTTTAGGCCCAGGAAATTGCCGTTGGCGTCATAGGAGGCGGCCAGGGCGGTATCTTCGGTCTCCATCTGCTCCACCGTCAGGGTCTCGTCCTCCTTGTAGTACCACTTCAGGTCCCGGCGCTCGCCCTCCAGGAAGCCGGAGTGGTCCACGTCTGGCTCGATGGGCTCCGGGTCCACGGGGGTAGGAGGCGTGGTGGTAGAAGTCGTGACGGTGACCTCCACCTTGAAGATATTGTTCTTCTTGGGGCTGCCACCCAGGTAGTAGGTCCCGGCTTTGTCCAAAGTCAGGGTCTCTACAGCGACCACCGCGTTCTTATCCGCCGCCGCGCCCTTGGTGGTCACAGCCGCCTGGTCCCCGTTGCTGTCCAGAATGGCGATCTCCCGCTTGGGGTCGTCGGCCTTGTTCGGGTCGCCGCCAGCCTGGACCCACCAGACGCGCACCTTGGCCGAGCCCTTGGTGGTAAAGCCGATGGCGTCGGCGGGCTTGTTATCGTGCTCCACATCCTTGGCCTTGACGCCGCCGTTAAAGTTGATACGGTAGGTGAAGTCCTCCCCCTCGATGGTCTTCTTGCTGTAGTCGATCTTAGTGCCGCTGCTGCTACCGATGGCCCCGGCGTAGATGGTGAAGAAGCCCTCCGTGCCCTGGTTGCTCAGCACCTCATAGGCGGCGCAGTTGTAAAGGTCGTGCGGTGTCGTGCCGGTGTCCTTCCCATTGGGGGTCAGCTTACTAAACACTTCGGTGCCGGTAAGGACATAGGTCTTGGTGCTCTCGCCGGGATCGGGGTCCACGGGATCGGGGTCGGTCACGGTGCCCTGGGTGGCGCCGCAGCCGGTGCACACGCCGTTGACGTAGGTGTGGGCAGTCTTGGGGATGGTCTGGGTCTCCGGGTTGATAGCGCCGCAGAGGAAGCAGGTGGCGGTCCTGACCCCCGTATGCTCACAGGTGGCGGGGGTGGTGACGCTCCAGCGCCAGTCGTGGGTGCAGGGGGTGGGATCGGGATCGGTGGAGCCGCCGCCGTCGATGACGGGCACCTTACCGCCCACGGCCACCAGCGTGCCCTTGTAGTTGTTCAGCTCGCTCTTGAGGTCGGTGATCACGGCGTAGTTGGCGTCCTCGGTGGCGTTGTTGAAGTTCCACCGGAAGTCGCCGCCCTCTACCCGGCCGGCATACTGCTGGACCTTCTGCATGGCCACATCGGGACTGTCGGGCGTGTAGGAGTACATCTGGCTGGAGTTGGTGTCGAAGTTGTTATAGGTGGCGCCGCCCTTCTTGGCCTTGTAGGTGCCGGGCACGGTCTCGTTACGGCTCGCCGCCTCGTAGGCGTCAAACTCGGTGGCCGAGTCCTTCTGGGTCTTGTAGGTCAGGGTGCGGTTCTCCATGACCATCTTGTTGCCAAAGGACTTGATCATGCCGCCGTCCTCGCCAGAGAAGGTGCCCTTGGTGGAGTTGGCCGTATCGGTGCCCTGGCCGGCGGTGAGCATGGGCTTGGTCACGTTGCGGAAGTAGTTGTTCTCCACAAAGAGGTTGGACGCCTCGGTAGCGCCGGAGCCATATTTGGCTACGCCGTCAAAATAGTTGTTGTAGATGTGGACGGTGGCGCCCCGGACACGGGGGTGGCGGGAGTCGGAGTGGTCGTACCAGTTGTGGTGGAAGGTCAGCCAGTTCAGAGCGGTGGCGCCCTCATGCATACCCACCAGGTTGCACTTGCCGCTGTCCCAGAAGTGGTTGTAGGAGTGGGTGACATAGAGGGTGCTCTTGGTGTCCAACGAGCCGTCGCCTTTGGCCTGGTCGGCGTCGGAGCCGGCGTCGCCGTAGAAGAAGTCGTTGTTGTGGGCCCAGATGTGCTCGCTGTCGGCGTCCACGCCCAGGCAGTCGCCCTCGCCGCTGTCGCAGTTCATAAAGCCCAGGTTGCGGATCTCCATATTGGCGCAGCGCTTGATGACGATGCCAAAGCCGTTGATGACGGTGTCGTTACCAATGCCCTCCAGGGTGATGCCGTTGGTGGCCTCCTTGGTCTCCAGATCGCCCTTGGTCAGGGTGGCGGGGTCGGTGATGTTGCCGATGAAGCGGACACACAGGGGACCCGTGGCGCTCTTCTTCTGGGCGGCCAGGATGTTCTGGATACCTTTGAAGCCCTTCCACTCCACGGTGTCCTTGGTGGCGTTGGTGACGTAGATCACGTCGGCATTGCTCTTCAGGGTGCCATCTTCGTTATAAGCGCCGCTGGCGGTGCCCTTAAAGTGGGCAAAGCCGCTGCGGTCGTGGGCCAGGACGGTAATGGGGTCAGTGACCATGGTGGCCTGGACGGCGTTATTGCGCAGGGCCTCCACCTTGAGGACATAGCTGCCCGCAGCCAGACCCACCGCGTCTACCCGCATATAAGTGGGATACCGGCGGATGAGCTGGTCGTCCAGCTGCTTGTAGGCGCTGTCATTCTCCGTGGCCTTTTTCACATAGACCTTGTACTGATCCACGCCGGTGAGGAAGCTCCACTGGGCGTAGGCGGTCTCAAAGTGGCCGCCGGTCTTGGTAAAGGTGCCTGTGGGCTTCTTGGTGTGGCACACGGAGCACTCATCGCCCACCCAAGTGTGGGCGGTCTTGGGGACGGTCTCGGTCTCCACTCGTCCGCAGCTGGAGCAGGTATGGGTCCGCTTGCCCTCCTTGGTGCAGGTGGCCTCCTCGCCCGGGTTCGTCGTCCACTCGCCCCAGCTGTGCTCATGGTACTTGTTCTGGTTCTTGTCCCAGTTGCAGTTTTGGCAGATCCCGTTGGCGTCGTAGTCGTGGGACAGAACGGGGATAGTCTCTGTCTTGGTCTCAGCGCAGCCGGAGTAGGTGCAATGGGCGACCCGCTCTCCCGCCTCGGTGCAGGTGGCGGGCTTGGTGATCTCCCATTCGCCCCACTGGTGGGTGTGCTCGGCCACCGCACCGGAGAAGGACATATAGAAGAGGTTGGCGGTGTCCGCCTTGGTGATGGTGTGCTCGCCGGCGGCCAGCTCGGTGGCGACCACCTTGCTGGAGGCCGTCAACTTCGTGCCGTCCACCTTCACGGTGGCCGTATCCACCGCGAAGACCAGGATCAGCTTGCCCGCAGCGGGAGCGTTGAATTTGATGCTGGTGGAACTCTCCATCTTCAGACACTGGGTCAGGGTCAGGCCGTTATATGTGACCGTGCCCTTGCCGGTGGAGAGGTTGCCGGTGATGGTGTAGAAGCTGCTGGCCTTGCCGTCGGTGGTGAAGTTATGGACATAGCCCGTCTCCGCCGCCAGGGCCGCGGGGGCATCCTCGCCCTCCACAGGCTGCTCGCTCACGGCGGGGCGCTCCGCCACGGCATGGGTGTGAGACCGGCCCTCCTCCACTGCGGCGGGGATCTCCGCTACGGCCGCGTCTTTACCCAAAATGGGCACTGCCGCCAGCGCCATCGGCACAAGGCTCAGCACCAGCGCCGCGCACAGCGCTACGGCGATCATTTTTGACATCCGCTTCCTCATCGTGCATCAAACTCCTTTTCATTCCGCCCCAAGTCGGTTCCGGGGCAAGGGGAACAGGCCAAAAGCTACCAAATATCATTTTAGTCATCTTGGCAAAGAAAGTCAAGGCCTGGCGCTTCGCTTTGTGCAGATTTTACGATTCTCAGGGCGCAAAAAACCAGGCGACGCTGGCGTCGCCTGGTTTTTGGGGAGGAATTTTCTATTTTTTGGTGGCCAGTCCCGGGGCGCACTTGGGGGCGCTGTTGGCGGCCAGCCACATGAGCTTGACAGTCTCCCAGCCCTCGGGCAGGCTGGCAGTGGGGTCGGCGCCGGTCAGGGGCACCGCGCCGATAAAGCTCCAGTTCTTGTCCCAGCAGGCCGCCCAGACCGCCTGGTCCGCGCCCACGTCGCCGGTGATGGACAGCGTGTCCTCCGCCACGCTCCAGCCCAGGCTATCCCCGCCTACCGAGACAGTGACCTTGTGGATAAAGTTCTTGCCTATATCACCGCCCAGGTAATAGATCCCGGCCTTGGGCAGCTCCATAGTGGATACCATGGGCGTTTCGGTATTGGCGCTGGATTCAGCGGAGGTGACGCTTACCTTACCGGCGCTGTCCAAGATCGTCATGGACCGGGCAGGCTTGCCGCTCCCGGCCCCGCCGATCCACCAGACCGTCACCGTGGCGGGGCCGTCGGTCTGGAATCGGATGGCGTTCTGGCTGGTTTCCGCCTTGTTTTGGAGGTTGATACGGTAGTGGGAAGTATAGTTGTCGTCAAAGGTCTTTTCTACCGGGTCAATGCGAGAATTCGCGGCATAGAGCACCGTGAAGAAGTCCTCAGTACCGGCGGTGTGGCTGGTGGCGGAGGAAGTCACATAGCTGCCGGGATAATTGTCCGTCTCCCCCTGCAGCTGAAAGCTGCTGGGCCCTTTCCCCGCCTCCATCAGTGCGAAGACCTCATCGCCGGTCAGGGTATACACCGTGCCGCCCAGGGTGTTGTCGGGCAGCGGAGAGGGGGACGGTGAGGGAGATGGCGTCGGTGTCGGCGTCGGTGAGGGCGATGGTGAAGGAGAGGGAGAGGGCGAAGGGGACGGAGACGGCGTGTAGCTCGGGGTGGGCTGGTCCGGGCCGGGGTCAGTGATGGTGTTGTCGCCGCCGCCCACGCTGACCAGGTCCACCGCGTAGCTCTGGATGGCCGCCATCAGGGCGGGATCGGGGTGGTGGAACCACTCGCGGTTGAACTCGGGGTCCTTGGTGGTGACCTTCTGGTAGGTCAGGTCATTCATGTCGAAGGAGAATTGGATCCCGCCCACCCGTCCGGCGTAGGCCCGTACCTTGCCGGGCACGTCCTCGGCGGGGTCGGGGGTGTAGGAATAAAAGTCGGACTTGGTGTCGAAGTTGTCGTAGGTGTTGCCGCCCTTTTTGGTGGCGACGGAGCTGGGCACCTTCTCGCTCCGGCTCTGGGCGTCATAGTAGTCAAAGTCGGTGGCGTTCTGGGAGTAGGGCACGCATTTGCTGGCGGTGTAATTCTTCATCACGTTGCCGTAGGCCTTCAAGATGCCGCCGTTGTCCTCGCCAAAGCCAGAGCTGCCGCTGCCCTGCCCCGCGATGAGCATGGGCCTGGGACAGCCGTCGAAGTAGTTGTTCTCGGCAAAGACGTAGGAGTTATGGCAGGCGGCCATGCCGTATTCGTCGTTGTCGTCGTAGAAGTTATTATAGACGTGGACATGGGCGATCCGCACCCGGGGATGGCGGGAGTCGGAGTGGTCGTACCAGTTGTGGTGGTAGGTGATATAGTCGGAGGTATCGCTCCTGTTGCCACCCTGGAGGTTGCACTTGCCGTTGTCCCAGAAGTGGTTGTAGGAATAGGTGCAGTAGTGGCCCCTGTTGGTGTCCAGTGCGCCGTCGCCCTTGAGCTTGTCGTTTTCAGGGTCTTCCACATAGGCGTTGTAGAAAAACTCGCAGTTGTGGACCCAGAGGTAGCTGGCGCTGTCCACGGTAATGCCGTCCCGGTCGCCGCCATCCACCAGCATGGTGGCAAGGTTGGCGATCTCGACGTAAGAGCCGGTGACCTTGAAGCCCCAGCCGTAGGCGGTGGCATCGTTGCCCACGCCCTCGATGGTCAAATTGGCGTTGGACGTGGAGACGGTGAGCAGGTTACTGCCAATGCCGGTGAGCTTGCCCAGAATGCGGATGTCCACCGGTTTTTTGATATTTTTGATGTTGGAGACGATCTTCTCGAAGCCCTTGTAGGTCGTGCTCCCCACCTTGACGGAGACGGAGCTTTTATTGTCGTTGGTGACGTAGACCACCAGGGCGTTGTCCTTCAAGGTGCCGTCCATGTTGTACGCGCCGGGGGTGGTGGAGCCGGTAAAAGCATAGCCGGTGCGTTCGTGGTTCAGCACCGTCACGGGATCGCTGAACAGCGCGGACATGGCCGCGCCGTTTTTCACCGGGATGACCTTGAGGATGTACTCCCCAGCCGCCAGGCCCATGGCGTCGGCCCGCCAGTATTCCGCTCCATCGGCGGCGCTCTTGCACCGGCGGATGAGCTCGTTGTCGATGGCCGCATAGGTGCTGTCGGCGGCGCTGGCCTTTTTCACCAGGACCTGATATCCTGTAGCTCCCTCCACCGGGGACCACTCTACATAGGCGGCGTTAAAGTGCCCGCCCTGGGCCAACAGCGCGCTCTGGCCGGTGGCAAATACCGCCGCGGGCAGCAAGGACGCCGCCAAGGCCAGGATGCAGATATATACCAAAAGTTTTCTTGTGCTTTGCTTCACGGTCTTTTTACCCCTTTTCCCAACTTTCAGCCTCGCACTGTGGCGCGCAGCTGTCATCTAACCAGAAAAGCTTCACCGCGGACCAGCCGATCCCCAGTTCGGTCTCCATATGGGCGGCGTCCAGCGCCTTGACCCCGGCGCAGCGACCCCGGTCGTCCCAGCAGGCGGCCAGCACCCGGTGGGTCTCGGGTAGGACGCCCAGCAGTTCCAGCGCGCCGTCCTTGGAATAGCTCCAGATCAGCGCGTCGTCGCCCTGGCCCAGCTCGCCCTGGGCCACCAAAGCCTTCATGGGCCCGCAGTAGGCCCGGATCTTCTTTACGGCGTTGGCCGCAGTGTCCAGCTGGTAGTCGCCGGCGGGGATATAGCTCAGCTGGGGATCGGTGTCAAAGTTGGCGTACTTACATGTAGAGTCTACCGTCTGCCCCCTGTCGTCAACGATGACGGCCTGGTTCACGCTCCCCGCCTTTACGCCGGAGAAGTCGTCCTGGTAACTCTTACAGGCTCCAACGGGAATGCTGGAGCCGCTGGATGACTCCAGCTTTACCGGGTCCTTGGCGTTGTTGATAAAGGTATTGAACTCGGAGTAGACGTAGCTGTTGGCCCGCAGGCTCATGCAGTAATTGGTCTGACCGTCGTAGAGATTGTTGTAGATATGGATATCCGCCTGGCGGGCCAGAGGGCCGCGGGACTCCACGTTCCTCCACCAATTATGGTGCCAAGTCACATGATACTGCTGATTGTTGTCCGCGCCGCCAATGAGGGAGGTCTTGTGGTAGCCCTCAAAGTAGTTATAGTCCATGGTCATATAGCGGCCAAACTTAAAGTCCACCGCGCCGTCACCCTGAGCCTTGTCCGACTCGGCGGGGTTGGGAATATCCGTGGGGCGATAGAAGGCGCAGTTATGGACCCAGATGTGGGACACCGGCTCTTTGATACTGCCGTCGGAGTCTCCTTTCCCCTCGATGCCGATACAATCCTCCGGCACCTCTCGGAACGCAATATTGCGCACCTCAAAATTCTTGCCCCAGTTGCTGTTTTCCGCGTCGGTGGCGTCGCCGCTGAAGTTGAAGCCCCAACCGTTGACGGTGGCGCCGCTGCCAACGCCCTCGATGGTCAGATTTTTGATGTAGGACATGGTGCACATACCGCCGTTGTCCTTTTTACTGCCGCCAAAGGCGGTGGACGCCTTGGCCGACACACCGGCGGGCTGTTTTACCTCGCCCACGATGCGCACCACCAGCGGAACGTCTGCCCTGCTCAGATCCAGCAGGATCTTCTGGTTGCCGTTATCCTTATAGCCCTTGGTATTCAGGATGTTGCCAATGCCGGCCACAGTCTTGTCCCCTATGGTCAGCGCCACGGTATCCTTGTTTTCCTCGGTGACGTAGAGGACGATGGCGTTGTCCTTCAGCGTGCCGTCGTCCTTGTAGGCGCCCACGCCCTCGGTGTAGTCCCGAATGCCGGTGAGGTTCCCCTCCGCGTCCTGTTCGTGGACCTTGTGGGCAAAGCCCGAGCGGTCGTAGGCCTTGACCACGATATCTTCGGCGGTGTAGGTCTGGCCCTTGGCCTCTACGCGGAGGCTGTAGGTCCCGGCCTTAACGCCGGGAATATCGACGCGCACGCCGCCGTCCATGTCCCGGACCAGGTAGGTGAAGTCCTCGCCGGTCAGCGCGTGCTCCACGCCGTCGGCGTCGGTATAGACCACGGCGGTAACGTCGGCGTCGCTGACGCCGGTCAGCTCGGCGCGGATGGTCTCAAACCAGCCCTGGCCCGCGATGGCCACACCGTTTTGATCCGCCAAGGGCGCGGCGCCGGACGCTCCCACCGGGGTCATCAGCAGTCCCGCCGTCAGCGCCGCGGCGCAAACCAGGCTCAAGCATTTACGCTTCATAAAGGCACCTCCAAAAGAAATCAAAATTCAAATAAATTGTAGCAAAATGTTTCCGGGCCGTCAAGATGTCAAACAGCCGAAAAGCCTCTCCTTGCCTACCATGCGGTGGCCGCCGGGCTCAGGGGCCGACTCTTGCCGTCCAGCCAGAAGAGCCGGAGGGCGGGGACGTCCGGGACCAGGTCGGCCTCCCGCTTCCAGGCGGTGAGCAATTTCACGTCCAGGAGCTGTCCCTGGCCGTCGTAACAGCCGGCCAGCACCTGCTCGCCCGGCTCCAGCGCGCCGGTGACGGTCAGCCGCGCGTCCTCGGTATACTCCCACTCCAGCGTCCGCCCCGCCGGGCCGGTCAGCGTGCCGCTTTGGAGCGTCTCCGGGCCGGAGGCCATGGTCACCTCCACCTTGTGGATATAGTTTCTGCCCCCCTTGCCCCCCAGGTAGTAGGTGCCCGGCTCGGCAACGGACAGCTCAGAGATCAAGCGAGGGTAATTCCCCGCCGCGGGCTCGGTGGCCGTCACCTCCGCACCCGCCGCGTCCAGGATGGCAATGCCCCGGCCCTCCACCGCGCCCACCCACCAGATCTTCACCGTGGCGGGAACGTGCAGGTCCAGCAGGATGGCGTTGCTCTTGCGGGTGGCATAGCCGGCCAGGCTGAGCCGGTGGTCGGAGCGATAGCCGTCTTCAAAGCGGGCAACCTGGGGGTCCACCCGGGAGCGGTCGCCGTAGAGGATACGAAAGAAGTCTCCGGTCCCCCCTTTGCCGTCGACGGCAGTGGGGGTGTAGTAGCTGTCCGGGGCGGTGGGGTCGCCCCCCAAAGTCATGCCCGGAAGGGGCCTGTCGGCCAGGTCCTGGAAGACCTGGTCGGCGGTGAGCACATAGACCTTGCCCCGCAGGTCGTCGCCGCAGCGGACACAGCGGTGGCCGTCGTAGCGGTGTCCGCAGGCGGGGACGCTCCGGGTCTCGATCCCCCCCACGGGGCAGTCCTCCAACCCGCAGGTCCTGGTCCACTGTCCCGCGTGGGTACAGTCGGCGGCCTCCAGCACTTGCCAGGCGCTCCAGACATGGCGGTGGCCGGGGAGGACCATGTCGGCCAGGGGCTTCATGGGCCCGGTGTAGGCGTCGATGTTGGCCCGGGCGTCCTCGATGCTCTCGTCCAGGGCGTAGTCACCGGTGGGAATGTAGCTCAGCTCTGGGTTTGTCTCAAAGTCGGGGTACTTGTTGCTGTTGGGCACCGCCTCATCCTTGGTGGCCACCGCCACCGCGTTGTTCACGCGCTTGCAGTTTTCAAACACGTCCTGCCAGCTCTTGCACACGCCCGGCCGGGTCCGGCTGCCGTCGATGGCCTCGTCCAGGTCCACCCGCACCGCGTTGGTGCAGTCCACAAAGTGGTTGTATTCCGAGAAGACATAGCTGCCCACCCGCAGGCCCATGCAATGGCTGGAACCATTGGTCTGGTTTTTCTCGTAGAGATTGTTGTAAATGTGGACGTTGGCCTCCCGGACCAGCGGGCAGCGCTGGTCGCAGCCTTTCCAGTGGTTGTGGTGCCAGGTGACGTGGTATTGCTCGTTGTCGTCCGCGCCGATGATACTGGTCTTGTGATAGCCCTCAAAGTAGTTATAGCTCAGGGTCATGTACCGGCCCCGCTTGAAGTCCATCGCGCCGTCCCCCTCGGCCTTGTCGTCGGCGGCGGGATTTTCGATGTGGGGGACGTAAAAGGCGCAGTTGTGCACCCAGGTGTGCTCCACTACGTTCTCCATGCCGCTGCCCGCCCAATAGCCGGCGATCTCCACGCCGTCCTCGGGCACGTTGCGGAAGGTCAGGTTGCGCACCTCGAAATTCCTGCCCAGCTCCGCAGGCAAGCCCGCCCTACTCAAGCCGAAGCTAAGGCCCCAGCCGTCGATGCAGGCGTCGTCGCCAATGCCCTCGATGGTCACATTGGCGGTGTCGCGCATCATGGCCATAGAGCCGTTGTTGCCGTTATCTCGCGGGAAGTCGGTGCTGTCCACCCAAGGGGTCAAGCCCTCCGGGGCTGTGACCCGGCCAACGATGCGCACCACCAAGGGCGCGCGGTTGTTAAGGGCCAGGTGCTGAAGGATACCGTTGTTGCCCACGCTGCCGTTACTCCGGTTGAGGATGTTTCCAATGCCGGTAACGGTGACGGTCCTGCCGCCGCCGTTTTGGGCCGAAAGGGTGACGGTGCTTTTATTGTCGTCGGTGACGTAGAGGACCCTGGCGTTCTCTTTCAAGGAGCCGTCGTCGTGGTAGGCCCCCACCCCCTCGGCGTAGTTCCAGTGGGCATAGCCCGAGCGGTCGTAGGCCTTGACCACGATGTCTTCGGCGGTATAGGTCTGGCCCTTGGCCTCTACGCGGAGGCTGTAGGTCCCGGCCTTGACGCCGGGAATATCGACGCGCACGCCGCCGTCCATGTCCCGAACCAGGTAGGTGAAGTCCTCGCCGGCCAGCGCGTGCTCCACACCGTCCTGGCCGGTGTAGGTCACGGCGGTGACGTCGGCGTCGCCCACCCCGGTCAGCTGAGCGCAGATGGTCTCCAGCCACCCCTTTGCGGTCAGTTCTACCGTTTCCTTCGCCGTTGCCGCTGGGACAGATCCCGCCAACAAAGCCAGCGCGCACAGCATAGCAAGGACTCTCTTCATCACGCACACCTTCCCTCGGAATTTTCTTTTCTCTTTATGCTATCAAGAATGCCCCCAATAGTCAAGCAGTGCCTAAAAAGGGCGGGCCAAATGGCCCGCCCCTGCAAGGGTTGTTTACTTTTCCACCCGCACCGCTTCACACAGGGGCTTTTGTCGGTCATTCAGCCAGAAGAGCTTGACGGTGTGGGCGCCCGCCTCTACCTGAGCGGTGAGCCGCTCCCGGCTGAGAAGCACCACTTCGGTCAGCGCGCCCTGGTCGTCATAGCAGCCCACCAAAACCAGCTCGTCCGCCGTCAGCGTGTCAGCGGCAAGGACCACCTGGTCCTCTTTGGTGTACTTCCACGCCAGGCTCCGATCGTCGTCACTGGTCATCGTGCCGCTGTCCACCGCGTCGGGATCGGGCTCCGGTCCAGGTCCGGGCTCCTCCGCACTCCCCACCGTCACGTCCACACGGAAGATGAAGTTCTTGCCGCCCTTGCCGCCCAGGTAGTAGGTGCCCGGGTCGGTCAGGGTGAAGGTATCGATGTTAGGCGTTGTATTGTCAGACACGGTCTTGGACGTGCCCATCTCCTTGCCCGCGCTGTCCAGAATGACCATGGGCCGGGGCTGCTTGGTATCCGTGATCTCGCTGGCGGCCACCGCGCCTACCCACCAGACCTTCACCGTGGCCGCGCCCTCGGTTTTAAACCGAATGGCGTTTTCGGTAACGCTGACCGCGCCGCCAAAGTTGACCCGGTGGGTAGCCGCGAAGGCATCGCCAAAGGTCTTCTCGCTGGGGTCCACCCGGGACTTTGCTCCGTAGAGCAGGGTAAAGAAATCCTCCGTCCCCCCCTTGCCGCTGGTGGCGGTGGAGGCGGCGTAGCTGCCGGGGTATTTGCTGTCGCCGTTCAGGGTCAGGCCCTGCACTGGGTTCGTCTCCAGGTCGGCAAAGACCTGGTTTCCTGTCAGGGTGTAGGTCTTTTGGGTCAACTTTGCGCCGCAGCTGGTACAGATATTGTTCACATAGTGATGGCCCAGGGCGGGGATCGCCTGGGTCTGGCTTCCCACAGGGCAGTCGGGGGCCAAACAGGTACGGGTCTTGACGCCGGGCTCGGTGCAGGTGGCCGACTTTGTCTCGGTCCAATCTCCCCACTGGTGGGTGTGGCCGGGGGTCACGATCTGGTCGGCGGGCTTCATGGGCCCGGCGTAGGCTTCGATGTTGGCCCGAGCCTCCTCCACGCTCTGGTCCAGCAGGTAGTCTCCATCAGGGATATAGCTCAGGCTGGAGTCGGTGTCGAAGTTAGCATATTTGTTGGCCGAGGTGAACGTCTGCGCGCGGTCGGTGACACGCTTTGCGTGATTGGTGCCCTTGCTGCCGGAAAAATCATCGTGGTAGCTCTTGCACACGCCGCCCGAGCCCTCGTCCACCACGGGGTTGTTGCTCTTGTTGAGGAAGCTGTTATACTCGGAGAAGACAAACAGATTGGCCCGCAGACTCATACAGTAGCTGGTCTGACCGTCATAGATGCAGTTATAGATGTGCATATTGGCCTGACGGCCCAGAGGGCCCCGAGACTGGCAGTTCTTCCACCAGTTGTGGTGCCAGGTAATGTTGTACTGCTGTACCGGGTCGTCCGAGCCCACCAGATTGGTCTTGTGGTAGCCTTCAAAGTAGCAGTAGCTCATTGTCATGTGCTGGCCCTTCTTGAAGTCACAGGCGCCGTCGCCTTCGCTCTTATCCCCCTCCGTGGTGGGATCGGGCAGCCCCTTAGGGCCGTAAAAGGCGCAGTGATGGACCCAGCACCGCTCCACAGGGGACTCCATGGAATTGCCCGTACCCTCCATGCCCAGGCAGTCCTCGGGCACATTGCGGAAGGTGATATTACGGGCCTCAAAGCTCTTGCCATAGCCCTTGCTGTAATCGCTGCTCTGGCAGATAAAGTGGAAGCCCCAGCCGTTGACGGTGGTATCGGCGCCGATACCCTCCAGGGTAATGTTCTTGCCGCCCTGCATCCGGGCCATGAAGCCGCAGTCCTCTTTGGCCCCGCCGTAGTCCGCGGAGTCATAAGCAGTCAGGTATTTGGGGGCGGTCACATTGCCTACAAAGCGAACCACCAGAGGCGTGCCATCCTTGGCCAGCTTGCGGAGGATATCCGCGTTGGTATTCGCCGCGCCCTTGCTGCTTCCCTCTCGGCCGCCCGAGTTCAGGATATTACCGATACCGGTGACCGTGGTGCCATCCTTCGCGGTAACGGTGACGGTCTCCTTATTCTCATCGGTCACATAGAGCACCTTGGCGTTGGCCTTCAGGGTGCCATCGTCTTTGTACGCGCCTACGCCGTCGGTGTAGTTCCAATGGGCATAGCCCGAGCGGTCGTAGGACCTGACCTGGATGTCCGTGGCCGTGTATTCCTTGCCGGCGGCGGTGACACGGAGGCTGTATGTCCCCGGCTTCAAGCCCGGAATGTCGATCCGGACCAGGCCGTCCACATCCCGGACCAGATAGGTCAGGTCATCCCCAGTGAGCGAACCGCTCATCGCCCCGGAATAGGACACGGCGGTGATCTGGCTGTCAGTAACGCCGCTCAGCTGCGCGTATAAGCTCTCAAACCAGCCGCCGGCAGTCAGGGTCGGCTCCGCCGCCATCGCCGCCGGGAGCATCCCGATCATCAGCGCCAGCGCGCACAGCAGCCGCACAAGCTTTTTCATTCCAACTTCCCCCCAACTTAGATTTGATTTCATGTTACCAAGGACGGGAGAAATAGTCAATAGGGGTTCCGCACAAAAAAACGGGCCGGTGGATATCCACCGGCCCGTCTGTCCTTGCGTCCGTTTTTGATTTACTTCTCGCTGAAGCGCACGAACCGCGCCAGCACAGTAGCGACCTCCGCCCGGGTGGCGTTGGCCAGGGGGTCCACCACATTGCCATTGCGGCCGATGAACAACCCCTGCTCGGTCATCCAGGCCATGGCCTCGTAGGCCCAGTCGCTGACCTGGTCGCTATCTGCGTAGGTCAGAGGGGCGGCCTTGCCCTTCACCAGGCCCTTCAGGTCGGCATAACGGTACAGCATGGCGGCCAGCTGCTCCCGGGTGATGGGATCCTCTGGGCCAAAGGCCTCGACGCTGTACCCCTTGAGCACCACGGTCTTAGCGTTGGCGCCCCACACCAGGGCGTCGGTGTACCAGGTGTGCATATCCACATCCTGGAATGTGACCGTGCCGGTGACGCTGGGCTTACCGTTCATGCGGTAGATCACGGTGGCCATCATGGCCCGGTTCATGGGCATATCGGGGCTGAAGTGGGTCTCATCGGTGCCGTTGAAGATGTCCCGGTCGGAGACAAAGTAGGCGTCGTCCTCGCCCCAGTGGTCGTCCAGGTCCACATAGTGCCTCTTCTCTTCTTCGTCCTGGGGTTTCGGGTCCACCACAGTACCGCCGGGCCGTCTGCCGCCACCGGTGGACTGCGTCTTGGTGCCGGGCTTGGGCTGGAAGTCCTCGATGGCCTGGTCCAGCGTCTCCTTGGCCTGGTCCACGTCCTCCTGGGTGATGGCGGGATCCTCCTCCAGCGCCTTTTTCAGCACTTCTTCCGCCTTGGCGATCTCGTCGTCCAGCTTCTTCTTGTCCTCGGGCGTGACCCAGGTCTTGTCCTTGTCGATATCGGAGCCGTCCGCGCTGGTCTCCACGCCCGTCTCCTTGTCCTTGGCCTTCTCGATGGACTCCTTCAGGCCGTCGGCGTTCACGCCGGGCTTGAAGGTGACGGTCACGGTCACATCCTGGGCGGGCATGGTAAAGGTCTTGTCCGTCACCGTCACATCGCTGTTGTCAGCGGCCTTGACGGTAATGGTATCCACCTTGTAGCCCGCCGCCGGGACGGTCACCACCGTGACCGTCTTCCCCGCGGTGGCCTGGGTAACGGCGGCGCCATCCACGGTAAAGGTCACTGTGCCGTTTTCGGTGGCAGCGGCGGTCACATTGTACAAAATGGGCTTTTTGCCCGGCTCCTTAGCGTTTTCAAAGTCCTCCACGGCCTTGTTGATGTCCTTGATGGCCTGCTCCACCTCATCCGCGGTAGCGTCAGGATCGTCATAGACCTTCTGGGCCTCTTCGATGGCGTCGGTCAGGTCCTTTTTCTCGGTGGGGTCCACCCACTTCTCATCGGGCGGTACATCTAGGCCGTCGTCGCTGACCTTGGTGTCCTGGGAGTCGTGCTCGTCCTGGGCGGCGTCGATGGCTTCCTTCAAAAGCTCCTTATCCACATACCGGCCCAACTCTTTGGCGTCGTCATAGGTCTTCTGCGCCGCTGTGATCGCGGCGGTAGCGGCGTCTACCTGATCCTGGGTGGCGTCCACCTTGTCATACACGGCCTGGGCAGTGCCGATGGCCGTATGCAACGCATCCCGCTCCTCGGCGGTGACCCACCAGATGGTGGGCAGCACGTCCCTGCCATCCGGGCTGACGCGGATCTCCGTGTTATAGTCGGCGTCGGCGGCCGCGATGGCGGCGGCCAGAGCGGTCTTATTGGCCTTGGGCGTGGCGTCTCTGTGCTCCAGGGAGCCCAGCACATGGCCGCCGTACTTCACCTTCACACTGTACTTGGTGCCGTTGGTCAGCCCGGTGATCTCGGCGGTGGTCCCCACCACCGTTACGGCCACATCGCTCCAACTGGCGCCGTCGTCAGTGCTGATCTGGTAGAGATCCTTGAACAGAGGGTTATAGCTGGTGATGACGATCTTCTGGTCGGCGCCCTCCAGGGCGGGCGGGGTGGCCCGGGTCAGCGTCGTATGTGCCACTGGAGACGCCTCAGTCTCGGCAGTCTCGGCAAAACGGATGTCCAGACCGTTGACTGCCGAGGGGTTTTCCTGCTCCGGGATGGCATATGTGCCGTCGGCCTCAACGGTAATGTCCGTCCAGGTCCGCTCGTTGTCCAAGCTGTACTGTAGCTTGGCGGCGGAGCCGTCGGGATGGGCGGCCAGGGCCTCGTTCAGCTTACTCAGCACGCGGCCAAGGGTCTCCAGCTGGATGCCGGCGGGGGCGTCGGTGGTCTTCTTGTTCACCCGGACGGTGATGTTGGCCACGGCTTCGTGGACGCCGGCGACATTGGCGGCGGAGATGGTGCAGGTATAGACCCCGCTGTCCGCCACCAGAGCGCCGGTCTGCTGGTAGCTGTTGCCGCTGCTGGTGCCGGTCAGCGTTTTGCCGTCAGCCCTGGCCCAGGTGTAGGTCAACACGCCGTCATCGCCTTCGACGACCTGGCCCAGAGAGCCATCGGGGTTTGTCTCCCGCATCTCAGCCTGCACGGCCATATCCAGAGTCCCGCCGGAGGTGATGGTCACGCCGTTGCCGCCGTTGGGATAGGCGGTGATACGGATGATCTTCGCGCCGGTATTGCGCACGGTCAGCTCCACGGTGACAGCCGTGGCGGCGTTCCAGTTGTCGTCTCCGGCAAAGCTGGCGGTGACGGTATACACCAGGTCTTCCGTGGTGTGGCTGTTAGCGGGCAGGGTAGCCTGATAGTTCCAGGCTTTGCCGTCGGCGGTGGAATCCTGCTTAGTGACCGCAGGGTCTCCGCCCGGCGTTCCAGTGGTCCCTTTCCGCTCAATGGTCACCACCGGGTCCACCCCCTCCGGCATACCGGAGACCAGCAGCTCGATGGTGTTGCCCGCGGCGGTGACCTCGTTGTTCCGGGCCTGAATGGCCAAATTGACGTCGCCCTTACCCACCGTCAGCTTCAGCTGGGCCGTCTTGGTGTTGTCCCGGGCGCTGGTGGCGGTGATGGTGACCTCGCCCACCTTCTTGGGGGTCACAACGGCCTTGCCGTCGGTCTTGTCCGTGCCGGAGTCCAGAGTGGCCACGGTTTCGTCGCTGACCTGCCAGTTCACAGCGGAGGCAGTGCCCTCGGCGGGGGCGATGTAGTAGGGGCCGTCTGTGGCCTTGAACCACTCGGTCAAAACGGCCAGGTCCAGGGTCTGACCCATCTTGATGGTCTTGGCGGTAGCGCCGCCCTCAAACTGGAAGCTCTTGATCACCGGCTTGCACACCTTCAGCGTGGCGATGCCCTCCACCGTGGAGTTGGCCTCCTTGCTCTTAGCGGTGATGGTGTACTCCTGATTGGTAACGGTAGGAAGCACCGTCACCAATCCATTGGCATCGATGGAGATCCCCGGATCCGTCGGGGCGATGGACCACTCCACCCCCGTCTCCTTGGCGTTGGCGGGAGTCACGGCGGCGTTCATCTGGACGGTTTCGGTATCCCCCCGGAGGTCCAACTCATGGTGGGCAAAGCCGTGGGCGCAGGTGACGTCCACTGCGGTGACCTCGTAGACCTCCACCTCGACCGCATGGGTCACCCCGCCGATGACCACGCTGATGGTGGTCTTGCCCGGGGCCACGGCGGTAACGCTGGCCGCCGGCGCACCGTCGATCTTCTTGTGCTCCGGGGCCTTCACCGTGGCCACGTCCGCGCTGCTGCTGGCCCAAACAGAGCCGCTGCGGTCGCCGTAGGTCTCGCCGGCTCCGGCGCCCCCCAGCACCATGGTCAGGTTCATGGCCTCGCCCACGGCCAGCCGGAGAGAGGCTTTGGCGGGATAGGTCTCGATCTTTACGCTTTTGGGCGCGACGCTCTGCAGATCGGCCTTGGCCAGCGCGCTGGCCTCGGTCACTGTTACCTCCCGGAGGCGAACGCCCCGGTTGGCGTAATTCTCCCGGCCCGGGGTCTCCGCGGCCACCGGCGGCATCGCGGGGGAACAGATGCGGTAGGTGCCCGCGCTCAAGTCCGTATAGGTCACAGTATGAGAGGTCGTGCCGGTGCCCGAGGTGCCGGTCTTACCGTTGCCACACTTCAGAATGGTCCCAGCCGTGACCGCCGCCGTCTCGCTGGCGTCCACAGCCGGGCCTGTAAAGCTGGAATACGGCACAAGGTCTTTGCTCTGGGTGTCCAGTAGGCCGATAACGGACACATTCTCCGCGTCGGTGGAGCAGAAGGTGATGACCACCGTGGCGGTGCTCTCCACGGTGAACTCCAGACCGTTCTTGCCGGAGGCCTTGCCCACCTCTAGGGCGCAGGCGCCGATGCTAGCCTTGGGATCCCGGTACTGTAGGCCCTCGTTGCTGCCGTCGTCGTCCCAGTTGGCGGTGAAGTAAGGGGACAGGAACACCGGACCCTTGGGGATCAGGTCCTTATCACCCATGGGCTGGAAGCTCTTTTGGGTAGCGGTGAGGGAGTAAGTCAGCGCGCCGGCCACCGGCTCCTTGGTGCCCGTCTTCTGGGCGGCCACAAAGTTGGCGGTGGCGGCGTCCAAAGCGGCCTTGGCCGTGTCCAGGCTGGCGTCGTCCACGTTCTCGCCAGCGGCGGCCAGAGCGTTCTGGGCCTCGGTGATGGCGGTATGATAGGTGTCCAGAGCGGCCTGAGTGACCCACTTTTCGGTGTTGAGGGTATTGCTGCCGTCGGTGTCCACCTTGGCGGCCCACTGGGTCGCGGTGGCCGTGGCGGCTGCGATGGCCTTGGTCAAGACCCCGGCCTTGGTGGGCGGCGCGTCGGGAGTCCAGACGATATAGACCACCTGAGACTCGCTTTTGAGCTTGGCGATCTCATAAGCTACGTCTTCCACCGTCTTAAAGCTGGCGGTGTAATTATTATCACTGTCCTGAGCCACCGTCAGCGTCTCCGCCGTGCCCACCGCGCCGTTTACCGTGGGGGTGGCCGTCATGGTATAGCCCTTGGAACCACTGTTGCAGTAGAGGGTCAGGGTGCCGTCGCTGGGTGCGGTAAAGGTGATCAGGGTGCCTGACTGCATCTTCAGGCCGCTGGAAAAGCTCAGCGTTGTGGGCGCTTCTCCTGCAGTACCGGGGATCGTCACGGCGACCTCGCTGCCTGCCTTGTATGTTCCGAACTTACATCCGCTGCTAAAGGTATAGATCGTGCCTGTGGGCAGCGTTCCACCGTCAAAACTGGCGGTGTAGCTCAAGGTCTCATCAGCTGCCAATGCCGGGGGCATTGGCACGATGCTGAGCAGCATCGCGAAAACGCAAAGGGCACTCAATAATTTCGACGTACGAGATCTCATCTACACCAATCTCCTTCATCAAAAATTTTCAGTGGCTCTATGAACGTGATCAGAAGCCACAAATCAACACAGCGTGATTTTAGCAAAGCCGGCTATCGGTGTCAAGGCAACTCCTGGAATTTGTTATTCAACTCTGAAAATTTCTTTGGTATCTCCACAATGATCCCGTATTTGTCTAAAAAAACAGCGGACCCCTTGCTCTCGCAAGAGGTCCGCGTTTTGTGTTGGCATTACCTATTTTCCCGGGCCGTCTCCAGCCAAGTATCTTCGGCGCAGGTGAGCTTAACTTCTGTGTTCGGGATGGGAACAGGTGGACCCTCACCGCAATCAACACCAACTGCATATATCTTAACCGATTTCTCGGTTAAAATCAAGATGAAATTTTCAAAGAAGAGGCTCCCCACAGGGCGCGGACCCGCGCCCCATGGGGACTGGTGCGCCTTCACGGACTCGAACCGGGGACCCACTGATTAAGAGTCAGTTGCTCTACCAACTGAGCTAAAGGCGCATTTGGTGACCCGTGCGGGAATCGAACCCACGTTTACGGCGTGAGAGGCCGTCGTCTTAGCCGCTTGACCAACGGGCCATTCCTGGCGGGGTTGCCACGCTTTGCTGCACCCTCAAAACTGAACAATGAAGTCATCCGTCTATGCTTGCAAGTCTTGCCTGCATTACTCTTTGTTGACTGTAAACCTATCAGCCAGAACCGCTTATCTTCGTCCTTTTTCCCTTCGCCCTTGCCCTTTCTTACCAACTTGAAGCCCAACGAAGTGGGTTCAAGTTGGAGAGGAAGAACAGCTCAGCGAATGTGCAGTTTTCCCCGACAGGGGGAAACGAAACGAAGCGTAGCTGTTCTGACGAGGTCAAGCCCTCGGCTTATTAGTACCGGTCAGCTGCACCCCTCACAGGGCTTCCACCTCCGGCCTATCAACGATGTAGTCTACATCGAGCCTTACCTCATAAAGAGTGAGAGATCTCATCTTAGGGGGAGTTTCACGCTTAGATGCCTTCAGCGTTTATCTCGTCCGAACGTAGCTATCCAGCTATGCCCTTGGCAGGACAACTGGTGCACCAGAGGTTCGTCCATCCCGGTCCTCTCGTACTAAGGACAGCTCCCTTCAAATCTCTTACGCCC
>CAJKDY010000005.1 GCA_905198835.1 uncultured Eubacteriales bacterium | reverse complement strand
ACAACACGGTGGAGGCGCAAAACTTCACCCCCGGCCACAGGGTCAAGGTCATGCTCCTGGACAGCCTGGGCGGTCTGATCCCCCTGTGCGCCCCGGCCACCAATGAATAAGCGCGATAAAAATGGTGTGACCAAAACGGTCACACCATTTTTTATTCGTCCAGAAGCTCTGGGCCGTTCTCGGTGAGCCTGACGTGGGCGAAGCGGTATTTTTGCGCCACATCCGGGTACTTCTCCCGGTCCACCTCTGAGGCGAACATCTCGTAGGGGCGGACGTACACGCCGTAGTCGCCGTAGAGGGCCTGATAGACCACCATAGGCTCCTGGGTCTCGCTGTGACGGGCGATGGCGATGACCTGGTAGAGCTTGTTCTTGAAGTGGAGATACTTTTCTCCGGGAATGATCTCTCTCATAGCCTGCCCTCCTTTTTCAAATAGGCGAAAAGTCCCGCGCAGCCGTCGGTCACGTCCCGCCAGGTGGCCTCAAAGTCCCCGGTGTACCAGGGATCGGCCACGTCGCCGGGGCGGCCAGTGAAGTCCAGCAGAAGCCGCAGCTTGTCCTCCGGGTCGCCGCCGAAGAGCCGCGTCATATTGCGAAGGTTGGCGCTGTCCATGCCCACCAGCAGGTCCCAGCGGCCGTAGTCGGCCCTCGTCAGCTGCCGCGCGGCGTGCCCGGCGCAGTCGATGCCGTGCTCGCGGAGCTTGCGCCGGGCAGGGGGGTAGACGCCGTTTCCGATCTCCTCGGCGCTGGTGGCGGCGGAGGCGATCTGGAGCCGGTCTGACAAACCCTCCTGCCTTGCGAGGGTCTTCGCATAAAACTCCGCCATGGGACTGCGGCAGATGTTGCCGTGGCAGACAAATAAGAGGTTCATATCCCGCCTCCTTGACTTTTCTCTATCTTATCGGATCCCTTTGCCGCTGTCAACCGGGAATTCGGTCTTGTGTTTTTCTCCTTACTGCGCTAAAATGGAATAAATTAGGCGGTATCGCATCCGTTTGACATTAAGGAGGCCATCGTGATGAAAAGGATCATTTCCCGTGGACTCGCGGTATTCCTCAGCCTGTGTCTGGCCCTGCCCTTGGTCGCGCCTGCCCTGGCCGCGGAGGGGCAGGGGGAAGCGTTGGTCCCCCAGGGGCTGGATTACACGGAGGACCCTGTGGACATCCCCAACCCCGACCGTGGCTTTTATATCCCCAACGACGGTATGGTGGTTCCAGTGTCCGGCGCGGGAAAGGGGGAGATGGAGGTAGGCGAGAGGCCCCAGACTGTATCCAATGTCTCCATCTCCACCCGGATCAGCCATGTCTACTTTGATCTGCGCAATTATTCCTCCCATGCGTTTACCGCAACGGACAAAAACACCGCCTTCAAAAAGGATTATCAAGCTCCCACGGATGTGTCCATCAAGTCCAGAGGTGACGCCGCGCCCTGGGACTACGATACCCATTTCGCCTATTGGACAGAGCATGTGGCCAGCCAGTGGCCCCACGGGACCTCCCAGCCCATCACCCAGGACGGCCTCAACTATATCCGCGCCCGGCTCCAGGAGGTCCGGGACAGCGAAAGTGTGGTCATCGTCCGCTTTAACTATGACGGCGAGGGCTTCAGCTGGGTGGAATGTAACCACAAGCAAGACGGGGAGATCGACAGCCTCATCGGCGATCAGATCGAGCCGGACAAGGAGATGCTCCTGACCCACATCGCCCAGCTCAAGCCGATCCTCAAGGAATATGAGGACGTCATCATGGCGGTAGACGGCGGCTTCTTCGGCCCATGGGGCGAAATGCACTCCACCACCTTTGGAACAAGCCCTGAGGCTTATGCCTGGCTGCTGGACGCCCTGCTGGACGCGGTGCCCAGCTCCCGGTGTATCACCGTCCACGCCGGCGCGTTCCTGTCTTGGTATAACAGCAAATATGGTACGCATTACACCTTTGAGACCATCGACCAGATCCCTACTCCGCAGCCGGGCACGCCCGAGGCCCGTTTTGGCCTGTTCAACGACAGCTACGCCTACGGAGCCGATAAAGGGGACGAGGACTACCCGGACGACTGGGGTTCTCTGTCTGAGGGCGCCGGCTGGGAGGGCGCGCCTTTGGGCGAGGGGTATGACCGCTCCAAGGTCATGACCTGGCTTCGTGGTCAGAACACCCTCTACGGCGGAGAGGCCCAGGGAGGTCAGACCCTTTGGAACACCTATCCCTTTGTGGCCTGGGAGGCCGCTTATGCCCAGACGGTCTATTTGAATGTGGACTACGACCACAATGTCCACAAGCGTTGGGCCAATTTTTCCTATGATACTATGGAAAATATTTCTGTGACTGACAGCAAGTACACGCAATATGTCACCGGGCCCTATGAGGACCTTGGTATCCATGTGGAGCCCCTCTACGACCCGGTCTACGCCGGGAAAAACGGTCTGGAATACTGGCGGGACCGGCTGGGCTACCGCCTGGTCCTCCGGGATGCCAATGCCAGCGCCTGCGTGCCGCAAAACGGCGCTTTGCGCTTCCAGGGCGCCATCCAAAACGTAGGCTTTGGCAACATCATCAACGCCAAGGCGGTGACCGTTGTGCTCAAGTCCAAGGCAGACGGCTCGGTCTACCGGGCGGCCACTGAGATCGATCCCCGTAGCTGGCGGCCCAGTCTCAACAGTCTGGCCGACAATAAGGCCGCATGGCATGAGCTGGCCTTTTCTCTGCCCCTGGCCAACTTTGACAAGGAGGTTCCTGTCGGGGAGTATCAGATCTATCTCAAGATCGCCGATCCCAAGGAACAAAGCGAAAACAAGCGGAGCATTCGCTTTGCCAACAAGGGTAGCGGCATCTGGGACGAGGCGCTGGGGGCCAACTTGATCGGCGACACCCAGGTCACCGCCGTGTCCGCGCCGGTGAGCGGTTATGCCGGTACACTGGGCACGCTGGACTGGCAGTGTACCCTCGACGGAGAATTGACCGCCACCGGCTCGTCCCCCGAGGGAACGGTATATGCCGCGTCTTACGACGGGGAGGGACAACTCTTGGCCCTTTGCGAGTTGACGCCGGGTAAGCGGATCCGGATGGAGGGCGCGTTGGACCGGGCCGGCCTTTTCTGGTTGGCGGAGGGGACTCTGTCGCCCCAAACGGCCAAGGTACTCTTGACGCAGCACCCGGCCTAGTTCGGTGGAAAGCGCTCTTGACAGCAACAGCGGCGCGGCTTATAGCCGCGCCGCTGTTTTGGCGCGCTTACTTGTCGAAGGCGGGGTTCATATAATAGACGTTCTTCTGGTCCATCTTGTCCTTGGCCAGGGCGATGGCCTCGCCGAAGCGCTGGAAGTGGACCACCTCCCGCTCGCGCAGGAACCGGATGACGTCGTTGACGTCCGGGTCGTCGCTAAGGCGCAGGATGTTGTCATAGGTCACCCGGGCCTTCTGCTCGGCGGCCAGGTCCTCGGTGAGGTCGGCGATGACGTCGCCCTTCACCGCCATAGAGGCGGCGGAGTAGGGGAAGCCGGAGGCGGCGGTGGGATAGACGCCGGTGGTGCGGTCCACAAAATAGGTATCAAAGCCGGCGGTCTTGATCTGCTCGTCGGTGAGCTTGCGAGTGAGCTGGTGGACGATGGCGCCGATCATCTCCAGGTGGCCAAGCTCCTCGGTGCCGATGTCCGTTAAGAGCCCTTTGAGCTCGGGATAGGGCATAGCGTAGCGCTGGGAGAGATAGCGCAGGGAGGCGCCCAACTCGCCGTCGGGGCCGCCGTACTGGCTGATGATGACGCTGGCCAGTTTGGGGTTGGTGTTTTTGATGCGCACGGGGTACTGGAGCTTCTTTTCGTAGATGAACATTTACTTGTCCCCTCCTTCCTGGTAGTTCCAGGGCCAGGGGTCTTTGAGCCAATCCCAGGTCTTGGACTGGGCGGCGGCGGTCTGGGTGACGGGGCCGAACTTGGCCTCATAGCGGGCCCGCCCCTCCTTCTCCAGGGCCACATACTGCCGATAGAGCTCCATGGCCTGGGCGTCGTCCTGGTGGGTGTCCAGATAAAGGCCCAGCTCGGTGAGCACGAACTCCAGGGCCTGGAGCTCGCCCAGCGCCGTCATGGGCACATTGGCGGCCTTAGCCTTGATCTTGAAGGGCAGGTTCAGGCCGGGAAAGAGCGTTCCGTTTTCCAACGCCTCGGCGTGGTCGTACTTTTGGGGCTCCTTTTGCTGGAAGGGCACGTAGGGTACGGCCAGCGGGGCGCAGGAGGGCATGGTGCCGTTGGCGTCGGGACAGACGCTGGGCATCGGCTCCATGTCCTCCCCTGGTTGATCGGGCTTGGGATACACAGTCATTCCTCCTTTGTTCGCGGAGGCTCGCGCCTCCGCCAAGCCATTCTATGCCGCCGGAATTTTTGAAGAAACGACTTTGCAAGCCAGGGCGGGGTGTGTTATAATCTTAAATAGTCTAGTTCTCCTCCCCTTCTCATAGCATTTGGGAAGGGAGGCGAGGGAATTGGGCAAAAGCGCTTTTTGGAAAATAATCTCTCTGGCGGCTCTGGGGGTTCTGGGGGCGCTGGGAGTCTGGCTGCTGGAACAAGGGCCTGCCGCCGCTACCATCGCCCAGGCGGCCCGGCCTACCGTGGTCATCGACCCGGGCCACGGCGGCGAGGATGGCGGCGCGGTGGCCGCCGACGGCACGGTGGAGAGCGCCATCAATCTGGACGTGGCCCGGCGGCTGGACGCGATCCTGACCTTCTGGGGCTGCGATACCAAGCTGCTTCGGAGCGAGGACGTCTCTCTCCACGACCCCGAGGCCCAGACCATCCGCCAAAAAAAGGTCAGCGACATCCACAACCGGGTAGCGGCTGTTAACGCTCTGCCAAACCCCCGACTCATCAGCATCCACCAGAATTTCTTCCCCCAGAGCCAGTACCACGGCGCCCAGGTCTTCTACGCCAACGGCCCGTTGGGCCAGCCCTGGGCTGTCTTGACCCAAAAAAATCTGAAGGGCTGTCTGGACGCGGAGAATAACCGCCAGGAAAAGCCCATCTCCCACGACGTCTATCTGATGAACCACATCTCCTGCCCGGCCATCCTGGTAGAGTGCGGCTTTCTCTCCAATCCCGAGGAGTGCGCCAGACTCCAGGACCCCGGCTATCAGACCGCCCTAGCCGCCGCCATTGCGGCATCCTATCTCCAGTATGCCAATGAGGAAGGGGAATCCGCCCATGTCTCCCAAAGCGAAACGGGTCTTCTACTGCACCCAGTGCGGCAATGAAACGCCCAAATGGCAGGGCCAGTGCCCGGCCTGCGGAGCCTGGAACACCATCGTGGAACAGCCCGCCGAGGTGGCGTCCAAAAAGTCCGCCTCCGCGCGGCGGACAAGCCTTGGCACGGGTTTGAATCGCCCCAGGCCCATCAAAGAGGTGGAGACCACCGACGAGCTTCGCTTCAACACCGGCATGGACGAGCTGGACCGGGTACTGGGCGGCGGCGCGGTGAAGGGCTCGCTGGTGCTGGTGGGCGGCGCGCCGGGCATCGGCAAATCCACGCTGATGCTGCAGATCTGCGACAGTCTGTGCCGCTTTGCCAACGTGCTTTATGTATCTGGAGAAGAATCGGCCCGTCAAATAAAGCTCCGCTCTGAACGGCTGAAGATCCGAAGCGAGGGGCTCTATCTCCTCAGCGAGACCAATCTGGAGGACGTCATCGAGTCGGTGAATGAGCTGAAGCCCGATGTGCTCATTGTAGACTCCATCCAGACCATGTATAACGGCGACGCCACCACATCCCCTGGCAGCGTGGGCCAGGTGAAGGAGTGCACCATGGCCCTGATGCAGCTGGCCAAGGGTCAGGGCATCACCGTCTTCGTTATCGGCCACATCAACAAAGAGGGCTCCCTGGCCGGACCAAAGGTGCTGGAGCACATGGTGGACTGCGTGCTCTATTTTGAGGGCGAGGAACATATGTCTCACCGTATTTTACGCGCCGCAAAGAACCGCTTTGGCGCCACCAATGAGATCGGCGTCTTCGAGATGGGCGACGAGGGGCTCACCGAAGTGCCCAACCCCTCCGAGGCCCTGCTTTCGGGCCGCCCCCAGGATACCCCCGGCACCTGCGTCACCTGCGTGATGGAGGGCGCCCGGCCTGTGCTGGCGGAGATCCAGGCTCTGGTGGTCCCCAGCGGCTATGGAAACGCCCGCCGTACCAGCAACGGCTTTGACTATAACCGCGCGGTGCTGCTGCTGGCGGTGCTGGAGAAGCGGGGCGGGCTGATGGTCAACGGCTGCGACGCCTACTTGAACGTCATCGGCGGGCTGTGGGTCGGCGAGCCCGCCGCCGACCTTGCCGCCGTCATCGCCCTGGCCTCCAGCTTCCGGGACAAGAACGTCCCCGGCGACCTGGCCGCCGTGGGTGAGGTGGGCCTTACCGGCGAGCTTCGGAGCGTCAGCTCCCTGTCCCAGAGGCTGGCGGAGATCCAGCGTTTGGGCTTCACCAAATGTTTGATCCCAGCACGCAGCCACGGCAAGCTCGTCGAACCCCCCGGCCTACAGCTCATCCGGGTCCGCAATATCCGCGAGGCCCTGGCCGCCATTTTGTGACGTCACAGGCACATAGTTCACGCACGGATGCTCCGGGCTTGGCTGGCCGCTGGACATAGCGCGCTTGAGATGGCAGTAGCCGTCTTTTTGGTAGAGGCAATCGCTGGTGCAGCCGATCAAGCTCATTTCAATCACCACCTGGGGGTCAGTATGGCCCTTAGGTGGTGAATTATGTTTCATGGGCCCACCGAAAAATAATAGGTGCCAAACGGGGCAAAATGTAGTATAATACTCGTTAGACATTTTTACCTTGGAAAAAGGAGACAGTTCTATGGAGCTCAAACGTGAACAGCTGGCGCCTGGGGTGTTCCTCACCGCCATTGAGACCACCAAGTTCAAAAGCGCCACGCTGTCGGCCACTTTTTTGACGCCTCTGGAGCGGGGGAAGGCCGCCGTCAACGCCATCGTGCCTTACATTTTGCGCCGGGGCTGCGAGACTTGGCCCACCATGGAGGCTGTCAGCACTCGCCTGGACGAGCTCTACGGCGGTATGCTGGAGCCCGCCGTGCGCAAGAAGGGGGAGACCCAATGTTTGGGTCTCATCGGCAGCTTTTTGGACGACGCCTACACCCTGGAGGGGGAACGTATCCTGGAGAGCGCGGCGGAGCTTTTATACGAGCTGCTGCTAAAGCCGGTGACGGAGGACGGTGCTTTTCGGAGTGAATACGTCTCCGGCGAGCGGGATAATCTGCTGCTGGCCATCCGGGCCCAGATGAACGACAAGCGGCAGTTCGCCATGCTCCGGCTGGTGCAGGAGATGTGCAGGGACGAACACTATGGCGTGGACCGGCTGGGCGGGGAGGCCGACGCGAAGGCCATCACGCCCCAGAGCGCTTGGGACGCCTATCAGGACCTTTTAGCCCACGGTGTTTTGGAGCTCCACTACTGTGGCAGCGCCAGCCTGGAGCGGGTCAAGGTGGCGCTGAGGCCCCTGGCCGACGCTTTGGCGCCGCTGCGGGGCGAGGCGGTGGAGTTGGATTGTGAGGTCCGGGGCAACCGGGCTGCCGCGGAGCCTAGGACCGTGGTGGACCACCTGGACGTGACCCAGGGCAAGCTGTGCCTGGGCTTTCGTACCAACGGGGCCTGCATCTGGAAAGAGAACTACCCGGCCCTGCTGGTCTTCAACGCCCTTTACGGCGGCACGGCGACCTCCAAGCTCTTTCTAAACGTGCGGGAGAAGCTGTCCCTTTGCTATTACGCCAGCGCTAACACCGACAGTCTCAAGGGCCTGTGCGCGGTGTCCTCGGGGGTGGAGTTCGACAAGATGCAAGAAGCCCAGGAAGAGATCCTGGCCCAGCTGGAGGCGGTGAAGGCCGGAGACTTTACGCAGGAGGATCTGCAAAGCGCTAAGCAGGCCGTGGTCAATCTCTACAAAAGCGTGCTGGACAGCCGCAGTCAGCTGGAGCAGTACTGTCTCACCGCCGCGGTGACCGGTGTATGGGACGATACGCCCGAGGAGACGGCTCGCAAGGTGGAGACGGTCACCGCCGAAGAGGTGGCGGCCATCGCCCGGGGCCTGGAGCTGGACACGGTATACCGCCTCATGGGCAAGGAGGGTTGAGAGCATGGAGGAAAAACGCTATGAACGGCTGGGCATGGACCTCTTCCACGGCCAGCTGCCCAATGGGCTCCACATTTTTGTGGACAAGCGTCCGGGCCACGGCAAGCAGTTTGCCTTTTTCGCAACCCGCTACGGCGGACTGGACATGAGGTTCAAGACCGCCCAGGGCTGGCAGGATACTCCCGCGGGGGTGGCCCACTTTTTGGAGCACAAGCTCTTTGACACCAAGGACGGCAACGCCCTGCAGCTCATGGCCGCCAACGGCGCCGACCCCAACGCCTTTACCAGCTTTGGCATCACTGGATACTTTTTCCAATGTACTCAAGGCTTTGAGGAGAATTTGAGGACCCTGCTGGGCTTTGTCACCGAGCCCTATTTCACCCCCGAGAGCGTGGCCAAGGAGCAGGGCATTATCGGCCAGGAGATCGCCATGGGCGACGACGAGGCGGAGACCGAGGTGTTTTACGATCTTTTGAAGTGCCTCTATGCCCACCACCCCATCCGCACCCATATTGCCGGCACCCAGGCGTCCATTGCCCAGATCACCGACCAGACCCTCTATACCTGCCACGGCGCTTTCTATGATCCGGGGAATATGGTGCTGACGGTGGTGGGTGATGTAGACCCCCAAAGGGTCATGGACCTGGCAAGCCAGGTGGTAACAGGGGAGGGGAAAGGCAATCCGGAGCGAGACTACGGCCCCGCCGAGCCGGAGGATGCGGTTTGCCACGACACCAGCCGCTCCATGGAGGTGTCCGCGCCCCTGTTCCAGATGGGGTTCAAGCTACCTGTGCCGGGTAACGGTCAGGCACGGCTGCGCGCCCAGCTCCTGGGCGATCTGGCCGGAGACCTGCTGGCGGGAGAGGCCAGCCCGCTTTATAACCGCCTTTACGGCCAGGGCCTGATCAACCGGGCCTTTAGCTGCGGCTATGAGGACTATCCCGGCTGCGCTTTCCTTGCCCTGGGCGGCGAGAGCCGGGACCCCGGGGCGGTCCGGGACACGGTGCTGGCCGAGTGCCGCCGCGTCGGGGCTGAGGGCTTTGAGCCCGAGCGCTTCGCACGGTGCAAAAAGGCGGCCTACGGCGGCATGGTCAGCCAGCTCAATTCCTTTGAGAATACCGCCGTGGAGCTGGCCCAGAGCTATTTTGACGGCGTGGAATACCTGACCTTCCCGGAGGTATTTCAGTCCATTACCGCCCAGGACGTACAGGACTTTGTGGCCCGGTATCTCACCGTCCAGTGCCACGCCCTGGCTGTGATCACACCGAAGGAGGAAGAGGCATGACGTCTACGGTCACCTTTCCCGGCCTGGGGCTGGAGTTCACGCTGAACCGGGTAGCTTTTTCCCTCTTTGGCAAGCCCATCTACTGGTACGGCATCATCATCGCCGCGGGCTTTTTGTTGGCGGTGTGGTTTTGCTGCAAGCGCGCGCCCAAGTTTGGCCTCACCAGCGATGGGTTGCTGGATATGCTCCTCTTTGCCGTGCCCATCGCCATCTTGGGCGCGAGGGCCTATTATGTAGTGACGGCCCTCAGCCGGGATACGGGCGAATTCCGCACCGCCTCCGGCGCCATCGACTGGCCCGCCACCATCCGCATCTGGGATGGCGGCCTTGCCATCTATGGCGGCGTCATTGCCGCGGTGGCCACGGTCATCGTTTTCTGCAAGGTCCGGCATGAGAAGATCGGGCCCTATCTGGACCTTGGCTCCTTTGGACTGCTCATCGGCCAGGCCATCGGCCGGTGGGGCAACTTTGTCAACGTGGAGGCCTACGGCTACGAGACCACGCTCCCTTGGCGCATGGGCGTGGAAAACGTCTTTGACAGCAACACCAACACCTACCTGGGCGTCCAGGAGGTCCATCCCACCTTCCTCTATGAGAGTCTTTGGAACCTGGTGGGGCTGGTACTTATGATCTGGATCGTCAAAAAGGGCTGGCGCAAGTTCGACGGCCAGATGTTCTGCGTTTACCTGGCCTGGTACGGCGTCGGCCGTGGCTGGATCGAGGGCCTGCGGCGGGATTATCTGCCCTTCTTCGACCTGTCCGTCGGCGGCGTGCCCCTCCGGGTCAGCCAGGTGCTGGCCTGGGTGTCCGCCCTTGCGGCCATCGGTTTTTTGGTCTACCATCTGGCGGTGAAAAAGCATACGCCGGAGGAATTATATGTCAATCAAATGGAGGCGAAGGAGCATGACGATCCTGGACGGGAAGGCCCTGGCGGCGAAGCGGAAGGGTGAGCTGAAGGAGAAGGTGAGCGGTCTTACGCGCAAGCCGGGTCTGGCGGTGATCTTAGTGGGGGACGACCCCGCCAGCCGGACCTATGTCAACGGCAAGAAACGAGACTGCGCCGAGTGCGGCTTTTATAGCGAGGAATATACCATGCCCGCCACGGTGTCCCAAGCGGAGCTGTTGGAGCTCATCGGAGAGTTGAACGGTCGCGCCGACATCGACGGCATCCTGGTCCAGCTGCCCCTTCCCAAGGGGCTGGACGCCACGGCGCTGCTGGACGCCATCGTGCCCGATAAGGATGTAGACTGCTTCCATCCGGTGAACGTGGGCAAGCTCTACACCGGGCAGACGGGCGGCTTTGTGCCCTGCACCCCCGGCGGGGTCATGGAGCTGCTGCATGAGTACGGCATTCAGGTGGCAGGGAAGGAGTGCGTGGTGCTGGGCCGGTCCAACATCGTAGGAAAGCCCATGGCCGCGCTGCTGCTGGCGGAAAACGGCACCGTTACAGTCTGCCACTCCAAGACGCCTGACCTGGCGCGAAAATGCGCCGCGGCGGACATTCTGGTGTCCGCCGTGGGCAAGACCGGCCTGGTGGCCGGAGATATGGTAAAAGAGGGCGCTGTGGTGGTGGATGTGGCCATGAACCGCAATGCCGAGGGCAAGCTCTGCGGCGATGTGGACTTTGACGCCGTGGCGGAAAAATGCTCCTACATCACGCCGGTGCCCGGTGGGGTGGGACCCATGACCCGGGCGGTTTTGATGGAGAACACCTACCGCTCCGCCTTGCGCCACCTGGGGCTGGAGGAATAAAAAACCGTGGCCGTCCAGCTGTTGGACGGCCACGGTGTTTGCCGCGTTTCTCTCAGCTTTTCAGACTGCGGTTGATGGCGCAGAGGATAGCCCGGAGAGAGGCCCGGTTGATGTTGTGGCTCTTGCCCACACCGAACACGTCCCGGCCCTTGGGGTCCTTGAGGTGGATGTAGCACACCGCCTGGGTATCCGCGCCGGACGCGATGGCGTGCTCTTTGTAGTCCACGAACTGGTAGCCGTCGATGGCCCCTTCGGGGAGGCTGTGCAGGGCATTGAAGAAGGCGTCGATGGGGCCGGTGCCCGTGCCGGTGACCCACATGGTCTTGCCCTTGTAGCTCACCTCGCCGTCAAAGGTGACAGCGCTGGCGTCGCCGTGCTTGGTGTCCTCCAAAAAGCGGCTGCGCTCCAGCTGGTAGGTCTTGGGAGCGGAGAGGTATTCCTGGTCAAAGAGAGCGAAGATCTGGTCGGGCTTGAGCTCGGTTCCCACCCGGTCAGTCTCCACCTGGACGATGTGGCCGAACTCCGGCTGCATGGCCTTGGGGATGTCGTAGCCGAAGGACTGCTGCATCACGTAGGCCGCGCCGCCCTTGCCCGACTGGGAGTTGATGCGGATGATGGGCTCATACTGACGGCCCAGGTCGGCGGGGTCGATGGGCAGATACGGAATTTCCCAATACTCCGTGCCGCTTTCCTTCATATAGCGGGTGCCCTTGTTGATGGCGTCCTGATGGGAGCCGGAGAAGGCGGTGAAGACCAGCTTGCCCGCGTAGGGCTGGCGGTCGCCCACAGGCATCTTGGTGCACCGCTCGTACATCTCCCGGATCGTGTTAATGTCGTGGAAGTCCAGTTCCGGGTCCACGCCCTGGGTATACATGTTCATAGCCAGAGTGACCATGTCTACATTGCCTGTGCGCTCACCGTTACCGAACAAGGTGGCCTCGATGCGCTCCGCCCCGGCCAGCAACCCCATCTCGGCGGTGGCCACGCCCTCGCCACGGTCGTTGTGGGGGTGGAGGGAGATGATAGCGCTCTTTCGAGAGGGAAGTTTGCGGATGAAATACTCGATCTCGTCGGCGAAGTAGCAGGGGATGCAGTTCTCCACCGTGGTGGGCAGGTTCAGAATGATGGGATGCTCTGGGGTGGCGTGGATGGCCTGGATGACCGCCTCGCAAATGTCCACCGCCGCGTCCATCTCCGTGCCCATGAAGCTCTCGGGGGAGTATTCATAGCGAAGGTCCATCCCGGCGTTGATGGCGTCCTGGGAGAGATCGTAGATGAGTTTAGCCGCGTCTACGGCGATCTTCTTCACCCCCTCCACATCGGTGTGGAACACTACCTTGCGCTGGAGGGTGGAGGTGGAGTTGTAGAAGTGGAAGATGACGTGCTTGGCGCCACGAATGGCCTCAAAGGTCTTTTTGATCAGGTGTTCCCGGGCCTGGACCAGCACCTGGATGGTCACGTCGTCGGGGATATGACCGCCGTCGATCAGCTCCCGGCAGATCTCATACTCGGTCTCGCTGGCGGAGGGGAAGCCGATCTCGATCTCCTTCACGCCAATGTCTACGAGGGTGTGGAAGTACTCCAGCTTCTCCTGGAGGTTCATGGGGTCCACAAGAGCCTGGTTGCCGTCCCGGAGGTCCACGCTGCACCAGACAGGGGCCTTGGTGATGCGGTTATTTGGCCAGGTGCGGTCGGGCAGGTCGATGGGCTGGAAGGGAATGTACTTTTCAAAGGACTGCTTCATGGGAAAACTCCTCCTTTTTTCGGCCGTGGGCAACAAAAAACCCCGACCAATGGCTTGGTCAGGGGCGTTAAGTCTAACGCGGTACCACCCTGTTTCCGTCCCCGGTCGCCCAGGAACGCTCACCGGCTTCTAGCAAAGCCTTGACTGGTAACGGAGCCGACCGTTCCACCTTACTGCGTTTCAGGCGGACCGCTCAGGGGCCAGTGATACACCTGCCGCCCACACCGGTTTGCACCGACCACCGGCTCTCTGAAGAGGGAAGGACAGGCCTTTTTCCCCATCATCGCGTTTGCAAGGGATAGTTTACCTGAGGAATAACGGTTTGTCAAGTCTTTTTGCTGGAGGTGCGCAAATGAAGGTATTGGCCATCGACTACGGCGACGCCCGGACGGGGATCGCCGTCTCGGACGCCATGGGGCTTTTGGCGGGGTTCACCACTGTCATCCACGGCCACAAGCCCCAGCTTGTGGCGGAGGAGATCGCCCGGCTGGCCCAGGCCCATGGCGCGGAGCGTCTGGTCATGGGCTACCCCAAGAACATGGACGGCACCGAGGGACCTCGGGCGGAGCTCTACCGGGACTTTGCCAAGTTGGTAGAGGAGGTCTCGGGGATGGAGGTGGTACTCTGGGACGAGCGGCGGACCACCGTGGACGCTCACCGCATCCTCACCGAGACGGGCAATCGGGGCAAAAAACGCAAGGAGAAGGTGGACGCCGTGGCGGCCTCCCTCATTTTGGAGGGCTACTTGGGCTTTTTGCGGAACAATTCGTGAAGGCCCACGAAGAGTAAAAAGACGCCAAAGCACTTGCGAAGAACGGTCACGTCCAAGGACGTGGCCAGCCAGGCCGCCACAGCGGTGCCCGCCAGGCCGCAGAGAATGGCGGGCCAGGCGGCGGACTTGTCCAGATAGCCGTTTTTCCTGTGGTAGACAAGGGCGGAGGCGGCGGTGGGCAGAAAGTATAAAAGATTGATGCCCTGGGCCAGGTCCTGCTCCACCCCGGCCAGACTGGTCATATAGATCAGCAGCAGTGTGCCGCCGCCGATGCCGAAGCCGGAGAGCACGCCGGTGGCAAGGCCGGCCAATAGGGGAATGACAAAGCTCATGCCGTCAGCGAGGTCCAGGCGCCGTAGAGGATGAACAGGGCGAACACCCGCCGCAGCCAGTCTACATTCAGGCCCTTGAAGAGCTTACCCCCCAGAAAGCCCCCGGCCAGGCCGCCCAGCAGATAGGGCAGAGCGGTCATCACATCTAGGCTGCCCCGGAATAGGTAAATGGCAGAGGATAGCGCGCATAAGGGCAGGATGATGAGGACGGAGTTGGCAAAGGCCTTCCGCTGGGAGAGCCCGCAGGGCCCTGCCAGCATGGGGACCAGCACCATACCGCCGCCTCCGCCGAAAAAGCCGTTGGCGATCCCCGCCAACGCACCCGCCACGCCGCACCAGATCTTGTTGACTTTGCCAGAGCTGGACCCACCCAGTCCCTTCATATCAAAACGCCCCTTCCCGCCGTAGTATGGCAGGGAAGGGGCGTTTTCATGCCTGCTGGCAGAGGTCCATGACCACCTGGCCGCCCAGAATGAGACCTGCGCAGCCCGGGACCCAGGCTACGCTGCCGGGCAGGTCCCGCCGGCCAGGCGGCGGCGCTTCGTCGGCGGCCTGGGCCTTTTGGGGAAGCTCCGGGGAAAAGACCACCTTGTGGTGACGGATGCCCCGGCGGCCCAGCTCCTTGCGGATGATCCGGGCCAGATGGCAGCCGCTTGTTTTGGAGATGTCGGCCACCCGGAACTGGGTGGCGTCCACCTTGTTGCCGGTGCCCAGCGCGGAGATGATGGGAACGCCCCGGCTCAGGGCCGTTTCGATCAGATCCAGCTTGCAGCTGACCAGGTCGATGCAGTCTACGATGTAGTCGTAGCGGGTGGCAAAAAACTCCTCCCGGGTGTCGGCACAGTAGCGAAAGACCCAGGGCCGGACCGCGCAGGCGGGGTTGATGGATAAAACTCGCTCCGCGGCCGCCTGGGCCTTGGGCTTGCCCAGGGTGTCCGTTGTGGCCAGGAGCTGGCGGTTGAGGTTCGTCTCGCCCACCTCGTCCTGGTCGATCAGCGTCAGCGCCCCCACGCCAGAGCGGGCCAGAGCTTCCACGGCGTAGCCGCCTACGCCGCCCAGGCCCAGCACAGCCACGTGGGCCTTTGCCAGCCGCTCCATGGCACGGTCGCCCAGTACCAGCGCGGTGCGGGAAAAAGATCCATTCATCGTGGTCCACCTCCCTGAGAAAAGAAGGCGGACGGCTTGGAAAGCCGTCCGCCGGTTTCGACAAATGATCGGTCAGGACAGGCCCACGTCGGACCAGCCCGAGCCCTCCTGGGCCTCATGTCCGGCCTCCGCGTTCTCCATAAAGGCGGTCTGTTCCTCCTCGCCCTTGGCCTTGTCGGCGGCGTCCATCCAGGCGGGGCGGTGGAGGGCCTGGAAGTACATCACGTGCCAGCCAAAGTCGGTCTGAACAAGGCCGGTCTCGCCCTCGGTGCGGGCGGGATCGAAGATCCAATCCTCAAAGGGCTTGACCATGTCGCCCTTGGCGACCTTTTCGTAGAGACCGCCGGGGGTGCCCAGGGGGCCGGCGTCAGTTCGCTGGTCCTCGGGGACGTTCTCGGGCCACTCGCCGTTGGGGTTGCGGCCATCGCCGGAGTACCGCTCGGCCAGGATGCCAAAGGCCTCGGCAGTCTTCTCCCCGGCGTTATACTCGTCCAGCCAGGACTGGGCCTTGGCATGGGCGGCTTCCTTTTCGGCGTCGGTGTAGACATGGGTGCCGTTCTCATCGTGCTGATGTTCCACGGTCTCGTCGGCCTCATAGGAGGCCAGGATGTGACGCACGTCCACGGTGGGATCGTTGGAGAGATAACGGTTGTGGAACTGGACCACATAGTAAGCGGTGCCCTCCAGCTCAAAGACGTCCACGTCGCCGTCCTGGCGGCTGTCGTCCATGATCCACTCGGCATAGGGTGCGGAGCTGAGAGTGGTGCCGATAACGCCGGTGCGGGGGGAAGCGGTAAGACCCTGCTCGGTGGCCACAGCGGAGAAGGTGGTATCGGCTCCAGCGGCCTTGACGGCTGCCAGGAAGGCGTCAGCCTTGGTCTTGGCGTCGGCCAGAGCGGCGGCCTTGGCCTCGTCTGTGGCCTCGATGGCGTTGCCGTCGGCGTCGGTGTCAGCGGCGGAGCCGTCAAAGTAGACGTAGTCGTAATCATAGCTGTCCAGCTTGCCGGGGTTGGCGTCGTAGTAGGCCTGGAGCTCCTCATCGGAGTAGCCGGTCATCTTGGCGGTGCTGGTGTTCAGATAGTCGGAGGCCAGAATGTTCATCTCCAGGTTGTCCAGGTAGGTGCCGTAGGTCATATTCCGGCCGTAGATCCGCTTGAGATAGGCGTCTCGGCTGCCGAAGTTGTACTGCTTGACCGAGGAGTCCAGTTCCTCAAGGGCCTGGTCCAGCTGGGTCTGGGCATCCTCGGAGAGGGTGTAGCCCGCGGCGGTGGCGGCGTCGTAGAGGGCGCAGATCTGGGTGGCGTTGGTCTTGGCCTGCTCCTTGAAGTAGTCGTGGAAGGTCTGGCCAGTGGTCTTGTCATAGACCTGGTCCTTGGGATCCAGGGAGGCGTCGTAGGTGGTGGTGTACTCAACGCCCGCACTGGCATACATCTGGGCCATGTACTGCTCTTGGTTGACGTAGTAGTTCATGGCGCTGTGGTAGTAGTAATCCATATCCACCACCGACAGCTTGTGCTCGCCTACGGTGAGGGCGGTGGTGTGGCGGGAGAAAATGCCGGAGTTCCATACCAGCAGTAGCACCACCAGCGCGACGGCCACAATGCCGCCTATGATGGCCAGGATCTTGTTGCGCCGCTTGGCCTGGCTGGCCTTCAACTCCTGCTTCTGACGCTCGGTCATGCCCACCTCAGCCTGCTGGGCGCGACGCTCGGATTTCTTCTTTGCTCCGCTCATTGGGTCATTCAGTCCTCTCGTTTGTATTGAAATTAGGATACGCATTTTTTCATGCCGATATATTATAACGAATTACGGGGCTATAAGCAAGAGTAAAATTTGCTTTTTCCCGTAATGTTTACAAATTATTTGAAAAAGGCAATAAAAACGGCTCAGTCTTCACGACTGAGCCGTACCCGCTTTGGCCGTGTAGGCCTTATTAAAACCTGCACAAGATGGCAGGTGGGTCGCCTCCGCGCCACTTTACCGCTCCCAACGTCCATTGCCGGTCTGAGCCGGAACGGGAGGTCTGCGAGCCATGGCGTGAGTACCGGCGTCCCATATTAAAAATGTGGGTTAATAAGAAACCCATCACGCACCAAGCAGGCGGAAATGATCGTTATTCTTCCTCTTCGTCGGCAAAGAGCTGTTCCATAAAGCGGTCGTAGACCTCGTTTAACTCCTCGTCGGTGTCCGGCGTGGACAAAAGCTCCTCGCCGTTTTCCACCACGACCTTCAGGATCACCAGCTCGGCCTCCTGCTCCTCGCCCTCAGGCAGATCGTCCTCGGCCATGTCGGCGGGGAAGAAGGCCATGTACTGTACGCCGTTATGCTCCAGCGCGTCCACGAACTCCAGCTCGATGTCGTTGCCGTCCTCGTCGGTGACGGTGATGAAATCCGGGCCAAATTCGTCGCCCATGGGACTCACCCCTCTCATGGTTTTCCTACGGTTATATTCTACCAGCATCCGGGCAAAAATGCAAGACGGCGCTAGGCCAAAATTTGCCGCCGGATTTTGGCAAAAGCGGACATGGGCAAGGGGTGGACAAGATGGAAAAAAGTTGCTATAATAACCTACGTATATGCACACGCGCTTCCGCCCTCGGACGCAACTTGAGGTGAAAAACGATGTCAGATTTTTATAAAGCTCCCGATCTGAACGACCGTGACGAGCCGCGCCGTACTGGCGATGGACCTCGGCGCTCTGACGCCGGCGCACAGCGCCGGTCCGCCAACCCGCCCAGAAGGCGCCGCAGGAAGAAGGACCCGTGGCGTACAGTAGGCAGGGTGGTGGGCACCTTCTTGCTGGTCTGTCTGACCACCAGTCTGCTGCTGGCGTGCTTCGCGGCGGTATACATCAACTCGGTCATTATCCCCGAGGCCCAGCGGCAGGACTACCTGGGCAATATGTCTACCGCCCAGACCTCTATTATGTACTACACCGACGAAAACGGCGCCAGTCAGCCCTACCTGACTCTTTCCAGCGACCAAAACCGCCAGTGGGTCAGCTATGAAGATCTGGAGAAGACCCATCTGGTAGACGCGCTGATCGCCATCGAGGACAAGCGGTTCTACGACCATAACGGCGTGGACTGGCTGCGCACAGGCCGGGGCGTTTTGAATATGTTTACCGGCGGCTCCATCCAGGGCGGCTCCACCCTGACCCAGCAGCTGATCAAGAACATCACCGGGGAGAATCAGGTCACGGTCAAGCGTAAGATCCTGGAGATCTTCCGGGCCCTGGACTTTGAGAAAAACCACTCCAAAGAGCAGATCATTGAGTGGTATCTGAACCTGATCTACTTGGGCGAGCGGTGCTATGGCGTGGGCGCGGCCAGTTGGGCCTACTTTGGCAAGGACGTCACCGAGCTGAGCCTGGCCCAGTGCGCCAGCCTGGTGGGCATCACCAACAACCCCTCCCGCTATGATCCCTACCTCAACAAAAACGCCGAGGTCACAAACGACCAGGCCAACCGGAACCGTGCCAAGCTGATCCTGGGCCAGATGCTGGACCAGGAGAAGATCGACCAGGCGGCCTACGACGCGGCCTGCGCCGAGGTGGAGACCATGGAGTTCGTCATGGGCTCGGTGGAGGGTGGGTCCACTACGGTGTATAACTGGTATCAAGACCAGGTCATCGACGACGTCATCAACGACCTGATGGACGAGTACGGCTGGTCCAGCGAGATCGCCAGCCGCAAGCTCTACTATGGCGGTCTGTCCATCTACACCAATGTGGATCTGCGTATCCAGGGTATTGTGGACGAGGTATACTCCGACCGCTCCAATCTAAACTACGTCTCCAACTCCGGCCAGCCCATGCAGTCGGCCATCGTCATTCTGGACGACCGGGGCAGGGTAGTGGCCCTGTCCGGCGGTATTGGCGACGACAAGACCAAAAACCGCGCCTGGAGCCGGGCCAGCGATACCAAGCGGCCCTCGGGCTCGTCCATCAAGCCCCTTTCGGTATACGCCCCCGCTATGGAGATGGGCTTTATCACGCCATACAGCGTCTCGGATGACGTGCCCTACCAGGTGCTGAACGGCTCGGCCTGGCCCAAGAACGCGGTGGGCTATTATCGGGGGCTGGACACCATCTCCCACGCTGTGGAGCAGTCTCACAACACTGTTGCGGTGCGGATACTGGGCGACTATGTGACGCCCCAGGCGTCCTTTGACTTTTTGGAGCAGCGCTTCCATCTCACCAGCCTGGTCCGGGAGCAGTGGATCAACGACAAAAAGTACAGTGACGAGGCCCTGGCGCCGCTGGCTCTGGGTGGCCTGACCAAGGGCGTCTCCGTCTACGAGATGGCCGCCGCCTACGCCACCTTCCCCAGTATGGGCCGGTATGTGCCCCCCCGGACCTACTCCAAGGTGGTGGACGCCGACGGCACGGTGCTGCTGGACCGTACCGGCGACGGGGAGTATGTCATTAAGGAAAGCACCGCGTTCTATATGAATAATATGCTCAAGGGTGTGGTGACAAACGGCACTGGCCGGGACGCGGCCTTCTCAGGTATGACCATTGCCGGCAAGACGGGCACCACCACAGCCCAAAAGGACCTCTGGTTTGTGGGCTACACGCCCTATTACACTGCCGCCGTCTGGGTGGGCTATGACCGGCAAGAGCGCCTGGGCAACATCGGCCATCCCCAGAATATCCTCTGGAAAAAGGTCATGAGCCGGGTCCATGAGGGCCTTTCTGACAAGGACTTCTCCCAGCCTGTGGGCGAGGAGGTGGTCACGGCCAGCTACTGTTTGGACAGCGGTCTGGCTCCCACCGCGGCGTGCGCCGCCGACGCCCGGGGGAGTCGGGTGGCGACGGGCTACTTTATCCGCGGCGATGAGCCCAAAAAAGCCTGCGATCGCCATGTGGAGATCCAAATCTGCACCGACGATCCCTATCGAAACGAGGAGACCGGCGAGGAGACCGGGCGCTACCATCTGGCCGGGGAGTTTTGCCCGGAGGAGAGCGTGAAGACGGTGTCCGTGCTGGACTATTACCGGGAAGGGGCTGCGGCCATGGCTGGCACTTCCGATTCCGGCGCGCTGCTGGGCAGCTATAAGCAGGGGGGAAGCTGTACTGTTCACGACGCCAACTGGGTCCCCGGCGCGGATCCCTTCGATCCCAATGATCCCTCCACCTGGCCGGTGGACGACCCGGACTTTGACATCAACGACCCCTCCACCTGGCCCCTTACCGTGCCCGATGTGAATGACCCCACCGTCACCGATCCGCCTGCGGTCAACCCCAGCGACCATCCCCAGCCGCCTGTCACCGAGCCGCCCCACTCCGCCGAGCCCACCCAGGGCCCGCCGGACGACCCCTATATCCCCGTGGGCATCCCCGATAACTGATTCTTCGCCGCCGGAAAGGCATATGTCTTTCCGGCGGCGCCTTTCTGTCCGGCGCCGGATTTGTGCGCTTTGGATAGTTTTTTGGAGATCGGGGCCGGAAAAATGGTGGCTTTCCCAAAGGGGTTTCCATTGCATTTCCCGGCTGGCTATGTTAAAATAATGTACGTTCTCTAGCAACAAATGCCCTTGTACCAAAGACACTTGGAAAGCGAGGTCGAGGTGAGACCGTGGCGCAAACAGGGAAATACTATATTGTAGACAGCGCTGTTTTGCCCGAGATCTTTATTCGGGTGGTAGAGGCCAAGCGGCTTTTGGACACCGGTGAGGCGGCCACCATCAACCAGGCTGCCGCCAAGGCCGGGATCAGCCGCAGCGCGTATTATAAATATAAGGATATGGTCCGGCCCTTTCACGATATGCTCAGCGGCCGCATCGTCACAGTACGGCTGACGCTGAAGGACCAGCCGGGGGTGCTGTCCGATGTGCTCAACATCATTGCCTCTCTGGGCGGAAACCTGCTCACCATCAACCAGTCCATTCCCTCCGGCGGCGCTGCGGCGGTGGCGGTGAGTGTGGAGACCTCGGACCTGACGGTATCGCTGGAAGAGCTTTTGACCCGTACGGCACAGGTAAACGGGGTATTGAAATATGAGACTTTGGCAGGACAATAGGAGGAACAAAAGATATGACACAGGTTGCCATCCTTGGATTTGGCGTAGTAGGCTCCGGCGTGGCCGAGGTCATCCGCCGCAACAATGGACCCATCACCGCCCGGGCCGGCGCGGGCTTTGAAGTCAAGTATATCCTGGATCTGCGGGACTTTCCCGACAGCCCCTACGCGGACCGTGTGATCAAGGATTTTAACCTCATCGAGCAGGACCCGGAGGTGGAGATCGTCATCGAGACCATCGGCGGGTGCAAGGCGGCCTACGACTTTACCAAGCGGGCTCTGCAAGCGGGCAAGAGCGTGGTCACCTCCAACAAGGAACTGGTGGCCCAGCACGGCTACGAGCTTTTGAACCTGGCCCAGGAAAACAAGGTCAGCTACCGTTTTGAAGCCAGCGTAGGCGGCGGTATTCCTATTTTGCACCCGCTGTCTCAATGCCTGGCCGCCAATAAGATCACCGAGGTCCAGGGCATTTTGAACGGCACCACCAACTATATCCTCACCCATATGTTTGGCACCGGTATCTCCTTTGACGAGGCCCTGAAGCAGGCCCAGCAGCGGGGCTATGCCGAGCACGACCCCACCGCCGACATCGAGGGCATCGACGCCTGCCGGAAGATCTGCATCCTGGCCGCCATCGCCTTTGGCCGCCACGTCTATCCCGACCAGGTGCCCACCGAGGGCATCACCAAGATCACCCTGGCCGACGTGTCCTACGCCTACGCCGCGGGCATGAAGGTCAAGCTGTTGGGCCGGGCCATCTGGCAAGAAAGCGGCAAGGTCATGGCCTATGTGGCCCCCCATTTTGTCTCTATCCACAACCCCCTGGCCGGTGTGGAGGACGTGTTCAACGCCATCACCGTCCGGGGCAACGCCATCGGCGATGTGATGTTCTATGGCCGGGGCGCGGGGATGCTGCCTACAGCCTCCGCCGTAGTGGCCGACGTCATCGACGCCAAGCAGCATGAGCGCACCCGCCGTTTCCTGGGCTGGGACGACGGCGGGGAGGACTATGTGGTGGGGCCCGAGACCTTGGTGACCCAGTGGTTTTTGCGGCTGGAGGGCTCCATCCGGGACTGGGGCTGCTTGGGCCCGGTCACCAGTCTGGCCCGGGCCGGCGCCGGCGCCCAGTGCGACGAGGTGGGCGTGATCACCGAGCCCATGAGCCAGCTGGAGCTACAAAAGCGCCTGACCGGACGCAAGGCCCTTAGCGCCATCCGGGTGCTGAACGAGACCCCGGACTTGGCATAAGCGCGGGCATGCGGTCCGGTAGCATAGGACCATTGGACGAAAGGCCGAGCCTGGCATAAAATAAGGTTGACGCCAAGACTTTGATTCTCAGCGGCCCGCGGGCCGGGAAGGTTGGGTTATTATGGGACTTATCGTACAGAAATTCGGCGGCAGCTCGGTGGCTGACGCCGACCGGGTGAGAAACGTCGCCCGGATCATCACCGAGACCTACCGCAGAGGCCATAAGGTCGTGGTGGTCCTCTCCGCCCAGGGCGACACCACCGACGACCTGATCGCCAAGGCTATGGAGATCAACCCCAAGGGCTCCAAACGGGAGATGGATATGCTCCTGTCCACCGGTGAGCAGATCTCCTGCGCACTGTGCGCCATGGCCATCGAGGCTATGGGCTACCCGGTGATCTCCCTTACCGGCTGGCAGGCCGGTATTCGGACCAACTCCGCCTACGGCAACGCCCGCATCAAACGGGTGGTGCCCGAACGGATCCAGACCGAGCTGGACAAAAACGCCATCGTCATCGTCACCGGCTTCCAGGGCATCAATAAGTATGATGACGTGACCACCCTGGGCCGTGGCGGCTCGGATACATCCGCGGTGGCGCTGGCCGCCGCGCTCCACGCCGATCTCTGCCAGATCTACACCGATGTGGACGGCGTCTACACCGCCGACCCCCGGATGGTGCCCAACGCCCGCAAGTTGGAGGAGATCACCTTCGACGAGATGCTGGAGCTGGCGTCCCTGGGCGCCCAGGTACTCCACAACCGCTCGGTGGAAATGGCAAAGCGCTATAACGTCAATCTGGAGGTCATCTCCAGCTTCTCCGGCCAGCCGGGGACCAAAGTGAAGGAGGTTGCAAAAAACATGGAAGAGACGCATATTTCTGGTGTGGCAAAGGACAAGAACGTAGCCCGCCTGGCCCTGGTGGGTCTGGAGGATGAGCCGGGCATCGCCTTTAAGATCTTCTCGCTGCTGGCCCGGAGCGGCATCAATGTGGACATCATTCTCCAGTCCATCGGCCGGGAGGACACCAAGGACATCAGCTTCACCGTGGTAAAAAGCGATATGGAGGCGGCCCAGAAGGTCCTGGAGGAGAACAAGGACATCATCCACTTTGACCATATCGATGTCTCGGGCAACATCGCCAAGGTCTCCATCGTCGGCGCGGGCATGATCAACAACCCCGGCGTGGCCGCCACCATGTTCGAGGCCCTCTTTAACGCGGACATCAACATCCATATGATCTCCACCAGCGAGATCAAGGTCTCCGTGCTGGTGGACGCCAACGACGCCGACCGGGCCGTCCAGGTGGTCCACGACAAGTTTTACGGCGAGCTGGGTAAATAATCCTTGACAAGACAGCTCCGGCGTGCTAAAATACCTCTTACCTATGGAAAGGGCTTCTTTTTTGCGGGCATTTTTACGGTGTATGCCGGCAAAACCCTTTCACAAACGCATAGGGAGGCAATGCGCCGGACTGCACCGTAACGCTGACAAAGAGGGTAGTATGCCCTTTTGCGTTGCTGGGTCCGGCCTCCGCCGGACCCAGCTTTTTTATGCTTGGCCCGGCAAATACGAAAAGGAGGTGCCGAACAGTGGCAAAAGCTGGAAACCGCGTGAAGATCGTTCTGCGCTGCACCGAGTGCAAGCAGCGCAACTACCAGACCAACAAGAACAAGAAGAACACCCCTGACCGTCTGGAGCTGAAGAAGTACTGCCCCTTCTGCAGAAAGCACACCGTCCACAACGAAACCAAGTGACCTGCCCTCCAAAGGCGCACTAAGAAAGAAGGGTATGTGAAAAATGTCTGAGCAAGAAAAGTTGCCTGAGAATCAGGTTCAGGACGCCAAGCCCGCCAAGGCGGACAAGGCCGCCAAGCCCGCCAAGAAGAAGCAGGGCTTCTTCGGCAAGATCGCCCGCTGGTTTAGGGAGATGAAGAGCGAGCTGAAGAAGGTCCAGTGGCCCACCTGGAAGCAGACCTGGAACAACACGCTGACCGTCATCGTCTGCGTGATCATCGTGGGTATCTTCCTGTGGGTCTTCGACCTGGTGGCACGTTGGATCATCGACGCTCTGCTGGCCTGGGCTGGCAAGGGCTGAGAGGGATAGCGCCATGGCAGAGAGCGCGAAGTGGTACGTGGCCCATACCTATTCTGGATATGAGAATACCGTGGCCGCCACCATTGAAAAAGCGGTGGAAAACCGCAATATGCACGACCTGATCCAGGAGATCAACATCCCCATGGAGACCGTCACCGAGATCACCGACAACGGACCCAAGACCTTTGAGCGTAAGGTCTTTCCCGGCTATGTGCTGGTGAAGATGGTGATGACCGACGAAGCGTGGCACCTGGTGCGCAACATCCGCGGCGTTACCGGCTTCGTGGGCGAGGGCAACAACAAGCCCATCCCCCTCACCGAAGAGGAGATCGCCAACCTGGGTGTGGAGAAAAAGCACGTGGAGGTCGCCTACGAGCTGGGCGATAACGTGAAGATCACCGACGGCGCTTTGGAATCCTTCCTGGGCACCGTGGAGGAGATCGACCTGGAGCGCGGCAAGGTCAGCGTCAAGGTCTCCATGTTTGGCCGGGACACCCCGGTGGAGCTGGAGCTGGACCAGATCGAGCGCGTGGACTGACAACCATTCCCCGCCGTGGGAGGAGCCGGGCACGGCTCCGCCAAACCACATTTCATCTAGGAGGTGCTTTCAGTGGCACAGAAAGTAGTAGGTTACGTTAAATTGCAGATCCCCGCGGGCAAAGCGACGCCCGCTCCCCCCGTTGGCCCCGCTCTGGGCCAGCACGGCATCAACATCGCCGGCTTTACCAAGGAGTTCAACGAGCGCACCAAGAACGACATGGGCATGATCATCCCCGTGGTCATCACCGTCTATGCCGACCGCTCCTTCACCTTCATCACCAAGACCCCTCCCGCCGCCGTTCTCATCAAGAAGGCCTGCAACCTGGAGAAGGCCTCCGGCGTGCCTAACAAGGAAAAGGTCGCCACCATCAGCAAAGAGGACGTCCGCAAGATCGCGGAGACCAAGATGCCCGATCTGAACGCGGGCAGCATCGAAGCCGCCATGAGCATGATCGCCGGGACCGCCCGTTCCATGGGCGTCGTGGTGGGCGACTAAAGGAGGGATCAGCATGAGCAGAGGAAAGAAATATGTCGACAGCGCCAAGCTGATCGACCGCAGTGTACAGTACGACGTGGCCGAGGCCATGGACCTGGTGGTCAAGACCGCCAAGGCCAAGTTTGACGAGACCGTGGAGCTCCATGTGAAGTTGGGCGTCGACTCCCGTCACGCCGACCAGCAGGTCCGCGGCGCCATCGTCCTGCCCCACGGCACCGGCAAGACCCAGCGTGTGCTGGTCTTCGCCAAGGGCGACAAGGCCGAGGAGGCCAAGGCTGCCGGCGCCGACTATGTGGGCGAGATGGACCTGGTGGAGAAGATCCAGAAGGAGAACTGGTTCGACTTTGACGTGGTGGTCGCCACCCCTGACATGATGGGCCTTGTGGGCCGTCTGGGTAAGGTGCTGGGCCCCAAGGGCCTGATGCCCTCTCCCAAGGCTGGCACCGTCTCTCCCAACGTGGGTCAGGCCGTCAGCGAGATCAAGGCCGGTAAGGTGGAGTACCGTCTGGACAAGACCAACATCATCCACTGCCCCATCGGCAAGGTGTCTTTCGGCGCTGAGAAGCTGGCTGAGAACTTCAACGCTCTCATGTCCGCCATCCTCAAGGCCAAGCCCGCCGCCGCCAAGGGCCAGTACGTCCGCTCCTGTGTGTGCGCCAGCACCATGGGCCCCGGCGTGAAGATGAACGCGGCCAAAATGGTCTAAATAGCAGCGCTACAAACAGGGACAGCCAGCGGCTGTCCCTGTTTTTTCTATGGAGAGGGGAGAGCACAAAACACAGTGTTTTTCCAAAGAAAGTGTTGACAAATCAAGGAATGGCTGTTATAATTCTCTTCGTGTTCTGAGACAGCAGGCTCCCGCCAGGGATAAGACCCGCCGAGAATGCAGCAATGGAATTACCGCTTTGCCATGCTGTTTTCGTGTGCCTGGAACACGAAAGCGGCATTTTACTTTATATGGAGGTGAAACAATATGCCCAATGCTAAGATCCTGAGTGAGAAGAAGGCCATCGTGGCCGCTCTGGAGGAGAAGCTGAAGGCCGCCGCTTCCGGCGTGCTGGTGGACTACAAGGGCCTCACCGTGGCGGAGGACACCGAGCTGCGCCAGGAACTGCGCAAGAACGGTGTGGACTACGCCGTGGTGAAGAACACCATGGTCCGCTTCGCTCTGGACGACACCGGCCTTGGCGAGCTGGACGAGCATCTCCACGGCACCACCGCTCTGGCGGTCTGCGCCGAGGACCCCATCGCTCCCATGCGCGTCATCAACAAGTTCTCCAAGAAGTTCAACGGCGAGAAGTTCATCATCAAAGCCGGCTTTATGGACGGCAAGGTCCTGCCCATCAACGACATCATGGCCCTGGCCGAGCTGCCCTCCAAGGAGACCCTGCAGGCCCAGGTCATGGGTACCATGCTGGCGCCCATCACCAGCCTGGCCATCGTCATCAAGGCCATCGCCGAGAAGGGCGGCGGCGCTGCCGCCGTGGCCGCTAAGCCCGCTGAGGAGGCTGCCCCCGCCGCTGTGGAAGCGCCTGCCGAGGCTCCCGCTGCTGAGGAGGCCCCTGCCGCCGAGGCTGCCCCTGCTGAGGCTCCCGCTGAGGAAGCCCCCGCCGCGGAGTAAGTTCCGCAACCAAACATTGAAATCACACCACATAAATAGGAGGTAAAACAAAATGGCTAGTGAGAAGATTGCTGCCCTGATCGAAGAAGTGAAGGGCCTGACCGTTCTGGAGCTCAGCGACCTGGTCCACGCTCTGGAGGAGGAGTTCGGCGTTTCCGCCGCCGCTATGGCTGCTCCCGCCGCTGGCGGCGCTGCTGCCGGTGGCGCTGCCGCCGAGGAGAAGACCGAGTTCGACGTGGTGCTGGCTGACGTCGGCGCCGAGAAGATCAAGGTCATCAAGGCTGTTCGTGAGATCACCGGTCTGGGCCTGGCCGAGGCCAAGGCTCTGGTGGAGTCTGCCCCCAAGGCTGTCAAGGAGGCCGTGGGCAAGGACGACGCCGAGGAGATGAAGAAGAAGCTGGAAGAGGCCGGCGCCAAGGTCGAGCTGAAGTAAGAAACCGAAGTGTGAGCGTAGGCACGCAGGTCCGGATGGACCGGAGCGAGGGCGAGGGCAGGGGCCGCAAGGCCCCGGAGACCAGCCCGAGCGGAGGGAAGCCGGACCGTCAGCGTGCCCAACGCGAACATGACAGCTTCTTTTCCCAACACAAGCCACAAAACAGGTCGCCCAGCGGGCGGCCTGTTTATTTTTGTGGCAGTCCAGCGTCCACTTTGATCGGTCTGACTTGACAGATGCAAGAAAAATACCTATAATACATAGAATGTACCCCGCTGTATGCGAGGACGAAGATTTGGCAGTTGATTGCCAAATGTATAGAAAGGTGTGTTAGACCACATGGCCGCAAAGGAATTCAAGCTGAGTGCCGACCGTTTAAAGGCGTTGCAGGAAGAGCTGAACTATCTGAAGACTGTCCGGGAAAAAGAGGTGGCCGACCAGATCAAGGAGGCCCGCTCCTTTGGCGACCTCAGCGAGAACAGTGAGTACGACGAGGCCAAGAACGAGCAGGGCAAGCTCTACTCCCGCATCGCGGAGCTGGAGGGCATCCTGAGTAACTACGTCATCATTGAAGACCATGCCAAGGACCCCGACGCCGTTCGTCTGGGCAGCCGCATCACCGTGAAAGACCTGGAATTCGGGGATACCGAGACCTACCAGGTGGTGGGCTCTCAGGAGGCCGACCCCATGAACGGCCGTATTTCGGAGGAGTCTCCCTTCGGCAAGGCCCTGCTGGGCCACAAGGTAGGGGACAAGGTCACCGTAGAGGCCCCCAACGGCGCGGTGCGCTACGAGATCGTCAAGATCGAGAAGTAAGAAACCTAAGGATAGGAGAATCGTCATGGCAGAGGAGAAAAACCGCCAGAGCCAGCAGAGCGAGCCCTCGCTTTCCGAGCTTTTGAAGATCCGCCGGGACAAGCTGGCCGAGCTGCAGACCGCCGGAGAAGACCCCTTTCAGGTCACTAAGTTCGTCTGGGACGCCACCTCCCAGCAGATCAAAGATAACTTTGACGCCATGGAGGGGAAGCCTGTTAAGGTGGCGGGCCGTCTGATGAGCAAGCGGGGCATGGGCAAGGTGTCCTTCTGCGACCTCCAGGACCGGGATGGCCGCATCCAGCTCTACGCCCGGCAAGACGAGATGGACGAGGCGGTCTATAAGAAGTTCAAGAAGTTCGACATTGGCGATATTGTCGGCGTGGAGGGCGAGGTGTTCCGCACCCAGCGGGGCGAGATGAGCGTCCGGGCCCGGAGCATCACGCTGCTTTCCAAGTCTTTGCTGCCCCTGCCCGAGAAGTTCCACGGCCTCCAGGATAAGGAACTGCGCTATCGCCAGCGCTATGTGGACCTCATCGTTAACCCTGAGGTCAAGCGAAACTTCATCATCCGCTCCAAGTTTATCAAGCACGTCCGGGACTTCATGGATGGCCGGGGCTATATTGAGGTGGAGACTCCGGTGCTGAACACCATCTCCGGTGGCGCAACCGCCCGGCCCTTTATCACCCACCACAACACCCTGGATATCGACATGTATATGCGTATCGCCACCGAACTGCCCTTGAAGCGGCTCATCGTGGGCGGTATGGACCGGGTCTATGAGATCGGCCGCATTTTCCGCAACGAGGGCATGGACCCCAAGCATAACCCGGAGTTCACCACCATCGAGCTCTACCAGGCCTACGCCGACTTCAACGATATGATGGATCTGTTCGAGGACCTGCTGTCCTCCGCGGCCCAGAAGCTCCTGGGCACCTATCAGGTCCAGTGGCAGGGAGAGGACATCGACCTGACCCCTGGCTGGCCCCGCATGCCGATGCATGAGGCGGTGAAGCAGTACTGCGGCATCGACTTTATGGCCATCTCCTCTGACGAGGAGGCGGTGGCCGCCGCCAAGTCCATCGGCGTAGAGCTGCCTGAGACGGCGGACAAGACCTGGGGCAACGCCCTTTACGAGTGCTTTGACCAGAAGGTAGAGGAGAAGCTCATCCAGCCTACCTTTATCACCATGCACCCGGTGGACGTCTCGCCGCTGGCCAAGCGCTCTCCGAAGGATCCCCGGCTGACGGAACGGTTTGAGCTGTTCATCTGCCACAGCGAGATGGGCAACGCCTTCTCCGAGCTCAACGACCCCATCGACCAGCGCCAGCGGTTCCAAAAGCAGGTGGAGCTGCGGGACAAGGGTGACGACGAGGCCGGGATGATGGACGAGGACTTCCTCAACGCTTTGGAGTACGGTATGCCCCCTACGGGCGGCCTGGGCATCGGCATCGACCGTTGCGTTATGCTCCTTACCGGCGCCGACTCCATCCGGGACGTCATTTTGTTCCCCACCATGAAACCCACGGATCGATAAGCAAAACCGAAAAAACAGCGACAGAGTTCACCACTCTGCCGCTGTTTTGCTGACATCTGCCCGGCGAAGAGCGCCGGAAAGGGAAGGAGACGGGACCTATGGACCCCAAAACGCGCGAGTATAACCTGGAATACCCGGAGCTGACCATGTATCAGATGGTAGAGCGGGTGGCCCGGGAGCACCCCAAGGCGGTGGCTTACGAGTTTTATGGCCGCAAGACGCCTTATGAGGACTTTGTCTACCGCATCCGGCGCGCCGCCAAGGCCTTTTTGGCCCTGGGTATTGGAGCGGGGGATGTGGTCACCATCTGTATGCCCAATACTCCCCAGGCCCTAGATTGCTTTTACGCCCTCAACCGCATCGGCGCCATCTGCAACATGGTCCATCCGCTATCGGCCCAGCGAGAGATCAGCTTCTACCTGACCCTCTCTAAGAGCCGCGCCATCTTGACGGTGGATATGTTCTGCGAGAAGGTGGAGGCTGCTTTGGACGACGTGCCTCAGGACGTGACGGTGCTGGTGTGTCGGATGCAGGATGAGCTGAACCCTGTGCTGAAGGCGGCCTTTGTGTTGAAAAAGGGCAAGGAGTTTTTGAAATTCCCCAATACCGACCACGCTATGCTCTGGACGGCCTTTTTGAAAAAGGGGGATGCTGCCAGGGAACTCCCGGAGCCGGTCTACGACCCGGGCAAGACCGCCGTGATCTTATATAGCGGCGGCACCAGCGGCGTGCCCAAGGGCATCTGCCTGTCCGATCTGAACTTCAACGCCTGCGCTATTCAGGCCCGGGAGGCCATCGAGCAGGAATTCCGGCCGGGGATGAAGATCCTGAGCTGCATGCCCTGCTTCCATGGCTTTGGCCTTGGTATCAATATTCATACCGCCCTGATCTACGGCGTGCGGTGTATCCTTATGCCCACCTTTACCGACAAGAGCTACGCCCAGATGCTCATCAAGAAAAAGCCCAACTTTATCGCCGGCGTGCCCACCATTTTCGAGGCCCTTTTGCACCTGCCGGAGTTGGAGGGCGTCAAGCTGGACTTTTTGTTGGGGATGTTCTGTGGCGGCGACTCGTTGTCGGTGGAGCTGAAGAAGAAAGTGGACAAATTCCTTAAGGATCACGGCGCCACCATCCAGATCCGGGAGGGCTACGGCCTCACCGAGTGCGTCACCGCCAGCTGTCTGACCCCCAAGGATACATACCGCGATGGCAGCATCGGCCTGCCATTTGCCGACACCAACTACTGCGTGGTCTCGCCCGGCACCGACGAGGAGGCGCCCTTCGACCAGGAGGGGGAGATCATTCTCACCGGCCCCACCGTCATGCTGGGCTATCTGGACGCGCCCGAGGAGACCGCCCAGGCCCTGCGGGTGCTGGCCGACGGCAGAACATGGCTCTATACCGGGGACCTGGGCCACATGAGCCAGGATGGCTACATCTACTTCCATCAGCGCCTCAAGCGCATGATCGTCACCAACGGCTATAACGTCTATCCCGGCCAGATCGAGAACGCCATCGACGCCTGTGAGGAGGTCTCCTATAGCTGTGTCATCGGCGTGGCCGACCCCAGGCGGGTCCAGCGGGTGAAGGCCTATGTGGTCCTCCGGCCGGGCTTTGCCCCCGACGAGGCCTGCAAGGCGCGGATCATGGACCATCTTCGTATGCACGTGGCGGCCTACGCCCTGCCTAAGGAGATCGAGTTCAGAAGCGAGCTTCCCAAGACCCTGGTGGGCAAAGTGGCCTACCGGGTGCTGGAGGAGGAGGCCAACGCCGCCGCGGGGGTGGTATCCTAAATGGCCGGGGAGGAAACGGAAAAAATGAAAGATAAGACCGCAAAGAAGCCTCGGCGGAGATGGGGCGACCGCAAGGACGGCAGAAGGGTCCGGGACCTGCCCGGGCTCCAGGCCGTCATGCCCCACCTCTGGCCCCACCGCACCGACTGCGAGGTCTATCTCCACGACGTGATCGACGCCACCGAGCTTGTCAAGTATCTGGCGGAGAAGAACGCGGCCCACCCGGAGTACAAGACCACCGTCTTCCACTGCGTCATTGTGGGTCTGGCCCGGATGGTGAAGGAGCGGCCCATGATGAACCGCTTTATCCAGGGCCGGAGGACCTATGAGCGGGATACCATTTCCATCAGCTTTATTGCCAAGCGCCGCTTTGCCGACGGTGCGGAGGAATCGTTGATGGTGCTGGAGCCCAAGGACGAGGATACCCTGGACACCGTCAGCAAAAAGATCTTCGGGGATGTGCGCCAGGTCCGCAAGAGCGAGACCGCCACCGGCGGGATCGATAGCGTCCTGGACGCCTTTGGCAAGCTGCCGCGGCCCCTTTTGATGCTGATCGTCCGCATTGTCCGATGGCTGGATTTCTGGGGCAAGGTGCCCCGCGCCCTCACTACCGGCGACACCCATTACACTACCATCCTTTGCAGCAACTTGGGCAGTATCCAGTGTCCGGCAGTCTATCATCACCTGAACAACTACGGCACCAACAGCATCGTGGTCACTATTGGCACGCTCCACAAAGAGGAGGTCGTCATGCCCGATGGCCATAAGGAGGTCCGGGATGTGATCGACATCGGTGCCACCCTGGACGAGCGCATCGCCGACGGCTTTTACTTTGCCCGCAGCCTCAAGCTGGTCAAGCACATCTTTGCCCATCCCCAGCTGCTGGACCGGCCCATTGGCCAAGAAAGCGAGTACGAATATTGACATAAAGGTATCATGGCCCGCAAGGGCTATGATACCTTTATAAAAAGAAAAGTCTTGCAAAAGCGGATAGGGTAGAGTACAATAGCCATTAGTTCGATTTTACCAGAAGGGGGGACCCAGCGGTGCGGGCAAGGAAATTCCACCTTTTGCGGCGCAGAAACCTGAACGCCACGCGCATCGTGGCCGGATCCTTCGCCGTCATTATCCTGCTGGGCACGGTTCTATTAAACCTGCCTGCCGCCTCCCAAAGCGGCCAGTCACCGGGACTTTTGACGTGTCTGTTTACCGCCACCTCCTCCACCTGTGTCACTGGCCTGGTGCTGGTGGACACCGCCACCCAGTGGTCCTTTTTCGGTCAGGCGGTGATCTTGGGCCTCATTCAGCTGGGTGGGCTTGGGTTTATCACGATCATGACCCTCTTTTCCCTCATGCTCCGGCGGAAGATCGGCCTTTCCGAGCGGCTGATCATGGTCTCCAACTTCAATCTGAACAACATCAGCGGCGTGGTGCGCCTGGTGCGCTTTACCTTGAAGTGGACCTTTGTCTTTGAGCTGACCGGCGCGCTGATTCTGATGACCCGCTTCGTGCCGCTGTATGGCTGGAGGCAGGGGGTATGGCTGGGTGTGTTCCACGCCATATCCGCCTTCTGCAACGCCGGCTTCGATCTGCTGGGCCAGGGAGCGCCCTTCCAGAGCCTGGCCCAGTTCCACGCGGACCCGGTGGTCCAGTTTACCATCATGGCCTTGATCGTCATCGGCGGCCTGGGCTTTTTTGTCTGGAGTGACATTGCCCACCGCAAGGAGCGGGGGAGAGTGTCCACCTATACGAAAATCGTCCTCACCATGACCGTCAGCCTCCTTGTCCTTGGTGCGGCGGTGGTGTTGGCGGTGGAGTATTATAACCCCGACACCCTGGGCCCCATGCCCTTGTGGGAGAAGATCATGAACGCCCTTTTCCAGTCAGTGACCTTCCGCACGGCGGGCTTTGGCGTTTTGAACCAAGGGGCTTTGCGGGATACCACCTTGGCCCTTGGAAGTATCCTGATGCTCATCGGCGGCTCCTCCGGCTCCACAGCTGGCGGCATCAAGACCGGTACCATTGCCATCCTGTGCCTTGGCCTATGGGCTGACCTGAAAGGCCGCGGCAGCCTGGTCATCGGCAACCGCTCTATCAGCCGCCGTCAGCAGTCCAACGCCATGACCCTGACTATGACGGCCCTGCTTCTGTTCGTGGCCGGATCCATGTTTCTCTCCTTGTTGGACGGCGTTCCCTTTATGGCCGCCGGCTTTGAGGTGGCCTCGGCCCTGGGCACCGTGGGCCTCACCACCGGCATCACGCCCACGCTGTCTTACGCCTGCCGGGTGCTGATCATTGCCTTGATGTACCTGGGCCGTGTGGGCATTTTGTCCTTCTCCATTGCCTTTGCCTCGCGGGGAGCGCAGGCTGAGGACAAGATACAATATCCCGTCACCCAAGTGATGATCGGTTGAGCGTTAGGAGGATCTTGCCATGAAAACATTTCTTGTCATTGGTCTGGGGCGATTTGGAAACGCTGTCGCCGCCGAGCTGTGCGCCCAGGGGAACGAGGTGCTGGGCATGGACACCAGAGCGGACCTGGTCCAGGCTGCCGCCGCTCACATTACCCACGCCGTTACCGCCGACGCCCGGGACCCGGAGGTACTCAAGGAGATCTCGGCCCACAGCTTTGACTGCGCCATCGTGGCCATCGGCAGCGACATCGGCACCAGCGCGCTGATCACCCTGAGCCTCAAGGAGCAAGGGGTGGAGCGAGTCATCGCCAAGGCCTCCAGCCATACCCACAAAAAGGTGCTGGAGAAGATCGGCGCGGACCGTGTGGTCTTCCCCGAGCATGAGATGGGCGTCAAGCTGGCCCACGCTCTGTCGGGCTCCAACGTGCTGAACTTCATCGAGCTTTCCGACGACGCCAGCATCGTGGAGATCCCCGTGCCCAAGGAGTGGGTCCACAAGACGCTCCGCCAGCTGGATGTGCGCAACAGCTACGGCGTCAACATCATCGCCCTGCGCCGGGGCCCCAAGCAGACCTTCGTCATCGCCCCCAGCGGCGAGGACGTGCTGGAGCCCACCGATGTGGTGGTGGCCCTGGGCCGGGATAAGCACATCAACCGCATCCAGAAGCTATGAGCGTGCTGACAAGCCGCCAGAATCCCCTGTGTGCCCACCTTCGGAAGCTGGCGTCGAGCAGCCGCTACCGCAAGAGCTCCGGCGAATATCTGGCCGACGGGCGCAAGCTGTGGGAGGAGGCTGTACGGTGGCAGGCTCCCATCCGCCGCCTGATCACGACCTCGGACGTGGCGGTGGACGTGCCGCCCGGCGTGGAGCACACCGTGGTGGCCCCGGAGCTGATGGCCTATCTCTCGCCTATGGAGAGCCCTCAGGGCTTTTTGTTTACCGTTTCGCTCCCGGAAAAGACGAAGCTTGACCTGCCCGGCCAGCGCTTTTTGGCGCTGGATGGGCTCCAGGATCCAGGTAATGTGGGCGCCATCTGGCGCACCGCCGACGCCCTGGGCGCAGATGGACTGCTTTTGCTCAACCACTGCGCCGACCCCTACGCTCCCAAGACTGTCCGGGCCACGATGGGCGCGTGCTTCCGCCTTCCTTGCCGGGAGGCCGCCCTGGAGGAGCTGACCGCCTTTCTGGCCCAGCGGGACATCCCGCTCTACGCCGCCGCCTTGGAAGAAACCAGCGTGACGGTGCGGCAGGCGGAGCTTCATCGGGCGGCGGTGGTCATTGGCAACGAGGGCCACGGCGTCAGCCCGGAGGTGCTGGAGCGCTGCCGGGGATCGGTCATCATCCCCATGCGCTCGCGCTGTGAATCCCTCAATGCCGCCGTGGCGGCGGCTATTTTCCTCTGGGAAATGGGCCGATAAGAAAAGAAAAAAGGAGGCGAGATGGATGGCGAGCTTGAAATACTGGCTGTGGCTCACTACACGCCGGGGGCTCTCCAATCCCGGCGTGTCCGCGCTGCTGGAACACTTTGGCACGCCGGAGGCCGTCCATTTTGCCGACAGTGCCGAGTATGCCGCCGTGCCAGGCCTTACGGACCTGGCCAAGCGGTCTTTGACCGACAAGGATCTGGACGGGGCCAACCGTATCCTCTCGGAGTGTGAGCGGCTTGACCAACGGATCCTGACTATCGCCGACGCAGGCTATCCTGAACGGCTGAGGAATATCTATGACCCACCGGCGGTACTCTATCTCCAAGGTAGGGACATCGACTTTGACGACCAGGTGGTGATCAGCCTGATCGGCTCCCGCGTCCCCAGCCAGTACGGGATCAACCAGGCCCAGCGTCTGGGTCACGACCTGGCCTATCAGGGAGCGGTGGTGGTCTCGGGCTTGGCCCGGGGCCTGGACAGCGAGGGCATCCGGGGCGCCCTGCGGGGCGGCGGCACTGTCTGTGGGGTGCTGGGCGGCGGACTGGATGTGATCTACCCCAAGGAAAACCGCTATTTGTATCAGGACGTGGCCGCGGCGGGCCTGCTCATCAGCGAGTACCCGCCGGGAACAGAGACAAGATCCGGTCATTTTCCCGCCCGCAACCGCATCATCAGCGGCTTGTCTCTGGGCGTCGTCGTGGTGGAGGGCGCCCAGGGCTCCGGCACCGGCATTACCGCCAAGATCGCCGTGGACCAGAACCGGGATGTCTTCGCCGTACCCGGCCCGGTGGACGGACCTTTGAGCTATATGCCAAACGACCTCATCCGCCGGGGCGAGGCCATGCTGGTCACCTCGGCCAGCGACATTTTGCAGGAATACGCCGACCTCTATCCCGGCAAGATCCGTCTGGTGCCCGGTCTTGCGCCGGAGACCCCGGCCATCGCGCCGGGCCTGCGGCCCCGGGCCGTCCGTCAGGAGAGAGAGCAAGAGGGGCCGGCTAAGGCTGAAGGCCAGGCAAGGGAGGCCCTGCCCGCTATCCACTGGCGCAAGCTGACCCCGGCCCTCACCGACGACCAGCGGGACGTGCTGCTGGCCGTGCGGGACAAGCCGCTGGTGCTGGACGAAATCATCGAGACCGCTCAGATCCCTGCACGGCGGTGCACCTCGGCGGTGACTATGCTCCAGTTGGCGGGCTTTTTGGCCGAGGAGACCGGCAAGCGCTTTGCCGCCACGGTGCGGATCACAGTAGACTAAGGGGAAATACCTTTACAGGATAATCTAGTGTACCAGGAGGAGACCAAATGGCTGCAAAAACAGATCTGGTGATCGTGGAGTCGCCTGCCAAGGCAAAGACCATTGGCAAATATCTGGGCCCGAACTACAAGGTCCTGGCCACCATGGGCCATGTGCGGGACCTACCCAAGAGCAAGCTCAGCGTGGATGTGGACCACGGCTTCGCGCCCAACTATCAGCCCATCAAGGGCAAAGAGGACATCATCTCCGAGCTGAAAAAGGCCGTCAAAAAAAGCGGCAAGATCTATCTTGCCACCGACCCTGACCGCGAGGGCGAGGCCATCTCCTGGCACCTGAAGGAACTTTTGGATCTGCCTGAGGATCGGACCTATCGGGTCACCTTCAACGAGATCACCAAGAAGGTGGTCACCGAGTCCATCGCTCAGCCCCGGACCATCGACCAAAATCTGGTGGACGCCCAGCAGGCCCGGCGTATTTTGGACCGCATCGTGGGCTATGAGCTGTCGCCGCTGCTGTGGAAGAAGATCCGCCGGGGGCTGTCCGCGGGCCGTGTCCAGTCGGTGGCGGCCCGGCTGGTGGTGGAGCGGGAAGAGGAGATCCGGGCCTTTGAAAGCCAGGAATACTGGTCCATCGACGTGGACTTTTCCCGCGTGGCCCCCAATGTTGGCGCCTTTCAGGCCAGCTTTTACGGCAAGGAGAAAAAGCAGGACTTGGGCAGCAGGGCAGAGGTGGACGCTGTTTTGAACGCCGTAAAGGGAAAGCCCTTTACCGTTAAAACCGTCAAGCGTCAGGACAAGCAGCGCAATCCTGCTCCGCCCTTCATCACCTCCACCCTTCAGCAGGAGGCCTCCCGCAAGCTGGGGATGCCGCCGCGGCGGACCATGTCCATCGCCCAGCAGCTCTACGAGGGCGTAGACATTACCGGCGAGGGCACGGTGGGCTTGATCACCTATATGCGTACCGACTCCCTCCGCCTCTCCGACGAGGCCACTGCCGCCGCCAAGGACTTTATCCTGGACCGCTACGGCAAGGACTACTATCCCGGCAAGCCCCGGGTCTACAAGGCCAAGTCCGGCGCCCAGGACGCCCATGAGGCCATTCGACCCTCGGAGGTCCGCCTGGACCCGGAGAGCATCCGCAAGGACCTGACCGGCGAGCAGTATAAGCTCTATAAACTCATCTGGAGCCGCTTCTTGGCCAGCCAGATGGCCAGTGCGGTCTACGACAGCGTTTCCATTGACGTCGCCGGCGCGGAGGGCTACGTTTTCCGGGCCAACCATTCGTCCATGAAATTCAGCGGTTTTACCGCCGTCTATGAAGAGAGCCGGGACGAGGATGACGAGGCGCCTCAGTCCCCGCTTCCCGATCTGCGGGAAGGGGAGAGCGTCAAGGAGGAGGGCTTTACCCCCGAGCAGCATTTTACCCAGCCCCCCGCCCGATATACCGAGGCTACGCTGATCAAGGCCCTGGAGGAAAAGAGCATCGGTCGGCCCTCTACCTACGCCCCTACGGTGTCCACCATCATCGACCGGGAGTATGTCATCAAAGAGGGCCGCAACCTCCGGCCCACGCCCCTGGGCGAGGTGGTCACCGGCCTGATGCGGGACAAATTCCCCGATGTGGCCGACCCCACCTTTACCGCCCGCATGGAACAGCGCCTGGATCAGGTGGAGACCGGCGAGGAGAACTGGGTGGGCATTCTGGACAGCTTCTACGGCGACTTTGAGAGCAACCTCAAAAAGGTGGAGACCGACATGGACGGCGTTCGGCTGAAGGTGCCCGACGAGGTCTCCGAAGAGGTCTGCCCCCAGTGTGGCAAGCAGCTGGTGGTCAAGTCCGGCCGCTTTGGCCGCTTCTTGGCCTGTCCGGGCTGGCCCGAGTGCGACTTCACCATGCCCTTGGTGGTGGAGATGCCCGGCAAGTGTCCTGTCTGCGGTGGGCGCATCCTCAAGCGCACCGGCCGGAGCAAGAAAAACGGCAAGCAGTACACCTTCTACTGCTGCGAGCATCGAAGCGCCAAGGACGAAGCGAAGCGCTGCGAGTTCATTACCTGGGATGTGCCGGTGAAGGACAACTGCCCCGTCTGCGGCCACACCATGTTCAAGACCGCCGGCAAGGGCGCCCACAAGCCCTTCTGTATCAACGAAGCCTGTTCCAACTTCACCCCTGAGGAAAAGCGGGGGGGCTACCGCCGGAAGACGGAGACCCAGGGCGAGGATGCCGGGGAAAAGAAGACGACGGCTAAGAAAACAACGGCCAAGAAGACGGCGGCGAAAAAGCCCGCCGCCAAGAAGGCGTGATGGAGACCGTCACCGTCATCGGCGCTGGGCTGGCGGGTTGCGAGGCGGCCTGGCAGTTGGCAAAGCGGGGCATCCCGGTGCGGCTTTGTGAGATGAAGCCCGCCAAGCGCTCCCCGGCCCATCATACCGATCTCTTTGCCGAGCTGGTGTGCTCCAACTCCCTGCGCTCGGACGAGCTGGCGAATGCCGTGGGCCTTTTAAAGGAGGAACTTCGCCGCTCAGGCAGCCTGATCCTGGCCTGCGCCGACGCCCACCGGGTGGAGGCAGGAGGGGCTTTGGCCGTGGACCGGGAGGGCTTTTCCGCCGCTGTCACCCAGCAGATCCTGGACCATCCGCTGATCGAGGTCGTGCCCGGCGAGGTATCGAGCATCCCCGAGGAGGGCCAGGTCATCGTGGCCACCGGGCCGTTGACCTCTGACGCTCTGGCCCAAAGCGTCCAGAGTTTTCTGGGCGGGGCGGACTACCTGAGCTTCTTCGACGCCGCGGCCCCGCTGGTATCCTTTGAGAGCATTGACATGACCCGGGCCTGGTTCGCCTCCCGCTACGACAAGGGCACTGCCGACTACATCAACTGCGCCCTTTCGGAAGACGAGTACCGGGCCTTTTGGGAAGCCCTGACCACAGCCCAGGAGGCCCAGGTCCACGGCTTTGAGGATAAGAGCGTCTTTGAGGGCTGTATGCCCGTAGAGGTCATGGCCCGCAGGGGCTTTGACACCCTGCGCTACGGTCCCCTAAAGCCCAAGGGCCTCAAAGACCCCAAGACCGGCGCGGAGCCCTATGCGGTTGTCCAGCTCCGCCGGGACAATGCCCAGGGCAGCGTCTATAATCTGGTGGGCTTTCAGACCCATTTGAAATTCCCCGAGCAAAAGAGGGTCTTCTCCATGATCCCCGCGCTGGAAAACGCCGAATTTCTCCGCTATGGCGTCATGCACCGCAACACCTATCTCAATTCGCCCAAGCTGCTGGACCGCTACTACCGGGTCAAGAGCTGCCCCAGGGTCATGTTTGCCGGCCAGGTCACCGGCGTGGAGGGCTATGTGGAGTCCACCGCCTCGGGCTTTGTATGCGCGGTAGAATTGGCACGGCGTCTGTTGGGGAAGAAGAGCGTGGACTTCCCCAGCCTGACGGCTCTAGGCGCTTTGGCGGGGTATATTTCCAACGAGGGCGTGACCGACTTCCAGCCCATGAACATCAACTTTGGCCTGATCCCACCGCTGGAACGCCGGGTCAAGGGTAAGCGAGAGAAAAACGCCGCCATCTCCCAGCGCTCGTTGGAAGCCTTGGCGGCGCTGGACATCACATAAAGGAGGGCCCGATATGAAGATCATTGTAGACGCCATGGGCGGGGACAACGCGCCCCTTTGCAACGTTAAGGGCGCTTTGGACGCCGTGCAGGCTTACGGGATCCAGGTGATCCTGGTGGGCGACGGCGAGGCGATCTTGAAGTGTCTGCAAGGCGACCTGGGCGTGGGCGATCTGCCCCAGGGCCTGGAGATCGCCCACGCCAGCCAGGTAGTCACCATGGAGGATAATCCCGCTCTGGCATTTAAGGAGAAGAAGGACTCGTCGCTGACGGTAGGTCTGAGCCTCCTCTCCGAGGGGGCGGGGGAGGCCTTTGTCTCCGCCGGTTCCACCGGCGCGCTCCTTTCGGCGGCCACGCTGATGACCAAGCGCATCCGAGGCATCCGCCGGGCTGCGCTGGCCCCGGTAGTGCCCACGGGCAAGGGCGGCGCCGTGCTCATCGACTGCGGGGCTAACGCCGAGTGTACGCCGGAGTACCTCTTGCAATTCGCCTATATGGGCAGCTTCTACGCCCAGCACGCCCTGTGCCGGCCCGAGCCCCGTGTGGGCCTTTTGAACATCGGCGTGGAGGAGAGCAAGGGGACCGACTTGCAAAAAGAGACCTATGCGTTGCTGCGTAAGGCCGGGGAAGAGGGCCGCATCAACTTTGTGGGCAACGTAGAGGCCCGGGAGGCGGTAGAGGGCGCGGTGGACGTCATCGTGGCCGACGGCTTTTCCGGCAATGTCTTCCTCAAGGCCGTGGAGGGCACGGGATTGTTTCTGGCCCGGCAGATCAAGGGCATCTTTAAGAAGAATATCCTCACCAAGCTGGCGGCGCTGCTGGTCAAGGGCGGCCTGACCGATTTTAAAAAGCTGCTGGACAGCGAAGAGGTGGGCGGCACGGCCCTGATGGGCATCTCCAAGCCCGTTATCAAGGCCCACGGCTCCTCCGGGCCCAAGGCCATTCAAAACGCCATTCGCCAGGGTATGGAGCTGGCCCGGTCCGGCCTCATCGAGGACATCGCCGCCAACATCGGCTATATGCGCCTGGGCAGCGAGATAAAGTCGGAAGAAACTGCGGAAAAATCGTGATTGCCTATTGACATCCGAGGGAAAACTTCTTATGATTTGAATGTAAGATTTCCCTTTGAAAAGGAGCGAGGTATATGTTCAAGGAAATTGCGGAGATCATCGCGGAGCAATTCGGCGTGGACGTTGATTCCATCACCATGGAGACCTCTTTTGAAGACGATCTGGGGGCCGACTCCATCGATATCGTAGAGCTGAGCATGGCTTTGGAGGACGCCTTCGACGTGGGCGAGATGTCCGAGGACGATTTGGGTAGCATCTCCACCGTGGGCGACCTGGTCCAGCAGATCCAGGCCCGGACCGAGGGAGACTAAACCAAAACACAAAGCGAGAAACCCCGCTGCACGGCGGGGTTTTTCTTTGAGAGGAGGAGGGGCGTATGCACCCGCTGGAGGAAAAGCTGGGCTACCGCTTTCAAGACCCCGCGCTGCTGGACCAGGCCCTGACCCACAGCTCCTACGCCAACGAGCGTCTGGGCGGCGCGCTGGACAGCAACGAGCGGCTGGAGTTTTTGGGCGACTCTATCCTGGGCCAGGTCACCGCCGAGCATCTCTACCGCACCCACCCCGACCTCCCCGAAGGGGACCTGACCCGGATGCGGGCCGCCTTGGTGTGCGAGGAATCTCTGGCCCAGGTGGCAGGGGAGTGGAGCCTTGGGACCCATTTGAAGCTGGGCAAGGGAGAGGACCAAAACGGTGGCCGCCACCGGGGCTCCATCCAGGCCGACGCGGTGGAGGCCATCCTGGCCGCCATCTATCTCGATAGCGGCGACCTCTCCCAGCCCAGCGCCGTCATCCACACCTTCATCCTCTCCAAGGAGGCCCAGACTGGCGAGGGCCACGACTTCAAGACCGCCCTTCAAGAGCTGGTCCAGCGCACGCCGGGCCGGAGCCTGAAGTACCAGCTGGTCAAGGAGGAGGGCCCCGACCACCAGAAGGAATTCTGGATGGAGGTCACCCTGGACGGCAAGAGCATCGGTACCGGCAAAGGCCACAGCAAAAAAGAAGCCGAGCAGCAAGCCGCCAAGGCGGCGCTGGAAAAGCAGCAGCCCTAACAGCAAAAAAGACGCGGACAGCGCAAGCTGTCCGCGTTTCTTTATAAGCTCACCGGGCGTAAGGGTACTTTTCCGGGTCCAGGCCGTAGAGTTGGACGACCTCTACATCGGGGCTCTCGGCCAGGTCCGCCGGGGTCACGATGCGGCCACCGTCGCTGTCCAGGTCGAGGCCCACCGCCATCCAGGCGTACCACGGCAGATAGCCGCACTGGGCGTTGTGGTCGCCCTCCAGGCTCTGGAACTTCTCCCCGAAAACGCCGCTCAACAGGCTGTAGGGAATGTCCGTCAGATGCTGGTTGGCGACGTCCACTACCGCTTGGCGTGTCGCGTCGTCCGCCTTGGGCCGGAGGACCATGAAGGTGGTATAGCTGCGCCAGTGGTTGGCATTCATGGCGCTGGAGCGGGTCCCCAGCACCACCGACTCCAGGGTCACGGGCCGCTCCGGGTCCGGATCCACCACCAGCCCCGCGTGGCCGTGGGTCCAGCCCGCGGTGTGGGTGGACAGGGAGACCAGGATGTCCCCCTCCTTCAATGGCGCCAGCGGCGCGGCATAGACCATGTACCCCTCCTCATCCAAAAAGCGGTGCTCCTTGGTGGTAATGCCCAGGTTGGAGCAGGAGCTCTCGCAAGGTTGAGTAAAAAAGGCGTCCTGAGTGGCCAGAATTTGCGCCACGCCCGCAGTGCCCATAGCCCGCAGGTCGTCCACGGCGGCGGGGCCCAGGCCGGTCTGGGCGTAGAGCGTGTCATAATCCTCGGTTTCGAGGGCCGCCTTGTCTAAAATCGGCCCCAGGTCCATGCGGTCATAGGCAGGGGAGAAGGGCTGGAGCCGGTGGGCAAAGGGCCCTTGCAAAAAGAACCAGAGCAGAGCCAGCGCCAGTGCGGCGATCACAATGATCGCAAGACGTCGCTTTCTCTTGATCGTCATATTCCGGCTCACCTCCCTGACCGCAAAATTTGTCGCTACCATCATAGCACAGCCCGCCCCATTTGAAAAGGGGGAAGAGTAGCTGAACAAGTATAATGTTTTACAAATATTTTTTATCGCAAAACATTAAGAAATAGTTGACAAACATTAACGGGCGTGGTATCATCACAGCATCAGGACAGACCTGAAAATTTTTTGGCAGGAGGAATGAGAGATGAAAAAGCTGGATAAGGCCACCCTTGTTTTGTCAAAGCTGGTGGAGATCGGCCATTGGATCGCCATGGTGGCTATGGTGGTTGTGCTTGTTCTGTCGTTCATCATGGGTAAGGGGATCTTCCAAAACGTCAGCATGGCGGACTTTGGCGCCAGCCTGACCACCTATGGCTTTGAGATCGAGGTAGTGGATCAGACGGGGCAGGTGAGCGTGGCGGCGCTGCGGCTCTTCTGCGTGGCCGCAGTGCTGATCTTGGGCCTGATGGCTATGGTGTTTCGCAACATCTACCTCATTTTGAAGAAGTCGGAGAACGCCACGCCCTTCCAGAAGGATAACGTACGCATGGTGCGGGAGATCGGTATCTTCCTCATCGGCGTGCCTGTCATCGGCCTGGTCATGAGCACCCTGGCCCGGCTCGTCATGGGGCCGGAGTTGGTGGAGAGCAGCGTGGGCGTGGGCAGCTTTATGGTGGGCCTGGCGGTGCTGTGCCTGTCCCAGTTCTTCGCCCGCGGGGTGGAGCTGGAGACCGAGACCGACGGGCTGCTGTAAAGGAGCGTATACCATGGGAAAGATCGTGCTGCGGCTGGACCGGGTCATGGTGGAGCGGAAGATGTCCCTGAACCAGCTGGCGGAGAAGGTGGGCATCTCCAACGTGAATCTGTCCAAGATCAAGAACAACAAGGTGACGGCGGTGCGGTTCTCCACCCTGGCCGCCATCTGCGAGGCGCTGGAGTGTACCCCCGGCGACATCCTGGAATATGATCGCGAGGAAGAAAACTAATCCGCACAGCAAAAAAACCGCTCCGTCCACAGTGGACGGAGCGGTTTTTATTGCGGTAACAGGGAAGACGCTTACTTGCCCAGCTGCTTGGCAATCTCCTCGGCGAAGTTCTCCTGCTTCTTCTCGATGCCCTCGCCCTTCTCAAAGCGAACGGCGTCCTTCAGAGTGATGGTGCCGCCCAGGGCCTTGGCCTGAGCCGCCACATACTGCTCCACGCTCATGGAGCCATCCTTGACAAACTCCTGCTGCATCAGGCAGTTCTCCTCGTAGAACTTGCGCAGTTTGCCCATGACGATGCCTTCCTTGACCTTGTCGGGCTTGGCGGCCATCTTGGGGTCGTTCTCCATCTGGACCAGCATGATCTTCTTCTCCTCGTCCAGCACCTCCTGGCCCACCTGGGACTTGTCCAGGAAGCGGGGGTTCAGGGCGGCGATCTGCATGGCCAGATCCTTGCCCACCTCGGTGACCTTGTCGGCAGCCAGGTCGGTCTCCAGATTCACCAGCACGCCGATGCGGCCACCCATGTGGACATAGGAGACGCTGACGCCCTTGCCAAAGCGGGCGAAGCGGCGGACCTTGATGTTCTCGCCGATGACCTGGACCTTCTCGATGGTCTCGTCGGCCACGGTGCGGCCGGTGTCGGGGTAGGGCTTGGTCAGTAGGTCGTCCAGGTCCTTGGGATCTTCCTTGGCGATGACGTTGGCCACCTGGTGGACAAAGTCGGTGAACTTCTCGTTCTTGGCCACGAAGTCGGTCTCGGCGTTGACCTCCACCACAACGCCCACGCCGTCGATCACGGTGGCGTAGGCCACGCCCTCGGCGGCGATACGGCCGGCCTTCTTCTGGGCGGTGGCAAGGCCCTTCTCCCGCAGGAACTCCACAGCCTTGTCCATGTCGCCGTCGGTGGCGGTGAGAGCCTTCTTGCAGTCCATCATGCCCACGCCGGTCATCTCGCGGAGCTTGCTGACGTCTTGTGCGCTAATAGCCATTTTCTCTTCCTCCAATATGTTTGGTAAAGTTTGAAATTACTCCGCAGGGGCCACAGGGGCCTCGGCGGCGGGAGCCTCGGCGTTGGCGGCGGGGGCGTCGGCGCCCTGCTTGCCCTCCTGGATGGCGTTGGCCATGACAGAGGAGATGAGCTTGATGGCGCGGATGGCGTCGTCATTGCCGGGGATCACGTAGTCGATCTCGTCGGGGTCGCAGTTGGTATCCACGATGGCCACCACGGGGATGTGAAGCTTGCGGGCCTCGTTGATGGCGTTGCGCTCCTTGCGGGGATCAACGACGAACAGCGCGCCGGGGAGCTTGCGCATCTCGGTGACGCCGCCCAGGTACTTCTCCAGCTTGGCGATCTCGCCCAGGTGGTGCATAACTTCCTTCTTGGGCAGCATATCGAAGGTGCCGTCCTCCTGCATCTTCTTGAGCTGGGCCAGACGGTCCACACGGCCGCGCATGGTCTTGAAGTTGGTGAGCATACCGCCCAGCCACCGGGCGTTGACGAAGTACATCCCACAGCGCTGGGCCTCTTCCTTGATGGCCTCCTGGGCCTGCTTCTTGGTGCCGACGAACAGAAGGGTCTGGCCGTTCTCGCTGATCTCGCGCACGAAGGCGTAGGCCTCTTCCAACTTCTTCACCGTCTTCTGCAGATCGATGATGTAGATGCCGTTGCGCTCGGTGTAGATGTAGCTGGCCATCTTGGGGTTCCAGCGGCGGGTCTGGTGTCCGAAGTGGACGCCCGCCTCCAGAAGCTGCTTCATAGATACGACTGCCATTGTTTGTTCCTCCTAATAATTTGTTTTTGCCTCCACCCAGATCATCTGGCCGGGCCATTTCCCCAAGGGGGAAACACCGGCGAGGCCATCCCAAGGGTGTGTGTATTTCGCACAGGCTATGGTAGTTTACCACAATTGGTCAAAAATAGCAAGCCCTATTTTGCCTGATTTTTTATATAAATGTAAGGGCGGCGGAAAAGCCGCCCCTGGTCATAACGCCAGCGTGCCCGTCTCGTCCTCTAAAAGCAGTAAAATGTTCTGCTGCTGGCCGGTCTGGGCATTGACGTAGACCAGCACATGGCAGCCATCGGCACTCTGGCATTTATACTCCCAGGTCAGCACCTCCTGGGTGCCGCCGGCGGTGGGGATCAGAGCGGGCTGGACGGCCAGGATGGACAGGCTCTGGGGCACCGCCGCCCGGGCCTGAGCCTCGGTCACGGCGGGTGCAGGGAGGGTCCGGCCATGGTGGCGGGTCAGATAGCCATGGGCCTCATAGCCCAGCAGCTTGCCGTCGTCCAGACCGACGGTGACCTTCACCAGATCGGGATAACAAAACACGCCGTCCATCACGGCTGCGAAATGGACCGTCAGCAGGCCCTCCCGCTGGATGTGGTAGCTGGGCTCCATCTGGGCAAAGCCCCAGTTGGCCAGGTAATTCTGGGCCAGCTCCACGCCCCGGCTGGCATCCATGGTGGGCTGGCCGGGGGCGCGGTCGGAAAAGTAGGCCAGCACCTGAGCGCCCTGACAGGTGACCTCGATATAGCCCTGGCCGTCGCCGCTATCTATAGAAAAATCGTAGGTGGGCAATACGCCTTGGCTTTGGCCCATGGCGGTGAGCTGCCCGGGGGAAAGATGGAGGAAATCCGCCGTCGCCTGCCGGGCCTCCTGTTCACTGACCTGGCCCATGCCCTCCAGCGCCTTGGGCGTCTCGCCGCTCAAATGCTCGGAGAAGGGGCCGTCGTAGACCAGGCTGGGCAGCTCAGGAAAGTCGGACTCCACGTCCTGAAAGGCGGTACCGCCGCCGGGAGCGTCGCCGCCCTTCGCGCTCCGGGCCAGCTCGTCCTCGGCCCGGGCTACCTCCCGCAGCTCCACCGCCCCCGCCTCCAGATCGCTCTGGAGCCCGGCCAGGGTCGTGTTCAGATCGCTGGAGATAGCGGCCAGGGCCGCCAGATTCTCCCCGGAGCCATCGTAGCTGCCCCGGCACAGGGCGGCGGCATAGTCGCCGGTCTTGGCCAGAAACGCGGCGGTCTGCTCCAGCTCCTGGTTGCCGTAGGGCAGCTCGCCCAGGGCGTACTGGGCCGCCAGCGCCTTGGCGTACACCTGTTGATAGAGGCTGCTCTGCAGCGGCCCGGGCGTTGTGTAGACGGACTTTTGCAGCGCCGTATCCAGCTCGCCCACCGCGGTGGTCAGCTCGGAAAAGGCGTGGTAATAGCCGTTTGTCAGCAGCCGCTTATACTGCCGGGCCTGGACCTGGCCCTGGATGGCAAAGCCCACGGCCACGATAAAGGCCGCTACCACAAAGGTGACCTTAGCCCGCTTGAGACGCTTCTCCATAAAAAATCCCTCCCCATGCCTAGTTTGGCAAGGGGAGGGTTTTTTATACGAAGGGCGCAGGGCGTGCGGCCTAAGAAAGGGAGGCGCGGATCAGGACAGATGCGCCACACCGGCGCGTAAGCGCTTCAACGTCTCGTCCTTGCCCAGGATGTGGGTAAGCTCCACCGCGCCGCCGGGGGTCACCGCCTTGCCCGAGAGCGCCGTCCGTACCGGCCACATGATCCGGCCGTTTTTCAGCTCCTTGGCCTCGGCCAGGGCGATCAGGCAGTCGTGGATGGCGTCATAGCTCCAATCTGCCAGGGCCTCCAGCGCGGGGATGACCCACGCCAGCGCCTCCTTGGAGTTTTCCTCGTCGGTCTTCATCTTCTTGTGGCAGTATAGCTCGTTGGAGTACTCCGGCACCGCGTCAAAGAAATCCACCTGGGGGGCGATGTCCAGCAGGGTATCGCACCGCCCCTGGACCAGGGGCGCCACCAGCTTCAGGTCGATGGCGGGGTTTTGGATGGCCTCCTTCAGATAGGGCTCGGCCAGCGGGTAGAACGCCTCGGCGTCCAGCGCGCGCAAATAGTGGGCGTTAAAATATTTCAGCTTTTCCAGATCAAAGATGGCCGGGGACTTGGAGATGCCGTGAATGTCAAAGACCTTCGTCAGTTCGTCCAGAGTGAAGAACTCCGTCTCGGCGTACTCTCCCTTGGGGCTCCAGCCCAGCAGGGCCACATAGTTCACCACCGCCTCGGACAAAAAGCCCATGGCCAGCAGGTCCTCATAAGAGGGGTCGCCGTGGCGCTTGGACATCTTGTTCTGGGCGTCGCGCATGACGGGGGAGCAGTGGACATAGGTGGGCACAGCCCAGCCAAAGGCCTTGTAGAGAAGGTCATATTTCGGCGCGGAGGAGAGGTACTCGCTGCCCCGGACCACGTGGGTGATGCCCATGAGATGGTCGTCGATGACGTTGGCAAAGTTATAGGTGGGCAGGCCGTCGCGCTTCATCAGCACCTGGTCGTCCAGATCGGCGTTATCCACAGTGATGTCGCCAAAGATAGCGTCAGAGAAAGTGGTCTGCCCTGCGGGGATCTTCTGGCGGATCACGTAAGGCTCGCCCGCGTCTACACGGGCGCGGGCCTCGGCATAGGGGATGTCCCGGCAGGGATCGGCGGCCCGGTCAAACTCACCGCTGTCCTCCTCGCTCTCCGCCTTCTCGCAGAAGCAGTAGTACGCCGCGCCCTTTTCCACCAGCAGATGGGCGTACTTGCCGTAGAGATCCCGCCGCTGGGTCTGGATATAGGGCCCCACCGGGCCGCCCACGTCCGGGCCCTCGTCCCAGGTCAACCCGGTCTGCCGCAGGGTCTTGTAGATGATGTCCACCGCGCCCTCGACGAGCCTCCCTTGGTCGGTGTCCTCGATGCGCAGGATGAACTTGCCCCCCAGAGAGCGGGCGATGAGCCAGGTGTAGAGGGCGGTACGGAGATTGCCCACGTGCATATAGCCCGTAGGCGACGGCGCGAACCGCGTCCGGGCCCCGCCCACCGGGATGCGCCCTTCCATCTCGTCAAACCAGGTCATATCCATAAAATGAGCCTCCCATAAAAAGTTCCATTCTCTTCTTGCTTTTTCTGGAACAATATAGTAAAATACAACGTAGGAACGCCAAAAAGGCGGCAGGCCGCGGAGTGTTGCAGCACCCCACGGCCCTGTACAGAGTGTAGGGGCACTCAGCACAGCAACGATAGTTGCGCCACAGCTATTATACTTGCTCTTTGACTTCTTTTCAAGGGCAAACTGTGTGTTGCGCTGGATTTCTCCGGCGGTGTTGAGTTGATTACGCTCAACACCGCTTTTTTGCGCGTTTCCGAACTCCCCATGGAGCGGGACTTCGGCCCCGCTCCGGGGAGGCTCGGAAACCCAAAAAGGAGGAAAACAGATGAAAAAGAGATTTTTGACAATATTTTTGGCGGTTATCATGACCGCCACCCTGCTCCCCACCACCGCCTCGGCGGCCAACAGTGACTTTGTCATTGAAGATGGCGTACTCACCGAATACAACGGTCCCGGCGGCGATGTGGTTATCCCAGAAGGGGTGACGGGCATTGGGTTTAGGGCGTTCTATGAATGCACCAGCCTGACCAGCGTGACCATCCCGGACAGTGTGATCAGCATTGGGGGTTCTGCGTTTCGTGGTTGTGCTAACCTGACCAGTTTGTACATCCCCGGCAGTGTGACCAGCGTTGGGATGGATGCGTTCTCTGGCTGCACCGGCCTGACCAGCGCCGGCCCCATTGGCAGCGGTTGCAGCTATCAATTTGGATGGACGACCGCTATTCCAGAGCTTGCCTTTAGACGTCTTTACGGTTTGACCAGCGTGACCATCCCGGAGGGCGTGACCAGTATTGAGTACAGTACGTTCTCAGACTGCACCAGCCTGACCAGCGTGACCATCCCCAAGGGTGTGACCAGCATCGGAGGCTGCGCGTTCGCTGGCTGCACTGGCCTAAAAAGCGTGACCATCCCGAACAGTGTGACCACCATCGGGGGTAGTGCGTTCGTAGACTGCACCGACCTGACTAGCGTGACCATCCCCGACAGCGTGACCTGTATCAATTGGGCTGCGTTTTATCGCTGCACCAGCCTGACCAGCGCGACCATCCTGGGCGGCAAGACAGAAATTGTGGACGGCGCGTTTTCGTATTGTGACAGCCTGACGATTTACGGCTACTGGGGTTCAACGGCCGAAACATATTGCAAGGCAGAGAACATCCCCTTTGTGATCCTGGACGTTGCCCCTGGCACGGCGGTGTCGGGGACGATGACCAGCGACAGCGGCGCAAGCGTGACCTGGGACATCACCGCTGAGGGCGAAGTCACCGTGGAGCCAACTCAGATGGCCAAAGACGAGACCGTTTTAGTGGGCTGTTACGACAGCCAGGGCCGCTTCACCGACGTGAAAGTGCTGGACGCTGACCACGCCAGCGCCCCAATCGACCCCAACACGCCCAACGTGAAGCTCTTCTGGCTGAACGAAGTGAGCCAGCCCCAGTCTCCCAGCGTCACGGTTTGGGGCAAATAAAACGTGTATACAAAGCGGCTGACCCACTTGGGCCAGCCGCTTTCTTATTTATGCTCCTTTTGATACGTGGCGCACCATTCCTGCAACGGGCACAGCTCGCATTTGGGCGAGCGGGCGGTGCAGACGTCCCGGCCAAAGAGCACCATGCGGTGACAAAAATCATTGGATTCGTCAGCGGGGAGGACCTTGCGAAGCTGGGTCTCCACCTTGGCGGGGTCCTTGGTGCCGTCGGTAAGGCCCAGTTTGCCGGTGATGCGGATGCAGTGGGTGTCCGCTACCACGGCGCCGGGCATGCCGTAGATATCTCCCATCACCAGATTGGCGGTCTTTCTCCCCACACCGGGGAGTTTTAGCAGCGCGTCCATATCATTGGGCACCTTGCCGCCGTGCTCGGAGAGCAGCATTTGGGCCGAGAGCACGATGTCCCGGGCCTTGGCCCGGAAGAAGCCGGTGGAGTGGATGATGCGCTCGATGTCGGCAATATCGGCCTGGGCCAGAGATTCCAGAGTCGGGTAGGTGGAATAGAGCTCCGGCGTGACCATATTCACCCGTGCATCGGTACACTGGGCGGACAAACGCACCGCGAACAGCAGCTCATAGTCCTTTTCATACTCCAGCGAGCAAAGGCTCTTGGGGTAGCGCTCCTTCAATGCCTCCACGATGTGGAGCGCCCGTTCCTTCTTTGTCATAAGTATCGTCCTCGCTTTTATTTAAAGTCTTCCGTGCTGATATCCTTGGGATATGTGTCATCAATCAGAAAATGGTTTGCGCCATACTGCCGACACAGCTCCAGGGCCGCCGCGTTATCGCGGATCAGAGCCTCCGGTGTGAAGTCGGTATCGTCCAGCCTCGCTTCCACAATGCCCGCGTATGCCCGAATGTCGCGGAAATGGCTTCGTATGTAGGCTTCGCTCATGACTAGGCAAAGATATTTGATGTATTGGAGGTACTCCGGTTCAAAATCCTTTGCCCAGTCAAAGGGGATATAACAGCCCTCCACGATCAGATTTTGTTTGTTTTCCACCACGGTTTTGACCATTTCCCGGACGATAGGCCACAGAAAGTCCGTCAGCGCCTTGTCGTCGCTCATGGGCGTAAGGGTAGTGTGTTTGCTGCGGATCAGGCCCATTTTCAGGTGGTCGATGGAGAGGTAGGGGTATCCGTATTTCTCTAAAAGCCGTTGGGCCAGAGCGGTTTTGCCCGTGTGCGACGGACCTGCGATCAGCAAGACCATGGCGTTTCCTCCCATCTCAGCGGCGACCGAGAGACCTGCGCTTTCGCCCCTTGACGCAGGGGCTTTCTTTGAGTACAATATAGCATAGCATATTTTGGAGTACATTGCGACAACTTTTTTATGGGAGGACACAACAATGCTTCGAGAGATCATGGACCGTATCGCCCAGCTGGACCCGGAGGTCGGCGCGGGCATCCAGGCCGAGTATGACCGCCAGCGCCGCAACATCGAGCTCATCGCCTCGGAAAACTTCGTCAGCGAGGCGGTCTTGCTCACTATGGGCACGGTCTTGACCAACAAATACGCCGAGGGTTACCCCGGCAAGCGCTACTACGGCGGCTGCCAGTGCGTGGACGTGGTGGAGGACCTGGCCCGTCAGCGGGCCTGCCAGCTCTACGGCGCCGACCACGCCAACGTCCAGCCCCATGCCGGCGCCCAGGCCAACTACGCGGTCTACCAGGCCCTGTGCGACGTGGGCGACACCGTCATGGGCATGGACCTCTCTAACGGCGGCCATCTGACCCACGGCTCCCCGGTGAACTTCTCCGGCAAGAACTACAATATGGTCTTCTACGGTGTAGGCGCCGACGGCCGCATCGACTACGACCAGGTCCGGGACCAGGCCAAAAAGCACCGTCCCAAGATGATCATCGCCGGGGCCTCCGCCTATCCCCGTATCATCGACTTCAAGACCTTTGCCGACATCGCCCATGAGGTGGGGGCCTACCTGATGGTGGACATGGCCCACATCGCCGGACTGGTGGCCGCCGGGCTGCATCCCAGCCCCGTACCCTATGCCGACGTGGTCACCACCACCACCCATAAGACCCTTCGGGGCCCCCGGGGCGGCATGATCCTCTGCAAAGAAGAGCACGCCAAGAAGATCGACTCCGCTATTTTCCCCGGTAGCCAGGGCGGTCCTCTGGAGCACATCATCGCCGCCAAGGCCGTGGCTCTGGGCGAGGCGCTGAAGCCCGAGTTCAAGGTCTATCAGCAGCGCATCATCGAAAACGCTCAGGCATTGGCCAAAGGCTTGATGGATGCGGGCTTTGACCTGGTCAGCGGCGGCACGGATAACCACCTGGCCCTGGTGGACCTCCGCAAGGCGGGCATCACCGGCAAGGAGATGGAGCACCGGCTGGATGAGGTCAACATCACCGTCAACAAAAACGCCATTCCCAACGACCCGGAGAAGCCCTTTGTCACCAGCGGCATCCGGGTGGGCACTCCTGCCGCCACCACCCGTGGCTTCGGGCCTGACGACTTTGCCGAGATCGCCAAGATCATCTGGGCCACCGCCACCGATTTTGAGGGCAAGCAGGACCAGCTCCGCGCTCGGGTCAAGGCCCTCACCGACAAATATCCGCTGTACGAAGCGTAAGGCTATTTCCCTTTACACCTGTTGAAAGGAGGGGACACAGATGGAGTACCGGCCCCTGGCCGACGAGATCCGGCCCGAGAGTCTGGACGACGTAGTAGGCCAGAGCCATATCCTGGGCCAGGGCGGTCTGCTGCGCCGCATCGTGGAGACCGGCCCGGTGCCCAACCTGATCTTCTACGGCCCCTCCGGCACCGGCAAGACCACCGTAGCCAACATCATTGCCAAGCGCTCAGGCCGCACCCTTCACCGCCTGAACGCCACCACCGCGTCCCTTTCCGACATCAAGGACGTGATCGGCCAGGTGGGCACCATGCTGGCGCCCAACGGCATTTTGCTCTATCTGGACGAGATCCAGTACTTTAATAAAAAGCAGCAGCAGTCCCTGCTGGAGGTCATCGAGAGCGGCGACGTGACCCTGATCGCCTCCACCACGGAGAATCCATATTTTTACATTTATAACGCCGTGCTGTCCCGTTCCTCCGTCTTCGAGTTTAAGCCCCTCACCGCCCAGGACGTAGAGCCCGCCATTTTGCGGGGCTTTCGCTTTATGGAAGAGCGGCTGGGCAAGAAGCTGGAGCTGGAGGAGGGCGTGGCTGAACAGATTGCCTGGGCCTGCGGCGGCGATGTGCGCAAGGCCCTCAATACGGTGGAGCTTTTGTCCAACGCGGCCTTGACCCGCAAGGGGAGTAAAGGCAAAGCCCTTGTCACCATGGACGACGCCAAGCTGGCCGCCCAGGGCACCGCCATGCGCTATGACAGGGAGGGAGACGACCACTACGACATCGCCTCCGCCCTGATGAAGTCCCTCCGGGGCTCCGACCCAGACGCGGCGCTGCACTACCTGGCCCGGCTCTTGGAGGCCGGAGATATGATCACCGCCATCCGCCGCATCCTCTGCTCGGCCAGTGAGGACATCGGCATGGCCTACCCCCAGGCCGCCCTCATCGTCCGCGCCCTGGTGGATAACGCCCTGCAGGTGGGCCTGCCCGAAGCCCAGCTGCCCTTGGGTCAGGCGGTGATCTTGCTGGCTACCGCACCTAAGTCTAACTCGGTGGTCAATGGCATCAACGCCGCCTGGGCCGACGTCCGGGCAGGGAGGACGGGCTCCATTCCCCGGCATCTACAAAATGTCCACGCCGACTCCGCCGGCCAGGAGCGGGAGCAGGGCTACCTCTACCCCCACAGCTTCCCCGGCCACTGGGTGGACCAGCAGTATCTCCCCGACGAGCTGGAAGGCGTGGTCTACTACGAGTTCGGCGACAACAAAAACGAGCAGGCCGCGAGAGCCTACTGGGAAAAGCTCAAGGGTGAGCAGGACTAGCCAAACACCGTCTCCGAACCGGGCTTTTGACAGCCCTCCGGGGCGTAGCGCCAACGTTTAAGCACGCCGGAGGTCTGGAAGTAATGCAGCTCCGGTGGTTGAGCCTCCGGGGGCAGATGGTCGATGAGCAGCAGTTTCAGCTTCATCTGCTGGGGCTGGATGGATTTGATGAATACGCTGACCCGTTCTCCCTGGACGTAGCCCACCTTGGGCTCGGCCAGACCCGAGAGATTGGGCCGCAGCTCTACGAAGAGGCCGTAATCCTTGACGCTGCGAATGATGCCCGGCACAGTCATCCCGGCGGTGAGGTCAGCGGCGTTTTCCTCCCAGGTGCCCAGCAGCTCCTTGTGGCTGAGGAAAATGCGGCCCCGTTCCCGGTCCAGGCCTGTGACCACGGCGAAGATATGCTGCCCGGGCCGGAAGCGCTGGTCGGCGTGGGGCAGGCGGGAGACAGAGATATTCTCGATGCCGATCATGCTGGGCACGCCGCAGCCCACATCTACGAAGGCCCCAAAGGGCTCCAGATGGGTGACTACCGCCGGGATGATCTGGCCCGGCTGCAGGGTGGAGAGCATCTGCCCCAGGGCCAGGGCCTGGGCCTGACGGCGGGAGAGGATGGGCCGGGGCTCGCCCTCGTCGGTGAGCTCCACCCCGGTGACCACAAAGGCCACCGCCTTTCCTACCCGGGAGAGGATGGCGATGTCCCGGGTGCTGCCCTCGGCCACGCCCAGCGCCGCCTCAGCCCGGGGAATGACTCCTGTGAAGGGGCCTAGCTTTACAGATAGGTTATGCTGGGCGTCGCAGGACAGGGCGACCCCTTCTAAGACTTGGCGGGAGGCCACGCAGCGCAGCAGGCTGTCGGCCCCGGCGCAGAGGGCCAGATTTTCCGGACGGTCCAATAAGCTGCCCTCAGGCAGATAGCTTTGCATCGATCCATCGTCCCCTTTTTGACCGGATGGGGAAGTATATGCCCCGGCGAGGGCACACTTGCATAGAAAAGGGAAGGAGCCGTGCGCTGTGGATATTCAAGTGGGAGACACCCTTGTGATGAAAAAGGCCCATCCCTGCGGCAGCAAGGAGTGGAAGGTCCTGCGGGTGGGCATGGACTTCAAGCTGGTCTGCGCCGGATGTGGGCACCAGGTGATGACGCCCAGGTCCAAGGCGGAGAAGAGCGTGAAAAAGATTTTGCGCGAGGGGGTAGAGGTATGAAGGAATTTTGGAGCGCTCGGGTGCGGGACATGGTGCCCTACACCCCCGGCGAGCAGCCCCGGGACCGCCAGTTCATCAAGCTCAACACCAACGAAAATCCCTACCCGCCCGCTCCCGGCGTGGCTCAGGCGGTGTCCGCCGCGGTGGACAGTCTGCGGCTCTATCCCGACCCCGAGTGCCTGGCTCTGCGGCAGGCCATCGCCCAGACAGTGGGCCTCCGGCCCGAACAGGTCTTTTGCGGCAACGGCTCGGACGAGATCCTATCCTTTGCCTTTCAGGCCTTTTTTGACAAGGACAAGGCCATTACATTCCCTGACATTACATATAGTTTCTACGAGGTATATGTAAAGTATTTAGACTTGACAGCTTGTACCGTTCCTCTGAACGAGGACTTCTCTCTACCCTTGGAGCGATTCTGCCAAAACCGCGGCGGCGGAGTGGTCATCGCCAATCCCAACGCCCCCACCGGCCAGGCCGTCAGCGTCCAGGACCTGCGGCGGGTGGTGGAGGCCAATGCCGACCATGTAGTCCTCATCGACGAGGCCTATGTGGATTTCGGGGCGGAAAGCATGGCCCGGTGGGTGGATACCTATCCCAACCTTCTGGTGGTCCAGACCACGTCCAAGTCCCGCTCCTTGGCGGGGTTGCGGGTGGGCTGGGCCCTGGGCAGCGAGAATTTGATGGCGGCGCTGCGGTGTGTTCGGGATTCCATCAACTCCTACACTGTAGACCGTCTGGCTCAGGCTGCCGCTGTGGCGGCGCTGGCGGACGGGGCCTACTTTGAAAAGACCTGCCGCCAGATCATGGAGACCAGGGAGAAGACCTGGAACCGTCTGCGGGACATGGGCTTTGACGTGGCTCCGTCCAAGGCCAACTTCCTCTTCGTCCGCCATTCCTCCATCCCCGGCAAGACGCTGTTTGACGCCCTCCGGGCCCGGGGCGTTCTGGTCCGGCGGTGGGACCTGCCCCGCATCCAGGACCATCTGCGTGTCTCCATTGGTACGGAGGAGGAGATGGACGCTCTGTGCCAGGCCCTTGGGGAGCTGACGGCGGCGGGGTAACCTCAAATACGACCTCCACATACACTGGGAGTGGAAGGGCACAGCGTGTGCCGAATCCACTTTCAATTGGGAGGTTTAAGCCATGGCTGAAAAAGTCATGCCCGGCCCCGTGCAGGAAAGTGCCTGCATCCGGGAAGCTGTGTGCGTACACACGAAAAAGATCTTTGATTCCTGTCGGGACAAGGATTGCGTGGAGGATCTGCGGTTCTATCCCACCTGCAGTTCCAAGGCGGTCATCGACCGTGCCATCAGCATCAAGCCCGGCACCGCCGAGCTGCTGGACGTGTACATCGACGTGGAGCCCGTGAGCTTCAACCGGGGCTTTTACACCGTAGATGTGCGCTACTTCTACCGCGTCACTGCTGACGCCTTTGTGGGCGCGGCCCGGCCCGTGTGCGTCAGCGGTCTTGCCGTCTTTGACAAGCGGGTCATCCTCTTTGGCAGCGAGAGCGGCGCCAAGGTCTTCTCCTCTGACTGCGACGATCGCTGCGACAAGACCATGGGCAGGGCTAACCTGCCTACGGCGGTGGTGGAGGCTGTGGACCCCATCATCCTGAGCATGAAGCTGGTGGACGCCTGCGAGTGCAAGGTGTGCGACTGCGAGCTGTGCGAGGTGCCCGGCGGCGTTTGCTCCTGCTTTGGCGGCGACCTGGACTTCTCCGGCGGCGGCAAGCGGGTCTACCTGACCCTGGGCCAGTTCTCCATCATCCGCCTGGAGCGGGACACCCAGCTGCTCATGCCCGTCTACGACTACTGCCTGCCTGAGAAGGAGTGCTCCTGTGGCAACTGCGACGACGATCCCTGCGAGGTCTTCCGCCAGGTGAAGTTCCCTGTGGACGAGTTTTTCCCGCCCAATGCCTGCTCCTGCGGCGATGGCTATCGGGAGATCAAGGGCTGCTGCAACCACTAAAGCAAGGCTGAATACGGCCTGAACGAGGCCCACCGCGGAAGACGCTTCCGCGGTGGGTTTTTCGTTGCCATGAGGGCTGGAATGTGCTATACTGAAGGCAAAGGAGGGGACGAACGTGAAAAAGAAGCTCCTGGCATTCCTTCTGGCAGCCGCGCTGACGTTGACGCCCGCGCTGGCGGCATCGGCGGTGGACTTTGCCGATGTGGAGCCCGGCGACTGGTTTTACGACAGCGTGGACTATGCGGCCCAAAAGGGCCTGATGACCGGCGTGGGCGATGGGCGGTTTGAGCCGGAGGGCATCTGCGACCGTGCTATGTTCGTCACCATTCTCCACCGCATGGCGGGCACGCCCAGCCGTGGCGAGGCGGTTTTTTCAGACGTGCCGGGGGACACCTGGTATACGGCTGCCGTAGCCTGGGCTGGGACGACCCAGCTGGTCAAGGGCTACGGCGACGGTCGCTTTGGACCCCAAGACCCGCTGAGTCGGGAGCAGATGCTGACGCTTCTTTACCGCTACGCCCAGCAAAAGGGCCTGGACACCTCGACCTCGAGCAGTCTGGAGCAGTTTCCGGACGGATATCAGGCCGCGGACTATGCTAGGACCGCCCTGGCCTGGGGTGTGGGTTGCCGACTCATTCTGGGCACTGGCGACGGATCGCTGGAGCCCGGGGGCCTTGTGACCCGGGCTCAGGCCGCGGCCTTTTTGTCCCGGTTCGACGCCCTGGCGACTCAACCGCAGGAGACCGCCCCGCGACTGAGCCTCCGGGACTTTACCGCCAGCCAGACCGCTCTAGCCGCCGGGACCGGGGCCACGGTGACATTTACCGTCCGGCCAAGCCGCCGCGTGGATGAGCTGACTCTTTACCGGGACGACGGCGTGGCCCTTGGCGCCATGCGTGACGACGGCGTTGATGGCGACGTGATAGCGGACGACGGGACCTATACATATGTTTGGAATACGGTTGATCTGAGCGCCGGGACCTACGTTTGCTATGCCGCCTCCGGCAGCGTCCAGAGCCCGAGCGTGGAGGTGACGCTCTCCGCAGGCGGCGTCATCACAGGCCGGGTCTGTAAGGCAGAGGGCCGGGCGGCCCTGCCCGGCGCCCAGCTCAGCGTCTACCAAGACGGGGCGCTGTGCGCCTCGGCTACGGCGGGGGAGACGGGAGGCTACTCGCTCTATCTGCCGGCGGGCCATTACCAGATCTCCATCGCCTGCCCAGGCTTTTTGCCCTTTTCCGCCTATGCCACCGTCACCGGCGGTAGCGAGACCTATAACGAGACCTATCTGCTGGTAGCGGCGGGACAGGAAGGGGAGATGGGCCAGGCCAGCGGTACGGTGGTCAGCACCATTACCGGCAAGGGCATGGCCCAGGTCCAGCTCAGTGTCCGCCCTGGGTGGAATAATGCTGATATGGGCGAGACCGTAGCCAGCACGCTCACCGATGACAAAGGCCGCTATACCCTGGATCTGCCCATTGGAAACTACACGGTCCTGGCCTCCAAGGAGGGGTGTATCCCGGTGGTCATCAACATCGTCTCCACCGCCGGAGGGTTGAAAAACCAAAACGGCTCCATTACGCCCATAGCTGACGGCAACGTCTACCGCGTCGTCCTCACCTGGGGCGAGAGCCCCAGCGACCTGGACTCCCACATGGTGGGCCCTGACGCCGAGGGGAACCAGTTCCATGTCACCTTTGGCACCGGCGGAGCCCCCGGTCCGGCAGGCACCTACATCTGCAATCTGGATGTGGACGATACCAACGGCTTTGGCCCGGAGACCATGACCCTGGACCCTCAGAGTGGCGCGACTTATTATTACTACGTTCAGCAATACTCTGAAGACGGCACTCTGGCGGGCTCGCTGGCCACCGTACGGGTATATCACGGCAGCGCCCTGGCCGCCACCTTCAACGTGCCCACCGACCAGGGCAGCGGCGCTGTCTGGAACGTCTTTGCCGTCAAAGACGGTGTCCTGGTCCCCCGGCGCACAGTCACTTCCAAGGCCGAGCTGACCTACGCCGACTGAGCCTTGGCCCTGGAGCTTTGAGAGGAGGCGGCTTGAGATGAAGAGCTTGTTTTGCTGCCCCAACTGTGGCGGGGCCTTAGAGCGCACAGATAAGACCTACCTCTGTGCCAAGGGCCACAGCTTTGACCTGGCCCGGGAGGGCTATGTGAACCTCCTGTGCGCCAACCGCCGCCACTCCAAGGCCCCGGGGGATGACAGCAAGATGGTGGCTGCCCGCAGCCACTTTCTGGACGGCGGCTGGTATGAGCCCTTGCGGCAGGAGCTGTGCCGCCAGCTGGACAGCCACACCCTCCAAGAGCCTAAGGTGCTGGACGCGGGCTGCGGCGAGGGCTACTATACTGCCGCTCTGGCACAGGCCGCCGGGCAGAAGGGCGGAGCTTTGGCCGCTGTGGATGTATCCAAGCCCGCCGTCAAGCGGGCGGCGAGGCGGTGCCCGTCCTCAGAACTGGCGGTGTCGTCTGTCTACCATTTGCCTTTGGCAAAAGGCAGTGTAGACGCGGTGGTCAACTGCTTTTCCCCCTTGGCGGTGGAGGAATTTTACCGGGTATTAAAGCCAGGCGGGGTGTTTTTCTATGTGGTCCCCGGTCCCCGGCACCTGTGGGAGATGAAAGAGGTCCTCTATGACGACCCCTACGAAAACCAAGAAAAAATGGAGTGCTATGACGGCTTTACCTACCGGGAGGTCATTCCAGTGGAGGGCCGCTTCACCCTGACCGATCCCAAGGATATCCAGGCTCTATTTGCCATGACGCCCTACGCCTGGAAGACGCCAAAGGCCGGCGTGGCCCGGCTTATGGGCCGGGATCAGCTCTGCGTCCAGGCCCAGTTTCGCATCCATATCTTAGAGCGCCGGGCATAAACCAAGCGGGCAAGCACAAAAGTGCTTGCCCGCTTGGCTTTGATCCTTACCGGGACAATACGATGGACCCGGCGATGTCGGCCAGCTCTTGATCGGTGAAGACCTCGGGCTCAAAGCGGAGGTTCACGTAGACCAGCAGATCGGTATTATAGGCCAGAATACCGGGGGAGTAGTGGACGGGGTTATCGGACCGTCCATTGCCGTAGTCTTCGATGGTGGAGATCTGGACCGTGGCGTTTTCGCTCACGTCCGTTTGACTGACCACGGTGTAGTCATTATCCCAGCAGTTTTGGTTGTTGAGCATGATCTGGTTGTAGACCATACGGTAAAAGCCGGGCTCATGGATGGCCGGGCCGTCGGGGTAGAGCTCAAAAATATTGTAGTCCATCACGCCTACAGCCTTGCCGTTTTTCTGGATCTCCACTGGCGACCAGCCGCTCTGGCCATTGGCCGGGTCCAGATAATCGGTGGACAGCGAGCAGCCGTCAGGCAGCTTCATGGACACCTGGAAGGGCTCTACGGCGAAGATACTGGCGTTATATTCGGTCATGTGGTCCAAGCTTGTGGGAAACCAGATCTGGCTCAGCCCCACTGCCATGCCCATCAGTACCGCCGCCGCAGCCACCGCCGCCGCCAAAAGTCCAAGCCTGCGGGCCTTGAGCGGACGCTTTTTTGCGGAAGCGGACTGGTTCAAAAGGGCGGAGCAGTCGGCCAACAAACTGTCGTCCAGCGTGCCCACAAGGTCCAAAAGGTATTCTTGATTCATAGAGAAATGTCCTCCCTTTCTAAGACTTTGCCCAGGTCTCTGCGCAGCCGCATCAGCGTGGAGGCCGCCTTAGACTGGCTGACGCCAAGGACCTCCGCGGCCTCAGCCACAGGCAAGAAGTAGAAGTACCGTAGCAAAAAAAGCTGCCGTTTTTCCCGGCTAAGATCTCTTAGCCAGTTCTCTAAGACTTCACGGAAGCGTCCCGCCTCCGCCATATCCTCGACTGCGTTGGGGGAGGGAAGACAGTCCGCCAGCTCCTCCAGCGCCGCTTGATACTGCCCGCCGCCCCGCTTTTTGGCGCGCTTGGAGCGCAGACGGTCAATGGCAAGACTCCGGGTGAGCTTGCCCAAATAGGCGGAAAGCGCCGCCGGCTTTTGGGGTGGGATGGTCTGCCAGGCCCGCATCCAGACGTCGTTGACACATTCGTCGGCATCCTCCTGGTCGGCCAAAATGTTGAGGGCGATGCGGTGGCAATAGCCGCTGTAGCGCTTTTCCGAGTAGGCCAGCGCGGCCTCGTCCCGGCTCCAATACAGCGCCACAATCTCTTGATCTTCCATAGCCTCAGTCCTTTCTCTGATGGGGCCCATCTGCTGATATAGACGGAAAATGCCCCGGAGATATGGCGCGGCAGCAAAATATTTTGAAAAAAAGACCGGCACCGTCTATCGCGGCGCCGGCTTCTTGGATCGCTTGGCGTTAGGGAGCCTCCGAGGAGACCTCCTCAGTTTGCCCGGTGACGACGACTAGGCCGCACGGAGCTTCAGGGTCGATGCCCTCGCCCTCAGTGGTGAACTCATAGGAACTGCCCTGATCGTCCAGCTGCTCCACCAGAGCGTAGAGATCCGCGGCGGGAAGGGTGTATTTCGCCTGGCCGCTTTCCGAAAATTCCACGGGGTAGTCCTGATCGATGGGCTCGTACTGGTCCACGGTGAGGATGCCGCAATAGCTGACAAGGGGACCAGCCGCCTCGGCGGACAGATCATTCAAAGCCGGGGAGGGCTCCACGGCCACCTTTGCGGACGTCATAAGAAACTGAGGCTGTTGGGGATCTTCAGGGCCGTCGGCAGATATGGCGGTTTCTTGCGTGGCTTCTGGCGCGGGCTCTGGTACAGGCGCTGCCACGGGCAGGTTTAGGGCTCTTTCCTCGGCGGAGTAGGCCGCGCCTAGCGGGGCGGAGACGCCGTTTTCGGTGGCGGCTCCAGCGGCGGGGGAGGCGGCTTGAACGCCACCGTCCTCTGTCGGCACACCGTCAGTCGGCGCTTCGCCGACGATCTTAGCAGCGCGGGCGTTAAATTGGCGTGGAGCCACAGAGGCAGGGGCCGCCTCAGGTGCGGCGTCCTCCGTGGACATAGCGGCGGCTGTCTCAGGGGTGCCGGCAGCGTCATAGGTGGTGTAGCTGGCGGGGCCTTCGGGGTTCGGCTGGGCCGCGGGAGCGGCGTTAGCGCTGATGCCATCTCCCTCTACATAAGGAGGCAGGACCGCCTCGTCGTTTAGCGCGTCCACATCGGTGTCGCTGGCTCCGGTGGTTTGGGTGGCGGAGTCCATCATCGCAGCGGCAGGGGCGGCGTCCTTGGCCGGGGAGAGGATGGAGCGGGGCAGCTGCCATACCCCCAGGACCACCAGCGCCGCACACGCCGCCATAGCGCACCAGCGCCGCCAGTAAACAGGCTTTGTCTTGCCTGACTGAGGGGGCAGATCGGCCAGGATCTGTTCCTTGAGTCCCGCCGGAGCGGGAACCTCCAGGGAGCCGAGGGCGTCCTCTATGCCCAAAAGCTCTGCTTGGAGCGCCCGGCAGGCGGGGCACTGGACCAAATGCTCGTCCAGTTGGGTCTGCTGGGCGGGGGTGATCTCGCCATCGATCGCGGCGCAGAGCAGTTCTAACGCTTCGTCACAGCGCATAGCCGGGCCTCCTTTCTTCATGATCTATTCATATAGACGGCGTTGGTGTGGAAAAGTTCCCATCGGCCAGCAGGATCTTCCTCAAAGCCAGCCGGGCCCGGAAAATGCGGGACTTCACCGTGCCCTCTTCAATGCTCAGGACCTGGGCGATCTCGGTGTAGCTTAGACCGTTCAGCTCCCGGAGGACCAGCACCTGGCGGTGTTCGTCGGAGAGTTGGCCGAGTCCCCGGTGGACCGCCTCCTGGAGCTCCTGACGCTCCAGTTGGCTCTGGGGGGTGAAGCGCTGGTCGGGGATGTCCAATACCCGATCCGAGTCGTCATCCGTGGATAGAGGGATGGTCGAAAGGCCCTTTCGGCGTTTCTCCCGTCGCAAAAAGTCGATAGCGGCATTGGTAGCCAGACGGTAAAGCCAGGTGGAGAACTTGCTGTCGGCGTGAAAATTGGGAAGGCCCCGCCAGGCGTTAAAGAAGGTCTCCTGGGTCAACTCCATGGCGTCCTCTGGAGAGCCTACCAATCGCAGGGTGAGACCGTAGACCTTGTTTTGGTGTAGCTCCAAAAGCTGAGCAAAGGCATCCTGGTCGCCCTGGGCGGCTCTTTGAATGAGTTCAGTTTCGTTCAAGTGGTCTCACCTCCTTTTGTATGCCGACCCAGACAAACTCAGCCGGACAGATCCCGCAAAATGCCGCGGGTACAGCGCTCTAGGTCCTCCATGGTCTCCACCTTGCAAAGTTCGGTTTTCCAATGGCCGGACCGGGGCACGCCCTTGAGATAAAGGACATAGTGCCGCCGGGCCTCCAGGCAGGCGATCTTTTCCCCCTTGTCCGCCATGGCCATGCGAAACTGGGCCATGGCCGTCTCGCACCGCTCTTTCAGCGGCGGCAGGGGAGGGATCGGTTCACCCGCCAGCGCCGCTTTGGCCTGCTGGAAGATCCAGGGGTTGCCAAAGGCCCCGCGGCCGATCATGGCCATGTCCGCGCCGGTGTAGCGCATAATGTGGGCGGCTTCCTCACCGGAAAAGACGTCGCCGTTGGCGATAACGGGGATATGCAGCGCGGCCTTGACCGCCCGGATGACATTCCAATCGGCCCGGCCGGAGTACATCTGGGTCCGGGTCCGGCCATGGACGGCCACGGCGGCGGCTCCCGCGTCCTCCAGAGCTTTGCAAAACTCCACGCAGTTGACGCTGCCCTTGTCCCAGCCAGTGCGGGTCTTCACCGTCACCGGCAGACCGCCCGCACCCTCTATAACGGCCCGGACGATGCCGGCGGCCTTGGCGGGCTCTCGCATGAGGGCGGAGCCGTCTCCGCTTTTGACCACCTTAGGTACCGGGCAGCCCATGTTGATGTCGATGATATCGGGTTTGGCCCTTTCCGCCACGATGGCGGCGGCTTCGCGCATACAGCCCGGGTCGCTGCCGAAGATCTGAACGGCGGCAGGGTGTTCGCCGGGGGCCAGGGTCATGATAGGAATGGATTTTTTATCCTGGTAACAAAGGGCTTTGGCGCTGACCATTTCGGTGATGGTATAGCCCGCGCCCAGGCCGCGGCAGACCTGCCGGAAGGCAAGGTCGGTGACTCCGGCCATAGGGGCCAGAGCCACGGGGATTTCAATGGTAACACTGCCGATTTTCAAGGCCGTTTCCTCTCTTTTCGGGGATGCTCGACTATCTTATCATAACTTCTGCCTAAAGGCAAGGGCCTGGCCCGGTTTTGGCTTGACTTTACAGTCTGCAGAACCTACAATGAGAAAAAGAAGGGGGGGGCGGGGAAATGGTCGAGCCAGAAAAGATGGAGAGGTCTGTGACCTGCGCCTTTACCGGCCACCGCCCGGAATCCCTGCCTTGGAGGGAAAACGAGAGCGACCCGGGGTGCGTGGCGCTGAAAAAGCGGCTGGGCCAGGCTGTGGAGCGAGCCTACGATAAGGGCTATCGCCACTTTATCTGCGGCATGGCCAAGGGTGCGGACGCCTACTTTTGTGAAGCGGTCATCAAGCTCCGTGCCGCCTGCGGGGACGTGACGTTGGAGGCGGCTGTGCCCTTTCCCGGTCAGAGCGACCGCTGGAGCCGGGCCGATCGAGAGCGCTACCAATGGCTTTTGAGCCAATGCGACTTGGAGACCTTGATCCAGCAGGCTCATTCGCCGGGGTGCATGCACCGCCGCAACCGCTATATGGTAGACCACGCTGGACTGGTCATTGCCGTGTTCAACGGCCAGCCCCGGGGCAGCGGCACGCTGGCCACGCTGAATTACGCCATGCTCCAGGGCTTGGAGACGGACATTCTCTATCTGGACCGGGTGGAGCAGGAGAGCGTGGTTTGAGCCTTGAAAGGGAATTGACTTTTCGACGTCTATCGGGTATAATAGACCGATTTGGAAAAAAGGAGGGCTCCGGCGCATGAGAGCCAGTTTGATCTTGGAAAATGGAGCGGTCTTTTTGGGTGAGTCCATCGGCGAGGTGGGCAAGCGGGTCTGCGAGTTGGTGTTCAACACCTCCATGACCGGCTACCAAGAGATTTTGACCGATCCGTCTTACGCGGGACAGGGCGTGGTGATGTCCTATCCTCTCATCGGCAACTATGGCGTCAACAGCCAGGATAACGAATCCGTACGGCCCTGGGTGGACGCGCTCATTGTCCGGCACCTGTCGCCTCTGGGCAGTAATTTCCGCTGCGAGGGCACGCTGGACGACTACCTAAAAGAATATCATATCGTGGGCGTGCAGGGGGTAGATACCCGTGCGCTGACCCGTATTCTCCGATCGCAAGGGACCATGAACGGCATGATCACCTGTGGGTCGGATTTTTCTATCCAGGACGCGCTGAAGGAGATCCGGGCCTTCCGGGTGGAGGGCACCGTCGAGCGGGTCACTCGCCAGGCCCCTGAGCTGTTCCCTGCCGAGGGAGAGGAACGGTTCAAGGTGGCGTTGATGGACTTCGGGGTCAAGCAGAACATGATCGGCTGCCTGACCCGTCGGGGCTGCGCCGTCACCGTCTATCCCGCCCACACTTCCGCCGACGAGATCCTAAAGGGTGGCTTTGACGGCGTCATGCTCAGTAACGGCCCTGGCGACCCGGCAGATAATGTGGAGATCATCGGAGAGATCAAAAAGCTCTATGAGAGCAAGCTGCCCATTTTTGCCGTCTGCCTGGGCCACCAGCTCCTGGCCCTGGCCACCGGGGCCAAGACCCACAAGATGCCCTTTGGACACCGGGGCGGCAACCACCCGGTGAAGGACCTGACCGCCGGGCGGTGCTTTATCACCAGTCAAAACCACGGCTATGTGGTAACGCCGGAGACGGTGGACCCGGCGGTGGCGGAGATCTCCCACGTGAATGTCAACGACGGCACGGTGGAGGGCCTTCGCTACAAGCGGCCCAATTGCTTTACCGTCCAGTTCCACCCCGAGGCCGCCCCCGGTCCTATGGATACGGAATATCTCTTTGACCGCTTTATCGCTTGCATGGGAGGTGAGGGCAATGCCTAAGGACCCGAAGATCAAAAAGGTGCTGGTTCTGGGCTCTGGCCCCATCGTCATTGGCCAGGCCGCCGAGTTTGACTACGCCGGTACCCAGGCCTGCCGCGCCCTCCGGGAGGAGGGGGTGGAGGTGGTGCTGGTCAACTCCAACCCCGCCACCATCATGACCGACGCCGATATCGCCGACCATGTGTATATCGAGCCTCTGAACGTGGCCTCCCTGACTCAGATCATCCAAAAGGAGCGGCCCGACTCCATTCTGCCCACCCTGGGTGGACAGACCGGCCTGAATCTGGCCATGAACCTCCATGAGGAGGGTATTTTGGCCGACTACGGTGTGCGGCTGCTGGGTACCTCTCCCGCCTCTATCAAAAAAGCGGAGGATCGCCAGGAGTTCAAGGACGCTATGGAGGCCCTGGGTCAGCCCTGCGTTACCTCCGATGTGGTGGAGAGCGTAGAGGCCGCCGTGGAGTTTGCCGGGCGCATCGGCTATCCTGTCATCGTCCGGCCCGCCTATACCCTGGGCGGTACCGGCGGCGGCATTGCCTATGATGAGCTCTCCCTGCGGGAGATCGCTGACCGGGGCATCCATCTCTCCCGGGTGGGTCAGGTACTCATCGAGCGGTGCATTGCCGGCTGGAAGGAGATCGAGTTCGAGGTCATGCGGGACTCGGCGGGCAACGTGATCCAGATCTGCTCCATGGAGAACATCGACCCTGTGGGCGTCCACACCGGCGACTCCATCGTAGTGGCCCCCACCCAGACCTTGGCCAACAAGGAGTACCAGATGCTCCGCTCGGCGGCGCTGGACATTATCTCCGCATTGGAGATCGAGGGTGGCTGCAACTGCCAGTTTGCCCTGAATCCAGACAGCTTTGAGTACGCCGTTATCGAGGTCAACCCCCGGGTGAGCCGTTCCTCCGCACTGGCGTCGAAAGCCACAGGCTACCCCATCGCCAAGGTGGCGGCCAAGATCGCCCTGGGCTATACTCTGGACGAGATCCCCAACGCTGTAACAGGGAAGACCACCGCCTGCTTTGAGCCTACCTTGGACTATTGCGTGTTGAAGATCCCCCGCCTGCCCTTTGACAAGTTTACCACCGCCTCCCGCAAGCTAGGCACCCAGATGAAGGCCACCGGCGAGGTCATGGCCATCTCCAACTCCTTCCAAGGGGCCTTGATGAAGGCCATCCGCTCTCTGGAGTTGAACGTAAAATCCCTGCGGCTGGACGGGCTGGAGGACCTCTACACCGAGGAGATCGAGGAGAAGCTGGCCGACGTGGACGACCAGCGACTCTTCGTGGTGGCCGAGGCTCTGCGCCGGGGATTCTCGCCGGAAAAGATCAACGCCATCACCAAGATGGACGTGTGGTTCCTGGAGCGGTTCCAGGACATCATTCGTATGGAATCCAAGCTGGAAAAGGGCATCCCCGACGCTGAGACCCTCCAGCGCTCCAAGGAGATGGGCTTTTCCGACGCATACATCGCCGCCCTGTGCGGCTCTACCCGGGAGGAGATCAAGACCCTTCGGGAGAGCATGGACATCCGTCCCAGCTTCAAGATGGTGGATACATGCGCCGCCGAGTTTGAAGCGGCCACACCCTACTACTACTCCACCTATGACCGGGAAAACGAGGCTGAGCCCAGCGATGACGCAGGCAAGCGGAAGGTCCTGGTCCTGGGCAGCGGCCCCATCCGCATCGGTCAGGGCATCGAGTTTGACTACTGCTCGGTCCACTCGGTGTGGGCGCTAAAAAAGCTGGGGTGCGAGACCATCATTATTAATAACAACCCCGAGACCGTCTCCACCGACTTCGACGTGGCCGACAAGCTCTACTTCGAGCCCTTGACCCCAGAGGATGTGGAGGCGGTGGTGGAGCTGGAAAAGCCCTGGGGCGCTGTGGTCCAGTTCGGCGGCCAGACCGCCATCAAGTTGGCCAAGGCTCTGACCGACATGGGTGTGCCCATTTTGGGCACCTCCTCCGACGGCGTAGATGCCGCCGAGGACCGGGAGCGCTTTGACGAGATCCTTCAGCAGTGCTCCATCCCTCGGGCCGAGGGCCGGACGGTCTTCACTGCCGAGGAGGCCATTGCCGCCGCCAACGAGGTGGGCTATCCTGTTTTGGTGCGTCCCTCTTACGTTTTGGGCGGCCAGGGTATGGAGATCGCCTACAATGACCGCAACATCACCGAATTTATGCGCATCATCAACCGCACCGTTCAGGAGCATCCCATCTTGGTGGACAAGTATCTCATGGGCCGGGAAGTGGAGGTAGACGGCGTCTTTGACGGCGAGGACATTCTCATTCCCGGCATCATGGAGCACGTGGAGCGGGCGGGAGTCCACTCCGGGGACTCCATTTCCGTCTACCCCTCTCTCCACGTGGAGGACAAACACAAGGAGACCATTTTGCGCTACACCCGGGACCTGGCAAAGGCACTGGGGGTCATAGGCCTCATTAACATCCAGTTTATCATCTACTCCGACCAGGTCTATGTCATCGAGGTCAACCCCCGCTCCTCCCGGACCATCCCCTATATCTCCAAGGTCACCGGGGTGCCCATCATCGACCTGGCCACCCGGGTCATGCTGGGGGAGAAGCTCAAGGACATGGGCTATGGCGTGGACATCTATCCCGAGCAGAAGTATTATGCTGTGAAGATGCCCATTTTCTCCTTTGAAAAGCTCACCGATGTGGATACGGGCCTGGGCCCGGAGATGAAGTCCACCGGCGAGGTCCTGGGTCTGGACGAGTCCTTCCCTCAGGCTCTGCTGAAGGCCTTCAAGGGGGCCAACCTGAAAGCGCCCAAGAAGGGCGGGCGGGTCATCATCACCGTCCGGGACGAGGACAAGGGAGAGATCCTTGGCATTGCCCGGGGCCTGGCCGATCAGGATATCGAGATCTTCGCTACCGCGGGCACCTGTGTGGCCCTCAACGAAGCGGGCGTTCCCGCCAGACTGGTGGGCCGTGTGTCCGAGGCCCATCCCAATATTCTGGATATGATCGCTTCCGGTTCGGTGGATCTGGTCATCAACACGCCTACCAAGGGCCGCAAGCACGACACCGACGGCTTTAAGATCCGCCGCAGCGCCGTGGAGCACTCGGTGGCCTGCGTCACCGCCATCGACACCGCCCGGGCCATCCTCACCGTCCGGGCCAAGAGCCGCAGCGCCGACCTGCGACCCATCGACATCACCGCGCTCTAAGCAAAGAGGAGAGAGAGCCCATGGCACATCAAACCATCGTCGTGTTGGATTTCGGCGGACAGTATAATCAGCTCATCGCCCGGCGGGTCCGGGAGTGCGGGGTGTACTGCGAAGTCAAAAGCTACAAAACGCCCCTGGCCGAGCTCAAGGCCATGGACCCCATTGGGTTCATCTTTACCGGCGGGCCGGGCAGCGTCTACGAGCCGGACTCGCCCAAGGCGGACCCCGGCGTCTTTGACCTGGGCGTGCCGGTGCTGGGCATCTGCTACGGCTGCCAGTTTATTGCCCATACCTTAGGCGGGGAGGTCACGGCCGCCCAGGCCGACAGCGCCCGGGAATACGGCAAGACCGAGACCTTTTATGACACGGCCTGCACGCTCTTTAATGGCTTGCCCCAGGTGGGCGTCTCCTGGATGAGCCATGGCGACTATATGGCCAAGGTTCCCGCCGGCTTTGCCCTGGTGGCCCGGTCCGACGCCTGCCCCAATGTGGCCATTGCCGACGAGACGCGCAAGTTCTACGGCGTGCAGTTCCATCCCGAGGTGAACCACACGGAAAACGGTCTTGCCATGCTCCGCAACTTCCTCTACGGCGCCTGTGGCGCTACGGGGGATTGGACCATGGGCGACTATAAGGAGACCGCCATCCGTTCCATCCGGGAAAAGGTGGGGGACGGTAAGGTCCTGTTGGCCCTTTCCGGCGGCGTGGACTCCTCGGTGGCCGCCGCACTTCTGGCCGAGGCGGTGGGCAGTCAGCTCACCTGCGTGTTTGTGGACCACGGCCTGATGCGCCTCAACGAGGGAGACGAGGTGGAGGAGGCCTTTGCCCAGTGGGATATCAACTTTGTCCGGGTCAACGCCGAGGAGCTGTTTTTATCCAAGCTGGCCGGGGTATCTGACCCGGAGACCAAGCGAAAGATCATCGGCGAAGAGTTTATCCGGGTCTTTGAGCAGGAGGCCAAGAAGATCGGTCAGGTGGATTTTCTGGTCCAGGGCACCATCTACCCAGACGTCATCGAATCCGGCCTGGGCGACGCCGCTGTCATCAAGAGCCACCACAATGTAGGCGGGCTTCCCGACTATGTGGATTTCAAAGAGATCATTGAGCCCCTGCGGCTGTTATTCAAGGATGAGGTGCGCCAGCTGGGTCGGGAGCTGGGTCTGCCGGAATACCTGGTCATGCGTCAGCCTTTCCCGGGCCCAGGCCTTGCTATCCGGGTCATCGGGGATGTGACAAAGGAGAAACTGGACACCCTGCGGTTGGCCGACTTCATTTTCCGGGACGAGGTCGCCAAAGCGGGGGAGGACAGGAACCTGAACCAGTATTTTGCCGTTCTCACCAATATGCGCTCTGTGGGTGTGATGGGCGATGGCCGGACCTACGACTATACCCTGGCCCTCCGGGCAGTCACCACCGCCGACTTTATGACCGCCGACTGGGCCCGCATCCCCTATGACCTACTGGACCGCATCAGCACTCGCATCGTCAACGAGGTCCCCAAGATCAACCGTGTGGTCTATGACATCACCAGCAAGCCCCCCGCCACGGTGGAGTGGGAATAAACGGCAGCGAACACAAAAACATTAGGGAGGTCATTCAAAATGGCAGACAACAAGCGGCCCGACAGCATGGCGCGTATCACCACAAAGGAGCTGGCCCAGGCGTTTATTGATGAGCAGGTCCAAGCCCTGCGCACCCAGATCGGGGATAAGAAGGTCCTGCTGGCTCTCTCCGGCGGCGTGGACAGCTCGGTGGTAGCGGCCCTGCTCATCAAGGCGGTGGGCAAGCAGCTGGTGTGCGTCCACGTCAACCACGGGCTCCTGCGCAAGGGTGAGCCCGAGCAGGTGGTGAAGGTCTTCCGGGACGAGATGGACGCCAACCTTGTCTATGTGGACGCGGTGGACCGCTTTTTGGACAAGCTGGCCGGGGTGAGCGATCCCGAGACCAAGCGGAAGATCATCGGCAAGGAGTTCATTGAGGTCTTTGCCGAGGAGGCCGCCAAGCAAGAGGGCATCCGCTTCCTGGCCCAGGGCACCATCTATCCCGACATCATCGAGTCGGATAAGGGCGTGAAGGCCCACCACAATGTGGGCGGCCTGCCCGAGGGGATGGACTTCGAGCTGGTGGAGCCGGTGAAGTTCCTTTATAAAGACGAGGTCCGCGTGGTGGGCGACGCCCTTGGCCTACCCGCTGGCATGGTCTACCGTCAGCCCTTCCCGGGTCCCGGCCTGGGGGTGCGCTGCACCGGCGCCATTACCCGGGACCGGCTGGAGGCGGTGCGGGAGTCGGACGCCATTCTACGTGAAGAATTTGCCAAGGCCGGGTTGGAGGGGAAGGTGTGGCAGTACTTCACCATCGTGCCCGACTATAAGTCTACCGGCGTCATCGACGGCGCGCGCTCTTGGGACTGGCCGGTCATCATCCGGGCGGTGAACACCAAGGACGCCATGTCCGCCACCATCGAGGAGATTCCCTATGCGCTCCTTCACAAGATCACCCAGCGCGTCATCACCGAGGTCAAGGGCGTCAACCGCGTCCTCTACGACCTTACCCCCAAGCCCACCGGCACCATTGAGTGGGAGTAAGCCGAGACTGAAAATAAGGATCTGGGAGGGATCGCCATGGAAACTCTTGATGCGATCAAGAGCCGCCGGAGCGTAAAGAAGTTCAAGCCTGATATGCCGCCCAAAGAACTTATTGACCAGGTCATCGAGGCGGGCACTTGGGCCGCCACAGGGAAGAATGCCCAATCTCCCATCATTGTGGCTGTGACCGACCGCGCTGTTCGGGACGAGCTGGCACGGGAAAACACCCGGGTGCTGGGCCAGAGCGAGGACTTTGATCCCTTTTACGGCGCACCTGTGATCTTGGTGGTGCTGGCCGATAAGGCCATGTTCACCCACATCTATGACGGCAGCCTGGTCATGGGCAACATGATGCTGGCCGCCCACGACCTTGGTCTCGGTAGCTGCTGGATCCACAGGGCCAGAGAGGAGTTTGAACTGCCCCGCTGGCAGGAGTGGCTCCGGTCCCTAGGCATCCAGGGTGAGTACGAGGGTATCGGCCACCTAGCCCTGGGCTATGCCGACATGACCCCAGCCGAAAAGCCCCGGAAGGCCGGCTGGGTCTACTACGTGGATTGAGCGCGAAGCAAACGGACAACAAAAATCCCTTCCCCGGCTTGGGGAAGGGATTTTTTGACGGCAGGGAAGGGGTCACACGCCAACTACCGTAATACCGCTTTCGTCGGCGGTGGCGGTGATGGATGTAATGGGATTGGTGTAGCTGTCGATGAGCCGGGTGGCGATGGGGTCCTCCAGCTCCCGCTGAATGAGGCGGCGGAGGTTCCGGGCGCCGTAGAGGGTGGAGTAGGACTTGTTCACCAGGTAGTTGGTGACGTCCTGGCCGCAGGTAAAGGTGATGCCCTTATTTTCCATCACGCCCCGCAGCTCATTCAGCATCAGCTCGCAGATGCCGGAGAAGTTCTCCTTTGTCAGCTGGTTGAAGTAGACGATCTCATCCACCCGGTTGATGAACTCGGGCCGGAGGAAATCCTCCAGAGCCTTCATAGCCCGTTCCTTGCCCTGGGCATTGGCGGTGCGGCCAAAGCCCACAGAGCCGGCGGACTTATTGGAGCTTCCGGCGTTGGAGGTCATGACGATAACGGTGTTTTCAAAGTTGACCACCTTGCCGTGAGCGTCGGTAATGCGGCCGTCATCCAGGATCTGGAGCAGGATGTTCAGAACGTCCGGGTGGGCCTTTTCGATCTCATCAAAGAGGATGACGCAGTAGGGCTTGCGGCGGACCTTTTCGGTGAGCTGGCCGGCGTCGTCGTAGCCCACGTAGCCCGGGGGGGAGCCCACAATGCGGGAGACGGTGTGCTTCTCCATAAACTCGGACATATCCAGCCGAATGAGGCTGTCCGGGGTGTTGAAGAGGTCGGCGGCCAGCTGCTTGACTAGCTCGGTCTTACCAACGCCGGTGGAGCCAACGAAGATGAAGCTCACAGGCTTGCGCTTGGCGGAGATGCCCACACGGCCTCGGCGGATGGCGTTGGAAACGGCGTGGACTGCCTCGTCCTGGCCGATAATATGGGTCTTCAGCCGCTCTTCCAGCTGGGCCAGCCGCTGATACTCCTGTTCCTGGATCTGGCTAGCGGGGATCTTGGTCCAAAGCTCGATCACATGGGCCAGATGCTCGGCGGTGAGGGGAGGGGTCAGACTGGGAGCCAGCTTTGCTTTCTCGTCATTGAGCCGCACCTCGGTCGAGCGTAGCTCCGCCATGCGCTGATAGGCCCGCTGATCCATCTCGTCGGCAGTGGGCTCGGCGGTAATGACCGCTGCGCTGCCCGCAGAGGCGGAGACAGCGGCGCCGGCGGCCTCGGCGGCAGGGGCGTGGACCTTGTTGGCCGAGGCCAGGATGACCTCACGCTCCTTGGCAATGTCAGCCAGCTCCTTTTCGATTTCCATGGTCCGGGCCAGGGACTTGTTGTGGAGGTTCACATCCGAGCAGGCCTCGTCGATGAGGTCGATGGCCTTGTCGGGCAGGAAACGGTCTGTGATGTAGCGCTCGGACATGGTGACCGCCAGGCGGCACATCTCCGGCGAGATGCGGACCTTGTGGTAGGTCTCGTAGTAGGGCGCAATGCCCCGGATGATCTCCACAGCGTCCTCCATAGAGGGCTCCTCCACCATGACGGGCTGGAACCGACGCTCCAGGGCGGAATCCTTTTCGATGTACTTACGGTATTCCGTCAGCGTGGTGGCGCCGATGACCTGGATCTCGCCCCGGGAGAGGGCGGGCTTGAGGATATTGGCGGCGTTCATAGAGCCCTCGGCGTCGCCCGCACCCACGATGTTGTGGACCTCGTCGATGACCAGAATAATGTTGCCCAGCTTGCGGATCTCTTCGATCAGGCCCTTCATCCGGCTTTCAAACTGGCCCCGGAACTGGGTCCCCGCCACCAGCGCGGTCAGATCCAGCAGATAGACCTCCTTGTCCCGCAGTTTGTAGGGCACATCCTGATTGTAAATGCGCATGGCCAACCCCTCGGCGATGGCGGTCTTGCCCACGCCGGGCTCGCCGATGAGGCAGGGATTGTTCTTCTGGCGGCGGTTCAGGATCTGAATGGTCCGAGCCAGCTCACTGTCCCGGCCTACGATACGGTCCAGCTTGCCCTCGGCGGCCTTTTGGGACAGGGAGATGCAGTAGTTTTCCAAAAACTTACGCTTAGGGGCGCGCTCGCCCTTGGCACGGGGTTGCTGGGCGCGCTCGCGGTCGGCTCCGGCGGAGTCGTCATGGTCGTCGCCCTTGGACGCGTCGCCGCTTACGCCGCCGAAGAGCTTGTTGAGGAAGGGGAAGGTGGCGGTACGGCCAGAATCATCGTCCTCGTCCTCGTCTTCACCCTCGCCTTGGGGAATCAGACCCTCTAAGCCCTCCGCGCCGCCGAAGGCGGACATCATCTCAGTGGTGATACCGTCCAGGTCATCCTCGGTGATGCCCATTTTCTTCATCATGTCCTCCACCGGACCGATGTGTAACTCCTTGGCGCATTTCAAACAAAGACCCTCGTTTTTGGTCTCGCCGTTTTCGATCTTCGTAATGAATACCACAGCGGGATTCTTGTGGCATCTGGAACACAGGGTAGGTTGCATGGCGTTTCTCCTTCTCCGGCCCCAAAAAGCGGGCCGATGGTTAACTTGGGACAAGTTTAGCATATATTTGTGAATATATTGTTAAACTCTGTCCGCCAATGTATGGGGAAAAAGGTCCTTCTTAGGGGTGGAACAGCGCGGAAACCAGATCAAAGCGTAGGAAGAACTTGAGTACATGGGTATTTTCCTCCACCTGGGGCGTGATCAGTCCACTGAACAGCCGCAGACAGGCGATGACCACATACAGCACGATCACGCCCTTCAAAAGCCCGATCAGGCCGCCGCCCAGCTCGTTGCAGAAGTTGAGCCCAGGCAGCCGGGCCACCACATTGAGGGCGTGGAGCAATACGGTCAGCAGAATAAAGAGCAGTAAGAAGGACAGGGCAAAGAGGATGCGGTAGGCAATGGTGGTGGCCAGCAGTCCCGCGGCCTTGGTAGCCAGGTCGCCGATGGCGCTGCCTACTACGCTCTCCTGGGCGTCCTCCACTGCGTCGGCGGCCCAGGAGAAGAGCCCGCCCTGCTCTCGCAGCGCGTCCAGCGGGTCCTGATCGGACTGACTGTCGTAGTGAAGCGCCAGCTGTTCTTGAATGGTCTCCTCCAGCTTGGGGGTAATGGCGTCGGCTAAGGGTGTGTCCAAGGTATCGGCAATAAAGCCCGCACCCAGGAAGGAGGCTACCACCACCGCCAAACCGCACAGGCTCAATAGCAGACCCTTTCTCCAGCCCCGCCACACAAAAAAGGCCAGAATGGCCACAACGGCGACGTCAAACAGAATATATTCCATATGGAGCCCTCCTTATCAGCTCAAGCACAGCCACGCCGCGCTCTGAGAGGCCAGGTAGGCCGAGCCGTCAGGCAGCATGGCAAGGTGCGAGGCATTGTCGGTATTCTCTATAGTAGCGTAAAGAGTCAGGTCTCTTGTGTAGATGTTCAGCTCCCTGGCGGTGAGCACGCCCACATATTTGCCCGCGGCACTCAGGTCCAGGATGGGCAGGGAGAAGTCCGCCGAGGCCCGGACCGCGCCGTCTGGGTCGATGATCTCCAGCGTGGTCTGACTGCCTGAGCGGTACTTGCCTGTCAACACGGCAAAGGTATTGTCACCCAGCAGGGAATAGCGCTTCAGATAGCGGTCGGACCAGTCGTAGGCGCCCTGTTCCTCCAGAGAAGCGTTGGCGCCCAGCGCGGCATATTCCCCCAGCACCCGCACGCCGTCGCTGTCCCAGACCAGGTCCAGGGGTAGGTGATTGCCAAGAACCCATGTGTGGGTAGGCGTGGGGTCTTTGGGGTTTGCCTCTAACTCGGAGAAAGAATACCGGGCCAGGGTACAGGTGAAGAGGTGGGCGTCTTGTCCGGCGGTGACGGCCAGAAGGGACCGCCCGTCCGGCGAGACCACCGCGTCCAGCACATAGCTTGACGATAGCTGCAGATCCATCAGTTGATGGAAGCTGCTGTCATAGACGGAGATCACGCCCTTGAAGCCGCTGGCCCGGGACACCACGCACAGTTGGCCGTTGTCGCTCAGCCGAGCGCTGAGGATGGTGGCGTCGGTGTTGCCCAGGTCAAAGACCTGCGTTCGGTCTCGGTAGACCCGCAGCGTAGAGCCACCCGCGTCATAGACCACCGCGGCGTTTCCACTGACTTGGCAGACGGGGTCAGCCATGGTGAAGGTATCCTGGATGTAGGCTGTGCCGCCGGAGGAATAGAGCCTGACGCCGGTCTGAGAGACGGCAATCAGATCGCCGTCGCAATTGGCCAGAGTGAGGGATCCACCGCCTTGATAAGAGAAGGGCTGGCCATTGCCGTCGTCGTCCTGGGCCAGGGAGCGGTAAGTGAACCAGCGCTTCAACGCGTCAAAATTCAGCCGATCCCGGTTGGCCACCAGGTAGATAGCCCCGACGATCAGCGCGATAGTCAGCACGAAGGCCAGCAGCCGCACCAGACGACTGGAGCGCTTGCGTGGCTTAGGCGGTTCTTTTTCCCGTTTGACTTCTCGAATCATAAGACATCCTCTTCATACCAGAGTTTTGACATATAGAGCCCACCCGGCGGCGCAGTGGGCCCGGCGGCAGTTCGGTCGCCCCGCTCCATGATGTGGGGCAGCTCCTCCGGGATCAGTTTGCCCTCGGAGGCGTATACGCAGGTGCCCACCATGGCTCGTACCATATTATAGAGAAAACCGTTGGCGCAGACCTTACATTCGATGATCTCGCCGTTGCGGGTGATGTCGAAGTAATAGACCGTCCGCACGGTGGTGCGGGTCTCGGTGCCCACGCTTTTCAGCGCGGCAAAGTCGTGGGTGCCCACCATCTGATCCGCGCAGCGCTGCATGACGTGTTCGTCCAGGCGTTTGGGGTAAAACCAGGCGCGGTCTACAAAAAAGGCGTTTCGGATGCGGGAGTTATAGATGCGGTAGGTGTATTCCTTTTTGACGCATGAGCCGATGGCGTTAAACTCCGGGGCCACCTCAGTGGCCCGGACCACAACGATGTCGTCAGGCAGCCGGGTGTTGACGGCCAGAGGCAGCCGGTCGCAAGGGATAGCGGAGGTGGTATGGAAGTTCGCCACATACTTTAAGGCGTGGACCCCCGCGTCGGTCCTGCCCGCGCCCACGCATTTTACCGGGTGGCCCACCACCCATTCCAGGGCCTTTTCCAAGGTGGACTCCACTGTGACGCCGTTTTTCTGCGCCTGCCAGCCGTGGTAGGCCGTGCCCACATACATGAGGCTCAAGGCAATGTTTCTCTCCATAGCCCACACTCCTCACAGTCCGTATCGGGCCAGGGCCCAGACAATGAAGCACAGGGCAAGGCCCCAGGCCAACGCGGCGTGATCTATGGCGGCGAATTTCAACTGCCGAAGCCGGGTCCGGCCCTGGCCGCCGTGATAGCAGCGGCACTCCATAGCGACGGCCAGCTCGTCGGCCCGGCGGAAGGCGGAGATGAAAAGCGGTACAAGCAGCGGCACCAGGGCCTTGGCCCGCTGAATGAGATTCCCTGTGTCAAAGCTCGCGCCCCGGGCCTTTTGGGCGGACATGATCTTGTCGGTCTCCTCGATCAGCGTCGGGATGAACCGCAGGGCGATGGACATCATCATGGCCAGTTCGTGGACAGGGATCTTGATTTTCTTCAGCGGGCTCAAAAGCCGCTCCAGTCCATCGGTGATCAGGATGGGGGAGGTGGTATAGGTGAGCAAGAAGGTGCAGGAGATCAACATGAGGATGCGCAGGATCATAAAAGCCGCGGCTTTGACGCCGGCGGGGTAGACGGTGAAGATCCACCAGGAGAAGAGAGGGGCTTCACCAGGAGCGCCGCGGGTGTAAAAGAGGTTCAAAAGGGCGGTGACGATCACGATGAAAATGACCGCGCGCATACTGCGAAGCAATACCTTGACCTTGATCTTAGACAGGGCCACGCATAAGACAAGCACACCCAGCGTCACGCCATAGCTCACATAGTCCTTGGCCATAAACAGCGCCACGATGTAGCACACGGTGAAGAGGATCTTCGTCCGTGGATCCAGCCGGTGGACGATGGTGTCGCCGGGGAAGTATTGGCCTAGGGTAATATCCTTCATCGCCATGCTACACCACCGCCTTTCCGAGGGCGGCTAAAATGGTATCTCGCGCCTGCTCTACCGTGTAGACCGAAGGGTCGATGTCCGCGCCCATGGCCTTGAGCCGATGGAACACCCGGGTCATCTGTGGCACGCCCAGGCCGATCTCCTCCAGCTCCGCGCCGTGAGCAAAGACCTCCCGGGGCGCGCCCTGGAAGGGGATACGTCCATCATGGACCACCACGATGCGGTCCACCGTCCGGGCCATCTCCTCCATGGAGTGGGATACGATGATGACTGTGGCGTTTTTGGAGCGGTGATAGTCCCGGATGTTGTTCAAAATGTGTTCCACGCCTACCGGATCCAGCCCGGCGGTGGGCTCGTCGAGAATGAGTACGCTGGGCTCCATGGCGATGACCCCGGCAATGGCCACCCGTCGCTTCTGCCCGCCGGACAGCTCAAAAGGGGACTGCTCTAAAATATCGTCCGGCAGCTCTACAAAGGCTGCCGCCTGTCGGACCCGGCGGTCGATCTCAGCTTCGTCCAGTCCCATATTCTTAGGCCCAAAGGCGATGTCCTTGTAGACAGTCTCTTCAAAAAGCTGATACTCAGGATACTGGAACACCAGACCTACCGAAAAACGGGCCTGGCGAGTGGCCTCCTTAGACGCCCAAATGTCCTCGCCCCGGAGCAATACCTGACCGGAGGTGGGTTTTAATAGGCCGTTCAGGTGTTGAATAAGGGTAGACTTACCAGAGCCGGTGCGTCCGATGACGCCCAGATACTCGCCCTCATACGCGGCAAAGTCTACACCCAGCAAGGCTCCATGCTCAAAGGGCGTGCCGGGGGAGTAGACATGGCACAGTTGTTTTGTCTCCAAAATGGGTTCCATAGATGACGTCCTTTGCAAGTTGTGGTGCGTGCCCCTTGGGGTCACGCCCGTTGATCAGCGGAAAGCAGTTCGTAGAGGGCCTGGGCGCACTCGTCGTCGCTGAGGCGGTCCAGTGGCACGTCACACCCGGCCTTGGAAAGGGCCCAGCAAAGCTCCACGGTGTCCGGCACATCCAAACCGATGGCCTTCATCTCCTCTACATGGGCAAAGACCTCCTTGGGAGTTGCGTCAAAGACCACCCGGCCCTTGGACATGACCACCAGCCTTTGAGCCTGAGCGGCCTCGTCCATGTGGTGGGTGATGAGAACCACGGTCATGCCATAGCGCTCATTGAGGGACTTTACCGTCTCGATGACCTCCCGGCGGCCCACCGGATCCAGCATGGCCGTGGGCTCGTCCATGACAATGCAGCGCGGGCGCATGGCGATCACCCCGGCAATGGCCACACGTTGCTTTTGCCCACCGGAGAGCAGGTGAGGGGCATGGGTGGCATATCGGCTCATACCAACCATCTCCAACGCTTCGTCCACCCGCCGGCGGATCTCCTCCGATGGTACGCCCAGGTTTTCCGGGGCAAAGGCCACATCCTCTTCCACCACATTGGCCACGATCTGATTGTCCGGGTTCTGAAAGACCATGCCCACGGTGCGGCGGACGTCCAAAAGCCGGGACTCGTCCGCGGTGTCGATACCGTCCACATAGACCTTGCCGCCAGAGGGCAGCAAGATGGCGTTGAGGTGCTTGGCTAAGGTGGACTTTCCAGAACCGTTGTGGCCCAGGACCGCCACAAAGGAGCCCGGCTCAATGGCCAGGTCCACGCCGTCCAGAACCACCGGCGTCACGCCCTCGGCGCTGGGATAAGAGAACCGCAGGTCCTCGGTTTGGATGATGGGTTTATCCATGTCGTTACCTCGCATGATCTCGATCAGTTGGCCGTCCACCGGCCTGTGGCGCCGCAGGGGAGAGCCAGGCCGGTGTCCTCTACCCTTAGTCCCAGCTCGTCGCTGACGCTGTGGCCGCCGTGGAGCGGGGTGACCAAAGATTCCAGAATGTAGGTGAGTACCGATGGGGCCAGGCCCGTGGTGTAGGAGTTGATAAAGAAGAAAAGCGGCTGGTCGGACAGCACCCGGGTGACCAACTCCACAAAGCCCCAGAGATTTTCCTCCAGCTTCCAGACCTCGCCTGAAGGGCCGCGGCCATAGCTGGGCGGGTCCATGATAATGCCGTCGTAGGTCCTCCCACGGCGGATCTCCCGCTCTACGAACTTGGCGCAGTCGTCCACGATGTAACGGATGGGGGCATCCTCCAGCCCCGAAGACCTGGCGTTTTCCTTAGCCCAGGCCACCATGCCCTTGGCCGCGTCTACATGGCAGACCTTGGCCCCTGCCGCCGCGCAGGCCACGGTGGCCCCGCCGGTGTAGGCGAAGAGATTCAGCACGTTGATCTCCCGACCGGCCCCGCCGATCAGCTCTCGCAGCACATCCCAGTTGGCCGCCTGCTCGGGGAAGAGCCCGGTATGCTTAAAATTCATGGGCTTGATGTTGAAGGTCAGGTCCTTATAAGAGATGCTCCAGCGCTCGGGGAGACGGTGCTTAGCCCACTGTCCGCCACCGGTGGAGGACCGGGCGTATCGGGCGTCGGGAGTGTGCCAGCCGGGGTTTTTTCTGGGGGTTTTCCAGATGGCCTGAGGGTCGGGCCGCACCAGAGTATACTCGCCCCAGCGCTCCAGCTTTTCGCCCTCGGAGCAGTCCAGCAAGCGGTAATCCTTCCAGCCGTCGGCGATCCACATATACCCAGCGCCCCCTTTCCTATGCAAAATTTAACAACATATTATACACCCTTAGCCCTATTGCGTCAATGCTTTCTATATTAAGAAGTATGGACGTGGCGAGAAAGGGGCAATTTAATCAAACAAGCCCCTTGCCAGAAGGGGAAGAACATGGTAGAATAAACGGGAATTCTGGAATGATCGCGCCAAATACCGGCGAGGAGAGTGTTTGATATGAGCGTTGGAGAATACCATTTCCGCACCGCCGCCCTGGGCTTTAACCGCAAGGACGTGATGGGCTATATCGAAGCGGCCCACAAGGACTACGCCGCCCAGCTCCAGAGTCTAATGAAGGACTTGGAGCAGGAGCGCAGCCAGCGCTCCCAGGTGGAGGAGCAGGGCTCTCTGGCCAACGAGGAGGCTGCCGCCGCGGGCAAGGACGCCCAGCGGTGCAAGGAGGAGTTGGAGCAGGCGCTGGAGGAGCTGCGCCAGGCTCAGAGCCAGCGCGAGGAGCTGCGTCTGCGCCTCCAGGCCGTGCAGGCCGACCTTGCCGCCTTGCAGGAGGCCGCCGACCGCATGGCTCCCGCCGCCAAGGCCTATGAGGCGCTGAAGGAAAAGGCCGCCACCATTGAGCTGGACGCCCACAACCGGGCCCAGGGCATCATCAAGCAGGGCGAGGAGGACGCCGCCGAGATCCGCCGCCGTACCGCGGAGTGGATGCGTCAGGTGGAGTCCAGCTACGCGCGGCTTCGCTCGGATGTGGCCGCTACATTGTCCAACGCCTCTACTCAGCTGGAGCGTACCGTCCGCTCCCTGGACGGCGTCAACGCCGAGCTGGACGCCCACGGCAAGCGGCTGGAGGACATCGCGGGTACGGGCAAGGACCCGGAAAACGATGCGTGAGCTGTCGCTGAATGTAGGCCAACTCCCCTCCGCCGCCCCAGAGCTTCAGACCGGAGACCGGGTGCTGCTCTCGGGCAGGGTCTACACCGCCCGGGACGCCGCCCACAAGCGCATTTGCCAGCTGCTGGACGAGGGCAAAGAGCCACCCTTCCCGTTGCCTGGCGCCGTCATCTACTACGCCGGGCCCACCCCCGCCCAGCAGGGCATGGCCGTAGGTTCCTGTGGGCCTACCACTTCTGGCCGCATGGACCCCTATGCGCCCCGGCTTCTGGACCTGGGCCTTCAGGCTATGATCGGCAAGGGAGACCGCTCGGACGCGGTGGTAGACGCCATCGCGCGAAACAGCGCGGTCTACTTCGCCGCCGTGGGTGGCGCGGGGGCGCTGATCGCCCGGTGCATCGTTTCCAGCCGGGTGATCGCCTTTGACGATCTGGGCTGTGAAAGCGTCAAGGAAATGGAGGTCCGTGACCTTCCTTTGACCGTCGCCATCGACAGCCGGGGCCGGGATCTTTACCGCTGAGCACAAAGCTGACCCGGGGCAGGGGGACCGCCCCGGGTGCTTTTTGCCCAATTTTTGCTCTATTGCGTTGGAGACTGCTGGCAAAAATGAATGATAAATTCCTTCAACTTTCATTTTTAGCCTATTTTGGAAAAGTTGTGCTTGCATTTTTGCAAGAGAGCGAATATAATATGTCACAGTGTGAGAAAGGAGTGGCAACCAAAGAATGAAAGCGTTATCCCGCCTGGCCAGTGGCGTGAATCCCTCCACCACCTTGGCCATCGACAGTATGTTTAAGCAGATGCGCGCCCAGGGCATCGATGTGATCGGCTTTGGCGCGGGCGAGCCCGATTTTGATACGCCCCAGCACATCAAGGATGCGGGCGTGGAGGCCATCCGGGCCAATAAGACCCGTTACACCCCCGCCGCAGGCCTTATGGAGTTGCGTCAGGCCGCCTGCAAGCGGCTGAAGGAGGACTGTGGGCTGGACTATGAGCCCACCCAGATCGTGGCCTCCAGCGGCGCCAAGCACAATGTCTATATCGCGCTTTGCTGTCTGGTCGATCCGGGGGACGAGGTGATCCTGCCCGCACCCTACTGGGTGAGTTACCAGGAGATGATCCAGATGGTGGGCGGCGTGCCTGTGGTCGTCACCGCCACCGAGGAAAACGGCTTCAAGATGACCGCCCAGCAGTTGGACGCCGCCATCACCCCCAAGACCAAGGCCCTGATCCTCAACAATCCCTCCAACCCCACCGGCATGATGTATACCAAGGAGGAGCTGGAGCAGATCGCCCAGGTATGCGTCAAGCGGGACATCTATGTGATCGCCGACGAGATCTATTATAGCCTGGTCTATGACGGAGCAAAATTCACTAGTTTCGCCTCCTTGGGCGACGAGGTCAAGGAGTGCACCATCCTGGTCAACGGCGTTTCCAAGTCCTACGCCATGACCGGCTGGCGCATTGGCTACGCCGCCGCCAACGTCCAGCTTGCCAAGGTCATGGCCAACTACCTCAGCCATTCCACCGGCAACCCCAGCACCATTGCCCAGTGGGCGGCGGTGGAGGCCCTGGCCGGGGAGCAAGACGGCATTGACGATATGCGCGTGGCCTTTGAGGAGCGGCGCAACTATATCGTGAAGCGGATGAACACCATCCCCGGCGTCAGCTGCATCAAGCCCGAGGGTGCCTTCTATGTGATGATGAACCTGGAAAAGCTGGTGGGCAAGACCCTCCACGGCGTGACCATCCGGGACGGGGACGACTTTGCCAAGGTATTTTTGGAAAAAGCCCTGGTGGCCGTGGTGCCCTGCAGCGGCTTCGGCGCGCCCAATTTCGTCCGCTGGTCCTACGCCACCTCCATGGAAAACATCAAAGCCGGCCTGGACCGCCTGGAGAAATTCCTCCAGGGCTAAGATATTTTTATCGGCAAAAAGACCTCCTGTGCGTCAATGCACAGGAGGTCTTTTTTGCGCCTAAATTTTGGGACAAGACCCCTTCTAAAGTGGGACAGGCGTTCATAGACTGTGCCACACGGAAGAGGAGGGATGGTCTATGGAAGCGTCACAGGCCGCGCGGCTGGATCAGGCGGCGGAGGTCTTGCCCCTGGCGCTGCGGCAGCGGGTGCTGGCTCTGCCGGAGGCGCAGCGGGCTAGGATCGAGGAACTGCGGCTTCGGATTGGGCGACCTTTGTTCGTGCTGGGGCCGAATGGGGAAATACCCTTGTCCGGCACGGAGGTCACCGCCCAAACGCTGGAAACGGTACTGGAGCTTGCCAGCCGGTCGTCGGTCCACACGGTGCTGGACCAGGTGAAAAACGGCTTTGTCACCATTCCTGGAGGCCACCGTCTGGGCCTTTGCGGTACGGCGGTGATGGAGGGACCAGTCCTGGCAAATCTGCGGTGTATCTCGTCGCTGTGTCTGCGCGTTGCCCGCCAGTTTCCCGGCCTGGCGGCAGAGGTTATGCCAAAACTCTGGCAAGATGGTGCGCTAGAAAGTACCCTCGTTTTGTCCCCGCCGGGGGCGGGGAAGACGACCCTTTTGCGGGACCTCATCCGCTGCTTGGCCTCAGGGCGGGGGTGTTCACCTCTGCGGGTGGGTCTGGCCGATGAACGTGGCGAGGTGGCCGCCATGGCGGGAGGCGTTCCCATGCTAGATGTGGGGCAACGGTGCGACGTGATGGACGGCTGCCCCAAGGCGGTGGGCATGACGGCCCTTTTGCGGGGCATGAATCCCCAGGTCCTGGCCGTGGACGAGATCACCGCGCCGGAGGACGTCCGGGCCATGTTCCAGGCCGCCGGCTGCGGGGTCAAACTGTTGGCCACTGCCCATGGCGGGACCTTGGCCGATCTGGACCGTCGACCTCTCTACCGAGAACTGATGGCCCGGAATCTTTTCGGAAGGATGATCCTTATTCGCCAGACTGAGGCGGGCCGAAGCTATATCGTAACGGATGGGGAGGGAAGACCGTGCTGAAGTTGTTGGGTGGACTGCTGGTCATGGCGGGAGCGCTGTGGTGCGGCGTATCGGCGGTGGAACGGCTGCGGCGCAGAGCCCGGACCCTGGAGGACCTGCGAGCCAGTCTGGTATGGCTCTCGGAGGAGCTGACCTTTCGCCTGACGCCGCTACCCAAGCTCCTGGAGCGTCTTGGCCGAGACCGGGCCGGGCCGGTGGGGCTTTTTTATCAGGAAGTTCTAGTCGGGCTGGCCCAGGACCCGGAGGGTGGCCTGCGGCAGAGCTGGCGGCGGGCCATGGTGCTTCAGCTGGATTTTTTGAAGGAGGAAGAGCGCCAGGTGCTGGTGGAGGTAGGCCAAACATTAGGCCGCTATGACGCCCAGGCTCAGGCCCAGTTTTTAGGGCAAGCCAACCGGCGACTGGACGCCATCCAAACCCGGGCAGGAGAAGAGGCCAGGCGGCTGGGGCGGGTCTATACCACCCTCAGTCTGGCCGCGGGGGCGGCGCTGGTGCTGGTGCTGTTATAGGAAAACAAAGGAGCTGAAAAAGGCCGTGAATGTGGACCTTATTTTCAAAATCGCCGCCATCGGTATCCTGGTCTCCGTGCTCAACCAGGTCCTCAGCCGTTCGGGCCGGGACGAGCAGGCCACCATGACCACCCTGGCGGGCCTTGTGGTGGTGCTGATGATGGTGGTGCGGGAGATCAGCAGTCTCTTCGACCTGGTCAAGAACCTCTTTGACCTGTAGGCATGGATACCATTACACAGATCGTAGCCCTGGGCGTTGTAGGCGCGGTATGCGCCACAGTGGTAAAAAAGCAGACGCCAGACATGGCCCTGGTGCTGACGGTGTGCGCCGCGGCGCTGGTCCTGGGCGCCGCGGCGGCCGTGCTGCGCCCGGTGCGGGCCCTCTTGGATGAGCTGGCCCGGCGGGCGGGACTTTCCGCGGCAGTGCTGGGCCCGGTGCTGAAGACGGTGGGGGCGGCCCTACTGACCCGGGTGACGGCGGAGCTCTGCCGGGACGCGGGGGAGGGCGGCATTGCCTCGGCGGTGGAGATCGCGGGCGGGGCCTGCGCCCTGGTCATCTGCCTGCCCCTTTTCGAGGCGGTGGTACAGTTGATCTTAGAGCTACTTTAGGAGAGCGTTCATGGAGCACATAAGAGGTTTTTTGCTGACATTCATCCTATTTTTCCTCCTCTCGCCCACGGCCAAGAGCGCAGAGCCCTCGGGCTGGGACGCCCTGCCCAGGGCGGAGCTGGAGCGGGCGGCGGGGGAGTACGCTCCCGATATGCCGCTGGACGAGGGCATCGACCTGGACCAAGGGCTGCAGGACCTATTGGATACCGGAACGCAGCAGGTCTTCGGCGTGGTGAAGACGGCGCTGAAAAGCGGAGTTTTACTGCTGGCGGTGGTGCTGTTTTGCGCCGTGGCCGACGGCGCTTCCGAGCTGGGCGGCGCTCCGATCCGGGCAGCGCCTATGGTGGGAGTGCTGGCCGTCTGTGCCATTGCCGTGGCCGACGTCCACTCCCTCATGGGCCTTGGCAAGGCGGCCATTGAGCAGATGACGAGTTTTGGCGCGATCCTGCTCCCGGCTCTGGCGGCGGCGGCGGCCGCAGGAGGGACCCCGGCGGCAGCGGCGGCCCGCCACGCCGCCACGGTACTTTTTTCCAACGTCCTCTTTCAGCTCATTGTCAAGCTCCTGATCCCGCTGACCTATGCCTTTGTGGCCGCCAGCGCGGTGTCCGCGGCTCTGGGCAATCCCGGCCTGAAACGCATGGCCGGGACTTTGAAAGGCATTGCCACTGGGATATTGACCACGGTGATGCTGGTCTTCGTGGGCTATCTCTCCATTAGCGGCGTCATCGCCGGTACGGCGGACGCTATCACGCTGAAGACGGCAAAGTTCGCCATCTCCGGGTCGGTGCCGGTGGTAGGTGGTGTACTGTCTGACGCGGCGGAGACGGTGCTGGTCAGCGCGGGGATGCTGCGAAACGCCGTGGGCGTTTTTGGAATGCTGGTCATCTTGGGCATATGCCTGACGCCCTTCTTACGCATGGGCGTTCATTACCTTGTTTACAAGCTCACCGCGGCCCTCTGTGCCACGGTGTCGGGCGGCAAGCTCACCGATCTGATCGACGCCGTCGGCGGGGCGTTTGCTCTGGAGCTGGGCATGATGGGGTGCTGCGGGGTGCTGCTGCTGATTTGCGTAATTTCGTGCCTTTCGGCGACAGGGGCGGTGTAAAATGGAGTGGCTGAGAAGCTGGCTTTTGTCTATCACCTGCGCGGCTATGATCGCCGCTGTGGCCGACGCACTGTGCCCCAAGGGGTTTCCCAAGGCCCTGACCCGCATGGCCGGCGGTCTGCTGCTTCTTTTGGCGGCGCTGAGCCCGATCCGGTCTTTGGATGAGAACGCCTTGTCACAGAGTGTGGCGCGGCTGAGCGTCGACCAAAGCGCGGTGGAGACGGTCGCCCAGGAGGACATGATAAAATCCATCATAGCCCAGGAGACCGCCGCATATATTTCGGACAAGGCGGCGGAATTGGGCATTGAAGAGGCCCAGGTAGAAGTGCGCTGCCGCATGAGAGAGGACGGCTTTCCCGCGCCGGAGTCTGTAGAGGTCCGGGGCAAGGGGAGCCAAGAAGCGTGGGCCCAGCTGGAGGCGGCGTTGGAGGCCGACTTCGCCTTGGACCAGGACAGCCGGACGTTGGAAAGGATGGACGTGAAGTGAAGTGGGAAATACCCTGGAAAAAGTGGCGGGACAAGGCCCCGGAGCTATTTGGGAAGTACAAATACGTACTGCTGGTGATGCTGGCGGGAGCAGTGCTGCTGCTGTGGCCCAGTGGGGAAAAAGCGCCCCAACCGGAGACTGTACAGCAGGCCCCAGCCAAGGTGCAAGAGGAGGAGTTTGACCTCTCCGCGCTGGAGGAAAAGCTGGCACAAACGCTGTCCAAGGTCCGTGGGGCAGGGGATGTGAGCGTGATGCTCACCGCGCAAAGCAGCGCCCGCCGGGTACTGGCAGAGAATGAGAAAAACGTCCGCTCCGCCGACGGAGGAAGTGAGTCTCAGAGCACCACCGTTGTGGTTTCCGGCTCCGGCGCCGCCGGCGAGAGCCCTGTGCAGGTCCAGCAGCTCTACCCCAAGTTCCAAGGGGCGCTGGTGGTGTGCCAGGGCGGGGACGACGCCGACGTGCGGCTGAAATTGATGCAGGCAGTTAGCGCCTTGACCGGTCTGGGCGCGGATAAAATTTTGATTTGTGAAGGAAAGGGTTGAGGGAAATGAAGATCTGGAAACGCAATGCGGTGGTGGCCGCGATCGTCTTGTTCGTGTGCGCGGCGGTGTACTTAAACTGGTCCTACTCCCAGGGAACGTCGGACGTGAGCGCCAATGCTCTTCCAACGGGTAAACTGCTAGGCGGCGCGGCTATGGTAGGCGCCTCGGCAGACCCCGATAGCAGCGGCAGCGAGGCTATGCAAAGTCCCGCCCCCGCGCCGTCGGCAGACCCGGCGCAGCAGCAAAAGCCCTCCGGCGACTATTTCTCCAACGCCCGCATCAACCGCCAGCAGGCCCGGGATTCGGCTCTGAGCCTCCTGGAGGAGGCCGCCGCCAACAATGACGCCGACCAGGCCATGCGCAACGAGGCCAACGCCTCCATCCGGGTCATGGCCGACTGCACCATGGCCGAGGCGGAGATCGAGAGCCTGGTGGTGGCCAAGGGCTATACCGACTGCGTAGCATTTGTGGGCGAGGACAGCGCGTCGATCGTGGTCTCTTTGGACACAGACGCGCTCACCGAGACGGACACGGCCAAGATCATGGAGATCGCCATGGAGCAGACCGGCCTGGAGGCCAGTCAGATCAAGATCATCCCCGCGGAATAACACCGAAAAACCTCCCGGAACGTTCCGGGAGGTTTTCTGTTGCTACTTGTATATGCACCCAAGATAACAGAGTAAAGCACCGTTTTAAAATGTGTTTCTCAAGGGCGGAGGAGGGTAGGAAAAAACTATTGCAATTTCAGCCATGACAGGATAAAATATACAAGTTAGCTTGCCTGGATAAGGGCGGCTGGCTTGTATATTTTACTTGAGCGAGGAGTTGAGACATATGCCGGAGGAAATGAGCACCGGGATGTCCCAGAATTTTATCCACGATTTTATCGACGAGGAGCTGGCTCCGGGGGGCCGGTGCGAGGGGATGCAGGTCCACACCCGCTTCCCGCCCGAGCCCAACGGCTACCTCCACATCGGCCACGCCAAGGCCATCTTTGTGGACTTCGGCACGGCGGAGAAGTACGGCGGCGTGTGCAACCTCCGCATGGACGACACCAACCCCACCAAGGAGGACGAGGAGTTTGTAGACGCCATCCAGGAGGACATCCACTGGCTGGGCTATGACTGGGGCGACCGCTTCTTTTACGCCTCGGACTACTTTGAGCAGATGTACGACTTCGCCGTGGAGCTCATCAAGAAGGGCCTGGCCTATGTCTGCGAGTTGACGCCGGAGGAATTCAAGGAGTACCGGGGCGATGTGTCCACCCCGGCCCGCTCTCCCTGGCGGGACCGGCCCATCGAAGAGAGCCTGGACCTCTTCGCCCGGATGCGGGCAGGGGAGTTCCCCAACGGCAAGTATACCCTGCGGGCCAAGATCGATCTGGCCAGCGGGAATTTCAATATGCGTGACCCCGTAATCTACCGTATCAACCATATGCGCCACCACAACACCGGCGACAAGTGGTGCATCTATCCCATGTACGACTTCGCCCATCCCATTGAGGATGCCCTGGAGGGCATCACCCACTCCCTTTGTACCCTGGAGTTTGAGGACCACCGCCCCCTCTACGACTGGGTGGTAGACAACATCACGCTTCCTTACCACAAGCCCCGGCAGATCGAGTTCGCCCGTCTGGGCATCAACTACACCGTCATGAGTAAGCGCAAGCTCCGCCAGCTGGTGGAGGAGGGCCGGGTCTCCGGCTGGGACGACCCCCGGATGCCCACCATCTGCGGTCTGCGCCGCCGGGGCTATACCCCTGCCGCCATCCGGGCCTTTTCCGAGCGAAACGGTGTTTCCAAGGCCGCCTCTACCGTGGAATTCGGCTTTTTGGAGCACTGCCTGCGGGAGGACTTGAACGAGAACGCCCAGCGGGTCATGGCCGTGCTGCGGCCCGTCAAGCTGGTCATCACCAACTACCCCGCAGACAAGAGCGAGGTCTTTGAGGTGGAGAACATCCCCGGCAAGCCCGAGGCTGGGACCCGGAAGGTGAGCTTTTCCCGGGAGCTGTGGGTGGAAGCGGAAGACTTTCTGCCCGAGCCCGTGCCCAAGTATAAGCGCCTCTACCCGGGCGGTCCCGAGTGCCGGCTGAAGGGGGCCTACCTTGTCAAGTGTGTGGGCTATGAGACCGACGAGCAGGGGAACGTGACTGAGATCGCCTGTGAGTACGACCCCGACAGCACCGGCGGTGACCCCGCCGATGGCCGAAAGGTGAAGGGGGCCACCCTCCACTGGGTGGATGCCGCCACTGCCCTGGACGCCGAAGTCCGGCTCTATGACAACCTCTTCTCCGACCCCGATCCGGACGCCGGGGACAAAAACTTCCTGGACTGTCTGAACCCGGACTCTCTGGAGGTGCTCTCGGACAGCAAGGTGGAGGCGAGCCTGGCGGACGCCAAGGCCAGCGACCGCTTCCAGTTCATGCGCCAGGGCTATTTCTGCGCCGACAGCCGGGATTCCAAGCCGGGCCATCTGGTCTTCAACCGGGCGGTGAGCCTGAAGGACAGTTTTAAACTGTAAGGCCTATTCACTTTACAGCCTGGCCTTGTCCGCAAGGCCAGGCTGTTCAATATCTATAAAGGAGAATGCCTTGCTATGCTTCAATTTCGAAACGACTACTGTATGGGCGCCCATCCAAAGGTTTTGGAAGCCCTTTTTGCCACCAATCTGGAGGGTAATGTGGGCTACGGTGCGGATGACTACTGCGCCCGGTGCGCCGATCTGATCCGGGACCTTTGCCAAGCGCCCCAGGCCGACGTCCAGTTTCTCATCGGCGGCACCCAGGCCAATTTTACCGCCATTGCCGCCTTTTTGCGGCCCTGGGAAGGGGTCATCTGCGCCCAGAGCGGCCACATCAACGGCCATGAGGGCGGCGCGGTGGAGGCCACGGGCCACAAGCTCTTTCAAGTGAGCGCGGGCCCGGACGGCAAGGTGACGCCCGCCGCCATCGAGCCGGTGGTCAGGATGTGCGCTGATCCCCATGTGGCCAAGGCCGCCATGGTCTATATCTCCGACGCCACTGAGACCGGCGGGGTCTACACCCTGGCCGAGCTGGAGGCGCTGTCGGCCTGCTGCCGGAAAAACGGCCTACTGCTTTTTCTGGACGGCGCGCGTCTCGGCTCGGCGCTAACGGCCAGCGACAACGACGTGACCTTGCCCGACCTTGCCCGGCTGTGCGACGCGTTCTACATCGGCGGCACGAAAAACGGCGCGCTGATGGGTGAGGCGCTGGTCATTGTCAAACCCGAGCTTCAGCAAGACTTCTTCCGCATCAAAAAGCAGCGGGGCGCGGTGCTGGCCAAGGGCTGGCTGCTGGGGGTGCAGTTCCAGGCTCTGCTGGAAAAGGGCCTATACTGGGACATGGCCCGCCACGCCAACGCCATGGCCGGACGGCTCCAGGCGGGGCTGATAGCCAAGGGATACGCCATGCTGAACGAGACCACCACCAATCAGATCTTCCCCATCGTGCCCCGGACGCTTCTGGAAACGCTGGACCGGGTCTGCGCCTATGAGATCTGGAGCGAACTCAGCGACAGGGAAGTGGCCGTTCGGTTCGTAACCTGCTTTACGACGACCGAAGCGGACGTGGACAGTCTGCTGGCGACGCTGCCGGAGAAGCTGTAAACAACAAGCCCGGACGGGGATCACTCCCGTCCGGGCTTGATCTACAGATCGTGTTCCCGGGCGCCCTTACCTATCACACCGGAAAAGCCGATGGCCTTTTTGCCTAGCTTTTCCCGGATGGCGTCCATAGCTGTCTCCAAGTGGGCCTGCTTTTGCCGCTGTGGGTCCTCCTCTGGCCCGGCAAACAGATCCATCTGCTGCCAGCCCTCCTCCTGTGGGATGAGATTTTGCGCTGTAACGGTCAACGCCCGGATGGGGCTGCCTGGCTTCCAGCTGTCTTGGAGAATGTCCAGAGATGTTTCAGCCAGCTCCCGGGCGTACTGGGTGGGCCGGGGCAGGGGTCGCTGGCGGCAGATATCCTTAAATTTCGGGTCTCGAAGGGTGAGCTGCAGCGTGCGGCTCACCATGGCGTTTTTTCGAAGCTCGGTGGCCACGCCGTCGCACAACAGGGCGATGCCGGTCTTGACCTCATCCCAGGTGGTGAGGTTTTGAGAAAAGGTAAGCCCGTTGCCCACGGATTTTGGCGGCGTCCAGCTGCCGGCCAAAGCCACCGGCTCATCGTCCAAGCCGTTGGCGTAGCGGTGGAGCTGGACGCCCAGCTTGCCCAAGAGGGATTCCAAAGAATGGGGGTCGAACCGGGCCAGGTCGCCGATGGTCTTGACGCCGTAGGGCTCCAGCACCCGCTGGGTGGCCCGGCCCACAAAGAGCATAGCCCCGACAGGCAGCGGCCACACCATGCGCTCCATGTCCCGGGGCGTGATGACGGTGGTGGCGTCAGGCTTTTTGTAGTCGCTGCCCAGCTTGGCAAAGACCTTATTGTAGGAAACGCCCACCGAAATGGTGAGTCCCAGTTCCTCCCGGAGTCGCCGCCGCAACTCATTGGCTAATGCCTTGCCGTTGCCGCCAAAAAGGTGGATGGCCCCGGTGATGTCCAGCCAGCTTTCGTCCACACCGAAGGGCTCTACCCGGTCGGTGTATTCTTGGTAGATGGCATTGACCTGGCGGGAGAGGTCCCGGTACTGCTGGTGGTGGGGCGGCAGCAGCACCAGGTCCGGGCATTTGCTTTTGGCCTGCCAGATGGTCTCGGCGGTCTGGATGCCAAAGGCCTTGGCCGGCTCGTTTTTGGCCAGGATAATGCCGTGGCGGCTGGTGGGATCGCCGCAGACGGCCACAGGCAGATGGCGAAGCTCCGGGTGGCCCAGCAGCTCCACCGAGGCGAAAAAGCAGTTCAGATCGCAGTGTAGGATGGTCCGCTCCACAGCTCGCCGCCTCCTTGCCACACAGGTTTTTTCTTAGTATACCACATGGAAAAAGCGTTGTCAAACAGTTGTTCTAAAACGCAAATTGCCCCTTGTTATTCGCGCCAAAGTGTCATATGATAAGAAGGAATATACGATCAACAGGAGGGAAGGCCATGGACACGCGGGCCATAGGAGTGTTTGATTCCGGCATGGGAGGGCTTACGACGGTGCGTGAGCTGATCCACCGCTTGCCCGGTGAGGACATTGTTTACTTTGGTGATACAGGCCGGGTGCCTTACGGCAGTAAAGGCGCGGAGACCGTTGTCAAATACGCTCGCCAGGACGTGGCTTTTTTGCGGACCTTTGATCTGAAGGCCATTGTCATTGCCTGCGGCACAGTGTCCACCACCGCCCTGGAGGTGCTGACCCGGGAAAACCCACTGCCCATCATCGGCGTGGTGGAGCCTGCGGCTCGGGCCGCCGTGTGTGCCACCAAGACGGGCCGCATCGGCTTGGTGGGTACCAAGACTACCATTGCCAGCGGCGCTTATGAGCGGACGCTGCGGCAGCTGATGCCGCAAGTGCAGGTCACCACCCGGGCCTGTCCGCTGTTTGTGCCCTTGGTGGAAAACGGTCGCTACCGGCCGGATGACCCGCTGGTGAGGCTGTTGGTGGAGGAGTACATCGCGCCCATGAAGGACGCGGCGGTGGACACCTTGGTGCTGGGCTGTACCCACTATCCGTTGCTGGCCGAGGCCATCGGGACCTATCTGGGCCCAGAGGTGACCCTGATCAGCTCTGGGGCGGCCTGTGTAGACACGGTGGCCCGGCTCCTGGCGGAGCGGGATATGGCCTGCGGCAAGGAGAGCGGCGGCACCCACCGCTACTTTGCCAGCGACAGCGCTGCCGACTTCGGCGCCCTGGCCTCCATCTTTTTAGGCGAGGACATCCAGGGCCAGGCCCAGCAGATCGCCATTGAGGAATATTGATATAAGCCCTGTCACCGACAAAACTTCTCAGGCTTCCCCTCTTTACAATTCCTTTCTTTCAAGGTATAATCCCCTGGTATGACTTTGGACCGAATGGAGGTGGAGAGCCATGGAACACGACGTTATTATCTCCATCAAGGGCAAACAGTCCTATCCCCAGAGCCAGCCGGAGGTCATCGAATTGGTCACCGAGGGCAAGTTGGAGGACCACGGCGACGCGGGCGTTACCCTTTCTTATCAGGAAAGCGAGGTCACTGGGCTGGAGGGCACCCTTACCACCATCCAGGTGGAACCCCGGCGGGTGACGCTCCAGCGGGTGGGCGCGGTGAACTCCCAGATGGTCTTTGAGGAGGGGAGACGTCACCTCTCCATGTACGACACGCCCTATGGCGCGCTCTCTGTGGGTATCAACACCCGCAAGATGCGCGCGTCTTTGGATAGCCGGGGCGGCGACGTGACCATCTACTACGCCCTGGAGATCGAGCATGGCCAGGCCGGGCAGAATATGTTCCATATTAGCGTGCGCCGGGCCGTGCCCGGACGATTGCCCCAGTAGTGAGAAAGAGACAAGCGAGGTGCCGGAAATGAACATGATGGACGCGGCCAAGAGCCAGATCGAGGCCCTGACCCAAACTGCCTATGAAAAAGCCGCCCAGGCGGGCAAGCTGCCCGGTGGGCAGACTGTGGCCGGACAGGTGGAGGTGCCCAAGGACGTGAAAAACGGCGACTGGGCCACCTCCTTTGCCCTGGCCGCCGCCAAGCCCCTGGGCATGAATCCCCGCCAGATCGCCCAGATCCTGGTGGAGGAAATGGACCTGACGGACACCTACTTTTCCAAAGTGGACATCGCCGGACCGGGCTTTTTGAACTTCACCCTGGGCCAGCGGTGGTTTGCCCAGGCCCTCTCTGTCATTGAGGCCGAAGGCGACAGCTATGGCCGTAGCGACGCGGGTAAGGGCCGGCGTGTGATGGTGGAGTTTGTCTCCGCCAACCCCACCGGGCCCATGCACATGGGCAATGCCCGGGGCGGCGTTTTGGGCGATACCCTGGCCGCCATTTTGGACCGGCTGGGCTGCAGCGTGGAGCGGGAGTTCTACGTCAACGACGCGGGTAACCAGATCGCCAAGTTCGCCAAGTCCATCGACTGTCGCTATTTACAGCTTATCCGCGGCGAGGACGCGGTAGAGTTCCCCGAAGACGGCTACCATGGCGAGGACATCCGGGAGCTGGCCGCCGCCTACCGCGCGGAGTTTGGCGACGGTCTGGCCGCTGAGAGCGAGGAAAAGCGCCAGGAGGCGCTGGCCCAATACGGCCTTGCGCGCAATATCCCCAAGATGAAGGCCGACCTGCTGAAATACGGCATCAAATATGATACCTGGTTCCTGGAATCCACCCTCCACGACAGCGGCGCAGTGGCTGGGACGGTGGGACTGCTGACTGACAAGGGCTATACCTACGAGCAGGACGGCGCTCTTTGGCTCAACACCACCAAGCTCCTGCAAGAGAAATATCTGCGCGAGGGAAAGACCGCCGAGCAGGTGGAGAAGCTGGACCTGAAAGACGACGTGCTGCGTCGGGCCAACGGCTTTTATACCTACTTTGCCGCCGACATCGCCTACCACCGCAACAAGCTCCAGGACCGGGGCTTTGACACCGCTATCAACATCTGGGGCGCCGACCACCACGGCCATGTGGCCCGGCTCCAGGCCGCCCTGGACGGCCTTGGGCTGGACGGGTCCCATCGGCTGATCATTGTGCTGATGCAGCTTGTCAATTTGCTGCAAGACGGCAAGCCGGTGCGGATGTCCAAGCGCTCGGGCAAGGCCATTGCCCTCCATGACCTGTTGGACGAGGTCAGCGTGGACGCGGCCCGGTTCTTCTTCAATAGCTCCAAGCCCTCCAGCCCGGTGGACTTCGATTTGGACCTGGCCGTCCGGGAGGACGGTGAAAACCCGGTCTACTACGTCCAATATGCCCACGCCCGCATCTGCTCCATGCTCGCCAAGCTCCAAAGCGAAGAGGGCCTGACTATCCCCGCCGCGGCGGAGGTGGACATGGGATTGCTCACCAGCGCCGAGGAAACAGCGCTTCTTAAAGCCCTGGCCCGCTATCCCAGTGAGATCCGCGTGGCGGCCAAAAGCCTGGACCCCTCCCAGATCAACCATTATCTGGTGGACCTGGCCGCCGATTTCCACCGCTTCTATAACGCCCATCGCATCAAGGGCGAGGCCGCGGCGGTGGCTCAGGCCCGTCTGAAGCTGGCCGACGCCACCCGGGCCGTGATCGCCAACGGCCTGGGCCTTCTGGGCGTCAACGCCCCGGTGAAGATGTAAGCCATGGAGATCATCGACCGCGCCGCGTGGGAAAGGGAGGAGCACTACCGCTTTTTTGCCCCCATGTCCCACCCCTTTTACAGCCTGACCTTCCCTGTAGATGTAACGGACCTGCGCCGGTACGTCAAGGAAAAGAGTTTGTCCTTTTACGCCGCTTTGGTCTTTTTGGTGACCAAGGCCATGGAGGATGTGGAGGAATTTCGCCTCCGAGACCGAAACGGCGTGATCGTTCGCCATGACCGGCTGGTGCCCAGCTTTACCGACCTGAAGCCGGGGAGCGAGCTGTTCCAGATCGTTACCCTGGAAGCGGGGGACGACCTGGCGGACTTCTGCCTCCGGGCCAAGGCGAAGGCCGCCGCCCAAGAGGCGTTCATCACCAGTGGAGACTGGGACGAGGACCAGTTGATCTATTTCACCTGCCTGCCCTGGTTTCCCATCACCGCGCTGACCAATGAGCGGGACGTGGACCCCACCGATACCATTCCCCGGGTGTCCTGGGGCCGTTGGGAGGAGCGGGATGACCGCACCATGCTGAATGTGAGCCTGGAGCTGAACCACCGCCTGCTGGACGGCTACCACGTCGGCCAATTCTACGCCGCCCTCACCGCCCGTTTGAAACTGTGATGACGGAGCGAGAAGATTATCTGGAGGCCAAGCGCCAGATCGACTCCACCCTCCATAAGCTCCGCCAGGTAGTCAAGACCCTGGAGGGGAAAGAGGAGCCTCAGCGCTATAAGCCCCAGATCACGCTGGCCAAGCGGCGTATCAAAGCCTTTGAGTTGGCGAACAGTCTGCTCGAAGAGAAGCTGGCACAAAGTACATAAAGTGTGGTGGTATGCGTGAAGCGCTGTATTGTGGGATGCGGGATCGTCCAAGAATAGAAACGAACCAAGGAGGTTTTTTGATGATCCCGCAATGGAAAATATATCCCCGCTCTCAGGGGCACAGCACCGTCTACTTACAAAATGTCGTGACCGACCCCTCCATTGAGGTGGGAGCGTACACGGTCTATGACGACTTTGTCCATGACCCCAGGGATTTTCAACGCAATAATGTGCTCTACCACTATCCCGTCAACCATGAGCGGCTGGTGATTGGAAAATTTTGCTCCATCGCCTGCGGCGCAAAGTTTCTGTTCAACAGCGCCAACCATGCCCTGAGCAGCCTATCCACCTACCCCTTTCCGATTTTCTTTGAGGAGTGGGGACTGCCGGTAGAGGATATCCCCAAGGCCTGGGACAATGAGGGTGATATTATCCTCGGTAACGATGTGTGGATCGGCTACGAGGCTGTTGTTCTGGCGGGTGTTACCATTGGCGACGGGGCGATCATCGGCGCCCGGGCAGTGGTGACTCGGGATGTGCCGCCGTACACCATCGTAGGCGGCGTGCCCGCCAGACCCATCCGCCAGCGGTTTGCTCCGGAGACCGTAGAGACGCTGGAAAGGCTGAAATGGTGGGATTGGCCAGAGGAAAAGATTGCCCGGCATCTGGACGATATTCAGTCGGGCAGGATAGAAAAGCTGATAGAAGATATGTAAGAAAAACGGCGTGGGCAGTGGCCCACGCCGTTTTTCATGCCATCTTCAAAATTTCCCGTTTCAGCCGGGCGATAATGCGCTTTTCCAGCCGGGATATGTAGCTTTGGGAGATGCCCAGTAGGTCAGCCACGTCCTTTTGGGTCCGTTCTCCCTTGCCGTCCAGGCCGAAGCGTAGGGTAATGATGGTCTGCTCCCGAGAAGTCAGCTTGCGAAGGGCCATAGCCAGCAGCTGGCGATCTACATCCTCCTCCAGGGGCTTGACCACCGTGTCGCCCTCAGTGCCGAGAATGTCGGACAGCAGAAGCTCGTTTCCGTCGTAATCGGTATTCAGCGGCTCGTCGAAGGAAACCTCGCTTTTCAGATTGGCGATCTTCCGCAGGTGCATCAGGATCTCGTTTTCAATGCATCGGCTGGCATAGGTGGCCAGCTTGATGTTCTTGGCGGGCTGGAAGGTGCCTACGGCTTTGATCAGCCCGATGGTGCCGATGGAGATCAGGTCCTCGATGCCCACGCCGGTGTTTTCAAACCGCCGGGCGATGTAGACCACCAGCCGCAAATTACGCTCGATGAGCCGGCTGCGGACCTCCTCCTCATCCAGCCGCTGCAAAAGCTCCGCCTCTTCTTCCCGGGAGAGAGGGGGCGGCAGAGTATCGCTGCCGCCAATATACATGACCTTATCCGGCTCCCAAAGACCCAAGCGGGTCAAAAGCAGGGTGAATTTCAGCCGAATGCCCTCCAAAACTGCCGTTTTCATAGTCACACTCCTATGCTTTATTCCTCAAAGACCAGCGCGTCATAGCCGCCGCCATCGCTGACAGGGGTGGGGGAGAGGGCCACCAGGCGAGGCCCCAGGTCCTTACCGGCGACACTGACGCTGTCCGCCCGCACCGCCAGCAACAGCCCTTGCCCCACGCCCACTGACCGGTAGGGCAGCAGCCGGAACCGCCGTGGCTCCTGAAGAGATGGAAAACACTGGCAGGGGCGGTCAAAGTCCGCCTCTGGCGGCAGCAGCGCGGTCATGCGTTGCCCCTCGGCCACGATGACGCCCTTGCCCGTCATGGGGTCTGTCAGGGTGTTACCGCTGTCCACCAGCGCGGTGAGTTTTGCCCGTTGCTGGCCCACGCGAACCTCCACTGGCCGCAGTTCCCGGGGCCCGTGCCGGGCCAGACGGCGGCCAAAGAGGGAGAGGACGCCGTAGGCTGCCGCGGCGAAGAGCAGGAGATAGCGAATATCCAGCGTGGTGGTCAACCCCAGCAGCTGCAGGGCGTACAGCCCGCCACCTAAGGCGGCGCTGAGGGCGAAAAAGACCACCGTGAGCTTCAAAAGCCGCCGCTGGTGACCGTATGCGGTCAACACCATCAGCACACCGGCGCCCAGCCGTACCAGCGGGTGGGCCAGAAAGGGCCAGCCGGGCCAGAAGATGGCCCCGGCGTATAGTGCGCCTAGCAACGCGCCCAAAAAAATCCGCCACCGGCACAGCGCCGCTCCAGCCACCCGCCCGGTGAGCAGAAGCAGAAGGTAGTCCAGCACCAGGTTCAAAAGGACCAGCGTGTCCCAATATACCACCATACCAACCCCTCCTCTCCCACGGCCCTTTCAGTATAATGCCTGGCCCACACAAAAAAGGTCAAACGGGGGACGGGAAGATAAAAACAAAGATGGGCAACCCTTTGGGTTGCCCATCTTATGATTGTGAGAGTGGGGTCCAAAAATAAAAACGCTTAGTTTTCTTCCTTGTCCAGCACTTCCCGGATCAGGAAGCGGGGGCGGGACTTAGTCTCCAGATAGATCTTGCCGATATACTCGCCCACAACGCCCAGAGCCAGTAAAATGAGGCCGCCGATGGCCCATACCGAGCATATCACGCTGGCCCAGCCCTGGACGGTCATGCCTAGGGCCCATTGGACCAGGAAAGAGATCAGCATGACGATGCTGACAAAGAAGATCAGAAAGCCAAGACCCGTAATAAGCCGAATAGGCTTGGTGGATAGGCTGGTGATGCCCTCCAAGGCAAAAGCGATCATCTTTTTCAGCGGATATTTGCTCTCGCCGGCGAAGCGTTCGCCTCGTTCATACTCTACCGTGGCGGAGGTATAGCCGATCAGCGGGACGATGCCCCGGAGGAAAAGGTTGACCTCCTTGAATTGAGACAAGCCTTCCAGCGCGGTTTTGGACATCAGGCGGTAGTCGGCGTGGTTGAACACTGTCTCCGCGCCCATGGCGTTCATCAGCCGGTAGAAGCCTTCGGCGGTAAAGCGCTTGAAAAAGCTGTCCTTCTTTCGGCTGGAACGCACGCCGTAGACCACGTCGCAGCCCTCATGGTACTTTTCCACCATGGCGTCCACCGCGTCCACATCGTCTTGCAGATCGGCGTCCATAGAGATGACCATGTCCGCTCGGTCCTTGGCCGTCATCAGTCCAGCCAGTAGCGCGTTTTGGTGGCCGCGGTTACGGCTGAGGTCGATGCCGGAGAAGAGGGGGCAGTCCTGGTGAAGGGCCTCGATCAGTCCCCAGGTCTTGTCTTTAGAGCCATCGTTGACAAAAAGAACACGACTACGGGGGGATATCTGCCCAAGGCTGATCAGCTCTTCCAGCTTAGCGCGCAAACGCTTGGAGGTCTCGGGCAGCACAGCCTCTTCGTTATAGCATGGAACTACGATGTAAAGGGTATTGGGACGCATGATATTCACCTCATCTCATTGATCGTTCTGTTGGCTCATAGCCTGGTCAAAGTGCTGATTGATCTGCTGGGTAAACTCCAACGCGGCATTGTAGCCCATTTTCTTATGGCGGTTGTTCATGGCGGCTACCTCGATGATCACGGCCAGGTTCCGGCCGGGCTGGACCGGGACGGTAAGCGAGGGGATCTGCACATCCAGCACCGAGGTATAGAGGCTCTCCACGCCCAGCCGGTCATAGACCTTGTCGCCCTTCCAGTGTTCCAGATTGATGATCAGATCAATGTCCTGCTCATCTTTGACCGCGCCCATACCAAACAACTGCCGCACATCCACCACGCCGATGCCCCGCAGCTCAATATAGTGCTGGATCAGGGGAGGGGCGTTGCCCACCAGGCGGCGAGGCCCGGTGCGCTTGATCTCCACGGCGTCGTCGGCAATTAAACGGTGGCCACGCTTGACCAGCTCAATGGCCGTCTCGCTTTTACCAACGCCCGATTCGCCCAGCAGCAGCACGCCCTCGCCGTAGATCTCCAGCAAGACCCCGTGGCGGGTGATGCGCGGGGCTAGAGAGGTCTTCAAGAAGCTGATCATAGAGCTCATGAAGGCGGCGGTGGATTCGGTGGTGCGCAAAATGGTGCGGTCATACTTTTCCGCCATCTCCACGCACTCCGGGAAGGGCTCCAGTGACCGGGTGATGATAAGGGCGGGGATGGGGTAGTTCATCAGCTGCTCAAAGGCCTGTCGCCGGGTTTCAGCGCTGACGCCCTCCAAATAGGTGTTCTCCACCAGGCCGATCAGCTGGATGCGCTTGGGGTCGAAGTAGCCCCAGTAGCCTGCCAGCTGCAGGCCGGGGCGGTTTACCTCTTCAATGGTGATGGGGGTGTTTTTGTAACTGGAGCCGCCCCGGATGACCTCCAGCTTAAACTCCTCAATGAGGGCGCTCAGATCAACGCTATAGGTGTTTGCCATCCAAAACACATCCTTTTTCCTAAAAATATACCACGCTTTCCGCGAAATCTGTCACTCCAAGGAGGCAATGCGGGATTTTGTGCTTGTGCGGTAAAAGAAGACGGCCAGGATCAGCGACAGCCCTTCCGCGATGGGGAAGGAGGCCCAGACTCCGTCGGGGTAGAAGAAGGTAAACAGCGCCGCGGCCGGCAGCAGGATCAAAAGCGTCCGGGTCAACGAACACAGCAGGCTGAGGATGGGCGTGCCCAAGGCTTGGAATACGCCGATGAGGATGATGGCCACAGCAGCCAGGGGGAAGGATAAACAGATGACCCGCAGCGCGCTTTCGCCCACCGCCAGGACCTGGTCGAAGGCCAGGGTAGACGTGGAGGCATCCGTTGCCTCAAACAGCGACAGTAGCGGCCCAGGAATGGCCAAAAACAGAAGCGTTCCGCAGCACATGATGATCAGCGACAGCTTGAGGGAAAAGCGGATAGCCTGGCGGATGCGCTGAGGCTCCCGAGCGCCGTAGTTGAAGCTGATGATGGGGATAACGCCGTTATTGAGACCGAATACAGGCATGAACACAAAGGACTGGATCTTGAAGTAGGCCGTCAACACAAAGACGTGGGCCTCGCTGATCTGGGCCAGGAACTTGTTCATGCCAAAGACCATCACCGTGGTCAGTGACTGCATGGCGATGGAGGGCAGGCCAATGCGGTAGATACTGCCCACGATGTGGCGGCGGTAGTGAAAATCCCGGAAGTGGAAGACTACCACCTTGTTGCGCTTGACCATGATAAAGCCCAGGATCATACCCAGAAACTGTCCGCCGATGGTGGCTACCGCTGCGCCCACGACGCCCATTTGGGGAAAGCCCAGGTAGCCGAAGATCAGGATGGGGTCAAAGATGATATTGAAAAGGGCGCCGGAGCCCTGAATGATCATGGGCCCAATGGAGTTGCCCGAAGCCTGCAAAATGCGCTCGGCGGAGAACTGCATACACATACCAAGCGAGCCGATGGTCACCACCCGCAGATAGTCCGCGCCGTCACGCAAAATATCCGGGTCCTTGGTGAAAAGCCCGATAAACGGCTCGGCCCAAAACAGGCCGAACAGGGCAAACAGCACCCAGCAGCAGAGGTAGATGAGATAGCTGTGCATGGCCACCTCTGCCGCCTCCTCATGGCGCTTTTGCCCCAGACGCCGGGCCAAAAGGGCGTTGACGCCCACACCGGTGCCCGCGCAAATGGCGATCATCAGGCTCTGGGCGGGAAAGGCATAGCCTAAAGCCAAAAAAGCATCCGCACTGGCTTTGGAGACAAAGATACCATCTACAAAGTTATAAAGGGCCTGGACCAGCATGGAGAGCATGATGGGCCAGGACATGGTAATGACCAGCTTCTTGATGGGCATCACGCCCATCTTGTTTTCTTGGGTACTCACGTATTTCCTCCTCTATTTCTCTCTCACATATCGAAGATCCACGCAGACAACGCCGCCGGGGAAGGGAATGTCGGCGTGGGTGCCGTCCCAGATAAAGCCGTGGGCGGCGTAGAATGCCCGGGCCCGCTCATTCTCCCGCAGAACGAAGAGGAAGACCTTTTTGTGGCCCTGGTCGTGGAGGCGGCGCACCGCCTCTTCCAAAAGCAGGCCACCGTAGCCCTTGCCTCGCTCGTCTGGGTGGGTATAGAAGGACGCGATCTCGCCATAGTTCTCATAGCCCGCGTTGTCAAAGCGGCAGATCTCGCCGGGATTATAGTTCACCTGGCGGGCGGGGCAGTAGTTGATACAGGCCACCGGTGTGTCATCTCTGTAAAGAAGAAGGCCCTTACAGCCGTTTTGACTCTCATAGTTTTCCCGAAACACGCTTACCCAGCGCTCATCGGTGATCTCACGGTCCAGGTAATCCTGGGGAACATGGCCCACATAGGTGTCCCGCCAGCCCAGAGCATGGATGAGGGACATGGCCTGAAAGTGCTCCTCCGAGAAGGCGTCTACAAAGTGTAAAGCGCTATCCATTTACACCAGAGCCTCCTCACGCTCGGGCTGGCGGGCTTCCTTGGCCAGGGCCTTGGCGTTGGCCAGCATGAGCTTGATGCGGTTTTCCTGGTTGATCTGGGTGGCGCTGGGATCGTAGTCGATGGCCACGATGTTGGAGTGGGGATAGTCGTCCTTCAGCCGCCGGATCATGCCCTTGCCCACAATGTGGTTGGGCAGACACCCAAAGGGCTGAGCACAGACGATGTTGGGTACGCCTGAATGGATCAGCTCCAGCATCTCCGCGGTGAGGAGCCAGCCCTCGCCCATCTTGTTCCCGTCGCCCAGATAGCCTTGAATAAGCCTGTGAAGGTCGGCAAAGGTGCCCGGCGCACGGAACCGGCCCGAGCGCTCCAGGGCCGCGATCATGTCCTTTTGGCAGGACTCCATATAGCCCATGGCCAGCTTGCAAAGGGCCTTTTTCAAACCGCTACCGCCGTAGAGGTCCACATCGGCCACACGGTTATAGACCTTAAAGATCATAAAGTCCGTCAGTCCCGGCACGATAGGCTCCGCCCCCTCGGAGAGCAGGAACTTTTCCAGGCCGTTATTACCAAGAGCGGAGAATTTTACATAGATCTCGCCCACTATGCCTACCCGGACCTTTTCCTCACTTCGAACAGGAATGGCGGCAAAGTCGGCGATCATGGCGTCGAAATTCACCCGCAGCTGGGGGCGGGTCATACCCTTGCCATGGGAAAAGCCGTCGATGAGCTTATCCAGCCACCGCTCCACCATACGGTCAGCGTCGCCGCCGGTGACCTCGTAGGGCCGGACCTGATTGGCCACCCACATCATCAGATCGCCATACACCATAGCGTATATCAGCCGCCGAAGGAGCTTGATAGAGAGCTTAAAGCCGGGGTTCTTCTCCATACCAAAGGACAGGGAGATGACGGGAATATAGCTCATACCGGCCTTTTCCAGGGCCTTGCGCAGCAGGTGGATGTAATTGCTGGCCCGGCAACCGCCGCCGGTCTGGGTGATCAGGAGCGCTGTTTTGTGGGGGTCCAGCCCAAAGTGCTCGATAGCGTCCATAAACTGGCCAATGACCAGTAGGGCAGGGTAGCAGGTGTCGTTGTGGACGTACTTAAGTCCCTCGTCCACCACCGCCCGGCCAGAGTTGTTCAGCTGGATGACCCGGTAGCCGTCCAGCTCCAAGAGCTTGCGGAACATACCAAAGTGAATGGGCAGCATCTGGGGAATGAGAATGGTGTATTCCTCTTTCATTTCCTTGGTAAAAAGGAGCCGCCCGGTCTTATCGTATTGAAGCTCAGCCATTTTTAGCCTCCTTTCCGTCCAAAGCCCGGTCCCGGCGGGCCTCCATGGCCGCCATCAAAGAACGGATGCGGATCTTCACCGCGCCCAGATTGCTCACGTCGTCGATCTTCAGCTGGGTATAGAGCCTGCCATGGCTCTCCAAAATGGAGCGCATCTCGTCGCCGGTGATGGCGTCCGTGCCGCAGCCAAAGGAAACCAACTGTACCAGCTGCATATCCTCCTGGGTGCAGACGTAAAGGGCCGCCTGGTACATCCGGGCCTGGAAGGTCCACTGGTTGAGCACCTTGCGGGGCTCATAGTGCCCCAGGCTGTCCACGGCGTCTTCAGTGACCAGGGTGAAGCCAAAGGAGGTGATGAGATCGTTGATGCCGTGGTTGATCTCCGGGTCGATGTGGTAAGGCCGCCCGGCCACCACCAACACCGGCTCACCCTTGGCCTGAGCCTCTTGGATGTACCGTTGGCCCTGAGCGTGGACGTCTTCTTTGTAGGCGTGGTAGGCCTCAAAGGCGGCCTTGGCCGCGGCGCGGGTCTCTTTAGGGGGTACAGAGAAGGCTTCCTCCATGAACTTAGCCATACGCTTTTCAAAGTCCTTGGGTCGGTGGAGCCCCACGTAGGGGTCCAGGTATTGGGTCTCCTTTAAGATCGGCACGTTGGCACCCAAAAGCTCGGGATAGTAGGCCACCACCGGGCAGTTATAGTGGTTATCGCTGGTCTTCTCGTCAAAGTTGTAGGACGCGCAGGGATACCAGATGGCGTCCACGCCCATCTGGCACAGGGCCTCTACATGGCCGTGCATGAGCTTTGCGGGATAGCACACGGTGTCGGAGGGGATGGTGTGCTGGCCGCTGAGATAGAGCTTGCGGGAGGACTCCGGCGAGAGGACGACCTCGAAGTTCAGCTTGGTGAAGAAGGCGAACCAGAAGGGGAGATTTTCATACATATTGAGGCCAAAGGGAATACCGATGCGGCCCCGGCTGCCATCACCGTCCCCCACGCCCTGCATGGCCCGGAGCTTTTCATATTTATAGGCCATTAGATCCGGTCGCTTGACCCGCTCCTGGCCCAGGGGCCGGGAGCAGCGGTTGCCCGAGACGAAGCGCCGCCCACCGTCAAATTGGTTCACCGTCAGCGAGCAGTGGTTGGTGCAGAGGTTGCAGGTAACAGGCTTGGCACTGTGGGAGAAGGACTGTAAAGCGCCCTCACTTAACAGTTCTGAGCGCTCCAACTGGGCGTCTCTGGCGGCCAGAGCCGCGCCGAAGGCGCCCATCAGCCCGGCGATGGTGGGCCTTGTCACATTCCGGCCCAGCTCCAGCTCAAAAGCCCGGAGGACCGCGTCGTTGAGGAAGGTGCCGCCCTGGACCACGATGTGCTGGCCCAGGTCGTCGGCAGAGGCGGCCCGGATGACCTTGTAGACGGCGTTTTTCACAATGGAGGTGGACAGCCCCGCCGAGATGTCCTCCACGCTGGCCCCGTCCTTTTGCGCCTGCTTGACGCTGGAATTCATAAACACGGTGCAGCGGGAGCCCAGATTGACCGGGTGCTTGGTCAAAAGCCCCAGCCTGGAAAAGTCGGCAATGTTATAGCCCAAGGCCTTGGCAAAGGTCTCGATAAAGGACCCGCAGCCCGAAGAGCAGGCCTCGTTGAGCATGATGGAGTCCACCGCGCCATTGCGGATCTTAAAGCACTTCATATCCTGGCCGCCGATGTCGATGATGAAGTCTACATCCGGGTTAAAGTGGGCGGCGGCCTTGTAGTGGGCCATGGTCTCCACCAGACCCAGATCGCAGTGGAAGGCGTTTTTAATGAGGTCCTCGCCATAGCCGGTGACAGCGGCGCCCTGGATGTGGATGCGGTCGCCGCAGAGTTTGTAGATCTCCCGCAGCTGTTCCAGCACAATGGCTACGGGGTTGCCCAGGTTGGAGTGGTAATAGGTGTAAAGGAGCCCGCCATGAGGTTCGATCAGCACCATCTTGGTGGTGGTAGAGCCCGCGTCGATGCCCAGGTAGGCGGGGCCTTCGTAGGCCGCCGGGTCTACCTGAGGCGGCTGGGAGGCGTTGTGCCGGTTCAAAAATGCGTCGTACTCGGCCTGATCCTGAAAAAGCGGCGGCATGGTGTCCACCACATTGGCGCTCTCCACGGACTCCTCCAGTTGCTTGAATACCTGGTCATAGCGCCGGACGGGGTAATCGCCGGCGCACAGGGCCGCGCCGATGGCGGCAAAGCAGTCGCCATCCTCCGGGAAGATGGCGTGATCCTCATCCAGCTTCAGCGTCTCTACGAACCGCTGCCGCAGACCTTTTAAAAAGTGCAGCGGCCCGCCCAAAAAGACGATCTTGCCCTTGAGTTCCCGGCCCTGGGTCAGACCGCCTACGGTCTGGTCCACCACGGCCTGGAAGATAGAGGCGGCCACGTCCTCCTTGCGCCCACCCTGGTTCAAAATGGGCTGAATGTCCGTCTTGGCAAAAACGCCGCAGCGGGAGGCGATGGGGTAGATCTTCTCATGTTTTAGAGACAGCTCGTCCAGCTCGTCGGCGGTGACGTTCATCAAAGTGGCCATCTGGTCAATAAAGGCCCCGGTGCCGCCAGCGCAGGAGCCGTTCATCCGCTCCTCCAGCGCGCCGCCGAAGAAGATGATCTTAGCGTCCTCGCCGCCCAGCTCGATGACGGCGTCGGTGCCGGGGATAAAGGTGTTCACCGCCGCGGCGGTGGCATACACCTCCTGGACAAAGTCCAGCTGGCAGGCCTTGGCCACGCCCAGACCCGCCGAGCCGGTGATGACCAGCTGAACGTCTTTGCCCTCCAGCATATCCCGGATGCCGGACAGGGTCTCGCAGGCCCGCTCCCGGGCCTTGGAGTAGTGCCGCTCATAGGAGCGGAACAGCAGTTTGTTGTCCTCGTCTAAAACCACGACCTTCACGGTAGTGGAACCGATGTCGATACCGATGCGAAGGCTCATACTTTCACCTCTCTAAAAGTTGCCTACACATTATATAGTATTTCGACTTTTTTTACAACCACAAAATAGGCCAAAAGGGCCACTGTCGAAAAAAGTTTACAATCTTCCCGAAAGCTATTGACTTTAACGCTGCGTCATCGTGTATGCTATGATGCGGAAGGGAGGTGAGAGCATGAAGACCGTTCGGCAGGTTTGCGAATTGACCGGTCTGACCCCAAGAACGCTCCGGCATTACGACGCCATCGGGCTTTTGAAGCCCACGGCAGTGACCCAGGCGGGCTACCGGCTCTATGACGAGGCGGCCTTGGAGCGGCTGCAGCTCATCCTGCTCTTTCGGGAGCTGGAGTTCCCGCTCAAGGACATTGTGGCTATTTTAGATACCCCCGGCTTTGACCGGCAAGCCGCTCTGACGGACCAGATCAAACTGTTGGAGCTGCGCAGGGACCACCTGACGCGGCTGATCCAACAGGCTAAAAAACTGCAAGAGGAGGGAAGTGTTATGGACTTTCAAGCCTTTGACCATGGGGAGATGGATGCCTACGCCCAGGAGGTCAAGGAGCGCTGGGGCGCTACGGCGGCGTATCAAGAGAGCCAGGAACGTCTGAAGAACAAGACAAAGGAGGAACTGGACGCCATGGGCCAGAAACTGCTGAAGCTGCTGGCCCAGCTGGGCGCGCTGCGCCAGCGGGGACCGGCCAGCGCCGAGGTCCGGAAAAAAGTAGAAGAACTGCAAAATTTCATCACTGAGCACTACTATACCTGCACCCCGGAGATCCTGGCAGAACTTGGGCAAATGTACGTCCAGGACCCGCGGATGCGGGAAAACATCGACGCCGTAGGCGGCCCGGGCACCGCCGCCTTCGCCGCCCAGGCCATCGAGGCCTATGTAGGTGGCTCTGCGCCAAACTGAAAAGCAAAAAGAGATCGCCGGGCCGGGCCCGGCGATTTCTTTTGCCTTTTGCCGAAAGGTGTGATAAAATAAAAAAACTATGGCAGACAGTTGGGAGGACGGCATGAGGAAGGAATTAGAGCACATCCTGCCCTTGGTACAAAAGCCCGCTCGATATACCGGCGGAGAGTACCGGGCAGTGGTAAAGGATAAGGAAAACGTAACCTTTCGGGTGGCCTTTTGCTTCCCGGACACCTATGAGATCGGTATGTCCAATCTGGGGATGCGTATCCTCTACGGGGTGATGAACAACATCCCCGAGGTCTGGTGTGAGCGGGTCTTCGCGCCCTGGGGAGATATGGAAGAGCAGATGAGGGCCCACCATATCTCACTCTATGGCCTGGAGAGCGGCGACCCCATCGGCGATTTTGACATCATCGCCTTCTCCGTGGGCTACGAGATGGCCTATACCAACATCCTCAATATGCTGGACCTGGCCGGTGTGCCTGTTCGGCGGGCCGACCGGGGTGAGGACTGCCCGCTGGTGATCGCCGGCGGCACCTGCTGCTATAACCCGGAGCCCATGAGCGACTTCATCGACGTCTTCTCCCTGGGCGAAGGGGAGGACGTGACGGTGGAGACCATCCGCCTTTGCCAGCGGGCCAAAACGGGAAAGTGGCCCAAGGCCCGGCTGCTGGAGGCCCTGGCCCAGGTGCCGGGGCTCTATGTGCCCAGCTTGGTGGACGTTCGGTACAACGAAGATGGTACTATTGCCGCTTACGAGCCCAAAGGCGGGGTCAAGCTGCCTGTCTTAAAGCGTATCGTCTCCGACCTGAATACCTCTTACTTTCCCACCCAGACCATCGTGCCCTCCACGGAGATCGTCCACGACCGGGTGATGCTGGAGGTCTTTCGCGGCTGTATCCGGGGCTGCCGGTTCTGTCAGGCGGGCTATGCCTACCGCCCGGTTCGGGCTAAGGATCCCAAGCTCCTGGTGGAGCAGGGCGTTGCCGCGTGCAAGGATTCAGGCTACCAGGAGATGACCCTTTCCAGCCTTTCTACCAGTGACTACCGGCCCCTGGTGGAGCTGTGCGACGGGCTTCTGGACTACTGCGCGCCCCGGGACATCGGCCTCTCTCTGCCGTCACTGCGAGCGGATAATTTCTCTATGAGCCTGATGCAGCGGCTCCAGGCGGTACGCAAGAGCGGCCTGACCTTTGCCCCTGAGGCGGGCACCCAGCGTCTGCGGGACGCCATCAACAAGAATGTCACCGAAGAAGACCTGAAACAGTCCTGCCGCACCGCTTTTTCTGGCGGCTGGTCCAGCGTCAAGCTCTATTTTATGCTGGGCCTGCCCACCGAGACTGACGAGGACGTGTTGGGCATTGCGGACCTGGCTAAAAAGGTCCTGGCCTGGGGCCGGGAGTATGGCGCCCAGCAGCGCCGGGGCATTCACGTCACCGTCTCCACAGCATGCTTTGTACCCAAGCCCCACACCGCTTTTCAGTGGGAGAGCCAGGTGGACATGGAGGAATATATGCGCCGGGTGACGCTACTTCGGGAGAATATGCGGGACCGGAACATCACCTACAACTGGCACGACCCGGACACCAGCTTCCTGGAGGCTGTTTTTTCCCGTGGCGACCGCCGCTTGGGCCGGGTCATCGAGGCGGCCTGGCGCAAGGGGGCAAAATTCGACTCCTGGACAGAGTATTTTGACTTTGCACGTTGGATGGAGACCTTCGCCGAGCTTGGCGTGGACCCCCATTTCTATGCCAATCGGACCAGGGGAGAGGACGAGGTCTTCCCCTGGGAGGTCACCAGCGTAGGCGTCAGCCGCCAGTTCTTTGCTCGAGAGCGGCAGCGGGCCTATGAGGCCGTTATCACGCCCGATTGCCGCAAGCAGTGCAGCGGCTGCGGGGCCAATCAGTTCTGCGAAGGAGGCGTGTGCGATGCCTAAGGACAGACTGCTTTTTGCCAAGGAGGGACGGGCCCGGTACATCTCCCATCTGGACCTGATGCGTACCTTTCAGCGGGCCTTTGTTCGTGCTGACATCCCCATCAAGCACACCGAGGGCTTCAACCCACACCCCTTCATCTCCATTGCGCTGCCGCTGTCGCTGGGCTTTTCCAGTGGTTGCGAGATTCTGGAGTTCGGTCTATTAGAGGGCACAGCTCATGCCGACGTTCCCCAGCGGCTCAACGCCGCGCTGCCCGAGGGCGTCCGGGTGCTGGAATGCTACGCCGGGGAACGAAATATGAAGGAACTCCAATGGTTGGACTACACCCTGGAGTTGGAATACTCCGGCGACAGGGAGTCGTTAAAGACCGCTTGGGGCGAGGCGTTGAGCCGGGAGAGCTGGATCGTGGAAAAACCCTCCAAAAAGGCTAAGAGCGGCGCAGTGACCATTGATATCCCGACACTCGTAAAGGAGTATTCCTTTACAGAAAACAAGAGCGGAATGCTGACCCTTCAGATCACTGTGGCGGCGCAAAACCCGGGTTTGAACCCGTCTGTATTGGTAAAGGCCTTGACAGATGAATTTTCCGAGTATCAACCGGAATTTGTTCACTACCGGCGGTTGGAGGTGCGGGACAAGGATGGAAAAACATTCCGTTGAAACGGAATTGACATCTTTTGACCCATGGGGTACACTAAAATAGGGAATGAGAGCAGAGGAACCGGAAAGGACAAGGATAGCCATGAAGCGTCGTGTGACTTTGATACTGACCGCTGTGGTCTTGTTGGGCGTTGGCATCGCCGTCGCCGTCGGCAGCGGCAGCGCCGACCCCATGATCTCCAAGAGCTACTGGGAGAATACATATCTGCCCAGTCTGGCTGAAGCGCTCCAGCAGCAGGCCAGCCAGGACACAAAGAGCGTCTATTCCTCTGTAGTGGCTAAGCTGGACAAGGCCGGGGAGGCGGATGTGAAGGCCGCGGGGGAGAAGAGCGGCAGCTTTACCTTGGCTCAGCTGAAGACCGGAGATGTACTGGAACTGAAAAAAGGCGCCAGCGCCGTGTTCCAAAGCGGTGGCGGTGCCTTAGGCGCAGGCGTTCTGGCTGATGTCACCGAGGGTGTTGAAGTTCGGGTCGGAGCGGACCTGACAGCCTCTCACCGCTATGTGGTGACCTCCGACAGCGCAAAGCTGCGCCAGACCAAGGCCGGCACTGTGGCCTATCTGGGCGGAGGTACGGTGAAGGAGGGGAGCGGTGGGGAGACGGGTGACCCGGTCACACCTGGCAAGGAGCTTCCCTTTACAGATGTGTCCCAGGATCAGTGGTTCCACGCCGCTGTGGCCTTTGTCTATGAAAACGGCTATTTCTCCGGCACCAGTGAGACCACTTTTGATCCGAATATCTCTATGAACCGGGCCATGGTGGCCACTGTCCTCCACCGCGTGGCCGGCGGCGAGAGCGTCAGCGCAACAGAGACCTTCACCGATGTGCCTGCGGATCAGTGGTATTCCAAGGGCATTGCCTGGGCCAGCGCTAAGGGCATCGTTAATGGCATGGGCGGCAATCGCTATGAGCCAACGACCGCCGTCACCCGGGAGCAGCTGGTCACCATGCTCTACCGCTTTGAAAAGGACTACCGTAAGGTGGCCGTGCCCGCCACGGGCAGTCTGAGCAACTTTGCCGACGGCGCCAAGGTCTCCTCCTGGGCCCAGGACGCCATGGGCTGGGCCATTGGCGCGGGGCTGATCCAGGGCCGGAACACCGGGCTCCTGGACCCGACGGGTACCGCCACCAGAGCGGAGGTCGCCACCATCCTGCAACGCTTTGCCGGCCGGCTGTAAACCACACCGGAACCCATCATTTGCCTGCGCATAAGATAGAGTGAGCCGGCCAAGACTGGGCTCTATCTTATTCAGGAGGTATTTGACTATGTGTGGCAACAACGGTTGCGGTTGGGGCGGCGGCGGCTGCCTGTGGATCATCATCATCCTCATCGTCCTGTTCTGCTGCTGTGGCAACGGCGGTAACTGCGGCTGCGGCTGTGGCTGCAACAACGGCTGCGGCTGCTGAGTACAAGAGAACATAGGGTAACAAAAGCCGGGCGCTCACTTTTGTGAGCGCCCGGCTCCTTTTTGACGATACTGTGGATATCAGATCGCCGCCAGGATGTCGGCCATGTTGTAGAGTCTGGGCTCCTGGACATGGGCCATAAAAGCGGCGGCCTTTAGCGCGCCCCGGGCAAAGACCTCACGGGAGGCGGCATGGTGGTGGAGTTCCACCACCTCCTGCTCTCCGGCGAAGATGACCTCATGGTCGCCTACGATGGTGCCGCCGCGGACGGCGGAGATACCGATCTCAGCATGGTCCCGGGCCTTGCGGACGCTGTGGCGGTCATAGACGTACTGGGGCTGGAAGCTAAGGCCGTCCTTGGCGGCATCGGCCAGCATCAGGGCGGTGCCGCTGGGGGCGTCCACCTTTTTGTTGTGGTGACGCTCTACGATCTCAACGTCAAAATCCTCGCCCAGCACTTGGGCGGCCCGCCGAGTCAGCTCCAGCAGGAGATTGACGCCCAGAGAGAGGTTGGCGGAGCGGAAGATCGGAATGACCTTGGCGGCTTGGTCGATATCGGCCAACTGCTCTGGGCTATACCCGGTAGAGGCCAGGACCAGGGGCAGTTGCCGCGCCTTGGCAAAGGCGAGAAGACCGCCCAGAGCGGCGGGAGCGGAGAAGTCCACCACCACGTCAGCCTCCTGCCGGCATTCCTCCGGCGTGGCAAAAACAGGATAGGCCAGCGCCGCAGCGGAGCCTACGGGGTCGATCCCCGCCACAATGGTCAGATCGTCGCGCGCCTCACACAATTCGGTGATGACCCGGCCCATACGGCCCAAACAGCCTGACAGGATCAGCTTTGTCATCGGTGCATCGGTCCTTTCTCTGGCTTAGAGGAGACCCTTGCCCGCCATGGCGGACTTGAGCGTCTCCAGATCCTTTTCCGACATCTCGCAAAGGGGCAGGCGCAACGGTCCGGCTTCCACGCCCAGGAGGTTCAGCGCGGTCTTGACGGGGATGGGATTGACCTCGCAGAAGAGAGCGTCGATCAGGTCCATATACTCCAACTGCAGCTTGGCCGCCTGGGCAAACTTGTTTTCCAAACACAGATGGCTCATCTCTACCATGGTCTCCGGCGCGATGTTGGACAACACGGAGATCACGCCCTTAGCGCCCACGCTCATCATGGGCACCACCTGATCGTCGTTGCCCGACCAGAAGTAGAAGTCGTCGGGACAGATAGAAAGGGCGTGGGCCAGGAGAGAGAAGTTGCCGCTGGCCTCCTTGACGCCGTTGATCCTGGGATTCTGGGCCAGCGTTTTGTACGTCTCGGCAGTAAAAGACACACCGGTACGGCTGGGCACATTGTAGAGGATCATAGGGATGTTCACGCGGTCGGCAATGTATTCATAGTGGCGGATCAGGCCGGCCTGGGTGGTCTTGTTGTAGTAGGGCGTCACCAGCAACAGCGCGTCCGCGCCGGAATCCTGGGCGTGCTGGCAGAGGTAGACGGCGGCGGAGGTATCGTTGCTGCCCGCGCCGGCCACCACCTTGACCCGACCGGCGATGCGCTTGACGCCGTATTCCACCACGGATACATGCTCCCGGATGGAGAGGGTAGAGGATTCGCCGGTGGTGCCGCAGATGCAGATGGCGTCCACGCCCCGGGCGATCTGGTCGTCCAGAAGGCGGCCAAAGGCGTCGAAATTCACCGCGCCGTGCTGGTCAAAGGGTGTGACAATGGCGGTACAGGTCCCGGTAAAAACAGGCTCACGCATAGAAATGACTCCTTTCCAGACTTAGGCCTTGTGGTCGATGTATCCTTCAGCGCAGAGAAGCTCCGCCAGCAGCACGCCGCCGCCGGCAGCGCCCCGGAGGGTGTTGTGGGACAGGGAGACGAACTTGTAGTCATACTGGGTGTCGGGGCGCAGACGGCCCACGGACACAGCCATGCCGCCCTCCAGCTCCCGGTCCAGCTTGGCCTGGGGCCGGTCGGGTTCTTCAAAGTAGTGGATGAACTGCTTGGGGGCGGTGGGCAGCTTCAGCTCCTGGGCCCGGCCCCGGAAGGAAGCCCAGATGGCCTTCATCTCGTCTTCAGTGGGCTTTTTTTCAAAGCTGACGAAGACGGCGGCGGTGTGTCCGTTGGAGACGGGCACCCGCAGGCACTGGGCGGTGATGGCGGGAGAAGCGGCCGTTTTGATAACGCCGTTTTCCACCGTGCCCCAAACCTTCAGCGGCTCCTGCTCTGACTTCTCCTCCTCGCCGCCGATGTAGGGGATCAGGTTATCCACCATCTCCGGCCAGGTCTCGAAAGTCTTGCCCGCGCCGGAGATGGCCTGGTAGGTGCAGGCCAGTACCTTAGTGATGCCGAACTGCCGCAGGGGAGACAAGGCGGGGACGTAGCTTTGAATGGAGCAGTTGGACTTGACGGCGATAAAGCCCCGCTTGGTCCCAAGGCGCTTGCGCTGGGCGTCGATGACTTGGATGTGGTCGGGATTGACCTCGGGAATGACCATGGGCACGTCTTCCGTCCAGCGGTGGGCGGAGTTATTGGACACCACCGGGCACTCGGCTTTGGCGTAGCGCTCCTCCAGCGCGCGGATCTCGTCCTTTTTCATATCCACGGCGCAGAAGATGAAGTCTACCTGTTCGGCAATCTTGTCTACGTCCTCGGTGGCGTTCATTACGATCAGGTCCCGGGCCTCGGCGGGGATGGGGGCGTCCATGGCCCACTTGGCGCCTACGGCGTCCTCATAGCGTTTCCCTGCAGAGCGGGCGCTGGCCGCAACCACCTTCAGCTGGAACCAGGGGTGGCCCGCCAAAAGCGTGATGAAGCGCTGTCCCACCATACCTGTGGCGCCTACCACGCCCACTTGATACTTTTCCATTTCATTGACCTCCTTCTGGACCGGGAAAGGATTTCCTGGGGGTTTTTGCAAAAAAGCGTTGAAAACAGCCGCCCGACCCAGTATAATATTGAAAGCAATACAACGTAATGTTAGCACACCTTTTCCCCGGTGTCAATTTTCCTTTGGTACAGATTGGAGCTTCTTATGAAGAAAAAACTGTCGACTTTGTTGGCGCTATGCCTGCTGCTTGCCCCGCTTTTGCCTTTCAAGGCGCAGGCCGCGGGGGAGACGGTCAAGCGCATTGGCCTATCTTACCTATACAATAATACGGATACCCGCGTGGCCGCGGCCAACCTGCGTAACAAGTCCGGCTGGGGCTACAACCTGGGCTATTACGACGCCCAGCGGCAGTTTGTGACTCTGGGCTGGACTACTGAGAGTAAGATCAGCGTCCTCATCACCCAGAACCAGTACCTGACAAGCTCCGGCGGGTACAGCTATACGGACGCGGGCCGAGGCACAGTGGGCTGTTTCCATGTCCAGCTGCCCGGTACGTATGCCGACTTTTCCTCCGCCCAGGCTGCCGCGGAGACGGTAGATGGCGGCTTTGTGGCCTGGGTGAAGGGTACATATTATGTCCGCGCCGGCTCCTATAACCGTCGCGCCGCCGCGCAGGAAGCCGCTGACGCCGTGGGGGGCACTCTGGGTGAGACCAGCGGCTACGGCTACAGCGTAGTCCCTGCGGGCTCTACGAAGATCCTGTTCCAGTTTGACGCCGATCAGGACGGTGAGAGCGGCGCCTTCGGCGTGCTGCCACTGGCCGGGGAGGGGGTAAAGCCTGTCACCTCCTATAATGAGAACCTCAGTTGCTACGGCGGCTTCCGTTTTGAGCGCATCGGCGGAGGCGAATCCACCGTGGTCAACATGATCGAGCTGGAGGACTATGTCAAGTGCGTCGTGCCTTACGAGATGAGCACCTCCTGGCCTCTGGAGGCTTTGAAGGCCCAGGCGGTGTGCGCCCGGACCTACGCCGGAGGTTCCCGCCAACCTCACGCCGCGCAACACTTTGACCTCTGTCCCACCACCGACTGCCAGGCCTACAAGGGCGCTGCCGGCGTGGGCGACAGCACCAATCAGGCCGTGGACGAGACGGCGGGCCAGATGCTCTACTATAACGGTAAGCGCATCGACGCGCTCTATTATTCCAGCAACGGCGGCGCCAGCGAGGACAATAAGAACGTCAACGGGTATGATCACCCCTACTTAAAGGGTAAGATCGACCCATACGAGGAATACGCTGTCCAGTTCATGAGCAAGTCCCAGCTGTCCTACTATCGCTGGACCAAGACCTGGACCGCTGCGGACCTTCAAGCAAGGCTCAACGGTTTGGGTTATACCTGCGCCGAAATATCCAATATCACCACCAAACTCAGCCCTACCGGTAACGTGATCGCTGTTACCGTCACCGACAGCAACGGCAAAAGCAACACCTTTGAACGTGGCCGGATCCGTAGCGTCTTTAACCTCAACTCCATCCGCTTTTCCATCACATCCTCCGGCGGCGCCCAGGCCGGCGGCTACGCCATCGCCGGAGCCGCCAACGCCCCAAGCATTGGCGGGCTCTATGCCATCAGCGGCGATGGCACGGTAGGAGCGCTGGGGGAGGAGAGCTACGTGATCACCCAAAGCGGCGTCCAAAGTCTGATCCCCGCCCAGAGCCAGAACGGAGGCGGTGGTGAGAAGGTCTTCGCCTTCAACGGCACCGGCTGGGGCCATAATGTGGGCATGAGCCAGTGGGGCGCCTACGCCATGGCTAAGCAGGGCTACGGCTACCGGGATATTCTGAACTTCTACTACACCGACATCACCATCCAGTAAGGAGCAATAAGCAGCTTGAAAACCTCTGATTTTTACTACGATCTGCCCCAGGAGCTGATCGCCCAAACGCCGCTGGAGCGCCGGGACAGCTCTCGTCTGATGACCCTGGACAAGACCTCCGGGGCGGTGGGTCACGCGCATTTTTACGATCTGCCAAGCTATTTGAGACCCGGCGACTGCCTGGTGCTCAACGATTCCCGGGTCCTGCCCGCCCGACTCATCGGCCATCGCGAGCCGGGCGGCGGCGCCTGCGAGGTGCTGCTGTTGACCGACCGGGGAAATAAGACCTGGGAGTGCCTGGTCCGGCCAGGCCGCAAGCTCCGTCAAGGAGCTCGGTTGATCTTTGGCAACGGCGAGCTCACCGCGGAGATCGCCCAAGTGCTGCCCGACGGCAACCGCCTGGTCCGATTCGACTACGACGGTATTTTTCTGGAGGTACTGGAGCGCCTTGGCAAGATGCCCCTGCCCCCCTATATCAAGGCCGAATTGCAGGACCGGGAGCGCTACCAAACTGTTTACTCCAAGGAGACCGGCTCCGCCGCCGCGCCCACGGCTGGGCTTCACTTCACCAAGGAGCTTTTGGCCCAGATCCAGGCCATGGGCGTCAAGGTCTGTTATGTGACCCTCCATGTGGGCCTGGGCACCTTTCGGCCTGTGGGAGAGGAAAACTTAGAGGACCATGAGATGCACAAGGAATTCTGCACCGTGCCCCAGGAGACCGCCGACGCCGTCAACGCAGCCAAGGCCAACGGTGGCCGGGTCATTTGCGTGGGCACCACTTCTTGCCGCACTGTGGAGAGCTGGGCGGGGGAGGACGGCGTGCTGAAGGCGGGCTCGGGCTGGACTGGCATCTATATCTACCCCGGCTACCGCTTTAAGGTGCTGGACGCCCTGGTGACCAATTTTCATCTGCCCGAGAGCACCCTTATTATGCTGGTGTCCGCCCTGGCGGGCCGGGAGCATGTGCTGGCAGCCTACCAGGAGGCAGTGCGGGAGCGCTACCGCTTTTTCTCCTTTGGCGACGCCATGTTTATTTCGTGAGGAGGCCTATGCGTGTTTGAACTGCTGAAAACGGAAGGTCGGGCCCGTCGGGGCGTCTTTACCTGCGCTCACGGCACGGCCCAGACGCCGGTCTTTATGAACGTAGGCACCCAAGGGGCTATCAAGGGCGCGGTATCCGCTTTGGATCTGAAGGACCTGGGCTGTCAGATCGAGCTGTCCAATACCTATCACCTCCATCTCCGGCCCGGCAATGAGCTGATCCGCCGACTGGGCGGACTCCACCAATTTATGAACTGGGACGGACCCATCCTCACCGACTCCGGCGGCTTTCAGGTCTTTTCTTTGGCCCAGCTGCGGGATATTAAGGAGGAGGGCGTTACCTTTGCCAGCCACATCGACGGTCACAAGGTCTTTATGGGCCCGGAGGAGTCTATGACCATCCAGTCCGACCTTGGCAGCGATGTGGCCATGGCCTTTGACGAGTGTGTGGAGAATCCCTCCACCTATGAGTATGTCAAGGCCTCCTGTGAGAGAACTCTTCGCTGGCTGGAGCGGTGTAAGGTCAAGCACGACGCTCTCAACGCCGCCCCTGGCTGCGTGAATCCCCGGCAGATGCTCTTTGGTATCAACCAAGGCGGCGTCTACCCGGACCTTCGCGTTTGGCACATGAAGGAGATCGCCAAGCTCGGCTGCGACGGCTACGCCATCGGCGGCCTGGCCGTGGGCGAGCCCACCCATACCATGTACGACGTCATCGACGCGGTGGAGCCCTACATGCCTACGGACAAACCTCGCTACCTCATGGGTGTGGGCACGCCGGGCAATATCATCGAGGCGGTCTGGCGGGGCGTGGACTTCTTTGATTGCGTCATGCCCGCCCGCAACGCCCGCCACGGCAAACTCTACACCTGGGAGGGTACGCTGAACATCAAGAACGAAAAGTACAAGGACGACGACCGACCCATTGACCCCACCTGCCACTGCCCGAGCTGTCAACATTTTTCCAGAGCCTATATCCGCCACCTCTTGATCTCCGGCGAGATGCTGGCTATGCGCCTTGCCGTGATGCACAACCTCTATTTCTACAACACCCTGATGGAGCGTATCCGTGAGGCTCTGGACAACGGTACGTTTGAGGCGTTTCGGGCGGAATACAGCCAAAAACTGGATGCCAAGTTGCCCGACTAAGGCCGCCGCGGATGCCCTTAGCAAAAAACCTCTTGCCAAAATGCGGAAAAGCCGTTATAATGATTCAAGTCGCTTGAATACACAGGAGGGGTATTATGGATTATTCTATGATCATTATTATGGTCGCCATGCTGGCGCTGATGTACTTTATGCTCATTCGCCCGGAGAACAAGCGCAAAAAGCAGGCTACCGAAATGCGCAACAGCCTGGCCGTGGGGGACGAGATCACCACCATCGGCGGCATCGTGGGCACCATCTGCGCGGTAAAGGACAATACCATCGTCATCGAGACCGGCGCTGACCGCGTCCGCATCGAATTCACCAAGTGGGCGGTCTCCACTAAGGGCACCCAGGTCAGCGAGGACGGTAAATAAGCCGGAGCCCTTGTCATAAACTCGTCCCTCTCTTCATAGTCTTTGCTAAAGACGTGGAGGGAGGGACTTTTTTATGGGAAAGCCAGAGGAGGAGCCGGGGGCATGGTATCTGCGGTGTATGACCCAGGTGCTCATCGGCGCGGTGGTGGCCGCAGCAGTGAGCCTGCTGGTCCTCTTTGTCTGTGCGCTACTGATCTCCCGGGGAACGCTGAGCCGGGAGCATACCGGCGTTATGAGCGTGTGTGCCTGCGTGCTGGGTAGTCTGACAGGCGGCGCGGCGGCGGTGAGCCGCTGCAAGGGCCGCAGTCTCATTGTGGGACTGCTGACAGGGCTGGTACTTTTCTTAATCCTCCTCACCGTAGGCCTGGTCCTTTATAAGACTGTGGCCATCGAGGAGGGCGGCCTGCCGCTGGGGTGCGGCTGTCTGTGCGGTGGGGCCTTGGCTGGACTTTTTGGCGCCCGCCCCAAGAAAAAACGGCGAAAGTGATTGAAATTTCCGGGAAGGTGTGGTATAATCCCTTTCAACCAAGGAAAACGAGGAGGGAAAACCAATGGAGCATATCCGCACCTTGAACGGCGCGACCCTCAAGAAGAGCGCCGCCCACGGTGGCTGCGGCGAGTGCCAGACGTCTTGCCAGTCCGCCTGCAAGACCTCCTGCACCGTGGCCAACCAGAAGTGTGAGAACGAAGCTAACCGCTAAACACACACCGTATCGGATGGGGTGGGCCCGTGCCCACCCCATTTCCATGCTTTTTGGGAGAAAGGAATCGAATTATGGTACATACCTTTGAAGCTCTGGGCGTTTATATCGCAGTGGACGTCAACAGCGGCGCTGTTCACGTGCTGGACCAGGCCGCCTACGATACGCTCAATGAACTGATCGCGATCCAAGGCCAGGTCCCGGACTTCAGCGCAAAGCCGGAAAACGCCGGCCCGGCCTGGGACGAGCTGAAGGGCCTCTATGACGCGGGGCTGCTTTTTACCGGCGACGACTACATTGACGCTCCCGCCATGGCCTATCTGGGGGAGGAACCGCCCATCAAGGCCCTTTGCCTTCACGTGTCCCACGACTGCAACCTCCGCTGCCGCTACTGCTTTGCCTCCACCGGCGACTTTGGCACCGGTAAGCGCATGACCATGTCCTTCGAGACGGCCAAACGGGCCATCGACTTCGTGGTGGAACGCTCGGGCAAGCGGCGCAATCTGGAGGTGGACTTCTTCGGCGGCGAGCCGCTGATGGCCATGGACACGGTGAAAAGGACCGTGGAGTACGCCCGGAGCATCGAGAAGGAGAAGGATAAAAACTTCCGCTTTACCATCACCACCAACGGTATGCTGCTCAATGACGACATCATCGAGTATGTGAACCGGGAGATGTCCAACGTGGTCCTCTCTCTGGACGGCCGCAAGGAGGTCAACGACCATATGCGCCCCACCCCCGGCGGGCAGGGGAGCTACGACGTGATCGTCCCCAAGTTCCAAAAGCTGGTAGCAGGGCGGGGGACCAAGGATTACTACATCCGGGGCACCTTCACCCGCAACAATCTGGACTTCGCTCAGGACGTGCTCCACTTTGCCGATCTGGGTTTCAAGCATCTGTCGGTAGAGCCGGTGGTGTCCGAGGCGGACAAGCCCTGGGCGCTCCGGGAGGAGGATGTGGCTGCCATCGAGGCCGAGTATGAAAAGCTGGCTGAGGCTCTCCGGCAGCGCCCGGAGGTCAACTTTTTCCACTTCAACGTAGACCTGGCCCAGGGTCCCTGTGTCATCAAGCGCCTCCGGGGCTGCGGGGCAGGGTGCGAGTATGTGGCCATCACGCCGGACGGTGATATCTATCCCTGCCATCAATTTGTGGGGAATGACGAATACCTCTTGGGCAACCTCTATGACGGCACCTTTCGCCGTGAGGTCAGTAAGCGCTTCGCCGGGTTGAACATCTACACCAGGGAAAAGTGTAAGACCTGCTGGGCCCGGTTCTATTGTAGCGGCGGGTGCAGCGCTTCCAATCTGGCGGTGAACGGAGACATTTCCGTGCCCCATGAGGTCGGCTGCCTTTTGGAGCGCAAAAGGCTGGAGTGCGCCATCGCGCTGAAGGCCATCAAAGCGGGAATGACAGAATGAAATATCACGATTTGAAATATCAAAAACTATCATTTCGAAATGTGATGTTGAAGATCGAACTACATCTGGACCGTTGATTTTTCTGATCACACCACATCTTGTAATTGGGAGACGCCTGTCTTGGGCGTCTCCCTTTTTTGTGGAAAAGTGGGCGGTTGCGTTGTTTACATAATGCCATTGACATAATTGCCAAAAATAAAAAAGTTACCCGAATTCCCTTGCAAATACAAGGCAAGAGCGGTATCATATCCATTACATAAAGAAGGTGACGTGAATGGAACAGGCCCTGGGCTTTATTGGCGCGGGCAATATGGTAAGCGCTATTTTGAATGGGGTTTTAGAGACAGGCCTGGCCCGGCCGGATCAGGTGTGGCTATCTAACCGCTCGCCGGAAAAGCTGTCGCCCTGGAAGGCCAAGGGCGTCCATGTGACCCTGGATAATGCCGAAGTGGCACAAAACGCCCAGGTCATCGTCCTGGGGGTAAAGCCCCAGGTCATGGATCAGGTCCTACCCCAGATCGCGCCCTTTGTGGCTGGCAAATGTGTTGTGTCCATTGCCGCGGGGATCTCCTCGGCTTATCTGAAGGAACGTCTGCCTGGCTCGCAGGTGGTGCGGACCATCCCCAATACCCCCATGAAGCTGGGCAAGGGAGCCACGGCGGTGGCCAAGGCCCCGGATGTGCCGGAGGAGACCTTCCGCCTGGCCTGCGCCCTCTTTGAGTCCGCCGGAGCCGTAGCGGTGATCCCAGAGTCTCAAATGGACGATTTCATCGCCGTTAGCGGCTCCAGCCCCGCCTTTTTCTTCCGTATGGCGGCGGCGATGGTGTCCACGGCGGAGGCGGCGGGCATCGACCCGGACCTGGCCCTTCACATGGCGGCTCAGACTATGGCGGGTTCGGCCGCCATGCTGCTGGAAACAGGAGATACCGCCCAGGAGCTGACCCGCCAGGTCTGTTCCCCTGGCGGCACCACCTTGGCTGCTCTCACCGCTTTTGACGACTACCGCTTTGAGGAGATGATCGGCGACGCCGCCCGTCGGTGCGCGCAGCGTTCCAAGGAGCTGGGTAAGTAGGGCTTCTATTTGGACGGCTTGTCTCATAGCTTAGCTATGAGGTGAGGACGGTGACCAAAGAGAAGACGACGACCAGCAAGGCCCTGGCCCTATGCTGTGGCGCCTTTGCCCTGGGTGCGGCAGGCGGCTTTGCCCTGGCGGCCTGGCTGGGGGGGCGGGCAGATGGTCTGGACGGATACGCCCTGGGCTTTTCCACCGGTGTGCAGGTCTCCTTTGGAGCGGTTTTCTGGAACGGCTTTCGCTGGCCCCTGTTCGTGTGGGTGCTGGGCTTTACGGCCCTTGGGGCGTGGATCACGCCGGTGATGTTCGCACTGCGGGGTTTTTTTCTCTGCTTTGGCGTGGCCTACCTCTCCGGTTGCGCCCAGGGGGGGCTACTCTTGGCCTTTGTGCTCTTTGGCCTGGACGCGCTGGTGACGCTGCCGGTTTTCTTTTCCCTGGGCGTGGGCAGCTGGAAGCGGTCGGCGGGGCAGAGAGAGCGACTTTGGACCAGGCCCGGCGAGATGCCCCTCGCGTTTTGGTTCAAAAGCGCCCTGGCTCTTGTCTGTCTACTGGGCTGCTGCGGCATAGAGTACTGGCTTTTTCCAATGCTTTTAAAAACGATAGCCCCGTTGCTGGGAGCGGGATGACGAAACCAAAGAGAAAGGCGGTGGACCCCATGGATGAGATCAGTCAATACGAAGACTTCCTTCGCAACGAGAAGGGAGCCTCTCAAAACACCGTCAGCTCTTATCTGCGGGACGTGAACCAGTTTGCCGTCTGGCTCAAGGACGAAAAGCTGGCCATCGCCAAGGTCAAGACGGCCGACGTAGAGCGCTATACCCGCTACCTCAGCGGCTTGGGCAAGTCCCCGGCCACCGTGACCCGTAGCGTGGCCTCGTTGAAATCCTTCTATGGCTTTTTGCAGCGCGAGGGCAAGGTGCGCTCCAACTGCGCCCGTTTTGTGGCCACGGAAAAGGTGGAGCGCAAGCTCCCTCAGATCCTGACAGGTAAGGAAGTGGAGCTCTTCTTGGAACAGCCCCGCTGCGTGGACGCCAAGGGCTATCGGGACAAGGCCATGCTGGAGCTTTTGTATGCCACAGGCATCCGGGTCACGGAGCTCATCGACCTGGATGTGGACAACGTCAACCTCTCCGCCGGCTTCCTCCGCTGCGAGAGCCGGGGCAAGGAGCGGGTCATCCCCATTTACCACGCCGCTGTCAAGGCTCTGGGCGAGTATATGAAAAATGTCCGGCCCCAGCTGCTGGAGGATCGGTCGGAGACGGCGCTCTTTGTCAATATGAGCGGCGAGCGTATGTCCCGTCAAGGCTTTTGGAAGCTCATCAAGCATTACCAGGAGACCGCTGGCATCAAAAAGGAGATCACGCCCCAGACCCTGCGCCACTCCTTTGCCGCTCATCTGCTGGAAAACGGCGCCGACCTGAAGTCCATCCAGGAGATGCTGGGCCATGCGGATATCTCTTCCACTCAGATCTATACCCATCTGGTGGGCCAAAATCTGAAGGACGTCTACAAAAAAGCCCATCCAAGAGCTTAGGCGAGGAAAAATAATACTTGCATTTTTAAAAAAACTGTGGTAATATATCACTCGATGTTTTTTGAGAGGAACCATTTCCTTTGATTTCGACCAGCGAGGAGGGAACGAAAATGGCGAAGTGCGCGTATTGCGAGAAGGCTCTGGTGTTCGGGAATCAGGTTTCCCACTCCCACCGCCGCTCTAACCGTCCCTGGAAGGCCAACCTGAAGCGGGTGAAGGCCATCGTGGACGGCTCTCCCAAGCATGTGTATGTCTGCACCCGGTGCCTCCGCTCCGGCAAGGTCACCCGCGCGGTGTGATCTACAGCACGTTGCATAGGGATTTCCCATCATACGTCTAAAGAAGCCGCCGGCAGGGCGGCTTTTTTAGCGCCCAAAGCCCCCATAAGCCTTGACGGGAAGGGGAAAACTATGGTATGATGACCACAATGGAAAGTATGCCCACCTATGATAGGGCAATAGATGTAGTGTTAAGAGAGGTGCCCACAGATCATGCCTAAGACCACGAAACAGTATGATAACGAATCCATCTCGTCCTTGAAAGGCGCGGACCGGGTCCGCAAACGCCCTGGCGTCATCTTCGGTTCCGACGGCCTGGATGGCTGTGAGCACGCCGTATTTGAGATCCTGTCTAATGCCATCGACGAGGCCCGAGAGGGCCACGGCGATGTGATCATTGTCACCCGTTTTGCCGACCGCTCCATTCAGGTGGAGGACTTTGGCCGGGGCTGCCCGGTGGACTGGAACGAAAAAGAGGGACGGTTCAACTGGGAACTGGTGTTCTGTGAGCTTTACGCCGGCGGCAAGTATGGCGGCGACGGCGACAACTACGAATACTCCCTGGGTCTTAACGGCCTGGGCTCCTGCGCCACCCAATACGCCAGCGAGTATTTTGACGCCACCATCCACCGCGACGGCTTTGAGTATAAGCTCCACTTTGAAAAAGGCGAGAATATCGGCGGCTTGGAAAAGACCCCCACGACCCAGAAAAAGACCGGCTCTGTCTTTCGCTGGAAGCCCGATCTGGAGGTCTTTACCGATATCGACATTCCCGCGGATTACTATATCGACGTCATGAAGCGCCAGGCCGTGGTCAATGCCGGGGTCACCTTCCGCTTCCGCAACGAGGTGGACGGCAAGTTTGAGACCCAGGACTTCCGCTATGAAAACGGGATCATCGACTATGTTGCCGAGCTGGCTGGGGAAAAGTCTCTGACCGCTCCTGTCTTCTGGCAGACCGAGCGCCGGGGCCGGGACCGGGAGGACAAGCCCGAATATAAGGTCAAGCTCAGCGTGTCCTTCTGCTTCTCCAATACCGTCCAGATCATCGAACACTACCATAACTCCTCCTGGCTCGAGCACGGCGGTTCCCCGGAAAAGGCCATGCGCTCGGCCTTTGTCTCCGCACTGGACGGCTATCTGCGCTCCCACGCCAAATACCAAAAAAATGAGAGCAAGATCACCTTCAACGATGTGCAGGACGCCCTGGTGCTGGTATCCAACAACTTCTCTACCCAGACCAGCTACGAAAACCAGACCAAAAAGGCCATCAACAACAAGTTTGTCCAGGACGCCATGACCGAGTTCCTCCGTGCCCAGCTGGAGGTCTACTTCATTGAAAACCCCTTTGACGCGGAGAAGATCGCCGAGCAGATTCTGATCAATAAACGAAGTCGCGAGAGCGCCGAGAAGGCCCGGCTCAACATCAAAAAGAAGCTCTCTGGCAGCGTGGACATCGCCAACCGGGTGCAGAAATTCGTAGACTGCCGCACCAAGGATACCGAGCGCCGGGAGCTCTACATCGTGGAGGGCGACTCGGCTTTGGGCAGCGTCAAGCTTTCCCGGGACGCGGAGTTCCAGGGCATCATGCCCGTTCGGGGAAAAATTCTGAACTGCCTCAAGGCCGATTACGGAAAGATATTTAAAAGCGAGATCATCACCGACCTGATGAAGGTGCTGGGCTGCGGGGTAGAAGTGCAGAACAAGCATGTCAAGGACCTGGCCGCCTTTGATCTGATGAACCTCCGCTGGAACAAGATCGTCATCTGTACCGACGCCGATGTGGACGGCTACCAGATCCGTACCCTGATCCTGACCATGCTCTATCGCCTGGTGCCCACCCTCATCGAGCGCGGCTACGTCTACATTGCCGAGTCGCCCCTCTATGAGATCACCTACAAGGAAAAAACCTGGTTTGCCTATACAGACAAAGAGAAAAACGACATTGTAAACGGAGAGCTGGCGGGGAAGAAGTGCGCCATCAACCGCTCCAAGGGTCTGGGCGAGAACGAGCCGGACATGATGTGGCTCACCACGATGAACCCCGAGACCCGGCGGCTTATCAAGGTCATGCCCGAGGACGCGGAGTTTACCAGCCAGGTTTTTGACCTGCTGTTGGGCGACAACCTGCAAGGGCGCAAAGACCACATTGCGGACAACGGCTATAAATACCTGGAACTGGCGGATATTTCCTAAAAAGGAGAGATTCTTATGGCAAAGATCCAAATGACCACGCCCTTGGTGGAGCTGGACGGAGACGAGATGACCCGCATCATCTGGCAGCAGATCAAGGACATTTTGCTCACGCCCTATGTGGAGCTGAAGACCGAATACTATGACCTGGGCCTGCCTGAACGGGAAAAGACCGGCGATCAGGTCACTGTGGACGCGGCCAAGGCCATCCAGAAGTACGGCGTCGGCGTCAAATGCGCCACCATTACCCCCAACGCCCAGCGGGTCGAGGAATATAAGCTCTCCCAGATGTGGAAGTCGCCCAACGGCACTCTGCGGGCCATTTTGGATGGCACGGTGTTTCGGGCGCCTATTATGGTCCGCGGCATCTCGCCGGTGGTGAAAAACTGGAAAAAGCCCATCACCATTGCCCGTCACGCCTACGGCGATGTATATAAAAACACCGAGCTTCAGCCCAAGACCCCCGGCAAGGCGGAGCTGGTCTTCACAGACGATAAGGGCAACGAGACCCGCCAGACCATTTTTGATTTCCAAGGCCCCGGTGTTTTACAGGGAATGTACAACACCGACGCCTCCATCACCTCCTTTGCCCACTCCTGTTTCCGCTATGCGTTGGACGCCAAGCAGGACCTGTGGTTTGCCACCAAGGACACCATCTCCAAGCAGTATGACCACCGCTTCAAGGACATCTTTCAGGAGATCTACAACGCGGACTACAAAGCCGCCTTTGAAAAGGCGGGTATCACATATTTCTACACCCTGATCGATGACGCCGTGGCCCGGGTCATCCGCTCTGAAGGCGGCTATATCTGGGCATGTAAGAACTATGACGGCGATGTGATGAGCGACATGGTCTCCACCGCCTTTGGCTCTTTGGCCATGATGACCTCTGTGCTTGTAAGCCCGGACGGCAAGTATGAATACGAGGCCGCCCACGGCACCGTCACCCGGCACTATTACCGTCATCTCAAGGGAGAGGTCACCTCCACCAACCCCATGGCCACCCTCTTCGCCTGGACCGGCGCGCTTTCTAAGCGTGGCGAACTGGACGGTAACGCTGAGCTGGCGGCCTTTGCGAAAAAGCTGGAAAAGGCCGCCATCGATACCATCGAAGCTGGGATCATGACCGGCGACCTGGCCGGCCTCTGGGAAGGGGAGAACCCCGCTCAAAAGGTGACGACCCAAGGCTTTTTGGAGGCCATTGCCAGCCGCTTGGACGCATAAACGGGAAATAATTGGGTAAACTCCTTCTTATCTACATGATAAGGGGGAGTTTTTATGTCCGTTTCCTTTGAGCAGAGCGAGACCCGCCTCAACCTCATGCGTGCCTTTGCCGGAGAGAGCCAGGCCCGCAACCGCTACACCTATGCCGCGGGTTTGGCCAAGAAAAAGGGGCTTGAGGTGGTCCAGCAGGTGTTTTTGTTCACTGCCGATCAGGAAAAAGAGCACGGCAAGATCTTCTATGACCTCCTGCAGCCCGTGTCCGGCCAGAATCTGGTGGTAGACGGCGGCTACCCGGTGGACCTTTACAGCGATATGCTGGATGTCCTGAAGGCTGCCGCCCACAATGAAAATGAGGAGCACGACACCGTCTATTCTGGCTTTTCCAAGATCGCCGCTCAGGAGGGTTTTGACGCCATCGCTCACACCTTTTCCATGATCGGCGGCATCGAAAAGACCCATGCCCAGCGCTTTGAGCGCTTTGCCGAGCTGATGGCGGAGAACAAGCTCTTTGTCTCCGACGTGGAGACAGGCTGGATCTGCCTCAACTGCGGCCAGGTCATCCACTCCACCGCCGCCCCCGCCATCTGCCCGGTGTGCAAGCACGGCCAGGGCTTTTTCGTCCGCATGGAGCTGGCGCCTTACACTTTGGCGCACCGCGGCTGAAGCGGTAATATCTGGCCTATTGACCGGGGGCAGGGGGTCCGGTATAATGGGGAAAACTGTCGAAACGAGGTTTTCCCTATGCGCCGCCTTCTGCCCCTGGTCCTTACTCTGGCCCTGCTTTTCAGCGCCACTCCTGCCATCGCCGCCACGCCCAACGGCATGTTGACCGCCTCGGTCTATGATTATACCGTAGACGCGCCCGGACCGGTTCAGTCCCTGTCTACAGTAAACCTCCGTCTGAACGACAGCGCCATCTCCGGCGGTATGCCTGCCGTCTTGGTCGGAGGGCGGACACTGGCTCCGCTGCGGCTGCTGGCTGAGGCCCTGGGGGTGACGGTGGAGTGGCTGCCCGACCGGGCTGCTCAAGTGCGTCTCACCAAAGACGAGACGGTCATCGATCTGACTCTAGGAGCGCCGGACGCCGTCGTCAACGGCCAGAGCGTGCCCATGCCAGATGGCGTTCCCGCCGCGATCGTCAACTACGCCGGCCAGGGCTATACCATGGTGCCGCTGCGCTTTTTCTCCGAGACCCTGGGCTGCCGCGTGGGCTGGGACCAGGGCAGCTTCACCGCCTTTATCTTCTCTGAAGACTACATAGCGCCGCTTCTGGCCGGACTGGACACGCCCGCAGACCCCAATCGCTACCTGATCGCCATTGACGCCGGCCACGGCGGCTCTGCCACCGGCGCGGCCTACGGCGGGGTAGAGGAGAAGGCACTGACGCTGTCCATGGCCCGAAAGTTGCGGGACATTCTGACCGCCCTTGGCTACAACACGGTAATGACCCGGGAGGAGGACGTCTACATAGACCTCTACGATCGAGCTTACCTTGCCAACGATCTAAACGCCGACCTTTTTGTCAGCATCCACTGCAACGCCGCGGAGAATAACCCTGATTTTCAGGGGCTGTACGTTTATCACTACCCCCAAAGCACCGTTGGCGCGGCTTTAGCCCAAGCCATTCAGACCACTGCCACTGCCTTTACAGGCGCGGTGGACCGGGGGATCGATCACGCCAACTTTGTGGTCTTGCGGGAGACTGATATGCCCGCGGTACTGGTGGAGACAGGCTTTATGACCTGTCAGGCGGAGCTGGAGCGCCTTGTGGAGGACGACTATCAGACCCGCATGGTCCAGGGGGTGGCCCGGGGGCTCATCCGATTCCTAGACAAGCGCTAAAAAAACTGCAAAAGCCCATTGTCAATTCCAGATTTTATGGTATAATACAAGATAGGATTTCTCAACGGGCCCCCTGGGCCCCCTTGAAAAGGAGCGTTGCATATGAGCGACACCAGAGAATACATCTCCTATCCCGACGAGTTGGGCACCATCAACATTGCCGATGAGGTCCTGGCCGTGGTGGCCGCCTCCGCCGCCATGGAGGTAGAGGGCGTCAGTTCTCTGGCTGCCAACCTCAGCACCGATATCGCCGAGCTCATGGGTAGAAAGGTCTACTCTAAGGGCGTCCACCTCACTGTGGCAAACGGCGAGGTCAGCGTGGACATTTCCATCCTCATCCAGTATGGCTATGCCATTCCAGATGTGGCCAAAAAGGTCCAAGAGGCTGTGATGACCGCCGTCAGCAACACCAGCGGCATGACTGTCAGCCGTGTGAATATCCAGGTGGCCGGTATCAGCTTCCGTAAAGAGCGTAAGCCCCAAAGCAAGTAAGTCACCACATCAGAGCAAGTTGCCGGAGTATGATGCTCCGGCAACTTTTTTGCTCTTTGGTCTTTCAAAATTTTACCCTTTTGGGGGTTTATTTTTATACAAGGATTGTATATAATACAAAGTATATTTTGGACGAGTATCGTTCCGCACCGCTGGGGAGGTTCATACACATGACACGCACCAATGCCAGAGAGATCGCGGTCCACTTCATTTTTGAGCTGAGCTTCTCCAATGAGAGTGCCCGGAGCCTCTTGGATGAATTCCTCACGCCGGAAGCCTTTTCCCGTCTGGGGGGAGAGGAACCGCTCTACGCCCAGTTCCCCAACGCCAAGCAAAAAGACTACATAGAAGCGCTGGTCACCGGCGTATACCAACACGCCGCCGAGCTGGATGGCTATATTGAGCAGTACGCCCAGAACTGGCGTTTTTCCCGCATCGACCGGGTGGCTGTTGCCATCATGCGCTGCTCGATGTATGAGATCCTATACATGGACGATGTGCCCACCTCCGCTTCCATCAACGAGGCCGTGGAGATCGCCAAGGGCTATGAGCCTACCGAGGCCTGTGCCTTCATCAACGGCATTCTCGGCACCTTTGCCCGCCAGCACGCCGAAGAGACCGCTGCAGAAGGGGAGAGCGGCCAATGAAAGGCGCTCTGGCCTTTGACACCAGCAATTATACCACCTCTGTGGCCTGGTTTTCCCCGGAGAAACAGCTCCATAGCCGCAAGCTCCTGGATGTGCCCAAGGGAGCTTTGGGCCTTCGCCAGCAGGAGGCCCTGTTTCAGCACGTCAAGCGTCTGCCGGAGCTGACCCGAGCTCTCCTTGCCCAGGGTCCCGGCTCCATCGCCGCCGTCGGCGCCAGCACCGCGCCCAGGGAGACGGAGGGGTCGTATATGCCCTGCTTTTTGGCCGGGGCGTCCCAGGCCCAGGTGGTCGCTCAGATCCTGGATGTGCCCTGTCACGCCTGGAGCCACCAGCAAGGCCACCTGGCCGCAGCGGCCTGGAGCGCGGGACATATGGAGCTGCTGGACCAGCCCTTTTTGGCATGGCATCTCTCCGGGGGCACCACGGAGCTTTTGAGCGTTAAGCCCCAGGGCGTCGCCGTCACCGCTCAAGTCATCGGCGGCACCTCCGACATCTCCGCCGGCCAACTCATCGACCGCGCCGGGGTCCTGCTGGGGCTGGACTTTCCGGCTGGCAAGGCCCTGGATGCCCTCAGCGCCACGGCTGTTGGCAAGCAAAAGCCTTTCCGTGTGAAGACAAACGGCCTTTCCTTCTCCCTGTCAGGCATGGAGAACCAGGTAAAAGCCATGGCGGAGAGGAGAGAGGAGAAGGGCGAGATCGCTCGGTTCGTGCTGGACACCCTTTCGGACGTACTGGTCCGGGTCACCGCCGCGGCCCAGAGTGCCTATCCGGGAGAGCCGGTGCTGTGCTCCGGCGGCGTGGCATCTAACAGTCGGCTTCGCTTTCAGCTCACTGAGCTCTGCCAAGCAATCTTTGCCACGCCGGAATACGCTTCCGATAACGCCATGGGCTCCGCCATCTTGACATACCGGGCCTGGGAGGGGTCTCATGGATAATTACATCTATACCGTCACCGCGCTCAACGAGTATATCAAGGACCTGGTGGACGCCGACGCGGGCCTTGCCGCTGTCACCGTCCGTGGCGAGATATCTAACTACAAGGCCTATCCCTCCGGCCACCACTATTTCACGCTGAAGGACGAGGCCGGGGCGCTGAAATGCGTCATGTTTAAACAAAGCGCTCTGCGCCTTCGTTTTCAGCCTCAAAACGGCATGACGGTGGTGGCTATGGGACGGGTGAGCGTCTACCCCCGGGACGGCGCTTACCAGCTCTATGTCTCCGCTATGATGCCCGATGGCGTTGGCGATCTCCATGCCGCCTTTGAGCGGCTCAAGGCCAAGCTGGCCCAGGAGGGCCTTTTCGATCCCGGGCATAAGAAGCCCATCCCCGCTTATCCGACCAAGATCGCCCTGGTCACTTCTCCTGTGGGCGCCGCCGTGCGGGATATGCTCCGTATTTTGGAGGCCCGCTGGCCCGCGGCCAGGGTCTGCATCCTGCCTGTCCGGGTCCAGGGCACGGAGGCTGCCGGAGAGATCAGCCGAGCCATTGAATACGCCAACGCCGCGGGCATCGCCGACCTGATCATCACCGGTCGTGGCGGTGGCTCTATGGAGGACCTGTGGTGCTTTAACGACGAGGACCTGGCCCGGACCATCTATGCGTCGGAGATCCCGATCATCTCCGCTGTAGGCCACGAACCCGACGTGACCATCGCTGATTATGTGGCCGATCTTCGGGCCGCGACGCCCTCCAACGCCGCTGAGCTGGCCGTTCCAGACCAAAACGAGGTCTACGCCTGGCTCTCCCAGACTCAGGCCCGACTGGCCCAGCGGGTCCAGCGGGAACTGTCTTTGGGCCGGGAACGGCTGCGCCGCTATGCCCAAAGCCGCTGCCTGAGCGACCCCATGAACCTGGTGACAGACCACCGCCAGATGCTGGACCATCAGAGCGCTCGGATGACCGCGGCGCTGAAGGAACACCTGGCCATAGAGCAAGCGCGCTTTGCCGCCATCGGCGGCAAGCTGGACGCGCTGAGCCCGTTGAAGGTCCTGGGTCGTGGCTACGCCATTCCCCAGCAGGCCGACGGCAAGGTCATTCCCACTGTGAAGGCGCTGAAAAAGCAAGGAGTATTTACCCTCCGGCTGCGAGACGGCAGCGTAGCGTGCCGGGTGGAGAAGGAGTGAAGCCCTATGGCAGCAAAAAAACCCACTTTTGAAGAGGCTATGACACGGCTGGAGCAGATCGTGACCTCCATGGAGCGGGGCGAGGCCCCCTTGGAGCAGTCCCTGGCCCTCTTTGCCGAGGGCACGGAACTTCTCAAGCAGTGCGCGCTTTTGTTGGACAAGGCCGAGCAGCAGGTGACGAAGATCGCCAAAGCCGCCGACGGCCAGCTCCAGGAAGTCCCCTTTGAAGCGGAGGACTGACCCATGGACCTGCAAGCGCGAATGAAGGCCGACGTTGCCTTGGTAGAAACGGCTCTTGGCCGTATCTTTGCCGACGCCGCGCCGATCGAAGACATCTATGAGGCCATGGAGTATAGTCTCTTAGCCGGTGGCAAGCGTCTGCGTCCAGTGCTGGCCATTGAGGTCTGCCGCCTTTGCGGCGGGGAACCGGAGGCCGTTTTGCCCCTGGCCTGCGCGGTGGAGATGGTCCACACCTATTCTCTCATTCACGACGACCTGCCCGCCATGGACAACGACGATCTCCGTCGGGGCAAGCCCACCAACCACAAGGTATACGGCGAGGCCACCGCTATTCTGGCTGGCGACGGCCTTTTGACCGCCGCCTTTGAGACCATTGCCAGAGCGGAAAACCTCTCCGAGCGCCAGCGGCTGCAGGCGGTCTCCGCCCTGTCCCGGGCCGCCGGGCCAGCCGGAATGATCGGCGGCCAGGTACTGGACATGGCAGGGGAGGACCGGACGCTGGACCGCCAGGCGGTGGAGCGACTCCAGCGGCTCAAATGCGGCGCGTTGATCCGCTGCGCGGCCCACATGGGCTGCATCGCCGCGAACGCCGACGCCGCTACAGCCCAGGCGGTGGACCGCTATGCCGACGCCCTGGGGCTGGCCTTTCAGGTCCGGGATGACATTTTGGATGTTACCGCTACCGAGCAAGTCTTGGGCAAGCCCATCGGCTCAGACCAGGCCAGCCATAAGACCACCTTTGTGACCCTTATGGGCCTGGAGGCGTGTCAGGAGTGGGTGGAACAGTTGAGCCGCCAGGCCGCCGAGGCCCTGGCCGGATCGCAGAACGCCCAATTTCTCCAAGAATTGGCCGAACAGCTGGCCCAGCGTAACAGCTAACGATCATTTTCAAGATAAAAAAGGTAGGTGAATGCCGTGGAGCCCTTTGACAATGTGGAGCTGAAAGCCATGAGCGACGATCAGGCCCAGGACCTGTGCGCCTCCCTCCGCGGCGCTATCCTCCGTACCGTTTCCCAAACCGGCGGCCATTTGGCCTCCAGCCTGGGCACGGTGGAACTCACCGTGGCCATTCACCGGGTATTTGATTTGAATACAGACCGCTTGGTCTTTGACGTTGGCCACCAGTGCTACAGCCATAAACTCCTTACCGGCCGCGCCGACGCATTTGACACCCTGCGGCAGCTGGGCGGCGTGGCGGGTTACCCCAAGCCCACCGAGAGCGACACCGACGCCTTCATCGCCGGGCACGCCTCCAATTCCGTCTCCGTGGCCCTTGGCATGGCAAGGGCCAGAACGCTGCGGCATAAAGACTATCATGTTTTGGCCCTGCTGGGCGATGGCGCGCTCACCGGCGGTCTGGCCTACGAGGGTCTGTCCAACGCCGGGCAGAGTGGCGAGAAAATGATCGTGATCTTGAATGATAACGGGATGTCCATTACCCAGAATGTGGGCGGAATGTCACGCTATTTAGCACGCCAACGGCTAAAGCCCCAGTACCTGAACTTCAAAAAGGGCTACCAGAAGGTTCTGAAGTCCAACCTTTTGGGCCGCAAATTATATAAATTCAATCACCGGGTCAAGACCGCGGTGAAGGACGCGCTGCTGCCGTGCAGTATGTTTGAGAACATGGGCTTTACCTATCTAGGCCCGGTGGACGGCCACAACGTCAAGCTGCTGACCCGTCTTCTGCGCTACGCCAAGGAAGGAGTAGAGGGGCCGGTCTTGCTCCATGTAAAGACTGTAAAGGGAAAGGGGTTTACACCAGCGGAGGAGGCGCCGGACAAATTTCACGGCGTCGGTCCCTTTGACCTGGCCACCGGCCAGCCTAAGCACCCTGCCAAGCCCAACTATTCCGCCGTCTTTGGTCAGAGCCTGTGCGCCCTGGCCCGGGGAGACGACCGGGTTTGCGCCATCACCGCCGCCATGCAGTCGGGCACGGGGCTGGACAGCTTTGCCGCCGAGTTTCCAGAGCGCTTCTTTGACGTTGGTATCGCCGAGGGCCACGGCGTCTCCATGGCCGCCGGCATGGCAAAGCAGGGGATGGTGCCTGTCTTTGCCGTCTATTCCAGCTTCCTTCAGCGTGGCTATGATATGCTCTTACATGACGTTGCCATCAGCGCTCTCCACGTTGTCCTGGCCGTGGATCGCTCGGGCCTTGTAGGCGAGGACGGGGAGACCCATCACGGCTTGTTCGATGTGGCCTATCTCACCTCCGTTCCCGGTATGACCGTGTTGGCTCCAGGCTGCTTCCAAGAGCTAAGGGAGATGCTGGCCTGGGCCTTGGAGGCGTGCGACGGGCCGGTGGCCATCCGTTATCCCCGGGGCGGGGAGGGGGACTACCAGGGTTCCTTTGATGGTCAAAAAACGGTGAGGCTCAAAGAGGGCAAAGGTATTACCCTTGTCACCTATGGCGTCACCACCCATGCCGTTCTGGACGCCGCCAAGGATCTGGACGCCGACGTTTTCAAATTTCAAGCCATCGCGCCCGCGGATTGGTCGCCTGTTTTGGACAGCGCCCGCAAAACAGGCCGGGTCCTGGTGGCCGAGGAATGCGTCGCCCAGGGCTCCATTGGCCAACAGCTGGCGGCTCAGCTTTCCCTGCACGGTGTAAAGGTAAATAACTTAACGCTTTGTAATGCGGGCTCTGGCTTTGTGACCCACGGCAGCGTGGATGATCTGCGTAAGCTCTGTGGCCTGGACGCGGCGTCCATCGCCAAACGGGCAAAGGAGGCTCTGGCGTTATGACAAAAACACGCTTGGACGTGGCTCTGGTCCAGCATGGTCTTTGTGAGAGCCGCCAAAAGGCGCAGGCTGCCATTATGGCGGGTCTGGTGCTGGTCAACGGCCAAAAGGTGACCAAATCCGGTACAAGTGTAGACGAAAGCGCCGCCATTGAGGTGAAGGGGCCCGCCATCCCCTATGTGAGCCGGGGCGGTCTCAAGCTGGAAAAGGCCATGGAGCTTTGGAGCATTGACCTTACCGGCAAGGTTTGCGCCGACATCGGCGCCTCCACCGGCGGCTTTTCCGACTGCATGCTTCAAAATAGCGCTGCCAGGGTCTACGCGGTGGACACCGGCTATGGAAAGCTGGACTGGAAGATCCGCACCGACCCCAGGGTGGTGGCCCTGGAGCGGACCAACGCCCGCTACCTGACCCATGAGCACATCCCTGAGAAGCTGGACTTTGCCAGTGTGGACGTCTCCTTCATCTCCCTGCGCCTCATTTTGCCCGCGCTGCGGGGTGTTTTGAAGTCCGAGGGTCAGGTGGTTTGCCTGGTCAAGCCCCAGTTTGAAGCGGGAAGAGAAAAGGTGGGCAAAAAGGGCGTGGTCCGGGACAAGGGGACCCATCTGGAGGTCCTGGAGCACTTTCTGGACCATGCCCATGAAAATCAATTTGCTGTAAAGGCCATGACCTTTTCACCTATCAAAGGTCCAGAGGGCAACATCGAATATCTGGGCCTACTGGGCCCGGCGGATACAGCCGAGGGCGAGTTTGACCTGAAGGCACTGGTAGAGGCCTCTCATCAGGCCCTGGAGGAGGCGTAAGTATGACGGTAGTTCTCAGTCCAAACCCCTATCGGGACCGGGGCCTGAAGGCCGCCCAGGCGGCCAAGGCCATTCTGGAGCAGGCCGGGGTCCGGGTCCTGATGTGTCTACCGTTCGCTCTGGAGGAGGGTAGCCACGTGGAGCTGCCTCAGGGCATGACCTTTACCGAGCTGCAAGAGGGCCTGTCCCAGGCGGACGCCCTGGTCTGCTTCGGAGGCGACGGCACCATTCTCCATGCCGCCAAGGGCGCTGAGGCATACAAGGTACCCATTCTGGGCGTCAACATGGGCAGCGTGGGCTTTATGGCCGAGCTGGAACACTCGGAGCTGTCCCAGCTCTCCAAGCTCCCCGCTGGAGAGTACTCTGTGGAAAGCCGTATGATGCTGGATGTCCGGGTCCTGCGGGGCAACAAGACCGTCTTCCGGGACGCCGCCCTCAACGACGCCGTGCTCACGAAGGGCGCTGTGGCTCGGGTGGTGGACCTGGCCGTTTATGGCGATAAGGTTTTGATCTCTCAGTTTGCCGGAGACGGTGTGATCATCAGTACGCCTACTGGCTCCACCGCCTATTCTATGTCTGCCGGCGGCCCCATCGTGGAGCCCACCGCCCAGAGCATCGTGGTCACGCCTATCTGTGCCCACGCCTTTCAGGCCAAGGCCTTCGTGCTGGATGCCAGACGGCTGGTCAGCGTCCGCATGGGCTTTGACCGCCGCAAGACCGCCTATCTCTCCGTAGACGGCGGCCGGGCCTTTAAGCTTCAGCACGGCGACAGGGTGGAGATCACCCGTTCCCAGCGCCAGACCCGCCTTGTGAAGCTGACGGGCCGGAGCTTTTACGAGATACTCAATCAAAAGCTGGGAAAGGGGTAAGCGCATGAAAGCAAGAAGGCAAGGGGAGATCCTGTCCATCATTGCCTCCACGCCGGTGGAGACCCAGGAGCAGCTTTTAGAGCAGCTGCGATGCCGGGGTATCGAGGCCACCCAGGCCACCATTTCCCGGGACATCAAGGAGCTGCACTTAGTCAAGGAGCTCAGCGGCAAGGGCAGCTACCGCTACGCGCTGTCGGGCAAGAAGGACCACACCAATATCACAGGACGGCTGAAGACTATCTTCCGGGAGGGCGTTGTCAGCTACGAACAGGCCCAGAACCTGGTGGTGGTCAAGACTATGCCCGGCCTGGGCTCCGCCGCCGGCGCGGCGCTGGACGGCATGGAGATCCCGGACCTTGTAGGCTCTCTGGCCGGGGATGACACGGTCCTTTTGATCCTCCGTACCAACCAAAATGCCCAGGATTTTTGCGCCACCATCGGCGAAATGCTGTCGTGAAAGGAGGCTGGGGGCTATGCTGGCTCAGCTCCATATAGAAAATATCGCGGTCATCGAGTCCTCTGACCTGGCCTTTGGGTCTCGCTTCAATGTCCTTACTGGCGAGACCGGCGCGGGCAAATCCATCGTGGTGGACGCCATCGGCGCGATTCTCGGCCAGCGCACCAGCCGGGACCTGATCCGCACCGGGGCGAAGTCCGCCTGCGTAGAGGCCCTGTTTCGGGACCTTCCCGCCCTTGCGTGGTTCGAGGAAAACGGCGTCACGACCGATGAAAACGGCGAGCTGCTGCTCCGCCGGGAGATCCAGGCCGACGGCCGTAATCTCTGCCGGGCCAACGGCCAGATGCTGACGGTGGCCCAGCTCAAGGCCCTGGGCGACCAGTTGGTGAATATCCATGGCCAGCACGACGGTCAGCAGCTGCTGGACCCGGCCTGCCACCTCTCTTATCTGGACCGCTTCGGCGGCCTGGTAGAAGGCCCCCTAGCGGAATTTCAGCAGGCCTATGAGACTGTGATGACCCTGAAACGGGAGATGGCCGCGCTCCAAATGGACGAGTCGGAAAAGGCCCGGCGGCTGGACTCGCTGCAGTTCCAGATCGACGAGCTGGAGCGGGCGGAGCTAAAGGAGGGGGAGCAGGAGGAGCTGGACCGTCGCCGGGACCTGCTTCGCAACGCGGAAAAGCTCATGACCGCCGCCGCCCAGGCCCACGCCGCCCTCTCCGGCGACGAGGATAACGCCGGCGCCGCCGACCTTCTGGAGCAAGCCGCGTCCGCCCTCCACGCCGGGAGCCGGGCCAGCCAGGACTTTGCCGACCTGGCCGCCGCCGCCGATGAGGCCCGCTACGCCGCCCAGGACCTGGCCGAGCGCGTTCGGGACCTGCAGGACAGTTTGGACATGGAGCCCGGCGAGCTGGATCAGGTAGAGTCCCGGCTGGAGCAGCTTTACCGTCTGAGCAAAAAGTACGGCGCCACCACCGCCGATATGCTGGCCTACCTGGACCGCTGCCGGACGGAGCTGGACCAGATCCAGTTCTCCGCCGAGGCACTGGAGAAGCTCCAGCAAAAGCTGGACAAAGCCTTGGAAGAAGCTAGGTATAAAGGCAAAAGCCTTTCCACAAAACGGCAGGTCGAAGCCCGGAAATTGGAAGCGCGCATCCAGACGGAGTTGGCCGAACTAGATATGCCCAAGGTCCGTTTCTGTGTCCAGATGACCCCGAAAACAGGGGAGCTGGCCATGGACGCCACCGGCATGGACGAGGTCTGCTTCCTGATGTCTGCCAATACCGGCGAGGATTTAAAACCCATCCACAAGATCGCCTCCGGCGGCGAATTGGCCCGCATTATGCTGGCATTGAAGAATGTGCTGGCGGAGAATGACGACGTTTCCACCCTGATCTTTGACGAGGTGGACACCGGCGTCTCTGGCCGCGCCGCTCAAAAGGTGGCCCAAAAGCTAGCCCAGGTCTCCCGTCACAAGCAGGTTTTATGCGTCACCCATCTGCCCCAGCTGGCCGCCATGGCCGACGACCACTTCTCTGTGGAAAAAGGGGAGCGTAACGGGCGGACCTTTACCGACGTGGCCCTCCTGGACTTGGACCAGCGCAAGTCTGAGGTAGCCCGCCTCACCAGCGGCGAGCAGATCACCCCCGCCGCCCTGACCAGCGCCGGAGAGCTGCTGGAGAGCGCCCGGGCACTGAAAATGAGGCTTGACAAATAAGAGGCCCTGTACTATAATCCCCAGTAATGAAGTCAAGGCTTTGACGAGGAAGAGTAGCCGGACCAGCCGCTGCCAAGAGAGACCCTGATGTGGTGAAAAGGGGAGAGCGGGGGCCGGGGAATACCCCTCTGAGCCGCTTGCCGAACGCCCTGTGGCCAGTAGGACAAGTCCGGGTGCGCCCGTTACCGCGCCGCCGTGTCTTTTCTAAAACGCACGGCCTGAGGCCCTCTTTCCGTGAGGATAGGGCAAACCAGAGGTGGTACCGCGTTTTAAACGTCCTCTGTCCGAGTATTCGGACAGAGGATTTTTCTTTGAAGAAGAGGGAAGTGATCATTTTGTCCGCCCAGCAAAAGGGAACGCTTTATGTGTTCCTGTCCGCCGCGCTCTATAGCATCGGCGGGCTATGCATCAAGCTCATCGACTGGAACGGCATCGCCATCAACGGCGCCCGCACCGCCATCGCTTTGGTAGTCATCGGTCTTTATATGGCGGTCACGAAGCACAAGCCGAAGCTGAACCGATGGGTGATCCTGGGCGCGCTGTGCGTCTGCGGCACCAACGTGCTCTACGCGGTGGCCAACAAGCTGACCACCGCGGCCAACACCATCGTTTTGCAGTTCACAGCCCCCATCTTTGTCATTCTCTTCTCCGTGCTTTTGCTGGGTAAAAAGCCCAGGTGGCTGGACCTGACCGTCTGCGGCTTAGTACTGGGCGGGGTCGTCCTCTTCTTTGTGGACAGCCTGTCGGCAGGCGGGATGCTGGGCAATGTCCTGGCGCTGCTGTCTGGCGTATCCTACGCAGGGGTTTTCCTGCTGGGCGACTTGCCCGATGGGGATCCGCTGGCCTCGGTGTTCTGGGGCGATGTACTCAGCGCGGTCATCGGCCTGCCCTTTGTGCTGACCCAGCCGTCCCTTAGCCCCAGCGGCCTGACCGCCCTGGTGGTCCTGGGCGTATTCCAGGTGGCCCTGGCCTATATCCTGCTCACTGAGGGCTTGAAAACCACCCCGGCGGTAACTGCCAGCCTGGTGTCCGGCATCGAGCCGGTACTCAACCCCATTTTGGTAGCGGTGTTCTATCATGAGACCGTTGGCCCGCTGGCTCTGGCGGGGGCGGTGATCGTAGTTGGCAGCATTGTGCTTTATAATATCTTACTGGCCAGGTTGGTGAAGGATGAAGTCTTATGAAGGTCGAATTATTGCGGGCAACGGTAGATGACGCGGGCGAGATACACGCCATGCAGCTCAAAGCGTTCAAAGAACTGTTGGAGAAATATCAGGATTTTGATACCAACCCGGGGAATGAAGCGATAGAGGGCGTGCGAAAACGCCTGGAGCAAGACTACACATATTACTATTTCATCTGTGCGGAAGGACAAAAGGTAGGCGCTGTGCGCATCGTAGATAGAGCTGACAAGCGAAAGAGGATCTCTCCTATATTCGTATTGCCTGAATACTGGGGCCGGGGCATTGCACAGAGGGCGATCCAGCTTTGCGAGGAACTCCACGGGAACGATGACTGGGAATTGGAGACGATCTTACAGGAACCAAAAAACTGCCATTTATATGAAAAGATGGGGTATCATCGGACAGGCAGGACAGAAGCCATCAATGATAAGCTCACTTTGGTATATTATACCAAGTAGAAAAGTACAAGAAGAAAACTCTTTAAGATAAAGGAGCAAGAAAAAATGAAGATCTATGAAGAATTGAAGGCCCGCGGGCTGATCGCCCAGGTCACCGACGAAGAGGAGATCCGGGAGGTCATCAACAACGGCAAGGCCAAGTTCTATATCGGCTTTGACTGCACCGCCGACAGCTTGACTGCAGGGCACTTCATGGCCCTGACGCTGATGAAGCGGCTCCAGCAGGCGGGCAACAAGCCCATCGCCCTCATCGGCGGCGGCACCACCATGATCGGCGACCCTTCGGGCCGCACCGATATGCGCAAGATGCTCACCAAGGAGGACATCGACCACAACGCCGCCTGCTTCAAGCGTCAGATGGAGCGCTTCATCGAGTTTGGCGACGGCCCCAACCAGGCCATGATGGTCAACAACGCCGACTGGCTGCTGAAGCTGAACTACGTGGAGCTTTTGCGGGAGGTGGGCGCGTGCTTCAGCGTCAACAATATGCTCCGTGCCAAGTGCTACGAGCAGCGCATGGAGAAGGGCCTTTCCTTCCTGGAGTTCAACTATATGATCATGCAGTCCTACGACTTTTACCATATGTTCCAGACCATCGGCTGCAACATGCAGTTCGGCGGAGACGACCAGTGGTCCAACATGCTGGGCGGCACTGAGCTGATCCGCCGCAAGCTGGGCAAGGACGCCTACGCCATGACCATCACCCTGCTCACCGACTCTCAGGGCCACAAGATGGGCAAGACCGCGGGCAACGCCGTGTGGCTGGATCCCAATAAGACAAGCCCCTATGATTTCTACCAGTACTGGCGCAACGTAGGCGACGCCGACGTGATGAAGTGCATCCGCATGCTCACCTTCCTGCCCCTGGACCAGATCGACGCCATGAGCGACTGGAAGGATAACAAGCTCAATGAGGCCAAGGAGATCCTGGCCTTTGAGCTCACCAAGATGGTCCATGGCGAGGCCGAGGCCCAAAAGGCCCAGGAGGCCGCCCGGGCTCTGTTCTCCGCCGGAGGCGACAGCGCCAATATGCCCGCTACCCAGCTGACTGAGGACCAGCTGACAGACGGCGTGATCGGTCTTCTGGACCTGATGCTGTGCTGCGGCCTGGTGCCCTCCAAGAAGGAGGCCCGGCGGCTCATCGAGCAGGGCGGGGTAGAGGTCAACGGCCAGAAAGTGGCCGACACTACCATGATGATCGAAAAGGCCCAACTGGAGGGCGACGGCCTGACCATCAAGAAGGGCAAAAAGGTCTTCCACCGGGCGCAGATGGCCTGATAGATCGTACACCATAGGTTAAATGACGCGGCCTTGAAAAGGGCCGCGTCATTTTTTTGAAAAACCCTCTTGACAAAGGTATGGCAGCTGTGTATACTGTTCATATCGTACATATACAGTATGAACGGAGGCGACGGCGTGAACATCATCCTTCGCAACACCGGAGACGTGCCCATCTACGACCAGATCACCCGCCAGGTGAAGGGGCAGATCCTCGGCGGCCAACTGGCCGAGGGGGAGGCCCTGCCCTCCATCCGCGCCCTGGCCCAAGACCTGCGCATCAGCGTCATCACCACCAAGCGGGCCTACGACGAGCTGTGCAAGGAGGGCTTTCTCACGGCGGTGCCCGGCAAGGGCTACTATGTGGCGCCCCGGAACCTGGAACTGGCCCGGGAAGAGGGCCGCAGAAGGGTGGAGGAGCACCTGGGCCAGGCTGTGGAGGCCGCCCGAGGGGTGGGCATGAGCCGGGCAGAGGTGCTGGAAGCGCTGCAGTTACTCTATCAGGAGGAGTGAAACAGACATGGAATTTGCCATTCAGACCAAGGGGCTGACCAAGGACTACGGCGGCTTCACGCTGGACAACATCGACCTGGCCCTGCCCGGCGGGACCATCATGGGTCTGATCGGGGAGAACGGAGCGGGGAAGTCCACCCTCATCAAGTGCCTGCTGGGCATCATCAAGCCCACGGCAGGGGAGGCGGAGCTGCTGGACCAGCCCGCGGCCCAAGCTCTGGGCGAGGTGGGCTATGTCCCGGACGAGTGCCCCTTTTCCGACGTTTTAAAGGTAAAACAGGTAGGAGGCTTCCTCTCCGGGGTCTTTCCCACCTGGGAGCAGGAGCGCTTTGAGGGCTATCTGGAAAAATTCGACCTGCCCAGGGACAAGAAGATCAAGGAGCTGTCCCGGGGCATGAAGATGAAGCTGACCATTGCCGCCGCTCTGGCCCACCGGCCCCGGCTGCTGGTGCTGGACGAGGCCACCTCAGGGCTGGACCCGGTGGTTCGGGACGAGATATTGGACGAGTTTTTGGCCTTCGTCTGCGACGAGGACCATGCTATCCTGATCTCCAGCCACATCACCAGCGATCTGGAGAAGATCTGCGACTATGTGACCTATCTCCATAAGGGGCGCCTGACCGTGAGCGGCGCCAAAGACGAGCTGCTGGAGCGCTACGGCAAGGTCTCCTGCTCCAGGGTCGAGCTGGCCGCTATTCCGCCTGAACTGCTGGTGGGCAAACGAGAAGGGGAGTACGGCTGCCAGGCCCTGGTGTCCGACCGGGCGGCTTTGAAGCGCCTTCTGCCCAATATGGCGGTGGAGACAGCCAGCTTGGAAGACATTATGATCTACACCACAAAGGGGGAGCGGTAACATGATGGGCTTTTTGAAGCGGGACCTTTTTTTGCAGATGGTCAATCTGAAATTCTATCTGTGCTTTTTGCTGGCATTTTTGCTCTTATCCACCCTCAGTGACTTTTCTGCCAATTTTGCCTCGATCTACCTGGTCATCTTCTCTGCCACCGGCGTTACCAGCCTCTTCAGCTACGATGAGGTCAACCACTGGGAGGCTTATGCCGCCGCGGCTGGTGGCCGGCTGCGTGCGGTGGACGCCCGGTATGTGTTGTCTATCCTTCTGGGACTGGTGGTATTTCTCTTCCAACTGCTCCTGGGCATTTTAAATCGCTCCAACCAGTTGGATATTGCCATTCTTTACGGCAGCGCCTTTTTTCTCTACGCCGCGGTGGTCCTCCCGATCTCCTACCGCTTTGGCGGCACCAAGTCCCGCGTCATTATGATCGTGGCCGTGGGGGTTTTTACCGGCCTGGCAGCCATTGTGACTACCGCGTTTCAGTCTTCCTCCGACAGTGCTTTGCTGTCTGGCCTGAGCGGTCTTTTTTCCGTTATCTTTCCCCTTGCTTGTCTGTTGGCCCTGGCAGTATCTCACCGCATTTCCAGAGCCATCATGGCCCGCAAGGAGCTTTGAGGCGTTTGCAAGTATAAAAAGAGGGCGGCAACACGTAATCGTGTTGCCGCCTTTCTAGTATCATCAATGTTAGGGATTGGTCAGGACCTTCTTGAGCCGGGCAAAGCGGGGGAGGGAGTGCTCCGTGGGAGCCTCGGCGGCGCCCTGGATCAGAGGCAAGGCGTAGTCGATGAAGGCCTGGGTCACGCCGTTATGCTCGGCGTTGATCCACTCCAGAGGGACCTTCTTCTCGAAGTTAGCTACCTCGGAGAGGTTGAAGAGCTTGGTCTTGCAAGTGTACTTGCCATCCTCGCGGGAGCACTCGAAGCCCACCATCTTGTCCGTTTCGCCGGACACGGCGGCCTCCACGGCGGTCTTGCCGGCCAGGAAGGACTCGTCGATGTCGGTGCGGGAGGCCATATGGGCGCCGCAGCGCTGGAGCAGGGAGAGCTCGATACCCCGGACCTTGGAGCCGGTCTTTTCCTTCACGATGTTGGCCAGCATAGCGGCCAGGCCGCCCAACTGGGCGTGACCAAAGCCGTCGGTAGCGGAGGCCTTGGCCTCGGAGACGAAGGTGCCGTCGGCATAGTGGATGCCCTCGGAGACAGCCACAATGCACTTGCCGTTAGCCTTATAGATGCGCTCCACATCGGCCAGGAATTTGTCCATCTCAAAGTCCACCTCGGGGAGGTAGACAAGGTCAGGCGCGCAGCCCACCACGCCGGCCAAAGCGGCAGCGCCAGCCAGCCAGCCGGCGTGACGGCCCATGATCTCGATGATGGTCACCATGCCGGTGTCGTAGACCCGGGCGTCCTTATAGACCTCGGCGCAGGAGGTAGCGATATACTTGGCGGCGCTGGCAAAGCCGGGGCAGTGGTCGGTGCCAAAGAGGTCGTTGTCGATAGTCTTGGGTACGCCCATGATACGGCAGGCATAGCCCACCTTCTGCATATACTTGGAGATCTTGTTGCAGGTGTCCATGGAGTCGTTGCCGC
>CAJKDY010000004.1 GCA_905198835.1 uncultured Eubacteriales bacterium | reverse complement strand
GTTGTCCTCCTCCAGCACGTAGATGAGCTTGGGGAAGGCGGGGGTGACCCACACGCCCTTTTCGTTCTTCACGCCCTGGATGCGCTGGAGCAGCGTCTCTTCGATGATCAGGGCCAAGTCCTTCTTCTCCTGCTCATTACGGGCTTCGTTGAGGTACATGAACACCGTCACGAAGGGCGCCTGGCCGTTGGTGGTCAGCAGGGTGACCACCTGGTACTGGATGGTCTGGACGCCCCGGCGGATCTCCTCCCGGAGCCGGGTCTCCACCAGAGCCGTCAGCTTCTCTTCGTCGGGGGTGGCGCCGATATCGGCCATCTCCTTTTCCACGATCTTGCGGATCTTCTGCCGGGACACGTCCACAAAGGGGGCCAGGTGGGTCAGGGAGATGGACTGGCCGCCATACTGGTTGGAGGCCACCTGGGCGATGATCTGGGTGGCGATGTTGCAGGCGGTGGAGAAGCTGTGGGGCCGCTCGATCAGCGTGCCGGTGATGACCGTGCCGTTTTGGAGCATATCCTCCAGGTTCACCAGGTCGCAGTTGTGCATGTGCTGGGCGAAATAGTCGCTGTCGTGGAAGTGGATCAGGCCGTCCCGGTGGGCCTCCACGATGTCGTCAGGGAGCAGGATGCGCTCGGTGATGTCCCGGCTGACCTCGCCGGCCATGTAGTCGCGCTGGGTAGAGTTGACCACGGGGTTTTTGTTGGCGTTCTCCTGCTTGGCCTCTTCGTTGCAGCACTCGATGAGGGAGAGGATCTTCTCGTCGGTGGTGTTGCTGCGGCGGACCAGGGAGCGGACGTAGCGGTAGGTGATGTAGTGCTTGGCCACCTCGTAAGCGCCGTGGGCCATGATCTGGACCTCCACCTGATCCTGGATCTCCTCCACGCTGGGGGAGCGGTTCATGGACTGGCAGTAGAGCTCCACGAATTGGGCAATGCGGCCGATCTGGGACTGGGTCAGCCGCAGGCCCTCCTCCACCGACTCGTTGGCCTTGGCCACGGCGGCGATGATCTTGTCGATGTCGAATACGACCTCAGAACCGTTGCGTTTAATGACTTTCATAGCGTTTCCCTCTCTCTATTTCCATCCGGTCAAAAGCCGGATATGTTGTGCTGGGCATTATTCTAACACACTATATCTTGTTTTGCAAGGGGATTTACATAAAAAAATACCACAAGATTTTGTATGCTTTGCCCAATTTCGCTTTTCTACATTCCAGTGTGAAAATGTTGACAATCACCCCGCAAAGTGCTACACTACGGAGCAAAGCGCACCGACTTGGAAAGGAGCCTCCGCCCGGATATGAACCTGCTTCGCAAGGCGTATTGCCGTGTATTTCAAGGGGCCTTCCGCCTGGCCCTGCCCATCCTGCCCTACCGTGACCCCAAGATATTGACCTCCGTGGCCGACATCCCCGCCCAGCTCTCCGGCAAGGGCAGGCTGTGCCCGCTGATCGTCACCGACAGCCAGATCAATGCCCTGGGCCTCACCAAACCTCTGGAGGAGGCTCTGACGGCCCGGGGGCTGGACTTCGCGGTGTTTGACGGCGCCCGGCCCAACCCCACCACCGCTATGGTGGAAAAGGCGCTGGAGGTCTATCGCTCCAGCGGCTGCGACTGCCTGATCGCCTTTGGCGGCGGCTCGCCCATGGACTGCGCCAAGGCCGTGGGCGCTCGGGTGGCCCGGCCCCGTAAGAGCCTTGGAAAGATGGCGGGTATTATTAAGGTAAGGCGGAAGCTGCCCTACTTGGTGGCCGTTCCCACCACCGCCGGCACTGGCAGCGAGACCACCCTGGCCGCCGTCATCGTAGACGCCAAGACCCGGCACAAGTATGTCATCAACGATTTCGCCCTGATCCCCCGGGTGGCCGTGCTGGATCCCCAGCTGATCCATTCCCTGCCCCAGCACCTGATGGCCGCCACCGGGATGGACGCTCTGACCCACGCCGTAGAGGCCTACATCGGCCGCTCCACCACCCGCCACACCCGCAAGGACGCTCTGGAGGCCACCGAGCTGGTCTTTGCCAACATCCGCTCCGCCGCCAACCACGAAAGCACCCAGGCCGAGGCAGCCATGCTCCGGGCCGCCCACCTGGCCGGGCGGGCCTTCACCCGCTCCTATGTAGGCTATGTCCACGCCGCCAGCCACGCCCTCAGCGGGATGTACGACCTGCCCCACGGCCAGACCAACGCCACACTGCTGCCCATCGTGCTGGAGATGTACGGCAGCGCGGCCCACAAGAAGCTGGCCCAGCTGGCTGTGGCCGCCGGACTCAGCGCCACCGGGGACGACAGCGCCGCCCTGGCCGGGCGGTTTATTCGGGCTGTGCGGGAGCTCAACGACGCCCTGGGCATCCCCAAAACCATTCCCAACATCGACCCCGGCGACATCCCCCAGCTGGCCAAATACGCCGACCATGAGGGCAACCCGCTCTACCCGGTGCCCATTCTCTGGGACGCCAGGGAACTGGAAGCGATCTATCGAAAGGCAGGCGAGTGATATGGACGCCACCCAGGCCAAAGCCCTGCTCCAGCGCCAGCGGGCCTATTTCTCCACTAGCGCCACCCTCCCCGTCAAGGCCCGAAAGGCGGCCTTGAAGTCCCTAAAAGCCGCGGTGGACTCCTACGCCGACGCCCTCTACGACGCGCTGCGGCAGGACCTGGGCAAGAGCCGCTCGGAGAGCTACATGTGCGAGCTGGGCCTTGTCAAAAGCGAGATCTCCTACCTCCTGCGCCATGTGGGCCGCTACGCCAAGGACAAGCGGGCCCACACACCCCTGGCCTTGGCCCTGTCCGCAAGCCGCGTCAAGCCCTGTCCCTACGGCACGGCCCTCATCATGAGCCCCTGGAACTACCCGGTGTTGCTGACCCTGGAGCCTTTGGCCGACGCCATCGCCGCTGGCAACACCGCCATCGTCAAGCCAAGCGCCTATTCCCCTAACGTCTCCACTGTTTTGAAGACTCTAGTGGAGAGCGTCTTCCCGGAGGAATACGTCAGCGTAGTCACCGGGGGGCGGGCGGAAAACCAGTGCCTGCTGGAGCTGGACGTGGACTGCGTGTTCTTCACCGGCTCCCCCACTGTGGGCAAGGAGGTCATGGCCCAGGCCGCGAAAAATCTGACGCCAGTGACTCTGGAGTTGGGCGGCAAGAGCCCCTGCATCGTGGACCAGACAGCCGACCTTTCCCTGGCCGCTCGGCGGATCGTCTTCGGCAAGTTCATCAACTGCGGCCAGACCTGCGTAGCTCCCGACTACGTATACTGCCACGCCGATGTGAAGGACGCCTTTGTGGAGGCCCTCCGAAAGGAGATCGCCGCCCAGTACGGCCCGGAACCTCTTGCAAACGAAGCCTACGGCAAGATCGTCAACCAAAAGCACTTTGACCGCCTTCTGGGTCTGCTGGACCCGGAAAAGACCGTCATCGGCGGCCAGACCCAGCCCCAGCGGCTTCGCATCGCGCCTACGGTGCTGGACCACGTCACCTGGGACGATGCGGTGATGGGAGAGGAGATCTTTGGTCCCATCCTGCCCATCCTCACCTATGAGGACTTAGGCGCACTGATGGACACCCTGCGCTCTCTGCCCCATCCCCTGGCGCTCTACATCTTCACAAAGGACAAGAAGACGGCCCGGGCCGTCACCATGAACCTCTCCTACGGCGGCGGCTGCGTCAACGACACCCTGGTCCACCTGGCCACCAGCACCATGCCCTTCGGCGGCGTGGGCCAGAGCGGCATGGGCGCTTACCACGGCAAGGTGGGCTTTGATACCTTCACCCACTATAAAAGCATCCTCCGCCACTATGCCTTCCCCGACTTGCCCTTCCGCTACCAGCCCTACAAGAGCTGGAAGGACAAGCTCATCAAAATGTTCGTCAAGTGATCAAGCGGCCTCCATCACCGGGATGGGGGCCGCTTTTGTAAGTCGTCGGTGGCGGGGCCGTCCAGGAGCCGGCCCTCCTCGTCAAACCGGGAACCATGGCAAGGACAGTCCCAGCTGCGCTGGGCCCGGTCATACCGCAGCGCGCACCCCAGGTGGGGGCACCGGGGCGCGGTGGGCCTGAGGATGCCCAGGACGGCGGAGGCGGCGTTTCCCAATGTGGCGGCCTTTGCCAGGGGGCGGCTGGGGTCAAAGGCGGGGGCGTACACATTGGCCCGGCCCCGGACCAGATCGCATAGGATCTCCGCCGACGCCAAAGCCGTGGTCATGCCCCACTTGTTGAAGCCAGTGGCCACGAACAGCTCCGGCGTTTGGGGCGAATACTGCCCCACATAGGCGCCCCCGTCCAGGGTGATACAGTCTTGGGTGGCCCAGCGGCCCACGATCCGGGCCTTGGGATACCATTGCCCCGCGGCCAGCTCCAGCGCCTTCCACCCGCCGCCGCCCTTGCCCGTGCGGTGCCCGCCGCCGCCCAGCAACAGCCGCTTTCCCGCCATGCGGAAGGAATAGCCGTCGTCTTCAGCGGCCACGTACATGGCGTCCAGCTCCCCCGCCCCCTCCAGGGCCAGGACATAGGAACGGTGCTGGTACATTTTGAGCGGATAGAGCCCATGCTTATTTAAAATAGGAAAGTGGGTGCACAAAATGATCTTGTTGGCCCGGATGACGCCACGGTCGGTCTCCGCCCAGCCCGGGGCCAGCTGCCGGACCTTGGTGTGCTCGCGGGCGTTCAGACCCCGGGCCATGTGGGCCAGAAATTTTAGCGGATGGAACTGCCCCTGCCCCTCCAGCGCCAGACACCCGGCCACCGGAAAGGGCAAAGCCTCCGGGCTGTGGGGCGAAAGCTCCACCCCCATGGCCCGGTATGCCGCCCGCTCGCTCTCCAGCACACCGCCGTCCCGGCGGGAAAAAAGGCAGGCCGGGCGCTCCTCAAAATCGCAGTCGATGCCCTTGCACAGCTCCCGATACCGATCCACCGCACGCTGGTTGGCCTGGAAATAGAGCCTGGTCCGCTCCAGACCCAGGCTGGGCAGCAGCTTTTGGTAGAGCGCGCCGTGCTGGGCGGTGATCTTGGCGGTGGTGTCGGCGGTCACACCTGAGCAGAGGGTCTTGGCCTCCACCAGCAGGTAGTCCGCCCCCGCGTCCTGGAGCATTCGGGCGCATAAAAGCCCGGCAATGCCGCCGCCTACGATCAAAATATCCGTTCTGGTATCCCCGTCCAGAGCCGGGAAGGCGGGCAGGGTGGCGGTCTGGGTCCAAAGAGAGCGCATAATTTTTCACCTCAATGGCTCCAGTATGTGCCAAGGGGCAAAAAATATGTTGCGCCCAGGTCAGGCAGGCAGTACAATAGCTTTACTTAGCGAACGCAAAGCGTGAGCTTAGTAAAACTTGTGCCTGTGGCAAAATAGAGCCATAAGGAGGCGATGGCGTGGAGTTTTCCCATTGGCAGGCCGTTGATGGCGTAAACGTCTGGCTGGCCTCGGTGGACGATGTGCCTGGGGATGCCTGGACCGGGTGGTACGCCCGGATGGATCCCCAGCGCCAAGCCCGCTGCCAACGCTACCGCCGAAGCGAGGATAAGGCCCGGTGTATCCTGGCCGACGCCCTGGCCCGCCACGCCCTATACGCCCTCACCGGCGCGGACCCCGCCGCCATCACCTTTGCCCGGGGCGAAAACGGCAAGCCCTACGCTCCTGCGCTGACGGCGGAGTTCAGCCTGTCCCACTCCGCTTCCCTGGTCCTCTGCGCCGGGGCGGCCTTTCCCGTAGGGGCCGACCTCCAGCGGCACAAGGCAGTCTCCGACGGCCTTGTGCGGCGGGCCCGCTCGGCCGGCTATGACGGTCAGAACCAGGCCGACTTCTTCCGCTGGTGGACCGCCCAGGAGGCGGCGGGCAAGCTCTCAGGCCAGGGGCTTCGGCTGGAGCCGACGCCCCCGGAGCTTTGGTGGTCCCAAGGACAGCTGGAGAGACCGGATGGAGCGTATTCTTACAGCATTTGCGCATTGAGAGAGAATGTGCTATGATACACCTATCATTTGAAAAGGGAGGTGACGGCGGTGTCCAAACGGCAGACGGCCCTGGGTCTTGTACTGGCCCTGCTGCTCTTGCTGCTGCCCCAGGCCCCGGCCCGGGCCGCGGCGGCAGACAGCCACGGCTATATCGTCAAGCTGTGCTCCGACGCCGCTGTTCCCTTCTCCCTGCCTGAAAACGCCCAGTCCCTGGGCCTTGGGCTGTACGCCGTAGACCAGCTGGCCGACGCCGAGACTCTGGCGGGGGCAGGGGCGGTGGAGTTTGTAGAGCCCAATTACGTCCGTACCCTGTTTGCCGGAGACCTGGTCACCGACCCTTACTACCAGTGGGACTTCCAGTGGAACCTGGACGCCATGGACCTGGGACCGCTGTGGGCCCTTACCGATGAGGCGGACCAGGCCCTTACCGGCGCGGGGGTCACTGTGGCGGTGGTGGACACCGGCCTTTCGCCCCACGAAGACCTGGCCCCGGCGCGGATGCTGCCCGGCCACAACAGCGTGGATCCCGATGCTGATACCGCCGACATCCACGGCCACGGAACCTTTGTGGCCGGCATCCTGGCCGCCGAGGCCAACAACGATCTGGGCATGGCCGGCGTGGCTCCAGAGGCCAGCGTCATGCCCTGCATGGTATGCCAGCTTCTACCCGACGGCTCCATTGGCGCGGACGACGCCCACATCGTCGACGCCATCCTCTGGGCTGCCGACAACGGCGCCGACATCATCAACGTCTCTCTGGGCGGTCCCGACGTGGGCGCGGCCATCGAGACCGCCGTGGACTACGCCGCGGATCACGGCTGTATCGTCATCGCGGCTGTGGGCAACGACAGGGCCTCCACCCTGAACTACCCCGCCGGCTTTGAAAGCGTGATCGGCGTGGGCGCTCTGGGTGAGGTGGAGGATCTGACCGCCCCGAAATATAAGCTGGTGGATCGGGAAAAGTGGGCCCAGTATTCCAACTTCAATGCCAGCGTCTTCCTCACTGCGCCGGGCACCCAGATGTGCGCGCCCCGGATCAACGCCGAGGGCAAGTGCGTCTACGAATACCCCAGCGGCACCTCCTACGCCGCCCCCTGCGTGGCTGGTCTGGCTGCCCTTTGCAAGCAGTATGACCCGGCCATGACGCCCTCGGAATTCCAAAACCTCCTCTCCCTCACCGCCGACGACCGGGGCGAGCCGGGCTGGGACCCCTATTACGGCCATGGCGCCGCCGACGCTAGAGCCATGGCCCAGGCCCTGCCCCAGCGGGAGATCTCTTATGTCCTCAACGGCGGCCGCTGGGACACTGAGCCTGAGACCGCTTTTCGCGTCTATCAGGACGACGATATCGTCTTCCCAACGCCTGTGCGTGAGGGCTACACTTTTGCCGGCTGGTATACTAGCTCCGACTGCTCCGGCCAGAGCGAGACCGTCCTGGCCCTGCCCGCCCTGGCCGAGGACCTGACCCTCTACGCCGCCTGGCTCAGTGACGACACCGCTCTGACCCGGGCCACCCTGGTCCTGGGCGGCGAGACCTATCCCTTTGACCTTGACCGCACGCAAGCCGTCCTATACTTGCCCGCGGGCGCCGATCTGACCGGGGCGGAGGTCCTGGTAGAGACCAACCACCCCGACGCCCAAGCCCAGGTCACAGCCCAATCGGACCGGCCGGGCCACTGGAACGTCCAGGTCACAGCCCCCAGCGGTGCGGCGCAAAGCTACGACCTGGCAGTGGACCTGTCCGTCCACGCCCCCACTCTGGCCGATGGGCAAGAAGACCATGTGGAGGCCCAGGTCCGTCCCGCCTCCGCCGACGGTCTCACGGTCGCCCAGGGCTGGAGCCTCGAGCCGGACAGTCTCTACGACTACCCCGGCGACGACCTGACCCATACCCTCTCCCGCCTCACGGTGGACGGCCAGAATGTGGAGCTCGGCGACCTGCCCGGGCTGGTCTGGACGGAGCGGTCCCTCTCCTTTGTCCCCACCGCCTCCCAAGCGGGTCAGGTCATCGTCTTCACCCTGGGCGCCGCCAACGCCCACTTTGCCGGGCCGGAGGTGACCGTTACCCTCACCGTAGGTCCCGTCCCCGACGACCGGCCTACGCCGCCCACGCCCTCCGAAAGCCCCGACCCTACGCCGACGCCACCCCCCTCCCACCGACCCCGGCCCCGGCCCCGGCCCGCCGTCCCTCTGGAAACGGAGAGCGTCGCCTCCTTTGACGACCTGGACCAGCACTGGGCCAAGGCCGCCATCCTGGCCGCCGCTGAGCGGGGCTTGCTCCAAGGGGCCTCGCCTGGCCGCTTTGCCCCCGAGGAGCCCACCGATCGGGCCATGGTCCTCTCCGCCCTGAAGCGGCTGAACAACAGTCGGGCCGGTCGCGTGGCCACCGTGGGCCAAAGCCGCCAGAGCGTGACGCGGGAGGAGCTGGCCTCTCTGCTGTGGCGCTGGGCAGGCTGTCCCCAGGCCCCGGACCTGTCCGGCTTTGCCGACCTGGACCAGCTCTCGCCCCAGTGTGCCCAGGCCATGGCCTGGTGCGTCCAGCAAGGGCTCATCCAGGGCCGCCCCGGCGGTCTTCTGGCCCCCCAGGCCCCGGCTCTCCGCGCCGAGACTGCCACCGTCCTCTACCGCCTGAGCCAGCTCCAATCAATCCAATGAAAAGAAGGAACCCCAAATGCTTGACCGAAAAAAACTGCGTCTGCTGACCGTGACCGCCATGTTCGCGGCGGCCATTACCGTGACCACCGCCTATCTGCTCCACATCCCCATCCCCACCGGAGGGTATGTCCACCTGGGAGATACCCTGATCTACCTTGCCGCCTGCCTGCTCCCCCTCCCCTATGCCGCCGCGGCCGCCGCGGTGGGCGCGGGGCTGGCCGACCTGCTCACCGCCCCCATGTGGGTCCTCCCCACGCTGGTCATCAAGGCGCTGATCGTCCTCCCCTTTACCGCTCAAAGTCCCCGCATCCTGTGCCGGCGGAACGTGGCCGCTGTGTTCATCGCGGGCGTCTTCTCCCCCGCCGCCTACGCCCTGGCCGGCTGCGTCCTGACCGGGACTCTGGCCGCCTTTGTGCCCCAGTTTCTGGGAACGCTGGTGCAGGGCCTTGCCAGCGGCGCTTTGTTCCTGGCGATCGCCCCCGCCATAGAGGCCGTTGGGCTGAAAGCTCTTGTGCGGGCAAAATGAATGGTCGTTTTTCCAACAGCAAATGCGGCAGCCCTTTATCGGGGCTGCCGCTCTTTTTGTGTTTTGATGGAAAGCGGGCGGGCGGAAACTGAAAAATCGTATAAAATTGATATAGGCAGAAAAGGGCGGGATGACTATAATAATGCGGGGTTCAAAGAGCAGCGGAGAGCGAACGCTCTTCCATGGAGGAAGCATTTATGACAAAGGACCTGACCGCAGGAAAGCCCATGAGCCTGATCATCGGCTTTGCCCTGCCGACACTGCTGGGGATGCTGTTCCAGCAGTTTTATAATTTGGTGGATACGATGATCGTGGGCAAGCTGCTGGGCTCTGCCGCCCTGGCCGCGGTGGGGTCCACCGGCGCCATCAATTTCTGTATCATCGGCTTTTGCATGGGGGTGTGCAGCGGCTTTGCCATCCCCGTAGCGCAGCGCATCGGCGCCAATCAGCCTGACAAAATGCGTCAGTGCGTGGCCAACTCCGCCTATCTGTCCATCCTCTTCGCCGTGGTGATCACCGTTGCCACAGGGCTTTTGTGCCGGGATATCATGGGCTGGATGAATACGCCCGCGGACATCTTTGAAAGCGCCAACCTCTACATTTTTATCATCTTCATGGGCATCCCCACCACCTTTCTCTATAACCTCCTGGCGGGGATCATCCGCTCTCTGGGAGACAGCAAGACGCCGGTCTATTTCCTGGCCCTCTCTTCGATCTTGAATATTTTCCTGGACTTTGCCCTCATTTTATGGTTCCACGCCGGGGTGACCGGGGCGGCCATCGCCACAGTGGTCTCCCAAGGGGTCTCGGGGCTGGCGTGTCTCTTCTATATGGGCAGGAAATATCCCATCCTCCGCATGAACGCGGGAGAGGGCCGGCTGGACCTCCGGGTCTGCGGGACCCTCTGCGCTCTGGGCGTTCCCATGGGTCTGCAATACTCCATCACCGCCATCGGCTCCATCATTCTCCAGTCGGCGGTCAACGGCCTGGGCAGTCTCTACGTGGCCGCCGTGGCGGCGGCGTCCAAGCTCTGCCAGCTGCTGGCCTGTCCCTATGACGCCATGGGCGCCACCATGGCCACCTACTGCGGGCAGAATGTGGGGGCCCGCAAGCTGGACCGGCTGAGCCAGGGCGTCCGGGCCTGCACGGGCCTTGCCGCGGGCTATTTCGTCATCGCGCTGGTAGCGATGCTGCTGTTTGCCCCGCAGTGCTCTATGCTGTTTCTGGACCCCGGGGAGGCGGATGTGGCGCGGCTGGTAGAGCTCACCGCCCGCTATACCCTCGTCAACGTGGCCTTTTTCTTTCCCCTGGCTCTGGTCAATATCCTGCGCTTTTCCATCCAGGGCATGGGCTACAGCATGTTCGCCATCCTGGCCGGCGTGCTGGAGATGGCCGCCCGCACCGGGGTGGGACTGTGGCTGGTGCCGTGGTTTGGCTACACTGCCGCCTGTTTCGCCAGCCCCGCCGCCTGGGTCCTGGCGGACGCGTTCCTGATCCCCGCGTATATCTGGTGCGTCAGCCGCCTGCGAAAAAAACGCGCCGCCTGGGCGGCATAAGAAAACGCAGAGTACGGCAAGAGGAATCGTATGCGGGAAAATCTCAAAGACACAAATATTCCCTTACTGAAAAACGTGCCTCAATTTGAGGCACGTTTTTATACGCTTTAAAACTCCAACAAGCCAGTCACACATACATTTGATGTGCCATCCTTCCTGTCCATTGTAGAAATGCGGTAGTCCCGGATCATTTCGTCCCGGATAGGATATGCCTGGATGTGATCTCGGTCATAAAGGTCTACGACCACATACCCCTCCAGCCCGGCCCCGGCGAGGAGCTGTCGGCACGTTTTGCAAAAAAGGGCCGGGTCCATCAACTCCCTTTCCGCTGGCAATGTGATCTCACAGGTGTGGGCGCAGGTATCCCGAATTGCCGTCAGTCCGGCGCAGTGCTGGAAATTGAATGTACCTGAAAACCGCGCCTCCCGTGGGTCGAGCTTGCCCCGCTCGGTCGGGCCGTAGGCGTATACCCGCATTTCCCCCATCTGCCCGGTAGATAAATTTATCAAGCAAGGGGCTTGGTATCGTTTTTCCCCGCCGCACAGGGCGCATCGCTCCGGGTCAGGGAGGTCTACGATGGCCTCCCACAAGGCGGCATAGGCTTTTCGGTTGGTGGCGTTGGCCCCGGCATGCCAGCCCAAGGAGAAAACCACGCCCATGACTGCCACCATACCCAGGGCAAGGAGCTGTCTCCTATGCCTTGCCAGCCAAGTTTTCAATGTGTATCAGCCCCTTTCTCTCTCTTGCTTGTGCGTATTCCAGCGTTGTAGCCGCTCCGCCCCAGGAGTGCATGACATAGGCGATCACATAGTTTGCGTCCTCTACCATGATGCGGTTGAGCCGGGGGATCGCCAGTTTGAGCGGTACACGCTCCATTTCTATCGGATAAACGGCATTATCAAAGCCCTCCATGTCCAGGAGAGGCCGTCCCTGCTCCGGGCGGTAGGGCAGCATGAGGTAAAGTCGTATACCAGGGTGCTGGGCCTTGGCCCTTTTCACCGTAGCGGCGGCCATGCGGTCAAACTGGCCATAGTTCCCCACCAGAAAGTCAGTCACACCATACTCGGCAATGTGCCGCTCCACAGCATCGGTCAGGGCTTGGGATATATCATTCCATATCTCGGAATGACCGATAAAGCAACAAACCTTTGGCAATCCAACTCCCCCTTGTATAATAGGTGCAGATACATCATACAATACAAGCAGTCACGTTACAAGAGAAATCTATTATACCGCTCATCTTGGAAGTAAAATAGTTACAAGAAGGGTGGTGGAGCTATGGATGTCCTTGTGCGGCTGCAAAAACTTTTGGAGGATCGTGGATGGTCAGAATATCGGCTCTCTAAAGAATGTGGTCTGTCACAATCAACCATCGGCAATATCTTTAGGCGAAATACGGTGCCGTCTCTGGATAGTCTCGAAAAGATTTGCGCCAGTTTTGGCATTACCCTTTCTCAGTTCTTTGCTGACAACGACATGATAGAATTGACCCCGGATTTGAAAACCATTTTTGAGAAATGGAAAGTTCTTTCACCAGCTCAAAAAGAAGCACTACTCCAAATGGTCAATGCTATGAACAAAGACTAAAAAAGCCCTGTGCTATCCCAGTTAAGGGATGGCACAGGGCCTTGAAATATATCTCAAATTGAGGCACGTTTTTCTATGAGTTTTCTCTTGCCAAGTTAGCTAAAATAGAATATAATAGTTTTAGCGAAAGGAGCGTGACCACCATGACGATGGCAACGGCCACCGAGGTACAAAACAACTTTGGGCGGTTCCTGAAGGTCGCCCAGGAGGGCGGCGAGGTGGTGATCCTCAAAAACGGCGTGGAGGTCGCCCGGCTGGTCTCCAAGGAGAAAACCATGTCCTTTCTCTCGGATCAGCTGGTGGGTGTGCTGTCCAGCGATGTGGACGAAAAGGCCGCCAAAGCGGAAAGGATGAAGCGGCATGAAGGTTCTCGTTGATACCAATGTAATCTTGGACGTACTCTGTGACCGCAAGGAGTTTGTGGCGGACTCTCTACGGGTATTCCAGTGCTGCGAGGCTCAGCACATCACCGGGTATATCTCCGCCCTGTCCATCCCCAACATTGTCTATATCATGCGCAAGGAACTTGACCCGGAGAAAATTAGGGAGATTCTCCACACCCTGACGATGGTTTTCTCGGTGGTGGAGTTGCGGGAGAGCGATCTGCTGAAAGCGGCGGAGCTGCCCTTTGACGACTACGAGGACGCCATCCAAAGCGTCTGCGCCGCCCGAGTGCGGGCAGACTATATTGTGACAAGGAATGGGACGGACTTTGTTGACAGTCCTGTTCCGGCCGTCGCACCAGGCGAACTATTTCAGCAAATGTAAGAAACGTGCCTCAATTTGAGGCACGTTTCTTATAATCATTTTCTAGAACACAATGGATATGGTCTACTTTATCGCTTCAAATTCTTCTTAGCGCTTGATTTCCCCTTGGAAGATAGTTCTCTGAGATGCAATTTACTTTCCTCAATAGCATGATCCAAATTTTGTTTCCACTGACTTGTAGAGGGAAAGTACATACTCTCACTTGCCGACTGAAATTCTAAAAGTCGCTTTTGCATGTCAATCATTTTTTCAAGAAACATAGAGGTATCCCGATTATCCAAAGCTGACATGTTTGCCGTAACCATAGCTACCATTCTATTAAAAAGCCGAAAAACAAGATAGTGATCATTTTCCGGATGGGAATAGTACTTTATCAGGTGCGCTGTCGCATCTAACAGACAAGCTACCAAGTTTTGAGTTGTTTCTATCCCTTGATTTAGGCTATACTCAAATCTGGACACCTCAAATCTTGCATATACCGTCTCCACTTGAAACGGTATGAAGTGCTCAATTTTTCCCGCTTCTTCAAATGCATTATTTAAACATTGCTGGGCTGTTGGAAAGTCCTTGGCATCAATACATATAGACGCAAATTGCTCCCAATAAAATGGATTGCGGAATGTAAAAAAGGAAAGCATTCGCAAATTGTCGTAGAAATTCTTCAACGCCTGGATATGGCCCTCCTGCGTAATCCAATATGAGAAGTTTGCGTGTGAAACAATTGCTTTCATCAACTCCCCATAATTATTTGAATTATTGTACAGCGCATTTGCGGAAAAAAGCAAGTCATTCAGCACTTCTAATAGGCTTTCCAGTGGAATAATATCCTGCAAAATTTTACGAGCAATAATAGGCGATCTCACCTTAATTTCTTCCGATTCAGCATCAAAAAGCTCCCCAATAAGCTCACTCTCGCTAAACCGTAATACCGCAAAATCTATTTTCAGCAAGCCCACGATATCATCTGTAGATAGACGAAGATTCATCACTTCCGATGCCAACGCTGCAATTGCCAATCTCTGAATATCTCGCGAAGTCTCGGTGCTCGTAGCCCCAACATAAAGTTGCGTAAGTTGATTTTTCATATAGCTGGAATCAAAAAGCCTTGTAATGACATTGCTTATGCTTGCCCTACATTCAGTCTCAATGAAATTTGAAACCTCTGCCACAGAACCGCTGCTAACTTCACTAGAAAGCATTTTGTTTTCATAGAGCACATTTGCCAATCTATCAACTTCCTGATGAGTCAGGGTATTTAATCGAAGCGATCTAATTTGAGACTCATCCACCCGCAAAATATTCATGAGCCTACGATAATTGGCGGCCACCTTAGACATTCGCGATGTTAGTAAAAACGTCACCTTAGAAAAATGCCCAAAGTCTCCAAAACATTTTAGCATATTTAGATATTTGTAGTAATCATCAATTATTATTACTATGGGTTTTTCTGCGTATTCTCGGCATATTACTTCAATCTCTTCTCTGGTATCTACCGTCTCTTTTTGAAACACAAATACATCCGTATCTACTTCTCTTAGCTCATTTTGAATCAACTTACATAGTAGCGTCTTGCCATTGCCCAAGGTGGATACTGCAAGGAACACCTTATATTGAAACCTTTCCCGCAAAAAAGTATTGGTAGCATCCCGGAGTGCTACATAAGGATAATCCCCTACTTCGTCCTTTTGTAAAACGGTCTCTCCTATATGGCCCAAATAATAGAAGGATGTTAAATCCTCAAAATGAACCGGCTTTTTTTCTTTTGGAGTCATATGCTCATGAAGAAAAGAAGTATAACCTCGGTTAACAAGCGTACCGTCTGTATATGTTTTCATTTTCTCGACTACTTCTTCAGCAAATCCATCTATTCCTATTGTCTCAACAGGCGCATACTTTTCTAGTGTACTTTTATCAATCGGATCAATTTCCGGTCCAGTTATAAATACGGTTTTAGCCGCAATTTGAGGACGTGCCAAAATTCTTCTGATATCAATATCATACTGCATTGAAAAACCAATAACTATAATCGCCTTAGCTGATATGAAATCACGTTCCATAAAATCAAACCAAGGTTTCCCAATCAGTGTATCCGAGTCATAGCTACTGTCTGTCAATTTAAATGAGGTGTTAAGCATTTCTTTGGTTAAATGCGAAATGGAGCCATTAATATGGACGCAAACGCTCTCTTTGGGATAGGCATCAATAGAGTCGTCAAGGGTGACGGGCGAAAGAATCCTCCCACTATACTTTGCACCTTCCTCAATGACCAAATCATAATTTGTGGTATAGGCGCGTTTCCATCTCAGAGACATTACAGTTTTGTGGCTTTCGCTTATAGTTCCAAGTGTAAACTTGTCGAGCAAAAAGCTTATTAAAGTATCCGTTGAATGGCCGTCAAGCCGCAGATAGTAGTCAGCCACAGACGAAAGACTGCTATTTGTTTTTTCAATTCCGCAAGTCAAAGCAAGGCAGTCTCTTAGTTGTGTCCCGTTTTTTAACGGTTCGTGATTATAGTTTTCTGCGCCATAAGAAAAACCAGATCCCGCAAACAAAATTGCTTTCCCTTCAAGTGCATATTGGATTGCGTCTAAAAGATTCATGAACCTCAACTCCAATCAACAGATTTTTCTTTAACTGAATTAACATTGCAATTCATGTTTCATTGTAACACTTTTCTTGCTATGTTGACAAGGATAAAAAACACACCTCAACTTGAAGTGCATTTCTCGACAAAATGTGTCCCACGGTGGGACACATTTCCGAGGGGGGGCGCTTGTAGGGCTTGAAACACCTACCGTTGAAAGCGCCGTCCTCCCAAGATAGCAAGAACCGGGCCTGTGGCCCGGCTCTTGTGGCGTTTGCCTTAACTAGCATCACTCCGTTGCCGATTTCAACCGCATAAGGGTCAGGGTAAGGGTCAACGGGCAAAGAAAAAGCCTGTGACCCCTGGGGGTTACAGGCTTTTCTCTGGCGCAGTGGGAGGGAGCATCGGCTTCGCCGATATCAACTGGCCCTAAGCGGCAGAGCCGCCAAGGGCCAATAGATCGAACCCCAAGTGGTCCTCATCCCAGAACATCAAAAAAGTAGGACGACCCCTCACGGGATCGTCCTACTTTTTTGGCGCAGTGGGAGGGATTCGAACCCTCGGGCAGCTGTTAGACCGCCACACGATTTCCAATCGTGCTCGTTATGACCTCTTCGATACCACTGCAGGTCACAAATGATGCCGTCTTTTCAGACAGCGAAAGTTATTATATCAGATTTTCCTATGAAGTCAAGCCATTTTTCAAATTTTCTGTCCAAAGGTCCGCCGTCTCTTGCCTTTCGGCGTATGCCGGGTTATAATGGAAAAGATCAGACACATTTTACAAGGAGGGGCGAGCATGAACTACACCTTTGCCGACTACAAACAAAGCGCCGACTATCTGCGCAAGCGCATCGGAGACTTCACCCCCCAGGTGCTGATGGTACTGGGCTCGGGCCTGGGCTTTTTGGGCGACCTGGTAGAAAATGCCGTGGCTGTACCCTATGGGGACATCCCCCATTTCAAACACTCCACCGCGCCGGGGCACAAGGGCCAGCTGGTCTTCGGCACCCTCCGGGGCGTGAAGGTGGCCGTGATGCAGGGCCGGATGCACCACTACGAGGGCTACTCCTACGAAGAGGTAAGCTACGCCGTGCGGGTGGTCCGGCTGCTGGGCGCCACGAAGATGATCGTCACCAATGCCGCCGGGTGCGTCAACACCGCCTGGCAAGCGGGCGATCTGATGCTCATTACCGACCAGATCAAGATCTTTATGGAGTCTCCCCTCCGGGGCGAGAACCTCAGCGAGTTCGGCGTGCGCTTCCCCGACGCCAGCCATCTCTATACCCCCGCCCTTCAAGACCTGGCCCGGGATAAGGCCAAGGCCCTGGGGTTGACGCTCCGCCAGGGCGTTTATATGTACTTCCCCGGCCCCCAGTACGAGACCCCCGCCGAGGTCCGCTTTGCCCGGATTGCCGGGGCCGACGCGGTGGGCATGTCCACCGCCCCAGAGGTCATCGTGGCCGGACACTGCGGCATGGAGGTGTTGGGCTTTACGCTGCTTTCCAACATGGCCGCGGGCATTTTGGACCAGCCACTGACGGAGGAAGAGGTGCTGGAGGCCGCCGCCGCGGCTCGGGAGCACTTCTCCGCCCTGGTGCTGGCCTGCTTGGAGGAGATGTGATGGCTACCAATTTACTGCTCTCCAACGTCACCGCCGTCTTGATGGACGACGCCCACACGGTGATGAAAAGTGCCTACGTCCAAGTCCGGGACGGTAAGATCGTCTCCGTCTCCCAGACCCGGCCCCAGGGCTTTGACGGCTCCCAGATAGACGGCAAGGGCCAGGTGCTCCTGCCCGGCTTTGTCAACGCCCACACTCATGTGCCCATGACCGCCATGCGCGGCTACGGCGGCGGCCACGACCTCCACAGCTGGCTCAATGACTACATCTTCCCCGCCGAGGCCAAGTGGGACGACCGCTCCATCCGCTGCTGTACCGATCTGGGCCTGGCGGAGATGATCGCCTCAGGGGTCACCTGCATTTGCGATATGTATATGAACACCCATACCGTCGCCCAGGCGGTGGCCGACGCGGGTATTTCCGCCAACCTGGGCATCGGGGCGGTGTTCTTCGGGGAGGATTTCTCCCCCGCCGCCTGCGACGACTGCGCCTTGCAGGAGTCGGTCTTCCAACACTGGCACGGCTATGACCACGGCCGTATCCTGGTGGACTCCTCCCTCCACGCCGAGTACACCTCTTCGGAGGGCCTGGTCCGCTGGATCGGCGACTTCGCCAAGGCCAACGGCACCGGGGTCAACGTCCACGTGTCCGAAACCCAGAAGGAGCACAAGGAGTGCCAGGACCGCCACGGCGGGCTGACCCCCATCCAGTATCTGGAAAAGTGCGGCGTGCTGGAGGCGCGGACCACCGCCGCCCACTGCGTGTGGACCACGCCTGAGGACTGGGCCATTATGGCCCGCCGCGGCGTTACCTGCGCCCACAACCCTGTCAGCAATCTAAAACTGGGCTCCGGCGTGGCCCCCATCCCTGCCATGAAAAAGGCCGGGGTCAACATCGCCCTGGGCACCGACGGGGTCTCCTCCCACAACGCCACCGACTTCTTCTTTGACCTCAAGCTGGCCGCCATTTTGCACAACGGCGTAGGCTGCGACCCCATGGCCATGACGGCCTGGGAGGCTCTGGAGATGGCCACGGTCCACGGCGGCAAGGCCCTGGGCCGCAAGACCGGGCGGATCGCGCCGGGCTACGACGCGGACTTGATCCTGGTGGACTTTGACGCCCCCAACCTGATCCCCTGCCACGATGTGGCGGAAAGCCTTGTCTTTTCCGCCCACGGGGCCAATGTGGTGATGAATATGTGCAGAGGCAAGGTCATATACAAGGATGGACAATTCCTGACCATCGACCTGAACAAGACCAAGCGAGAGCTGGCGGACTACGCCATGCCCAAACTGTTTGGCTGATAGGAGCGTTTTTGTGGCAAACGAAAAGAAAAGCACCTTCTACGGCGGCGCGGCCATATTGATGGTTGGCTCTATTCTGGTCAAGCTCATCGGCGCATTTTACAAGATCCCCCTCATCAAGCTCTTGTCCGACGAGGCGTACACCGACTTCAATACCGCCTATAACGTCTATAATCTCTTCCTCACCATTGCCACGGCGGGACTGCCGGTGGCCATGTCCAAGGTAGTGTCCGAAGCCAACACCCTGGGCCGGCAAAACCAGATCAAACGGATCCTCTCCGTGTCCATCAAGACCTTTTTGTTTCTGGGCGCGCTGAGTTTTTTGGCCATGAGCGTCTTCGCCGAGCCGCTGGCCGAGGCCATGGGCAGCGCTTCGGCCACATGGTGTGTACGGTGCCTCTCCCCCTCCGTGCTGTGCGTGTGCGTGATGGCCGCCTTCCGGGGCTATTATCAGGGTCACTCCGACATGGTCCCCACCGCGGTCAGCCAGATCATTGAATCCCTCGGCAAATTGGTCTTCGGCCTGGCCTTGGCTCTGGGCGCACTCTGGTTCATCCCCGGCGCGGAGACCTACCGCCAGCGCTTGGCCGCCGCGGGAGCCATTTTGGGGGTATCGATCGGAACCGCCATTGCCCTTGCTTATATCGTCTCCCACTACCGCAAGGACCGCAAAACCCGCAAGGGGCATATCTACCCCGACACCCCCGACTCAAACGGCGCGACTCTGAGTCGCCTTTTAACGCTAGCCATTCCCATCACCCTGGGCTCGGCGGCCATCAGTCTTGTGACCATCATCGACACCTCCGTGGTTTTTGATCTCCTGAAGCAGCGTTTTATCGACTACCCCGACCTCATTACCAGCGTCGCCCAGGACCAGGCGCTGTTGGAGGGCGGCGTGGACCCGGTACTCTACATGGCCCAGGGTCTCAAGGGTATTTATGATAAGTGCATGGCCGTCTACAACCTTCCCTGCCAGCTGATGGTGGCCATCACCGCCTCCATCATCCCCGCCGTCTCCGCCTGTCTGGCCCGCCGGGACCTGAAGGGCGCCAGCGCCACCAGCGAGTCCGCCCTACGCATCGGCGCTATTTTGGCCTTCCCCATGGGCCTTGGCCTCTTTGCCCTGGGCGGACCGGTGATGGACGTGGTCTCCCTGGGCTCCATCGACGTAGCTATCGCCGGGCCCATCATGTCCATCCTGGGCCTTGCCGCCATTTTCGTGTGCATCATGAGCCTTTGCAACTCCATCCTTCAGGCCAATGGCCGGGTGGGGCTGCCTGTCATCGCCGTGGTGGCCGGCGGCGTGGTGAAGATCGCCGTCAACTACCTGTTGGTGAGCAACTATGACATCAACATCCTGGGCGCGCCCATCGGCACGCTGTGCTGCTTTGGTGTGGTGGCGCTGCTGGATATTCTCTTCATCCGCTTCACCATCCCCTCCCCCCCCAGCTTTCTGCGGGCCTTCGCCAAGCCGCTGGCGGCCTCGGGCGTCATGGGGGCCGCGGCCTGGGCCGTATACGGCCTCACCGGGCGGTTCGCAGGCCAGAAGCTGGGCTGTCTGTTGGGCATCGCCGCCGGCGTGGTGGTCTATTTTGTCCTCATTGTCCTGCTCCGGGTGTTCTCCAAGGAGGATATGAAGCTCATGCCCAAGGGGGATAAGATCGCCAAGTTGCTGCACATTCAGTAAGGGCTAGCCCCTTTACCCACCCCTTCAAACGGAAAATTCACCCCTTTTTTTCGGTAGAAAATGAAAAAAATGCAAAAAAGCACTTGCGGAAAGAGGGAAAATATGATAGATTTTGAATACAAGGCTTCCTATGGTGTAGACGACCTGGCCAGGATCGTAGCCATCCTCCGCGCGCCGGGCGGCTGCCCCTGGGACCGGGAGCAGACCCACCAGTCTATCCGCCAGAACATGCTGGAGGAGGCCTATGAGGCCTGCGAGGCCATCGACCAGTCCGACGCCGACCACCTGAAAGAGGAGCTTGGGGACGTGCTGTTGCAGGTCGCCCTCCACGCTCAGATGGAGCGCGAGCAAGGCTCCTTCACCCTGGACGACGTGGCCGACGGCATCTGCAAGAAGCTGATCTTCCGCCACCCCCACGTTTTTGGCGATGTAGACGCCCAAAATGTGGACGCCGCGCTGAACACCTGGGACGCCATGAAACGGGTGGAAAAATCCCAGGCCACCTACACCGACACCCTCCAGGCCGTGGCCCGTTCTCTGCCCGCGCTGTGGCGGGCCCAGAAGGTCCAGAAAAAGGCCAAAAAGGCGGGCTTCGACTGGCCCGACGCCCAGGGCGCGGTGGACAAGCTCTCGGAGGAACTCTCGGAGCTGAAGGCCGCTATGGCCGGCGAGGGCGACGTGGCCGAGGAGCTGGGCGATCTGCTTTTCGCCTGCGTGAACGTCTCCCGCTTTGTGGAGGTCGAGCCTGAGGAGGCTCTCACCGCCGCCACCGATAAGTTCATCTCCCGCTTCGCCCTGGTGGAGCAAAAGGCCCAGGCTCTGGGCCGGGACATGAAGGATCTGCCTCTCGCGGAGCTGGACCGGCTCTGGGACGAGGCCAAGCACGACTTAAAAGATGGACAACCAGGCCGTCTTTAAGTATATTTGCGGTATGAGCCGCACAAAAAATGTAGGAGGAATACACCAATGAACAAAGCTGAACTGATCAATGCTGTGGCCGAGAAGGCCGGTCTGTCCAAGAAGGACACTGAGCTGGCTGTCGGCGCTACCATCGACGTCATCACCGCCGCTCTCAAGAAGGGCGATAAGGTCCAGCTGGTGGGCTTTGGCGGCTTCGAGGTCAAGAAGCGCGCCGCCCGCACCGGTCGCAACCCCAAGACCAAGGAGCCCATCACTATCCCCGCCTCCAAGGTCCCCGTCTTCAAGGCCGGCAAGGCCCTGAAGGACGCCGTTGCCAAGTAATCAGGCCCCTTTGTTTCTTAAGATCCCGGCTGCTTTGGCAGCCGGGATTTTTCTTGACCTAGGGCCCGGTTTGGGCTACAATAGAGGCAGAATTTGATCCAAAAGGAGTGACCGATATGAAAGAAAAGGACATCCTGGAGCGCTGCGACCACACGCTGCTCAAGCCCGAGTGCACCTGGGGGCAGATCAAGGACATCTGTGACGACGGCTTGCAATACCACTGCGCCAGTGTGTGCATCCCCCCCTCCTATGTGCGGCGGGCGGCGGAATACCTGGGCAACCGTCTCAAGGTCTGCACCGTCATCGGCTTTCCCAACGGCTACTCCACCACCGCCGTCAAGGTCTTTGAGACCGAGGACGCCATCCGAAACGGAGCCGACGAGATCGACATGGTGGTCAACCTCGGCTGGGTCAAGGACCAGCTCTGGGACGACATCCTCTCTGAGCTGAAGGCGGTCAAGGCCGCCTGCCAGGGCCGCATTTTGAAGGTCATCATCGAGACCTGCCTGCTCGATGAGGCCGAGAAGATCAAGCTCTGTGAGTTGGTGAGCCTGTCTGGTGCGGACTTTATCAAGACCTCCACCGGCTTCTCTGCCGGCGGGGCCACCCGGGAGGATGTGGCTCTGCTTCGCAAGCACGTCTTCCCCGAGGTAAAGGTCAAGGCCGCCGGGGGCATCGCTTCCCTGCAGGACGCGAAGGACATGATCGCCCTGGGCGCCGACCGTCTGGGCACCAGCCGCATCGTCAAGCTGGTCAAGGGCCAGCAAGGCGAAGGCTATTAAGGAGGTTTTTGTATGAAACGACTTCTCTCCACCCTTTGCGCCTTGACGCTGACGCTGGGGCTAGCCGTGGTCCCCGCTGCTGCAGTTGGCGGTGCCGGAGCGCGGGACGACTTGCACTTTGGGCCTAAGCCCTGCGAGGTGTGGGACTTCACCGGCGCGGCTATGGAGGGCGCTACCAACCACATCACCCCCGCCGCCTGGGTCGAGAGCGGCGCGCTAGTAGACGGCACGCTCTCTAACGGCACCGAGGCCGAATTTGGCGATCTGAAATTCGTCCACAATGCCAATGACCGCATCTACTCCGCCGTGGAGAGCCCCGACTGGGGTGCGATTTTGGGCGGCAACGCCGAGAATAAGTACGGCCACACCTACGACGACGGCTATGACGCCCAGGGCGGCTGGTACTGCAACGGCGCGGGCGGCCCGGAAAAGCGCTACATCGAGCTCGCCAACGTCCAGGCGGGGGATAAGATCGTGGTCTACATGGGCTCGGCCAGCGGGGATATCACCCTTCATGTGGACGCGCTCTCTGGCGATCAGACCGAGACGGTGAAGATCCCCGCCAAGGAGTTTGGCAAATTCACCTTTATCGCCCGGCATAACGGGCCCTATAAACTCTGGACTGAAGCGGCGGGCAAGGCCATGTGGCACCGGGTGGTGCGCTATCCCCATGCCGCCCTGGGGGGAAAACTGGTCCTGCCCGACGACTTTAACGTCACTGGCTATCGCCTGAAGTTCATCAATCAGGAGACCCGGGCCGAGACCCTGGTCACCCCTGATCGCGACCACACCTTCTTTGTGAAACTGGCCCCGGGCTACACCTACCGAGCCGCCCTCACCGGGGCCACCGGCTGGGGCTTTACCGCCGACAGCCGGACCTTTGCCCTGACCGACGCCAACGCGGGAGAGACCTGGCTGGACAAGGTCCTGACGGTGGAAGCCAAGAGTACCTACATCTACTCGGGCAAGGTGACGGGCCTTGCCGACGGCTACGACAAGCCCTACACCCTCACCCTAGTCCCCGAGGCGGGCTCGGACAGCCAGAGCGTGGCTCTGGCGGTGAGCCCCGATGGCTCCTTCTCCGGGGTGCTGGATCCTGGCGTGGCTTACACCGTGCAGCTGGACGGCGCTTACGACTACCAGGTCAAGTCCCCGCTGGAGGTGTCCAGCGAGACTGCCTACCAAGAGGACATCGTGCTGGAGTCAAAGCCCACTCAACTGGTCTCAGGCCAGTTCAAGCACACGGGGGGCACCCTGGCAGGGGTGAAGTCCCTCACCTTTGAAAATCTGGACGACGGCTACGTCTACGAAGCCCAGCTGCCCTCTACCCACATCAACGAGTGGTATCAAGGCGGCAGCTTTGACGCATACCTCCGCGCCGGGTCCTATGCCGCCCACATCGTCTGCGACGGCTATACCACCAACAGCCATGTGGTGGTGGCAGACGAAAGCGTGGACAAAAACCTGTGGTGCGTCTCCACCGCCCAAAAGCCCGCTGTGGACTGGGTGGCTGACGTGTATGTGGGCTGCCCGGACAAATCCCCCAACTACCCCACCGTCTCTGACGCGGTGGACGCTGTCTCCCGGATGGGGGTGGACAGCGAACAAAAGCGGGTCACCGTCCACATTGCCCCGGGCACCTACCGGGAGCAGATCATCCTGGACACGCCCTACGTCAGCTTTGTCAACGCCGACCCCTCCAAGGAGGTCCTGCTCACTTGGTACTACGGAATCGGCTACAAGTACTATAGCGCCGGGCCGGACGGCAACGGCTATTACGACGCCCAGCGGGCCTTCGATCAGTTTGAAAAGCACGCCCCCGACCGCTGGGGCACGGCGGTGCGGATCAAGCCTGAAGCCGTTGGCTTCCGGGCGGAAAACATCACCTTTGAAAACTCCTTCAACCGCTACATCACCGACGAGGAGCTTGCCGACGGCGTGGAACCCGAGGCGGAAAAGCCCGCTCGCAACTACGCCCTGGACACGGCGTCCAAGGCGGCCACGGAGCGGGCGGCGGCGGTGTGCGTGGAGGCGCCCCAGTGCGAGTTCTACCGCTGCAAGTTCCTCTCCAGCCAGGACACGCTGTATACCGCGTCCGACGCCTACTTCAAAAAATGCCTCATCGAGGGCAACACCGACTATATCTTCGGCTCGGGCAACGTAGTCTTCGACGGCTGTGAGCTTCGCTGGAAAGGCTATTCCGAAGGCTCCACCGGGGGCTACATCACCGCCGCCCGACAAGAGCTCAGCGAAAAAGGCTACCTCTTCCGCTCCTGCGCCGTGACGGCCAATGACGGTCTCACCGTTACCCCGGGCTACTACGGCCGGCCCTGGGGCAAGGACGCGGCTGTGGCCTTCCAGGGGACCTGGCTGGAGTCTGACGGCCTGGCCGACGGCTGGACGGAGATGAGCGGCAACAAGCCCGAGGACGCCCGCTTTTCCCTGTCGGATACCGTGCAGGCCAATGTGGCCGATTACCTGGGCACATGGACGCCCCACTACTATGCCGAGGAGGCCCAGAGCGTGGTCTTTGAAACCGATCCCATTGTCACCGACAACGGCGACATCAACCTCCCCAAGGCGGGCCACACCCTGACCGTGGGTTACTCCCTGGGCGCTGCCAACAACGCCCATGACGTCTCCCGCATCCAGTGGTACGCCGTGGCCCCCGATGGGACTGAGACCCTGTTAAAATCCTCCGTGGCCAACGTGAGCCGAAGCTATAAGATCCAGGCCGGCGACCTGGGCTGCAAGCTCAAGGTGGTGGTCACCCCCGCCACAGTGGGTGGCCAGACGGGCCAGGCCAAGAGCTACACCCTCCTCGAGACCGTCAAGGAGGGCTGGAATGACCCCGGCGCAGCCCCTGGGGACGTAGCCCTGGGCCAGGGCATCAACATCTTCCTGGCCGGCGACTCCACGGTGAAGGACTACTCCGCCAAGGGGATGTATAACGACGGCAAGAACCAATCTGAAGGCTCCTGGGGCGAGTTTTTGCAGTCCTTCTTCGACCCCAGCCAGGTCACCGTGGTGAACTACGCCCAGGGCGGCCGCTCCACCCGGAACTTCATCAACGAGGGCTCCTTGGATAAGATTGCCGAGAAGATCGGCCCGGGGGACTATCTCTTCATCCAGTTCGGCCACAACGACGCCTCCAACGCCGACCAAAGCCACCTCACCGAGCGCCACGCCCCCCTGGGCGCGCCGGATGCCAGCGGCGTCTACCCCACCACTCCCGGCACGCGCCAGCCCACCCCCGCAGGTCTGCCCGCCGCCTGGGGCGAGACTTGCTACACCTGGGACTGCGGCGGCACCTATAAGTGGTATCTCAAGCAGTACATCGATGTGGCCCGGAACGCCGGGGCCACCCCGGTGCTGGTCACCCCCGTGTCCCGGATGTACTATGAGCCCGACGGGTCCATCCGCCCCCACCACGATGAATCCACCAGCGAGGTAAAGACCAACGCCTACTGCGCCGCCGTGCGCCAGCTGGCCTCCGAGGAAAACGTGTTGTGCATCGACGCTTTCGCCCTGACGGAGAAGATGTTTGTGGACGCCTACAAGACCTGCGGCGGCGACCTCTACGGCCAGCAGGTCATGGCCGTGGGCGAGTCCACCCACTCCAACAAGCTGGGCGGCATGATCGAGGCCGCCCTCATGGCCCAGGCCATCCAGGGCCTGGACGTGGACATCTCCCACGCGGTGAAGGCACCGGCCAAGGTGCTGGGCCAGACCCCCAAGGGGGAGACCGCCTTCCTGGTCAACGCCGAGGGCCGCTTCTCGGCCTATGATATGCGCAGCGATTACACCGAAAAGGCCGCCTACTGGGAGGGCGTGGGCCAGAGTCTCTTTGACGCCATCGCCTCCGCCCGCCCCGTGGGCCCTCAGCCCGAGCCTAGCCCGAGCGAGCCGTCTGCTCCTGTGGAGCCGACCCAGCCCACCCCTGCCGCCAGCACCTACACCGTCCAAAAGGGCGACAGCCTGTGGTCCATCGCCCAGCGGTTCTATGGCAGCGGACGCAAGTACGTTTTGATCTTTGAAGCCAACCGGGATCAGATCAAAAACCCCAACGCCATCTATGTGGGCCAAGTGCTGGTGATCCCAGAGCCGTAGGGCGCGGCATCCTTGACGCGCCGGTCTGATCAAACACAAGGGGGACGGTTTGAAAAACCGTCCCCCTGTCTTGTCATTTATGCCCTTACAGCGTCGCCTCCACCAGGCTCCAAACGTAGTCGGCGGTGACGGCGGAGCAGTCGTAGTCCACCACTACGCCGTTGTCGTGCCGCACCCGGAAGCGGTAGGCCAGCCCGCCGGTATCCTTTTCGTGGCCACGGGCCTTCACCACCTCCAGGGACATATCCTGGGAGCGGAAGGTGGGCATATAGAAGTCCATCTGATACTCCTCGGGCACCGTGTCGCAGATGGGGCCGTCGTAGAGCCGCCAGTCGTAGCTCTCGGGCACGTTTACGTCCACCGGGACCTCGCTCTGGGGGTAGCGGTCCTGGCCCTCGGGGAGCCACACCGTCACCTCGATATCGTCATAACCCCGGCTCCAGCGGACGCTCAGGCGGTTATGACTCTCCTGGTGGTAACTCAGCCGGGCCTCGAAGTCCCCAAAGCCGCTGGGGATACCAAAGCTAATGGGCTCGCCCAGAGGGAGATAGGGGGCAAAGGCCGCCTCCTGTCTAGCCTGCTCCAGCGTCTCAAAGGTCTCCTCCCGCCAGGCGGGGATGTCGTCACAGTGGGCAATGTCGTCCAGATAAAGCCCGCCGTCCGAGCGGCAGAAGTGGTTGACTACCATGGCGTTGAAGAGCTGAGCGCCGCCTAAGTCAGTGGCCTCATCTCCCCCGGCCCGCATCCCGTCGGAACCCACGTTTTCAAAACGGTAGCCCACGCCGTTTACAAAAAACTCACTGGTGCAGACGTGCTCCACCTGGCCGTCCCCGTCCCGGTCGTAGCTTCGGTACCAGCCGCTGACTTCAGTGCCCAGGACCTTGGTCACCACCGCCCCGCTCTCCACACAGCAGGTGGGCGGGATATGCCCCGGCGCGGCCATCAGGGTAAAGGAATCCTCCCCCAACTCCCCATAGACATTGAGCTGCCAAAGATCGCCCTTTTCGTCGTACATAGCCCTGGCGCTGATGGTATAGTCCTGCCAGTCCATCAAAAAGAGCGGAAAGTCCCCGGTATCCACCTTGGGATTCACCACCTCAGGCTTGCCCTCGGGGCCCCAGAAGAGCTTCATCACGTCCGCGCGGGTCAGTTCCACGTCAAAGGAGCCGGGGGTGCGGCTGATGGAAGCGGCCACCTCGGGCTGGCCGGACACATCGGCGTAGTCCACGGCGTGGACATTGGGAAACATCAGCTTGGCGCTGTCCGCCGGGCCCTGGGCCACAAAGGAATGGCCGCTCTGGTCCTCCTGGGTGGGGCTCTGGGAGGGCGTCACCAGGCTCAGGGTCGGCGGCTGAGGTCCGGGGGCCGCGCCGCCCCACAGCCCGTAGGCCCCCAATCCCACCGCCACCAGCAGCGCGGCGGCCAGAGAGCCGTAGGCCATCCAGGGGGATTTATGCCTGGCGGGGGCCTCGCGCCGGGCGGGGGCCTCCATAGCCAGCAGACGGGCGTGGGCCCCGGCGGACAGGGTCTGCCGATCCATATATCGTCCATATGCGTTCATATCAGTTTCCTCCTTCATTTTCCTCGGCCAGCAGGGTCTTGAGCTTCTGCCGGGCCCGGGACAGCCGGGACCGCACCGTGCCGGGCCGAGCGCCCATCAGCCGGGCGATCTCATCGGTGGAATACCCCTGGTAGTAAAAGAGGTGGATCACCGTGCGGTCCTCCGCCGGCAACTGCCACAGTTCCTCCAACTCCTCCCGCTCGTCCTCCTGGACCGCTTGAGCGGCCAGCTCCTCAGGTAGCTCCACCACCTGCCGCCACTTGAGCCGCAGGCGGGACTTGCAGCCGTTGACCAGCACCCGCATCAGCCACGCGCCGGGGCTTTCCAGCCGGGCCGGAGCCTTTTCCAGGTAGCGCAAAAAAGCGTCCTGTACCGCGTCCTCCGCCTCTTGCTGGTGGCCCAGGATGGCCAGGGCGGCGCGGTAGAGCTTGTGTTCATTTTCTGTCACCAGGGCTTCCCAATCCGGCCGGATAGGTCTCTCCATGAGGCACCGCCTCCTCTCTGCCTATATGACGCATCAGCGCTTCCAATTGTTGCGCCATTGTGCCGCTGTGATAAAAAAGTTCCCGGTGCGTCAAATGCCGCACCGGGAACTCTCTTTTTCCGTATTACTGCTTGTAGTAGTTAATGAGGCACCCCGCCAGGATAATGTCCCGCTCCTCCCGGCTCAGTCCGGGGAGCTTGAGGGTAACAGGAGTCTGCTTTTCCCCTTGGATCAGGGTGGCGGCGATGGCCTCGCCGTCCCCCTCCAGCAGCTTGCGGATGCCGGGGATGTAGAGGGTGTCGCCGCTCTGGAGGCCCCACTGCTCCACGTCCTCGGCGATAAAGGGCAGCATGCCCCAGTTGATGACGTTGGAGCGGTAGCGCTTGGTGGCGTACTCGGCGGCCAGGTTGGCTACGCCGCCCAGCACCCGCTGGCAGGAGGCCGCCTGCTCCCGGGCCGAGCCGTCGCCGGGCTTCAGGGCCATGATGAAGGAGCCAAGGCCCGTCCGGGCAGCGTAATCGCCCAGAGTGGTGTCCTTCCCCGCCCGTCGGGCCAACTCCTTTTCCTGGATGGCCTGGGCCCGCTGGACGTACTTCGGCTCCTTGCGCGACAGAGCAAACTGAGAAAGCCGGATGGGATTGGAGCGGTAGGACGAGGTCTCGCCGGAGGGGATGAGCTCGTCGGTGGTGGTCACCGGGTCGTAGATGGCCGCGCAGCAGGTGAGCAGCAGGTCCTCGGGCAGGGGGATCTGCTGGGGCCAGTCGGCGATGTTGGGGCCAAAGACCAGCTCGGTGTCAGGCTTGGGGTGGCCCACGCCGTAGTAGACCCGGGACTTATAAGCGCTGTCGTCATAGGCCCACTGCTCATCGGCCTTATCCGCAGGGCAATCGATCTCGTCCGCGCCGGTCAAAACGCCGCCGTTTTTGGCCGTGGCGGCAATGCTCCGGGCGTCCATCAGCGCCACATAGCTCACCTGGCCCTCGCCGGGCTTGGCGCCCTCGCGGCTGGGGAAGTTCCGGGTGGAGTGGCGGATGGAGAAGGCGCCGTTGGCGGGCACGTCCCCGGCCCCAAAGCAGGGTCCGCAGAAGCAGGAGCGAATGGAGCAGCCCGCCGCCATCAGCTGGGCCAGATAGCCCGCTTTCGTCAGCTCCAGATTGATAGGCATGGAGCCGGGATAGCAGGAGAGCCAGAAGTGGCCGTCCCCGGTAGCACCGCCGGCCAAAATTTCAGCGGCCCGCTTGAGGTTTTGGTATGTACCGCCCGAGCAGCCGGCGATGACTCCTTGGTCCACATAGAACTTGCCGTCACGGATCTTCTCCGTCAGCGACGGGGCGTTTCGCACCCCTAGCTGCTCGGCAGTGCGCACGTCCACTTCGTGCAAAAGGTCGGCCATATTCGCCTTGAACTCCCGGATGGGATAGGCCAGAGAGGGATGGAACGGGAGGGCGATCATGGGCTCTACCTTGTCCAACTCCACGAACACCACGCCGTCATACTCCGCGCCCTCCTCCGGGGCCAGCTCCGCATAGCTCTCTCCCCTGCCCAGCGCGGCAAGGGCATCGCGGGTGCGCGCATCGGTCTGCCACACGCTGGACCAGCAGGTAGTCTCGGTGGTCATCACGTCGATGCCGCAGCGGTAGTCCATGGAGAGCTCAGAAACACCGGGGCCGATGAACTCCAGCGCGGCGTTCTTCACGATGCCCTCAGGGAAGGTAGCGGCGATGAGGGCCAGGGCCACGTCCTGGGGGCCCACGCCGGGTCGGGGCGCGCCGGTGAGATAGACGGCCATGACCTTGGGCCTTGCCAGGTCGTAGGTCTTGCCCAGCAGTTGCCGGGCCAGCTCCGGCCCGCCCTCGCCCACAGCCATACAGCCGTAGGCGCCATAGCGGGTGTGGCTGTCCGAGCCCAGGATCATCTTCCCCGGCGCGGCGTAGCGCTCGCGCATATAGGAGTGGATGACCGCCTGATGGGCGGGGACGAACTCGCCGCCATACTTCTGGGCGGCGCTGAGGCCAAAGCGGTGGTCGTCCTCATTGATGGTACCGCCCACGGCGCACAGAGAATTGTGGCAGTTGGTCAGCACATAGGGCAGCGGAAACTCCGTCATGCCCGAGGCCCGGGCTGTCTGGATGATGCCCACATAGGTGATGTCGTGGGACGCCATGGCGTCAAATTTGACGCTGAGTCGGTCGGGGTCCGCGGAGCTATTGTGCCCGGCGATGATCCGGGCAGCTATCGTGCCACCCTTGTCCCCTGTCCCGGGAACCAACTTGCCGTCCCGATACACCATAGGTCGCTGTTGAATAGTTAACATAATATCTCCTCCCATCCGGGAATGTTGCTACCAGTATAGCATAGCTACCAGCCGCGAAGCGGCTTGCGTGCCGCGTATGCGGCACCAAATCGGCAAAGCCGATTTGGGCTGTCCTGTAACATCGGCAACAGCATTTTGCGCACAAAATGTGCCTGCCGCACGCAGGCCGCCTGTTTCACACGGCGTTTGCCGATATTATACCAAACCCATCTCCAAAACGCAACATCGGTATTTTTTTCAAAAAGGCTTTACAATTCCAAAAAGTGTTGCTATAATATAAAAGCTGTTTTGAATTACGGGCGATTAGCTCAGCTGGGAGAGCGCCAGGTTCGCAATCTGGAGGTCAGGGGTTCGATCCCCCTATCGTCCACCACAACGCGAAGCGTCGAACTCGGTTTCTTCAAAAACCTGTTCGTGCTCGCACAAAAGATTTGAGGATAGGCAATCGCCTATCCTCATTTCTTTTTATTCGCCATAACCCAGTCCGGGGCCTTGTGGCGGGTACTGAATATCCGGCAGTTCAGGGGCTTGCGGAGGGGATAGCTGATAGGGGTCTTCTACAATATATTGTTGCACCTTCTTCTCTTTCTCCCGCTCGGTCTGGTATAACTCCCAGATTGTCATTATTTTGCCGTTTTGCTTCCACTTGCGCCTTTTTGCCCAAGCTACCAGGGGATGGTTTTCCTTGTCCAACTCTTGAATCTTCTTTTCGTACATTTGGTAGTGTGCCTTTAATTTTTCAAGCACCCCATCAACGGTCTTACGCGCCTTGTCCAATACCGTCTCCTTCTCCTTCAGCCGGGCCGTTTCTTTCTCAATGTTCTGCTTCTTGGCGGTCAACTCGGCGTCCCGGTCATTAAGGGCCTGTTCTCGCTTATCCAGCTCGACGGCTCGTTCATCAAGGGCCTGTTTCTGCGCTTCCAGTTTGTCACGATCTTCTACGACCTCTTTTGCCCAATCATCCAACGTGACTTCCTTGAACCGATTCTCCCGCTCCTTAGCGACCACCTCGTCGGCTCGGTTATCAAGGGCTTGCCTCTGTGCCTCCAGCTCGGCGGCCCTGGCCTGTATCTCCTGCTTCTGTGCTTCCAACTGGGCGGCCTTTTCCGCAATCTCCTTTTCGGCGTCCTTCTTGGCCTTATATCCCTTAACGGTCAAGTGTTCCACACCCTTTATCGGCTCCTTCTCTATTACATAGCCGTGGGCCTCCGCAATCTCAATCCACCACTCCCGGAGCATACGGTCAAAGGCCATCTTCCGATTGTTATACTGACCCCGCTTCTTATCCGGGTCAGGCAGTTCTATCCCCGCCCTTTTCAGGGCCTCGTCCTGGCCCATGTGGGCGACGCCATCATCATCGTACCACACAAAGGTGCCCCGCAAATGGGCGTGAGGGGAAGCCTCGTCGTGATGGATAGCATAATTTATCAGAACATAGCAATCATTGTGGCTCTTGCTCCATTCCTGCAACCGCTGGACATACTCCTTTACACACGCGGAAAAGTCTCCCTCTAAAATCCTATCACCTTTAGCCCCAATCTGCAAAATCGTCTCCACAGGCGACTTGTTCTTGGTCTGCAATACATCCTCCATTTCCCTAATTCGTCCCTGGTGCCGTTGGGCCTTATATCGCTCGTTCTGCATTTTTAAGGACTTTCCAAACTTCTGTTTATAGAAGCGTAATTCAGATTCTTCAAAGCCCGCCATGAAAGTCTTGCTACCCGGCCCATCTTCGCCGCTGTATTCTTTGGCGTCACAGCCCAAGAACCAATATTCATTTAAGCGTAGCCGCGAAAGGTCTATATGCTCTATCTTATCCCTCCCATCCTTTTTATCCTTAATCTGCTTAATCTTTGCCTCGTCTGCGGTCTTTCCATCTTCTGATAGGAAGGTACGGCCATTGTGCCCTGTTGTTCCAATCCTGCCGTGGTGGTTCGTTGCCCTCACGGGTGTCCGTGTGCGAAAGCCCTTCATAAGCCATCGACCCCCTTTCACGGACATTATACCTCCCCCGTCGGTATAATGTCAACAACTTTGTGCGCTATATAGTACCCAATACCACTTGGCGCAACGCCAAGTGTATTGGGCTGGGTGGGGTGCCCCCTCCCAGGCCCTCCCCGATGGCCCAGGGACACGCTGCGGCGTACCCCTGGGCCTCGGCTCACTCCGGGGGAATACTCCACGTTCCCCCTCCGCGACCCGTGCCCCGCCGCCCGTCGGCGGGGCAAAAGGGCGGGGCCGTACTACCGTGCGGCCCTATGGGGCAATTACCTCCGTTCATAGAGGGAGCTGGGGCAAATACTAAGAAAGGAATGATAATGTTATGAAAAAGTCCCTTAAGTTTAAGTACATTTCCACCACCACCCGCAAGCTGGAAGGCACCGTCAATGACTTCATTGGCGACCTTGCCCCGGAAGACCTGCTTTCCGTGCAGGTTTCCAAGGACATGGCGGTCACGGAGGACATTGGCGAGGACACCTACTCCGTGACCATCATCTATCTGGCGACCACTTGATTTCCGCTTTCCCCGTGTAATGCCCCTCGCTTGATTCTCCGCCCCAGCGGGGTCAAGCGAGGGGCCAGCTCACCCCCCAGCCGTCCTACGGCTGGGGGGCTTTTTTTACCCTTACGACAAAAGGGCGGGCCGCTCAACGAGCGGCCCAAAGTATAGATTAGCCCTTTTGACAGGGCAAGGAAAAACCCCTTGCATTTTGCGGTGCAAGGGGGTACAATGAGAAAGCCGAGGTAATAAGAGGCAGGCCGTGAGGTGTGCAACCACCCCACGGCCCTATGCAGGAGACTTGACCTCCCACACAGCAATAAATTGCGCCAACCCCATTATACCCACTTCCCCTTGACTTTTCAAGGGAGAATGTGTAGCTGGGGCTTGTGTGTATAAGCGGTGTAGGGAAAATCTCTGCGCCGCTTCTTATTTATCTCGGCGGGGGAAGCCCTTGGGGGCGGGACATTCCGCCCCGTCCCCTTGGGCCGAACTTGCCGAGGAAAGACAGAATGACGGAGGGATGAAATTTGAGGAAAAGAATATTCAGCCTGATTTTGGCGGTGGGGATGGTGTGCGCCTTGGCTGTTCCCGCGTCGGCTGACGGCAATGACCCGATTGACCCTGAAAAAGTCATGCAGGAGATGTTCTACCGGAACTGCATGAAAGACGGAAACGAACACCTCGTCCCCGACTGGTTCCGTGAGCAATACGAAAAAGAACATTCTGCTGCAACCACGGTTCCCGAAAATCCCAGTACCACCCAAAAACCCGTCGAGCAGTACTACCCCGACGTTGCTCCCGATGCCTGGTATGCAGAGGCCGTGAACGCCATGACCAATGGCAACCTGCTCAAAGGGTATGACGACGGCCTATTCCATCCCGATGACATCATCACGGGTGGACAATTTGCGACCATCCTATGTCGCATCGGCGGTGCAGACCCCAGTAATGAACATTTTGCTTCACATGATGGTTACGATAAGCCTATAAACTGGGCACACTGGGCATGCAGACTAATTAGCCAAAGTAAGGTCGCATACGGAATTTCCCCAAAACGTGCTAACAACAACGTATTGCGTGGAGAGGCTATTGCGGTATTCTCTTCCCTCGCTTACAGGATGCCCAAGTATCACGAAAGCCAAAACGGCACCTACAGCACGGCATATCCCATCCGTCAGGTATCCGAGAAAGTCTGGACTGAAAACGACATCCCCGACTACGAGGATACCAAGCTTCTCACGACGGAGAACACCGCTGGAATCTGTGACGGTGGCGAGGCGATAGTGGAGGCTTACAACCTCGGCATCGTGAACGGCATTGACGACATTGGCACCTGCAACCCACTCAAGCCCATAACCCGTGCGGAACTGTGCCAAATCCTTTACAACATGGGTGTCTTCGAGGAAGACTCCGTTGCCATCTATTCCATTCCGTTCAAGGAAGAGAACAACAACCGAATTTTCACCCCCCCGACCGACTGAATACGAACTTCCCCCCAAATTCCCGACATACAGATTTAGGAGCTGATTTTATGAAACACACAAAACATATCCTTGCCCTTGCGCTGGCCCTTGTGATGGTCTGCGGCCTGTTGCCGATGACGGCCTCCGCCGACACACTCAGAAACCAATGGCCATTGTATATCGCCCACTACCAATTCCTTGGCCTTGAACGTCCGACCGTCCTCGATTCCTTCATCGGTGCAACAACGCATTTTGCTTATGATTACTACCTTTGCGTCGATATGGAAATCATCAGTGCCAAATACGATGACCCCGTATACAATAACGGACGAATCGGATGGATTGAAGATTTCAGCTATGAACAATGTAAGCCTAACATTGCGAACCGTCCCGACGACCTCAACGACATCTTCATGACGGAGAAATGGGAGGCCGTCGTACAAAATTGGCAGCCCATCGCCAACAAGACTGATTCCACCATCACGTTCCGCTTCAGCCCCACCGAGCATTGCGACTACCTGAACGTGCATGATGGAAGAGATTGCGGAAGAGAAAACGTGAGCGCCTGCTACTATGGCCATCATTCCGAATGCATCAATCCCGAATATGCAGTCGAATACGTCATCACTCCGAAAGCAGAGCCGGAGCCCACTCCCACGCCTACCCCTACTCCGACACCCCAGCCGACCCCCACGTCCCAGCCGCCCGCGCCCCAGCCCACCATCACCGTGGACAACAAGGCCATGTCGGTAAAGCACGATACCGTGACCGTCACCATCAACGGACAGCCCGTGGAGCTGGAAGCTGTGGTGCTGACCGACGCTAACGGCGGAGCGTATACCTACTTCAAGCTCCGCGACGTGGGCCAGAGCGTGGGCTTTAACGTGGACTGGAGCGCAGAGACGGGTATCACCGTGGATTCTGCCAATAACTGACTAACACCCTATGCCCCCTCTGCCGCCCGACCAGCGGCAAAGGGGGTATTTCTTTATACCCCCGCCGCAGGATCGCGGCGAGAAGGGCATGGACATAGCCCACAAGGACGTGTATAATATCACCAGACGAAGGGAGGGCCGACTATGGCAAAGAAGCCGCAATATAACGACAACAACCTTGCTATCGCATACTACCGCTTTTCCTCCCACTCCCAGAACGAGGCCAGCATTGACCAACAGCGGGAAGCGGCCCAGAAGTACGCCGCCGCCAAGGGCTACACCATTGTCAAAGAGTATGAGGACAGGGCCATTTCCGGCACCACCGAAGACCGCCCCGGCTTCCAGCTTATGCTGTCCGAAGTTGGCAGAATGAGGCCCGCCGCCCTTATCATGTGGAAGACTGACCGCCTGGGCCGGGATAGATATACCCTTGCTATGGCGAAAAAGACCATCCGGGACGCGGGGTGTCAAATACATTTGGTAGCCGAAGCCGTTCCGGACGATTCCCCGGAAGCTACGCTCATGGAAGGGCTTTTGGAATCTATGGCAGAGTTTTACTCCAAGCAGTTGCGGCAGAATATCACCCGTGGCATGAGGTACAACGCGGAGAACGGATTGTATAATGGGTACAAAATGCTGGGGTATACGGTGGATAGCGAAAAGCACTATGTGATTGACCCGGAAACAGGCCCTATTGTCCAGCGTATCTTTGCCGACTATGCCGCCGGGAAACGCAACAAAGACATCATCGACGAGCTGAACAGCCAGGGCCTCCGTACCAGCAGAGGGACGCGGTTTACCGTCAACGGATTAAGAACTATCCTGCAAAATCAGGCATACATGGGGGTTTATCGGTACAGCGACATTGTAATTAAGGGCGCGATACCCGCATTAGTCAGCGAAGAACTATTTGAGAAGGTACAGGCCCGCTTTGCTCTCAACAAGCGTTTGGGTGCCCAAAAAGCCCACATGGTAGACGAGACTGGCGCGCCCCGCTACTGGCTAACAGGCCATCTGTACTGCGGTCATTGTGGAGAATCCATGCAGGGTGTATCTGGGACAAGTAAGACAGGCGCAAAGCATTATTACTACTACTGCGCGGGCCAGCGGCACCGCAAATGTAAAAAGAAGCCCATCAAGAAGGTATTGGTGGAGTGGTTGGTTACCCAGACCTTAGAGCTGACCTTGAACGACAGCGAGTGTTTAGCGTCCCTCGCCGTGGACGCCGCCGCCTATCATGAGCGATACTACCGGGACGCCGCCTACATAGACGGCCTTGTGGCAGAGCAGAAAGCCAATCAAAAGGCCCTTGATAATCTGGTCAAGGCGGTGGAGATGGGGATTTTCAGCGAAAGTACCCAACAGCGGTTGACCGAGCTGGAGGCCCGGAAAAAGGCTCTTGTCGAAGCCATAGAGACAGAGAAGCTAAAGGCGCGGATGACCGAGGATGAACACAGCATAAAGGCTTATTTTCAGAAGTTCGCCAACGCCAACTTGAAAGACCCGGAAATCCGGGAAATGTTGTTGGACTACTTCATCGACAAAATCTATGTATATGATGACCACCTTGAAATCACGGGCTGGTATTCCGAGGATAGGCGGCGCGTGGAGTGGACAGAGTTTAAGGACGGGGAGATTGAGTTCAACGGCTTCGTGCCATGCTCCACCACAAAGCGGGCGTCTGACTACGTCAGACGCCCGCTTTTTTGCACTTTTTCAGCCCAATTCTTCATGCCCCAAATTTTTGACCACATGAAAAACCACAGTTAGGATTTGGGGTGCATTCCCAAATATGCAACAAGCATAATAGCTTATGCGCCATCAGTCTATGATCTTGTCGCTCTTTGCCCTATTGCATTTCCAGCACAAGGTCTGGAGGTTGGCTTCTTCTGTCCGGCCGCCCTTTGAAACAGGAATGATGTGATCGATTTCCAGCAAGAGGTTCGGCTCAGCGTGGGTAGAATTCCCGCAGCTACAACAAGTGAAGTGGTCGCGGGTTTTGATAAGCTCGCGCAACTTTTTGGTCATAAGAGTTCGTTGCTCTTTCGCAAAGGCCTTTGCTGTAAGTTTGTTTTCCAGCGCCTTGATAAGCTCTGCGATGGTCTCTTCTGTCATTGGCACAGTAAACGACCTCTGCGCCATTCCTCCGCCAGATGTATAGGAGAATTTGTACTCTACGGTAAGCACGCTCTCATCAATGATAGCAAATCCAAGGCGCGAATAAAAGCCAGCCTCATCGTTCTCCATGATAAAGTTGGGGACATCGCCAAGGTACTGCTGATATTCCGCTTTATAATTCTCGATGATTTGCTTGGCATCTCTTAAGGTCTCAAGCTCTTCCACAAGCCGGTAAAGTTTTTGGATCTGTTCGGGGTACAACTTTTTATCGGGGTAGAAATACTTTACGATATACTCAAGCGGGCTATTTTCCGCACTTGCAAATACCGTTGCGGAGACCTCTGCGGTAAAGGGTGTGATCGTCTTCCTATATGGGCGAATATAGTTATACTCGTCATCATTGACCGTTTCGTTTCGAACTACTCTGGTACCAAAGAGCTGAGAGATAGACTGTACTTTTTCGCGGATGTATTCGTTGAATTCTCTTTGGGAATTCATCAAGCCTTCACAAGTTTCTTTAATTTTTAGAAAGTCAGGAGATTCATAATACGCAAGTATCCGCTGATTTTCGCTCACAACCTTTTCTATCTCACTATGAATGTGAGTTATGAATTCTTCAATGAGCTTCCATTCTTCGCTGTCAAGAGTTTTTATCTTCTTGATACTGTTAACTGTCCTATCAAATAGCCGAGCGATCAAACTATCTAATTCCTTCTGGCTATCCTTAATAACCAGGAAGTCCCTGTTTGCATTTGCGTAATCGATAATCCCGTTTACACGTTCATAGTATTCGTGTTGCTTCTGTTCCAGTGCTTCTTTCTGTTGCCCCTTCAAATACTTATTATATTCTCCTTTTCCCATAAGTAAAGAGGGGGCTTCATGGAATTGTTCGATCCGATGTTGCGTTATGGCGATTTCTCTTGATCCCAAATTATTTCCAGCTGATGATATGTAAGTAACCTTGATCCGAAAGGCAACTGCGTTTTTCAGGACTTCATCAATGCGTTTCGTGAGCTTATGGTACTGAAAGCGGGATTCATATTGATTGCTCTTAAGAAACTTTTTTAACTTCGTTGCCACGCCGTTTTTCCATTCAATCGTTTTGGCCGCTTTTGCAAGCATCTCTTTGTTGTCCTTGAAAAACTTTATATCATCGTATTTTTCCAGCGTTTGACGGCTTTTTACGGTTACATTGGCATCAAAATAGGAAATAATATCCCAATCATAAAACCCTAATTCGCTCAGGACCTCGCTTTCCAACTTTTTGTATTACATGTCACATATCACTACAACCACCAGAATCGCCAAAGCAATCATAAAAACCGCAACCATGCTCTCCTGCTCCTCTCCCTAATTTTTTATAGCAATTAAGTACAAGAATTTAGGACATTATATCACAACATTGTCCACAAGTCCACTCTCTTTGTTTACTGCCTGGTAACCGTTTCCCTACAAAACCTTGTCTTTACTATGATTTCCTGCTATAATTCAGACACCGAACAAGCACGATCGAGATTTGTTCGCCGACAAAGGGGAGGAACATGGACTACACAAGGGATGATCTGAACGAGGCGAAGCGGCAGATCGACTCCACGCTGCACAAGTTAAGAGAAGTGATCAAAACCTTGGAAGGGAAAGAAGACCCCAAACGATACCGCTCCCAGATCACCCTGGCCCAGCGGCGCGTCAAGGCCTTTGAGATTGCCGTGGAACTCATCCAGGGCCGCCTGTCTCCAAGCGGCAATGCGTATCGCTATTGCACTTTGCGAGAAATACCAGCGTTAAAAACACAGGCTGCCGCCTGGTTCCACGAAAAATGGGGCGTTCCAACGGAGGCTTACCTGGAGTGTATGGACGCCTATCTCTTGGGGGACACAGAGTACGGCTGGTATCTGTGTTTGGACCAAGGGCAGATCATTGGGGGCCTGGGCGTGATTGAAAACGACTTCCATGACCGCAAGGACCTTTCACCGAATGTTTGCGCCGTATTCACGGAGGAGGCCTACCGGGGCCAGGGGATCGCCGGGCGGTTGCTGGATATGGTCGTTGCGGATATGCGGGCAAAGGATATCACGCCTTTGTACCTTGTAACGGACCACATCGGCTTTTATGAGCGCTACGGCTGGGACTCCTTGTGTATGGTGCAGGGCGACAACGAACCAGCGCCGTCCCGAATGTATATACACCGATAAGCGCCGAAGGGCGGATAGGAAAGCAAGCCATTGGAAATCGGAATTTGGAGGTACATAACGATGAAGGATATGATTGGCTATTGCGGGCTGGACTGCGAAAAATGTGACGCGTACCTTGCCACGCTCCATGATGACCAAGCCCTGCGGGAAAAGACCGCAAAGCTATGGGCCGAATTAAACAACGCTCCCATTTTGCCCGAACATATCAACTGCCAGGGCTGCCGCGTTGAGGGCGTTAAGACGGTATTTTGTGATATGATGTGTGGTGTTCGCCAGTGTGCGCTGAAAAAAGGCGTGGCGACTTGCGGCGACTGTCCGGAGCTGAAAACGTGCCCGACCGTCGGAGCGGTGATCTCGGCAAATCCCGAGGCTTTGAAGAATTTGCAGGAACCCACTACATAATTTGTCGGTCTACTATTTGTTCTTCCCCAGGCCTGATAGTCTCTGCTACTGTGATATGATCAGACCAGCAAATTAGAATTGGAAGTGTGCTTTGTGCAGGAAATCATTGCGAAATTAACGGCAAAAGATGATAAATATGCTTGTGCTATTGCAGATAGAATCATCTCTGAAAGTCAGGATACTGATGAATGGTACGAATATTTCGACGACTTTGCGTCCTTGCTTCACCATCCGAAATCGTTGGTGAGAAACCGTGTGCTATATATTCTTGCCGCCAATGCGCAGTGGGACGATGAAAACCGTTTTGATACAATTCTTGATGATTATCTTGCTCATGTCACAGACGAAAAACCGATAACCGCCAGACAGTGTATCAAGGCTCTCGCACAGGTTGGTTTGTCAAAGCCGCAATACATTCCAGCAATATTATCGTGTTTGAGGAGTGCCGATTTATCGAAATATAAGGACAGTATGCGTCCACTGATCGAACAGGATATAGCTGAAACCGAAAAAGCATTGACACTGTAAATTTCAGTTTGTCGCTCCCTTCCCGGCCCGGACATCTCCGCCGCGCGGGCGCAGTTGGAAAAACCAGAGAAGCAGCGGAACACAAAAAAGCAAACAGGAAAAGCGGGCGTTTGACAGAGTCAGACGCCCGCTTTTCTTATTATGATAGTAGACAAAACCCCAAAGTTATGATATGCTGACGAAAATGGGTGTTTGTAGCCATATGGCAGGATCATCCCATGAAATTTCTTTGGGGATGGGGGTGAGGATGGTGCGGAAAAAGCGCGTTGCGTTTTACATGGGTGTGATCGCGGCCACGGCGTGCGCGGTCGCTTTGATCACCGCCTTTTTTGCCGGGCAGATCGACCGCACGGTGTCAAACAACATCGTCAACACCATCAACGAGCTGGCGGAGCACGACAGGGCCACCATCAAAACCTACATCGACATCTACTGGGAGGACATCACCCAGATATCCCAGCAGCTCATGGAGGCGGACTGCCGGACCATTGAGGACGCGCAGGAGCGGATGAACCTGGAGTGCGCCAGGAGCCGGTTCCACGCCTTGTACCTTCTGGCGGCGGATGGGACCGTCTACACCAACACCTATGTCACCTTCCCTCCTGACCAGGATATCCTGGGGCGAAATCTGAATATCACGCCCTACTTCGACCGGGGGGACGACCGGGTCTTCGGACGTTTCGACGATAAGATCAGCGGCGGCTTCATCTCCCGGGAGAGCCTCCTCTACGGGGTCCGGCTGCGGAATTTCCAGGTGGACGGCGTGGAGATGGTGGGCCTGATCGGCATCAGCGATATCAAGATAATCCAGGACCACATGGTCATCGAGAGCTTCAAAGAACCCTCCGGCACGGCCAGGGGATACAGCACCCTGATCGACCTGGAGGGCAACTACATCGTCGACGGCAATAAGGATATCTACATCAACCAGGCCAGTAACCTCTACCGCTATCTGGACAACGCGGAAAGCTCGGAGCTGACCAACGAGCAGATCGCGGAGAAGCTGGAAAATGGGGAGACCTTCAGCTTCTCCCACGTCTATCAGGGAAAGGAAAAGCTCTTTTACCTGGTCCCCTTTGACGATCTGCGGCTGTACTTCGTCATGGCGGTAGACCGGGAAGTATTTGAACAGCAGACCCATGACTTCGTCGTCACCAGTCTGGGTATGCTGGCGGGCTGTATGGCCGTGGTCTGCGTGATGATTGTCCTGATGATGGTCAACCAGAGAAAGGTGATCGGAGCGACAGAGCGGGCCCGCTCTCAAAAGGAGTTCCTCTCGAATATGAGCCATGAGATCCGAACGCCGCTGAACGGCCTGATCGGCCTGAACCACCTGATCATGGCATACATCGACGATCCCGGACACACCGGGCAGATCAAGGGGTGGCTGCAAAAGTCCGACAGCACAGCCCATTACCTTCAGTCCCTGGTCAACGACATTCTGGACATCTCCAAGCTGCAATCGGGCAAGATCGACCTGGCCAACGAGCCGCTGCGGGTAGACGCTCTGGTGGACGAGGTCTGCGCCATGCAGAAGGACAATATCGAAAGCCGCGGCGTGACCCTCCGGGTGGAAAAGGACATCCGCGCGCCCTGGGTGTGGGGCGATGAGGTCAGGATCAAGCAGATCCTTATGAACATCATCGGAAACGCGGCCAAGTTCACGCCGGCGGGCGGCTCCATCACTGTGTCGGTCCGACAGACCCTCACAGAGGACGGCCGCGTGACCACGACATATCAGTGCGCGGACACAGGCGTGGGAATATCCAAGGAATACCAGACAAAGATCTTTGACTCCTTCACCCAGGAGCGCAACAAGCTCTCCGGCGGGGTCAAGGGAACGGGCCTGGGCATGGCTATCAGCAAGCTGCTGTCCGACGCTATGGGCGGAACGATCTCCGTGGAAAGCGAGTTGAACGTGGGCAGTACCTTTACGGTGTCCATCCCCTCCCAGGCGGCCCAGGAGCAGCCCCAGCGCCTGGAGGAGGCCGAAGGCGGCGTCCAGGCGCTCCCCGACGGCGAGGGGGCGGCGCGCCCGGTCAAGATCCTGGTGGCGGAGGACGCGGAGCTGAATGCGGAGGTGCTGCTGGAGATCCTGGCTATAGAGGGCTTTGAAACGGCGCACGCCAAGGACGGCCAGGAGGCGGTCCGGCTCTTCGAGTCCTCCGCGCCCGGGGAGTTTGACATCATCCTGATGGATATGCAGATGCCGGTCATGGACGGCTGCACGGCGGCGAAGAAGATCCGCGGTCTGGACCGGCCGGACGCGAAGACCGTCTTGATCTATGCCTGCACCGCCAACAGCTTTCAGGAGGACCGGGAGCAGGCCCTGGACAGCGGCATGGACGACTTCCTGACCAAGCCCATCGACGTCAATGTGCTGCTTCGTAAGATCAAGCTGAAAAGAAAATGATAGATCACGGGAGGACTTCGGGTATGAAAAAGAAGCTGCTTTCGCTCCTGCTGGCGTGCGCGTGCGTAGCTGCCCTGGCGGGATGCGGCCCCGCGGAGAAGAAAGAGGTAACGCTGGTGGTCAAGGCTCCCCCCATGGCAATGAATTCCGTCGCCGATCCGGAGATGGATGTGGCGGAGGACTTTCTGCGCGCGGCGGGAGAGGCGTTTGCCGCGCAGTATGAGGACGCCGACGTGACGGTGAAGGTAGAGACCTTCGACTATGTCAATGAGATCAAGGCGGTGACCGAAAAATTCGATACGGACGACGCCACAGACGTTCTGTACGAGGGGTATTTCAACATGGCCTCCTACCTGCACACCGGCAGGGTGGTCCCTCTGGATGACATCATCTCCGATGAGCTGCGCGGGGATGTGAACGACGCCCTTTGGCGGATGAGCATGGCGGAGGGCAAGACCTACATGATGCCCTACCTGAGTATGCAGAATGTCCTGATCTACAATAAGAGCCTGTTTGCCGCGTGCGGCCTGGAGGAATATGCCGCCGCGGACCGCGCCATCCAGACCTGGAGCATGGAGGAGTGGAACACGGTCCTGGATCAGCTTGCCGCCAACCTCCCCGCGGGCCGCTATCCCATGATGATGTACGGAAAAAACAACCAGGGAGACACCCACATCATGACCATGATGCGGGCCTTTGGCGGCCAATTCTTCGACGAAAACGGGAACTTTGATTGCGAGGACGAGAAGGTGGTGGAGGCCCTGGCGTGGGTCCAGAGCGGTGTGGACCGGGGCTGGTATCCGCCCCACCCGGAAAACATGGAGCTGGTGGATTACAGCGATCTGTTCGGCAGCGGGAAGCTGGGCGTGTTCCTCTACAACAACGCCAACATCATCCTGTATGACGATATCGACGACTACGGCTTTGTGAACTTCCCCGGCGGCAGCGCCACCTCCTTCGTGACGGGCTTTGAGGTCTTTGACAACGGAGACGAGGCAAAGCTGGCGGCGGCCAAGGCCTTTGTCAAGTACATCTACGATACGCCCCAGTGGATGGATCTGTCGGCGGGGAACCTGCCCGCCCGCAATTCCGTGTCCCAGCGCTGGCACGACCAGATCGTCATGCTGGGCGAGTTTATGGACAACCAGGTCAATGTGGTGGACTTTATGAACAACAGCCCCAACTGGCAGGGGGACGACACCTCCGTGCGCAGTGTGTTCTGGCCCCATATCCACGATCTGCTGGCCGGGACGGTGACACCCCTGGAATGCGCCCAGGCCATCGACGCGTCCTGCAACGCGGCCTTGGAGATCGGCCGTGAGACCAGCACGCTGCATCCGTGATCCCGGAAAAGCAAAGCGTTAGGAACGAGGCCGCCACAGCGCGCCTATCAAGCCGGGATCGACGGAGGGTACTGTATGAAGTTAGACGGGTTTGGGCTATTGGTCCGTGATATGGCCGGGATGATCCGCTTTTACAGGGATGTGCTTGGGTTTGAGATCAAGGAAGCGGAAAATAGCAAAAATGTATATCTCGTAAAGGATGGGACCTTGTTTCTGCTGTATGGCAGAAAAGACTTTGAACAGATGACAGGCCATCAGTTTGATTATATCAAAGGGTTAAACGGTCATTTTGAAATAGCTCTCTATGTTGATACATTTGATGAAGTTGACGCTGCGTTTAGAAAAGCTGTGGAAAATGGCGCCGCGCCGGTGCTGGAGCCCACAACGGAGCCGTGGGGACAGCGGACCTGCTACATTGCCGATCCCGAAGGCAACCTGATTGAGATTGGCTCATGGAATAAGCCATACGAAGAGAAGGATCGATAAAATCGGAATTTGTGGAGGCATTTTATGTTTAATGAAATATGCATATATGAGGCAAAACCGACCAAGTTAGATGAAATTGAAGAACTGATGAGGGAAGTAGCGGAATTTTACTTGGCGCAAGACGGCGTTATTGATGTGCACTATATAAAACGCACTCACCGACAAAAAGATTTCAATGCAGTGAAAGAGGGAGAATTACCTGTTCGTCTTACAAGAAATGTAGGTAAGGTAACATATGTCTTGTATTGGGTGCTGGAAAATGAAGAAGCACATGCAAGAATTTCAAAACTTGGTGTAGAGAAATTCTATAAACGTTGGAATCGCTGTTTAACCACAATGCCTAAAATAATTTTAGGTGAAAATGTGGTTTAGACTTCAAATTCCAGTTTGTCGCTCTGCTTCTCCCCCTTCCCGGCCCGGCCATCTCCCCTGTCCGCACCCATGCCACAGACAGGGCTTTCAAGTACCTCAATCGCGGAATTTTCGAGGAGGTTCATATTATGATCAAAAAGGCGGAAAGCAGCGATCTGGAAATATTGGCGAACTTAGCGGTATTGATGTGGCGCGATCAATCTGTCAATGGGCTGATGGAAGATTTTTCAGAAATTATGAGGAATGGAAGATCGCGGTTCTTTTTGATGTATGAAAATGACGTGCCCGTCGGCTTCGCGCAATGTCAGTTGAGAACGGATTATGTGGAGGGTACGAGCACAAGTCCTGTGGGATATTTAGAGGGAATTTTCGTCAAGGAAGGCTATCGCCACAAAGGGTATGCCAAAGAATTATTGGCTGCGTGTGAAGCCTGGGCGCGGGAGATGGGCTGCCATGAGTTTGCCAGCGACTGCGAAATAGAGAATGTGGATAGCTTTCATTTCCATATGGCCATGAATTTTATGGAGGCCAATAGGGTCATTTGTTTTACTAAGACATTGTAAATTGGGATCTATTGGAGCGTGACATTATGCGAATTGCTTTATACTATTTGATACAATGCACTTGGGGTGTGGTGCAATCCACATTAGGCCTGATCGTATTTATTCTTCATTTCTCAAACAGACATTATTTCTATCACGGCGCAGTCGTAACGGAGTGGAACACTAAGTCCAGCGTTTCTTTGGGAATATTTGTGTTTGTAACAAAAGAACCATATTTTTATGATAAGTTGAAAAACGAATATACGATAGATGAGCTTTTTCAACGGCTTCTTGTACATGAATATGGTCACACTATACAGTCGCTTATTTTAGGCCCATTATATTTGATTGTGATAGGAATACCATCCATGTTGTGGGGCTTTTTACCTTGTCTCAATACAGAGCGAAGGACAAAGAGTGTATCCTATTTTTCCTTTTTTACAGAAAGTTGGGCGAATTTTTTGGGCGAACAAGTGACAGGTCAAAAATCAATGGAGAACTTAGTTATTGACTGATAAATTCCCGTCTGTTGATCCGCCTCGCCCCGTTCCCGATCCGGCCACGCATTTCTCCTTGCGCTATCAGGAAAGCACCCGGTTGGAGCATTTGGGCTTGACCATTACGTTTTAGGAGGCGCGATATGACCATTCAAGAAGCGATCAAGGAACGACACATGGTACGGCAGTACACAGACAAGGCCATTCCACCTGACATTGTAGAACTGCTAAACGCGCGGATCGCCGAGAACAACCAAAAATACGGTCTTCACCTTGCCTTGGTGGTCGGCAATTCCGACGGCATCGGCGGCATGGCAAAGCTGCTGTTTTCCAGGACGGTGAACAACTATATTGTCCTGGCTGGCCCGGATGCTCCCGGCCTTGACGAGAAATTGGGCTATTGCGGCGCGGACCTGATCCTCTACGCGCAAACGCTGGGACTCAATACATGGTGGGTCGGCGGTATGTTTAACGGCAAAGGCGCGTTGAAGAACCTCCGGGATCAAAATGTGCGGGTAAACGGTGTGATCGCCATCGGCTACGGCCGGACCCAGGGCGTGCCCCACAAGTCCAAGACTGCGGCGGAGATCAGTGAATATAACGGAGATGCGCCGCAATGGTTTATAGACGGCGTCAACGCGCTTCTCTATGCGCCAACGGCGCTAAATAAGCAGCCCTATGTGGTAACGGGCGATGGGAACAGAGTATCCATTTCCGCCGGGGACGGGCATTTTTCAGGCATTGATCTTGGGATCGGAAAATACCACTTTGAAGTCGGCGCGGGGAAAGAAAACTTTGAGTGGACCTGACGACAGATCAAGTTTTTAGCAGGCAGGAGATGTATGAATATCCAATCACAAGGCCCGTGATTTTCAAAATTGAACGGTTAGATGTCGAGTAGTATAAGTTCCAGTTTATCGATCCACCTTGCCCCTTTCCCTGCCCAGGCCATCTCCCCTGTCCGCTCCCACGTCACAAACAGGGTTTTCCCAAAACAGCATCGCTGTGATATGATCAGACTGACAAATCGACAGTTATGAAGGAGAGCCTTAATGAAAGCAAGTAACAGAGATGATGGCTGGTTAACTGGAAGGTTATATTTCAACAGAGAAGATAAAAGAGTCATTATCAAGAGACCGCAAAGCGGGTTTGGCTGTACCGTGAATCTCGGAAATAAGTGGACATGGATATTTAGTATCGTTTTTGTCATGATCGTCGTGATATTGGTCCGCGTTCTCTAAGACAACTTCCAGTTTGGAGTGTACCAACCATGGGTAACGAATACGATAACGACATATTCTTTGCCGCCTACGCAGAGATGGACCGAAGCAAGCACGGCCTTGCCATGGCGGGGGAATGGCACCAGCTCCAGCCCCTTTTCCCCGAGCTGCGGGGCAAAACGGTGCTGGACCTGGGCTGCGGCTACGGCTGGCACTGCAAATACGCCGCCTCCCAGGGGGCGAGAGCCGTTCTGGGCATTGACGCCAGCCGTCAAATGCTGGAGGTGGCCAGGGCCAAAAACGCCGACCCCGTCATCCAGTACCAGGTCTGCTCCATAGAGGAGTACGGCTATCCGCCGGAGGAATTTGACCTGGTGGTCTCCAATCTGGCACTGCACTATATCGCCGAGTTGGACGGGGTCTATCAAAAGGTGTATGGGACCCTGAAACCTGGCGGCGTCTTTCTCTTCAACATCGAGCACCCGGTGTTCACCGCCGGCGTGGCGCAAAACTGGGTCACCGATGAGGACGGCAGGCCCCTATACTGGCCTGTGGACCGGTACTACGAACCGGGAGCGCGGGAGACCGTCTTCCTGGGCCAGCGGGTCTTGAAATACCACCACACCCTGACCCAGATCCTGGGCGGCCTACTGCGCGCCGGGCTCCGGCTGGAGGCGGTGGAGGAGGCCGTGCCGCCGGAGGAGATGCTGCATCTGCCCGGCATGGCCGATGAGCTGCGCCGGCCCATGATGCTGCTGGTCAAGGCCGTTAAGCAGTAGCTCTTTCACAAAAGGCCTATATGGGGGCGGATACGGCAGATAAGGCAAGGTTGCCTACAGGAAACGACCGGGTCACGGCTCTTGCGCCATGGCCCGGTTTGCTTTTTTGCTTTCCCCACCATTCCTTCGTCCTCCCTTTTGTTTCTTCGTTGACTTTCGGCACGGTATTACATATAATGATGGGGAAGAATGGAGGGCGCTTATGTCACAGATGACCAAACGGGCGCTGGAAGCGTCGCTGAAGAATCTGCTGCTCCAAAAGCCGCTAAACAAGATCACCATCAGCGACATTGCCGAGGACTGCGGGATCAACCGCATGACCTTTTACTATCACTTTAAGGATATCTACGACCTGGTAGAGTGGGCCTGTGAGGAGGACGCCAAGCGGGCGCTGGACGGCAAGAAGACCTACGAGACATGGCAGGAGGGGTTTTACCAGATCTTCCAGGCGGTACGGGAAAACAAGCCCTTCATCATGAACGTCTATCACTCGGTCAGCCGGGAGCAGGTGGAAAACTATCTCTATCAGGTCACCTATGGCCTGCTGATCGGTGTGGTGGAGGAGAAGGCCGCCGGTATGGCAGTCCAGCGAGAGGACATGGAGTTCATTGCCCATTGCTATAAATACACCTTCGTAGGGATCATGCTGGACTGGATCCGGGGCGACATGAAAGCCGATCCCCAGGAGATCATCGACCGCCTGGCCCTGGTCGTTCACGGGAGCATCACCGCCGCCTTGGAGCGGCTGCGGACAGACAAGGTACATCAAAACTAAGGATCTGTCTAAATTTTTGACAGCTCCGGCCTTATGATGAAAATTCCATCATAGGGCCGGAGCTGTTTATTGTGGAGCCGGGAAAATACAGGTAGGATAAAGACATCAAAAGCGAGCCGGACCGGCTCGAGAAAGGGTGTCATGTTATGTATTATTCCAGCGGAAACTACGAGGCCTTTGCCCGCCCTCTGAAGCCCGAGGGCATTGAACACAAGTCGGCCTACTTCATCGGCACCGGCCTGGCGGCCCTGTCCGCCGGCTGCTTCCTGGTGCGGGACGCCCAGATGCCCGGCAAGAACATCCACTTCTTTGACCGGGACCCGGTGGCGGGCGGCGCCTGCGATGGGTGGAAGTACCCGGAAATCGGTTACGTTATGCGGGGCGGCCGGGAGATGGACAATCACTTCGAGGTCATGTGGGATCTGTTCCGCTCCATTCCCTCCATCGAGACTGAGGGGGTCAGCGTCCTGGACGAGTATTACTGGCTCAACAAGAAGGACCCCAACTACTCTCTGTGCCGGGTCACCGAGAACCGGGGCCAGGACGCCCACACCGACGGCAAGTTCGGTATCTCCGACAAGGGGGCCATGGAGCTGATGCGGCTGTTCTTCACCCCCAACGAGGACCTGGAGGACAAGCGGATCACCGACGTCTTTGACGACGAGGTGTTCAACTCCAACTTCTGGACTTACTGGCGCACCATGTTTGCCTTCTACAACTGTAACAGCGCCCTGGAGATGAAGCTCTATATGCAGCGTTTCATCCACCACATCGACGGCCTGCCTGACCTGCGGGCCCTGCGCTTCACCAAGTACAACCAGTATGAGTCCATGATCCTGCCCATGGTGAAGTATTTGGAGGATCATGGCTGCCAGTTCCACTTCAACACCCAGGTCATGGACGTACGTTTCGACATCCGCGATGGCCGGAAGGTGGCCAAGCGGGTGGAGCTGCTCCACGACGGCGAGCAGGAGTTCCTGGACCTGACGGAGGAGGACTACCTCTTCATCACCAATGGCAGCAACGTGGAAAACTCCACCATCGGCGGACAGGATAAGCCCTGCGAGTATATCCCCACCCCCAAGCCCGGTGGCTCCTTCGATCTGTGGAAGAAGATCGCGGCTCAGGACCCCTCCTTCGGCCATCCCGAGAAGTTCTGCTCCGACCCCGAGGAGTGCAAGTGGATGGGCGTGACCGTCAATACCCTGGACGACAAGATCCTGCCCTACATCAAGAACGTCTGCAAGCGGGACCCCCTGTCCGGCAATGTGGTCACCGGCGGCATCGTGACGGCTCAGGACTCCGGGTGGCTGCTGAGCTGGACCATCAACCGCCAGCCCCAGTTCCACTCCCAGCCCAAGGACCAGTGCCTGGTGTGGCTCTACGGCCTGTTCCCCAACGCGGAGGGAGACTTTGTGAAAAAGCCCATGAAGGACTGCACCGGCAAGGAGATCTGCATGGAGTGGCTCTACCACATCGGCGTGCCCGAAGACCAGATCGAGGAGCTGGCCGCCCACAGCGCCAACACCGTGCCCACCATGATGCCCTTTGCCAGCGCCTACTTCATGCCCCGGGCCAAGGGCGACCGCCCCGACGTAGTGCCTGAGGGCGCGGTGAACTTCGCCTTCCTGGGCCAGTTCGCCGAGGTGGAGCGGGACACCGTGTTCACCACCGAGTATTCCATGCGCACCGCTATGGTGGCGGTCTACACCCTCTTCAACGTGGACCGGGGCGTGCCCGAGGTCTGGGGCAGCCTCTATGACATCCGCGACCTGCTTAAGGCCGCCGTCAGCCTTCGGGACGGCAAGCCCCTGTCCGAGATGGAGCTGGGTTTCATCGAGAAGGTGGCCCTGAAGCGGGTGCTGAGCAAGATCGAGCACACCGATGCGGGGAAGCTGCTGGAGAAATATCATGTAGTGTGACCTGATGCGCCGGGGCCTCCCCGAAGCGGTGTGATCCCATTTGTAAATAGACCCGGGTCACGGCCCTTGCGCCGTGACCCGGGTTTGCTCTTTCTTTTGCGGCATATGTCCTGCCCTGTCTCCGCACCGCTCCAGCTGCTTGTGTCGATGGCGTCACAGGACGGAGGCGCACCCGGAGGGTCTGGGCGGCATCTTTACAAGTGGGGGAGGTTTTCCCGATACGCTCTCAGATCGGACTCCCGCGCCGTTTTGATGATCCTGTCCAGCTTTTCCAGGAGGGCGGGCCTGTCCTGGGGCAAGGTCCCCTGAAACTGGAACGCGTTGGACGCGCCCATGGCGGCAAACCACACGGGAATGGTCAGCCCCTCCAACAGCGTGCGGACCTCCCGGTACTTTTCAATCTCCCCCGAGTCCTGCCAGTTTCCCCGCTGGATCTCCTCATAGAGTTCAGAATCGGGGTAGATAGTCAGCATATTGACCCCAATCCGCTCCGGGTGGAGCTGGTTCCATAGCTGCGCCGTGGCCTTTGCGCCGGCCTCACCCTGCCCGGCTCCGGAGACGCCCACCAGATAGAAAAAGCTGTAATGGATGCCGGCTTCCTCCAACCTCCGGCACTGGGTCAGGATATCCGCGGTGGTATAGCCCTTGTGCATGAAGGCCAGCGCCCGTTCGTCCCCGGTCTCCACGCCAATGGTCAGGCCGTCATAGCCCGCCCGGCGCAGTGCCGCCAGCTCCTCATCCGACTTGAGCGTCACATCGGTGATCCGGGCGAAGCAGCCAATGGTTTTGACGGACGGGAGGTATCTCCCCACCAGCTCCGCAATGCGCATCAGCCGCTCATATTGCAGCACAAAAGGATTTGCCCCGGTCAAAAAGACGCGCTGGACAGCCTCGGGCCGGGGCAAGCCCTGAAGCCGGGCGCTCAGCATGGCCATCGGGTCCGCGCCCAGAAGCTGGGCCTCCTGCAGATCGCTTTCGATGTCCTCCAAGGGCGACATACGAAAGGAAAAGGGCAGGTCGTGATAAAGCGTACAAAACTTGCACTTGTGGTGGGTACAGCCCGCCGTGGCCTCCAGCAGCAGCGAGGACGCTTCGTATGGCGGGCGCCAAATCGTTCCTGTGTAATGCATCCAAAGCACCTCCTTGATTTTTCGCCATTCTACCACACCGAAGCGAAATGACAAGTACGGTACTTTTTCGCAGTACCTTGTTTTTCGTGGCGGGAAATGGTATACTGTCTCCGGGAGGTCATGCCGCATGAGAAAAACACAAGCGTCCATTCAACGCTGCCAGACGATGTCCACACTGCAAAAGGTTCTGGGCGGCAAATGGAAGCTCGAGATCTTATACTATGTCGCCTTTTGCGACATACACCGCTTCGGCCAGCTTCGCCGCCAGCTGGGGGAGATCACCGAGTCCTCTCTGACCAAGCAGCTCCGGGAGCTGGAGGCGGATGGCTTTTTGCTCCGCCATGATTTTCAGGAGGTCCCGCCTCATGTGGAGTATACCTTGACCGACCTTGGGACCAGCTTTATGGACGTGATCGCCTACATGAAGGCATGGGGCGAGCGGAACTTGCAAGGAGGAACGGGGAATGGGTGATTGGTTCACAGTCGATCAGATAGACGAGAGCACATATGTCATCAGTGAGTACCGCCATTGGGAAGAGACCCACTGTTACCTGCTCAATGGAGGCCAGCGGAGCCTTCTCATTGACACCGGCTTGGGCATCGAGAACATCTACGACGAAGTGGTCAAGCTGACGGACAAGCCCGTCACGGCGGTGGCCACCCATATCCATTGGGACCACATCGGCGGGCACAAATACTTCCCCGACTTTTACGCCCATGAGGCGGAGCTGGATTGGCTAAACGGCGGGTTTCCCCTGTCATTGGACACCATCAAGGAGATGGTGCTGGACCGTTGCGATCCCCCTGATGGCTTCAATGTAGAGCGCTATGAGCTTTTTCAGGGAACGCCTACCCGACTCCTGTCCGACGGCGATGTGATCGACCTGGGCGGGCGGCGCGTAGAAGTCCTCCACACCCCCGGACACTCGCCGGGACACCTCTGTTTCTGGGAGCCGGCCACGGGTTATTTATTCACCGGCGACCTGGTCTACAAGGACATACTGTTTGCCTACTACCCCTCTACCGACCCGGAGGCGTACCTTGCCTCGCTGGAAAAGGTGGCGGCGCTGCCCGCGGAAAAGGTCTTCCCCGCCCATCATTCGCTGGACATCCAGCCGGAGATCCTTGTCCGTATGCGGGACGCCCTCCGGCAACTGAAGGCCGAGGGCAAGCTCCACCACGGCAGCGGCACCTTTGACTACGGCGATTGGGGAATCTGGCTTTGATCCATGGGCTGACTTGCGGGGCACCTCTCTTTGTTTTCCGCCAGGTAACTGCTGCCACATCCATACGCTTGACAATCGGGCGGCAAACCGTTATGCTGAATGGGATCCGCCACAGTAGAGCGTCTGCGTCCGCAGGACCCTTTATTGACATTTTCTGAGTAAAGGAGATCGAGCTATGCAAGCCATCGCGGAGACTCTGTTTGACATTGCCTATTTGGTTTCTGTCATCACCCTCGGCATCCTGATGATCCTGGGCAGCAAGGGCGAGGGGCAGTTTCACCTGTTCGGATGGATGGCCGTGGTGCTGGGGGCGGGAGACTCCTTCCACTTGGTCCCCCGGGTCGTGGCTCTGTGCACCACCGGGCTAGAGAGCTACACCGCCGCTCTGGGCTTTGGAAAGTGCGTCACCTCGATCACCATGACGGTCTTTTATGTGCTACTCTACCATATCTGGCGGCGGCGGTATCACATCGACGGCCGGGGCAGCCTCACCGCCGCCGTGTACGTTCTGGCCGGTGTGCGCGTCGCCCTTTGCATGATGCCCCAGAACCAATGGCTCAGCGCCGACGCGCCCCTCTCCTGGGGCATCTACCGCAACATCCCCTTTGTTCTGCTGGGGCTTTTGGTGGTGGTACTGTTTTACGGTAGCGCCAAGCGCCATGGGGACAAGGCCTTTCGCTGGCTCTGGCTGACCATCGTACTGAGCTTTGCCTGCTACATCCCGGTGGTGCTGTGGGCGGACGCCATTCCCCTGATGGGGATGTTGATGATCCCCAAGACCTGCGCCTATCTGTGGACGGTGCTGATCGGATATTTCGCCATGAAGCAGGAATGCAAATAAGGAGGAACTGCTTATGAAACGCTACATCAATTCCGCTTTGGTATACGCCGTCCTGGCCATGGCCGGGGGCGTATTCTACCGGGAGTTCACCAAATTCAGCGGCTACACCGCCAAAACTACCCTCTCGGTGATCCACACCCACTATTTCCTGCTGGGCATGGTGTTTTTCCTGCTGCTTCTCCTGCTGGAAAAGAGCTTTGCCTTCACGGTTGCGAAGACCGGGCGGGCGCTGGTGGTCTATCACGTCGGGCTGAACCTGACGGCTGTGATGCTTGTCCTGCGGGGCGTGACCCAGGTGCTGGGGATCGCTCTCTCCTCGGGCATGAGCGCGGCCATCTCCGGCATGGCCGGGATCGGCCACATCCTGCTGGGCGTCAGCATGGTCCTGCTGCTGGTGCAGATCAAGCGCGCCGTGTCGGCACATCAGGGCTGAAAGGCATACTAAAGGAATGAAGCAAGGCGGCGTTCTCAAGGAACGCCGCCCTGTTTTTTCTCTTACCTTGCCTGGGCGATCTCCGCTTTCATCTCCCGGATCAGCGCCTTCAGCTTCTCCTCGCACTCCGCTTCCGTCTTGGCGTAGACGTTCCGGGCGTGCTTCTTGCCGTCGGGCCAGACCGGGGAGTAGCGTCCCTCCCACAGGTGGTCTTTGATATGGCTCACGCAGCCCGTTCCCGGGCGGCTGCAGGATGATGGTCCTGACCGCCGCCTTTGTCAAACTTTGTACAACATCTCAAAAAATAATTATAATGTATTACAATAAATAAGTCTTGACAAAGTCCAATTAACATGGTATGTTCACAGTACAATCTAAAAAACAGGAGGGTACTACAATGGAATACAGTCAAATTTTGCTAGAAATGCTAGAGCGGATCAAAACACTGGAAAACAAGGTGCAGGAACTTGAGGAACGACTTGGCTCTACTCCTGCGGAACGCCCGCAGAGCAGGGCACAGCTGGACAGTATCAGTCCCAAGTACCGCAAGCTGGCAGAGTATCTCCTTGCGACGAATGAAATGCGAGTGACGCTTTCCTATTCGCAGATCGAAGAAATACTGGGTTTCACTTTGCCCGACACAGCAAGAAATTTCAAGCCGTCCTTCTGGGCCAATACCCGTACCCATTCGTATGCCTCCAGCTGGATGGGGGTGGGCTATAAAACCCAAATTGATGCCAAAAGCGACAAGGTGACCTTTGTCAAAAGTCTGGAATGATTTGTTGATTACATTTGGATATAAGGAAGCTCTATGAAGGCGGCGGAGTGGTAACGATTTTTTACTTCAAGGCCAAAGGTGCAAGGTCTTGGCTTCATGTGATGGGCAAGCCTTCACCAGCGATAGGCTTTCCTACAGCTATGATTATCATGCCTTCTATGAATATCGTGTATTCGACATTACTATGGCGCTGATGAAGTCTTCTCCTGGCAGAAGAGCATGCAAAGGAAACGCCCGCGGGAAAGAAGATAAGGTTGGATTTGGAAAGTGCACAGCGGATACCGTTATTGGAGCGATCGCAATCAAGTATTCGGGCAAAAGCATCGGCGAATCTACTTATGCTCCTGTGTTCGTTTTGGCGGCTATTCTTGACTGGGCTGGTATCGTGCACAACAGGCGAGGCTTGATATAGCCGTCGATGTACTGGCAGTAGCCCGCCAGGGCGGAGGGCCCGACGGTGGGGGCAGCGTACTCCTCCAGCCAACGGTCCAACAGCTCCGCCAGCGTCTCCTCTCATTTACAGCGCTTCGTACTCAGCTTGTGCATGGCCACCCTTTGGGCATGGAGCGATCAGAGAAGGATAGATCGCCGTAGAATAGGTCTTTCAGCACTTTTACCATACCGTGCGCCTCCTTTGCAGGGACACACAATACCACAGGGATAGCCAAATAGCTATCCCTGTGGGTGAGAGTTATCAGAAAGTTACCAATTGGGCTTTGCCTGTTTGTTAGTCTTTCTTTGTTTTCAGCGGGGTAACTGGGGGCTATAGTTGAAGCAAACTTACTATCAGTCAGATTCCCGGGTGTAACCTATGATTAAACACTTGGTACGGAATTTAGCGTTTATACTTATCATTGTATGATTTTGGCTAAGCCTCTTTAAAATAAGTAGCTCTAAAGGAATCTCTTATTTCACGGTGCACCGACTGGCCCAAAATCGTCTATTGTCTCAAAAATTATCTATTTTGTTCAATTTTAAGCAATTCTACGCTATATAAGTGTTTATTTTTTGCCTTTTATGGCAATCCCTCTATTGAAAACATTGCCTCGCAGGAGTATAATATATGTTAAAGTTCTTGTCATTAATGGCAGATGTTTAGCGATAATCATCGTGAAAGTAGAGAAAGCGAGAGGATATCTATGGCTTATACAAATCCCGTTCCAGCCTTACCTACTGATGTAACCGCAGAGAAAAAGCCTACCAGAACGAGGGAATCAATCGAAGAGTATTCTATGCGTGAAAATGTTTACTTCGCCTTCATTGACGTGCTTGGTTTTAAGCAAGCCTTTGACGAAAACCGTAAGGATCCCAATAAGCGCTTTGCAAAGAGCTATGAGCATATCTTCAACTATTATAGTCAGTTATTACAAAACGCCGGTTTTATGCAGTCCGAATTTTCAAAAGCCGGTCAAACTTCAGACAGCTTGTATTTTTATACTGATCGCATTGACCATCTTGCAGAGTTCATAAAGGTATATTTGCATTTTAGCCTATATGCTATGAGCAAAAAAGTGTTTTTCCGTGGAGGAATAGCAAAAGGTTGCCTGTTTATCAATGAACCACACCAATTTTACGGAGACTGTGTAATTAAGGCATATCTTTTAGAAGATAAAATCTCGAAATTCCCTCGAGTAGCCCTTGATGAAGAGACTTATCTCGCGCTTAAAGATGCGTATGGAATAGATGAGGCATTATATTCCGAAGGAAAGACAGGTCGCTTTTATTTGCGCCCATTTGTTCCTATTGAAAAGAGTGAACTGGCATCCATCACAAACTTGGACATTTCTCAAATCAAGACGGTCAAGAAAAGGGACATTCAAAAGAATATAATTGAGGGCAAAAAGCGATTTGAATTTGACGAACACAATTACCCTAAATATAATTTCTTGGCAGAGGAAATTAACGCTTGCGGCAAAGAATTTGAATAATTCTCAGCGGCATCGACTATAATGGAGGTACATATAATGCGAGAAAGAGTTGGAGCAAGTATTGTGGAAATAATTACTGAATCCTTATATGACAAGCCAATAGTTGTATTTAGAGAATATGTCCAAAACTCAGCGGATTCTTTGCGCGTTGCTGAGGAAGATGATTCCACCTCCAGTCTGGCAATAAAAATTTGGAAAGATCAGGACTCCCTTTACTTTTTAGATAATGGAACAGGTATTGCACCAGAGAAGTTTGCATCAACTATGGGAAGTATTGCTGATTCTGCAAAAATAAAAAGTAAGAATATTGGATATAAGGGCATTGGTCGTCTTTCCGGTTTATCCTACTGTCAAAAGCTTAGCTTTATAAATATCGTAGATTATCAGCAAAACCGTTTTCAGACCTATACAATTGATTGCCAAAAATATGCGCAGCTCAGAAAGAATGGCGAACTTAATAATCTCCAGTTTGTGGATTTAATGAAGTCGATTTCTCATTTCGAAGAGCACCCTGATGCATCGACAATTAAGACGATTTTGTCTTCGAAGGATTCTAATTCTTTGTTTGAGCACCGAAACACCGGTTTTCTGGTCATTTTAAGCTCAATCTCTTTGGTCCTAAACGCCGCAGTTGATGAACGGAGTTTTCTTGAAAACTTATCGTGGCTATTGCCTGTACCTTTTCAAGAAGAATTACTCAGCCCAGGCGGTAGTGATGATACTCATGAATTATTTCTAGATTTGAGTAAAGCTCCTGCTTTCTCGGATGATTTCACCATGCCCGCAAAAGCATTTAATATTTCTTATAACGGAAACAGCATCAAGCGTCCCATTACCCGATCCTTGTTAAGAGATTATCTGTGTAAAAGCAATTTGGAGCAGTACGCTGTATGCGTACACACGTTCTCCAACGCAGGAATCGCAATTAATAATAAAAACAGCTTTTCCGGAATTCGTATGTACATTGATAATATTCTCCTTTGCGATGAGTCTGAACTTATTCCTGCGCTTCAGCAGTTTGGAATGATTTCGCACACGGTAAATGAAACAATCCAAGCCGTAAGAGGGATTGGCGCCATTATTTATATTGTTGATAAAGTAAATATTTCCGCTAATGCTCGGCGCACATTCATCGACGTAACTGACGAGGATTCTTTTAATTTCTTAAAGCTTGTTGGGGAATTCGTTGAAAATATTTTTCAAGCAAGATATGCTTTATCTGGTTATTATTCTGCTAAGAAAAAAGAAGAGGTCTCCAAAAATAGCCTTGACGAGTTGCGAAAGAAAGCAGAAGATGCTCTTATTAAGCTTGCCCGTCAGGACATAGTACTTGAAGAAGATCCCATCCCGAAAAAGAGCTTTCTAGATTTGCCAACAGCTGATAAGAGACGAATTATCAAGTCCAAAATCTCTAAGGACATGAATGCTCGCATAAAAAGATATATTGACCAGATAACGGATTTTAGCTTGGACTCCTACTTTGAAGATTTTATAACCTGGTTAAATGCAAATTAGTTATATTTTGAGAAGCCGGTATCACGAATTCTGAGAAAAATCTGTGATACTGGCTTTTTATATCTTTACAAAGGGACCCCGTTCATGGTAAACTTGGGGTGGTGATGATATGGAACGAATTTTGCTTGTTGAGCCAAACTATAAAAATAAATATCCTCCGATTGGTCTTATGAAGATTTCTACATATTATAAGTCAAAAGGGGATTTTGTCCAGTTTCACAAGGGATTACTGCCGGTTGTCGAGGCCACAAATTATGACAAGATCTTTGTAACGACATTGTTTACATTTGACTTTGATATGTGTATTGAGACTATTCGTTACTATATTGCTATCGTTGGCATTGACAAGGTATTTGTGGGGGGTATTGCCTCTACTATTATGCCCGAGCGGTTTAGGGCTGCAATCCCTGGTGTTCAGGTTCTAATAGGACAGCTTATCTCCTCTAATTTTTTGGGTTATGATGACAATGTAAATATCGATATCCTTGAACTCGATTATGATATTTTGTGGGACATTCCATATGACTATCCTGCAGCAGATAGTTACTTTATATACACTTCTCGTGGTTGCCCGAGAAAGTGCCCGTTTTGTGCAGTCAAAACATTGGAACCCACGTTCTATGAGTGTCAAAACATCAGGGAACAAATTGAACGCGTGGACGCACGTTTTGGCATTAAAAAAAATCTACTTATTATGGACAACAACGCTCTTTTTGCTCCGCACTTATCTGAAACGATTAATACACTTATAAGCCTCGGCTTTGGATCGACAAACAACACCGCCAGGAAGTGTAATGAAATGCCCATTATGCTCCGTAGCTTATTCGAACGTGAGCAGAACAACAAGCCTTATATTCACCTTATGCATCGCATTAAAAAAAAGTTTTTGGGAATAAAAACCTCACGAATTAGTAATGCAGATATTGAAAGGCTACAGCCAATTCAGCAACTTATTGCCGATAACCGCGATGACCTACTTCTTTCACAATTGCACAAGCAGCAGCAGTATATTGAAAATTTCTTTAGTCGATATAACTATCATAGTATAAAGCGCCATGTAGATTTTAATCAAGGTTTAGACGCCCGCCTATTCACACCAGAAAAAGCAAAACTCTTGTCTCAAATAGCTTTGAAACCTTGCCGAATTGCATTTGATGACATCAATACTCAAGAAGAATACTTTCACGCAATGGATTTGGCTGCCCAAAATGGCATTTGCCATTTCTCAAATTATTTACTTTACAACTACCAGGATGACCCTCAAGATCTTTGGAATAGATTGTTTCTAAATGTCGATTTTTGTGAGAAGCATGTGGAGATAAAAAGTCTCTTTTCTTTTCCAATGAAATACGCCTCAATCGAGCACACAGATCGCAGTTATATTGGTGCACTCTGGAACAAGAAGTATCTTAAATCTATAAATGTGATTCTTAATGTTACTTCCGGAGTTGTCGCAAAAGAAAAGGACTTTTTTCTGCGCGCATTTGGTCATAGCGTAGAAGAATATTTGGAAATCCTTGCGATGCCGGATGATTATATTAGATATCGCGACTATTTTGAAAAAGTGGGACTAATTCAACGTTGGTCAGAAGCGTATCACAAGCTTACGTCTGGCCAAAAAGAAGAATTACTATGTGTATTGTCGGCTACTGAAACGGAAATACATGTTATGGATCAAAAACACAGTCGTGCGCTGGAGCCCATTTTGTTATTCTATACTGCAAAAAAGAGCAAAATGGAGCAAAACAAGTCCTATTATCTCCGACTGTTAAGTGGTATCGATTCTTAATGATATGCTCCTATGCTATGGACGAATTCCCTCTCATTGTTTCCAGCAAGGCAACTGTTTCACAAAAAAGCGCGTTGCAGCTTATTCATTCTGCAACGCGCTTTTTGGGTTTGCACAAGGCATCACTTCCCCATCAAATCAATAATCAAGTCAGTGATATGCTCAATAGAGTAAAGCTCCTCATGCTGGATCCAGTAGGAAATCATCTGATAGGTGCCCGCCACATGATATTGGAGCAAGAGCTTGAACTCTTCCTCAGACTCACCCCGGTCCAAAACCAATTTCTGCCGATACAGTTCCACGGAGGTCTCCGAAACCTTGTCCACCAATCGACCGTTTTGCAGAAGGACTAGGAAGGTGCTTTTGTGCCTCTGGATGTAGCGCATATACTCATACATCTGCTGCCAGTGCTGCCGCCGGTCCTGGATCCCCGTGATGTAGGAGACGTGGGAGAGAAACTCTGTTTCCACATCATCCAGCACAGCGTCCAGGCTGGCGTAGTGGGCGTAAAAGGTGGAGCGGTTTACATCAGCCTTGGCGCACAGCGCAGTTACTGTAATGCTCGGCAGATGCTCCTCCTCCAAAAGCTCCACCAAAGCCTGCTGAAGCAGGCTCTTTGTCATTGTGATCCTTCTGTTTTTCATAAAGCAACACAAATTCCTTTTCTGTTGTTTTCAAGACGATCAATATAACATTGTTTGTTGACGGCGTTTTGCGGCCCTGTTATGATTTTAACAAGGTTGATTATAGTACATGATCGCCTTGGGGACAATGGAAAACGCTCGATTTGTCCCACAAAAAATTGAATGGAGGAATCCCAAATGAAGGATTGTTTTGATCTCAACAACAGAGTGGCCCTCATCACCGGCGCTTCTTCCGGCCTGGGCGCCCAGTTTGCCCGTGCGCTGGCCTACCGCGGTGCCGATGTGGTGCTCCTGGCCCGGCGGAAGGAAAAGCTGGAGGCTGTTGCCGAGGAAGTCCGGGGCTTTGGCCACAAGGTACTGCCCGTCGTCTGCGATGTGACCGATAAGGGCCAAATCGAGTCCGCGGTCAATGAAGCCATCCAAACCTTTGGCAAGATCGACATTCTGGTGAACAACGCCGGCACCTGCGAGGTAATCCCCACCGTCGACCTGACCCCCGAGCAGTGGCATCGCACCATTGACGTGAACCTGGAAGCCGTGGTGTTCATGACGAAGTATGTGGCCAAGCACATGATGGAAAAGAAGTACGGCCGCATCATCAACATCTCCTCCATGTATGGTCTGCGGGCCAGCGTGACCGGCGCCATTGTGCCCTACTGGGCCTCCAAGGGCGCCATCCCTCAGCTGACCCGGGGCTGGGCCTGGGAGTTCGCCCCCTATAACATCTCGGTCAATGCCATCGCCCCCGGTTTCTTCCTATCCGAGTTGATGCCCGGTCAGGCCGAGGATTATGCCGAGATGACCGCTGGTTTGGTTCCCCTGAAGCGGATCGGTCACCCCAGCGAGATGGATGGTCTGATCACTCTGCTGGCCTCCGATGGTGCCTCCTATCTGACCGGACAGACTATCGCCATCGACGGCGGCAAGACCGCTATCTGATAATGATAGAGAGTTAGGATACTGAAAATCGTGAAAAAGCGCGTGGCAGAGATTTCTCTGCCACGCGTTCTCTTCCTATTGGTCACCTGGTCGATCTCGGCACCCGCACCTCTTGGGCGAAGCGGGTCATCTCTGGTTGCTCGTCCGGATAGGGTCCTTCAGTCCGCAGCACCCGGTCAGCGGTCACATAGAATTGCTCCTGGAAGTCGCTGTAGGAGATACTGCCGTTGGTTTCCTTCACATCACGGACGCACTGCGCGCGGAGCTTTTCCAGATCCTCCGGCGGCACCTCCATCCCCACTGCCAGCACGTTCATCATCATGTCCATCTCCACCGCCAGTTAGATCAGCAGACGGGTGGTGCGACTCTCGCTGCTTTGTACTGTTGCTCGGAAAGCTTCCACCAGAGCGGCAGGGAGAAAGTTCACCGCGTCTTCTGCGGAGACTACCCGGCATAAAACTTGGCGGCGTCTTCCAGGAACTCACTTCAGCTTCTGCAGTTGGCCGTCTGCATCGCGCCGTCGATGATCTTCAGCGTGGACGGATACAGCCAGGCTGGGATGCGCTCTCTCTTCTCAAACTGCGGAATTTGATTTTTACTCATAATTTACCTCCATTTTTGGTCTTAACCACCTTGGGAGACCACCCAGGAAAGCGGTCAACCACGGCACGGCATTTCTTTTTGATTTTCCTTGCCACCGACCACTTTGTACCGCAAAATGGCCCAATTACAGCCACCTAACAAAAAGGCCCGACCCGCTCTGCGGGGCGGTGTTGAGGGCAGGTGGTCACTTTAGCGACCACCTGCCTTTATCCTGCACTCTCCCCGGCCCCTTTTGCGAACGTCCGCTTCGGCGAAACCACCAACGGGAAATTTAGGACAAGGTCACTCGCACTCACCCGGCCTTCTCCGCGTTCCAGTTCGCCGTGTCCAGTTCCAACTGCCGAAGCTGCTTTTGCTCATACTGCTCTACCGCTTCCTTGATAGGCCGGATGGTGTAGCGCAGAGAGCCGTTGCGTCTGATCCCCTTCTTGGTAATGACCGAGGTGTTCTCCGTAGAGATCAGTCCCCTGTCCACCAACTCAATGACATACTTGCGTACTGTCTTGGGTGAGAGATTTGGAGGACTTTTTTGCCTAGGCGCTTATGCTCCCTTCCTTGCTTCGCGAGCAAAACCCAGTGAGTTTTTTCCTGCTGGGCGAGCGCCTCCATTGGAGTATGCAGACGCGCGACGACGGCTCCGCCACCTTTTTGCTGCGGGCTGGGTATCGGATCCTTCAGGTCCTGCGGGAGCCGTTTCGGGTCCAGGCCTATCTTCGTAACATCTGGGAGGTGGCCTTTGACGGCATGGAGCGGGCCAGCCAGGAGGAGCGGTTTGAGAAACTTTGGAGGACTTACCCCGACATCGCGACTGCCTGTGATCCGGCCTCTCTGAATAACACGCCGGAAGGCCAGTGTGTCTTTGCTGCCCGTGACCTCTTTGGCCTCTATCTTCTGGAGTTGGCCCTTTACTTCCGGCAGGAGGAGCAGCGCATCGCCCGTTGTGACTACTGCTGGCACTACTTCATCCCGAAAACAAAAAAGGCCACCCGGTACTGTGACCGGGTGACCGATGGCCAGAGCTGCAAGCAGCGGGGTGCGAACCTGGCCCGGCTGGAAACCGCCGCTCAGGACGAGGCCCTTCTGATCTGTAAGAAACTGCGGAATCGGATGTATGCCCGCCTGCTCCGCTGGCAGGACGCTCCGCCCTCTGAGCGAGGCAAACTCATCCCCATGGACTACAGCCAGTACGAGGCATGGAGCGAGAACGCCCGTCTGGCTCGAATGGAATATCTGCGAGGTGAACTCACCACCGAGGAGTTCTTGCGCAAGGTCGACACCACCCATGAGCTGCAGAGCTACGAGACGAGCAAGGCAGAGCTGGTGGATAAACCATCGGCGTGGCAACGGCGAGTCGCGTCTGACATCACTTTCGATCCGGCTGAGAGCCTTCCCGAAAAGCTTATGATTTTAAACCGGACCCATCCAGGCGACCGGGATGCTCAGTTGGAGATCCACACCGCCGACAATCTGCGCCGGTATATGCAAAAGGGACACCAGAGCTTGAGGAGAAGTACAGACGAGATAAATAGCAGGCAGGGAGCGGCTCTTCACCGTTCCCTGCCTGTATCATTGTTTACTGTTGGGAAACTATGACCAATGCAGTATTCTCCTCAAACCTCAGTTTCTTCATCCTCAGAGAGATCCAGTAGTTGCTCATCTATATAATGCTGGATACTCAGTTCATCTATCACCCGGATACATCCCGCCAGGTCTTTCTTGACCTCTTTCTCCCAAAAGTGAACTGGCGTCCATCCCATCGCTTCGAGGCGCATATCATTTCTCCGATCTCTGACTATATTCTCCTCTATCTTTTCTATCCAATACTCACGGTTGGCTTTCAGCTTCGCCTTTCGTGTCTCCCAATCATATCCGTGCCAAAACTCACCGTCTACAAAAACGGCAAGTTTGCATTTGGAAATTGCAATGTCCGGAGAACCGGGAAGTTTCTTATAATTGAGACGATATCGATAGCCAGAATGCCACAAAGCTTTTGCTAATGTAGTCTCAGCTTTACCATGCTTAAGGTGGACTCTGGCCATGCGTTTTCTTGTCTCTGGTGTTGAATCATATGATTTCGGGTGTTTCATCTCTCGTACTGTACCAAATCACCGCAGGCTTCTTCGAAACGCCTTTGTGGTAACGGTGCCACACCTCGGCTAAAGCTACTGATCAACTTGGACAACCCTATATGCCCACGAAGATGAGAAATGACCGTCAGGTGAGACAAGCAAGTGTTGGTGCGCCCTACTCGTCCGTTCCACGCCGCTCCTTTGATAAAACTATATTTGCAATCCTCATTTTGAGCCAACAAATCATTATAGTATAAAAATCCCTCTAAAGAGGCACCGCAGACAGATTCAAACGAATTAAAAAGGTTTTGAAGCGTCGCTATGATATCCTCATCCAAGAAAAGAGAATTCCATGTAAAGCTGGCTTCCTCCTCTGCAATCACGTTTCCCGTTCGGATATCAAGGGTCTGCTTCAAACAAGGAACACGCTCATTATGATGATAGTCCAGCATATACGCTATCCGCAAAAAAATGGTCGCCATGATGTCAATATTACCGTAGTACTCCTTCCCCATCCTATCGATGATATCCCAGATTTTCTTGAAATCCATATCGGGGATCTGGGTACCATCAGCTCGGAGCAATACAGGTCTAAAGTCATTTGGACATTTACGCTCACCATCTCGGGCGCTTTCAATGCCGGGATACTGGACATATACCCTTTCTCCTGCTTGAGTCGTATAAAGGAGCAGTCGTTGCTCCCTTTCCCCATAAGCAAGACCTTCGCGCGGCAGAGCATTGAAGCTCAAAATATTTTGTATCTTACGTTCAAGCGAATCTTGAGCCAAATTCGAAGGAAGCTGGACCTTGATGGCGGCGCGGATATCCGCATTCCGTAGTATTTGAGGCATATCTACTCCTCCTTATCTCGATCGATCTGCTTTTGGATATATGTGTTGCTCAGCCAAAAACACTGCTTGGTCATCATCCGGCCATCGGGGAGCGGAAGCTTGTCCGAAGCATCCCGTCCATGTGGGCGCACATGCGCCACCGGACTCTCGGATTGCTTGGGGAGGTCGTTACTAATGCCGTGGCCGGTAGCAATCAGTTTCACGCCTCTGCGGAGGGTCTCCACCGTCCTTGCCCAGACGCGGTGGACTTCCTCCAGATCCTCTGCTGGGATATTCCAGAACTTGACCCGCTCAAAAACCAGTTCTCCTCGTTCATCCTCCTGGAATATCACGAACAAGAACTTAGTCGGAGCCAGATACTCGTACAGCTCAGACTCCTCCCACTCGGTCTCCTGGCTGAGCCGGATAAAGTCAAAGGTGGGAAAGGACATGCTCTCTTTGATAGTCCCATCCCGCCGAACACGAATCGTCTTGGGGACGATACCGGCCTTCTGGAACTCGTCCGTGTATGCGATCTTCCCTTTGACCTCCAGCATCCGCGCCAGCAGGATCTCGTTCAGATTTTTGGCATTGCTCTCCACCCCAAAGCGAGCTTTTAGCTCTGCCTGAGTCATACCAATATAGGGAGTGACTTTCTCCACCACATACTGGTCAAAGCTCTTCTCTTGGAGGATGCACCAGTCCTTGATGACACGTTCGCTCTCCTCAGTCCCAAAAATGTACCTATTGAGAATCTGGGTCATATAGCCAGCCTTCAGTGAATAGGCTCGCTGTTTTGCCGGCTCTGCCGAGAAGGGCTGCGGCCGAACGCTTTCTGCATTGGCCCCCTTGGTGCAAGCTGCCAGATAGTAGGTATCACCTTCGGAGAGCTCGTGCGCCTGTCCAGAGCGCACCTTCTCCATGATCGTCTCCCAGTCTCTTTCGATGATAGCCAGATCCTCTTCGGGAAAACTGAACAAGACCGCCTCATCGATTGTGAAGTCGCCCTTGGGCACTCCATCCCGGTGTTCGTAGGACATCAGCAGTATCGTCTGGCACTTATGCCAAAAGGCGCTGGTCTGGAAGGTCTTGTTGTACTCCTCCATGTAGTTGATGATATTGCAGACCAGGCGTTCCTTTGCCCGGATGCCTTTTGGACCCCGGATATACGGCGTAGCCTTTAGCTCCACACCGGCCTCGGGAAAGTCCGGCTCGGACTCCGAATTTGGGGCATAGCCATACCAGCTCTCTTCAATGGTATGGCCTACTGCACCTTTCCCAGTTTTTAGTCGCCCCTTCTTATCGATTTCCTTTAGTGGGATCCCGATGGCCTCTCTTCCTCGTTTGAGGACAGCCTCTTTCGTCAAATATTGTGTGCCCTCCAAACTTTTCACCCCCAAAGTCAACAAAACCCCTTGATCTTTTCGTCAAGATGTGCTATACTTTGTCTTAATTATAGCAGAAAGTGAGGGGATGGGAAAGTGCCTGGTGGAAAAAATATCCGCGTTGTGGAACTTTTCGCCGGTGTCGGCGGCTTTCGGGTCGGTTTAGAGGCCGCCTCTCCCCGTTTTAGGACTATCTGGGCCAACCAATGGGAACCAGGGCAGGCAGGGCAGTGGGCCTATAAGTGCTATGTCGCCAACTTCCAAAAGGGCCAAAAGAAGGCCAATTGCTCCAATGAGGACATCGCCACTGTGATCGACCAGGTGCCGGAGCACGACCTTCTGGTGGGGGGCTTCCCCTGCCAGGACTACTCCGTGGCCAGTACTGGAGCTCGAGGTATCGAGGGGAAAAAAGGTGTCCTCTGGTGGTCCATCAACAGCATTATTCGCCTGCGGCACCCGAAATTTGTCCTGTTGGAGAATGTAGATCGGCTCCTCAAATCCCCAGCCAGTCAGCGTGGTCGGGATTTCGGTATCATCCTGCGGTGCCTCCATGACGAGGGCTATGTGGTGGAGTGGCGGGTCATCAATGCCGCCGACTACGGAGAGGCCCAGCGCCGTCGTCGCACCTTTATCTTTGCAGCACGGGAACACAGTCGGTTCTATAATCGGCTCAGCCGGCTGAATTTGAGCAAGAGCGCCTCCCTCTGGCTGCGGGAAAAGGGCTTTTTTGCTCCTGCGTTTCCGGTAGACAAGGAGTTTGCCTCCTTGCCAAAAACAGCGGACTTGGAAGACTATAAGGATCTGCTCGACATGACTGAACGGTTCAGCTGCAAATTCTATAATGCAGGTATCATGGTCAACGGCAAGGTCTTTACCCAAGAACTCACGCCGGAGTTTATTGACCCTCAGCCTCTCTCGTCTTTGGTGGAGCGAGGCGATGTGGACAAGCGTTATTTCATCACAGACGATAAATTGAAAAAGTGGGAATACATGAAAGGGCCCAAGAAAATCCCTCGCGTGGACAAAAAGACAGGGCACGAGTATGTTTTCTCCGAAGGTGGCATTGCCTTCCCTGACCCATTGGACCTCCCGGCCCGCACGATGCTGACCAGCGAGGGTAGCGCCAACCGTAGCACCCATGTAATCATAGACCCCAAGACAAGCGCACTGCGCATCCTAACCCCTCTGGAATGTGAACGTATCAACGGTTTCCCCGATAACTGGACCGATACGGGTATGCCCGAGCGGCAGCGCTACTTTATCATGGGCAACGCCTTGGTCGTACCGCTCATCACCAAGATGGGCGAACGCATACTCAAAGTCTAAAACCAGGAAAGGATACACCACCGCGTATCCTTTGCGCCTTTACAGGAGGGAGACATGGGCCCTATCCGAGTCGTGGAATTATTCGCCGGCGTAGGTGGGTTCCGATTAGGGCTGGAGCAGGCATCAGAACGATTTCAAGTTGTCTGGGCCAACCAATGGGAGCCGTCTATGCGGGAACAATATGCCTTTGACTGCTACACGGCTCATTACGGGAAGTCCGCAAATCATGTCTGCCGGGATATTGCCTTGGTCAAGGACAGCATCCCCGACCACGACCTCCTGGTCGGAGGCTTTCCGTGTCAGGACTACTCCATTGCCAAGAAAGGGTCCGCCGGTATTGAGGGGCCAAAAGGCGTCCTCTGGTGGCAAATCGACGACATCGTCCGCGAGAAGCGGCCCCCATACATCCTTCTGGAAAATGTAGACCGATTGATCTGCTCACCGGCCAAGCAACGGGGGAGGGACTTTTCCATTATCCTGCGCTGCCTTTACGAAGAGGGCTATGCCGTGGAGTGGCGGGTCATCAACGCCGCTGACTATGGACAAGCCCAGCGTCGCCGCAGGACTTTTATCTTAGCCTATCACAACGATACCCAGCTTTTTCAAGCCCTCGCTGAAGATATTTGTATTCGTGGACTAAAAGCATTTCATCAACAAGTCATGGCAGATGGCGTCTTTCCCAGGGCTTTCCCTGTCACATCTCATAGTCGAGCCTTTACTGAAAGCTGGATCGATGAACTGGCATATGAAGACACACCCGCCCTGTCGGCACAGCAGAAAGCGTATCTTTACAATGCCGGTGTGATGATGAATGGCCGCATCTACTCTGTAGATGTTCGGCCGAAGCCTGAGCCTTTCGTTCCGCTCCGGGCTATCTTAGAGACCGGTCCTGTGGATGAGCATTTCTTTCTCCGAGAAGAAGATATGCCCCGCTGGATCTACGCTAAGGGCGCCAAGTGCGAGCCTCGCCGAAAGCAGGATGGTAGCACCTACTACTTTTCGGAGGGCGCTGTGGCCTTTCCAGAACCCCTGGACAAGCCCTCGCGCACGATGCTCACATCAGAGGGCCAGGTCGGTCGTTCCTCCCATGTTGTGCAAGACTTGTCCACCGGTCGCCTGCGGCTCCTGACCCCAGTAGAATGCGAACGTCTCAACGACTTTCCCGATGGCTGGACCGCCACCGGTATGCCAGAACGGATGCGGTATTTCGTCATGGGAAATGCATTGGTAGTTCCCCTTGTTACCAGAATTGGCATATCCCTCATTAACGATAATATCTGATCACCACAGCCAAGGCTTTTTAAAGCATTCCTCAGCTATATCAGTACGAATTCGTTCCCGGTACTCACTATAGGAAATCTGCTTGCTGTCATATATCTTGTTATCAGGTACAAATAGAGGCTGTATCCAATAGTTGTTGTTATCATCTTCCATTCCAATGGCCATAATTGCCGAAAACATCCCAGAAAGCACTCTGTCTTTATGGAAACAGAACTTGATGGTAATCGTCTCGCCGATTCGGATTTTCTTGTCATAACAACAAGAATAATTAAGTACATGATTTGCCACCATGCTTTGTGCCGCATCACAGGAAAAAATGCAGGTGTCCTTTTTGTAGTTGCAAATGATATCCAGCAATGAGATGTCGGTTTTCCCCTTGTTCTCGAACTTATAGATGACACAACACCATTCATCTGGGTTGAAATCTTCCTCGCGATAATGGGCACATACAACATCGTGTCTCTTTGTGCCCGTTGCCGTCACGTTTTCGATTCTGGCAACAAACAGTTCAACATCACATTTCTGCTGCACCCCATAGCCAGCTCTCATAAGGTAGTCTTTGTAGTCAACGATAGCCATTTCAGGCCTGGCCTGTAGGATCTCTTTCTTTTCCTTACGATTTTCAATACCATCAGCATGTTTTTCTCTACGCCACTCTACTATCAAATTTACAAATAAAGTGATAGCTCCGCCTCCTACCGCGCCCACAATGCCTGCAAGTATCTCTGAATTCATATGTACTCCCTACCTCCCGTTGATGCTAAATTCCTCCATATTTTCTCCTCAACCTTCGATTGCTCACATTGTATATCAAAAAGCGCTATTCTACAAGCACTTTTGCAATTCTTATCACATTATTCCACAAACGTTGTCTGTTTCATCGTATTTCGAGTTTCTCATGAAGACATAGCCAAAATATCCAGCATGCTTAACTAACACGCACCCCTTCACTTTGTTTACTGCGAGGTATCCATTTCCCCACCTGGGCCTTGAAAGGTATAGTGTTTATTGAGCTGCAGCGTCGGCAGGGCGGGCGGTATAGCCCTCAAAGTCGGTTCTGACCAATGTGGCACCACATACAGTTCTGGAATATATGGAGCGGACGGAATATTTGCGGTTAGATAGTGCAGGGTTTTTAGCAGAAACACCTAAAATCGCCGGAAACGTCCAGAAAAAGTTTTGGGAGCCTTTTCGCAATCCGGAGGTCTTGGGTTCCACTGTTTTGCAAAAAGGAATGACGGCTTTGCTTCAAGCCGTCATTCCTTTTTATTGCCTGTAACGCTGTTGGAACAGGCGGTTATGGGGTTTTGGTATCTCAACTTTGGTGTTTGAGGTATGTTAAGATCATTTGCAGGAAGGCTTCGCCGTATCGCATCGCTTTGGTCTTGCCGCCGAAGGCCTCCAGGAATTCCTCCTTGGTTTGAGGCGCCTTGTCCGCCATATCTGCCAGGGCGGCGTTGGAGAATACAATGTAGGCCGAGACTCCCTCCTCCTGGGCCAGGCGGGTGCGGATGGCCTTCACGTCTCCCTGTCCGATCTTTTGGACCGAGGGCGCCCGCTTGGCTTTGCGACGCCCGGGCTTCTCCTCCAGCGCCTCCCGGGTCAGCATCAGGACCTTCGCCTCATGGAACAGCGCCCCCGTCGCACGCAGACAGGGCCTCCTGGCCAAAATAGCGCAAGACATGCTCCCTCAGACAGCCGGCGATCTTACAGTAGTCCACCATAGCTGTCAACCGGCGGCGGTCCAGCTCCCGGATCATTTCAAGAAATCGCTGATCCTCCAGCCGCTCAGTGGCTACATAGGCCAGCTTGCAAACGTTGCGGCGGATCGCCTGGCAGGTGTCTCGAAATGCCTCCGAGCTCAAGGAGCTATTGAGAAAGGCCGCCTCCACGTTGCGGCAGCAACACAGGTTTTTTCCATTTTCCACAAAGAAGCCAGGCTACTTTTGTGCACAAATTTTAAAACGGCTGAAAGCTCGAATGCGAAATATATCCGAAAATATACCGCTTGGGTGGTAAGATAATGCTAACCAAAATAGGATGCGGGGAGAGATCCCGCCCTGGCTGAGAGGAGGCAGAGTACCGGAAGCGGTCTAAGACTGGAAGTGAGCTGGAGTGAGAATGCACCAAAGAAGCACGAAAGAGCAGGAAAACATATTCTATGGTTTGAGGAGGAATCAGGTAGAATGAAACCATCCAGTTTGAAGCGGATCTTGAGCTTGATCTGTGTTGTGGCGCTGGCCTTTGGCATGGTGGGCACCAGCGCGCTGGCGGCGGTGCCCATGATGAGCGGCGCCGTGGCGGAGACCCCCGTGGGTGAGCACACGGGCCACACCCATGTGGCCGCTGAGCGGCCGGCCACTCAGGTGGGTGTGCGGAGCACACCCACCAAGGACTCTAACGCCGAACTGATGGCGGCGGGCGGCACGTGGACGCCTCCCAGCACCTTTGATGTTTCCGGCAATGTTACCAGCACCGTCGGAGGCTACACCCTGAATTTTGCCAAAAACGGGGGCAGCAGCTCGGTCAAGAGCGCTCCCGGCGGCACCGCTCTGGTGGGCAAATTCAAGATGACGGTCACTTTGAACGCGGGCGACAAGATCAGCGTCTCCTATAATGTGGTCAACTCTGGAGCCACCGGTCTGGAGGCAAAGAGCGTTACCTTGGGCACAACGAGCATTACCACGACCAAGCAGGATCCCAAGCCCAATACCATTGAATATACCTCGACGGCGGGGGGCGACTGCGAGCTGAGTGCCGGCGGCTACTTGGCCGTCTACTCCATCACCATCTCCAACAGCTGCGCCCACGTTTGGGGCGACGGCGTGGAGACCACCCCCGCCACCTGCACCACCAAGGGCGTGAAGACCTTCACCTGCTCCAAGTGCGGCGACACCAAGACCGAGGAGATCGCCATGTTGGCGCACAGCTACACCGTGGAGAAGACCGCCAAGGTGGAGCCCACCTGCGGCAAGGCGGGCGCTACCGCTGTTATGCAGTGCGCCAACTGCACCGCCACCCAGGGCGGCGAGCCCATCCCCGCCACTGGGGAGCACAACTGGGGCTCTGACGGTAAGTGCACCGTCTGCGGCGCTGTGAACCCCGACCTCTGCCAGCACACCAACAAAGCTACCGTGGCCCATAAGGACGCCACCTGCACTGAGACCGGCGTTCAGGGCGGCGAGTACTGCGCCGACTGCGGCGAGGGCAAGGCGGCCGCCGAGAAGGTCCTGGAGGTCCTGGGCCACAACTTTGTGAACGGCACCTGCACCCGTTGCGGCGCCCAGGAGAGCACCGGCTTCATCGCCGAGGCCGGCTGGCTGGAGAGCGCCTACGCCACCTGGGCTATCACCCCCGGCGTGACCAGCTACACCGCCTACGTGGCCCCCGCCGGGACCGAGAGCTGGACGCCGCTGGACAAGGAGCTGATCCGGGAGTACCCCGGCTATATGCGAGTGGACGCCCTGGGCCTGAAGGCAGGCAGCTACAAGCTGAAGGTCGTGGACAACAACGGAAAGGAAATGATCACCAACGACCTGACCGTCGAGGCCCATGACCGCAGCGGCTTTGCCTTTGTGAATGGCACTGCCAGCGGCGCCTATAACGATGATGGTACCTTGAAGGCCAACGCCGAGGTGATCTATGTCACCAAGGCCTCTGATATCGAGCAATATCAGAAGAGCGAAGTTTGGAACAACAAGGATAACAAAGCTACAGCCAATCCCGTATGTGTGCGAGTGATCGGCCATGTGAAGCTGAGCAACGTGATGGGCTTCCAGGACTGGACCACCGGTCTGACTGTTGAGGGCGTGGGCAACGACGCCCTGCTCACCGGCGGCGGCGTCTTTGTTAAGGGCAGCACCAATGTGGAGGTCCGCAACCTGGGCGTGATGCACGTGCCCAGCAGTGGCAAGAACGACCTGATCGCCGTCGAGCAGACCAACGATCACATCTGGGTCCACAACAACGATCTGTTCTACGGCTTTGCCGGCAGCGGCGACCAGGCCAAGGGCGACGGCTCCCTGGACGTGAAGGACGCCGAGTACTGCTCCTTCTCCTACAACCACTTCTGGGACAGCGGGAAGTGCAGCCTGCTGGGCAACGGCTCCAGCGAGAACTACATCACCTATCACCACAACTGGTTCGACCACTCCGACTCCCGTCATCCCCGTACCCGCGGCGGTGACAAGGGCGGCAATGTGCACGTCTATAATAACTACTATGACGGCGTGTCCAAGTATGGTATTGGCACCACCTCCGGCAGCGGGACCAGCAGAGCCTCCGTCTTTATCGAAGCCAACTATTTCCGCAACACCAAGTACCCCATCATGAACTCCAAGCAGGCCTCCGACTCCAACGGCTCGGGCGGCAGCAACACCTTCTCCGGTGACAATCCCGGCTTCAACAAGGTGTGGAACAATGTGATGGTGGGCTCCAAGAACTTCGTCTCCCAGCTGGATGATCCTGATTCCTTTGACGGCTATGTGGTGTCCAGCCGGGACGAGAAGGTTCCCGATAGCGTTTCCGCCGGCGGTTCCAAGTACAATAACTTTGATACCAGCATGGACCTTGGCGTTGCTACGGTCCAGGAGCCCAAGGACGCTGTGATCACCGTCACCAATTATGCCGGCCGTGTGAACGGCGGTGACATTCAGTATGACTTTGACGATACGATCGAGGATACGAACTACGCCGTGATCGAGGAGCTGAACAGCATCCTCAACAGCTACCAGACCACTTTGGTCAGCGTGGGCGGCACGGTGACCAACGCCGTGGCTGCCGAGCACACCCATCGCCCCGGCACCTGGCTCATCACCAAGGCCCCTGGCTGCGATCCCGCCACCCAGAAGGTAGTCAACGGCGAGGAGACCCAGTACTGCCTGGATTGCGGCGAGGCCCTGGCTACCCGCAGTTTGCCCGGCGCCCACTCCAACGACGGCTCCGGCGTCTGCCAGGTCTGCGGCGAAAAGGTCTCCAACAGCGGCGGCCCGGCTGCCGATCCCAACGCCAAGATCTTGAAGGCCTCTGACTTTAAGGACCTGGCCAAGGGCGACGCCGTCACCCAGGATATGCTGGACGCCAAGTACGAGGGTTACTTCAAGTCCGAGGGTACCGGCATGAAGGCCGGACAGTCCAGCACCTCGAATCCTGTCACCGACCACCTGTCCCTGCCCAACACGGGCAACGGCGGCGTCTCCTTCACCGTGACCAACGGCCCCGCTAAGGTCACTGTACAGGCCAGCTCCACCGGCAAGGGCAAGAGTTCTGTGATGGTGCTGAAGAATGCCAATGGTGTCGCTGTGGCCGACAAGAACAACGCCACCAGCATTACCGTAAAGGAGAATGTGTCCGCTGCTACCACCGTGACCTATGAGGTCCCCGCAGGCACCTACACCCTCTACTCCGAGGCGGGCCAGACCAACGGCGTGCGGCTGATCCAGCTCACGGTCTCCGAGGCCGAGGCCACCTGCGACCACACCAATAAGATCCACACCGCCTCTGTGGCCGCCACTTGCGAGACGGCCGGCAACATCGAGTACTGGACCTGCTCGGAGTGCTCCAAGACCTTCAGCGACGAGGCCTGCACCAAGGAGGTCACCAATGTGACCATCAAGGCACTGGGCCATAACATGAAAGAGACCACGCCCAAGCAGGACGCCACCTGCCTGGTGGATGGCAAGACCGCTGTGCTCACCTGCGCCAACGGCTGCGGCAGGACCGAGGGCGGTGCGGTCATCAAGGCCCCCGGCCATACTGAGGCCACCCGCACCGAGAACTCCAGCGGCGCCACCTGCACCACCCCCGGGTCCTATGACCTGGTGACCTACTGCTCGGTGTGTAACACCGTGATCAAGACCGAGCACAAGGACGGCGTGCTGGCTCCCCACACGACCATCGCTACTGCCGCCAAGAAGGCCACCTGCGTGGCCGAGGGCAACATCGCCTACTGGACCTGCTCTGTGTGCTCCAAGACCTTTAGCGACGCCGCCTGCACCACCGAAGTCACCAAGGTGACCACCGAGAAGGATCCTGCCAACCATGTGGGCGGCACCGAGGTCAAGAACGCCAAGCCCGCCACCTCTACCGAGGACGGCTACACCGGCGACACCTGCTGCAAGAGCTGCGGCAAGGTCCTCACCCAGGGCGAGGTCATTCCCAAGATCACCGGCTCCATGAGCAAGCTGCTCAAGGGCGCCGATCAGGACACCCAGGCGGCGATCCAGGCCATCAAGGCCGGTGGGAAGGACATTGCCCAAAAGGGCTGGGCTACCGACGGTCAGACCTTTAAGATGGGCGGCAACGATACCGTGAAGGACTTCTTCACCGTCTACTACAGCGCCAATTCCAAGGTGGACACCACCGAGAAGACCTGGGACTTCGAGGGCAACTACTACACCACCGGTGTAGATTCCGCCGGTGTGGGCATCAAGGAGACCCGCTTCAACCTGGGCGGCAAGGGCGACACCTCGAAGATGAAGAACCTGATCTCCTTTACCACCACCAAACCCGCCACCGTAAAGATCTGGTGGGTCCAGGCCGGCGGCAAGGACCTTCAGGACGACTCGAAGAGCAGCGCCATCCGCAACATCGCGCTGTGGAACAGCGCCAAGACCCAGGTCTGGACGTCCGCTTCCACCGCGACGGACAAGAACACCGCCGAGTTCGACCAGAAGACCGACCTGCCCGCTGGGACCTACTACCTGGGCGGTTCGGACAACAGCAACTACTTCTTCATGGTAGAGGTCATCGAGGAGGGCGATATCGCCCGGACTTGGGCCAAGCCCACCGAGCCCGTGGATCCCTCCTGCACCCACGCCAACAAGACCCACACCGCCGCCACGACCGCTACCTGCGAGGCGGACGGCAACATTGAGTACTGGACCTGCACCGACTGCGAGAAGACCTTCAGCGACGAGGCCTGCACCAAGGAGGTCACCAATGTGACCATTGCCAAGCTGGGCCACGATATGAAGGAGACCGCTCCCGCCGTGGCCGCCACCTGCACCGAGGACGGCAAGACCGCCGTGCTCACCTGCGCCAACGGCTGCGGCAAGACCGAGGGCGGCACGACCGTCGCCAAGCTGGGCCATGACCTGAAGGAGGTGCCCGGCACCGCCGTGGCTCCCACCGAAACTCAGGACGGCAAGGCGGCGGACAAGAAGTGCTCCCGCTGCGACTACACCGAGCAGGGCGCTGTCATCCCCGCCACCGGCAAGCCCACTGAGGTGGACAAGAAGGCTCTGACCGAGGCCATCAGCAAGGCCAACACCGCCAAGGGCACTGCTACCGTTAGCACGAACGGTTCCAACGTGTCCACATCCGCCAAGTGGGTCACCGCCGACGAGATGAAGGCCCTGACCGACGCCATCGACGCCGCGAAGGCCGTGAACGACAAGACTGACGCGACCCAGGCCGAGGTGGACAAGGCCGTGACCGATCTGAACGCCGCTGTGACCGATTTTGAGGCGGCCAAGAAGGCGGGCACCAAGTCCAATGGCGGTGGCTCCAGCCGTCCCAGCGGCGGCTCCTCCGGCGGCGGTAGCTCCAAGCCCTCCACTGAGGATCTGGACGACACCAAGGTGCCGCTGGCCGGCGGCCCCGAGCTCAACAGCAAGGACCACACCGCCTATATCACCGGCTATCCCGACGGCACTGTGGGCGCCGAGCGCAACATCACCCGCCAGGAGACCGCGGCCATCTTCTACCGCCTGCTCACCGAGCAGTCCAAGGCCATTTACGGCACTAGCTCCAACGACTTTGACGATATTGCCGACGATCACTGGGCCGTAAAGGAGATCTCCACCCTGGCCAAGGCCGGCATCGTCAAGGGCCTGCCTGACGGTAGCTTTGGCCCCGAGCGCAGCATTACCCGCGCCGAGTTCATCACCATGGCCGCCCGGTTCTTTACGGTGAACACCACCGGGACGAACCCCTTTGCCGACGTGGCTGGCCACTGGGCTGAGAAGGAGATCCTGTTTGCCTACAGCAAGGGCTGGGTCCAGGGCCTGCCCGACGGCAGCTTTGCCCCCGATCAGCTCATCACCCGGGCCGAGGCCATGCGGATCATCAACAACGTGCTGGACCGGAAGGTGGATGCCGCCGGTATGGTTGAGGGCGCCAAGCAGTTCAGCGATGTGAGCGAGAGCGCGTGGTACTACTACGACGTGATGGAGGCCACCAACGGCCATACCTACACTCATGAGGACGGCGCCGCGGAGCGCTGGACCGAGCTGAGCAAGTAAAAAGCAGCCCCAGACACACCCCGATAAAAAGACGCCCGGCACCCCATGGAGGGTGCCGGGCGTTCGCATAGAGAGGAAATGCTACTATGTGGTTTGGGTTTGCGCTGGGCTTGGCGGTGTTCGCCGCGCTGACCATGGTCTGGGGAACAGTGTTCCTCGCTAGCGTCCACAAGGTCTTCAACGCAGGCGGCTGTTTTTGATCCTATCCGGCCTTCGGCCCGGGCAGATCACACCGCAGGCGAGCTTTGTGCCCGCATTGCCCGCCGGCTGGGAGTGGAGGTCGTCTGGGCCGCTGTGGATCACAACAGTGCGGCCTACCACGTCCCGCACCTGAAAACGGTCGGTCCGCACCGCCAGAAACGCCCCGCCACGGCACAGCAGCAGAGGCGGCAGATCGCCCGCGTGCTCCGGGTGGGGCAGCTGAGCCGGGTCATAGTGGCCCTTGGTATGGGCAAAGCCCTCGCCGCCGCAGTCTCCGCCTTCGTGGATATGCAGGGCAAAAAAGCCCGCGCTGTTTTCCTGGGGCAGCCCGGATATATCGGCCACTACCAGCACGCGTCCCTGCTCCTGGTAAAATCGGACCTGGCCGGACAGCGTTGGCGCGTCGGGACCGCCCCGTACATAGGCCACAGCGTCCGGACAAAAAGAACGATCACGCATTTCGATCACCTCGCTTTCAGCCTATGCGCCGGGCGGGGCGGCGGGTGAGTCCTTTCGACACCGGTCGGCATAGTATGACCTGAGCCCGCACGAAACCAGGGCTCAGAAAGGAACCATGAGAATGGGGATCATCAGTTCCAACAAGGAGACCAGCGTGCAGCGCATCGACTGCGGCGGCTCCTTCCAGGTGCGGCTGTCTTTGACAGCGGCGCCTGACATTACCACCAATCCCACCGACATCGTACTGGTGCTCGACCGCTCGGGCAGTATGGCGGGCGACGCCCTGACGAACCTGAAGCTGGGCGCCAAGACCTTTATCGACATCATCAGCGAGGCCACCGGCGGCGCCCAGAGCGGCGAGATCGGCTCGGGCAGCCGTATCGCCGTGGTCAGCTTTGCCGCCACGGCCACCAAGGACACCCAGCTGATCACCTCCGTCAGCGATCTAAAAGCGGCGGTAGACGCTCTCACCGCCGACGGCAGTACCAACCACGCCGCCGCCTTCACCGCGGCCACCGAGCTGCTCACGCCGCCCTCGGGCAACGCCCGGGTCATGGTCATGTTCACCGACGGCGTCACCACCTCCGGCGGCGACCCCAGCCCCATTGCCGCCGCGGCCCGGGCCTCCGGCGTGGTCATCTACGCCATCGGCCTGTCCGGCGACACCGGCGTGGACCCCGCCGCCCTGGAGGATTGGGCCTCCAAGCCCGCCGCCTCCTATGTGGCCATCACCCCCGACGACGCCGAGCTGGAGCAGATCTTCGCCAATCTGGCCCGGAACATCTCCAAGCCCGGCGCCACCGACATCTCGATCGTGGACAGGGTGGCTCCCTGCTTCCGGATCACCGGCGTGTCCATGCCCACGAAGGGCAGCGCCAGCCTGCTGGACTCCAACACGGTCCGCTGGGAGATCGACGAGCTGGGCGTGAGTCAGAGCGAGGGTGCGGTACTGACCTTCGATGTGGAACACATCGGCCCCTGCTCGGGCACGTCGGTGGTAAACGAGTTCATCACCTACAACGACGCCGAGGGCAGCATCGTCACCTTCCCCTCCCCGGAGCTGGACGTGGACTGCGACATCGTGGTCTGCCCGGAGCCCTGCCCTCAACCGGTAGAGCTGACGGTGGACGGCTGCGAGGACGCCTTGGAGTTCGACGCGGGGAGCTTAGGGCTGGACTCTTTGGGCCGCATCGTCCGGCTGGACGTGACCCTGCGCAGCGTCTGCCCCTTCCGGCGGGTAGCCCTGGCCGCCATCCTCACAGAGGTGGACGACGCGGGCAACGAGTATCCGCGGGGCATGAAGACTATGGTCATTCCCGCCCACACCAGAGAGGCCTGCCAAGACGTGGCCGTCCAGTGCATCACCTTCGTCCTGCCTGAGAGTCTGGACGTCTCCGGTGACGCCGGCGCCCTCTGCAACGCGCGGAATTTTAAGGCCCGGTTCATCGCCCACTATATCGACAACGACTACGAATGCTGCTGTGATACGGTGCTGTAAGCTCTAAAGCACCTCCGGATGCCGCTTGGGCGGCGTCCGGGTACTTAGCGCTTTTCGACGGTTGACACCTGTGCTATAATAGCCGTAAGCGGCTATTACAATGCCGCCTTTGCTCCCCGGCTTCGCCGGGAACCGCAAAGGATGGCACATGATAGCACACCGCTGTGCGGATGTGCTATCATCTAGGCAGGTCAATTTAGTCGGAAGGGAAATGATACGATGATGTGGTTTTGGTTCGCGCTGGGCTCTGCTGTATTCGCCGCTCTCACCTCCATTTTGGCGAAGGTCGGGATCGACGGGGTCAACTCCAATCTAGCCACCGCGCTGCGCACCGTGGTCGTGGTGGTCATGGCCTGGGGGATGGTGTTTTTGACCAGCGCCCACAAGGGTCTTTCCGCCATCAGCCAAAGGAGTTGGCTGTTTTTGATCCTGTCCGGCCTTGCCACTGGGGCGTCCTGGCTTTGCTACTATAAGGCGCTGCAGCTTGCCCCGGCGTCCAAGGTGGTACCCATCGACAAACTGAGCGTGGTCATCACCCTGGTGCTGGCTTTTATCTTTTTGCACGAAGACTTTACCTCCAAGTCCATCATCGGCTGTCTTCTGATCGGCGCGGGCACGCTGCTGATGGTAGTCTAACGGCTGTAAAGAGCCGCCGCGGTGAAAACCGCGGCGGCTCTTTGTTGTCCTCGGGTAGCGCTCACGCCTGCTCGTCCTCTTCTTTTTTCTTGCGGTACTGGCCGATCAGGCCGTCGTATTTGCGGCCGGTAGCCTGAAAGTAGACGTCAAAGCCCACGGTCATCACCAGGAAAATGAGGAAGAAGATGGCCACGAACAGAGCCCAGGCTCCGGCCTGGTCCGCGGGAAACCACTCCAACCTCCAGGCGGCCAGGGACAGCACCGGGAGAAAGAGGGCCACGAACAACACGCTCCGCCAGGTGTAGCGCATTTTCTTAATAAGCCAGTCGGAGAAGCACACCGCCTGGCAAAGGGACCCCGCCACGCTCACCCAGAACAGCCCCCACAGCAGGCGGGCGGAGACCTGCTCGGTGCCGTAGAAAAAGCAGAACAGCAGATAGAAAAACGTCGCGGCGGTGAAGATGGCGCAGGCCGACAGCTTCCACTCCACAACGCCCTTGAGGAATTTTTTCATGGGAAGATGCTCCTTTCCGCTTGCTGTAATTTGTCCTTCAGCTCCCCGGCGTACTGGCGGGACACCCAGATCTGCTCACCGTTGTCCATCCTTACCAGCCACCGCCGCCCCAGCTCCGGGCGGACCGACTTCACCCGGCGGAAGTTGAGGATGGCCGACCGGCTTGCCCGGAAGAAGTCCAGCTCCCGCAGGGTCTCCTCCAGCTCGTAGAGCCGCAGGGCGCTTTGATATACCGCCTTTTCCGTGTAGAGAAAGGTCTTTTTGTCCGCCGTGTCGATGTAGAGGACGTCCTTCACGTCCAGCAGGTACCGCTCCCCGTCCAGAATACCCACCAGCTTTTTCTGGTACACCCGCAGCATGGCCACCAGCCGCAAGATATCCTCGTCCGCCTGGGCGCAGTGGATGATGACCTCCGTCTCCCGGTAGGCCGGATCCTGATCCAGCGTGATCTTCATGCCCTCCCTCCTTTCGTGACCATTGTACCAGACCCGTGGAGGATTGCAACGGACTTTGCCTGTGTGGGCCATTTTCCGCTCTCAGTGGCACATTCTCCCCTCGCAAATCTCCCAAACAGTCTTTCAAAAAGCCTCCCCCTGTGGTATAATCCGTAATAGGATCGCCCATGGAAGATGGATATGGAGATCGAGCCCGTTCAAAATACGGAGGAGATAGCGTGCTTTATAGAGCATATCAGGCATCAGACCTGGAAGCGTTAACAGCGCTTTTTTACGACACAGTCCACCGGGTAAACGCCAAGGACTATACCCAAGCACAGTTGGATGCGTGGGCCACCAGACAGGTGGATTGGGAGGCGTGGGACCGCTCCCTCCGATCTCATGACAGCATTGTCGCCGTGGAGGGAACGGTCATCGTGGGCTTTGGCGACATGGACTCCACGGGCTACCTCGACCGTCTATATGTCCATGCGGACTATCAGGGGCAGGGGATCGCCAGCGGTATTTGCGACCGCCTGGAGCGGGCGGTCCAGGGAACCATCATCACCCACGCCTCCATCACTGCCAGGCCCTTTTTTGAACGGCGGGGCTACCGGGTGGTCCGGGAACAGCAGGTGGAGCGGCGGGGAATCCTGCTGACCAACTACGTCATGGTCAAAGAGCGCCCCGTCTCCAGCGCAGGCCGGAAGGAAAGCCGATGAACACACCAGTTCTTACCACCAAGCGGTAAGGATCCGCACAACAAGAAAAGGAGGAGGTTTCATGGACAAGGAACAGAAAAAGGCCCTGCGGGCGCAGTACGATGAACGCAAGCCCGATATGGGCATTGTCTGCTGGCAAAATGGCGAAAACATGTGGATCGCCATTTCTAAGGACGCCAAGGCCGATCACAACGGCAGTCTATTCCAGCTACGGCTTGGCTCCTGGCCCAACCGGGAGCTGCAGGCGGCCTTTACCGAGGACCCCGATGCGTTTGAGTGGTCGATCCTGAAAAAGCTGGATTACGAGGACCGGGACGAGGACCACAGCGAGGAGCTGGAGCTGCTGTATCTGCTTTGCCAGGAGGAGTACCCGCACGCGCGGCAAATGCGTCCAGGCAGAAAATGACGTCGGCCATATCAGGAGGGACAGGTCATGTATCAGATCCAGCCTTCGGAGTTGATGTTTTTTGACAAGCATGCCGCCGCCATTCCCTTATACGCGGCCTTTGCCGGGGCGCTGTTCCGGCGATTCCCGGAGACCTCCATGCGGGTGCAGAAGTCCCAGATCACCTTTTCAAACCGCCACGTCTATGCCTGCGTCTCCTTTGCCCGGGTAAAGAAAAGGGCAGAACTCCCCGAGTCCTATATCGTCGTCACCCTGGGTCTTCCCTACCCGTTGGACTCGGACCGGGTGGCCGTGAAGACCGAGCCCTATCCCGGGCGGTGGACCACCCATATCGTGGTAGGCGACCTTGCGGAGCTGGACGACGAATTCTGGGCATGGACCGTCCAGGCATACGAGTTCGCGGAAAACAAGTAGCTCTCTTGATATAGAAACAGGAGGTTAGATGCATGGCCGTTTCAAGGATACAGGTGACATTGCCCTGTGAGCTGAACAAGGTCTGGGAGGCCGTGACCTCCCTCACCGTCTATGGCTGGCGCAGCGACCTGAGCAAGATCGAGGTCCTGAGCGATACCCGGTTTGTGGAATACACCAAGGACGGCTACGCCACCACCTTCACCACCACCGCGCTAGAGCCCTATCAGCGGTGGGAGTTTGACCTGGAAAACGGCAATATCACCGGGCACTGGATCGGCCTTTTTGCCGAAATGGACGGCCATACCCAGCTGGAGCTGACCGAAACGATAACGGCCAAAAAATTCTTCATGCGGCCCTTTGTAAAAGCCTACTTAAAAAAGCAGCAGGCGCGATACATCGCGGATCTGAAGCGGGCACTGGAAATGGAAAGAGGTAATGCAAATGGAACTCAAGAAAGTTGAAAAAAACGGCATTCCCTGCGCTGTGGTCCAGAGCGACCAGCTGGTGATCACCGACCCCCAGTCCGCTCTGGATGTCCTGATGACGGCCAAATACGAGGCGGGAACCAAGAACATCGTCATCGACAAGGCCTTGATCACCGAGGAGTTTTTTATCCTCAGCTCCGGCCTTGCGGGCGAAATTTTGCAAAAGTACGTCAACTACGGCGCTCGCATTGCCATCTACGGCGACTTTTCCCACTATACCAGCAAGCCGCTGAAGGACTTCATCTATGAGAGCAACCAAGGTCACGACGTCTTTTTCGTCGCCACCCAGGCCGAGGCCATCTCCATGCTGGCGCGGTGATCGTCCTATCTTCCCCAGGTCCGGACGGCTTTCGCGCTTTCTCCTCTCTTGACAGCCAGAAGCCCATGGAATATACTTTTTTCAGAGTCTCTCCCCCAGTCTAACAACACAAAGGAGGTCATTCCCATGAACAGGTTAAAGGACAAGGTCGCCATTGTCACCGGCTCCACCAGCGGCATTGGCATCGGCATCGCCAAGCTGTACGCCGCCGAGGGCGCACAGGTCGTCGTGTGCGGCCGCCGGGTGGAAAAGGGCCAAGGCGTGGTGGACAGCATCGTCGCCGACGGTGGCAAGGCCGTGTTCCACACCATGGACATCACCGACCCCGCCAGTATCGAGGCCCTGGTGAACGACACGGTGGCGCAGTTCGGTAAGATCGACATTCTGGTCAACAACGCCGCCAACGTGGCCCTGAAGGATGGCCGGGTGGACGAACTGACCATCGAGATGTGGGACGGCATCTTCCAAAGCGACCTGCGGGGCACCTTCTATATCACCAAGTGCGTCCTGCCCCACATGAGAAAGACCGGCGGCTCCATCATCAACATCGGCTCTATGGCCTCCTGCAGCGGCGACCTGGGCTCCACCGCCTACGCCTGCGCCAAGGCCGGCGTGGATATGCTCACCCAGTCGGTAGCCCTCCAGTACGGCAAGGACAACATCCGCTGCAACTGCATCCGCCCCGGCCTCATCGTCACCCCGGACAACGAGGCCAAGGTACCCCAGGTGCTCAAGGACATCTTCCTGAGCAACATCATGGTCAACCGCTACGGCTGCCCCGATGACATCGGCCACGCCTGCGTCTACTTCGGCTCGGACGAGAGCGCCTATGTCACCGGCCAGATCATCACGGTGGACGGCGGTATGAACTCCCATGCCCCCACAGTGGCCCAGTTCCGCGCTATGGGCTCGCGCACCTGGTAAGCGCGGTCCTTTCAGACATTTTAAGGCCGTCGCCCTCACGGGCGACGGCCTTTTTCACGCTACCGATATTTCCGTCTCAGGCGGTCTCCTGCCCGCTCTCCAGCCGGGCCATGGCCTTACGGAACTGAACGGTGAACAGCGTCACCGCGAAGACCACTGACAAAAAGTCCGCCACCGGCTCGGCCAGGTAGACCGCCATGGTCTTGTCGGCAAAAAAGTTTGGCAGGATATAAATGAGCGGCACCAGCAGTATGATCTTGCGCATGACAGCCACCATAATGGCGGCCTTGGCGTAGCCGATGGAGGTAAAGGTCAGCTGGCAGGCGATCTGGGCCCCAAAGAGCCCCATAGCGGCGCAGTAGATGCGAAGGGCCCAGGCGGTGAAGGCTACCAGCTCCGGGTCGGGCACGAAAATGCGGGCAAAGAACGCCGGGAAGAGCATCACCGCCGCCCACAGGGCCATGGTGTAGCCCAGCGTACAGCAAAGCAGCAGCCGGAAGGTCCGCTTCACCCGCGAGGCGTTGCCCGCGCCGTAGTTATAGCTGGTGATGGGCTGGGCGCCCTGGCCCAGGCCCTGGGTAGGCAGCATGGCAAACTGCATGATGCTGGAGAGGATGGTCATGGCCCCCACCGCCGGGTCGCCGCCGTATTGGAGCAGCGACGAATTAAAGCACACCAAGATCACGCTCTCGCTGGCCTGCATGATAAAGGTGGACAATCCCAGCGGGAAGGAGGGTAGGATCACGTCCTTCTTCAGCAGAAGATTTTCCCGCCTGACGCGCAGAATGGTCTTCTTCCCCGTCAAAAACCACAGCACCCATACCGTGGACACCGCCTGGGACAAGACCGTGGCCAGGGCCGCACCCTGGACCCCCATATCAAGACCGTAGATAAACACCGGGTCCAGCGCGATATTGCACGCCGCGCCGATGAGGACACTGAGCATCCCCGTGGTGGCGAAGCCCTGGGCGGTAATAAAGGCGTTGAGGCCCAGGGTCAGCTGGACAAACACCGTGCCCACGGCGTAGATATTCATATAGTCGGTGGCAAAGCCAATGGTATTCTCGCTGGCGCCAAAGGCCAGAAGGAAGGGTCTGTTAAAGAGCAGCAGCACCGCCGTCAGCACCGCCGAGATGATGAGCTGGAGGGTCAGGCTGTTGCCTAGGATGCGCTCGGCCTCGTCCCGGTCGCCTCGGCCCATGGCCATAGACGCCCTGGGCGCGCCGCCGGTACTGACAAAGCAGGCAAAGGCCGAGACGATCATAATGACGGACATACAGACCCCGAGGCCGGTGAGGGCCAGGTCGCCGTTTTCCGGCATATGGCCGATATACACCCGGTCCACCAGGTTGTAGAGCAGATTCACCACCTGGGCGGCAATGGCGGGAATGGACAGCCGCACCAAGAGCCGGCCCACCGGCTCAGTGCCCAGAAAATCGTTGTTGTCTGCCATAGGAATAATGCCTTCTTTCAAAACTTTCCGCTTCGGCCGGAGAAGCCGCCGGAGTGATGGCTGACGCTGCCGCCGGAAGAACGGTTGACATTGGACTGGATGACCCGCCGGGTCTGGGTGGCGTGGGTAAACTGATCAAAGCGCTCGGTGAGCTGGCTCTCATCCGTGCGCATGTACCCTCTGGCGGTGGTCCTGGCCTCCACCGAGCGCATCCCCAGCTTGAGGCCAAAGCAGATCAGCAGCCCCAGCGCCAGAGCAATGAGAAGATCCTGCAAAAAGACCTTCAGCCCCGTGGTCACAGTCAGAGTCTTGCTGCCGGGGTGGGTCCCCTGGAGCACCGGCTGGCTCTGGGCCGGGGCCGATGTGGCCGTGGGCCGCTCCACCGGCGTACCCGCCGCCGCGGCGGCCAGGCACTGCTCCGAGGTGGTCAAAAAGTCCGCAAAGCCGCCATACCAGTCATCATAGCGGAAATTGTCCAGAAACTCCCCCTCCTGTTGCTCCAAGGCGTAGTCGGAGAAGGCGGTATGGGCCCAGGGGCCGTAGAGGGCGGTGGCAAAGTCCCGCTCGTCCATGCTGAGCAGCAGCACCAGCCCGTCCCGGTCCTCGCCATATCCAAAGCCGTTGGCGGTATAGATGACCGTGGCGGCGTCAAAGGGCTGATCGGCATAGTCCAGGTAGTCGTCTACTGTGACGATGTAGAGCCCGCAGCCGTAGGCCGCCTCAATGTTCTGGGCCTGCCGTTCCAGCTGGTCGCGCTGGTCGTCGTCCAAAAGCTCCGCCAGGTCCAGGATATGCTCCGTCGGCTCCGCGGCCTGAACGGCAAGGCCAAGGACCAGGGCCAGGACCAGCAGCAGCGCCGCGGCAAAACGTCTTTTCATCTCTGCCGCCCCCCTTACCAAAGCCCCGCCAGCAGCCGGATCGCGGTGATGACCGCGGCCAGGCCCAGCGTGGAGCCCAGCAGCAGACCGAAAAACCGCCCCCAGCTCACCGGCAGGTCGCCTACCAGCTTGCCGGTCTGGCCGTTGACGGCAAAGAGAAAGGTCTTGTCCTTCCACTTGGTGGTCAAAAGCCACACCGGCAGCAGCGCGTAGCGCACCTTGCCCCGGCGCAGCCAGGCATTTTCCGTAATGGGAACGCAGGTGGCGTAGCCCACCACCGTGCCGCGCAGAGCCTCCAGCGCGGAGTTGACGCACCGCCGGTCGGCCCGCTGTGCGCTCTCGTCGGCGGAGACGTCGTACTTATCGGCCAGAAAGCCGGGGAGGTAGGCGGTGGAAAAGGGCTTCAACTCCCCATAGTCAAAGGGCTCGATGGAGTCCATATAGTCGTCGGGCATCTTGGAAGAGCCGTCCACGGGCACCATTTCAAAGGGGAAGGACCCGGCGCGGCGGATGTGGTAATGCTCGGTGGTGGTGACCTCGGTGTTGCCGGTGCGATGGGTGTGGACCCGGGTAGCCCGGTAGCTGGCGGTGGCGTCGGCCACGCCGTCAAAGAGCCAGAAGGGCACATAGACCCCCTTGACCTCCTCCAGGTGGCTATGGCGGGAAAAGGCCTTGGGCAACAGCGGCTTTTTACGGTAATGCTTCTCCAGCGCCGCCATGGCCCCGGCCTTATCCAGCTTGAAGGGGATCACCAGATCCGGCTTCAACGCCCCGCCCAGCTGGCCGGGTACGATGGTGGGATTGCCGCAGTAGGGGCAGGCGGTGGCGGCGGTGGTGGGCTCGCACAAGAGTTCCGCGCCGCAAGAGGGGCAGGAATAGGCCGCCACCTCGCCGTCCCACTGGTCGCTCATGCCCGATAGATCCCACTGGCTCTCGTCCTGGTGGGCCTGGGCAGCGGCGTCCTGCCGGGCATAGTAGTCCTCGATATAGGCCACGTCGAACTGGCTGTCGCAGTAGTCGCATTTCAACTTGCCCAGAGCGCTGTCAAAGTGCAGAGGCCCCGTGCAGGATGGGCATTGGTAATTGGTCACTTGGCTGGGCACGTCCCCCGCTCCTTTCCCGTGGACGTCAACGGTCTTCCTGCGGCCTTATTCCGGCTTTTTCGCACCGCACTGGGTGCAAAAGTTGCCCTGGTTCTCCGCCCCGCAGGCAGCGCAGAACCACCCGGCGGAGGGCTTGGGCTTGCCGCACTGGGCGCAGAACTTCCCTTGGTTCACCGCGCCGCAGGCGCAGGTCCAGCCTGTGGCCGCTGGCGCGGCGGGGGCGCTCTGGGCCGGCTGCTGCTGGCCCATGGCGTAGAGACTTTGGGCGCTGACGCCGCCGGCAGCGGCGGCCATGTTCATGCCCATAAAGCCCACGGCGGCCCCGCCGGGATTCTCGGCGGCAGACTGCATGGCGGCGGTCTGGGCCCCCACCAGGTTGGCGGCGGCCAGGGTGGGATCCTTGAACGCGGCGGCGCGCTGGAGGTCCTTGAGCATCTTCTCGTCATCCTCGTCGGCCACCAGGCTGGAGATGCCGAAGGAGACCACCTCCAGTCCCCGTAGGTCACGCCACTTTTCCGACAGCACCTCGTTGAGGGCATCGGCCAGCGCCATGGTCTGGCCGGGCAGAGCGGAATAGCGGATGCCCTGCTCGGAGAGCCTGGCGAAAGCGGGCTGGAGGGCGGTGAGCAACTCGGTCTTCAGCTGGCTGTCCAGGCTATCCCGGTCATAGCCCTCGGAGACGTTGCCGCAGACGTTTTTGTAGAAAAGCAGGGGATTGCAAATGCGGTAGCTATACTCGCCAAAGCACTTCAAAGAGATGTCGATGTCGATGCCCGCGCGCTGGTCCACCACCCGGAAGGGCACGGGATTGGGCGTGCCGTACTTATTGCCCACCAGCTCCTTGATGTTGAAGTAGTAGATGCGTTGATCCATGGGGGCCTCGCCGCCAAAGGCGAAGCGCTTGCCAATCTCGGCGAAGACGGTCTTGATGCTCTCCCAGTTGAGAGGGCCGGAGAAGAGGCTGGGCTCGGTGGCGGCGTCGTAGGTGTACTCGCCGGGCTCGGCGCACACCTCCACCACCTTGCCCTGCTCCACGATGAGCATACACTGTCCGTCGGCCACCGCCACCACAGAGCCAGTGGTGATGATGTTGTCGCTGCCACGGGTGTTGGAGCTGCGGCCAGAACTGCGGTGGTGGCCCTTGACCATCAGCACCGTCTCCGGCATAGCCTCGCAGTAAAAATACTCCTTCCACTGGTCGGCCAGCACGCCGCCCACAGAGCCCAGGCCCGCTTTGATCAGTCCCATATCGTATCTCTCCTCATAAAAAATTTGATGGGGTCTTGGAGCTTACTTGTCCAGCGCCAGCTGGGGCTTTAACAAAACCTTGGGTCGCGCGGGCGCCCAAGTTGCGTCATCGCATAGAATGAAAAGCGTACACTCCAGGTCCATATCCGTCACGCCCTGGCCAAAGGAGCCGTCGGCGGTGATCCGGTCCAGCCCGGTCATCTGGCCGGTGGCGCCGTCATACCAGGCCAAGAAGAAATGCTTGTCCCGGGCGTCCTCGCCCAGGCGGACGTCCACCTGGCCAAAGTCGTAGTAGTAAGAGCAAAGGCCGGCGTCTACTTCACGCCAGGGCAACAACTGGCCCTCAAAGCGGGTGAATACCTCGGTGAGCCGGTCCTTGACGCGCAGCCCGCCATCCTGGAGGCGAAAGCCGCTGTACGCATACGCCCCGCCATCGGCGGCAAGGACGGTATCCATGGTCCCGGTGGACAGCTCCCAGCGGTTGACCTGACCGGGATCGGCGAAAAACAGGCACCCCCGGTACTCCACCAGCGGCGCGGCGCCGCCATAATGCATCTCGGAGTAGTCCCCGATCCGGACAGGGGCCTCCTGGGCGTCCCCCGACCAGCAGTAGAAGCCCTGATCGCTCAGTTCGGTGGAGAGATAGTACCAACGCTCATTCTCGGGGACGTAGACCACCGGAGAGTCCGCTTGGGCCCAAGGCCCGGTCTCGTAGGCGTTGTCTGGGCAGGCCACGTCCTCCAGACCACAGACCTGATCGTTGGCATACTCCAGCCCATTTTCCTCAGCCCAGGCCCGCCGAATGGCCTCGTTGGTCTGGTCGCTGATGAGAAAACAGCTGTGGGAGGCCGCGCCCGCCACATCGGTCGCACGCGGGTTTCCCTGGTCGTCGGGGCTGGTGGGGATCCCCGGGTCGTCCCAGGTGACGTCTATATGATACCAGCTCTCCCCCAGCTTCACCACGTTCCACACGTGGTTCAAAAGCGCGCTCTCCACATAGGATACCGGGATGCCCAGCCGGTCCATCAAGGCTGAAAAGGTGAGCGTATACGCCTGGCACACGCCCTTGCCCTCCTGAAGAAAGTTGTAGGCGTCATAGATGGCGTAGTCATAGTCATACTCGTAGTTGGCAGCCAGATAATCATGGATAAAAAGGACCTTTTCCGCATCGGAAAAGCCCTCGGGCACCTGCTCCACGATAGACGCGAGCGTCTTGTCATAAAAGTCTCTGGCCCGAGCATAGCTCTCAGGGTCCAGGTCCGCGCGGTAAGGCGGCGTGATCTCATACAAAACGCCGCCAAGGACGCTGCACGGCCATTGCTGGGAGGGATCCAGAACAAACAGCTCGCCGTAGCGGTAGTAAACGCTGCAGATCAGCCGGTCGAGCGCGGCTGACGTGGCCGGAATACGGTACTGGTCGATCCGAATGACCTCGGCCCGGTCGGCGATCCCCTGGCGCAGAGCCTCGGTGGCGCCGGCATAGTCGGGCTCGGGCAGGCCCTGGAGCGTGGCCTCGTCAACACCGCCGGTCGCTTCCTCCAAAAGGATCCCCGCCGGGCGCGGTAAGGATGGGGCGGCTGGACGCTCCGCCGCCGCGCGCAAAGGCGCAAGGGCCAGGCACAGCGTCAGACCTGTCAGCAAACTCAGCCATCGCTTTTTCATAAAAGCCTCCCGTTTTTCCCACTTCTCATCCTCTTTCGGTAGGATCGGAATGTTGATCTTTTTTTCATTATAGGGCTTGGGCCTTGAAAAAGCAACTCTTTTCTAGGTGAGGTAATTTTTGTGAAAAATTTTCAAATTTTTGTTGCCAGCGGCAGTAGAATTTGTTATACTGTACCTATATTCAGGTACGTAACCGCCAAAAGATCGGTGGGTTGCCTATGAAAAAGAGAGCTGTTAAGGCAAAGAAAGACCGGCAATTGCTGTCCATGGTCCTGTTATTGGGGATCCTGGCTGTGATCCTTGCGGTCTTTTTCATTCGATATTATCGTCTGGAGCGGCAGGGCTGCGTCACCCGGCTGGAGGAGCACACCCAGACCGCCGGGAGCCAGATCATGGCCTCGGTGAAGCGCTCGCAGACCTATTTGGATAAGATCTCCGGCATCGTCTACGACCAGTGCATGGTCTCGGAGGAGGCAGGAGGGGTTATTTTGGCGTCCTTGGGCGATGTGGACCTCATCACCCGGCTGGAGCTGATCATGCCCGACGGCACGCTCTATACCTCCTCCGGCATAAAAAAGGACCCCACCCTCTCCTATAAGAAGTTGTCACAATCGGATGGCGGGGCCACGCGGCGGGCACTGGACCAGCTCTCCCCCGACCAGCAGATCATCCGGCTTTACGCGCCGGTACGACAGGGCAAGAGGACGGTGGCGATCATCTCCGGCGTTATCCCCATGGAGCGTTTGGCCTCTCGCTTCTCCGTGTCCGCCTACGGCCACCAGGCCAGCCTCTTCCTCATCGAAAGCGAGACGGGCAACTACCTCATCGACCCCATCCACGAAAAGCCGGGCAATCTGCGTGACGTGGAAAACTATCTCTTCACCGGCGGATACAGCAAAGAGGCGTTTTACCGCGAGGTCCGCACCGGACAGGACGGCTTTACCGTGATGCGTAGCCCCAACTCCAACAGCAACGACTACCTCTACTATACCTCCGTGGGCTTCCAGGACTGGGTGGTGATGCTGTCGGTGAAGGAGGACGTAGCCTTTGCCCAGTCTAACACGGTGATGGTGCTCTTTGTCATCATGATCGCTCTCATTGCGGGCCTGTCTCTGGCCTTCCTGCTCTGGTTCTTCCGGGACGTCCGCCGCCGCCAGGCCCGGACGGAGCTCCAACTTCGGGGCGGGCAGTATATGCTGGAGGTCCAGCAGACCCTGTTCCGGGCCCACATCGACCCTGGCGCTTTTGAGCAGGCGTTGCTGGAGATCGCCAACTACCTGACCGCCGACGCGGTGGCCTATTACGCCTTGGACAAGGATGGGGCGCTGGTGCTCCAGGATGTGGGCGGCTCGCCTACCAAGGTGCCGCCTAAGAAGGCCAACTTCCAATCCTTTTTCCCCCAGACGGCCAAGACGCTGCTACAGGACGGGCGCTTTTTCAGCAACCGTCCCTTCCTCTGGGGAGACGACGACTGGCACGCGGCCCGGGATATCGGCATCCGCAACATCATGCTGGCGCGCATCGACGCCCTGGACGGCAAACGACCGCTGGGTATGCTGTGCGCGGTGAATCCCGACGTACTGTGGAACGGCACGGAGCCGCTGGACCAGGTGGCGCTGACCTTTACCATGGCGGTAGAGAACCGGCAGAACTACCAGACCCTGGCCTATATCAGTCAGGTGGACGAGCTGACGGGCCTGATGAACCGCAACAGCTACCACGCCCGGCTGGATACTCTGGCCACCATGGAGGGCGGCACGGTGGGCTGCGTATACATCGACGCCAACGGTCTCCATGAGATCAACAACCATCTGGGCCACGACGCCGGAGACGAGATGCTGCGCTCGGTGGCCGACGCGCTGCTGGCCTCCTTTGATAAGAAAGACACCTTCCGTCTGGGCGGCGACGAGTTTGCCGTGCTGGTCACCGCCATGGCCCAAGAGGATCTGGAGCGGAAGGCCAAGGCGGTCAGCGAGGCGGTGGAAAAATGCGGCTACACCGTCTCCGTGGGCGTGGAGTGGCACCGCGGGGAGTTCCAGGTGAACGCCATCGTGGCCGCCGCCGAGGCCGCCATGCGGAAAAACAAGGCCGAGTTCTACGCCAGCAAGGGCGGCGAGCGGCAGATGCGCAACCTCAACACCCGGCTGGAGCAGACCCTATCTGCCAAACGGGATACGGACACATTGCTGTCCTATCTGGTCCCCAATCTGCTGGGGGTCTACTTTGTGGACCCGGCCAAGGACGCCTGCCGCTCTGTCCTGGCCACATCACCCGTCTTTGAAGAGGCGCTAAAGCAGACCCATTACAGCTTCCTCGGCGCTATGGAGCGCTACACCGCTCAGCAGGTCCGCCCCGAATGTCAGGCCGCGCTGCTGGAATGCTGCGACTATGACCGCATCCTCCCCCTGCTGGAAAAGGACGGGACCGTGGAATGCCGCTTCCAGACCCACTATGGCACCCAAGTCCTTTTGAAGATCCGCCATCCCAGCCGCTCGGACGATAACGCCGAGGAGCTGATCTGGCTGTTTACCAACGTCACGTCGGAGCCCGCATAACGCCCATGATTGTGAAAAGAGCGCCTGCCGATGCGGTCGGCAGGCGCTCTTTTTATCCCATATCAGTTGTCAACGGGCCGTCGTACAGTCCTCTCAGTTGCCGTGGGTAAAGATGCGCAGGACCTTTTCAAAGTCGTCGGCATCGTCATCGGCGGCCTTGGGCGCTTCGGCGGGAGCGGTCTCGCTCTCAGCCTGGGCCTGGCTCTTGCGGGAGAAGGGATCGCTCACCGGCGCGTCGGCAGCGCCGGAACCATCAAAGCCCGTGGCAATGACCGTAATGAGCAACTCGTCCTCCAGCGATTCGTCGAAGGCGGCGCCGAAGATGAACCGGGCATCGGGGTCGGCCATCTCCCGGACCATGTCCACCGCCACGGTGACCTCGTCCAGGTCCATGTCCAAAGAGCCAGTGACGTTGACAATGACGCCCTTGGCGCCGTTGATGGGCACCTCCAGCAGGGGGCTGGACACAGCCATGCGGGCGGCCTCCTCGGCCTTGTTCTTGCCCGCGGCCCGGCCCACGCCCATGTGGGCCATGCCCGCGTCCTTCATCACGGCGGTGACGTCGGCAAAGTCCAGGTTGATAAAGCCGGTGTTGGTAATGAGGTCGGAGACCGACTGCACCGCCTGGCGCAGCACATCGTCGGCGATCTCGAAGGCGTTGGCAAAGGTGAGCTTCTGGTCGGTGGCGTAGCGCAGGCGCTCGTTGGGGATAATGACCAGGCTGTCCACCTTGGTGCGAAGTTCGGCGATGCCCATCTCTGCCTGGGTCATGCGCCGGGTGCCCTCGAAGTGGAAGGGCTTGGTGACCACGGCTACGGTCAGGATGCCCATCTCTTTGGCGATGTCGGCCACGATGGGGGCCGCGCCGGTACCCGTGCCGCCGCCCATGCCGGCGGTGATGAAGACCATGTCCGTCCCTTCCAGAGACTTGGAGATCTGGGCACGGCTCTCTTCGGCGGACTTACGGCCCATATCGGGGTCGGAGCCTGCGCCCTTGCCGCCGGTGAGCTTTTCACCGATCTGGATCTTGTAGGTGGCCGAGGAGATCTCCAGGGCCTGCCGGTCGGTATTCACGGCGATAAAGTCCACGCCCTTGACATTGCTTTTCACCATACGGTTGACCACGTTATTGCCCGCGCCGCCAACGCCGATGACCTTGATCACATCTACCCCGCCCATGCCCGGGTCCATCTGAAACGCCATACCCGCGTCCCTCCTATGTACAAAGAAATTACAAGCTGTGGTATGCCCCGCGGGGCTCTCCCAGCTATATGTTGCGATTATACGTTCCTATTGTATCCTTTTTGCCGGGACAGGTCAAGAGAAAATGCGGGTTTTTTTCGCCTGAGGGCCAGTTTTTTTAATTGGGAATGAAACGGAGGCTCTCCTCGTCCATGATCTCCACGGTGTAATTTTGGTTGACGTCCACCCTGGGGTCGGTGACGGCGGCGGCAAAGCGGCGCAGCCAGTAGTCCATGCCCATCTCGGTCACTGGCGGGATGTGGATGGTGAAGCGGGAGTCATAGACAAAGGTGATGCGGTAGTCCTCGGTGAGGTCCACGCCGCCCAGCTTGTCCAAAAGGCCGTTTTCTCCCAGGGCGGCCAGCAGTTCCCGCAACCACTCCACCCGGCCACGCTGGTCCTCGCCGGCGGCCAGATAGGTGCCCTCGGCTGGGACCAGCGGGTCGATGCCCGTCACTACGGGCAGTCCGCCTGTGGCGGCGGAGCGCTCCAGCAGTTTACAGTCCTGGCCAATGAGCCACCACTGCCCCTCACAGGCGATAGCGGCCGCGGCCCGGCCCTCGGTGACGGTGATCGAGATGGCGTCAGGCAGGACCCGGCGAACGGTCACATCCTGGATATAAGGCAGATTGCGGCGCAGCTGGTTGGAGACGGAGGAGGGCCGCAGCAAAAAGAGGTTATCGCCGTTTTTTATGCCGGAGACGTCGATGATCTCCTGGGCGGTATAGCGGCTGTTGCCCTGGACGGTGATACTGCCCACCCGGAAAAACACCGCGCAGGCCAGCGCCACCGCCGCCAGGATCAGCACGGCGGACAGCACCATATAGAGCCCTGAGTGGCGCGGACGTCTACGCTGTTTACTTTTCCGGCGGCGCTTGTTTGCCATTGGCGTTCCCTACTTTTTCTCTAAGATTTCCGCGTCTGCTCCCAGCGCGGTCAGGTCCCTCGCGATGTCGGCATAGCCCCGAAGCACATGGTGGAGTCCGGTGATGACGCTCTCCCCCGTCGCCCCCAGCGCGGCCACAGCCAGCGCCGCACCGCCCCGGAGATCAAAGGCCTCCAGCTCGCCGCCATGGAGACGCTCCACACCGGTGACTACCGCCACCCGGCCCTCGCAGTTGATGCTGGCCCCCATACGCCGAAGCTCGTCAATGTGGCGGTAGCGGCTGGAGAACATGTTCTCCACAAAGAGGGTGGTCCCCTGGGCGGTACAAAGCGCCGCCATCAAGGGCGCCTGGGCGTCGGTGGGAAAGCCGGGATAGGGTGCGGTGCGCACGGCGTGGACACACCGGAGTGGCAGATCCGGGTCCCGGCTCAGTCGGATACGACCCTCGCTGCTCTCTACCGCGCAGCCCGCCTCAGCCAGAAGGGCCGTCACCGTAGACAGATGCCGACTCTCCACCCCCGCAAGCTCGACCTCGCCTCCGGCGGCGGCGCAGCCGCAGAGATAGGTGGCGGCTACGATCCGGTCGCCCATGACGGTGACCTCGCCGCCGTGGAGCATCTCGCCTCCCCAAATGGTGATCACGGAACTGCCCGCGCCCCGGACCTGCGCTCCCATGGAGCGCAGGAAGTCCTGTAGCTGGACGATCTCCGGCTCTCGGGCGGCGTTGAGAATGGTGGTGATCCCCCCGGCAGCCACCGCGCAGAGCATAGCGTTTTCCGTGGCCCCCACGCTGGGGATGGTCAGGGTGATCTCCCCACCCCGCAGGGCCGTCGCGGCGCACACAAGGCCCGCCGGGCCCTCCTGGATCTCCGCCCCCAGGGTCCTGAGGGCCGAAAGGTGCAGGTCGATGGGTCTCGGTCCCAGCTCACAGCCGCCGGGATAGCTCATTTCCGCCCGGCCCAGCCGGGCCAGGATGGGCCCCAGAAAGATGACCGATGAGCGCATGGCCCGGGCCAGGGACGCGGGCACGGTATAGGCGTGGGGCGCGGCGGCGTCTATGTAAAGCGTGTCCCCCTCCCACCGGACCTCACAGCCCAGATGCTCCAAAATGGCCACCGAGGCGTCCACATCGGTGAGCCGTGGGCAGTTGTGGATCGCGCTGACGCCCCGGCCCAGAATGGCGGCGGCCAGCAAGGGCAAAACGCTGTTCTTCGCCCCCTGCACCTGCAGCCGCCCGGAAAGGGGCCTGCCTCCTCGGATGCGCAGTACCTCCATGGTGATCCCTCCCTTTTCATAGGCCATCCTATGTCAAGGCAGGGAAAGGCGCTACTTTTCCAGCAATTCCATCAAGGTATCGTAAATGAGCCCCGCGGCGTCCGCCGGGGCCACGGTGGACACGGCCTGGCCCATGGCAGCGCGCCGCTTGGGGTCCTGGAGCAGGGCGGTGACTTCATCGAAAAGCCGCCGGGCCGTGCACTCCTGCTCCGGCAGCAGCACCGCGCCACCGTGATCGGCCAGCACCTGGGCATTTTTGGTCTGATGGTCCTCGGCCACGTTGGGCGAGGGGATGAGCACCGCCGGCTTACCCAGGGCGGCCAACTCGCTGATGGTGGAGGCGCCCGCCCGGCAGAGGACCACATCGGCGGCGGCCATGCAGAGGGCCATGTCGTGAATATAGGGCCGCACCTGAAGACGGGGGTGGGCATCCAGGTGGATGTCCTGCCGCTCCAAGCCCTCCAGCACATCATCATAGTACCGCTCTCCCGCGCCGTGGATATGGTGGAAGGGACAGCCCCGCTCCACGCACAACGCCAGGAAATCCACCATCTGGGCGTTCATCACCTTAGCCCCCAGCGAACCCCACACCGACAGGACCATCGGCGCGTCGTCCGAAAGGCCAAGCTCGGAGCGGGCCTCCTTACGGGTCCGGGTGAAGAAATCCGGCCGCACCGGTGTGCCCGTCACCACCACCTTTTCGGGGTCGGGGTAGGCCCCCGACTGATCGGGCAGGCCCAGCATCACCCGGTCCACATGCCTGGCCAGCTGCTTGGTGGTCAGGCCCGGCACGGCGTTGGACTCATGGATGGCGGTGGGGATCCCACGCCGAGCCGCCTCCCGGGTCACCGGGTAGGAGGCGAAGCCGCCTGTACCCACTACCAGATCGGGCCGAAACTCATCCAGGATCTTGTCCGCCTGCCGCCTGGAGCGGACGATGTTCACCGCCGCTTTGGCGTTGTGGGCCAGATTGTCCAAACTAAGCCGCCGCCGGAAGGAGTTGACGTCAACCTGCCGCAGCTCGTAGCCCGCCTTGGGCACCAGCTTGGTCTCCATGGTGTTGCCGCCGGCCCCCACAAAGAGGACCTGGGTGTCCGGCTTGCGCTCTTGGAAGCACCGGGCCAGGGCCAGGGCGGGACTAATGTGTCCGGCGGTGCCGCCGCAGGTAAAAATGACCCGTATGGTTACCGTCTCCTTTCCATGTCACGTTCGGGTTGGACACACGACGCCGTGGCTTCCCTCCGTCTCGGGCTGGTCTTCGGGCCGCAAGCGGCCCTGCGCTCGCCCTCGCTCTGGTCCATCCCCGGCTGTGTGTCTACCCTCGCGCTTCGCTTCTAGCCCTCCCGTGGCGCCTCGATCTGGCGCGAAACGCTCAATACAATGCCCATTTCAAAGAGCTGGATCATCAGCGCCGTGCCGCCGAAGCTGAAGAAGGGCAGGGAGATACCCGTGGGCGGAATGAGGTTGATGACCACGGCGATGTTCAAAAAGACCTGCACCGCCGTCAGGGTGGTGATGCCCACGATGAGCAGCGCGCCGAACTTATCCCGGGCATGAAGGGCCAGCCAGTAGCCCCGGATGATGAGCATGGCGAAGAGGAAGATCACCACCAGCGCGCCCACAAGGCCCATCTCCTCGCACCAGATGGAGAAAATGTAGTCGTTGTGCTCCTCGGGCAGGTAGAGAAACTTCTGCATGCTTTGCCCCAGGCCCTTGCCCAGCAGGCCGCCTGAGCCGATGGCGTAGAGGGACTGGATGATCTGGAAGCCGTCGCCTCTGGGGTCGGACCAGGGATTCTGCTGGATGGCAAGGCGCTTGGCCATATATTCGGTGTTGTTCATGATGAACCACAGCCCGCCGCCGATCACGCCGCCGCCGGCCACAAACCAGCCCCAGTGGATCCCGCCGGCCCACAGCACAGCAGCCGCTGCCACCAGGATCAGGATCGTGCCTGACATATGCGGCTCCCAGAGCAGGAGGCCGGCCACTACCAGCAAGATGCCCAGATACGGCATCAACTCGTTGAGGCCAATGCGCTCGGTGAAGTCCAGTACTCGGCCCAGGAACATCCGGGTATTCCACTTGCGCCGCTTTTCCGGCTGCCGCCGGGCCAGCATGGTGGCGAAGACCAAGATCACCGCCAGCTTAGCGATCTCCGAGGGCTGGAACTGGATACCCAGCAGATTGACCCAGCGATTGGCGCCGTTGCGGGTGACGCCAATACCCGGCACCTTCACCAGCACCAGCAGGATGATGGCAAACCACATGACCCACTTGGAGAGCTTGCGCCACCACTGGTAGTCGATATGAGAGGTACACCATAAAATGACCAGCCCGCCCGCGCCCATACGAAGCTGGCTCCAGAAATAGGCGGTGGGCTTGCCGCTTTCATAGTAGGCGGAGGCGTAGGAGGCGGAGTATACCGCCACCAGACCCATAGCCGTCAGCATCAATACCAACATCAAAAACGGCAGGTCCACCGGCCCTCCCGCCAGCTGCTGGCGCAGGGTCAGGTCCCGGTCTCTGCGTCTTGCCATAGGTCGTCACCTCCCTTGTTGATCGCAGTAATTTGCTCTTGGATCGGCTCAAAGGGAAACGTAGCCCATAAAGCCCAGTATACAGCCGATGCAGGAGACGATGGTGAAGATGGATACCACCTTTTCCTCGCTCCAGCCCTTCTTTTCAAAATGGTGGTGCAGCGGCGCCATAAGGAAAATGCGCTTGCCCGTGCCGGTGCGGCGCTTGGTGAGCTTGAAGTAGAAGACCTGCAAAATGTCCGACAGGGTCTCGCAGATATACACGATCCCCACGAAAAGTAGGATCAGGGGCATATTGTACGCAAAGGCCAGGCCGCAGACCACGCCGCCCAGGAAGAGGGAGCCGGTGTCGCCCATAAACACCTTGGCGGGATGGTGGTTATAGACCAAAAAGCCCAGCAGACAGCCCAAAAGGCAGGCGGCAAAGGAGGCGTAGCCCAGCTTATCCACCGTCCGCAGGCCCAGAGCGGCAAAAGTCAGCATCACCGGCAGGCTCACCGAGCTAGAAAGGCCGTCCACGCCGTCCGTCAGGTTAACGGCGTTGACCGTACCCACCATCACAAGGGCGGCAAAGACCATGTAGACAGGCCAGGGAATGGTCCACACCACATCACAGAAGGGCAGGGCCAGTTCCGGGCGCAGATGACCCAGATTGTGGAGCAGCACGGTAAACAAGATGGCCGCCGCCAACTGTAAGAGGAATTTCATGGGGGCGGAGAGGCCGGTATTCTCATGGTGGCGCAGCTTGGCGAAGTCGTCCAGAAAGCCGATAAAGCCAAAAATAGCCGCGAAGCCAAACAGAGACATGGGCTGCCAGTCCTTTTGCCAAAGGCCCCAAGCCAGGCTTACCAGAGCCGCGGCGGCAATGAACATCACCCCGCCCATGGTTGGCGTGCCCTGCTTGGACATATGCCACACCGGGCCGTCTTCCTTAATGGCCTGGCCCACATGGGCTCGTCGCAGCGCGGGCACCACGGCCAGTCCCAGCAGCGCCGTCAGTCCCAGCCCCCCGGCCAGACAGATCAGCAATTTGACCCAATCTTCCATGTTCTCTCTCCTCCGTCTTTCTTTGCGAAGGTCGCCCTGCGCAAATTTCCCTCTACTTTTTGAAATAGTCCGCCACGATCTCTCTCTCGTCCATATGGCGGAACTCATGGTCCACTTCCTGATAGGTCTCATGGCCCTTACCCGCCAGCAAAACGGTGTCCCCCGCCCGGGCCATAGAAAGGGCCAGGTGAATGGCCTTTGCCCGGTCGGGCTCCACCACCGGCTGGGGGTCGCCGCTTTGGAAGCCGCCCAACACGTCCTGGATGATAGCCAGCGGGTCCTCGGTGCGGGGATTGTCGGAGGTCACCACCGCCACATCGGAGAGCTTCGCCGCGATACCGCCCATGATAGGCCGCTTGATGGGGTCCCGGTCGCCACCGCAGCCAAAGACACAGATGACCCGGCCCTTGGTAAAGCCACGGACGGTGAGCAGCACGTTCTCCAGGGCGTCAGGAGTATGGGCATAGTCGATGAGCACGGTGTAGTCCGTAGGCATCGGCACGACCTCTACTCTGCCCTTTACCCCCTGTACATGTTTCAGAGCTTGCGCGCAGGGCTCCAGCTCCAACCCCAAAGCCAGACAGCAGCCCAAGGTGCCCAAAGCGTTGTAGACAGAAAAGCCGCCGGGGATGGGCAGCACCACCCGGCAAAGGGCGTCCCGGCTCAGAGCCTCGAACTCCACCCGGTCCGGGCACAGCCGCAGATTCTTGGCCACCAGATCGGCCTGGGACTGGTTTTCCGAGTAGGTCAGCACCGGGCAGGCTCCAAGGCCCGCATAGTACCGCCCGGCCTCGTCGTCCAGATTGATGACCGCCACATCACACATGGGCCACAACAGGGCCTTGGCCTCTCGGTAGGCCTCCATGGTCTTGTGGAAGTCCAGATGGTCCTCGGTGAGGTTGGTGAAGATCCCCGCGGCAAAGCGAAGCCCGGCCACTCGGCCCAGGCACAGCGCGTGGGAGGAGACCTCCATGACCACATAGGAGCAGCCCGCCGCATACATTTGACACAGCAGCTCCTGGAGCTCGTAGGATTCCGGGGTGGTGCGGTGGGCCTCCACCGCCTGGTGGCCGATGAGATTCTGGTTGGTACCGATGAGACCCACCTTGGCCCCCAGGACGTGCTCCAAAATTTCCTTAAGGAGATAGGTGGTGGTGGTCTTGCCGTTGGTGCCGGTGACGGCGATGAGCTTCATCTTATCCCCCGGGCAGTCGAACCAGCGCTTGGACGCCTGGGCCAGGGCCAGCCGGGGATCGTCTACCCGGATGCAGTCGTCTCGCTCCACGCTCTTGGCGCACACCACCGCCGCGGCCCCTTTTTCAAAGGCCTGGTCGATGTAGAGCCCGCCGTCGGTCTGAAAGCCGGGGATGGCGAAAAACAGCGCGCCGGGGGTCAGCTTTCGGGTATCCCAGGAGATGGAGGTGATCTCCAGCTCCTGCGTTGCCTCGGGCACAAGCTGTGTCAGCTTCATGCAAAGAGCCTCCTTCTAAGGGGTCAGGGTCTTTAGTCTTGGGTGAAATCGGTGACGTTCTCCGCGAAGGTCACGTCCACCACCGTCCCCGGCTCCACCGCCGTCCCCGGCGTGATGGACTGGGTGGCGCAGAGGGTGGAGGAGGTAAAGAACTGGGAAGAGCCGGTGCCCCGCATATAGAGCTTCAGCCCCGCCAGGGTCTGCTTCACCGTCTCCGGGTCCTTACCGGAGAGATCGGGCATCTCCACGCTCTCGGTGGGCTTCTCCTCACCCATGTAGAGCAGGACCTCGCTGCCGCCGGGGATCACCGAGCCGGAGGTGGGGATCTGGCCAGTGACCTTCTCCCCCGAGCCAATAAGACGGTAGGTAAAGCCCTTGGCGCTGAGCACCGGCGCAGCCTGGGCCTCGGTATAGCCCACGCACAGCGGCACCGCCGTGTCCGCGCCGGACATCTCCTCGGCGGAGTATTGTTTCTCCACGCCCATGTACTCCAGGATCTGCCGCATCAGCGGCCCGGCCATGGGGGCGGCCATGTTGCCGCCGGAGATATAGGTCCCGCCGGCGGTCCAGGAGCTGCCGGGGTAAGAGGGCTTGGGGGTGTCGTAGGCCAGCAATATCACGATCTTGGGGTCGTTGGCCGGGGCCACGCCCAGGAAGGAGACGATGTAGTCGTCCTCGTTCTGGTCCGCGCCGATCTTCTCGGAAGTACCGGTCTTGCCGCCGATGCGGTAGCCCGCCTGGTAGGCGTTCTTGCCGGTGCCCTGCTTGGCGCCCACCACACCCTCCAGCATATTGCGGACCGTTTCGGAGGTCTCCTCGCTGATGACCTGGCGGACCTCGGTGACGGGGAAGGTATCTACGATGTTGCCGGCTTCGTCGGTGGTATAGTCCAGCACATGGGGCGTCATGAGATGACCGCCGTTGACCACCGCGCTGGCGGCGGTGATGAGCTGAATGGGGGTGATACGGAAGGTCTGGCCGAAAGAGGCCGAGGCCAGGGAGGTAATCCCCTCCTTGCTCTCAAAGAGCTTTCGGGACCAGACATATCCCTTGTTCTCGCCGTTGAGGTCCACGCCGGTGGGCTCTAAAAGGCCAAAGTCCTCCATGTAGTCGTAAAATCTGGAGGCCCCCAGCTTCTGGCCGATCTCGATGAAGGCGGGGTTGCAGGAGTTGCGCACGGCGTCGGAGAGATTTTCCGCCCCGTGGCCCTCCCGCTTGGCGCAGTGGATGGTCCGGTCGGCCACCTGCTTGGCGCCGTTACAGTAGAAGGAGGTGTTCAGATTTACAACGCCCTCCTCCAAAGCGGCGGCCACCACGATGGACTTGAAGGTGGAGCCGGGCTCGTAGCCGTCGTTGACGCAGCGGTTGGTCCACTGCTTCAAAAGCGCGTCGTTCCGGGCCTTGGTATAGGCCTCCTCGTCGCCGCTGTCCCGGACGGCCTGGAGCGCCGCGGCGTCCTCGGCGTCGGCGATGGTGAAGGGGTCGTTGAGATCATAGTCCGGCGCGGAAGCCATGGCCAGGATGGCGCCGGTGTTGGGCTCCATGACGATACAGAAGCCGCCGTTTTGCACGTCGTACTTTTCAATGCCCTCCTTCAGCGCCTTTTCCGCGAAGCCCTGGATGGTGGCGTCGATGGTCAGGTGGTGGTCCCGACCGTCCTGGGCGTCGATGAAGTTTTCGTAGTTGGAGAGCATCTCGGTGCCCGCGCCGTTCTTGGCGGTGACCACCCGGCCCGAAGCGCCGGAGAGGGCCTTGTCATAGATCAGCTCCGTGCCGTAGAGGCCCTGGTTGTCCGCGCCCACAAAGCCCACCACGTGGGAAGCCAGGGCGCCGTAAGGATAATAGCGCTTGCTGTCGGGCTCTAAGTAGACGCCGTTGCCCAACTTGTTGGTGGCGATGAACTCCCGGATGGGCTCGGACTGCTCGCTCTCCAGCTTTCGGGCCAGCACCTCGTATTGGGAGCCGGTCTTCTCCATTCGCTCCAGGATATCGTTGGCGTCCAGGCCGGTGAGATTGGCAAGGCCCTGGGCGATGAAGGGCTTATTGAGGCTGGGATTGGCCGTCTTGCCCTCGGCGATCTTCTTGTCGTTGGCTTCGATGGCAGCATTCAGGTCCTTAGGCGAGAGGACCAGGTTTTGCACCGTGGCGGAGATGGAGAGGATGTTGCCCTCGGCGTCGTAGATCCGGCCCCGGTCCGCGCTGACGGCCAGGTCCCGGGTCTGCTGGTCCACCGCCTTGCGCTGGAGTTCTTCGTGCTGGTTGATCTGCAGATCCCAAAGCTGGGCCGCCAGCGGCACAAAGGCCAACGCGCCAAAGACCACCATCAGCACCACCGTGCGCCAGAAGACCCGCTGCTTGTTGTGCCGGTCGTCTACCCGGTCCTTGCGCTCTTTTTCTCGCTCCAAGGAAACGTCCTCCCTTCCCAGTGGCTTTAAAACGGGAAAATGGGCGCAAGAAAACATTATTTTCTTACGCCCGTTTCTTTATGGTTCGTCCAAACTATATGGCGCGCTCAGCGGAAAAATTCCACCAGATTGTCTACCGTCTGTCCCACCTCGTTCCAAATGCCGCCGTCGGGGTCGGCCGGGGTGGCGTAAAACTTGGCGCTGTCAGGCTCGGAGAGGTTCAGCGTCACGATCTGGCCCGGCTGGGGCTGGACCATGAGTCCGGAGGCCGCCACCTGCTCCTCCACCGTCTTCAGATCGAAGCACAGCTCGTAGGAGGTACGCAGCTTGGCGTTTTCCTCGCTGAGGGTCTCCCCCTCCCGGCGCAGATGGACGATCTGGTCGGAGACCTGGGCCTTCTGGGCGTATGCCGACAGCAGAAAAACCGTCATGACCGCCACCAGCACAAAGCCGATGACCGCCGTGGGGGCCACATAGCCCGCAGCCCGGACCCGGGCGTGCTCCCGGGCCGCATGGCGCTCCCGGGTACGGATGCGCGGCTGGTCCTCCACACGCTCCCGGGTACCGGGGGCGTAGGCCGGATCGTAGGCCACGCTGCCGTAGGTCCGCAGATAGGGATCGGCGCGTCTCACACTTGCTGCCATATCTCTCGTCTCCTTTGTAAAAGCCGCTTCTTCGTCTTATAGCTTTCGTGCCACCCGCAGCTTGGCGCTGCGGGAGCGGGGGTTTCGTTCCAGCTCCTCCTGTGTGGGCAGGATGGGCTTTCGGTTCACCAGGGCCAGCCTTGGCTTCTTGCCGCAGACGCACACCGGGAAGTCCGGCGGGCAGGTACAGCCCCGGCAGTGGTTCTGAAAGCCCGTCTTCACCAGCCGGTCCTCCAGGGAGTGGAAACTGATGATGGCCAGCCGTCCGTCCGGGGCCAGGCGGTCCACCGCCGCGTCGATCATGGTGGGGATGGCCTCCAGCTCGCCGTTGACCGCGCAGCGGATGGCCTGGAAACTGCGCTTGGCCGGGTGCTGCTTTTCCCGTAGCGCGGCGGCGGGCATGGCCGAGCGGATGATATCCACAAGCTCCTGGGTGGTCTCGATGGGCTTGACCTCCCGCATCCTGACGATACGCTGGGCAATGGCGGGTGCGTATCGCTCCTCGCCGTAGCGGTAGAGGATGTCCCGCAGGGCCTCTTTGGAATAGGTATTTACCACTTCCCGGGCGGTCAGCGCCTGACTAAGATCCATGCGCATATCCAGCGGCGCGTCGTGCATATAGGAAAAGCCTCTGGCCGGATCGTCCAGCTGGGGGGAAGACACCCCCAGATCAAAGAGCATCCCGTCCGCTTGGTCTATCCCCGCCTGGGCTAAGAGTGCGTCTAGGTCGGCAAAGTTGCCTTGGACCAGCGTCACCTTGTCCATGTGTCCCGCCAGGCGAACAGGCGCGGCATCCAACGCGGCCTGGTCCCGGTCGATGCCGATGAGCCGCCCGGTGGTAAGGCGGCGCGCGATCTCCAGGGAGTGGCCCGCTCGGCCCAGGGTGCCGTCTACATAGATCCCATCCGGCCGAATGTTCAGCGCGTCGATACATTCTTCGAGCAAAACGCTCTTGTGACCCAGATCGCTCTCCATCAGAAGTCCAGAGCCTCCATGAGCTGGGCCATCTTCTCCGGGGTCATCTCCTCGTCGTTTTCACGCCAGATGGCGGCGTCCCAGATCTCCGCCCGGTCGTGAACGCCGATGATGGCCACATCCTTGGAGATGCCGGCGTAGACCTGGAGCCGGGTGGGAATGGTGATGCGGCCCTGGGAGTCGGGGCGGCACTTGACGGCGTTGGCAAACAAAGGCCGCATTTTCTGGGCCTGGTTCATGGGCAGGGTGTCGAATTTCTCCGTGAAGCGCAGCCAGCTGGCCTCGGGGTAGAGGGCCAGGCACTTGTCGATGCCCATAGTGAGGTAGCACTCCGCTCCCAGATCATCCTGGAGCTTGGCGGGGAGCATGAGCCGATCCTTGGCGTCCAGGCTGCGCTCGAACGTGCCGGTGATACTGCCCATGGGCCTCCCCTCCTTTGCTCCACTTTTCTCCAAAAGGGGGCACTTATCCCCCACTTTGTCCCACTACCATCCCTAGTATAGCTTGTCCGAAAGGGAATTGCAAGGACTTTTTGGGATTTTTTTCATCCCCTTTGAAAATATTTTCAGGATTTTATGGCGTTTTCTATATTTTGTGGTAAGATTCACTTTTCCCCACAAGATATAGGGCTCGCCTTTGTTTGACGACTGACCTGGACCGTGGTATACTCCTATGTATATGAAGCGTGAGGGAGTGAGCGGCCGTGGAACCATTAAAAAAGCTGGCCATTCCCCTTCTGGCGTGGTACAATGAGAGCAAGCGAGACCTGCCCTGGCGGCGAGACCGAGATCCCTACCACATCTGGGTCAGCGAGATCATGCTCCAGCAGACCAGAGTGGCCGCCGTGGTGGACTATTACGCCCGCTTTCTGGCGCGCTTCCCCACCGTCCAGGCCCTGGCCGGGGCGGAGGAGGACGCGCTGATGAAGTGCTGGCAGGGCCTTGGGTACTATTCCCGGGCCCGCAATCTGCAAAAGGCGGCCCAGGTCATCGTCCACGACTACGGCGGGGTCTTCCCGGTTGACTACGCCAACCTCCGGGCCTTGCCCGGCATTGGGGACTATACAGCCGGGGCCATCAGCTCCATCGCCTTTGGCATCCCCAGGGCCGCCGTGGACGGAAACGTCCTGCGGGTGGTGTCCCGCCTCACTGCCGACAGCCGGGATATCACCCTGCCCGCTGTGAAACGGGACGTGGCCACAGCCTTGGAGCAGGTCATGCCGGTAAAGGCCCCTGGGGAGTTTAACCAGGCTCTGATGGAGCTGGGGGCCACGGTGTGTCTGCCCAACGGCGCGCCCCTATGTGAAACGTGTCCCGCCAAAGACTTCTGCCAGGCCCACAGGCAGGGCAAAGAGTCCCAATTCCCCGTCAAGCCCGGCAAGAAGCCCCGGAGGGTCGAAAACCGGCAGGTATATTTGCTGTTTTATGAGGGCCGGGTGGCCCTTTGTAAGCGACCCAAGAAGGGTCTTTTGGCGGGACTGTGGGAATTTCCCAACACGCTGGAAACAGAAACGCTCCCCCTGGAGCCACCCCCCTTGGTCTTTGCCGGGACTGCCAAGCACATCTTCACCCACATCGAGTGGCACATGGCCGCCTACGCCGGGGAGCTGCCCTCGGCGGAGTTGCCGGCGGGCTGGGTGTGGGCCGGCCGAGAGGACCTGCAAAAGAAATACTCCGTGCCCAGCGCCTTTCGCGGCTTTATGGACGCGGTTTTCCAACGTCTGAGGTAGAAAAAGGAGACGGTACGTATGGCAAAGCTCTATTTTAGATACGGGGTGATGGGGTCTTCCAAAACCGCCAACGCCCTGATGGTGCGGTATAACTACGAAGAGCGGGGTCAGGAGACCCTGCTGGTCAAGCCCGCCATCGACCAGCGTGACGGCGCCCGGTTCGTGGCCTCCCGGGCGGGGCTTTCTCACCCGTGCATCTACTTTTCCGACCTCCAGGCCATGGAACCGGAGAGTTTGCGCAAGTACGCCTGCATCATCGTAGACGAGGCCCAGTTTTTGTCTCGGGACGAGGTGCGCTACCTCACCATGCTGGTGGACGACTACAACATCCCCGTCATCTGCTACGGTCTGCGGGCTGACTTTTCCGGCAACCTCTTCCCCGGCTCCCAGGAACTGCTGGCCAGCGCCGACATCATCGAGGAGATCAAGACCATCTGCTGGTGCGGCAAAAAGGCCATCTGCAACGCCCGGTTCGACGAAAACGGCGTTGTGGTCAAGGAGGGCGAGCAAGTGGTGCTGGGGGCCAACGACCAGTATATCGGCCTGTGCCGCAAGCACTGGAAGGCCGGGGACCTGGGGCCCGGCGGAAGCGCCAAGCCGTCGTGAGCAGCGCGGATGGACTGGAGCGAGAGCAAAAACAGGCCGGCAAAGCCGGCGGCATTTTGCCCGAGCGCAAAGAAGCCGCGCGTCGCAAACAGGCGAGGCGTGACAAAGAAGAAATGATCTGCACCCTGTGTCCCCGCCGGTGCGGCGCAGAGCGGACCGAGGCCCAAGGCTCCGGCTACTGCCGCCAGCCCAGCCTGCCGGTGGTAGCCCGAGCGGGACTTCATCTGTGGGAGGAGCCCGTCATCTCCGGGACCCGGGGCGCAGGCACGGTATTTTTTTCCGGGTGCTCCCTGGGGTGCGTATTTTGCCAGAATGAGGCCATCAGCCAAAAGGACTTTGGTAAGATCGTCTCTGTGGAGCGGCTGGCCGACATCTTTCGGGAATTGGAAGCCCGGGGCGCTCATAACATCGACCTGGTCAGCCCCACCCACTTTGCCCATATCCTCCCCGCCGCCATTGAAAAAAGCGGCGTGGGCATCCCCTTTGTGTGGAACTCGGGCGGCTACGACACCATGGAGACCGTCCGGGCTATGGCCCCTTACATCCAGGTGTGGCTGCCCGACCTCAAGTACCTGTCGCCGGATCGGGCCGGACGGTATTCGGACGCTCCCGACTACCCCGCCGTCGCCACCGCCGCCATCGCTGAGATGGTCGCCCAGGCAGGCCCTTGCGTGATGGAGGGCGGCCTTTTGAAGCGGGGCGTGCTCATCCGCCATCTGCTCCTCCCCGGGGCTCTGGCGGAGGCCAAGGCCGTCATGGACTGGGTGGCGGAGACCTTCCCCGCCGGCAGCGTGCTCTTCTCCCTCATGGGCCAATACCTCCCCCTGGGCCGGGCGAAGGACTTTCCCGAGATCGACCGGGCCCTCCGCCCCAGCGAGCTGAAAAGCGCCGTGGCCTACATGGACGCTCTGGGGCTCCAAGGCTTTACCCAGGACGCCGCCGCGGCGGACGAGGCCTATATCCCCGCTTTTGATCTGACTGGAGTGTAGCGCAATGTCAACTTCTCTGTCCCAAAGCCGTCTCAGGACGGTGTGGCTCCTCTCCTGGCCCGCCATTATGGAGCAGATCCTCTCCACCATGGTCAGCTATGTGGACGCTGCCATGGTGGGCGCGCTGGGTATGACCGCCTCGGCGGCGGTGAGCGTCAACGCCGCCCCCATCTGGCTTATCGGCGGCATTCTATCCGGCGTAGGCACAGGCTACGCCGTCCAAGTGTCCCACGCTGTGGGCGCGGGCCAGGATGATCGGGCCAAGGCCGTCATCCGCCAAGGGGTGCTGGCCGCCGTCTTCTGCGGAGTCGTCTCTTTTGCCCTCTACCGCTGCGTGGCCTGGCATCTTCCCATGTGGCTGGGAGCGGTGGAGCCGGTGCTGGGTGAGGCCAGGCGCTATCTTCGCGTCTACACCTACTGCCTTTTGTTCCAGGGCTCGGCCACCATCTTCTCCGGCATTTTGCGGTGCATGGGCAACACGAAAACGCCGCTGGTGCTGAATACCGCCGCCAACGTCCTGAACGTGATCTTCAACTTTTTCTTCATCTACCCCACCCGCTCCGCCTCCATTTTAGGGCTGGACGTGACCATCCCCGGCGCTGGGATGGGGGTGGCCGGGGCGGCCCTTGGCACGGTGCTGGCTTGGGCCTTTGCCGGAGTGTTCACCGCCTGGGCAGCCCTTCACCAGGGAGAGCGGTTTACCATTCACCGGGGCGAGAGCTTCCGGCCCAGCAGGGCTATCATCTCCCAGGCTGTCCGGCTTGGCCTTCCCTCGGCGGCAGAGCGGGCCATGGTGAATATCGGCCAGGTGGCCATGACCGGCGTGGTGGCCTCCATCGACACCGGTGTAGCCCTGGCGGCCAACAACATTGCCACCACCGCCGAGGGCCTATGCTACCTGCCCGCCTACGGCATTGCCTCCGCCTCTACCGCCATGGTGGGCCAGAGCGTGGGGGCCCAGGATAGAGAAAACGCCCGAAACTACGGTGTTTTGAGCGCCAAGCTGGGCTTTTTCATCTGCATTGGCACCGCCATCTGCCTCTTCCTCTTCGCCCATCCCCTGGCCTCCCTTTTTAACACCGATCCCGCCGTGGTGCGTGAAGCGGCCAAGGTGCTGCGTATCGTGTCGGTAGCCGAGCCCTTCTTCGCCCTCTCCATCATCTATACCGGCGCGCTGCGGGGCGCCCGGGACGTGAAGGCGCCGATGTTCATCAGCCTCATTTGTATGTGGGGCGTCCGCATCCCTCTGGCCCCGGTGCTGGTGTACTGGGCCGGCCTGGGTCTCAGCGGCGTGTGGATCGCCATGAGCTGCGATATCATTTTGCGGGGGATCCTGTGTGTCTGGCGCTGGCGGGGAGACCGCTGGGAGCGCCGGGCCTTTCCCAGAATAGAGAAAAGGAGCGAGGAAGCATGAAGGAGCTGGAAGAGCGGATCGTAAGAGACGGCAAGGTGTACGCCGGGGACGTTTTGAAGGTGGACGGCTTTTTGAACCACCAGATGGACCCGGCCCTGTTTGAGCGCATGGGCCAGGAGTGGCGGCGGCTGTTCCCCGAAGCGGTCACAAAAATACTGACCATCGAGGCCAGCGGAATCGGTATCGCCGCCATGGCCGGAAAGGTATTTGACTGCCCGGTGCTCTTCGCCAAGAAAAGCCGCACCAAGAACATTGCCGGCAGCGTCTACACCGCCCAGGTGGAGAGCTATACCCACGGCGGGGTCTACACCATCCTCTGCTCCAAGGAGTACCTCAAGCCTGAGGACAAGGTGCTGATCCTGGACGACTTTCTGGCCAACGGCAACGCCCTGCTGGGCCTGCTGGAGCTGTGCCGCCAGGCGGGCGCCCAGGTGGTGGGCGCGGGCGTGGCCATTGAAAAGGCCTATCAAGGCGGCGGAGAGCGGGTCCGGTCCCAGGGCGTGCGGGTGGAGAGCTTGGCCCGCGTCCGGAGTATGGACCCCAGCGAGGGGATCGTCTTTTGCTGAAAGCTGCCTCAAAAAAGCGAAAAGCAGCCTGTGGCTTATAAAGCCACAGGCTGCTTCTATTTGCTCGTTTATTCCTCCACCCGGGTCAGGTCCAGCGGGTAAAAGCCCACCAGATCGCCGGTGGAGCTGTCCAGCAGTGTCAGGGTATCGCCGGAGAGTCGATAGTGGTCGTAGACAGCCACGTCGATGGCGTAGTCCAGCCCTTCGGAGAGGTAAAGGCGGTCGCCGAGGGCCTCGTAGTTGCCCCGGACCTGGGCGTTGCCTGACTGACCCTTTCCTTGGGCGGAGAGGGCGCAAGTATAGGTGCCGTCCGGGTCAAAGGTGTAGCGCAGGCTCACGGTTTGGCTCTCGTCCAGGACAATATCCGTCTCCCAGCTGCCCACCAGAGGGCTGCCGCCGGGAAGCAGACGCAATAGCGCCCATAGCGCCACGATCAGCGCCGCCAGCACGCCCAGGGCGATCTCCCGTTTCACCGCCGCCTCTTTCCGAGCTTAGCCCACCCGCTCGAAGTTGAAGGGCAGCAGCGCGGACAGACTCGCATCGGGGGTAGCGCTGCCGGCGTCCAGCTTCAGCGTGTCGCCCGACAGGTCGTAGGCCAGATAGTTGTCGGTGGGCTCCACACTGGTGTCGTTGGACATGTAGAGCTTGCCGTCCTCGGCCTTATACTGACCGGCCAGGTTCAGGCTACCGCTCATAGCGTCCAGATCCATGGCCTGATCCAGCAGATCGTCCATGCTCATGCCGCTCTGGGCCAGGGCCTGGTCCACATCCACGCCGGGCATCATCTGGGCAAAATACTCGCCCAGGCCGTCCTTCATCTGGTCCTTGACGCCCTCCATAGACGCAGCCAGGGCGTCCTTGTCCACCGCCAGAGTATAAGTATTGTCTCCCTTGAGCTCCATAGTCAGGACCATGCCAAAGTCGCTGAGCTGCACAAACTCGCCCATGCCGCTGGCTTCCAGGGTCTGGTTGATGTAATCGGTCATGTCGATGCTGGCGTTCCACTTGCCCTCGATGCCGTCGCCGGAAGCGGCCTTCTTATTGCCGCCGCAGGCGGCCAGGACGCTCACCAGCAGCACAGCACTCAGGACCAACGCAAGAAACTTCTTCATACTCTTCATTCCTCCAAAAGCAAAATGTAGTGTCGAACAGCCCAAGTATAAACTTCCTCTCCCCAAAAGTCAAGGCGCTTTTTCCGTCGAACGGGCGTCGCGCTAAAGCCCGTCAACGCTCGCCTCGCCCCGGGGCATACTTTTTCGGAAGGCACTGGGCGTACAGCCCTTCAGCTCCCGAAAGACTCGGGCGAAGTAGCTCATCTCCTGAAATCCGCACAACCCGCCGATGTCCGCGACCTTGCGATCGGTAGACGCCAGCAGCTCCGCCGCCTTTTGGACGCGCAGCTGCTTGAGATACTGGATGGGGGAACAGCCCAGCATACCGCGAAAGCAGCGCAGGCACTCATTTTCGCTGAGGTGGGCGCTCCGGGCGATCTGCGCCAGGGTCAGCTCCTCGGCATAGTGCGCCTGGATATATTGTAGCATGGTCTTGATCCGCTGCTCGCTGCGCAGGGTCTTCTCAGCCGGGCGCCTTTCCGTCCGGGGGCAGTTTTGAAAGAGGAGAAAGATCAGCTGGGAGAGCTGTTCCCGGGCGGTAAATTCAAAGCCCGGTCCCTCAGCCGCCACAGCCTGCCACGCCGTCTGAATAGCCGCGATGGCGCGCTTGTCCCAGTCTCGAACGCCGGAAAAGTGGACACAGGGACAGCCGAGGTCGGCAAGCAGCGGCTCCAGGTATTTTTGCCAAAGAATGCTGTCCACGCCGCCACCCACCAGTCTGGGGTGGAATACAACGGAGCGTAGACGGCACGGCTTCTCCCCCACCGGCCAGACCCCGTGCAGTACGCCGGCGTTGACGAAGACCCCCTCGCCCCGCTTCACGACGTAGTCCGTCCCATTGACGGCCACTCGGGCGGTCCCGGTCTCCACCACCAACGCCTCCAGCTCGTCATGCCAGTGCCAGGACACGTCCACCTCGTTGATATTGTCATGGTAACAGGCCAGCGGAAACAGCGGCGTTCCGTGGTCGATCAACTCCCGGCCTTGCCGGTCGGTGGCCACCGCCCCGCACGGAGTGACTGCCATAGCCCTTCCCTCCCGGTGATTTTATCCTATCAATTTGGGGATTTTTTTCTATCGCTTTCCTCTGTTTGGTGGTATTATCCTATCAGAAACCAAGGAGGAATGCAAGATGGTCCATTTGCTTTTAGCAGTCATCTATGTTTCGTTTATCAGTCTGGGCCTACCCGACTCGCTGCTTGGCTCGGCGTGGCCCGCTATGTATCCGGGCTTTGGCGTGCCGGTGTCCTATTCAGGGATCATTTTCTTTATCATCTCGGTGGGGACGGTGCTCTCCAGTCTGGCCAGCGACCGGCTCACCCGCCGCTTGGGGGCGGGCCGGGTGACGGCCATCAGCGTAGCCATGACGGCGGCAGCTCTCTTTGGCTTTTCCGTCAGCGGCTCGTTCTGGATGCTGTGTCTGTGGGCAATTCCCTACGGTCTGGGGGCGGGGAGCGTGGACGCGGCGCTCAATAACTATGTGGCGCTCCACTTCGCCAGCCGCCATATGAGCTGGCTCCACTGTATGTGGGGCGTGGGCGCGTCCGTGGGGCCGTACATCATGGGTTACGCCCTCACGGGCTTTGGCAGCTGGAACCTGGGCTACCGGATCATCAGCGTGATGCAGCTGGTGCTGACCGCCGTCATCGTGCTGAGCCTGCCCCTTTGGAAGGGCAAGGCCCAGGGCGAAGGCGAGGAGAAAGCCGTCCCCGCCCAGCCCCTCACCCTGGGGCAGATCGTGGCCATGCCCGGGGTCAAGGCGGTAATGGTCACATTCTTTTGCTACTGCGCCCTGGAGCAGACCACCGGTTTGTGGGCCAGCAGCTATCTGGCCCTCCACAAGGGCGTAGCCCCCGAGACGGCGGCCGGCTTTGCCAGCCTGTTCTTCATCGGCATCACCGCGGGCCGGGCGGTGAGCGGCTTTTTAACTATAAAGCTCACAGACAGCCAGATGATCCGCCTGGGCCAAGGGATCATTGCCGTTGGGATCGCCGCTTTCCTGCTTCCCTTGGGGGAATCCGCCGCCCTGGCGGGGCTGATCCTCATCGGCCTGGGCTGCGCGCCCATCTACCCCTGCATCATCCACTCCACGCCGTACCACTTCGGCTCCGAGCGGTCCCAGGCCATCATCGGCGTTCAGATGGCCAGCGCCTACGTGGGCAACTGCCTGATGCCGCCGCTGTTTGGGCTGATTGCTGACCACATCACCGTATCCCTGCTCCCGTTTTATCTGCTGGTCATTCTGGCCTTGATGGTATTCATGCACGAAACGCTGCTAAAGCACGGCGGAAAGGGCGTTTGAGAATCGGCTTTTTATGCCCGGTGCCCCGAAAATTTGCCACACCCTAATTGCCCCGGATCGCCCCTCCGGCCGACCCCTCAAAAAGCAAGAAAATGCTTGCAATCACTAAGATTGCAAGCATTTTCAAGTGGTACGCCCGAAGGGACTCGAACCCCCAACATTCAGAACCGGAATCTGACGCTCTATCCAATTGAACTACGGACGCATACCGCCGCCGGAGACCGGCAACGGAGATATTATAGCACGTTGGTGGAAAAAATCAAGCCCTAAATTTAGCTCAGCAGCAGCTTGTCGTCGGCCTCGTCGCTGCCGCTGACCTGACTGAACTTGGCCAGCAGCTCCTCCACGGTGAGCTTTTTCTTCTCCTCCCCGGAGACGTCGATGACGATCTTGCCGTCGTACATCATGATCAGGCGGTTACCGTGGGCGATGGCGTCGCGCATATTGTGGGTGATCATCAAGGTGGTCAGGTGATCCTTTTGCACGATGCGTTCGGTGGTATCCAGCACCTTGGCCGCCGTCTTGGGGTCCAGAGCCGCGGTGTGCTCGTCCAGCAACAACAGTTTGGGCTTTTGCAGGGTGGCCATCAGCAGCGTCAGCGCCTGACGCTGGCCGCCGGAGAGCAGCCCCACTTTGGTGGTCAGCCGGTCCTCCAGCCCCAGGTCCAGGGTCTTCAGCAATTCCCGGTACGACTCCCGCTCCTGGTTGTAGATGCCCGCGCGCAGCGTACGGCTCTTGCCTCGGCGGGCCGCCAGGGCAAGATTCTCCTCGATCTGCATGGTGGCGGCGGTGCCCATCATGGGATCTTGGAACACCCGGCCAATGTACTTGGCCCGCTTGTGCTCAGGGAGCTTGGTGACGTCCACACCGTCGATGGTGATGGTCCCCCGGTCCACGCTCCACACGCCGGCCACGGCGTTCAAAAGCGTAGACTTGCCCGCGCCGTTGCCGCCGATGACGGTGACGAAGTCGCCGTCATTCAGGGTCAGGTCCACGCCCCGCAGGGCCACCTTTTCGTTGACCGTGCCCGCGTTAAAGGTTTTCCATACTCCCTTGACCTCAAGCATTACGGACCGCCTCCTTCTTGCCGGGCTTGTTGAAGTACTTGCCCTTCCAGTAGGGCACCGCCAAAAACAGCGCCACGATCAAGGATGTGACCAGCTTCATATCGTCGCCGCTGAGAAGCTTGGAGCCGATGACCAGCTGGTAGACCACATAGTAGATCACAGAGCCGATGACCACCGCCAGCAGCTTCAGTGCGAAATTGCGGAAGACCCGGCCCAGCAGCACCTCGCCAATGATGACGGCGGCCAGGCCGATGACGATGGCGCCACGGCCCATGGACACGTCCGCAAAGCCCTGATACTGAGCCAGAAGAGCCGAGCAAAGCGCCACCAGGCCGTTGGAGAGCATCAGCCCCAGCACGGTGGTAAAGTTGGTGTTGATGCCCTGGGCCCGGGCCATGGCGCTGTTGGAACCGGTGGCCCGCAGCGACGCGCCCAGCTCCCGGCCAAAGAACCAATACAGCAGACCGATGGTCACGATCACGGTGAGACCCACCACAAAGATGGGGTTATTCAGTCCCAGGCTCTTCACGTTCCGGGAGGAGACCAAAAGGTCATAGTTATTGGCGTTGATGGGCTGATTGGACTTACCCATAATGCGCAGGTTCACCGAGTAGAGGGCCAGCTGGGTCAGGATGCCCGAGAGGATGGCCGGAATGCCGCACACGGTGTGGAAAAGCCCCGTGGCAAGCCCCGCCAGCAGTCCCGCGCCAAAGGCGCACAGCAGTGCCACTGGCGTGGGAAGCCCCGCCATGGTGGTCATGATAAACACCGCGCCACCCAAACACATGGTGCCGTCCACCGTCAGGTCGGCCACGTCCAGGATCTTATAGGTGATATACACACCGATGGCCATAATGCCCCAGATGAGGCCTTGGGATATGGCGCCGGGCATGGCGTTCAAAAGCGCCATTGGATTCATACGTGTCTCCTTCTTCCTTGTCCAGAGTGCTGGGGCAAAAAAGTCAATACCCCAAAGTATTATATCAAAAAACAGAGAAAAAGGGAAGCCCCTTTTTCTCTGTTTTTTCTCGATAGGAAATATTTTCGGCTTAGCCCTCGGCCTCGATGGCCACGTAGCCCTCAGGCGGGGTCAGACCCAGGTCGGCGCAGATCTCCGCGTTATACTTGGGAATGGCGGGGGCATACTCGATGGGCATGGTGGCGATGTTGGCGTCGCCGGTGAGGATCTCGGCGGCCATCTTGCCCGTGGCCACGCCCAGGTCATAGTAGCTGATGGACAGGGTGGCCACGCCGCAGCCCTTGCAGATGCCCTCCTCGCCCACGAAGACGGGCTTCTTGGCAGGGCGGCAGATGTTGTCCACGATGCCGGTATTGGCGGCGGCGGTGTTGTCGGTGGGGATGTAGAGCACGTCGCTGGCGGCCACGGCGCTCTCTACCACGGCGGCCAGGTCGTTGGAGTCGGAGAAGGAGTAGAGCTCGGCGGTGTAGCCCAGCTTCTCCAGCTCCGCCTTCACCACGTCCACCTGGTACTGGCTGTTGGCCTCAGCGGAGCAGTAGACCAACCCCACGGTCTTGGCCTCGGGGCACCAGTCCTTGATCATCTGGGCCTGCTCATTCAGGGGCGCCAGGTCGGAGGTGCCGGAGATGTTGCCGCCCACGGTGCCGGTGAAGTCGGTGAGCTCCAGGGCCACGCCGTACTCAGTGACGGAGGTGCCCAGGATGGGGATGTCCACGGTGGCTGCAGCGGCGGCCTGGAGGGCGGGGGTGGCGTTGCAGAGCATCAGGTCCACGTTGTCAGCCACAAACTGGTTGACGATGGTGGAACACATGGGAATGTCGTTGGAAGCGTTCTGGTTGTCAAATGTCACCCGACCGGGCAGGGCCTCCTCCAGCGCGTCCATAAAGCCCTGAGTGGCGGCGTCCAGCGCGGGGTGCTGGACCAACTGGCAGATACCAACGGTGTAGCTGCCGTCACCGGGGGCGACGGTAGCGGGCACGTCGGTGGCGGGAGCATCAGAGGCAGGGGCGTCGGTGGGCTGGGAAGCCTTCTCGTCGCCGCCGCCGCAAGCGGCCAGGGCAAAGACCATGACCATAGCGAGAAGCAGAGCAAGATACTTTTTCATTCTATATTTCCTCCTTCGATATGTCGTACACTTTAGCACGTTGTGGTGCTAAATCAGCACCGAGCGATATTATAGTCCCCTCATTTGAAAATGTCAAGAGGGCAGCGAAAAAAAGAGGGCGGCCCGGTTGGGCCGTCCTCTTGCCGATCAAATAGAGCTCTATTTGCCTACGCAAAACCGGGAAAAGATCTGAGCCACCACGTCCTCCTGGACGTTCCGACCTGTGAGCTGGGCCAGGGCCGTCATGGCCTCCTCCACATCCAGCAGCACAAGGTCCGGCGGAGTGCCCGCCCTCCGGGCCTGCCCAGCCCGGTCCAGGGCCTCCAGGGCCCGCCGGGCGCAGTCGGCCTGGCGGGCGTTGGTCAGCGCCTCGCCATTTGGCTCAGCGCCTTGAGGAAACAGCTCTGCCACCGCCCGCCCCAGGGTCTGGGCCGCCCCATTGGGGTCGGTCTTGGCGCTGATGGACAGCCCCTCTCCCACCAGCGCGGGTCCCAGATCGGCCTTGGCGCGGACCAAGATAGCCGGGGCCAGGTCCCGGGCCTGTTGCCAGAGGGCCAGGTCCTCCGCTTCCAGCTCTCCCGCGGCGTCTGTGACCACGAAAATGAGCCCCGCCTCCTCCATGGCCCGGCGGGAACGCTCTACCCCCAACTGCTCGGCCCGGTCAGCGGCCCGGCGCAGTCCGGCGGTGTCAACCAGGCGCAGCAGTACTCCGCCCAGCACGCAGTTCTCCTCCACCGTGTCCCGGGTGGTGCCGGGCACGTCGGTGACAATGGCCCGGTCATAGCCCACCAGGGCGTTGAGCAGGGTGGACTTGCCCACGTTGGGCCGGCCCACGATGGCGGCACGGACCCCCTCCCGGACCAGACGGCCCCGCTGATAGCTCGCAAGCAGCGCGGAAAGCGCCTGTCCGGCCCGGTCCAGAGCGCGGTCAATGGTCTCTGGGGTAAAGGGAGCCAGGTCCTCGTCGGGGTAGTCTACCACCGCGTGGAAGTGGGCCAGCAGGTCTACCAGCAGACCGTAGACTTCCTCCACCCGCCGCTGGAGCGTGCCGGAGAGCTGGCTCGCCGCCTGCCGGGCGGCGGCGGGGGTCTGGGCGTCGATGAGGTCGGCCACCGCCTCGGCTCTTGTCAGGTCCAGCTTGCCGTTCAAAAAGGCTCGCTTGGTAAACTCTCCGGGCAATGCCTGCCGGGCTCCGTGGGCAAAAAGGGCCTCCAGGGCCAACGTCAACACGGTGGGCGAGCCGTGGCAGTGGAGTTCACAGCAGTCCTCGCCAGTGTAGCTGGAAGGAGCCTTAAAAAACACCGCCATGGCCTGGTCCAGGGGCTGCCCCTGGGCGTCCAGCAGGGTCCCAAGACGCAGCTTTCCAGGCTCGCCAGCGCCGACGGCTCCACCGTCGACCAGTTTAAAAACCTTTGCGACGCAAGGGATACAGCCGTCTCCCGTCAACCGGATGACGCCAATGGCCGTCCGGGCGGAGCCGGTGGCAATGGCGGCAATGGCCTCTGACACAGCCCTTCCCTCCTTCGGTAAAATTTTTGTGTAACTTTTTGTTGACCACCGGGTTGACATGGTTTTATGTCAACCATTTTCCTCTTATTTTTTCCTTCCGGTCTCCAACCGAGATGTGGAAAACTTTGTGGAAATGTGGAAAAACCCCAGAGTCATCGGCTTCTTTTTCCGCCACCCATTTTTTCCCTGAGGCAAATTACCGTGCCCCGTCCGTGTAGAAAATAATTATGGGTAAACCTCGCAAGCTAAACATAGTTAGCCAGTCAACAAAGCCCCGGCGTTTTCCCCGTATCAAACCTCCAGGATCACCGGCAGGATCATGGGGTTACGCTTGGTCTTTTTATAAAGGTAGTCGCTGAGCTCGTCTTTGATTGCGGTCTTGATGGCGGCCCAGTCGGTGGCGTAGCGGGTGGCGGTATGCTCCACGGTGTCCAGAGTGACCCGGCGCAGCTCCTCCATCAGCGCGTCGGACTCCTTGACGTAGACAAAGCCCCGGGTGATGATATCCGGCCCGGAGATAAGGCCGCCGTCCTCGGCGGACATCGAGAGGGCCACCACGATCATGCCGTCCTCGGCCAGGTGCTTGCGGTCCCGGAGCACCACGCTGCCCACATCGCCCACGCCGTAGCCGTCCACGAACACCCGGCCCGAGGGCACCGAGCCGGTGATCCGGGCCGAGCCGGGAGTGAGCTCGATGACCTTGCCGATGTCGGCGATGATGATGTTTTTGGCCTCCATGCCCATCTCCCGGGCCAGCTTGGCGTGGGTCTTGAGCATCCGCTGCTCGCCGTGGACGGGGATGAAGAACCGGGGCTTGACCAGGGCGTGAAGGATCTTCAGTTCCTCCTGGCAGGCGTGGCCGGAGACGTGGAGCTCCCGCTCGCGCTCGTTGATGACCTCGGCGTCCTTGCGGTAGAGCTCGTTGACCACGTTGCCGATGTCGTTTTCATTGCCGGGAATGGCGGAGGCGGAGATGATGACCCGGTCCCCGGCCTGGATCTCCAGCTGCTTGTGGGTGTTGAAGGCCATGCGGGTCAGAGCGGACATGGTCTCGCCCTGGCTTCCGGTGGTGATGACGCAGACCTTCTCCTTGGGAAGGCTCTTGATGTGGGCCAGGTCCACCAGAGTATTGGCGGGTACATTCATGTAACCGAGCTCGGTGGCCACCTTGATGCCGTTTTCCATGCTGCGGCCGGAGATAGCCACCTTGCGGCCATATTTGGCGGCCACGGTGATGATCTGCTGGATGCGGTCGATGTTAGAGGCGAAGGTGGTGACGATGATGCGCTGCTCACAGCCCCGGAAGAGGGCGTCAAAGCTGGCGCCCACGCTCTTTTCACTCTTGGTGTAGCCGCCGCGCTCCACGTTGGTGGAGTCGCACAGCATGGCCAGCACACCCTCCCGGCCCAGCTGGCCCAAGCGGCCCAGGTCGATCATTCCGCCGGAGACGGGAGTGGCGTCGATCTTCCAGTCGCCGGTGTGGACCACAACGCCCACGGGGGTGCGGATGGCAAAGGCCACCGCGTCGGCAATGGAGTGGTTGACGTGGATAAACTCCACGCTGAACCGCCCGGCTCGGACCACCTCGCCGGCCTCGCAGGTAATGAGCTTGGTCTTATCCAGCAGCCGGTGCTCCTCCAGCTTCAGCTTCACAAGTCCCGCGGTGAGCCGGGTGGCGTAGATAGGGGCCTGGATGCTGCGCAGCAGATAGGGCAGCGCGCCGATGTGATCCTCATGGCCGTGGGTCAGGAAGATGGCCCGGATGCGGGATTGATTCTGGATCAGGTAGGTGAAGTCGGGGATGACCACGTCCACACCGTACATATCCGTGTCCGGGAAGCCCATGCCCACATCCACGATGATAATGTCGTTGCCGAACTCAAAGACCGTCAGGTTTTTGCCGATCTCGTTGAGTCCGCCCAAGGGGATGATCTTCAATTTTTCTGCCATACAAATACTCCTTTTTGGTTTTGGACACAGCAAAACAAGCCGGCGCGGCCGCCCGGTCTGGATACCGGGCCCACGCTGGGGAACTGGTCCATAGGTAGATGGTGCGGTATTTCCGCGTTTCCTGGAGGATACCGTCATTTCAAACGCCTGATGTCAGGCGGGAAAGCCATATAGGTAATGATAGTATAACACACTTTTCCGGAAATGTATACCATAAATTTTTAGATGCGCGAGCATAGGCGCGCTCGGGGGCTGTCACGCTCGCATTGGGCGGGCTGACGACCCGGCTTCGCGGCTGCGCGGCCAAAATGCCGCTCACGCCTGCGGCGTTCGCCTGTTTTTGGCCTGTCGCCGCTCCATCCAGGCCTGCCCGCCTATGCTCGCGCTTATTCACATTTAATTTACAAAGAAAGTGGTTGACATTTGAGGTGGAAGGTGGTACATTAGCACTCGGAAGGAATGAGTGCTAATGTCAGCGTAGAAAGGTTGGTGAGGGGCATGGAGCTGACAGCGCGGCAAAAGAGTATTTTACGGGCGGTGGTGGAAATTTATATCGAGACCGCCGAGCCGGTAGGCTCTAAGTCCGTGATGGAGCATGCGGGCCTCAACGTCTCCTCGGCTACCATCCGAAACGAGATGGCCGCCTTGACGGAGCTGGGCCTTTTGGAACAGCCCCACACCTCCGCCGGACGGGTCCCGGCCCCCAAGGGCTACCGCTTCTATGTCAACGCCCTGATGGATGAGCACCGGCTCTCCCTGCAGGAGACCGAGCGGCTCAACCAGGCCCTGCATCTGAAAATGCGAGAGCTGGACCGGGTGATGGACGAGGCGGGCAAGGTGGTCTCCAGGCTTACCCAGTACCCCGCCTTCGCCCTGTCCACGGGCAAGACCCGTGTGACGGTGAAGCGCTTTGATGTGCTGATGGTGGAGCGGCGGGCCTTCATCGCCGTGGTGATGACGGATAACGACCACCTCTCCAACCGTCTCTTCCGGCTTCCCCAGGACATGGACCGCAGCCAGCTGCAGCTGCTGGCCTCTCTGCTCAACGGCTCCTTTACCGGACTGACCTTGGAGGAGTTCACCCCCGAGCTGGTCCGAGCCGCTTCCAACGCTATGGGAGACGGGAGCCTTGTGTCCATGGTGGTGTCCTTTGCCATGGAGGTGCTGGAGGAGCAGCAGAGCAAGCTGGTCCACACCGCCGGGCTGGAGAGCATCTTTGCCCACCCGGAGTACCAGGACCTGTCCCGGGCCCAGCCGCTGATGCGGTATCTGGCCCAGGAAGAGAATGTGGGCGCCCTCAGCGTCCCCGAGGGGCAGACCACCAACATTTTGATCGGCCCGGAGAACGTCCATGAGGCGCTGAAGGACTCCAGCGTGGTGCTGGCCACCTACGACATGGGGGACAACACCAAAGGAGTCATCGGCGTGGTAGGGCCCACCCGGATGGATTACGCCACGGTGCTGGCCCATTTGGAATACATGGCCAAGGGCCTGAGCCAGCTGTTTGAAAAGCAGCAGCTGCCCGCCGCCGGCGACAAGGAGGAGTAGAGCCATGAGCGACAAGAAAAAGAGTAAAAAGCCCGCCGAGACGGCGCCGGAGGTCGAGACTCAAGCTCCGGACACCGAAGTCATCGAAGAGCAGGCCGCCCCGGACGTCGAGGTCGCGGCAGAGCAGACCGCCCCAGAGACAGAGGCTCTAAAAAAGCAGCTGGCAGACCAAGAAGAGAAATATCTCCGGCTGTGCGCGGAATATGATAACTACCGAAAGCGCACCGCCAAGGAGAAGGAAAGCGCCTGGTCCGCCGCAAAGGGCGAGACGGTAAAGGCCCTGCTGCCGGTGTACGACAATCTGGAGCGGGCCTTGAAGCAGGACACTGCCGACGAGGCCTATCGCAAGGGCGTGGAGCTGACCATGCAGCAGCTTAAAAAGGTGCTGGAGGATCTGGGCGTGACCGAGATCCCCGCCCTGGGCGAGCGCTTCGACGCCAACGTCCACTCCGCTGTGATGCATGTGGAGGACCCCGAACTTGAGGAGAACACCGTCAAGGAGGTCTACCAGGCGGGCTTCAAGCTAGGCGATAGCGTTTTGCGCTACGCGATGGTCGTGGTCGCGAACTAACAACCAACTGTGTTAATAAATAAATTGGAGGTATACAACTATGTCTAAAATCATTGGTATCGATCTGGGTACGACCAATTCCTGCGTGTCCGTGATGGAGGGCGGCGAGGCCGTGGTCATCGCCAACGCCGAGGGCAACCGCACCACCCCGTCGGTGGTGGCCTTCTCCAAGGACGGCGAGCGGATGGTAGGCCAGGTGGCCAAGCGCCAGGCTATCACCAATCCTGACCGCACCATCTCCTCCATCAAGCGGGAAATGGGCTCGAGCTATAAGGTGACCATCGATGGGAAGAGCTACACCCCCCAGGAGATCAGCGCCATGATCCTGCAAAAGCTGAAGGCGGACGCCGAGGCCTATTTGGGCCAAAGCGTCACCGAGGCGGTCATTACCGTCCCCGCCTACTTCACCGACGCCCAGCGCCAGGCCACCAAAGACGCCGGTAAGATCGCCGGGCTGGACGTGAAGCGCATCATCAACGAGCCCACCGCCGCGGCCCTGGCCTACGGCGTGGATAAGGAGACCGCCCAGAAGGTCATGGTCTACGACCTGGGCGGCGGCACCTTCGATGTGTCCATTCTGGACATCGACGACGGCGTTATCGAGGTACTGGCCACCGCCGGCAACAACCGCCTGGGCGGCGACGACTTCGATAAGTGCGTCATGGACTATCTGGCCGAGGAGTTCAAGAAGGCCGAGGGCGTGGACCTCACCGGCGACAAGGTGGCCATGCAGCGGCTCAAGGAGGCCGCCGAGAAGGCCAAGATCGAGCTCTCCGGCGTGACCTCCACCAACATCAACCTCCCCTATATCACCGCCGACGCCACCGGCCCCAAGCATCTGGACCTGACCCTGACCCGGGCCAAGTTTGACCAGCTCACCGCCCATCTGGTGGAGCAGACCGCCGGCCCCGTCCGCCAGGCCATGTCCGACGCCGGCCTCTCCGGCGACCAGATCTCCAAGGTCCTGATGGTGGGCGGCTCCAGCCGTATCCCCGCCGTCCAAGACATGGTGAAGAAGCTCACCGGCAAGGAGGGCTTCAAGGGCATCAACCCCGACGAGTGCGTGGCCATGGGCGCGGCGCTCCAGGGCGGCGTGCTGGTGGGCGATGTGAAGGGTCTGCTGCTGCTGGACGTCACCCCCCTCAGCCTGGGCGTAGAGACCCTGGGCGGCGTGATGACCAAGCTCATCGAGCGCAACACCACCATCCCCGCCAAGAAGTCCCAGATCTTTACCACTCCCGCCGACAACCAGACCAGCGTGGAGGTCCACGTGCTCCAGGGCGAGCGGGAGATGGCCAAGGACAACAAGACCCTGGGCCTGTTCTCCCTGGACGGCATCGCCCCGGCCCGCCGGGGTGTGCCCCAGATCGAGGTGACCTTTGACATCGACGCCAACGGCATCGTCAACGTCTCCGCCAAGGACCTGGGCACCGGCAAGGAGCAGCACATCACCATTACCTCCTCCACCAATATGTCCAAAGAGGACATCGACAAGGCTGTCCGGGAGGCTGAGCAGTTCGCCGCCGAGGACGCCAAGAAGAAGGAGGAGATCGAGGCCCGCAACCAGGCCGACCAGATGGTCTACCAGACCGAGAAGACCCTGGACGACCTGGGCGACAAGGTAGACGCCTCCGACAAGGCCAGTGTGGAAGCCGCCCTCAACAAGGCCAAGGAGGCCCTGAAGGGCACCGATATCGACGCCATCAAACACGCCAGCGAGGAGCTGGCCAAGGTCTTCCACCCCATTGCCGAGAAGCTCTACGCTCAGCAGGCTCAGGCGGGCCAGCCCGGCCCCGATATGGGCGGCGCCGCCCCCGGTGGAGACCCCGGCGTGGTGGACGCGGACTATGAAGTGGTCGATCCCGACCAGAAGTAAGAAGCGCGACCCATAGACACGCAGGCCCCGATGGACCGGCCCGCACGGCAAAAACAGGTCAGGCACAGCCTGACGGCATTTTGCTAAGGGCCGGGAAGCGGGGCCGCGGCGTGTCCAATGGGAGCGTGACAACTACCCCTTTCGTAAAGTGTGGTGAGCCCATATGCCTGAACAAAAGCGAGATTATTATGAGGTCCTGGGGGTCTCCAAAGGAGCTTCCGAAGACGAGATCAAAAAGGCCTACCGCAAAAAGGCCAAGGAGTACCACCCCGACCTCCACCCCGGCGACAAGGACGCCGAGGCCAAGTTCAAGGAGGTCAACGAGGCCTACGAGGTACTCTCCGACAGCGAGAAAAAGGCCCGCTACGACCAGTTTGGCCACGCCGGCGTGGACCCCAACTTTAACCCCGGCGGCGGCTTCGGGGGTTTCGGCGGTGGATTTGGCGGGTTTGAGGATCTGGGCGATCTGTTCGGCTCCTTCTTCGGCGGCGGCTTTGGCGGCGGTCAGGCCCGCCGTCCTAACGGTCCCCAGCAAGGCGAATCCCTGCGGCTGCGGCTGGAGCTGACCTTTGAGGAGGCCGCCTTCGGCTGCGAAAAGGAGATCAGCCTGAACCGCACCGAGACCTGCGAGGTCTGTAGCGGCACCGGCTGCGCGCCGGGGACCACGGCGGAGGTGTGCCCCGACTGCCACGGCGCGGGGGTGGTGCGCATCCAGCGCGGCGGCGGCAACTTCGCTTTTTCCACCACCGCTCCCTGCCAAAAGTGCGGCGGCACAGGTAAGCTCATCCACTCCCCCTGCCATACCTGTTCCGGCGCGGGAGTGGTCCGCAAGCCCAAGCGCATTACCGTCTCCATCCCCGCCGGCATCGACGACGGCCAGACTGTCTCCCTCCGGGGCCAGGGCAACGCGGGTAAAAACGGCGGCCCCAGCGGCGATCTGCTTGTCACCGTCTCTGTCAAGCGCCACCCCCGCTTTCAGCGCGACGGCACCACGGTATACATGGACCAGACCGTCACCTTCACCCAGGCGGCCCTGGGCGCGGAGTTGGAGATCGAGACTCTGGACGGCAAGGTAAAGTGGACCCTTCCCGCCGGCACCCAGCCGGGCACCACCTTCCGCCTACGGGACAAGGGCATCCCCCAGCTCCGGGGCCGGGGCCGGGGCGACCAACTCATCACCGTGCAGGTAGCGGTCCCCACCCACCTCTCCACCGAGCAGAAGGAAGCCCTGGAGGCCTACGCCGTCGCTATGGGCGAGGGCGGGGACAAGCCCGAGAAAGGTTTCTTTGACAAACGCAAGAAAAAAAAGTAAAATAGGGGGTAGCTACGCTACCCCCTATTTTATTATGATGCTCGGGGTCGGCAGGGCCGTCCCGCCTCGCGGCGGGTCCCTGGTAGCTATGCTACTCTCTATTTTTACCCTTACCTACCCTTTCCACGGGAGTTGATGTGTGTGTCCTTTGCCTATATTCCGGCTGTGGTGGTACTGACCGCGGTACTTTTCTTCGCCGTCTACTATCTCTGCGTCCTCCGTCCCCGGAAGGGGACGCTGGACTGGGTGGCTTTGCAGGAACAGCGGGTCTTCACCTTCGCGGTGCCCCGCCACAAAATGGACCGCAAGGACACTCTGCCTGTTTTGCTCATCACCGCGGTCTATGCCCTCACCGCCTTTTTCTCCCTGGGGTCCATGCTAGCGCCGGACTACCAGCGCGCCCCGGCGCTGAAAAGCGGCGAGAGCTACACCCTAGAGCTTGAGGGCGAGGCGGTGGAGGCCACGGGCCTGTGGCACTACTGCCTGGCGGGCACCGGGGGCTACGACGTGGCCGTCAGCGTAGACGGCAAGCGCTTTGCCACCCTGTGGACCCGGGTGGAGAAGGACCAGTGGGACCGGGACCAGACGGTCTACTACTGGGCAGACGCTCAGGGCTTGGACCCCAGCTACTCCCTGCCCCAGACCAACAACCATGTGTTCAAGTGGACCGAGACCCGGACCACCGACCCTTATCCGGTGAAGTTTTTGCGCCTCACCGCCCGGGCCGACAAGGACGCTGTCCAGCTGGGCAAGCTGCTTTTGCTGGGCCAGGACGGCAAGCCCGTCCCCGCCCAGTGGCGCATGGCGGACGGCTCGGCATTGCCCGAGGCCCTGGCCTATGCCACGACCATAGACGACACCGTGCCCGAGACTATCTCCTGGCGCAATTCCGGCTATTTCGACGAGATCTACCACCCCCGCACCGCCTTGGAGCATATCCAGGGCCAGTATCCCTTTGAGAACTCCCACCCGCCTCTGGGCAAGCTGATCCTGGGCCTTGGTATCCGGATGTTCGGCATGACGCCCTTCGGCTGGCGTTTTATGGGGACCCTCCTGGGCGTGCTGATGGTCCCCCTCTTCTACCTATTCCTCAAAAACATCTTCGGCAAACGCAACATCGCCGTGTGCGGGACCATTCTACTGGCCACGGAGTTCATGCACCTGACCCAGACCCGCATCGCCACCATCGACACCTACGGCGTGTTCTTCATCCTGCTGGCCTACCTCTTCTTCTACCGTTGGCTCACCGCCTCGGCCACGCGGGGCAAAAGGGGCAAAACGTCGGAGGGCTACGGCCAGCTGGCTCTCAGCGGTATCCTCTGGGGCATCGGCTGCGCTTGCAAATGGACAGTGATCTACGCCGGGGCGGGCCTGGCCGTCCTCTACGTCATCCACATGGTCCTTCGCATCCGTGCTTGGGACAAGGACGAACTGGGCCGCAAGGCGGGGCTGGGCCGGTGGCTGACGGCTACCCTGGGCGTGTCGGTGCTGTGCTTTGTGATCATCCCGCTCATCGTCTACACCCTGTCCTACCTCCCCTACGCCCAAGCCGCCGGCAAGCCCGGTCTGGCCGGGGCCATAGACGAGATGTGGCGCAACCAGGGCGATATGCTCTCCTACCATAACCAGGTCCACTCCTACCATCCTTACGCCAGCCGGTGGTATCAATGGCTGGTGGATGCGCGGCCCATCCTTTACTACTACAAGGACCTGGGGGGCGGCATGGTGGAGAAGTTTTCCGCCTTCACAAACCCGCTGACCACCTGGCTGGGGCTCTTTGCCATGATCACCTGCCTTGCCCGGTGTCTGAGACGGGTGTGGGCCAAGCTGGCGCTGGTGTGGAGCGCCGGGCTGGGTTGCTGTGTGGTTTGCTGGCTGGTGGGCCGGGTGGAAAACGGGGACTTTGACCCCGCCCTTACCGCCCAGCAGCTCACCTGGCGCTTTCTTTTGATGGGCCTGTGTCTGGCGGTCTATCTGGCGGCCGCCACCGCCATCGTGCTGCTGCTGGACAAGCGGCCCTCGGCCCTGGCGGTATTTGTCAGCGTGGGCTTTGCCGCTCAGTTTTTGCCCTGGGTGTGCATCGGACGCATCACCTTTGCCTACCACTACTTCCCCGCTACGCTGTTTTTGATCCTGGGGATCTGCATGCTCTTTGATGATCTCATGTCCTGCCCCCGCGCCCGCTGGCGGTGGCCGGTGTACGGCGTGACGGCGGGCTCCGTGGCGCTCTACGCCATGTTTTACCCCTACCTTACCGGCCTTGCCATGCCAACATGGTACTTTTCCAACTTCCTGCAATTCCTGCCCAGCTGGGTTTGATCTTAGGTATAGAGAGGAGCGAGGGTCTTTGTTTTTAGGCGATGTGCATACCCACTCCCGCTGCTCGCCTGACGGGCGCTTTTCCATGGCGGAGATGGCCCGCTCGGCGGCAGAGCACGGCGTGAGCTACCTCTGCCTCACCGACCACTGCGACCTGCTGGACCTGAATGGCGTCTTTACGCCTCACTATGACTGGTCGCCCTGCCGGGCCGACTTTTATACCGCGTTGGAGGACCTTCCCGCCAGTGTGCGTCTCCATCGGGGCGTAGAGCTGGGCGAGGCCTACGAAGACCCCACCGCCGCCCGGGCCATTCTGGACGCCGCGCCGGAGCTGGACTTTGTCATTGGCTCGGTCCACAACTTCCACGCCATGATGGACAAGCAGGATTTCTATAACGCCGACTATTCAAGCGACGCCATGTGCCACGCGGCGCTGGACGATTACCTCAGCTCCATGGCGTTGCTGGTAGCCCTGGACGATTGCTACGATACGCTGGCCCACATCCTCTATCCCCTTCGCTATATGCGCCAAGCGGGCCGGGACATCTCCCTGGCCCAGCGGGACTACCCCCAGCGGCTGGAGGTCATATTGAAGACGGTGGCCCAACAGGGAAAAGCTCTGGAGGTCAATACCTGGCGGGGCCGGACGGTGGCGGAGTGGGAGCCCATCCTGCGGCAGTTCAAGGCCGTGGGCGGCGAATACGTTACCGTAGGCTCCGACTCCCACGATCTGGACCATATCGGCGCGGGGGTGGCGGAGGCCTACGAACTGATGCGCGCCTGCGGCTTCCGCTACACCGCGGTCTTTGAAGGCAGAAAACCCCGAATGGAGGTCATTTGACATGGAAAAGCTCACCATTTCCCTGGGCTGCGATCACGGCGGCTACGCCCTGAAGGAGACGCTGAAGGCCCATCTGCTGGAACTGGGGCATGAGGTGGTGGACTGCGGCTGCGACTCTACCGAGAGCTGCGACTACCCCGTCTTTGCCCAACAAGCCGCCTGGGCGGTAGCCTCGGGCCAGTGCCGCTTCGGCGTGGTGGTGTGCACCACGGGCATCGGCGTGTCCATTGCCGCCAACAAGGTCCACGGCATCCGCTGTGCCCTCTGCCATGAGCCATGGTCCGCCCAGATGACCCGCCGCCACAACAACGCCAATATGCTAGCCCTGGGGGCGGGCGTCACCGGGCCCCATCTGGCCCTGGACATCCTGGACGCCTTTCTCGCCTATGAGTTTGAGGGCGGCCGCCACCAGCGCCGCATAGGACAGATGATGGACATTGAGGCCGAAAGCTGACCTTTTACGCTTTTTGAAATTGCGCGGGAACTTTTTGTCGGGAACAGCGTCTAAGAGACGGTTCTAATCAACACAAAAGGAGAGTTGCAAATGAAGAAACCCCTGGCTCTGGGCCTTTCCCTGGCCCTCTCTTTGTCCCTGGCCGCCCCGGCTCTGGCCGCTGAGCTGCCCGAGGGATGGACCCCTGCCGACGGCGCCCGGGTGGCCGTCGAGCCCATCTCCGCCGAGCTGCCCGAGGTGGTGGATGTGCCCGACGTCATCCCCGCCGCCTTCTCCGGTGCTCTCACCGTGGACGGCGTGGCGGTGAACACCTCCGCCATCCCCGGCGCGCCCTACGGCTACATCCCCATGCGGGCCCTGTGCGACGCCATGGACACCTATGTGGAGTGGTTCCCCGAGGACAACGCCTCCCTCTTCGTGGTGGACGGCCACAGCCTGCTGGTGAACTTGAGCGATCTGACCTTCACCTGCGACTTTGACCCTGTGGCCGACTTTAAGGCCTATCTGGATCCCTCGGGCTACACCTTCCTGCCCCTGGCTTACCTGACCACCCTGGAGAACATTAAGGATGTCACCGACCCGGCCCTGTCCTCCATCCACTACGATCTGGTCACCATTCCTGAGCGCACCGAGATGGAGACCCTGGCCTACACCATGATGGAGACCGCCAACGCCGGCAGCCTCATGGAGCTGGACGCCCAGATCATGGAGGAGAACTTTGGCTTCCACATGGACGCCTATGACGAGCTGGTGGCCTATCAGCCCATGATATCCGCCCAGCCCACTACCATTGTCATGGCCCAGGTGAAGGAGGGCCAGATGGACACCGCCAAGGCCGACTTTGCCGCCTATCACGATGCCATCGGGGCCACCCTTGGCTTCTACCCCGCCTGCGCCGAGGCCGTGGCCAACGCCAAGACCGTGGTCAGCCCCAACGGCAAATGCCTGCTGTTCGTGTGTACCTGGGAGAACAACGACGACTGCGTTGCCCTCTTTGAGGCTGCCTACCCCGCCCGGGAGCGGTAAGCCCCTTCCCCTAAGCAAAAAACAGCGTGGTCATTCGACCGCGCTGTTTTTTTGTGCAAGCTGGCCCTTGACACTTCTTGCCAACATGATATACTTCCTAATGAACGGACAGAAATTTAAAAAAGGAGTGTTCATCATGGATAAGACCGTATTCAAACTGCTCAACGACCAGATCAACAAGGAGCTTTACTCCGCCTACCTCTATCTGGACATGGCCAACTTCTACTCCAAGAAGGGCCTGGACGGCTTCGCCAACTGGTATGAGATCCAGGCCAAGGAGGAACAGGACCACGCCATGCTCATGTATCAGTACCTCCACAACAACGACCAGGACGTGACCCTGGCCGCCATCGCCAAGCCCGACAAGAAATATAAGACCCTCATGGACCCCCTGAAGGCCGCCCATGAGCATGAGCAGTACGTCACCAGCCTCATCAATGCCATCTACGCCGCCGCCCAGAAGGTCAACGACTACCGCACCACCCAGTTCCTGGACTGGTTCATTAAGGAGCAGGGCGAGGAGGAGAAGAACTCCAGCGATATGATCACCAAGATGGAACTCTTCGGCGACGACGCCAAGGCCCTCTATATGCTCAACTCCGAGCTGGCTGGCCGGGTGTACTCCGCGCCGTCCCTGGTGCTGGACTAATTCACGAAAAATCTAACGATTTTTCGTGAGAAGTTGCGGCTCCCCGCGCGCACTCGCTTCGCTCGCACACTTGTGAGCCGAGATGTATTTTCCCCGACGCGCATGTCGCCGGGGAAAATCATTATACTTCTTCACCGCCTATCGGCGGCGAACTCTGCGAGGCTTTCAAAAAAGAGACTGGTGGTCGCCAGTCTCTTTTTTGCGCTCAGTCTCTGACATAGGCCCCGCCGGGGAGCTTTTCGGGCAGCTCCAGCAGGTCGTGGTGGGCCGTGTCCACCACCTGGCCGGGGCCGGGGGCGACCTCGCCGTCAGGCTCCTCCACGGGAAATTCCGGGTCGGGCTCGCCTTGCTCCTCGGGCTCGGGCACAGGCAGCTCGTCCTCCACCGGACGAGCGCCCATAGGCCCCTCCACAGGCTGGACCGTGACCGACTTCGGCTCCTCTGCTAGGTCATAGTGGGCGGCGGCCTGGGTCTTCTCATCGGGCAGCTCGACGATGTGTCCCGGCAGTTCCTCCACCAGTGTATCGTAACCCGCCGGGTCGCCGTCCATATCACCTCCGGGGGCGGGCTCCTCCCCCAGCTTGGCCTTGTCCTCCCCGGCTTTGAGCTCCATCTTGGGCTGGGTGTAGGCGTTGATCTGGATCGCGTCGTCGCTGGGGTCCAGCTGGGCCAGCAGCTCCAGCACCTCATCGCGCACGGGCAAAACCAGATCCACATCCACCCGGTTTTCCGCCGTATTCACGCTCCAGCCACCCTCCCCCACCAGGGCGGGCAGCTCGGCGTCCAGCCGGTCCATCAGCTGGGTGAGGTAGGCATGGGAATACTTGGCCGAGGAAAAGGACACCCCGTCCCCCGTCCAGCCCAGCACCTGGAGCTCCAGGGACTTGTCGCCGGGGTTTTGCTCGTCCACCAGCAGCACCGTCAGCTGACCGTCGGCGCCGATATAGGCCCCGCCGTACCAGTCGGGGTACTGGCTGTCCTCCTCCAGCATCCCCATGCCCTGCATCAACCGGTCATAGGCCTCTGCCCCAGGTTGGACGGACACATCTCCGCCCTGGCCCGGACTGCCTGTGGGGGCGCTCTCCCCGCCGCCGTCGATGGGGTTTTTCAGCTCCGCAATGGGCTGGAAGGGCGCGTCCATGGTCACATAGCTGTGACGCTGGGGCTGGGCCCTGTCGGCAAGGAGGGCCGTCTGGCCCAGGGGAATGGCGGCGATGGCTAAAGTCAGGCAGGCCGCCAGGGCCACATACCGTCCCCAGTGGGTCTTCTTCCTCGGCGTGGTCTCCAGCCGGGCTTTCAGGTTGTCCACGGCCTCTGCGCCGGGCTCCAATTGGCTTTGCATCTGTCGAAACAGCTCCTTATTCATCAAAATAGTCTCCTTTCAAGCACGCCCGAAGCCGGGTGCGGCCCCGGCTCAGGCGCATCCGCACCGCGCCTTCTCCCACGCCCAGGACCTGGGCGATCTGCCGGGTGGTCAGGTCCTGGAAATAAAAGAGATAAATGGGCAGGCGCAGGCTCTCGTCCAGGCTCCGCACCGCCTGCCACACCTCGTTTTCCTCGACGCTCCGGAAGGTGAAGTCCCCCTCCCGGCTCTCCTCGCCCTCCTCCAGCGGCACAGTCCGCCGCCGCCAGGCCGAGCCGGTGAGGCGTTTGCAGTGGTTCAGGGTGGTGCGCAGCAGCCAGGCCTTGCGGTGCTCTTCATCGGAAAAGGACTTTCCCGACTGGTAATAGGCCAAAAGCACCTCTTGAAATACGTCCTCTGCGTCCGAGCGAGACCCGGTCTTGGCCAGGGCCAGGCCAAACACCGTGGACCGATAGCGGTCGATGACTTCCTCGATCTCACCGCTCGTACGCCGCGGCAAGAGCTCCATGGGCATGACCTCCTTTCACCCATAACTCCATGTTAGACGGTAAAATGTCACACTGGGTTCAAAAAACGGCCAGCAAAAAGACAACAGGGACGGTTCTTCCTGTCGGTCACGACAGAAGAACGGTCCCTGCTGTCTTTCCAATGCGCTCGCGTCACTCCGCCAAACCCAGAACACGCTTGGCGTTTTCACTGAGCACCAGGCGCTTTTCCTCTTCCGAGATCAGCGGGTCCAGACACACGCCGCCTGGGTACATATAGGGGTTGCAGACGGGGTAGTCAGTGCCAAAGAGGATCTTCTCCGGCCCCGCCTCATCCAGCAAGGCCCGAAGCACCCCGTGGCGGAAGAGGCCGGTGCCGGCCAGGTCCAGGTGGAAGTTTTCGCTCTTTTTCAGCCGGGCCATGTGCCGGGCCACCGCCTGGTGCTCCCCAGGGTGAGCAAAGACAATGGTAGTATTGGGATGGGCAACCGCCATGGCGTCCATGGCGTCGTCCCCCATGGAGTGGATGCTCACCGCCATACCCAGCTCCGCCGCCGCGTCCAGGAGCTTGCCAAAGCCGGGACAGGAATAGTCCTCCCAGCCGTGATAGTAGGGCACCAGCTCCCCCACCAGCCTTACGCCTTTGGCATGGAGGTCCTCCATCTCAGCCAGAGACTGGACCACATAGTCGGGATGGACCATCATGCCGGGGACGTAGCGCTCACCATAGCGCCGCCAAAGCTCCAGCATATCCTGGTTGCAGGCGTGGACCACGTCCCACCAGGAGAGGTCTTCGGCCTGGACCCCCTGGGCGGCGGCCACCGCCTCCCGGGTACGGATCACCGAGCCGCAAAAGCGCCCGATGCCCGCGGCCTGGAGATCTGCGATCACGCCGGGCGTGGTCATGGCGCAGTGGTCCTTGTAACGGCAGATGTTGTCCTCCCCACGCAGAAAGGGATGGATATGAAAGTCGATGATCTCAAAGTCCATCACTCAGCCCTCCAGATAATCCCGTAAAAATTTACCCGTAACGCTCCCCTGGCAGCGGCAGAGGTCGTCCACTGTTCCGGCGCAGAGGACCCTGCCGCCCTCATCGCCGCCGCCGGGGCCCATGTCGATGAGATAGTCCGCCGCCGCCATCACGTCCAGGTCGTGCTCGATGACCACCACCGTGGCTCCTTGGTCCGTCAGCCGGCCAAAGACGGCCAGCAGGGTCCGCACATCCAGCGGATGGAGCCCGATGGTGGGCTCGTCGAAAACAAAGAGGGAATCCTGCTGCTGGCGCCCCATCTCGCTGGCCAGCTTGAGCCGCTGGGCCTCGCCGCCGGAGAGGCTTGGGGTGGCCTCGCCCAGGGTCAGATAACCAAGGCCCAGGTCTTGCAGGGTCTGGAGCCGCTGGGCCACCGTCTTCAGACTCCGGCAGGTCTCCAACGCGGCGTTCACATCCAGCGCCATCAGTTCGGGCAGAGACTGGCCCTGCCACAGGATCTCCTCGGCCTCCTTGCGGTAGCGGCTGCCCCGGCACTGGGGGCAGGGCACCTCCACATCGGGCAGAAACTGCACGTCCAGGCTCACCGTGCCCGTGCCGTCGCAGGTGGGGCAGCGAAGCGAGCCGGTATTATAGGAAAAGTCCCCCGCCTTATACCCCCGGGCCTTGGCCTCCGGGGTCCGGGCAAAGACCTTGCGCAGCTCGTCATGGACGTCGGCGTAGGTGGCCACCGTGGAGCGGACGTTGATGCCGATGGGGCTGGCGTCGATGAGCTTGACCTGCTTTAAGCCCTCGGCCCGGACGCTCTTGACATGCTCGGGCAGCTTTTGCCCCGCCAAGGACGCCTCCAGCGCTGGAACCAGGCTCTCCAGCACCAGGGTGGTCTTGCCCGAGCCGGAGACCCCGGTGACCACCGTTAGCCGTCCCCTGGGAATGGTCACGTTCAGGGGCTTTACCGTGTGGATACACCCGGTAGTCAGCTCCACCGCCCCTTGGGCAAAAAGCTCTTTCTTTGTAAGGGCCCTTCCCTTTACCCCGTGTCCCATCAAGAAAGGCCCGATCTTAGAAACAGGGTTTCGCGCCAGCTCCTCCTTGGTGCCCTGGGCAATGATGGTCCCGCCGTCAGCTCCCGCGCCAGGGCCCAGCTCGATAAAGTGCTGGGCATGGCTCAGGATCTGCACGTCGTGGTCCACCAAAACCACGCTGTTGCCGTCGGCCACCAGGTCGTCCATCACGCCGGTAAGGCCGGCGATGTTCTGGGGGTGGAGGCCAATGGAGGGCTCGTCCAGCACATATAAAACGCCGGTGGTACGGTTGCGGACAGCCCGGGCCAGCTGAGTCCGCTGGCGTTCGCCGGTGGACAGCGTAGCCCCGGCCCGGTCAAGGGTCAAATAGCCAAGGCCCAGCTCCAAAAGCCGCCGGGCCGAGACCCGGAAGGACTCCGCGATAGCCTGGGCCATAGCGCGCATCTCTTCTGGCATTGCGGCGGGCACCGCGTCAACCCATGCCGAGGCCTCGGTCAAGGTCATCTGGCACACCTCGGCCAGGTTCAGACCGCATAATCTGGGCGCCCGGGCGGCTTCGCTCAGCCGGGTGCCGCCGCAGTCGGGGCACACACCCTGCTTCAAAAACCGCTCCACCCGCTTCATGCCCTTGTCGTCCTTGACCTTAGAAAGGGCGTTTTCCACGGTATAGACCGCGTTATAAAAGGTAAAGTCCAGCTCGGCGAAGTCGTCTCCCTTCTTAGAGCGGTAGAGAATGTGCTTTTTCTCCGCCGGGCCGTGGAAGACGATGTCCCGCTCGGCGGGGGTCAGTTGGGAAAAGGGCACGTCAGTGCGGACTCCCATGGCCCGGCACACGTCGGTCATCAGCGACCACATCAGGCTGTTCCACGGCGCTACGGCCCCCTGGTCGATGGTCAGGCTCTCGTCGGGCACCAAGGTGGTCTCGTCCACCGTCACCACCGTTCCCGTGCCTCCGCAGGTCTTGCACGCTCCCTGGGAGTTAAAGGCCAGCTCCTCCGCGCCGGGAGGCCAGAAGCCCTGGCCGCACACGCCGCAGGTGAGCATCCGCTCCGCCGCCACATCCAGGGTGGGCGGGTGGTAGTGCCCATTGGGACAGCGGTGCTGGGCCAGGCGGGAGAACATCAGCCGCAGGGCGTTCAAAAGCTCGGTCATGGTGCCAAAGGTAGAGCGGATGCCGGGCACCGCAGGTCGCTGGTGGAGGGCCAGGGCGGCAGGGATATAGCGCACCTGGTCCACCTGGGCCGCCTGGGCTCCCGTCATGCGGCGGCGGGTGTAGGTGGAAAGGCTCTCCAGATAGCGCCGGGACCCCTCCGCATATAAAACGCCCAAGGCCAGAGAGGACTTTCCCGAACCGGAGACCCCGGCCACCGCCACGATCTGCCCCAACGGCACATCTACGTCGATATTTTTTAAGTTATGCACCCGCGCGCCGCGAACCAGCATCGCCTTGGGGTCCATATCCTCGCTCCCTTCCCCAGTAAAAAAGGTGCGCCAAGGCGCACCTTTTTATCGCACTTCCCAGCCCCGCTCCTTGTGGTAGGCTTCCTTTTCCGTATACATCCGGCCATCGGCCAGGACGATCAGCTCAGGCAGGTCATACTTCTTGCCAAACGCCTTGCCCACCGACATATGGCATACAAGGCCCTTGTGGCGGGTGCGGTTTTCAATGTTGATCAGCTCCATGGCCTTATGCCACTGCTCCAGCTTTTGGTCCAGCACGGCAGGATCGTCGGTGTCCACTACCATCAGGAATTCATCGCCGCCGATGCGAAAGCCGTGGCAATCGTCATCCAAAAGTCCATGAAGGCTCTCCGCGCAGCGGCGCAGTAGCAGATCGCCCTGCTCATGTCCGCCGTCATCGTTGACCCGTTTGAGCCCGTCCACGTCAAAAAACAGCACGCCCACCGTCTCGTCGCCCTGGACAGGAGTCTTCAGATATCGGCTGTAGATATTTTGATTGTAGAGGCCGGTCAGGGCGTCCATCTGGCTCATCTGCATGACCTTCACCTGGGTCTCAATACTCTCCTCACCCTTGCGGGTCACGGTAAGGATCAGCTTGCCCAGTAGCAGCATCACCAGCAGCCACGGCAACGACAAGAATAACACCACGCCAAAAACGCCGGTGGTCATCACACCCGGGCTACTCTCCATGGCCGGAATGATCAGCATCTCCCGGCCCCAGGCGCTGGAGATCAAAAAGCGCAGGAACTCGCTGTCCCACAAGCCCAGCGCACAGCCCAGCGGCGGCGCCACCGCGGCGCACAGGCATGAGCCGGCAATGGCCATATACGATAGGCGCCGGGAGTTATACTGGGCCGCCAGCAGCATGGGAAGCACGCACAGCGGCGCGGCAAAGGGAAACAGGCACAGGGCCATAAAAAAGCACATCACGCACACGCAAAAGAGGATGATATACTTGCTCTTGGGATTGACCGACAGCTTGTCGCTCCCCGCCAGCACAATGGGGACCAGGGCGCACACCGCGCCCAGCGCCGCGCAAACGCGCATGACGACCTTACCCAAGTGGAAAATGTTGATCTCGTTGAGGACCAGGCAGAAAAGCAGTCCGATCAGGCCCACCTGCAGCGCGGCGGCCACATAGCGGTTGGGTCTGCGGTCGTTGTGCTCGGCGCGCAGGGTATAGATATTGTCAAAGGCAAACACCGGCAGGCCCCTCCTTTTTCCTATATTATAGCAATTATAGAGTATATCACACTTTTTCCCCGCTTGCAAGAGGAAGTGTACTTCCCCGCCGAAATGCCCGACTTCCAAGGCAAAAGGCCAGGGCTAAACAGGCCCCTCCCGGCATAGGCTGAAGAAAACCATGACGGAAGGGGTCATTCTAATATGCGCGTATTCGTGTTAAAACGGCGGTATTTGGCAGTTCTAGCCTGCGTCTTGGCGGCGGCGGGGATGTTCTGGGCAGTGAACCGTCCGGCGGTGGTGGGCGCTTCCGCCTCCTCCCGACAGCTACCCATCTACTGCGTCAAGCGCGACCAGAAAATGGCCTCCCTATCCTTCGACGCCGCCTGGGGCAACGAGGATACTCAACAGCTCATCGACACCCTGGGCGCTTACAACGTGAAGGCTACCTTCTTCGTGGTGGGCGATTGGGCGGAGAAGTATCCCGAGTCGGTGAAGGCGCTCCACGACGCGGGCCATGAGGTCATGGGCCACTCCAACCACCACGACCACTTCAACAGCTTGACCAGCGACCAGATCGTGGCCGACGTCAACGCCTGTAACGACAAGATCGAGGCCATCACCGGCGTCCGCCCCACTCTCTTTCGCCCACCCTACGGCGAATATGACGACCATGTCATCACCGCCATCCGCGGCATGGGCATCGAGCCTATCCAGTGGGACGTGGACAGCCTGGACTGGAAGGACCTGTCGGCAGCGGAGATCACCAAGCGAGTGACGAGCAAGATCCAACCCGGGTCCATCTGCCTCTTCCACAACGCCGCCAAGCACACCCCCGAGGCCCTGCCCGGTCTGCTGGAAAACCTCATTGGCCAGGGCTATACGCTGGTGCCCATCTCCCAGCTCATCCTGCAGGGCGAATACACCATCGACCACACTGGCCGCCAGTGCCCGGCGTAGAAGTCCGGCGCGGGGGTCACACGCCGGGGAACGTCTCTTCGCGGTGGACGATGGGGGTGATCACCGACAACACGTCGGCCATAGAGGGGTCGTAAAGCTGGTATTGACCCCGGCCATGCCGCTTGACGTAGTAAAGGGCGTTGTCGGCGGCGTGGAACAGCTGGTCGTAGTCCGTTCCCACCGTTCGGGTGTCGGCCACGCCCATGCTCAGAGAGATGGAGAAGCCTTCGAACTCCCCTTGGAGGTAGGGGTGGATCCGCCCAATGGCCGAGTGGGGCTCCCCTTTGCACTCCATAAAGATCAAAAATTCATCTCCGCCTACCCGAGCGGCGATATCGCCGCCGCGGATGGCGCCGCGGAGCTTTTTAGCCAGGTGGGCCAGCAGACGGTCGCCAAAGAGGTGGCCCCGCTCGTCGTTTGCCGACTTAAAAAAGTCCATGTCGAAAAGGGCCAGAACGAAATAGCCCGCCGGTCGCTCCTGGAGGCGCTTCTCGATCTTTTTGCGGGCGCTGGTATGGTTGAAAAGGCCGGTCAGCGGGTCGGTGGCGGCAATGCGCTCTAGGTCCGCCATCTGCATCCGGGAGTCGTGGATGTCCACCGCCTTGCCGATACAGCCCTGATACCGGGGTGGCTCATCCCCGGACCAGTTGGCCCGAAGGGCCAAGTGGTGCCAGCGGGGCTGGCCGTTGACCGTCACCTGACAGTCCAGCTCCACCACCGGCTGGCCCGGCGTAGTGCCCCGGACCAGGTCGGAGATACGATACAGGGTCTCCTGACCGATGGGCTCCACGATCCTGGGGTCGCGAAGCGGGTCAGAGAGCTCTTCGGGCAGCTGAAGGGCCTGAGCGGCAAAGGGAGCCAGCTTCAGTACCGATGGGAATGTAAAGAATTCAAACTGGATCTCGTTGGACAGCGCGGCAAACAGATCATGGCGGACCCGTTCATGCTCCAGCAGCTGCAAGGTCCGCTTGGACACCTGCACATCTTGGCTGCGAAACAGCGCCTCCGCCGCGGCGTTCTGGCCAGCCAACTGGTTCTCCTGCGCATACCCCGCTGGGCCGACCGCGGTGCGAAGGGTCTCCCCCAGCTCCCGCAGGCATTCCATCAGCACGGGGTTGAACACGCCGCACTCCCCGTCCAGGATCATACGAATGGCCTCGTCGTGAGGGATGGCGACCTTATAGACCCGGGGACTGGTCAGCGCGTCATAGACGTCGGCCAGCGCCACCACCTGGGCGGACATGGGGATCTCGTCTCCCTTCAGCCCATCGGGATAGCCCCGGCCATCCCAACGCTCATGGTGCCAGCGGCAGATCTCATAGGCCGTGCGGACCAGGGGCTGGTCCTGGTACTGGGGCAGGTTTCGCAGCATCTGGGCGCCAATGGCGGCGTGAGTCTTCATCACCGTAAACTCCTCCGGCGTCAGGCGGCCGGGCTTGTTGAGGATGTGCTCGGGGATGGAGATCTTCCCCACGTCGTGGAGGGCGGAGGTACTGGAGATACGCTGGATCTCCTCGTCAGTAAAGTGGGTAGCGCCCTTGCGGTTGAGCTGGTTCAAGATCAGCTCGGTGATGGCGTGGACGTTCTGAATATGGCGGCCGCTCTCCCCATTCCGAAACTCCACGATGTGGCCCAGGATCTCGATCATCAGATCGCTATTGGCTTTTTTCTCATAGAACTGCTGGGCCACCATGCCCACCAGCTGCTTTTGCTTTGCGTAGAGCAGGATGGTGTTCACCACCCGCTTGTGGACGATCAGGGGATCGAAGGGGCGGTTGATAAAGTCGGTGGCCCCCAGGGCGTAAGCCCGCTCCACCGTCTCCGCGCCGGTCTCGGCGGTGATCATAATGACCGGGATATCCTCGATCCAGTGGGTGCGCCCCATCTCCTCCAGCACCTCAAAGCCGTCCAGCTCGGGCATGACGATATCCAACAAAAGCAAGGAGAGTTCCGCGCCCCGCTCCTGGATGCGCTCCAGGGCCTCCCTGCCGTTGCCGGCCTCTACAATGGTGTATTCCGTTCCCAGCATATCCGCCAGGATCGCCCGGTTGATCTCCGAATCGTCGGCGATCAGGATCGTGGCGTTGCGCTGCGCGCTCTGGTCCATCACGATACCCACGTCCCTTCTGTCAAAAGGCCCCTATGCCAGTCCCGCTCAGTTAGGCTCCAGGGGATAGGCGAAATACTGGATGCCGGCGGGCGAGTGGGGGTATTGGCGCTGAAAGGCCCTCTGGATCCGCTGGCAGACCTTCTGGCTGTTCTCAAAATTCGCCTGGGGCAGCATCACCACAAATTGGGACAGGCTGCACCGGGCAGCCACATCGCCCCGACGCAGCGTGCCGCGGATAATATCCTCCAGGTTGTCCATGGCCCGGTCCAGGCTCCGTCGGGCCAGGTCCTCGTCCCGGTCCCGGTGTCGGACGGTCAGGATGGCCAGGTGCACAACGTCGCCGCTGCGAAGTAGCGAACGAGCCACCGAGCGGTAGATGGAACGAAAAATATCGTATTGGCAGATCATCGCTCCGTTTCGCCCCTGCGGCTCCCGAAGCTGCTCCAGGATCACGTCCGATGGCAGGCAGTGGTCGTTGACGGCGGAGACCGCCGCCCGATACAGCTCCCGGATCCGCTCCGAGGGCATCACCCCAAACTCGTCCATCAACAGCCCTGCCATGTGCTCGTAGGCCTGGGTGACCTCCCGCTGCTTGCCCATCTGGGACAGGGCGTCGATCAGATAATAATAGAGCTCCTCGGTATAAGGGTCCTGGGTCAACGCCCTGCGGCACACCGTCTCCATCTCATGGTAGCGGCCCTGCTCACGCAGCAAAGGAAGGACCTGCAGCACCATCTGGAGACAGGATTGGTGATAGTACGCGGCAATGGGAACGGTCCACACGCTTGAGCGCAGCCGGGCCAAGAATTCCCCCTTGTACCGCTCCAGAGCGTCCAGACCATACTTGAGCCGCTCCCGGTCGTCTCCGGCGGCTCCAAAGCGGGTACACAGGCCGTCAAACTCCTCCACATCCAGGGTCATAGGGTAGTCCGTGTTCCAGCGGTAGGTAGCTCCCTGGCGCAGGATCAACGCGTGCCCCGCGCCGGGCCAGAGCTGATCCAGGGCGGAGCGGACCCGGTGGAGGATCGTCTTCAGCGCATTGGTCGGGTTGGCGCCGGAGTCGTCCCCATCCCACAACAGGTCGATGCAGCTACCCACATCCACCGTCTTTCCCCGGTTGTAGATCAGATAGGCCAGGAAGAGCCAGGGCTTCTTGGAGCGGTTGTCGCTGTCTGTGATCCGCGCGTCGCCCGCGGACAGGGTAAAGGACCCCAGCATCTGCACATGGAGCGGCGTTGGCGCGTCTGCCATCTGACTTCCTCCCTTCCCATGGCCTGACCGGCGGCAAAGGTCAGTCGAGCCAAATTTTCCTCTATACTAGCATAAAGCCAGAGCGTTTGCAAGAAGGCGGCGCTTCCTCCGGCAAAAAAATCACAAAACCGTAGACGGCCTTGCGGATCCCTTTGTCGTGGGATTACAGATTTTTCGCAATTTTGAAGAAATCTTCAAAAAAGTACTTGCTCTTTGTCCTGAGGTCTGCTATACTGGAGCCGCAATAGAGAAAGACTCTGCGCATCCCGGGCCGTGCCCGGCGGCGCATTGGAAGGAGGCAGGATCATGGGAACCAGACTTGCGGCCCTTTTGGCCCTGCTGGCGTTGCTGATCGGCACGGCGGGCTGTTCCAGCCAGCAGACCGCCACGCTCCCGGAGATCTATCTGGAGCCTACAGTGCTGGAGGAGGTGGCCCTGGGAGACGAGGCGGTGGCCCTGGCCGCCGCTCCCCCGGTCCACGACCTGCTGCTCCCGCAGCATCCGGGGACCCGGACGGAGAAAAACCAGAAAGCGGAGGTGGACTACTCCAACGCCGCCGACGGCTATGTGATGGTCCGCTTCACCGCCAAGAGCGACCGGCGGCTGAAGGCCAAAGTCATCGGCCCGGTCACAGAGGATGGCTACCAATATAACCTTACCCAGGGAGAGTGGACCACCTTCCCCCTGTCCGACGGCAGCGGCAGCTACACCGTCAAGGTCTACGAGCAGGCCGACAGCGGCAAATACGCCGTGGTCCTCACCGCCGCCTTCTCCGTCACCCTGACCGACGAGTTTGCCCCTTTCCTGCGTCCCAACCAGTATGTGAACTACGCCAATGCCGTCAACACCGTGGCCAAGGCCCAGGAGTTGGCGGGAGGCGAGACCGAGGCGCTGAAGAAGGTAGAGAAGGTCTACGACTTTGTCGTGAGCCATATGAGCTACGACACCGCCCTGGCCCAGTCGGTCCAGAGCGGCTATCTGCCCGATCTGGACAAGGCGCTGGCAAGCGGGAAGGGCATCTGCTTTGACTACGCCGCGCTGATGACCGCCATGCTCCGCTCCCAGGGCGTGGCGTGCAAGCTGGTGGTGGGCTATGTGGGCGCTCAGGACCCCGCCTACCACGCCTGGATCAGCGTGTGGACCCAGGACGAGGGCTGGGTGGACGGCGTCATCTTCTTCGACGGCTTGGCCTGGCAGCGGATGGATCCCACCTTTGCCTCCTCCGGCCAGGGAAGCGCGGCCATTATGCAGTACATCGGCGACGGCACCAATTATAGCGCTCGCTATCTCTATTGACCTGGCGGACAATTTCATCCAAGCCATTTACAAATGCCGAAAAATACGATAAAATGGGTTTGCGGCTTGGCCGCAGACCCATTTTTTACAGAATGCTCCGGCGGGATCGCTCCCGCCGTGGGACCGTAGGAGGGATCCACCCTTGGACAAAAAGCTGAGCCAGGAAACGGTAGCCGGGATCTGCATGGAGCTTTCCCTGCTGCTCCACGCCGGGATCATGGCATCCGACGCCCTGACCCTTCTGGCAGATGGGAGCCAAGGCCCGGAGGAGGCGTGTTTGCGGGACATGGCGCGCCAGACCGACCAGGGGGTCTCCCTGGGTCAGGCTATGGCGCAAAGCGGCGCTTTTCCCTCCTACGCCACCGGACTGATGGCCGTTGGCGAGCGCTCTGGCCGTACCGAGGAGGCGCTGAAGGCTCTGGCCGACTACTATACCCGCAAAAGCCGCCTGGACCGGCAGGTCAAAAGCGCCCTTCTCTACCCGGCGGTGCTGCTGGGGATGATGCTGGTGGTCATCGGCGTGCTGCTGGTCAAGGTCTTGCCCATTTTTGAAGAGGTATACGCCACTCTGGGCAGCCAACTCACCGGGGTGGCCGGCGGGTTGCTGGTCCTGGGCCGTTGGCTGGACCGGGCCATGCCTGTTTTGCTGGTGGTGTTGGCCCTGCTGGCCATCGGCGCGCTGGCGCTTGCCCTGTGTCCTGGTCTTCGGCGCCGGGCGATGGGACTGGTGGGACGGAACCGGGGAGAAAAGGGTCTGTCCCGGGCCCGGGCAAACGCCTGGGTGGCCCAGGCTATGGCTATGGCCATGGCCAGCGGTATGGAGCTGGAAGAGGCATTGGAGCTGGCGGGCCAGCTGGTAGCGCAGGACGCGCCGGCCGCCCTGCGCCGGTGCCAACGCTGTCAGGAATTGCTTGGATCGGGCCAGCGGCTGGGCACGGCTATGGCCGAGAGCGGCCTGCTGCCCCCGGCCCAGTGCCGTCTTTTGGACACCGCCCAGCGCGGCGGCAGTATGGACGCGGCCATGGACCATATCGCAAGTCAGCTCCTGGAGGACAGCGAGGCCTCTTTGGAGCGCTGGGCCGGACGGATGGAGCCGGCGCTGGTTCTGGTGGCCTCAGCGCTGGTGGGGCTGATCCTGCTTTCGGTGATGCTCCCCTTGATGCACATCATGTCCGCCATTGGGTAAGGCCATGAGGAACAGACACGGATGGCCGCGGTTGGCGGCCCTTGGCACGCCGCTTCTTTTGCTGGCGGCGCTGCTGGTCTTTGCCCAGGGGATGCGCTCTTTGGGCTCCGGGCACAGCCAGGAGGCTCTGGAGCGCCTGGAGCAGGCCGTCCGCCACGGCTGCGTGACCTGCTACGCCGTAGAGGGCTGCTACCCGGACAGTCTGGACTATTTAAAGACGCATTACGGGCTCCAGGTCGATGAGGACCGGTATCGGGTCTTCTATGAGCCGGTGGGCCCCAACCTGATGCCGCAGATCACTGTATTGGAGTGTCGTCCATGAGACAGCAGAGCAGGAGACAACAGCATATCGTCTCCCTGGCGGCGCTGCTGCTGCTGGCGGTATTTGCCGTTTCCATCCTGCTGACGCTGCTGGCGGGAGCCTCCGCCTACCGGCGCATGACTGACCGGGACCGGCTGAACTGGGAGGGGCGCACCGCCGCCCATTATATTGCCGCCCGGGTCCGGCAGGAGGACTGCCTGGGCGCGGTGGCGGTGGAGGAGCTGGGAGACGTCCAGGCGTTGACCCTGGGCCGCGGGGACTACCTGACCCGGCTCTACTGCTATGACGGCTCCCTCTGGGAGCTCTACTCCCCCGCCGAGCTGTCCCCATCCCCAGAGGACGGGGAGCGGGTCATGGACCTCCAGGATATGGACCTTACCTTGGAGCGGGGTCTTCTTCAGGTCACGCTGACGCCCACCCAGGGCCAGGCGCGACACCTGACCTTGGACCTTCGCTGCGGAGAGGAGGGCGGACTATGAAACGGGGACGAACCTCTCTGATGGTCATGGAGCAGCTGGCCATGCTGTTGGTCTTCGCTCTGGCCGCCGCCATCTGCCTGGGGGTCTTTGTCTCCGCCGACCAGACCTCCCGCCGCATCCAGGACCGGGACCGGGCCGCCGAGCTGTGTCAGAACGCCGCCGAGACCCTAAGGCACACCGGCGGCGACGTACCCGGCGCCTTGGCCCAGGTGAATGGCTCCCAGCCCGGCTACCGGGATGGCTTTGGCTACTTTATTTCTTATGGACCGGACTGGAGCGAATTTGTTCCCGACGGAGTCCGCTCGGCTCATTACACTCTGCGGGCCCTGGAGCTGGACAGCGACGTGAGCGGCCTTGGCAAGGCCGAGGTAGAGGTCTACCGCTGGCAGGGCGGGGAGATGGAGTCCCTGTTCCGCCTGGAGACCGCCTGGCAGGAGGTGAGCGTTCATGGAGCGTAATGACCGGCGGACCACTGTCCCGCCCATCGGCGCCACTTCCCTGCTGACCGTATTTGCCGTGCTGTGCCTGACGGTGTTCGCTCTGCTGACCCTGTCCGACGTCCGCTCGGACGCCCGGCTGGCCGAGGCCTCGCTGGAGAGCGTTCAGGCCTACTATGCCGCCGACGCCAAGGCCCAGGAGATCTTGGCCCGGTTACGAAGCGGCGAGACGGTGGACGGCGTGACCCTCTCAGGCAGCGGCCTTTTGCAAGCCGACTACGCCGTGCCCATCTCAGACACCCAGGAGCTCCAGGTCAGCGTGATCCTGAGGGGGATCGCCGACCGGGAGTATGCGATCACCCGCTGGCAGAGCGTATCCACCACGCCTTGGCAAGAGGAGAGCAACCTTCATCTCTGGACGCCCGGATCACAATAAGGAGGCCATCCTATGACGGAATTATTGACCTATTTGCAGCAGGCGGCGGATCGAGGCGCCTCGGACCTATTTTTGGTGGCCGGCGGTCCGGCCAGCGTCAAGCTGGACGGCCAGCTGGTCCCCTTGGAGGAAGAGCGGCTGATGCCCGCGGACACCCGGCGGCTCATTAACGAGCTCTATCAGATGGCCAACCGCTCTGTGGAGGGCTTTACCGTCTGCGGGGACGACGACTTCTCCTTTGCCGTGCCCGGGCTGTCCCGCTTCCGGGTCAGCATTTACCGCCAGCGCGGCTCCATGGCGGCGGTGATCCGGGTGGTGGCCTTCAGCATTCCCGACTACCAGGCCCTTTCTATCCCGGAGGCGGTCATGGACCTCTCCCAGCTCAAAAGCGGCATGGTGCTTGTCACCGGGACGGCGGGCAGCGGCAAATCCACCACCCTGGCCTGCATCGTGGACCGCATCAACCACACCCGCGATCTCCACGTCATCACCCTGGAGGACCCCATCGAGTACCTACACCGCAACGATCATTGCATCATCAGCCAGCGGGAGATCATCACCGACGCAGGCGACTACCTTTCGGCGCTTCGCTCCTGTCTTCGCCAGGCGCCCGACGTGATCCAGCTGGGTGAAATGCGGGACCGGGACACCATCAGCACCGCCATTACCGCCGCCGAGACCGGCCACTTCCTTCTGGCCACCCTCCATACTAAGGGAGCGGTCAACGCCGTAGACCGTATCCTGGACGCCTTCCCCAGCGAGCAGCAAAAGCAGGTCCGCTTCCAGCTGGCCATGGTACTGCACACCGTGGTCTCCCAGCAGCTCCTGCCCTCCACCACCGGCGGGGTGGTCCCCGCCTTTGAGATCCTGCGCATGAACGAGGCCACCCGAAACCTGATCCGGGAGAGCAAGGTCCACCAGCTGGACTCCGCCATGGCCGCAGGCGGCGCAGAGGGCATGCTGACCATGGACCAGTCCATTTTGCGGCTCTACCAGGCGGGAAAGATCACCCAGGAGGTGGCTCTCAGCTACGCGGAGAATCCCGAGCAGCTCAAGCGCAAGCTGAGTTGATCCTCCCATTGCCTCATTGCCAGGGCCCCGATCCTTCGGGGCCCTGTTTTTTTAAATAATTCGCAAGCTATGAAGTCTTTTAGGAAAAATATAACGGTTCCTGTTACAGCGGTATTGTATAATAAGGCAAAATTGGATGATGCTCTATTTCGCAAAAAAGGGAAAGGAGGCGGCCGCTGTGGTTTCCAGCGAGCATTTCCGAGATAACCAATACCGCGCTACCCAGGTTTGCGTGGACAGCTACCACGACGGCGTGCTGGTAGGCCGGCTCTATAATCAGGCCGTCAGCGAGGCGCTTCCCTTCCACAGCACGGCCCAGTTCCTGCTGCAAATGGAGGACCTTTTGGACCAGATGCAGTTCCCCCAGCCCTTCCACGCCGTGCGCAGCTTCGGCGAGCTGCCCCCTAAGCCCTCTGGCCGGGTCTCCCGGGACGCCGCCCAGCCTGCCGGAGAAAAGGCCACCTTTGTCCTAAAGGTCTTCTTCCGGCAGAACGTCAGCTGGCAGGGCTCCATTACCTGGACTGAGACCGGTCTGGACCAGAATTTCCGCAGCGTGCTGGAGCTACTGTTTTTGATCGACGACGCCTTGAAGCACACCTTACCTCCCTCGTAATAAAAAACGCTCCCCTGGGTGGGGAGCGTTTTTTACGCCGTGCCGTGAACACGCAAGAGGGCCCGCCGGGAATTCCCGGCGGGCCCTTTGTCAGCTTTTCGGTCTTTGGATCAGTTCAGCGACGTTCCATGGCGGCCCAGTCGGGGGTGGCGATCAGCTCGACCCAGGTCTCGGGCTGGCCGATGCCGGTGCGGGTGTAGTCATGGCTGTTGGTGGCCTCCTGGATGTCCAGGTAGTACCAGGCCGTCTGCTCGGAATCCACATTGTCAGGCCAGACCTTCATGTTGGGCAGCAGATAATCCTTGTTTGCCTTCCGGCCCAGCATCCGGTTGATCATCACCACCACCTCGGCTCGGGTGATATAATCGTCCGGCCGGAAGCTGCCAACGGCATTGCCGTTATCGTCGGTGGTCTTGAACCAACCGGCCTTGGCGGCCCGGTTGATGTCCTGCTGGGCCCAGTGGCCGGCAATGTCGGTGAACAGATCCTCGCCGCTGTCGCCATCGCTGAGGAAGCGGGCGGCGATGGTGGCCATCTCGGCCCGGGTGATCTTGCGGCCGCCGCCGAAGGTGCCGTCTGTGTAGCCCTTGATGAGGCCAGCCTTGGTGGCGGTGCTGACAGGATTATAGAAGTACTCCGTGCCGTCCATGTCCACATAGCCGCAGCTGGTAGCCCAGTTGGCGTTCCGGCTCTCCTCGCTCAGCAGGCGGAAGAAGATGGTGGCCACCTCGCCCCGGGTAATGTGATCCATGGGGGCGATGGTGCCGTCAGGCCGACCGATCAGGTAGGCCACATGATCCTCGGTGTTCAGCGTCGGCAAATTGGCCAGAGGCACATCGGGATCGTCCAGGTCCTCCTCCGGGGGATTGGGCGTAGGGGTAGGCGTGGGTCTGGAGGTGCCGCCGCCGCTGCGGCGGCTCCAGTTGGCGGTGTAGGTCAGATCGCCCATGGTGCCCTGAGCCACGCTCACCTCGATCTGGGCCGTCTCGCCGTTGCTGCCGGTCCAGCCCAGGAAGTTGTACCCGCTCCGGGTGGGATTGGCCAGGGTAAAGGTCTCGGTCTCTACGGTGTAGGTCTCCGGGTTGCTCTCGCCCTCGTCCAGCGCACCGCCATCCAGCTCATAGGTGATCTTGTACTCGGTGGCCGTCCACTGGGCGGTGTAGGCAGCGTCGCCCGTCACCGTCTCCGCCACAGCGGGAGTCCAGCCGCCGAAGGTGTAGC
>CAJKDY010000003.1 GCA_905198835.1 uncultured Eubacteriales bacterium | reverse complement strand
TCGTCGGCGGCCACCACCAGGATGGCCACGTCGGTGATCATGGCGCCACGGGCCCGCATGGCGGTAAAGGCCTCATGGCCGGGGGTATCCAGGAAGGTGATGGGCTTGCCGTTGACCTCTACCTGGTAAGCGCCGATGTGCTGGGTGATGCCGCCGGCCTCTCCGGCGGTGACCTTGGTGTTGCGGATATAATCCAAAAGGGAGGTCTTGCCGTGGTCCACGTGGCCCATGACCACCACCACGGGGGCACGGGGCTGGAGGTCCTCGGCCTTGTCCTCGCTGACGTCGATGAGCTTTTCCTCAATGGTGACGATAACTTCCTTCTCCACCTTGCAGCCCATTTCCTCGGCAATGATGGCGGCGGTGTCAAAGTCGATCACGTCGGAGACGCTGGCCATGACCCCGTTTTTCATCAGGGTCTTGACCACCTCGGCGGCGGTCTTCTTCATGCGGGAAGCCAGCTCCCCTACGTTGATCTCGTCGGGGATCTTCACCACCGTGGGGTGCTTCTTGGCGATCTCGGCCTGGAGCCGGCGCATCTTCTCCTGCTCCTCAGCCCGGCGCTTGCCCGACTGGAAGGCGTTGCGGCCCCGCTGGTTCCGGCCTTGGAACTTCTGCTTGCCCGCTTGCATCTGGGTGGTCTTGCCCGCGGCCAGGTTCTCCAGACGCTCGTCGTACTTCTCCAGGTTCACCTGGCCGCCCTTGCGGGTGTCCACTACCCGCTTTTCCGGCACCCGGGTGGTGGGCTGCTGGGTGGCGGTGGACTTGCCGCTCTTGCCGCCCTGAGCGGGAGCTGGGGCGCTCTGGGCCGGAGCGGTCTGGCTGGGAGCGGCGGCCTTATCGGCCCCGGCGGCGGGTGCCGGCGTCTCCTGAGCCTTGGGGGCCTCGGCCTGGACGGCCGTGGGCTCGGGCTCGGGAGCCTTGGGCTCATGGTAGACCTCCGTTTGGAACACGGCGGTCAGATCGTCCACCTGGTTATGGAAGGTCAGGTAGGCGAAGATGATGGACAGCTCCTCGTCAGTGAGGACCTGCATGTGGTTTTTTGGCGTGGTGGCGTATTTGGTGAGGATCTCGGTGATGTCCTTGGTCTGCTTTTTGAAATCCTTTGCCACTTCATGAACACGGTACTTATTTTCAATACTCAAATCGTGACACCTCCATCGGGATGGGCGTTGGGTGCTTGCGAAAGACGCTGGGAAAGGCTCTGGGCAAAGCCCTTGTCGGTGACGGCGCAGATGGCGCAGCTCTCCCGGCCCAGGGCGCCGCCTGTGGCAGCCTTGGTAGCGGGCAGGGTCTCTAAGGGCACATTGCCCAGCTTGGGCTCCAGCTTACGGCGGGTCCGCTCGCTTGCGTCGGCGGCGATGAAGACCACTCTGGCCTGGCCGCCAGCCAGGGCCAGGCGGACCGGCTCTTCTCCCACGGCCAGCTTGCCCGCGCGAAAGCACAGACCCAGGTGGGTCAAAAAGCTATCCATCGCCGTCACCCCCCTCCAGCTCCTGGGCGATGGCCTGGGCCACCTCGGTGGGGATAGGCGCCTCCAAGGCCCGCTCCAGGGCTCTGGACTTGACCGCCTTTTTCAGGCAGGCCGGGTCGGGGCAGAGATACGCGCCCCGGCCGGGCTGCTTGCCCCGGCGGTCCAGGCTGATAGCTCCCTCAGGAGAGCGGACCACCCGGATCAGCTGGGACTTCTCCTTATGCTCCCGGCAGCCGACGCACTGGCGGACGGGGATCTTTTTGGGCACGGGTAGTTCGCCTCCTTTCTTGGGACGTGGTCGAGATACGGTGCGGCGCGTCAAGAATGCCGCGCCCTACGGGCTTATTCCTCGGGCTCGGCCTCAGGCTCCTGGGCGGGCTCGTCCTCCCCGCTCTCGGCGGCGGAGACGCTCTTGATATCGATCTTAAAGCCGGTGAGCTTGGCGGCCAGGCGGGCATTTTGGCCCTCGCGACCAATGGCCAGGCTCAGCTGGTCGTCGGGGACGACGACCTTACAGCTCTTGCCGTCGTCCAGCAGCTGAGCCTTGACCACCTCGGCGGGGGCCAGGGCGGCGGAGACGTAGGCAATGGGATCGTCGGAATACTTGATGATGTCGATCTTCTCACCCTTGAGTTCTTCCACGATGTTGTTGACCCGCTGGCCCCGGGTACCCACGCAGGCGCCGATGGGGTCCACATTGGGGTCGGCGGACCACACGGCGATCTTGGTGCGGCTGCCGGCCTCCCGGGCGGTGGAGCGGATCTCCACGGTGCCGTCGTAGATCTCGGGGACCTCCAGCTCGAACAGCCGCTTCACAAGACCCGGATGGGTCCGGGAGATGATGACCTGAGGACCCCGGGTGGAGTTGCGGACCTCCACCACATAGACCTTCAGCCGGTCCCCCTCATGGATCTCCTCCCCCACCACCTGCTCGGAGGCGGCAAGGTAGGCGTCGGTAAACTCGCCTCCGGAGGTGATGCGGATGGAGGCGGCGTTGTTGCGGGGATCGATGCGGGTGACGATGCCGGTAAGGATCTCATGCTCCTTGGCGGAGAACTCGTCGTAGATCATGCCCCGCTCGGCCTCCCGCATGCCCTGGACAATGACCTGCCGGGCGGTCTGGGCGGCGATGCGGCCAAAGGCCCGGGTCTTGATCTCCATACGTAGCACGTCGCCCAGCTGGGCCTGGGGCAGCTTGGTCTGGGCCTCTTCCAGGCTCATCTCGGTGAAGGGGTTGTCCACGGTCTCCACAACGTCCTTCTTGACGTACATCTTCACCTCGGCCTTCTCCTCGTTGAAGTCCACGGTGACGTTGTCGGTGATACCCTCATGGTCGCGCTTGTAGGCGGAGACCAGGGCCTGGGTGATCTTCTCCAGCATATAGGCCTTGGGGATGCCCTTCTCCTGCTCGATGAGGTTGACGGCGGCAAAAAACTCAGGACCGTCCAGCTCAGGGTTCTTGGGGGCGGGTGCTTTCTTAGCCATGACTTCTATCTCCTCTTATCAAAAAGTGACGTACAAGCGCACTTGCGCAATGTCCTGCTTTTCCAGCGTGAGGGTCTCCTGGGGCGTTTTCAGCGTGACAGCGCCGTCGGCGTAGCCCGCCAGCTCGCCCACCAGGCTCTTGGCGCCGTTTCGGGGTCGGTAGAGCCGGACCTCCACCGTTTCGCCCAGGTAGCGGTCAAAGTGCTCGCTCTTGCGCAGCACCCGGTCCGCGCCGGGGGAAGAGACCTCCAGCACATAGCTGCCCTCGATGGGGTCCACCTCGTCCAGCTTGTCGGAAAGTACCCGGCTCACCGCCTCGCAGTGATCGATGGTGACGGCCTGGGGGTGGTCCAGATAGACCCGCAAAAACCAGGTCCCCGCCTCCTTGACATACTCCACATCCCAGATGCCGCAGCCGTTTTCCGCGGCGATGGGCGCGGCCAGGGCCTCTACGGTATCAGTGACCTTCGCCATGGACAGACCTCCTCGCTTTTTGGAAGATTTTGGAAGCCGTACCTCCCGCAAAATTTCCAAAAGAAAGAGCGGGGCGAACCCCACTCTGTCAATACCTACTCTTCATACTATGGGTAGTATACCACCTCCGTGCCGGAAATGCAAGGGTTTTTCAGAAGCTTTTTCCAAAAACCTTTCAGCTGCGTGCATCTTACGTCGTTTCTACACCCCGAAAAACAGAATCCCCTTTGTTATAATGGAAAATACCTTTATTATGCAGTTCAAAAAGGCGTAAAATACCTTTATGATAAAGGAAAGCCACTTTAACATAGCGGTTTCACAGCGTGGGAAGAATATTAGGAAAAGAGGTGGAGTGGTGAAAAAGGCACGCGTACCGGATGACAAGCTAAAAAGCCGGCTAAAAGTTTTGGGATTGAAGATCGCCTTCTACCGTAAGCGCAGGGGGCTGACGCAAGACGCCCTGGCCGAACGGGTGGATTACAGCGCCTCTTACCTGGGCCGGGTAGAATCCTGCCGCGATCACGACATCGTTGTCCCCGCGCTCGACTTTCTCTACCGCATCGCGGATGAGTTGGGCATTCCCATCACCAAGCTGGTGGAGGACGAGGAGAGCTGATCGCGCCACAAATCATAGAGAAGGTGGTGGTCGAGGTTGGGGGTCAGAGCAAAGCCACGGACAAAGCGGGAACTGGAAGAGGCGTTTGACCATTTATACACGGAAAACGAACAAAAGGTTTTCAGCCTTGCCTGGCGGTTTACCGGAAGTCGGGAAGCCGCGGAGGATATTAGGCAGAAAACCTTTTTGACATTACACACAAAGCTGGAGCAGGTGCTGGACCATCCAAAGCCCAAGGGCTGGCTGTTCCAAACCATGTATCACTTTATCCAGAGCTACTGGCGCGAGCAAGCCTACCGAGCGGAGCATGAGGTGGTCTTTGAAGACACGGAGCAGGTGCCGGCGCGGCAATCGGTGGACGAGCTGCGTGAATTTCTCGACAGTCTTCCGCCCTGGCTCAGCGACACGGAGCGAAAGATGCTGACGCTCTATTACTACTACGGCTACTCCCTGCGAGATATCTCCGCCAAGCTGGGCGTCACCTACACCGCCATCCGGGCCCGTATGTCCCGGCTCCACGCCAAGCTGCGGAAACAGGGCTGGGACCCGTCGGGCTGAAAATTTTGTCGAAATTTGTCGAAAATGACCGTCACATTTTGCCATCGCGTTGACATTGAGTCAAGCGGAAGGAGGGAAAAAGATGCGAAACAGAACGCCAGATCCCTCGCATCGTTGGTACGATGAATTACAAAGGGAAAATACACAGGCGCTTTTGGATCGCTTAGAGGTCGAAATGGATAAGGAGGTGATCGAGGACCCTGAACTGATCGAGACCATTGCAAACATACTGGATGAGCGCGCTCCCGCGCCGGTCCCCCAGGAGACGCCGGAGGAGAGCCTGCGCAGGTTCCGCGCGCAATTCGCGCCCATGCTGGACAGTGGACCGGAGGCGCCCAAGCCGTCGGCCCGCCCAAGCCGTCGTGTCCTGCGGGGCGTCCTGGCCGCGTGCCTTTGCGTCGTCATGCTCCTGGCCATCGCCCAGGCCTGCGGTCTGGACCTGATCGGAAGGTTTTTGGAGTGGCGGGAGGAGACCTTTGTCCTCCGGGGCCAGAGCGGCGGCCAGATGGTGCTGGACGAGGTGTCCCAGGGCGAGTACGCCTCCGCCGCCGAGGCGGTGGCCGCCTACGGCATCACCGAGCCCGTAGCCCCCACGTGGATCCCGGAGCGGTTTCACATTGAGTATGTGCGCGCCAAAGAACTCGACTTTGCCGTTAACATTTCTACCACATATGTAGCGGACAGCGACCAAAAGATCGTCTTGAAAATCTACAAGTCCCAGAACAAGGGAACATCTGACATTCACTCGGAACATTCAGTTTCCGAGTCAGAGCCCTACGAAACAAATGGTATCACCTTCTTGCTGTCCGACAACAATGGGCAATACCGAGCAACTTGGGATGCAGACACTTGCACCTGCAGCATCAACGGCGACCTCACCGAGGACGAGCTCATCCAAATGATCGACTCCATATTTTAAAGAGAGAAAGGCAGTGCTGCTTTATGACAAAAAAAATCACCGCCCTGCTGATGGCGGCCCTCCTGTTCGTGGGCACGGCCCTTGCGGTCACCACCGACGACTCCCTGATCTCCCCCCACGCCAGCGACTATCTAGATGGCTGTGCCATTACCACCACCCCTGCGGGCAACCGGAAGATCGTGGTAGACTATGTGGTCTACGGCACAGGCGAGATGACCGTGATTGGAGCCAACAAGGTGGAGATCGAGCGGTGGGACGACTATAGCGAGGACTGGGTCTATGACCGCACCCTGACCGGCAGCTCCACCTATAACGATGTGGACCACGCGGCCACCGTCTCGTTCTATGGTACCCGGGGCGAGCAATACCGGGCTCTGATCTACGCCTACGCCAAAAACGCCAACGGCATGGACACCACGGTCTATGACGGCTCCGGCGTCTACTGTGACTAAATCGGTCCTTCCAAAATCCCAATAAAAAGGAGCAAGCAACATGACACAGCAGGAGCTTGCGGCTCTTTTCCAGGATTCCGCTCAAGCGATCCGAAAGTATCGCGAGGAGTTGGCCGCTCTCGCCCCCGAGGCCGAGGAGAACTGCCAGCCGCTGGACGAGCTGGTGGCGCATATCGAGCGCCAAGCCATCGCCCTTGGCGGCACGGCGGTCCCTCTGTCCTGACCGCGGCATAAACTTAGACCGAAAACAAGGGACGGCAGCCTAGCTGCCGTCCCTTCGTTTTCTTCCTGTTATCCCTTTGCCCCGTACTGGGCCAGATAGGCCTCCATCTGCTCGCGGCGGTGGTCGTCCAGCACCACTTGGCCGTCGATGGGGCGGTTATGAAGGTATTCGATCACGTCCCGGACGGTGACGATGGGGTGGACGGCGATGCCGTAGTCGTCGCACAGCTCGTCCAATGTCGTCTTGTCCCCGGTGCCCCGCTCCATGCGGTCCACGCTGACGAAGAGATGCTCCACCCGGACCTGCTTGCCCAGGCCCTCGAAGAAGGCCAGGCTCTCCCGGACGGCGGTGCCGGCGGTGACCACATCCTCGATGATGGCCACCCGGTCGCCGTCCTGGACCTTGTAGCCCACCAGGCTGCCGCCCTCACCGTGATCCTTGGCCTCCTTGCGGTTGAAGCAGTAGGGCAGGTCCCGGTCGTAGGTGCGGTAGAGGCTGGCGGCGGCGGTGACGGCCAGGGGGATGCCCTTGTAGGCCGGGCCGAAGAGGCAGTCGATGCCGTCGGGAGCCTGGTCCTGGATGCAGGCGGCGTAGTAGTCCCCCAGCAGCGCGGCCTGAGCGCCGGTCTTGTAGTTGCCAGTGTTGACGAAATAGGGCGTCTTCCGGCCCGACTTGGTGGTGAAGTCCCCGAAGGTCAGCACCCCGGAGCGGACCATGAAGGTGATGAATTCCTCTTTGTAGCCCATCTTGATATCCCTCCTGTGTGATTTTCCCTATCATATCGGATTTTCCCGGCAAAGTCAACGCCCCGGCCTTGCGGCGGGAGAGAAAATGTGGTAAAATAATTTAACTTATACCACTTTCCAATTCGGAGGCGCTGTACCCATGAAAAAGAAACTGACATTCCTACTGACCACCCTGGTCATGACCCTGTGTCTGTGCGCCACGGCGGCGGCCAGCGGCATATGGGACGACGGCCCGATCATCGCCCCCGAGTACAAGCCCCCCGTCTGGGTCAGAGGGCTGGCCGACGGCCAGACCGGCTATCTGGCGGGCTATGACGACCAGGGGAAAATGGTGGGTCTGCGGGTGTTCCACGGCGACGGCGCCAGCGATGCCATCGACGGCGCTGCCCGCTATAAGCTCCTGCGCCTGGGCGACGGCCTGGCCCCCCAGGGAGAGGCCCTGGCCTTCTCCCCGGACGAGAGCACGGTGCGGAAGGTGGACGGTCGGGTATGCTTCTGCTACGGCGACCCGGAGGGTCTGATGGTGGCTATGCCGTGGCGCTCGAGGGTCATCGGGCAGGTCACATCTTATACCACCTCCGGCGCGCTGCGGATCAACGGCAAGGAATACCAGGCCACCACACTGGCTGTGGAGGGCTGCGATATGCCCATCTCGGCGGCGAGTTTTCAAAATTGGATCGAGTACGGCGGCTTTTCCGCCACCTATGCCTTTTACCTGGACCCGCAGGGCGCGGTCTGCTGGATCGACCAGCGCACAGAGAGTGACCACACGGTCTGCCTGCCCCTCCAGGCCCAGGTGCGGGACGGCAGCCTTCTGCTGACCGTGCAAGACTCCGCCGTCTCCGTGAAGGACCTGAACGTGGTCCGGCTGGACGGCAAGCCCATTGGGGACGGGGCGGACTGTATCTCTCCCGCCGACGCCCTGGCCCAGTTGGAGGCGGACTCCGAAAAGACGTTTTACTCCTTTGGCCGCTGGCTGGGCGGCGGCTATCACCTGGTCCGGGCGGGCAAGGATTCCCCCGTAGACACCGGCTTTGCCAAGAGCGAGCGCTACGTCATCCCCGAGGGAACCACCCTCCAGCCCGCTGCCGACTTCACCTCCGGCGCCATCCCCTGCCTGGCCGATGAGAACACCATGTTCTGGATCGCGGTGGGCGCGCCGGGGCGGAAGACCTATTCCTTCCATCAGAGCTTCCAGCAGCTGCCCGCCAGCCCGGCCAAGGGCTGCGTCCTCACCGGGGACAACGGCGCGGCCTATCTGGTCTATCTGGACATCCCCTATGTCGCCGCGCAGCCGCCGGAGGGCTGCGTCTTTATCGCCAGCAACAGCCTGTCGTTCGACCCGGAGCTTATCGACGAGAACGTCTATCGGGCTGAGGTGATGGACGCGGACGGCTCCATGACCTCCCTGCCGGTCGCGGCGGACATCTCCCAGGCCATCGGACAGGACAGCATGGAGCAAGGCGTCTTCTCCGACAATACCTACGTGGGTAGATACTGCCGCGTCACCGCCATGGACGAGTACGGCACGGCCTGGGGCCTGGAGCCGGTGGAGACCTGCGAGGTCCAGGCCCTTGGCAACGGCGAGATCACCACCACCGCCGGGACCTGGCAGTATGACGCCGCCACCCGCTTTGTCTATGTGGATCTGATCTGGCGCACCGATTCCGATGACACTGTGGTCGCCAGCATCACCGGCAACGGCAGCTTCAGCCCCAATGGCTTCTTTAAGCCCAGCGAGATAGGGCCGGAGCCGGACAAGATGTATTCCAGCGTCCGGGCCGCCGTCCTCCCAGACCCCAACGACGAGACCCTGGCACAGTATATTTACGTCATTCAAGCGTGTAATTAAGCGAGGGAAGCAGTATGCCGGAGTTTAAGGTCGTCTCGCCCTTTCAGCCCCAGGGCGATCAGCCCCAGGCCATCGAGGCGCTGGCCCGGGGCGTTGAAAACGGTCTCGACGAACAGACCCTGTTGGGCGTCACCGGCTCGGGCAAGACCTTCACCATGGCCAAGGTCATCGAGAAGGTCCAGCGGCCCACCCTGGTGCTGGCCCACAATAAGATCCTGGCCGCCCAGCTGTGCGCGGAGTTCAAGGAGTTTTTCCCGGAAAACGCCGTGGAGTATTTTGTCTCCTACTACGACTACTACCAGCCCGAGGCCTATATCCCACACACCGACACCTATATTGAAAAAGACAGCTCGGTGAACGACGAGATCGACCGCCTGCGCCTCTCCGCCACCGCCTCCCTGATCGAGCGCAGGGACGTGATCGTGGTCAGCTCGGTGAGCTGTATCTACGGCCTGGGCGAGCCCGACGACTACGCAAACATGATGATCCCCCTCCGGGTGGGCCAAATGATCAAACGCGAGGAGCTGATGGCCCGGCTCATCGAGGACCGCTACGAGCGCAACGACATCGCCTTTGAGCGCAACATGTTCCGGGTCCGGGGGGACACCATCGAGATCTTCCCCGCCTACTGGCGGGACAGCGCCGTGCGGGTGGAGTTTTTCGGCGACGAGATCGACCGCCTCAGCGAGATCAATGTGGTCACTGGCAACCCCATTCGCCGCCTGGAACACATCCCTATCTACCCTGCCAGCCACTATATCACGCCCAGGGAAAAGCTGGCCGCCGCCATTGGGGAGATCTATAAGGAGCTGGAGCAGCAGGTGGCCTATTTTGAGGCCAACAATATGCTCATCGAGGCCCAGCGCATCAAGCAGCGGACCATGTACGACATCGAAATGCTCCAGGAGCTGGGCCATTGCTCGGGCATCGAGAACTATTCCCGCGTTCTGGCCGGGCGGCCCGCGGGTTCGCCGCCCATGACCCTGCTGGACTATTTCCCCGAAGATTTTCTCCTGTTCATCGACGAGAGCCATGTCACCCTGCCCCAGGTCCGGGCCATGTATAACGGCGACCGGGCCCGGAAGACCACCTTGGTGGACTACGGCTTCCGCCTGCCCTGCGCCTACGATAACCGTCCCTTGAAGTTTGAGGAGTTTGAAAAGCGGCTCAACCAGGTCATTTACGTCTCGGCCACCCCCGGCGAGTATGAGCGTTCCCGCTCGGGCCAGATCGTAGAGCAGGTCATCCGGCCCACTGGGCTTTTGGACCCCAAGGTGGACGTGCGCCCCGTCACCGGACAGATCGACGACCTCATCGGCGAGATCAACCAGCGCGTGGAGCGAGACGAGCGGGTGCTGGTGACCACCCTCACCAAGAAGATGGCCGAGGACCTGACCGCCTACCTCCAGGGCGTGGGCGTCAAGGTCCGCTACCTCCACCACGACATCGACACCATGGAGCGCCAGGAGATCATCCGGGACCTGCGGCTGGGCGTTTTCCACGTGCTGGTGGGCATCAACCTCCTCCGGGAGGGCCTGGACCTGCCCGAGGTCAGCCTGGTGGCCATCCTGGACGCGGATAAGGAGGGCTTTTTGCGCAGCGAGACCGCCCTCATCCAGACCATCGGTCGGGCGGCGCGAAACGCCCAGGGCGTGGTGGTCATGTATGCCGACACGGTGACTCCCTCCATGGCCGCCGCCATCGGCGAGACCCAGCGCCGGCGGGAAAAGCAGGACGCCTTTAATCAGGCCCACGGCATCGTGCCCAAAACAGTAGTCAAGCAGGTTCGGGATGTTCTCAATCTGGCCGAGGACGAGAGCGACACAAAGCGCGCGGCCCGCCTAAAGAACAAGATGTCCCGCGCCGAACGGGACGCCGCCATCGCCAAGCTGGAAAAGGAGATGCGCGAGGCGTCCAAGCGGCTGGAGTTTGAATACGCCGCTGTTTTGCGCGACCAGATCATCGAGCTGCGGGGGAAGTAAGCCATGGCCAAGCATAAAGACGAAAAGACCAACGTAATGCGCCTTCTGGAGCAAAAGGGCGTCGCCTACACGCCCCACACCTATGACCCCGACGCCGACGGCATCGACGGCGTCAGCGTGGCAAAGGCTCTGGGTCAGGACCCTGCCGCGGTGTTCAAGACCCTGGTGGCCAAGGGAGCCAGCGGGGCCCACTACGTTTTCGATATCCCGGTACACGCCACGCTAGACTTGAAAAAGGCCGCCCGGGCCGTGGGGGAAAAGTCCATCGCCATGCTGCCTCAGAAGGAATTGCTGGGCCTCACCGGCTACGTTCACGGCGGCTGTTCCCCGGTGGGTATGAAAAAACCCTTCCCCACCGTCTTCCATGAAAGCTGCCTGGCCCTCGAGACCGTCTGCGTCTCCGCGGGCAAGGTGGGCTTCCAGGTGGAGCTGTCCCCCCAGGCTCTGATCGCCTTGATCGACGCCATCACCGCGGACCTGTGCGTATAGTGTAGATAGAAAAAGAGTTGTTAATTTCTTCCCATCGTGATACAGTAGTGTATCATCCTGAAACGCGTCGTACCGCACCGTCATGGGCTACGGCGCGCCGCATGAAGATAGAGGAGGGATCGGCCATGTATCATCGCCATCTCGCGTTTTTCTTCTCCGGTCCGGACTGTGACGTCTTTCGCTCCATCCGCGACGCCCAGCCGCTGGAACGCTTTTCTCACAGCGTAGTCCCCCAGCCCCAAGAGGCCAACGTAGTTGTCGCCAACCTGACCGCCGAGCCTGACGGCCCCGACGCCCTGTGCGCTCTTCGCTCTCAGTGCCCGGAGAGCGCCTACTACATCGTCATCGCCGAGCATGGCCAGCTGGCCCCCCTCCTCCCCCTCCTTCCCGTCAACGCCGCCCTCTGGTCCGCCCCCATGAGCGCGGCAGAGACCGCTTACCGCTTCGCCCAGTGGCAGGCCATGTGTAAGCGGGACACCGATCTGTGGCAGACGCGGCAGTATCTGGACGCCACCATCGACTCCTCCCCCAACATGATCTGGTACAAAGCCAAGGACGGCACCCATGAGAAGGTGAACACCGGCTTTTGTAAGATCGTAGGCAAAGACAAGTCCTTGGTGGAAGGCAAGGACCACTGCTTCATCTGGGACGCCACCCCCGAGGACGCCGAGGTCTGCGCCGCCACCGACCGCAAGGTCATGGCCGCCGGCGTCACCTGCACCGCCGAGGAAAACGTAAAGAGCGGCGACGAGATGAAGCTCTTTATCACCTACAAGACCCCGCTCTACGACGTAGACGGCTCCATCATGGGCACCGTAGGCGTTGGGATCGACGTGACCCAGGAGCGGGCCTTCCAGCAGGAGCTGATCTCCAGAAGTCAGACCATGGAGTCCATCTTCACCTCCCTCAACTGCGGCGTGCTGTGCCACACCGTGGACGGCTCCCGGGTCATCAGCGCCAACCAGGCCGCCCTGAACATCCTGGGCTACGACTCGCTCCACGATCTGGAGAACGGCTTTAACATGGTCGCCCCCTCCGTGCTGGACGAAGACAAACCCGTCCTGCGCCGGGCCATCACCAGCCTTCAGAAACCCGGCGACAGCATCGAGGTGCAATACCGCGTCCTCCACGATAACGGCAGCCTGCTCCATGTGATGGGCAACATCAAGCTCATTGAGGAGCACGGTATCCTCTATTTCCGCCGCTTCCTTTTGGACGTCACCGCCCAAAAGCTCCGGGAGAAGGAAAACGAACACCGCCAGATGGAGCTGATCCAGGCTCTGGCCGCGGATTACAGCGTGGTCTGCTTCTTTGACCTGGACACCGGGATCGGCTCTCCCCTCCGGCTGGACGCCGATCCCAGCCATGTAGTCCATGAGGCCTTCTTGGAAGGCACCACCATAGAAGACGCCATCAACGCCTATGCCCAGTGCCGGGTCTACGCCCCCGACCGGGACCCGCTGTGCCAGTTCTGCACCCGGGAGCGGCTTTTGGCGGAGATGGCCCAGCGCACCGTCTGCGGCCTGGACTTTCGGGTCCTGGAGCAGGACGGGAAAACCTATTTCTACGAACTCAAGATCGTCCGCTCCGGAGACTGGCAGCGCAAGCACAACATCGTCCTGGGTATTCGCAGCGTAGATGAGACCATCCGCGCCGAGATGCGGCAGCGTCAACTGCTGGAAAACGCCCTGGAGCAGGCCAACCGGGCCAACCGGGCCAAGACCACCTTCCTGAGCAATATGTCCCATGATATCCGCACCCCCATGAACGCCATCGTCGGTTTCACCTCTCTGGCCGCCTCCCACATCGACGACCGCGCCAAGGTCCAGGACTACCTGAACAAGATCAGCTCCTCGGGCGAGCATCTGCTGCGGCTGCTCAACGATGTGCTGGATATGTCCCAGATCGAAAGCGGCAAGGTCACTCTGGCCGAGGAGCCCTGTTCCCTCACAGAGCTTGTGCAAGAGCTGTCCGCCATGGTCCAGACCGGTCTGCAAAGCAAAGGCCTATCCTTTACCCTGGACGCCTCCGGCATCACGGACCCCGATGTGCTTTGCGATAAGCTCCGCCTGGAGCAGATGCTCCTCAACATCCTGACCAACGCCATTCGCTACACCCCCAAGGGCGGACGCGTCACCTTTACCGCCCGGCAACTCCCCGGTACCCTCACCGGCAACGCCCGCTATGAATTCTGTGTCCGGGATACCGGCGTGGGCATCAGCCCGGAATTTCTCCAGCGCATCTTTGAGCCCTTTGAGCGGGAATACAACTCCACCACCAGCGGCATCCAGGGCACCGGGTTGGGCATGGCCATCACCAAAAACATTGTGGACATGATGAATGGCTCCATCGACATCCAGTCGGTCCAGGGCGAGGGCACCACCGTCACCATTTCCCTCCCCTTCCATCTGAATCCCAGCGTCTCCCCAAGCGTCTCCCACGTCTCCGCCGGGTCCCGCGTTCCCAGCCAGAGCGGGCGCATCCTGCTGGTGGAGGACAACGAGCTCAACCGGGAGATCGCCGTGGCCATTTTGGAGGACGCGGGGTTCCAGGCCGATACCGCCGAAAACGGCCAAGTGGCCCTGGACACGCTCCAGGCCGCCCCGCCCGGTTTTTACAGCCTGATCCTTATGGACATTCAGATGCCCGTTATGGACGGCTACGCCGCCACCCGGGCTATCCGGGCCCTCCCCGACCCAGCCCTGTCCTCCATCCCCATCTTTGCCATGACCGCCAACGCCTTCGACTCCGACCGGCAGGAGGCGCTGAAGGCGGGAATGAACGACCACATCGCCAAGCCCATCGACGCCGACAAGCTGGTGGGCCTGCTCCGCTCCGTCCTCTCCTGAAGTGCAGAACAAAAAAGCGACGGCTCACGCCGTCGCTTTTTTATACTAAGGGCCCATCCGCTCAAGCGGGCTCCGATCAAGCCTTGTCCAGCAAAACCACGGCGTGGGCTGCGATGCCCAGGCCCTGGCCGGTGAAGCCCAGGCCCTCTTCCGTGGTTGCCTTGACGCTGACCTGGTCTGGGTCCACGCCCATGGTCCGGGCCAGATTGGCACGCATCTGGGGAATGTGGGGAGCCAGCTTGGGGGCCTGGGCCAGGATGGTGGCGTCCAGATTGCAAAGGACGTAGCCTCTGACCGCCAGCAGCTCCATGACCTTGCCAAGAAGCGCCAGACTATCCGCGCCGGCGTAGGCGAGATCGGTGTCGGGGAAGTGCTGGCCGATGTCGCCCAAACACGCCGCCCCCAGCAGGGCGTCCATCACCGCGTGGGTCAGCACGTCGGCATCGGAATGGCCCAAAAGGCCCTTTTCATAGGGGATGTCCACACCGCCTAAAATGAGTGCCCGCCCTTCCACCAGGCGGTGGACGTCATAGCCGTGTCCAATGCGCATCGTTCAGCCCTCCAGTATGACCCGGGCCAGGGCCAGGTCGGTGGGCGTGGTGATCTTCAGGTTCCTCGGGTCCCCGGGGGTAAGGTAGACCGTGGCCCCCAGGGCCTCCACGGCGGAGCAGTCGTCGGTAATGGCCGCGCCGTCCTCTATGGCCTTTTGCAGCGCCGCCCGCAGCAGGTCCGCATCGAAGACCTGGGGCGTCTGCACCGCCCGGAAGGCGGCCCGGTCCGGGGTCTCCACTACCCGGTCTCCCTCCACCCGCTTAAGGGTATCGGTCACCGCTACTGCCGGACACGCCGCGCCGCAATGGCTGGCGGCGTGGCAGACGGCGTGGATCACGTCATGGCTCACAAAGGGCCGGGCGCCGTCGTGGACGGCGATGAGCTTGGCGCGCTTGGAGAGCTGGCACACACCCTTATACACAGACTCCAGCCGGCTCTGGCCGCCCAGGAGCACCTGAGTGACCTTGGTCAGCTGGTTATCCCGGCAAAGGCGGCCAATTTCCAGCAACAGGTCCTCACGGGTGACCACGGTGATCTCATGGATGTAAGGGCTGGCGCTGAGGGCGCGGAGGGTACGCAGGATCACCGGCTCGCCGCCCAGATCCTCCATCAACTTGTCCGCTCCCTCCATTCGGCTGGACGACCCGGCGGCGGCCACCACGCAGGCACAGCGCGGGCCGAGAAGCTGGGGCTTTTTCTTGCGCTTGAACAGCATGGGCGCTCTTCCTTTCCCAGTGGACTTTTTCCATGAAAAACGCCCACGGCCCCAGGCCGTGGGCGTCCGGTTCGGTTTATTGATTTAGCGCGCTGTTGACCCGGCGCTCCATCTCCTCATAGCTGGAGCCGTGGGCCAGAACAAGCTCGGAAATCAGGATCTGCCGGGCGGTATGGAGCATTTTGCGCTCTCCGGTGGACAGCCCCCTGGCTTCGTCCCGCCGGGACAAGCCCTTGACCACAGCGGCCACCTCCATCAGATCGCCGCTTTTGAGCCGGACCATGTTTTCCCGGTAGCGCTGGTTCCAACCCGGCGTCATGTCGATCTCCATGCCGGGGATGGCGGCAATGACCTGATCGGCCTGGTCAGGGCGCACCACAGGCCGGACGCCGATGGCCTCGGAGGTCTCGGTGGGGATCATGACGACCATGCCGCCTACGGGGAGCTTGAGGATATAGTAGTCCCGGACCACGCCGCCCAGCTTTTTGCTGACGATCGAGTCAACAACGCCCGCGCCGTGCATGGGATGAACGATCTTATCGCCAGGCCGAAACATGGTATGCCTCCCTCCCCGCTGTCATGAACTGCTTCCAGGATTTAGCATACCACATTTTTTACAGAAATGCAAGGTTTTAAATTGAATTTTTTGCTATTCCGCTGTTCTATCTATACAGAAATAATAAAAACCGTTTGTAAACAAAATATTGGAAATCACCGTTCGCCGCAATAACGATACACCTGTCCCGGCTCCAGCGTCACCCCTTGGGCGGCAAAAAGCTCCTCCACGGTGACGAAGGCGTAGCCAGCGTGGTGGAGCTGGTCCACCACCTGAAGGGCGGCGTCTACGCTCTCGGGAAAGATGTCGTGCATCAAGATCACATCGCCATCTCCGACGGCGGAGACAATGTGGCTCACCTCCCGCTGGACGCTGCGCTGGTGCCAGTCCTCCGGGTCCACCGACCACAAAATGATAGGGCTGCCCGCGTTTCGTTTGACGCCGTCGTCCACCATCCCATAGGGCGGACGCAGCCAGTAGTCTCCCTCCCCCAGCAGCTGGGTCAGCGCTCGGCGGGTGCGGCCTACCTGGGCGTCGAAGTCGGCGTCGCTCAGGTCGGTCAGGGCCACATGGTCATAGGTGTGGACGCCGATCTGGTGCCCGGCGGCGGCCATCCGCCGCACCAGCTCTTCGTTGCCCTCGATCTGCTCGCCGATGAGAAAAAAGGAGGCCCGGACCCCCCGGCGCTCCAGGCCGTCCAGCAGCTTGGCGGTGGTGGCGGCCTTGGGGCCGTCGTCAAAGGTAAGGGCTACCAGCTTGGCCGGCTGGGTCACCGGCTGGATCGCGTCCGCCTGGGCCGTCTTAGGCGGCTCTGGCCGAAGCCGAAAGAGCCAAAAAGCCCCAAACGCGGCTAAGAGCAGCGGCCAAAGCCAATGTCGCCGTACCACGCTCACACCTCCCCATTGCAGATGGGTCTAGTGTGTCCCCGGCGACGGATTTTTTACTGGAAAATGCCGGTGTTCAGCGGATCGATCCCGGCCTGGCTGGCCTCGCAGAATTCATAGAAATAATCGTAAAAGGGCATCAAAAAGGCAAAACCGTCCACCAAACGCTGGACTAGAGCGGGACCGTCAAAGGTCTCGGACAGGTGGACGCTGTCGTGGATCAGATTGAAGGACTTCAGATTGTACCAGCCCGCCAGGTCGCTGGGCGCGCCCTCTTTAAACTTGGCGTAGCTCTGGCCGGATAGGACGAACTCATGCTGGCGCAGGAGCTTGGCGTTGAGCTGGACAAGCCGGTCCGGCGCTGCGTCGATGGCGGCGCGGTGGCGGGCCATGGTAGCCGCCTTGGGGGCAAACATCCCCATGCCGTAGCTCCAGCCGTCCCGGCCTACCTCGAACCAAAAGCCCGGCGCGTCCTGCCACTGCTCCACCGGCGGCAGGATGGAAAACCAGAGGCTGGTCTTATAAAACTCCAGTCCGTGGCAGCGGCGGGCGTCCTTATAGATGCGGGCCACCTTGCAGATCAGATCCCGGTCCGGGCAGCGGTCGATGAGCGCGTCAAAGACCTCGTCGGCCAGGGCCTTCATGGGCTTCTGCAAATAGTTTACATAATCTTCCTTGTGGGCGTTGAACCAGATCCGCTCATTGTTGGCGGCAATGCCCAGCAGGAAGTCATAGGTGGCAGGGGAAAAGCCTTCAAACATACCGCTCACCTCCCGTATTCCGCGGCCAGGGCGGCAAAGACGTCCAGGGCCTTTTCAATGCGCTGGGTGGGCACGCAGAAGGAGAGCCGGGCGTAGCCCGCCGCGCCAAAACCGGAGCCCGGAACCAACAGCAGATCAAGGCTTTTTGCTTTTTCGCAGAAGGCCACGTCATCAGGCTCCAGGGTGGGCAAAAAGTAGTAGAACGTCCCCGCCGGAGGCAGGGAGGTATCATAGCCCAGTCCACCCAGGCCCTCAGTCAGCAGCGCGCGGTTTTTCGCATAGACGCTCAGGTCGGATGTCAGGCCGTCACAGGCGGCGCAGAGCCGCTGGAAGAGGCTGGGTGCGTTTACATAACCCAGGGTCCTTCCCGCCCCGGCCACGGCGGCAAAGACCGTGTCGTGGCCCGTCACCGACCGCCCGATGAGCACATAGCCCAGCCGCTCGCCGGGCAGAGACAGGGACTTGGACCAGGAGTAGCATACCAGGGTATCGGCATAAAAGTCGGGAGCCCAGGGCGTCGCTTTTCCGTCATAGACAATCTCCCGGTAGGGCTCGTCGGAGATAAGGTAGATGGGCCGGCCCAAGGTCTGGGACTTGTGGTGAAGGACCTCCGCCAGGCCGGTCAGGGTCTGGGGCGTATACACCACCCCCGCGGGGTTGTTGGGCGAGTTGATGAGCACCCCTCTTGTCCGGGGCCCAATGGCCGCCTCCAGCGCGGCCAGATCGATCTGGAAGTCGGGCAGATGGGGAGGCAGGATAACAGGGACCGCCCCGGCGCCCTCGATGAAGACCTTGTATTCAGGGAAATAGGGGGCAAAGACGATGAACTCGTCCCCCGGCGTTTCGGTCAAGGCGTGGAACACGCAGCATAGCGCCGCCGCGGCCCCGGCGGTAAGATAGAGATCCCCCGGCCCATAGCCGTGGCCAAACCGTTTGGCCAGTCCCGCGGAGAGCTTCTGCCGCACCGCCAGGTCGCCCTGGGCCGAGGTGTAGCCGTGGAGGGTCAACGGATCCTCCTCCCGAACCAGCCGTTCCAGCTCGTCCAGCGCCGCCTGAGGTGGCGGCACGCTGGGGTTGCCGATGGAGAAGTCGTAGACCTTGTCCGGTCCCACCTCCCGGGCGCGGGCGTTGCCGTATTCAAACAGTTCCCGGATCACCGATCGGGCCGAGCCCAGTTCATAACAGCGTTTGGAGACCATAGGTATCACGTCCTTCGATCAAAAAGTGTTTGTCCTAGTATACCTCTTTTTTTGCCGCAGCGCAAGGGTCAGGCGCCGACCCCGCACGGTTTGCGGCGGTTCGTTTGAGCCGTAGGGTCCGCTGGTCTCGCCTGTGGGCTCGGTCGTGCGATGGGACGCGTGCCACTGGCACGCATCGCCCTCAGCGGTCCACGCACAGATTAGCACTCAATCAAAGAGAGTGCTAATTGTTTACAATGCGTTCATGTATTTTCCCTCCGAAACGCTTATACTGACCATGAAAAGAAAGGAGGGTGTTTCGTATGAACGCGCAGAAATTCACCCAAAAATCCCTGGCCGCCCTGCAAGGGGCCCAGGACATCGCCAGCGAGTACGGCAATCAACAGCTGGGCCAGGTCCATCTGCTGCTGGCCCTGATCAGCGACGAGACCGGGCTGGTGCCCCAGCTGCTCACGGCTATGGGCCTGACCCTGCCCAGCTTTCAGGCTGCGGCCAAAAAGCTGGTAGAGGACCAGCCCAAGGTCTCCGGCCCGGGCCGGGAGGCGGGCAAGGTCTATATTACCCAGGGCCTGGACGCGGCGCTGAACGCCGCCGAGGACGAGGCCGCAGCCATGAAGGACGAGTATGTGTCGGTAGAGCATCTGCTGCTGGGCCTGCTGGAGCGCTCGGAGGCTCCCCTGGCCCAGCTCTTCCAGACCTACAACGTGACCCGGGAGGCGGTCATGCAGGCCCTCAGCGCCATCCGGGGCAACCAGCGGGTGACCAGCGACAACCCCGAGGATACCTACGACGCGCTGAAAAAGTACGGCTCGGACCTGGTGGATCTGGCCCGGAAGGGCAAGCTGGACCCGGTGATCGGCCGGGACGACGAGATCCGAAACGTCATCCGCATCCTGTCCCGCAAGAGCAAGAATAACCCGGTGCTCATCGGCGAGCCCGGCGTGGGCAAGACGGCCATCGCCGAGGGCCTGGCCCAGCGCATCGTCAAGGGGGACGTGCCCGCCAGTCTGAAGGACAAGACGGTGTTCTCCCTGGACATGGGCGCGCTGATCGCCGGGGCCAAGTACCGGGGCGAGTTTGAAGAGCGGCTGAAGGCCGTGCTGGGCGAGGTCAAGAAGTCGGAGGGGCGCATTTTGCTCTTCATCGACGAGCTCCACACCATCGTGGGCGCGGGCAAGACCGAGGGCAGCATGGACGCGGGCAACCTCTTAAAGCCCATGCTGGCCCGGGGCGAGCTTCACTGCATTGGGGCCACCACCCTGGACGAGTACCGCCAGTATATCGAGAAAGACGCCGCTCTGGAGCGGCGGTTCCAGCCGGTGATGGTGAATGAGCCCACGGTAGAGGACGCCATCGCCATTCTCCGGGGACTGAAGGAGCGCTACGAACTGTTCCACGGTGTGAAGATCGCCGACAGCGCCATCATTGCCGCCGCCACCCTGTCTAACCGCTATATCACCGACCGCTTCCTGCCCGACAAGGCCATCGACCTCATCGACGAGGCCTGCGCCCTCATTCGCACGGAGATGGACTCCATGCCCACCGAACTGGACGTGGTGAGCCGAAAGATCGTCCAGCTGGAGATCGAGGAACAGGCGCTGAAGAAGGAGACCGACAAGCTGGCCCAGAGCCATCTGGCCGAGGTGCAGAAAGAGCTGGCCGAGCTGCGAGCCGACTTTGATGAGAAAAAGGCCCGCTGGGACAATGAGAAAAACGCCATCGGCCAGGTCCAGAAGCTCCGCTCCGACCTGGACAGCGCCAATGCCCAGCTGGAAAAGGCCCAGCGGGAATACGACCTGGAAAAGGCCGCCCAACTGAAATACGGTACGATACCCGAGCTGCAAAAGGCCCTGGAGGCCGAGGAGCAGAAGGCCGGGGAGCGCAAGGGCGAAAACCTTCTGCGCGACCGAGTCACCGAAGAGGAGATCGCCCGGATCGTGGAGCGGTGGACGGGCATCCCCGTGGCCCGGCTCATGGAGGGAGAGCGGGAAAAGCTCCTCCACTTGGAAGATATCCTGCATGAGCGTGTGGTGGGCCAGGAGGAGGGCGTCCGGCTGGTCAGCGAGGCCATTCTGCGCTCCCGGGCCGGCATCGCCGACCCCAATAAGCCCATCGGCTCCTTCCTCTTCCTGGGCCCCACGGGCGTGGGCAAGACAGAGCTTGCCAAGACCCTGGCCGCCGCGCTGTTTGACAGCGAGAAAAATCTGGTGCGCATCGATATGAGCGAATATATGGAGAAGTTCTCCGTCTCCCGGCTCATCGGCGCCCCTCCGGGCTACGTGGGCTACGAGGAGGGCGGTCAACTCACCGAGGCGGTGCGCCGCAGCCCGTACAGCGTCATCCTCTTCGACGAGGTAGAAAAGGCCCACCCGGACGTGTTCAACGTGCTGCTGCAAATTTTGGACGATGGCCGGGTCACCGATTCCCAGGGCCGGACGGTGGATTTCAAAAACACCGTGCTGATCCTCACCTCCAATCTGGGCAGCCAGTATCTGCTGGACGGCATCGACGCCGACGGGGAGATCTCCAGTCAGGCCCGCGCCCAGGTGGACGCCCTTTTGAAGCAGACCTTCCGACCGGAGTTTTTGAACCGGCTGGACGAGATCGTCTGCTTCAAGCCCTTGACAAAGGACAACGTGACCCACATCATCGACCTGATGCTGGCCCAGCTCAACCGGCGTCTGGCGGACAAGGAACTGTCGGTAGAGGCCACGGCCGCGGCCAAGGAATTTATCCTGGATGCGGCCTACGACCCCCACTACGGGGCGCGGCCCCTGCGACGCTATCTCCAGCACAATGTGGAGACCCTGATCTCCAAGGCCATCATCGCCGACGCGGTCAGTCCGGGCCAGGCCCTGCGGCTGGACGTGGTAAACGGCGCGTTGAGTGTGCAATAAGAAAAGGCGGCAGCGAAACGCTGCCGCCTTTTTCTGTCCGGGCCGGATCCGTCGCCCTTTGTACCGAAAACCGGGCCAACCGCATAGAATGGTCTGCGGTCCTCCCTCAGGCCGCGCGAATATCCACCATAACGGTCAAAGGAGAAGAAGCATGAGACGATTTGATCCTTCTGATTGGGAGGCCGAGGAACGCCAGCGGCTGGAATTTCTGGCCAGTGTGGACAGCACCCGCGGTCAGCCCGCTCCCCCCTGCTGCCCCGCTCCTACCCCCTGCTGCTGTCCCGGCCCTACCGGACCCACAGGCCCCGCGGGCGCGACCGGTCCCACTGGCCCCACAGGCCCTGCCGGCGCGGCTGGAGCAAACGGCGTGGCCGGCCCCACCGGTCCTACCGGCCCCGCGGGCACGGCTGGGACAAACGGCGTGACCGGTCCCACCGGCCCTACCGGCCCCAGAGGCCCCCGGGGGTGCTGCGCGACGCTGAAGGCGGCGGCCCCGGTGGCCGACGCCACCTCCGCCAACATCGTGGAGCGGTTCAATACGCTGCTGACCAATCTGCGCGCCGCCGGTCTGCTGGCAGGCGAATGATCCGCATGAGGGCGGGGGACCGCCCTCCCTTTTTTGAGGAGGGGTAACTATGAAGGTGGCGGTGTACGCCATCTGCAAAAACGAATCCGCCTTCGCCCGCCGCTGGATGGCCTCCATGTCTGAGGCCGACCAGGTGGTGGTGCTGGACACCGGCTCGGAAGACGGCACCCCCCAGCTGCTGCGGGAGCTGGGCGCGGCGGTGACGGAGGAGTCGGTCTCCCCCTGGCGGTTCGACACGGCCCGAAACCGTTCGCTGGAGCTGGTGGACGACGACGCCGACATCTGCGTCTGCACCGATCTGGACGAGGTCTTCCGCCCGGGCTGGCGCAAGGCCCTGGAGGCCGCCTGGACAGCCGAGGCGGGCCAGGCCGCCTATCGCTACGTTTGGAGCTTTACCCCCACCGGCGGCGAGGACACCGTCTTTTGGATCGAGAAGATCCACCGCCGCCACGGCTACCGCTGGACCCACCCGGTCCATGAGGTGCTGGTCTGGGCTGGTCCAGGCCAAAGCGGCCCCACTGTCTGGGCCCGCGGCGTTCAGCTGGACCACCACCCGGACCCCCACAAGTCCCGGGGCCAGTATCTGCCCCTGCTGGAGCTCTCCGTGGCCGAGGACCCGGAGGACGACCGCAATATGCACTATCTGGGCCGGGAATACTACTTCCACCGCCGCTGGGACGAGGCCATCGCCACCCTGGAGCGGCATCTGGCCCTGCCCTCCGCCCAGTGGGCCGACGAGCGCGCCGCCTCCATGGGCTACATGGCCAAGTGCTACGACCAAAAGGGCCAGCCCGGCGAGGCCCTGCGCTGGCGGCTGCGGGCCATTGCCGAAGCGCCCCATCTGCGGGAGCCCTGGATGGATATGGCCTGGCAGGCCTATGGTCAGGGGAACTGGAACGGCGTACTCTACTTTACCGATCAGGCCCTGGCCATCCAAGACCGGCCCCGGAGCTACATTACCCAGGCCTCCGCCTGGGCCGAGGGTCCTCACGACCTGCGCTGCCAAGCCTATTACAACACAAGCCGCCTCCCCCAAGCCCTGGAGGAGGCGGAAAAGGCTCTGGCCCTGGCCCCGGAGGACGGGCGGCTGGCAGGCAATGTGGTAGCGCTGCGCGCGATCTTGGAGCAGGCTACGCCTCGGGAAGGCTGATAGGCAGGCTAAACCGATCCGAGCCGGGAGCAGTTGCTCCCGGCTCATTTTTTGCAAAAAAGATTGCGTTTTTTCCCTCAATATGATATTTTGAGAGAAACTCCCGTGGGGTGTTTGGAAAAGGAGCGTGTTTTTGGTGAAAAAGCGGATCTGTTCCCTATTGCTGGTCATGGTTTTGGCCACGTGCCTGATCGCCCCCACTTTGGCGGCCCAAAGCGATCCTTCGGACTGGGCCACCGACGCCGTGTCCTGGCTCCAGGGCACCGGGAAGCTGACCGGGGCCGACTTTTCCGGCTATGACCGCACGGTGACTCGGCAGGACTTTGCCCGGCTGGGGGTGATCCTCTATGAGCTGATCACCGGGCGGCCCAAGCCCGTTCCGGCGGCCCAGGACACCTTTACCGACACCAGCGACGCCGACGTACTGCGGGCCAGCCGCATCGGGCTGGTATCCGGTGTGGGGGACGGGCGCTTTGCCCCCGAACAGGCGGTAAACCGGGAGCAGATCGCCGTGATGCTCATGCGGGTGCTGGACGCTTGCGATATAACTTACAGCAAGGCGGATGTGTCCGCCATCCACTTTTCCGACGAGAGCCAGCTGGCCCCCTGGGCCGTTGATGCGGTGAAGCGGGCCTATCTGATCCAGGTGATGAACGGTACCGGTGGGCAGGCCATGTCCCCCAAGATGACGGTGAGCCTGGAGCAGGCCTATCAGCTCCTCTACAATATCTACTTTCACCGCGACGACATTCGCGCCGGGCAGACCCGACCCATAGCGCAAAGCACCCTGGGGGCGCTGTCTTTGAAATACGCCGAAGGCGGGCGGTATGAGAGGGGCTACTGTGAAGACGCCTATCACTGCCGCCCGGTGGTCTGCGATCTGGATCAAGACGGCTCCACAGACCTTGTGGCAGCGTCCTATTCTATCGCCTGTCTGGACGCCGCCACCGGTTCGATCAAGTGGCGCTTCCCCGTGGGTAAGGACCGAAACGCCACCACCGACGGCACCGACTTGACCCTGCGCACCTGGTCGGATATCTATGTGGGCGATGTGGACGGCGACGGGCGCAACGAGATCGTGGCTGGCCACGGCAACAGCACCACCAGCCAGGGGCTGGTGGCGGTCTATGACGAGAACGGCTACTTTGAGCCCGGTTGGCCCCAGCGTCTGTCCGGGGAGGTCTATTCCATTGAGGTGGCGGACCTGGACGGCGACGGCACCATGGAGATCGCCGCCGGCATCGGGATCCCCGACGGCCTGAGCGTCTACGTCTATGAGCACGACGGCGCCATCCGCCCCGGCTGGCCCCAGCTGGACCCCAGCGTAGACGGGGCCAAGACCTTCGTGCAGGAGCGGGACCCCCGTTCCCCCTCCATCGCCTACTCCTACGGCATTTTTCACGACACCATTGCCATTGGCGACATAGACGGTGACGGTATAAAGGAGCTGGTGGTCCCCGCCGACATGAGCCAGATCAACGCCTATAAGCCTGACGGCAGCCTGGTACGCAGCGATTTTCGCGCCGCGGTGAGCGTGGCCAACGGCGTGAGGGACAAGGTGGTCTGGGGCCGGGTGGGCGCCTTCTCCGACCCCGCGTACGAATCCAAGGTCTATAACGGCGGCTTCGGCCAGGCCTGCGATCTGCTGGGCACCCCCCTCCACATCGCCTCTCTGCCCATGAATGAACGGCTCATAGCCTCCTTTACCCACGGCAAGGCGGAGATCGTGGACCTGGACGGCAACGGCACCCAGGAAGTGGTCGTGGTGGGCGACGTCTACGACCGGATAGAGGCCAGTCAGCCCTTTCAAACCCACCTGTACCAGGAGCTTTTTATCTTCAACGGCGACCGCACCCGTTTCAATGACGCCTGGGCGGTGGAGCCTACGGTGAAGGACCCTCCCTTATACCCCTTCTCTTTGGATGATTTTCTCGTTATGGAGCGGTGCATGCCTGATCCTGTCTGCGTCGATCTGGACGCCGACGGAGAAAAGGAGATCCTGTACCCTGACTACAGTGGAAAGCTGAACTGCTACCATCTTGATCATACCCAGCACGACAGCTGGCCCATCCATGTCTATGACGGCGTCACCGTAGAGTACCCCTCCGCTCCGGCGGTGGCCGACCTCAACGGCGACGGCGTTCCCGAGGTGGTCTTTGCCACCTATACCCCAAAGCAGGGGACGAAGAACGGCTCGCTCTACATTGCCGACAACAAAGGCAACGTTCTGACCCAGCTGGAGCTGCCCACCGTAGTGGGGGCCGCCGGCGTGGAGCCCAACGGCGGTATTGCCGCCCCCGTCCTGGCCGATGTGGACGGCGACGGCGCGGCGGAGATCATCCTTCACACCTACCGCTCGGGCGTCGTGGTCTACGACCTGGACTGATCCTCCAGCAAAAGCGGCAAATCAAAAGCTCCCCCGCGCCGTACGGCGCGGGGGAGCTTTTCCTTACAGCTTACAGCTTTTTCTCCAAACAGACCAGCTGCACACCCTCCAGCCCGTTGAACTCGCAGGGGATCACCCCCGCCTCGGAAAAGCCCAGCTTGGCGTACATCCGCCGGGCGGCGGTGTTTTTTTCGTTGGTGTCCATGCGCAGATACGGACAGCCGTGCTCCAGGGCATATCGCTCATAGTAGGCCACAAAGGCCCTGCCGTAGCCCCGCCCCTGGACCAGCGGGTCCACCACCAGGGTGTGGAGCACCATCACCTGGCTGGGCTCGGCGGGATAGGCCCAGTCGGCGTCGGCATACGCGGGGACCTGGGTCTGGTTGAGGATGGCGGCGGCAGCGACGGTCCCTTGGTCCTCCAGTACGAACAGCTCCCCCCGCTCCTGGGCGGCGCGGGCGGTGGCGGCGGTGGGATAGACCCCGCGCGCCCAGCCGATGGTGGTGCGGCCCTGCTCCTCGCCGTCGTGGATGCGCTGGTAGATCGCGTCCACCGCGTCAACATCGGCGGCAGTGGCTTTTCGGATGTCCACCGTCCTCAGCTCCTCAGAAGAATTTGTCGTAGATACCCATGGCAAAGATGAAGAGCACCACCACGGGCAAAACATAGGTCAGATAGGGCCGCATCCAGCCACGCATTTTCAGTCCCTCGCCGGTGTTGGCCTCCTCTTGAAAGCGCTTCCACCCCCAGCCGTACCGGGTAACGCAAAACAGCAGATACACCAGCGAGCCAAGGGGCAGGAAGAGATTGCTCACCAAAAAATCCTCCAGGTCCTGGATGGTGCCGCCAAAGACGGCCAGCCAGTCCCATTTCCAGAGGTTGAAGCCCAGCACGCAGGGAAGGGACAGCAGGATGATGACCACCAGGTTTATAAGGCCCGACTTCTTCCGGCTCCAGCCGGTGAGCTCCATGCCGCAGCAGATGATGTTTTCAAACACCGCCAGCACCGTGGAAAGGGCCGCAAAGGACATAAAGAGGAAGAATAGACTGCCCCACAGCCGTCCCAGGAACATATCGGCAAAGATATTAGGCAGGGTGATGAACACCAGGCTGGGTCCCGCCGTCTGGTCCACGCCGTAGGAGAAGCAGGCGGGGAAGATGATCAGACCCGCCATAATGGCCACCAGGGTATCCAGCGCTACCACCCGGGCCGACTCCCCAAGCAAAGAGCGCTCCTTGCCGATGTAGCTGCCGAAAATAGCCATGGCGCCGATGCCCAGGCTCAGGGTGAAGAAGGCCTGGTTCATGGCCCCCACCAGCGTAGCGCCCACACCCGCCTGGGCCATACGGCCAAAGTCGGGGACCAGGTAGAACCGCAGCCCCTCCGCTGCGCCGGGCAAAAACAGGCTGTGGACCGCCAGCGCCACCATGATGACCAGCAGCGCCAGCATCATCACCTTAGTGACCTTTTCCAAGCCGTTTTGCAAGCCCCGCAGGCACACAAAGATGCCCAGGGCTACCACCACGATCATCCAAATGCCCATCAGCACCGGGTCGGCCAGCATCTCGTTGAAAATGCCCGCCACCCCCGCCGGGTCCTGCCCCTCAAAGCTCCCGGCGGCGGTGAGGCAGAAATAGTGGAGCATCCAGCCGGCCACGGTGGTGTAGAACATCATCAGCAGATAGCACCCCACCAGGGTCAGATACCCATGGATGTGCCATTTCTGTCCCGGCTTTTCCAGGGCCTGATAGGCCTTCACCGGACTCTTCTGACTGGCCCGGCCCACGGCGAACTCCATGCACAAAATGGGCAGGCCCAGCACCACCAAAAACAGCAGGTAAAACAGCACGAAGGCCCCGCCGCCGCCCTGCCCGGCCATGTAGGGAAACTTCCACACATTGCCGATGCCAATGGCGCACCCCGCCGACAGTAAAATGAACCCCAGCCGGGTCTTCAGCTTCTCTCTGCCCATCTCATTCTCTCCTTTTCCGATCTGGAACGTAGTATGCTATAGGTCCCGGCTCTTGGAAAGAGCCATCTTTGGTCCTATACAGTAAAAAGCAAGGACGCTCACCGAGCGTCCTTGCTTTTGGAGCAGGTGAGGGGAATCGAACCCCCGTGTTCAGCTTGGGAAGCTGACATTCTACCATTGAACTACACCTGCGTATGGGGGTTGGTCCGGCGGAAAGCCACATTATCATAGCACATCCCCGGGGGGATTGCAAGCCTAAATTTGAAAAGAGAGCGTCTGCCATCAGGCAGACGCTCTCTTGGCCGTTCCTTTGATTACTGAGGAATGACGTTGACCGCGCGGAGCTTGCCGTTGCCGCGGGGATCGGGCTCGGTGTCGAAAGTGACCTTCTGGCCCTCGGCCAGGGTCTTAAAGCCGTCGACCTGGATGGCGGAGAAGTGGACGAACACGTCCTCGCCGCCCTCGTCGTTGGCGATGAAGCCAAAACCCTTGGTCTCGTTGAACCACTTGACGGTACCCTGATACATGATGATTACCTCCTGAGAATTGTTTGTCTGTAAACAAAAAGCCCTCGTCCCGTAAGTCATTGACTATGACTTACGCCAGACGTGAGCCCTAGTTTCCTGTGCAGACTAGGTGCAGTATACCACCCTTTTCCAAATCTGTCAATGGCGACTTTTGTTTATTTTTGGAAAAATTGTGCAATTTCCCAGGGGATTTTCACTTTTTCTCCGTTGGGTCGGTCCCCAAGACGTATTTCTCCACCGCCATGGCCACGCCGCTGTCATAATTGGCCCCGGTGACGTGCTTTGCCGCGGCTTTCGCCTCAGCTGTGGCGTTTCCCATAGCAAAAGACCATTGGGCATACGCCAGCATCTCCAGGTCGTTGTCCGCGTCACCAAAGGCCATGACCCGCTCCGGCCCCAGCCCCAGTTTTTCAGCCAGGGCGGCCAGAGCCCGGCCCTTGTGGACGCCGGGGGCGTTCAATTCCATATTGTCGCCGGTGGCGCCAGTGATAACCAAGGGGCCGGTGGCGCTTAGTTCGCCGGCGACCTGGGCGCGCAGGTCGCTTGGAACGTAGAAAATATCGAACTTCCCCGGTCTGTGGGCCGCCGCCACCGCCGCCACATCATCCACGGTGGTGGTATTACGGCGAAACATTGCCAGAAAGTCCGGGCTGGCAAAAAGCTGACGGACGTTTTCCGCGCGGTCACGGTCTATGTAATTCTCCGCTCCCACATAGATCTCGTAGGACAGGTCCCAGCGGCGCAGGATACGGATGATGTCCACGCACTGGGCCGAGTCCATGGGAAAGGAAGTCATCTCCGCGCCGGTCCTGGCGTCCAGGACGTAGGCCCCGTTGGCGGTGATACCAAAGTCCACGCAGCCCAGCTCTCCAGCGTGCTCCCGGACCAGCGACCAGCTGCGGCCGCTGGCAATGGCGATCTTCACGCCCCGGGCCGAGGCGGCGCGCAGGGCGGCGATGTTTCTCGCGGGAATGGTGTGGTGGTCGGCCCCCAAAAGAGTGCCGTCCATGTCCAGGGCGATGAGGCGGATGTCACCCATTGGCGTTTTCCCCCTTTACGTCCTCCACGCTCAGGGCCATGAGCTGATCCTTAGTGGGGCTGTCCAGCGCCGCCAGCCGGTCGGCCTGGCGGGCAACAGCCTGCTCAAAGAGATTGCGCACGTCCCGGCCATTGCCGAAGTTCTCGTCCCGCCGGTCGTAGAGGGTCTGAAAGGCCTCCTTGCAGAAGGTCCTGGTCTCGTCGTCCAGCGTATAGCCGTTTTTGTCGCACAGGGACTGGAAGATCTCAAAAAGCTGGTCGCCGGTGTAGTCCTCGAAAATAAAATACTTGTTGAATCGGCTCTCCAGGCCGGGGTTGGCGTGGATGAAGTCGTCCATCAGCTCGGTGTAGCCCGCTACGATGACGATGAGATCGTGGCGGTGGTCCTCCATACCCTTCAAGAGGGTCTCGATGGCCTCCTGGCCGAAGTCGTTGGGATTGTCGTGGCTGGTGAGGGCATAGGCCTCATCGATAAACAGCACGCCGCCCAGGGCCTTATCGATGGCCTCCCGGGTCTTGATGGCCGTCTGGCCCACAAAGCCCGCCACCAGGCCCGAGCGGTCCACCTCCACCAGCTGGCCCTTGCTCAAAACACCGATGGCGTGGTAGATCTTGGCCAGGAGCCGGGCCACGGTGGTCTTGCCCGTGCCGGGATTGCCCATGAACACCAGATGCAGGCTCATGGGCGGCACCGGCAGGCCCTCCTTCTCCCGAAGCCTGCGGACCTTGACCAGGTTGATCAGGCTCTTCACATCCGCCTTCACCTTCTCCAAGCCGCACAGAGCGTCCAGCTCGGCCAGCAGCTCCTCCAGCGTCGGCTCCGCCGCCGTGACGGCGGCTTCCGTCTCGGACGTGGGGGCAGGCTCTCTCCCCGTCTCATGGCCGGGGGTGATGAACTGCGCTACGTCCAGCCCCGCCTTGTCCGCGGGCAGCTCGGCGGCGTCGCAAAGCCGGGTGAGGGCGTCGGCGCAGCGGTTGACAAAGCCCGCCTCCGCCTCGCTGACCACGTTGTCCACCGCCGCGAACAAAAGCAGCATCAGCGTGAAGGTGTCCACAAACCGCCGGGCCAGCTTCTTGCCGGTACGCTTGTCATACTCGATGAGTCCGGCAAAAAACTTGGGCGGCTGGAAGCCGGGGTAGTCCGCCACCTGGGCGCACAGGTCCCAGTAGAGCACGCTGGGCACCGGATTTCCCTTGCAGTAGATGGCGTTATAGTACTCCACGTGCCGGGGGCTCAGCCCACCGTCCTCCCCCCACACGCCGGTGGCGGCGCGGCGGAAAAAGCCGTCGGCCTCGGCGGCAAAGGCGGCGCGGAGGCCGGGATCGGCAATGAGCTTGCGGAAGGCGGAAACGCCCTCGTCATACTGCTTGTGGACCGCCGGAGCGGACATAGAGGGTCTCATTGGCGTCACGTCCCTAAAAAATGGTATACATCATTATACCCACTCCACCGATTCTTTTCAAGTGGAGGCCGGAAAGATACGACAAGGGCCGCGCCCGCAGGCGCGGCCCTTGCTTATTCGTCAGGGATATATTCCGCCACTGCTTGGAGTGGGCAGTTCAAGATCGTACAGAGCTTATTGAGCGTGTGCGTGGATACAGGCAAATCAGCTTGAAGCCGCTGAACAGTAGCATGGCTCATATTATATTTGAAACGCAACGTATAGGTGGTCACCTTTTGTTCTGCCATTGTTGCCCACAATGGTGCATAGCGGATCATGTGAACCCCCCCTGCTTACTCATCGTCGGGGATATATTGCACGATGTCGGACAGGTCACATTTCAATATGGTACATAGGGCGTCCAGCGTGTTGGTGGATACGGACTCTCCCTCCTTTAATCGCCGAACGGTGGAACTGCTGATGTTGTTTTTCACCTGAAGGGTGTACGTGCTGGCCTTTCGGCGCTTCATGGTCTCCCACAGCGGCGCGTATGAGATCATGCTGATCCCCCCTCTTGACATATCTCCATTATTGCCTATAATGTTCTGCAAGTGTGATAGGCAATATTGGCTATTATGCTTGGAGTACAAATCACCCGACTGGCTTTGATGAAAAATTTTTTAGAAAAATTTCATAAAAACTATTGACAAATCCTTTTAGGTATTGTATATTATAACCAGGGAAAGGAAGGTGAGTCCGATGGGCTAGGAAGCCGAAGGACCCAAACCAATTTCCAAGCGGAACGGCAAGACCAAGTGGAACTTGAAGAATGTACCCCCAAACCTCCCATACGATATGGGAAAGGCAAAAAGCCAAACAAAAGCGTTTGAAGGATGGACAGGAAACAAGGACCAAAGGGCCGAGCAAGACCGCGCACCCGGTAAAACCAAAAGCGCCGGGTATCCCGTAGAAAGCAGAGGTTGAAAAAGCATGGAGATCCAGAACGAACAGGAGTAACCCCCCGGTCACGTCGGATGGCCGGGGGGTAAGTGTTTTTTTGGGGGGCCTTCCCTTGTTGAAAAAGACCGGGCGGTGTGGTACAATAGCCTCAACGGCTATTGTTTTTTTATGCTCTTTTGCGGAAAGGAGGCGGCGCCATGAAGGCCATCGCCGCGGTAGACGAAAACTGGGCCATCGGCTCCCAGGGCAAGCTCCTATGCCCCATCTCCGCCGATCTCAAGCGCTTCAAGGTCATTACCACCGGCCACCCGGTGATCCTGGGGCGCAAGACCCTGGCCACCTTTCCCGGTGGCCGGCCCCTGCCCGGCCGGGAAAACCTGATCCTCTCCGCCACTATGACGGACGCCCCCGAGGGGGCCAAGGTCTTTGGCAATCTGGACGCCCTGCTGGCCTACGCCCCGGACGACGCCATCGTCATTGGCGGAGAGAGCGTCTACCAGGCTCTGCTGCCCTACTGCGACAAGGTTTACATAACAAAAATACATGCCTCCTTCCCCGCCGACTGCTGGTTTCCTGACTTGGACCGGGACCCGACCTGGCAGGTGGCGGACCGGGAAGGACCGCTGGAGGAAAACGGCGTGAAATTCAGCTATTGGACTTACCGCTGGAGGGATATTTCGTGAAGGAACTGACCCTGCCCCGCCTCCCCTGCCGCAAGCGCGACAGCCACAAGGGAGACTACGGAAAAGTTGACATAATTTCCGGCAGTGTCGGTTACACCGGCGCGCCCTACCTCTGCGCCGCGGGGGCGCTGAAGACCGGAGCGGGCCTGGTATCTGTGGGTCTGCCCGGCCAGGTCTATCCCCTGCTGGCGGCCAAATTCCTCTGCGCCATGCCCTATCCCCTGGGCACCGGGCCCTGCTTTGGGCCGGACGTCCTGGAACACGCTGTGGCCCACTGTGCCGGCAAGGACGCGGTGGTCCTTGGGCCCGGGCTGGGCCGGGAGAGCGCTACCGGCGAATTTGCCCGGCGGCTTTTGGTGCGCCTGGCTTGCCCGGTGGTGCTGGACGCCGATGGTCTAAACGCCCTTTGCGGGCATATAGATAGCTTGGACCGCCGCCGGGACCGCTTCACGGTGCTGACCCCCCACATGGGCGAGTTTGCCCGTCTGCTGGGCCGGGAGGCGGGGGACCGGGAGGCCGAGGCTAAAGCCTTTGCCCAGAGCCACGGCTGCTGGCTGGTTTTGAAGGGCCACCGGACCGTCATTGCCGGGCCCGACGGCGAGACCTTTGTCAACCCCACCGGCAATCCCGGCATGGCCACCGGCGGTTCGGGGGACGTGCTGGCGGGAATGCTGGCCGCCCTGCTGGCCCAAGGACTGGAGACCGCCCAGGCCGTCACCGCCGGGGTCTATCTCCACGGTTTGGCGGGGGATCTGGCCGCCCAGGCGCTGGGCGAATACGCCATGACGGCGGCGGATATTCTGGAGTATCTGCCCCAGGCCATGCAGGCCGCGGTTGGATAAGGAAAAAAGGAGGATGGACCTGTGGGACGCTTCAAGGCGGTTCCACTGATGATGAGCCTTCTGCTGCTGGCGGGCTGCGGCGAAGGGAAGACAGGCTCCAGCGAGGCGCTGGCTCTGGCCATTCAAAAGGATTTTGCCAGCATGACCACCTGCTCTTGCCAGGTGGCCCTCACCGTGGATTACGAGACCCGGGTGTTTGACTACGTGCTGGACGTGGCCTACGATGCCTCCGGCGCCGATTTGACCATTGTGGAGCCGGAACTCGCCCAGGGCGTCACCGCCCACATCGCTTCTGGCCAGACTCAGCTGGTCTACGACGGCTTCAGTCTGGACGCCGGACCGCTGACGGAGGACGGTCTGAGCCCGGTGGAGACGGTGCCCACCTTTTACCGGGCCATCTCCGAGGGCTACATCGCCAATCTGGACGGAAACGGCGAGACCCTCACCGTCACCTATCGAGACGGCGAGAGCCAGCCCGGAGTAGGATTGGAAACGGTAGTGACTTTTGACGCCAGGACGAAAACGCCCCTGTGGGGCGAGCTCTTTTACGACGGCGCGCGCATCGTCACCGCCCAAGTGAAGGACTTCCAGAGTCTGATCCCAGAGACAGACTGAACAAAGGAGAAATGCCCTGTGGATAACGCACAAATGAGGACCTGGGCGGAGATCGACCTCCACGCCCTGGAGCATAACTACTACGCCTTGCGCTCCAACCTGGCCCCGGGCTGCCGCTTTGTGGGTGTGGTCAAGGCCAACGCTTACGGCCACGGCGCTTTGCGCGTAGCCCGGCGGCTGGAGCGGCTAGGGGCGGAGTATCTGGCGGTGGCCTGTCTCTCTGAGGCTATCGAGCTGCGCGAGGGCGGCGTCACCGCCCCCATTTTGATCCTAGGCGGTACCCCCGGGGCCTTCGCGCCGGAGCTGCTGCGCTACGATCTGACCCAGACCGTCTTTGATCTGCCCACCGCCAGCGCCTATTCCCAGGCCGCCCAGGCGGCGGGCAAGGCCCTGCGGGTCCACATCAAAGCGGACACGGGCATGGGGCGGCTGGGCTTTGTGGGCCCCCGCCGGGTGGAGGATATCCTGGCTGTGTGCGCCCTGCCGGGACTGGAAGCGGAGGGCCTTTTCACCCACTTTTCCGACGCCGACGGCTCCGAGGAATACGCCATGGCCCAGTTCACCGACTTTTTGGACCTGAAGGCGGCCCTGGCGGACCGGGGGCTGACATTAAAAATCTACCATTGCGCCGCCAGCGCGGCTATGCTACACTATCCCTGTACCCATCTGGACATGGTCCGCCCCGGCATCGCCCTCTACGGCTGCTATCCCGACGAGGGCTCCGTAGGTCTGGACGGCCCGGGGCTAACGCCGGTGATGACCCTGAAAAGCCGGGTGGCCGCTGTTCGGGACCTGAGCGCGGGCAGCTGCGTCAGCTATGGCCGGACCCGTGTTTTGGGCCGGGAGAGCCGGGTGGCGGTACTGCCCATCGGCTATGCCGACGGACTGCACCGGGGCCTGTCCAATCGCATGGAAGTGCTCTTCCCCAGCGGCAGAGCTCCCATCCTGGGCCGGATCTGCATGGATCTTTGCATGGTGGACGTCACCGATCTACCCGATGTGAAGCCCGGCGACGTAGCCCAGATCTTTGGGCCCGAGCTGCCGGTGGAGGAAAAGTCCGATACGCTTGGCACCATCAGCTATGAGCTGCTCACCGCCATTGCCCCCCGGGTGCCCCGGGTATACCTGGGCTGAGGCACCGCTTACACCCAAAGCGCATACACTGTCTCGGGGACCCTTTGGGGCAGAGCAGCGGCTGGGCACCCTGCTTTGGGATTTTTCATCTCAGAGAAGTATAAACCCCGCCGCGCCGTGGGAGAATCATTAGTGACCGAACCGGGTGACGCCGGAGCGGTGACTACTTGAGGCGCGGAGTGTGAGTACAAGTGGAAGTTAGCGTGAAGCGAGGCGACATCTTCTATGCCGACCTGAGCCCGGTGGTGGGCAGCGAACAAGGGGGCGTGCGCCCGGTGCTGATCATCCAAAACGACACCGGCAACAAGCACAGTCCCACCGTCATCGCCGCCGCCATTACCTCTCAAACAGGCAAGGCCAAGCTGCCCACCCACATCGAGCTGACCGCCAACCAATACGGCCTGCCCAAGAACTCTCTGGTGCTGCTGGAGCAGATCCGTACCCTGGACAAACGGCGGCTGAGAGAGCGCATGGGCAGACTGGACGACGCGCTGATGGACCGGGTGGACACCGCCATCGCCGTCAGCTTTGGCCTGCATGGAAATAATACCTTTGTGTGAACCGTCCTCCGGGGCGCTGGACTGCCAGGCCCCGGAGAGACAAGAAAGGAAGTTGTACATATGAAATGCAAACGTCCTGCCGCCATTCTCTGCGCCCTGGCCGTTGCCGCCGCCGGCGTCACCGCCGTGGCCGCCACCCAGGGCTCCCAGGAGGACCCGCTGCTCACCCTGAGCTACCTGGACAAGGTCCTGCGGCCCCAGCTGGAGACCCAGGTCACCGCCGCGGTGGAGGCCAACCGCACCGAGCTGCAAAAGCAGCTGGAGCAGGCCGTCACCAGCTATGAAAGCCGTGTGGACCAGGCCCTGGCCTCGGCGGGGGCGGGCGCCTTCGCGCCCAAGTCCCTGTCTTCCGGCGACAGCTTTACCCCCGGCGCGGGCCGGGAGGTCCTGCTCACCAGCGGCAGCGCTACGGCCCTGGGGACCCTTACCGACACCACCGCGGGCAAGACCCTTCAGGCCGGGGCGGCCCTGGAAGCCAACCATCTCTACCTGACCGCCACCGACGCCAGCGGTTGCAAGGCCACCGCCGCCGCCACCGTCATGAGCCGCTGATGGACTACTTTCACCTCTCCGCCACCCCGAACCAGATCGCGGCGCTGAGCAGTCTGGGCCTGGCCCATCTGGGCGACGGGGTCTATGAGCTGATGGTCCGCTCCTATCTGTGTCTCAGCGGACGCTCCACCAACAAGGGCCTCCACAAGGCCGCCGTGGGCTACGTCTCCGCCCCCGCCCAGGCCGCGGCGGTGAAGGTCATTCTGCCTATGCTCCGCGAGCACGAAGCCGAGGTCTTCCGCCGGGGCCGCAACGCCAGCCCCCACACCATCCCCGTCCACGCCAAGCGGGAGGACTACGCCGCCGCCACCGCCCTGGAGACCCTCTTTGGCTGGCTGTGGCTCCAGGGAGAAACGGACCGGCTCAACGAGCTTTTTGAAGCCATCATGGAGGACACCCAATGGCCCTAGACGCACTGTGTTTGGCCGCCGTGGCCCAGGAGCTGCGACAAGCCCTGGTAGGCGGCAAGGTGGACCGGGTGACCCAGCCCGACCGGGCGACGGTCATCCTGACCCTCCACACGTCCCGGAGCAACGAGAGATTGCTCCTCTGCGCCGAGCCAAGCCGGGCCCGGGCGCAGATAACTTATGTAAACCGAGAGAATCCGGCCCAGCCACCGGTCTTTTGCATGCTGCTGCGCAAGCACCTCTCTGCCGCGCGGCTGGTGGACATCATCCAGCCTCAGGGAGAGCGGCTCTTGCGCTTTGTCTTCGACGCCCAAAACGAGCTGGGTGACACCGTGCGGCGGTGCCTGATCTTAGAGGCCATGGGTAGCCAAGTTAATCTTATGTTAACCGACGAAGAGGACCGCATCCTAGCCTGTACCCGCCGGGTGGAGGGGGATCTGGCCACGGGAAAACGCGCTGTGATGCCCGGACTGTTCTATCATCTGCCCGACCCCCATCCAGGGCTTCCGCCGCTGATCCGGCGGGAGCTGGAATTTCGGAATAAGGACCCGGAGGCCGGGGCGGCGGAGCTGCTGGCGGACATCCAGGCGGGGCGGTATACCCCCACCCTGCTGGTGGAAAATGGGGTGGCCAAGGACTTCTCCTTCCTCCCCATCCTGCAGTACGGTCCCCATCTGGAGAGTCGCGCCTACGAGAGCTTCGCCGCGCTGATGGACGAATTCTACGCCGCCCAGCCAGGCCAGCAGAGCGCCAAGCAGCGCGCGGGGCAGCTCTACAAGAGCGTCAAGGCCCTGCGGGAGCGGACAGCGCGGAAGGTGGCCAACCAGTCCCGGGAGCTTCAACAAGCCAAGGACCGGGAGGGCCTGCGGCTTCGGGGCGACCTCATCATGTCCAGCCTCCACCTGCTGACAAAGGGCATGGAGGAAGCGGAGCTGGTCAACTATTATGACGAAACCGGCGGCACGCTCAGTGTAAAACTGGACCCACTGCTGACGCCCCAGCAAAACGCCGCCCGGTATTATAAGGACTATGCCCGGGCCAAGACCGCCGAGGCGGTGCTGGCCGAGCAGATCGCCAAGGGCCAGGGCGAGCTCGACTATCTGGACAGCGTTCTGGAGAGCCTGTTGCTGGCCGAGGGAGACCGGGACCTCCAGGAAATTCGCGCCGAGCTGGAAGCGGAGGGCTGGCTCCGCCGGCCCAAGAACAGCAAGAAGGCCATGAAGACCCAGTCTAAACCCTTGGAGTTCGTGACCAGCCGGGGCTTCCGGGTGCTGGTGGGCAAAAATAACACCCAGAACGACCGCCTCACCACCAAGACCGCCGACAGATCTGACCTCTGGTTCCACGTCCAGAAGCTCCACGGCTCCCACGTCATCCTCTGCCTGGAGGGTGAGGACCCCGATCCCCAGAGTATCTTAGAAGCCGCGCAGCTGGCGGCCTGGCACTCCCAGGCCCGGGACGGCGGCGCCAAGACGGCGGTGGACTACACCCCGGTGAAGTACGTGAAAAAGCCCGCCGCCGCCAAGCCCGGCATGGTGGTCTACACCACCTACGAGACCATCCTGGTAGAGCCCAAGCGGCCAACATGAGCATAAAAATGGACGGCCCACGGGCCGTCCATTTTTCTTGATTTTGTCAAGACGGAGAAACCGTCCCCTTGTCTACCATGCTCTCATAGGCATCCTTGGACTCATAGAGGGTAATGATGAAGGTCTCCCGCCAGTTCTTGATGGTGGGCTCCGGGAAGCCATGCTCCACCTCGCCGGCGCTGATGGACCACCCCGCTTGTCCATATCCCGACGGAAGCTCCACTTCCCAACCGAGGGACTCCTGGCCCGTGTGCGTATCCGAGCCCGCCTCCGGGATCACCGGCTGGGGCATATCCTGCTCCGACAGGGCTTGATAGAGCTCCCCCTCTTCAAGGCCGTACAGGGTCTCGGCCAAGGTCACAGCCTTTTTCCAGTCCTCCCAGGCAAATTCCGGCTTGTCCGGGAGGAATATCGCCATACAGTACCCCATCAAGCTCCGGTTCCCCTCCGCCAAGGTGCAGGAGAACGAAGTCCTTACCTCATCCCCGGTCTCAAAGGTATAAATGACCTGATCTTCCCGCGGGGACTGCGTTCCCTCGGGATCCAGGGCCCAGCCCACCTTCTCCGCCGCGGCTTGCACCGTCTCCGCCGTAGGCGGGAACTCCGGGGCGCGGCTCCCGCAGCCAGACTGAGTCAGCCAAAACACCAGCAGCCCGACCACAAGCGACAGCACGATCACACCGATCACGGCGAGCTTTTTCCTGTTCATCGGGCCACCTTCCCAGATGTGTTTTTCGTTTTCTCTTACTTCCAATATTATACTTTACCCCGCCATAACTTGTCAATCCATGCAAAAGGCCGCCAGTCTCTCGACTGGCGGCCTTTTTATACGAAGGGCTATTAATCTTTAGAATGAGATATCTTAGTAGGAAACGCCCTGCCAAAGCATGGCCTCGGCGACCTTCAAGAACCCGGCGATATTGGCCCCGGCGATCCCCAACGGGCCACGGCCCGCCGGGGGCCCCTCTCTTTATGATGCTCGGGGTCGGCAAAGCCGCCCCTGCGCAAAATCCCCCACGCGATGCGTGGGGGATTTTTACGGCGCACTCGCGCCGGGCTGGTGGCCTGACTTATTCTTAGTACGATACGCCCTGCCAGAGCATGGCTTCGGCAACCTTGAGGAACCCGGCGATATTCGCGCCGGCCACCAGGTTGCCCGGGCAGCCGTAGTCCTGAGCGGCCTTGGCGGCGTTCTGGTAGATGTTGACCATGATCTGGTGGAGGCGCTGGTCTACCTCCTCGAAGGTCCACTCCAGCCGCAGGGAGTTCTGGCTCATCTCCAGACCGGAGGTGGCCACGCCGCCGGCGTTGGCCGCCTTGGCCGGGCCAAAGAGGACGCCGCTAGACTGGAATACGGCCACGGCCTCGGGGGTGGAGGGCATATTGGCGCCCTCGGCCACGGCGTAACAGCCGTTCTTGACCAGGGCCTTGGCGCTGTCTTCATTCAGCTCGTTCTGGGTGGCGCAGGGCAGGGCGATGTCGCAGGGAACGGTCCAGATGCCCGCGCAGCCCTCCACGTACTTGGCGGTGGGCACGTAGTCCAGGTAGGTCTTGATGCGCTCGCGCTTCTGCTCCTTGATGACCTGGATGACCTTGTAGTCGATGCCGTTCTCGTCTACGATGTAGCCGTTAGAATCGCTCATGGCAATGACCTTGCCGCCCAGCTGGGTGGCCTTCTGGTTGGCGTAGATGGCCACATTGCCGCTGCCGGAGATGACCACCTTGGCGCCCTCAAAGGACTTGCCGTTGGCCTTGAGCATCTCGTTGGCGAAGTAGCACAGGCCGTAGCCGGTGGCCTCGGTGCGGGCCAGGGAGCCGCCGGCCCCCACCTTCTTGCCGGTGAGCACGCCGGTGAACTCGTTCTGGAGGCGCTTATACTGGCCGAACATGTAGCCGATCTCCCGACCGCCCACGCCGATGTCGCCGGCGGGCACGTCGGTGAACTGGCCGATATGCTTGCAAAGCTCGGTCATAAAGCTCTGGCAGAAGCGCATGACCTCGCCGTCGGACTTACCCTTGGGGTCAAAGTCGCTGCCGCCCTTGCCGCCGCCCATGGGCAGGCCGGTGAGGGAGTTTTTAAAGATCTGCTCAAAGCCCAGGAACTTGATGATGGAGAGGTTCACGCTGGGATGGAGCCGCAAGCCGCCCTTGTAGGGACCGATGGCGGAGTTGAACTGCACCCGGAAGCCGCGGTTGACCTGGGTCTTGCCCTTATCGTCCACCCAGGGGACCCGGAACATGATGACCCGCTCGGGCTCCACCATGCGCTCCACCACGCCCGCCTCTACCAGGTCGGGACGCTTCTCGATGACGGGCTGGAGGGACTCCAGCACCTCGTAGACCGCCTGCAAAAACTCCTTCTGGTCGGGGTCCTTCTTGGCAGCCTTTTCATAAATGCCCAAGAGGTATTGATCAGTCAGCGCCATTTGCCATTTCTCCTTCTGATGCGGGCGAAGGAATCCGCCCTTGGATTTTTTCGCCCGCCGGGAGCGGACTTCTTTTGTATTATACTTCCGCTTCTGGAAAAATGCAAGAATTTTTTTCAAAACTGCAAAATAAACGAAAGGGACGGTTAAGAGGCCGCTCCTTTCGTTTATTTTTGCATGGTATATCCAAAAAACTTTCGCTTTCGTGCTAGGTTCTTTCGTTCACTTTCGCATGACACAACCAACAAAGCGTTCGGTTTTTCGACTTATTTCCCGCCAAAGAACTTGCCGAAGAGACCGCCCTTTTTCGGCTTGGGCGGCTGGGGCTGGGCGGCTGCGCCGGGCTGGGGCGCGGCGCTCTGGGCCTTGCCGACAGCCTGGCCGTCGCACTCTAAAAGCAGCTTGCGGTAGGTCTCGTTTTTGGTGCGGTTCCAGGCCTCCTCCAGATAGGGCTTGGCCTTTTGCTTGTCGGCGGGAACGCCCCGGCCGTGGAAGTGACACAGGCCCAGGCCGATGCAGGCCAGGGCGTAACCCTGGTCGTAGGCGGTCTGGTAGAGGCGGTAGGCCTTGTCGTAGTCCTGCTCCACGCCGTCGCCGTAGGCGTAGCAGTCCCCAAGCAGGTCCATGGCCCGGCCCTGGCCCCGGTCGGCGGCCTTCTGGAAGAACTCCGCCGCCTTCTTGGCATCCTGGTCCACGCCGATGCCCTTGAGGCAACAGTAGCCGTAGTTACAGGTGGCGGCCACGTCGCCCAGCTGGGAGGCCCGGAGGTAGAACTGGGCCCCCTTGGCCTTGTCCTCGGCCACGCCCTCGCCGAACTCATAACACAGCCCCAGGTTACAGAGGGCGGGGGCGTAGTCCCGCTCGGCGGCCTGGGTGTAGAACTCCACAGCCTTAGCCAGATCCTTCTCCACGCCGTCGCCGTGCTTGTGGACATCGCCCAGGATCTTGATGGCACGGGGCCAGCCCTGGTCTGCGGCGGCACGGAGCCACACCAGGGCCTTTTCCGGGTCCTTGGGCACGCCGATGCCGCTCAAATAGCACACCGCCAGGTTGCACTGGGCGGCGGCGTATTTCTGCCGCGCGGCGGCGGCGTAGTAGGCCACGGCCTTCTTCGGGTCTTCCTCCACCCCGTCGCCGCACTCGTAGCAAAGGCCCAAGGAGCACTGGCTGGGGGCGTATTCCCGCTGGGCGCCCTCGGCGTACCACTGGGCGGCCTTTTTCAGGTCCCGCTCTACGCCTCGGCCATCGCTGTAGCAATCGCCCAGCAGATCCATGGCCCGGGGCCAGCCTTGGTCGGCGGCCTTTTGGAACCAAAGCACCGCTTCCTTGTCGTCCCGCTCCACGCCGATGCCCCGGAGGTAGCAAAAGCCCAGGTTGCACTGAGATGGCGCGTGGTCTTTTTCCGCGGCCTGTCGGTAGTATTCGGTGGCCTTGAGCTTGTCTTCCGGCACGCACTCACCCATCTCGTAGCAAAGGCCGATGGAGCAGATGGCGGTGAGGTAGCCGCCGTCGGCGGCCTCCTTATACCAGCGCATGGCCCGCTCGGGGTCCTTAGGCGCGCCGGTACCGTCCTTATAGCAGTCGCCCAGAAAATCCATGGCCCGCAGCGAGCCACCGTGCGCGGCCTTTTCAAACCAGTTCACCGCCTCCACCGGATCGATGGTGACGCCGATGCCGTTGAGGCAGCAAACACCCAGGTTACACATAGCGGCGCTGTCCCCGGCCTCAGAGGCCTGACGGTAGAGCTCTACCGCCTTCTCCTGATCCCGGGCCACGCCCTCGCCGGCCTCGTAGCATACGCCCATCTGGCGAATGCCGGGGATGAAGCCCCGCTTCGCTGCCTTATCATAAAGCATAAATGCCCGGTCCGGGTCCTTCTCGATCCCTGTGCCCCAGCGAAGACAGTCGCCCAACACGCACATAGACCGGGGATGGCCGTCGGCCACGCCCAGTTCCAGCAGGCGCACCGCCTCCGCTTCGTCCCGGGGCACTCCCGCGCCGTTGAGGTAGCACACGGCCAGGTCGCAGGTGGCGGGGGAAAAGCCCAGGTCGCTGGCCTCACGGTAGCACCGCACGGCCTCGGCCATATCCCGCTCCACGCCGTCGCCATTTTCATAGCAAAGGCCCAGCTTCTCAATGGCGGGAGCGTAGTCCTCCTTGGCCGCCTCCCGGTAGAGCTCCAGGGCGTGGCTGGCGTCCCGGTCCACACCGTCGCCGTTCATGAAAAAGTCGCCCAGGATGCACTGGGCCCGGGCATAGCCCGCCTGGGCGGCCTTGGCCAGCAGCTCAAGGGCCTGCTGCCGGTCCTCAGGTACGCCGTTGCCGTTGAGATAGCACACCGCCAAGGCACAGTCCCCCGGCGGATAGTCGGCCTCGCCGGCCTGGCGGTAAAGCTCGGCGGCCCGCTCCAGGTCCTCGTCCACGCCCGCGGCGTTTTCGTAGGCCAGGCCCAGGTTATACATAGAGGGCGGATAGCCTGCCTCGGCTCCCTGGCGGTAGAGCTCAAAGGCCTGGCGGTAGAGCTGTCGGCGCTTTTCCTCCTCCGATTCGTCACACTCGTTGGCCAGATGGCGGTAGCAGCTGGCCAGAGCGTCCTGGGCCTGCATATCCCCCGCGTCGCTGGCCTGGGTCAGATAGTGGATGGCCTTGTCCATGTCCCGCTCCACGCCGTCGCCCTGGGCATATCGAAGTCCCAACTTACGCTGGGCCTCCAAGTCGTTCAGGTCGGCCTGCTGCTGGAGCTCCTGGACCTCCAAAGCCTCGCTCTCCTTCTTTTTGTCAAAGGCCATCTGAATGAGGCTGGTGTTGAGGATGATGGTCTCCTCCGGCTTCTTGTTTTGGCCCTCCTGGCCAGGGTGCTTGGAGTCCATAGGTGCGTTCCTCCTTTACGCGCGGTAGAAATAGAACCGGGCGAAGACCGAACGGTCTTCGCCCGGACAGATAACACGGTATGAAAGCGGCGGCGCTCAGGCCTTCCCGGAGACGATGTTGGCCGTATCCATGGCGATCATCAACTCTTCGTTGGTGGGGATGATCAGGGTCTTCACCGTGGCGCCGGGGGCGGAAATGTCGATGGCCTGACCCCGGGTCTTGTTCTTCTCGGCGTCGATCTGGATACCCATAAAGCCCAGCCCCTCGCAGATCTTGGCCCGCATGGCCGAGGAGTTCTCGCCTACGCCGGCGGTAAAGACGATGGCGTCCACCCCGCCCATGGCGGCGGCGTAGGAGCCGATGAACTTCTTCACCTGGTACTGGAAGATGTCCAGAGCCAACTGGGCACGGTGGTTGCCCTGGTCGGCGGCGGCATCCAAGTCCCGGAAGTCGGAGCTGACGCCGGACACGCCCAGCACGCCGGACTTCTTATTGAGGATGGTGAGCATCTCTTTGATGTCGTAGCCGTAGCGGCCCATGAGGTACTCCAGAATGGTGGCGTCGATGTCGCCGGCGCGGGTGCCCATGGCAAAGCCGGCCAGGGGGCCAAGGCCCATGGAGGTGTCCACGCACTTGCCGTCCACCACCGCGGCCAGAGAGGAGCCGTTGCCCAGGTGGCAGGTGATGATCTTGCTGTGGGCGGGGCTGCCCAGCATCTTGATGGCCTCGGCGGAAACGTAGCGGTGGGAGGTGCCGTGGAAGCCGTAGCGGCGGACCTTGTCCTTCTCGTAGTACTCATAGGGGATGGGATAGGTATATGCCTTCTCGGGCATGGTCATGTGGAAAGCGGTGTCGAACACGGCGACTTGAGGCTTGCCGGGCATGACCTTCTGGCAGGCCTCGATACCGGTGAGGTTGGCGGGGTTGTGGAGCGGGCCCAGGGGGATGCACTCCTTGATGGCCTCGATGCAGGCGTCGTCGATGATGCAGCTCTTGGTAAAGGCCATGCCGCCGTGGAGGACCCGGTGGCCCACAGCGTCGATCTCATCGGTGGAGGCAATGACGCCGTGGTCGGCGCTCACCAGCAGCTCCAGCACCTTCTGGATGCCCTCGGCGTGGGTGGGCATGGGTACGTCGGCGTCAAAGACCGCCTTGCCGTTATTGGGGCTGTGCTTGAGGTGGCCGTCGATACCGATACGCTCGCACAGGCCCTTGGCAAAGACCTCGTTGGTGTCGGGGTCCATGAGCTGATACTTCAAAGAGGAGCTGCCCGCGTTAATGACCAGGATCTTCATAAAACCATCTCTCCTTCAGGTGTAAATGATCGCCTCTTGCGGCAGAGGCTTCCATGTATTATAATGCTTCTAACATTGTAACTCTTTTCCTGGTATAGGGCAAGTGTTTTTTTCGGAGGTGAGGAAAATGGCCGTTGTGGGCATTGTGGCGGAGTATAACCCCTTTCATCGGGGCCACGCCTTTCATCTGGCCCAGGCCCGCACCCTGGCCGGGGCGGACGCCACGCTCATCGTGTGTATGTCGGGCAACTGGGTCCAGCGGGGGGACTGCGCTGTGGCCGACAAGTGGACCCGCTCCCGCTGGGCCTGCCAGAGCGGCGCGGACCTGGTGGTGGAGCTGCCCACGGTCTTCGCCCTGGCCTCGGCGGAGACCTTTGCCCAAAGCGCCGTAGCCGTGCTCCACGCCGCCGGATCAGACGCCCTCAGCTTCGGCTGCGAGGACCCGGACCTGGAGGGACTCCAGGCCCTGGCGGACGCGCTGGACAGCCCCGCCTTTCATGTGGCGCTCCGGCCCTTTTTAGCCGCGGGGCTGGCCTACCCCGCCGCCCGAGAAAAGGCCCTGGCGGTACTGCTGGGGCCCGAGCGGGCGGCGCTGGTCCGGGGTCCCAACAACAACCTGGCCGTGGAGTATTTACGCTCGCTCAGGCCACGGGGCTTGGGCGCATTGCCGATCAAGCGGCAGGGCGTTCACGACGGACCGCTCAGTCAGGAATACCCCTCCGCCTCCGCCATCCGTCAACTGCTGCGCGACCGGGAGCTGGACCGGGCCGAAGCCTATCTGGCCCAGCCCTGGACCGGGCCGGTGTACGACAGCGCCCGGCTGGAGATGGCAATATTATGTAAACTTCGCCAGATGACCCCCGAGGCCCTTGCCGCCCTGCCTGACGGCGGCGATGGCCTGGGCCAGCGGCTTTGGAAGGCGGTCCAGGAGGCCGGGGATCTGGCCCAGCTCTACGACCTGACCAAGACCCGGCGGCACACCCTCTCCCGCATCCGGCGGCTGACGCTGTGGGCGGGGCTGGGGCTTACCCAGCGGCCCGAAGGGCCAGAATACCTGCGGGTGCTGGCCATGACAGGCCGGGGTGCGGCCCATCTGGCCGATATTAAGGAGACCTGCCCCCTGCCCATCCTCACCAAGAGCGCCGACCACAAGGAACTGCTGGCCACCGAGGCCCGCCTCACAGACCTCTTCTCTCTCTGCGCCCCCCGGCCCCTGCCCTGCGGCCAGGAGTGGCGCAGCTCCCCGGCAGTCGTGTAAAAAGCGCGAAAAAACACACCCCAGACGGGGTGTGTTTTTTTGATGTATGGAACGCTCAGTCTGACTCAGGCCACCGTGGTGTTCTCGTTGCGGAACTGGAGCATCACGATGCCGAACAGGACGTTGGCGCCGATGCCGGCCAGGCTGTTGAGTGCGCTCATGGCGTTGCCAAAGCCGCCGAACAGCAGGCCCAGCAGGCTGAGACCAGCCACGACGAAGGTCAGCACCACCACAAACATGGAGGGCACGCCGGCCAGCTTGCCGGTGGCGACGGAGGTCTGGGCCTCCTTAACGGTCTTCAGGACCTTGACGTAGTAGATGATCATCAGCGCCATAATAGCGGCCACCAGGATGAAGGCCAGGATCATGATGCCCGTGGCGGAGGAGGCAGCGGCGCTATAGCCGTAAAACTGGCTCTCCCAGGAGTTGGCATAGCTGCCGCCGGCAACGGCGCCGATGAGCAACACGATCTCGGCCAGGCCCAGCAGGATGCTCAGATAGATCAGCTGGGCCAGAACGCCGGCCCAGATCATCTTCAGGCCCAGGGGCATCAGATGGGCCTTGGCGCCGTCCAGGCCGGAGACCCAGGCCAGCCACAGGCCGGCCACGATCACGCCGGTGATAGCCAGGGCGATCAGGGAGACCAGGACCGTCATGGTACCCAGGCTACCGGCGCCCATGCTGGCGAGCGTATCCACAACGCCCACGCCCTGGATCATACCGATGAGCTGGAAGAAGGCCACCACGGACAGGCAGATCACAGCGGCAAAGAACAGGGGGTTGGCCCGAGCGGACTCCAAAGGACCGCCCACAGGAGGGGTCTTCACCCGCGCGGGAGCGGGAGCGGGGGTAGGGGCGGGGGCGGAGTCGCCACCCACGGGGGTGCCACAGCTGGCGCACACCTTATCGGTGTCGTCCATCTGGGCGCCACAGTTCTTACAAAACATGATCTATTCTCTCCTTTTCTTTCAAAAAATTGACTCGGCGGCCTGCCGCCGGGGTCGATGGGGGAAAGGGTCCCTTATGCCGCCAGGACCTTGCTGCGGTATTGCGCGGCAACAACGCCGAAGAGGATGGCCTGGGCGGCGGCGGCCACAGTGCTCAGCACCAAAAGCGCCGTCAGCTCCACCGCGGCGGAAAAGGCCAGAAGCACCAACAGGGAAACCAGCGACAGTCCGCCGGAGATAAAGCACATGACGATCAGGTACATGGACGGCGCGCCGGCCACCGCGCCGGTCTGGGCCGTGGTCAGGGCGTAGCCCACCGCTTTGCGGGCCTTGACGTAGAAGATCACCATCAACGCGCCGACGCCCAGAACGAAAATCAGCCCCACGATGCCGACTACGGTCACCATGCTGGCCGCGGCCTTGGCGCTGTAGTAGTCGTAGGGATCGTAATAGTCATAATAGGAGCTGTACGGGTTCAGGCTGCCGATGGCCGAGCCGATGGCGCCGCCCAAAACGGACAGCAGCAAAAAGATGATGGTCAGAAACGCCAGCAGGACGATCATGTAGATCATCTGAGCCATCACGCTGCCCCGGATCAACTTCAGCCCGCTCACCAGCCGGGGCAGATTCCCCCTGCCTACACCGCCGGCGTAGGTCATCCAAAGGCCAATGAGGAGGATGGCCGTGATGGTCAAGGCGCCCAGCGTAATGACGATGGAGATCACCTGTGTGCCATTCATCGCGGCGATCGTGTCCCGGTCCGCTCCCATCCACTCCATGTAGTCCACGTAGTCACGCATCGTGCTGATCGAGGCGAACAGGTTGATGACCTGAAGCAGCGCCACCACCGACGCGCAGATGACGGCGATCAGGAACAGGGGACTCGCGCTGGTCTTCAGCAGGGGATTGCCAACTGCCGGTGCGGCATAGGGCGACGGCTCGGGGGCAACGGTGGGGGCCGGCGCTTCCACAGGGGCGCCGCAGCCGGGGCAGAACCTATCATTCTGGCCGATCTCGGTGCCGCATTGCTTGCAAAACACGATAAAAACGCTCCTCTCTCTTCTCTGGTATGGAAGGCCCCGCTCTCTCCAAAGCGAGGCCTCACCAAATAAGTTTAATCAGTATATCATATCTTTTCCAGCCTGGCAAGGGCGTATTTCCAACAAGGCCGGCCCCTCGCGCCCCTATAGCTCCGCCCTTCGCTTGAGGTAGTAGGCGAGGTAGCCCCGCGAGGCCTTCAGGTCGGACCACTCAAAGAGGGCCTCATGATTTCTCGGCCGAAGCCATGTGCCGATATGCCCGATGGCCTCAAGCACCTTACCAGCCTTCAAGAGCTGCAGCGCACGCCCGGCGTCAGAGGGAAGGAAATACTGATACACCCCCGGCTTGGCGTTCTCCCGCAGGGGCGGGAGCCCCAGGGACACGGCGAACCAGTCATAGGTGAAGGAGGACTTCGCCTCCCGGACGATGGGATAATACCCCCACACTCTCGGGTTGATCTCCATCAGATACGGTTTTCCGTCGTCGGTGAGGATAAACTGAAACATGATAATCCCGCTGAAATTCAACTCCCGGACCAGCCGCTCGGCGATGGGACGGTAGACCTCCCCGGTCCCCGTATAGTAAAACGTACCCGGACCGCCGCTGATGGGCAGCATCCGAATGGCCGTCTCGCTGGTCGTTGTCAAGATCTCTCCGTCTTTTGTGATCGCCGAGAAGCCACATTCTTTCCCGTGGAGATACGCCTGTACCACCGTTTCCCCGCACAGCTCGCTAAAATGGACCCAGGCGTCGGCAGCGGTCTTGGGGTCGTGGGCGATGACATACCGTTCGCCCGCCTTCAGCCCCTGCTTTTCGCCGCAAACCGGTTTCACGATCAGCGGATACGTATACCCCTCAAAATCCTCCCGACAGCTGGGGTGCTCCGTTTTGGGCGCGTCGATGCCCAGCTTTTCGCACAGCGCCATCAGCGTGGCTTTGTTGTTGGCGATCTCCAGGCTCTCTTCGCTGGCCAGGGCCAGTCCGCAGACCGCTGAAAAGCGCTCCCGCACGCTTGCAGGGCAGAGCAGCTCGATGGACCTTGTGCCGCCAGGTATCAGCGCGGGCTTTTCGCCCTCCTCCCGGCAGATCTCCTCGCAGGTCTCGTAGAGAGCGTCGAGAAACCCATCGGGCTCCGTCCTGCCATCCGGCAAACGCACGGCCTTACTGACAGACTTCGATCTTGCCGGGAAGGGCAGTTGATCGCCCACATAGCAGGCGACCACACGGATCCCCCTGTCGGCAAGATCCCGTGTCAGGGACAAGGTCATGCGGTAATTCGCGTCAGTCACTACAGCTGTCATGCCATCACTCCGTCTTCCGTTTCATGCTTTTGTGCAAGCCCCGCCAGTAGTGCGACCGCGTCTTCCCGGCGAACCTCCGGCTTGTCCTGAAAGGCCGCCTCGTCTACCTCGATCCCCTCCGCGGCCGCTAAGTCAAGCAAAGCGTTGCCCGTAACAGACTTGATCGGATACCTTGCCGCCGTCCGGGCGATCAGGTCTCCGCCGCCTGCTTTGACCGTGTCTGCGTCCGCAAGCATCAAAAGCGCTTCTTTTTTGCTCAGCGCCCGCTCGCCGTGGAAGGTATTGTTTTGATACCCCACGATGTGCCCACACCTCAGCAATTCCTTCACATAGGGCATCGCCGGGCTTTCGGGGGAAAGGTCCAAAAACGGCGAGCGCTCCAACAGCTCCGACACCGGCACGACCTGATAACCAAGCTCTGTCAGCATTTTCAGCTGCATCGGCAGGGCGTCTTCCACGGGGGTCCGCAAGTTCATGTTGCAGCCGTCCTTTTGAAAGATGATCTGCCCGTTCAGCGCGTCGGGGTCCTCCGCCAGCAGCTTTCTCATGGGCGCGAGCATCTTTTCCACTTCGTCTTCGTAGCTGCTGCCCGGCCGCCAGCCGTCGCCGTCAAAGCTGGCCGCGAGATACTGATAGCCCATCATACGGTAGGCGTCATAGGCGCTGCCGCCGCCGGTCACCGCGTCTACATAGTGGGGCGGACGGGCCAGCTTGATCTCATAGGAAAATTCATCCTGGATATACGCGTGCAGGGTGCGCAGGTCCCGCAGCACCTCATCCATAGAGCGAAGGGGGACCCGCTTGCCGTAGAGAAACCGTTTGCGCCCGAAAATGCGATGCTGCCAGGTGTGGCTTGCCAGTTCGTGCCCTTCGTCGATCATCCGGCGCACAAGCTCCCGCTGATTTTTGGCCCCGGCCAGCTGATCCTCCCCAAAGCAGGGATAGTGGTCGAATTTGATCCCTCCGAATGCCGATGAACCCGGTTCGCCAGCCTCATCCGGGTAGTTTCCCTCGGTGGTCCCGATAATGTCAAAGGTCGCTCTGGCTCCATATTCGGCCAGAATGTCCAGAATGGACGCGGTCAGTCCCTTGCCCTTGCCCATAAAATCCTTTGCGCAGGGGCCGTCGTCAAACGTCATGGCGACCACGCGTTTGCCCTCGATGGGATGTACCCTTTCGATCCTCCGCACGGCAGACAAGCGCTTACCGTTTTGCTGCCACAGCAGTTCCTTGCGCTTGTGATTGATGCCTCTGGCGAAATTATACAGCCCTGTCATCAAGGTAAACGCCTCCTAAGCTGAACGACCGGAACGTGGCAACGCAAGCGCCACCCGGTCCACGCTCTAAAATGCAGCTTTTTTGCTAATTATACATTATAAAGCACCCGCCTACCTATGTCAAGAAACAAACCCCATCCGCCTATCCTTGCCCAAGCCCGGAATTTCTTCTCTCCCCCTTGCCTTTTTAGCCCCCGGGCGGTATACTAAAAAAGGACAAGCACATAAAAGGAGGCGGCGGCTTTGGACAAGGCTCCCAGCGTTATGGTCATCGGCATCGCCGGCGGCACCGGCTCGGGCAAGACCACCCTGACCAACCGACTCAAGGACCGCTTTGGTCAGGACGTCTCGGTGATCTATCACGATAGCTACTATAAGGCCCACGACGACCTGCCCTTTGAGGAGCGGTGCAAGCTCAACTACGACCACCCCAACTCCTTTGACACCCCGCTTCTGGTCAAGCATCTCACCGCTTTGCGCCAGGGCCGGGCCATCGACTGCCCCACCTACGACTATGCCATTCATAACCGCGCGCCGGAGACGGTGCGCATCGAACCCGCCAGGGTCATTTTGGTGGAGGGCATTTTGATCTTTGAGAACAAGGCCCTGCGGGACTTGATGGACATTAAAATTTTTGTGGACACCGACGCGGACGTGCGTATCCTGCGGCGCATTTTGCGGGATGTGAAGGAGCGGGGGCGGAGCCTGGACAGCGTGGTGAGCCAGTATCTGAACACCGTCAAGCCCATGCATGAGCAGTACGTCCAGCCCTCCCGGCAGTATGCCGATATCGTAGTGCCCGAGGGCGGCCACAACGTGGTGGCCCTGGACCTGCTCATCCAGCGGGTTGCCAACCACATCCAGGACAGCGCCCGGAACTTTTCCGGGCAAGATACGTCCAAGCCCTGGGTACATCAAAAAGCATAAAGGAGTTTTTTACTATGAAGCATCGTTTTCTGGCCTTTGGCCTGGCTGTGTGCCTGAGCGTCGGTCTGGCCGCCTGCGGCGGCGCAAAGGACGGCGACGTTCCGCCCACCCCCGACCCCAGCGAGAGCGTCACCGCCAGTCCCGCGGGGACGGTGGAGCCCACCGACATCCCCGACAAGGGCACCCCCGCTCCCTCGGATGAGGTGAGCGCCCAGCCCAGTCAGACTCCGCCCGCGGGCAGCGCCGAACCCACGGCCCAGCCCACGCCCACCCCCGCCATCGGCGATCCCACCGCGCCCCCCAGCGCGGCGCCCAGCGCTGAACCCGAGCCCTCGGACACCCCCTCCATCGCTCCTACCACCGCCGCCAGTCTGCGGGAGCTTTTCATGCTCTCCTCCAGCAACTCCGACGCCCCCACCGCCGACTTTTCCGACATGAGCGCTTATCTGGAAAACTTCTATAACCTGAGCGCCGACGATCTGGAGGATTTTGTCTTCTACAAGCCCGATATGAGCACCGCGATCCAGGAATTCTTTCTGGCCAAGGTCAAGTCCGGCAAGGTGGACGCCGTGAAGGCCGCCTGCCAGAGCCGTCTGGACGGTCTGAAGGAGGAGGCGGAGTTCTATCCCGGTACCGCCGACTTCGTAAGCTCCGCGCAGCTGGAAACGGTAGGCGACTGGGTGGTGCTGGCCGTCTGCCCCGAGGCCGGCCGGATGGTCAAAATTCTTCAAGATACTGTAAAATAAAGAAAATCTAGGCCCGGAGGCGTTCTATGGTCTTCTCCACCCCCTTCTTTTTATTCTTCTATCTCCCCATGGTGCTGGCGGTGTATTATCTTACGCCGCTGAAGCTGCGAAATGCCGTTTTGCTCCTGGTCAACCTGATCTTCTACGGCTGGGGTGAGCCGGTGTATATCCTCATCATGTTCGCCTCCATCGCCATCGACTACACCCATGGGATGCTTGTGACCCGGGCTAAGGCTAAGGGCAACGACCGTGCCGCCAAGGCGGCGGTGGCCAGCTCGGTGGTGTTCAATCTGGCGCTGCTGTTCTTCTTCAAATACTGGGACTTTATCGCCGGGGCCCTGGCCGGGATCGGTCTTACCTTCATGCCCCAACTGGGCCTCTCCCTGCCCATCGGCATCAGCTTTTACACCTTCCAGACCATGAGCTATACCATCGATGTCTACCGGGGCGACGCCCGCTGCCAGAAGAATATCGTCACCTTCGGCACCTTCGTCACCCTCTTTCCCCAGCTCATCGCCGGGCCCATCATCAAGTATAAGGACCTGGACGACCAACTGGAAAACAGGACCCACTCCCCCGAGCAGTTCGCCTCTGGCGTGCAGGTCTTCGTGGTGGGCCTTGCCAAAAAGGTGCTCATCGCCAACAATCTGGGCCAGCTGTGGGACGCCTATCTGGCAACGCCCCTGACGGAGCTCTCCACCCTGGGGGCGTGGCTGGGCATCCTGGCCTTCTCCTTCCAGCTGTACTTCGACTTCTCCGGCTATTCGGACATGGCCGTGGGCCTTGGCCGGATGCTGGGCTTTGAGTTCATGCGCAACTTTAACTACCCCTACATCTCCAAGAGCGTCACGGAGTTCTGGCGGCGGTGGCACATCTCGCTGAGCTCCTGGTTTCGGGAGTATGTGTACTTCCCCCTGGGCGGCAGCCGGGTGAACAAGCCCAGGCTTGTCTTTAACCTCCTGGTGGTCTGGGCCTGCACCGGCATCTGGCACGGGGCCAACTGGAATTTCCTGCTGTGGGGCCTCTATTACTTCGCCTTCCTGGTGGTGGAAAAGCTGTGGCTGGGCCAGCATCTGAAAAAGCTGCCCGCCTGGCTCCAGCACGTCTACGCCCTGCTGGTGGCCGTAGTGGGCTGGGCCCTCTTCGCCATCGAGGACCTGGCGGTGCTGCCGGGCTATCTGGGCGCCATGTTCGGCTTTGCCCAGGGCGGGCTGGTCAGCCCCGACGCCCTCTACTTCCTGCGCTCCTACGGCCCGGTGCTGCTGCTGGCGGGCGTGGCCTCCACGCCCTTGGCCACAAACCTCTGGAACGGCTCGGCCCAGCGGGTCAAAAAGGTGGCCTTGCCCGCGCTGCTGCTGGGCGCTCTGGTGCTGTGCACGGCCTATCTGGTGGACGCCACCTATAATCCCTTCCTTTACTTCCGCTTCTGAGGAGGACTTCTGCTATGTCAAAGAAATATTCCATCTTTATCACCGCGCTGTTTTGCGCCTTCTTAGGGGCCTTTTTCGTGGCCAACGCCGCCGGGCCGGACAAGGACTTCTCCCCTATGGAGAACCGCGCTCTGGCCCAGGCGCCCCAACTCACCGCCCAGGGGCTGGTCAGCGGGCAGTTCATGGAGGACTTTGAGACCTACGTCACCGACCAGTTCGCCCTGCGGGACCGCTGGATCGCCCTGAAGGCCGGGGCGGAGTACGCCTCGGGCAAGCAGGAAAATAACGGCGTCTACCTCTGCGATCAGCACACCCTCATCCCCCGCTTCGACCCCCCCGCCGACGACCGGGCCCGGCAGCTCATCGACAAGAACTTCGGCTATGTGGATACCTTCGCCGGCCTCTGCGACGCGCCGGTCTACTTCTCCCTCATCCCTGGCAAGGTCTCCGTCTGGGCCGACCGGCTCCCCGCTGGCGCGCCCAACGACGACGAGGGAGCGTATCTCTCCCGTGGCGCGGCCCTGGCCGGCCCCACCTGGCTGGATGTGAACACCGCCCTCACCGCCCACAAGAACGAGGGGATCTTCTACCGCACCGACCACCACTGGACCTCCTTAGGCGCCTACTATGCCTACGCCGCCTTGATGGAGGGCATGGGCGTGACCCCCAAGCCCCTGAGCGACTTTACCCCCCAGACCGTGTCCGCCGAGTTTTACGGCACCACCTTCTCTACCTCCGGCGTTCGCTGGCTGGACCCGGACACCATCGAGCTCTACGTGCCCCAGGAGGCGGCCACGGTGACTAACCACTTCAGCCAGACCGACATCCGGGAAAACCAGCCCATCTACGATCTGACCAAGCTCCAGGACAAGGACAAATACTCCATGTTCCTGGGCGGTAACAAGCCCCTGGCCATCGTCAAATCTAACGTGGCCCCCGCCGGAAGTCCCAAGCTCATGCTCATCCGGGACTCCTTCTCCGACTCCCTGGCCCCCTTCCTGGCCTATCATTTCTCCGAGATCCATCTGGTGGACCCCCGGTACTACAAGACCTCCATGGCCCAGTACGCCAAGGATAACGCCATGGACCAGGTTTTGGTGCTCTACAGCGTAGACAACTTCGTCAAAGACGGCAACCTCTTTACCCTCTCCATGCCGGCGAAATAATAGAGCAGCGTCAAGGAGCTGTCTCCCGGGGGAGACAGCTCCTTTTTCGCCTCTTGTTTTCCCCGTAAGAAAGGGGTACAATAGGGCATTGAACGGGCATGGAAAGGGTGGTGACGCAGGCGTGGAGCAGCGCAAAAACGACTTCTCTCAGGGCAGTATTCCAAAGACCATTTTGTCCCTGGCCGCGCCTATGACGCTGGCCCAACTCATCAATGTGCTCTACTCGGTGGTGGACCGGATGTACCTGGGACGGCTACCCGGCCACCTGGCCCTCACGGGCCTTGGGCTCACCATGCCCATCGTCTCCATCATCATGGGCCTTGCCAACCTCTGCGGCGTGGGCGGCGCGCCCTTGACCTCCCTCTACCGGGGCAAGGGCGAGGACGACGAGGCCGAGGCCGTCATGGGCAACGCCTTCTCCCTCCTGCTGATCCTGGGCGGGTTGGCCACGGCGCTGCTGCTGATCTTCAAGCGGCCCATGCTCTATCTCTTCGGCGCCAGCGACGACACCTTCCCCTATGCCGACCAGTACCTCACCATCTACCTCTGCGGTACGCTGTTTGTGATGATCGGCCTGGGCATGAACCCCTTTATCAGCGCCCAGGGCTTTGCCAAAACGGGGATGCTGACGGTGGGGCTGGGGGCGGCGGTGAACATCGCGCTGGACCCGCTTTTTATCTTCACCTTTGATATGGGCGTCCGGGGCGCGGCGCTGGCCACCATTCTGGCCCAGGGCTGCTCGGCGGTCTGGGCGCTGAAATTCCTCACGGGCAAAAAGGCCATCCTCCGCCTGAAACGCGCCAACCTGCGCCTTTGCTGGAGCCGGGTGCGTAAGATCGTCTCTCTGGGCCTGGCGGGCTTCTTTGTCAACCTGACCAACGCCCTGGTGCAGATCGTCTGCAACGCCACCCTCCAGCGCTGGGGCGGCGACCTCTACGTGGGAGTAATGACCATTGTCAACTCCCTTAGGGAGGTAGTGACCATGCCCGTCCAGGGCCTCAGCCAGGGCAGCCAGCCGGTGATCGGCTACAACGCCGGGGCCGGCAAGCCCCAGCGGGTGTGCCGGTCCATCCGCTTCACCGCCGCCGTCACCGTGACCTACGCCGCCGTGGTACTGCTGGTGATGGAGCTGTTTCCCGCCGCGCTGGTGCGCGTTTTCAACTCCGAGCCAGAGGTAGTCGCTGCCGCCGTCCCGGCCCTGCGGCTCTACTACTGTATGTTCCTCTTCATGTCCCTCCAGCTGGTGGGCCAGTCCACCTTCACCGCCCTGGGCCGGGCGAAAAACGCCATCTTCTTTTCGCTGTTTCGCAAGGCCATGGTCAACGCGCCGCTGACGGTGCTGCTGCCGATGTGCTGGGGCCTGGGCACCACCGGGGTCTTCGCCGCCGAGGCAGTGAGCCAGCTCCTGGGCGGATTGGCCTGCTTCACCACCATGTATTTCGTGGTCTACCGCCCTATGGTCCGGCAGAGCCAGAGCGTGCAATAAGAAGCAGGGACAGCCCCTTGGCTGTCCCTGCTTCTTTAAAAAGAGCTTCTGCTCACTTTAGCAGTTTGGGATAATCCGTTGCGCCGTTTACAATACGATAGATCAACACCGTGTCGCCCTCCACTTTATAAACGGCCACATAGGTCTGGTTCAGCGTCAGCTTGCGAAAGCCGAGTACCGCCAACTCCGGGTCGGGGTGGGTCGCACCCAACAGGGGATACTCCTGAAGCCGTATGATCTCCCCTCGGACCGTCTGGTAGATCTCTCTTGCCGATTTGGGACCGACCTTTTCCGCGTGGAACTTCACAATGCCTAAAATGTCTACCTCCGCTTCGGTCAGATAGACCAGCTTATGCTTGGTCGCCACGCAGCATCGCCTCCACCTTTTCGTCCAGTTCTCCCTGGGTATAGGTCGGCGCTCCAGCCAAGCGTGCGGCCTCCGCCGCGAGGATGGACGCCCGGTGGGCCAGCATTTTTTCCCGCTCCTCGTAGGCTTCGATGCTCATATAGACCCCGTCCGCCTCACCGCGGTTGGTGATGAAGACAGGCTCCCCTGTCTCCCGTGCCAAAAGCGAGATCTGAAGATACTCATTGCGCAGCGCGGTAGATGGTTTGATGGTCATAACGCATCCCTCCATAGCACATTTTCTATCATTAGTATATCAGATTTCTGATAGGCGTGCAAGGAGAATTTTTGCTGTGCCTTTTCTCGTCTGTCACAGAAAACAGGTGGAAAACAGAAGAACTGTCCCCCTGTCTTCGGTGGGGCGCTGGGTGGGGGTCGATGGGTGAGCATAAGGCGGGGTCAGCGGTTTGGTACGCTTCTCGTAATTCTCCGAATTGCTGACACGCTCACGCCCTGCGGGGCATAGGACGTGAGCGAAAAGAGCGGGGGCCGGGTAGCCTCTGCTCTCTCCCATATGGACGGTTTATCCAAAAGCCGCTATCTCTACGGTTTTCTCCTTTTGAACATCCCCCCTTGTGCGCTCAAAGGCGGCGTTCTACTGCGTAACATTCACAAAAACAGCACCCATAAAAACAGGGCCCGGAAGTCATATATATTGGCTTTCCGGGTCCTGTTTTTTATATGATTTCACTTGAGTTGATAATTATTGCTTCTGCTATTGCTTTAACAAGTGGTATTTCTAGTTGCAATTGCTTTTCATCTTGATACGGACGATAACGCTCTTTGTTTTTCCCACTTTTGCTATGAACTAATGAGTTTCGTGTAAAATATATTCGTTTGGCAATTTGAGTAACAACTCCTTGTGCATCTGACCAACTGATAACAGGAGCATTACAAAAATTAACTTTACTGTTCTGATAATAATTCAGTGCATTTATATCAACGGCACTTATTCTTGCTTTAAGTTCGTCAATGGGAACATATTCACTTAATACATACTTCAAAGACTCTAATTCATTACCTTGTCCCGTTTCGTCATTCATGCGTAGTCTGTTTTTTATAAATAATGCAATTTCATATACTTTGTCTTCGTTTTTATAAGAAAAATCAGGGTGTGTAATTTTGTTTTTTAAGTCAGTTACGAGTTTTCGCTTGAATACTTCATCATAAAAATATTCCATGACATGATAGAACGAAATAAATTTAATATAAGGATCGTTTGATGCCAGCGCCTGTTTATAATAGTCTACTACATCTTCACTATATTTTCTTAATGGTGGGGTATCAATTTGAATTGTATCAAACCTGCTACTCATAACATTATTCATTGGAAACATATCCAAAATATCCAAAAACTCCACAAGAGAATTTCCGGTTTTATACATAAATTCAAATACAAAAGCAGTCTTGAAATTACCAAATTGATTCAAGGATTTAGGGATAGCACTTGTATTTTTTATTTTCAAAGATAGCTCACCTATTATTCGTGGCAATATGATATCTAAAGAAGTATCATTATAACTGTTAAAGTGTCTGTCAAAAGGTCTCCTTAATCGCACAGGTGGAATTCTATTATAACGTCCTTGTTGTTGATTCATAGCGTCTCTTACCAGCATGAGTAGGTAAAGGCTATATTCAACTGTTGGATAATCCAATTCATATTCCACACCATTTGTAGTGTCTTCGGAAGTAACAGGAAACTCCTGACGACGCATTATAGGGCGATCTAAGTCTAGTGCTATTTCATAACGGTCTCCTGTGAATAGTTCTAATCCATTCTTGCTCATATCGGTAACTCGATTATATAATTCTTGTAATTCTGTATTAGAAATAACAATTTGTCTGTTTTCTTGTGGCTCTCGAAATGAACGAACTTCAATAGTTATGTCATCGTCATTATCCTCGATATTTCCGCCACCAAGCACCTTACAGAGCAATTGTTTGACTTCATAAAAAGTTGCCATAAACTCACCCACTTTCTGAATATTAAAATTATATTACACTTTCAGAAATAAAACTACAAAAATGCTGTGTTTAATAGTAGATGATTTATCACTAAAGACAGGAGCAGACAGGGGGGCGGTTATCCAAAAGCCGCTGTCTCTGCGGTTTTCTCCTTTTGGACATCAACCGTCCCCGTGTCCCCTTATCCTTAAGCAGAAGTAGCCACTTCTTTGTCCGCAAGATGCACATTGACATCCTTAAGCAGTTCGTTGATTATTCCATTCTTCGCCTTGGTTTTATCATCAGAGGGAAGCGAATCGGCCACACGCAACGCTATCGAAATGTTTTGCGACAATACCAGCTTGTTATGATATTTGCTCATACTGGAAACAGTCCTATTATACAAGTAGAAAAAGATAGCGGAGATAAATTCCGTTGCCGCCCCAGATGCACATGTAACATACGAGGGTGTAATGTAGCCGCAAAACATACCAATGATCCCAACAGAGATCAAGGCTGCGCCAAAAAGAGAAATACACACTGTTACAAAAAAGCCTCTTTGCGCGTGCTCTCTTGTCTGGAGGTAATACTGATCCAAATATTTATAACTCATTTTGATAGAGTTTTCAAAAATATCATCGGGAATCTCCGCTTGTATATAACCCCCTTCATAGTCGAGCATTTTTCGGCGAAGGGTACTTTCCCGCATTTCCATAGCAAGATACAAGTACGATGAAAAAAAGCAACTCAGAGTAAGGCCAAAGGCAATAGATACAGAAATTATGATAGAGAGTGGATACTGGTAATGAAACAGTCCCACCCCAACCATCAAAGCACCAAGAAAAGAAAATGAGATAACAAGTATGTATATAGCCTTGCTCTGTTTGCGCTGCTGGACTACTTTCAAGCGTTCTCTCAATTGAAAATATTGCTTACTTCTCTCTGTTTTTTCCTTTGCAGAAGCAAACATTTCTTCTCTAATCATTTTTTGCAACTCCAATCAAAATATCTTCTGGTTTGTACCGAACTCTTTATTGGGGACGGTTATCCAAGAGCCGCTGTCTCTGCGGTTTTCTCCTTTTGAACATCAACCGTCCCCTTGTCTTAACCGTCCCCTTGTCTTCTTAAAATCCAGAGAGTTGAAGTTTATAGCCGTCATTTATCCACGATATTGCGACACGCATTGGGGCATCCTTTTTTTTAGAATCTGACTTTTGATATACCGCGACCAATGTAACATCCTTTTCTATTGGTGTTACATCTGTATATCCTTGGGCTAATAGATATTCTTTGTATGCCTCTAGCTCTGTTTCGGCATTTGCGGAACGGTAAAATAATGTGTGTACCAGTTCGTTCCCAACCATGGAACTATCAAAGTCATAAATATCTCTATTCTCTGCCACAGCAGACACAAGCGGAATTGCACCATATGTGTCCCATTTTGCAATATTTGTTACCATCTCCTGGTGCTCCTTATGCTCCTCAAAGCAACTCCACCCAATGCTACACAGCCAGATTAGAGCTATGATGCTCCATCCGACTACCTTTTTCCCCCGCACCCCAGGTCGCACAAAACATCATCACCTTTCATATGGATGTGTTTTCAGATAATCAACTACACTATCAAATCTATAACCATTAAAGTTTGTAACCGGCCCATACGTCTGCTTCCAGTAGCCAGGCTGTTCTGCTTCACAAGTCCACACATACTTTTCTTTCGTAGCCATAGTACGATAGTTCCCTGCTGCTGGATTGTATATCTCTGCATATATAGCATGTCCCTTGTATTCGCCAGCTTCTTCAAAAAAGCTCATTCCCCACTCCCCTAATGCGTAACCAATAATATAAGAACTAGTCTCGCCTTCAATGTGGCCAGCAGCGGCAGCGGCGAAAGCCCCTACAACAAAGTCCTTTACTTTGACTTCTGCCTCGCTAACTGTATACCGAACCGTAGCATCAACATAATCAATGCCCATTGCTCTGTAAAAATCGGTTCGCTCCATATACAAATGCCCATTAACATTTTGAGCTATTCCTTCAACAACCTCAGTATCATTTCCCCGGTGAATCCGGAATTCCACCCTACCATCAAAGTAAAAAGTTCCCGTCCGTCTGTCGTAACCATCCCCCACTTGAACGGTCACTCTTCCATCTGTTCCACTGCCACTAAAAATATAAGGATCATGTGCAAAATCAGGCGGTATTAGAATTTCCTCTACATCTGTAACAAAATCTCGGAGTGCTCCCCATTCAAGCCCGCTCGGGTCCACAAACACCACAGGATTCCCCGCACAGTAGGCATACCAGTTCAGCCCATCCCGAATGGGGTCCTCCTGGGTAAACCGACCCGCCCCCGGCGTATAGTATCTAGCCCGGAGGTAGTAGTTTCCAGTCTCGGCATCGAACTGCTCCCCGCAGTAGCGGAAGGGGTTGGTATCGCCCTCGGCAGCGTTCTCCTCCACGCCAAAGGCGTCGTACTCATAGTTCTTCACCAGGGCCCCGGTGCTGTCGGTAAGCTGGACCACGTCCCCGTGAGCGTTATAGTGGTAGTAGGTGACAACGCCCTTGTCCGTCCGGGAGGCGATCAAGTTCAGGCCCCGGACATAGGTGGTATCAGACCGATCAACATTTGGATTCAAATCATAAAGGCTGATCCTTGTCCCCACCGGACCGCTAATGGTCGTAGATTGGGTATCATTGTTTGTATAGAAAAACACCTCTCCCGCTCCAAGGGCGACGTATCCCAACGAACTGGGCGGGTCCACCGGGGTCTCAGGCGTGCCCGATGGCTTCGGCGTGTCGTCACCGCCCTTTCCTTGATTTTTAACGATAAGTTCTTATTTTGTCAACTCCTCCCGTTTTTTATCACTTTTCCTCGATTTCATCAAGACAAAAGAACCGTCCCCTTGTCTTCTTTTCTTCATTGCCTCGTCTTCAAATAATATATGCCTTCTTCTGCCATGGCAACAAGAAAAAGTGCTGTGACTTGGGTACGAACAGCAATAGTAAATATCCTTTCAACATCTTGAAGTGCATTGATAAAAAAATCTTGGGGGACTAGGTAACAAATGCCTAGACACAAGAGCAAACTGTAGGTACAAACTTGATATATCACCGCCAATACACTGATTTTAGGCCACTTAAAAGAAAATATTAACAATATGACACGTATTTTATCTGGTACTGCAATTGCAATGCCACTTTGGTAAGACGCTATGGTATATACCTCTGCTCCAGTAAGGAAGAGGTAGAAAATCAAGAATTCAATAAGGCTCATGCAATTTCTCGTCCCCTAGATTCTTACTGCCACACAATTTTTACAGTTTTATCTGTAACGATGATTTGCGTTGCTGAGGATTTAGTCATGCCTTTTGCAAGTGCTTTTAGGGCTGCTTCTGCCTCTGCACGCTTTGTATAGCGCAAATACACAACCGAGAATGTTCGTCCATTACTAACAAACTTTCCATAAACTCTCTTTTGGGGTGCCGTTGCGCCATTTCCTCCAACAAGCCCTGCAAGGCCACCTATTCCAGCACTCACTCCAACCATTTTCCAGTCAATATCCCTGCCATAGATTTTGTCTTGTAATGCGGATTCAGCCCCGCTAATTAAGGCATTGAAAGCAACTTGTCCCATCAACTTAATAGGTGAACCAGCGAGGCCCCCAGACAGACCGCCTGCAACCGCTGAGACACCCACACTTGCCCAGTTAATATCTGCTATTGTTTTCCCACTTTTTATCTGACCGTATATATTTGTCCCCGCACCAATTGCAGCGCCAATAGCAGCGCCAATAGCAATACAAAGTAAAATGCTTTTACCATCTGCATCCCGATACATAACTGGATTGTTCAACCCATACCCATACAAATTCCCCGCTTGGGCTACCGCAGTAAATTCAGGCTTATAGGTATAGGTATGCAGACCCAGGAGATCGTCTTCTCCCCGATATTCGTTCCACTTCTGGGGATTATCCCCATAGATCATGTTCTGGGCGTTCCAGTGGGTATCTGCCTGGGTAAACCGCCCCATCCCCGGCGTATAGTATCTGGCCCGGAGGTAGTAGTTTCCGGTTTCGGCGTCGTACTGCTCCCCGCAGTAGCGGAAAAGGTTGGCGTCGTCCTCGTCGGCGTTCTCCTCCACGCCAAAGGCGTCGTACTCATAGTTCTTCACCAGGGCCCCGGTGCTGTCGGTAAGCTGGACCACGTCCCCGTGAGCGTTATAGTGGTAGTAGGTGACAACGCCCTTGTCCGTCCGGGAGGCGATCAAGTTCAGGCCCCGGACATAGGTGGTATCAGACCGATCAACATTTGGATTCAAATCATAAAGGCTGATCCTTGTCCCCACCGGACCGCTAATGGTCGTAGATTGGGTATCATTGTTTGTATAGAAGAAGACCTCTCCCGCTCCAAGGGCGACGTATCCCAGCGAACTGGGCGGGTCCACCGGGGTCTCAGGCTTGCCATCGTCTGGGCCATCCATGGGTCTGGCGTAGAGTTGTATCTGGCCACTGTCATACTCTGCCTGGGCACTGTACCACACGCCGTCGATCTCCGCATAGTACCACCGGCCCTCTTTCAGGGCAAACGAGTGCGATGCTCCTGAATTATATATGGTACCTTCATAGATGGGGCTAGGTCCCTGAACGATGGTCACCACCAGTTGGCCGTTATCATAGACATACTTTTCGATTCCGGCGTCGGTGGTCTTGCTGGCTCGCAGCCCGTCCGCATCGTAAGTATACACCGTTTCGCCGCTATTGTCACTAAATTCCTTCAAACGGTTGAAGCCGTCGTAGGTGCAGTTCACCGTCCGGGTCGTATCGCCCACCGTCAGCACCATTTGGGTCATGTTCCCCTGGTTGTCATAGGTGTAGGTGGCGGCATTGTCCCCCGTGGTGGACAGAAGCCGGTTGGCGGCGTCGTAGGTGTAGTTCTCTGTCACGGGGGGCCAAACCGTCCCGCTCACCTCAACACTGGCACGGTTGCTGTAGCTATCGTAGGTATAGGTGTGGATCTGCCCTGAGCCGCCTGTCTTGATCTCCTTCGTCATGCGGTTCAGACCGTCATAAAAATATTGGGTCTCAGAGCCCCGGCCATTTCCATCTTCACGCTTGACCATCTGGTTGCCGTCGGCGCTGTAGGTGTACTTGAAGTTAGACAGCTCTGTCTTGTTCTGCTTGTTCTTGATCTCAGTGACCATATCGGCCTTGTTGTAGGTGTAGTTGGCAGTGGTGCCGTTGCCGTTGGTGATATTGGTCACGTTGCCGTTGCTGTCGTAGCTGTAGTGAGCCTCCACATTGGTGGAGTTCACCTTGGTCAAGTAGCCCAGCTTGTTGTAGTCGTACTGATTGTTCAGATAGGTCTTGCCGTTGGCTGTAACGGCAAGGCTGTTGCGCAGGCCGCCGATACCATAGGTCATGGTCTTGGTAGCGACGGGAGTGACCTCTTTGAGCAAGTTGCCCACAGCGTCGTAACTGTAGGTAGTGGTCTCGCCGTTGGAACTGGCGGTACGGCGCTGGCCGGTCTTGGTGTAGGTAAAGGCCAGGCTGTCCTGACCCGCCATGCTTCCGGTCAAGCGCCCCATAGCGTCGTAGGTGTTGGTGGTGGTGATGCCGCGGCGGTCGGTCTTGTTGGTCAAGAGGCCGTTCAGGGCGTAGGTGTAGGTCTCCGTGTGGTTCAGCGCATCCTTATACTGGGTCAGACGGGAGTAGCGGTCGTAGGTGTATTGGGTGGTCCTCTGGCTGGTCCCGTTACCCACGGACATGGTCTTGATATTGCCCAGGGCGTCGTAAGTGTAGTTGGTGCACTGGAACTGATCAACGCCGGTCTGGCCGTCCTGCTTGGCGTTGCCCTTGGCTTGGGTCAAGCGGTTCATGCTGTCGTAGGTATAGTAGGTGTTCCGGGCGCTGGAGGTATTGCCCTTGGCTCCGGTCAAGGTCCGCTCCCGGATCACGTTGCCGTTGGGATCATAGGTATAGTCAGTCTGTCCGTCGTGCCCAGCGGCAAGCGGAGTCTTCACCCGAATGAGACGGTTCAGGGCGTCGTATTGATACGTGATGGGATATGTGACGTTCCGACTATCCGGCTGGTTCTTGGGAGAGGTCGCGGAGAGCTGGTTGCCCAGCCAGTCGTAGGTATAGGTGGTAGTGTTTTTGTCGGCGTCCGTGGTGGACAAAACCTGTCCGGCGTGATTGTAGGTGGAACTGGTGGTAATGCAGCCCTTGGATTTGGAGAACGCCGTCTGGACCTGGGTCTGATTGCCCAGGTAGTCATAGGTGAAGGTGTCCTGTTCCTCCACACCGTTGCGGAAGATGCCGGTCTTGACTACGTTCCCCATGTTATCCTGGTAACTGGTGGTCTTGATGGAGGGCGCGTTGGTGTCGCCGGTAATGGTCTTCGTGACCTTACTTGTGACTTCACCAGCATTGCCCTCATACTCATACTTGTAGCTTTCCTCGTAGATGACCGTTCCGCTTTCATCTACTCGCTCCAACTTGATCAGGCGACCATCGGTGTCGTAGCGATAGTATGTGGTCTGGTCGGGCGTGGAGCCGCCATAGACCACCTGCTTCACCAGACGGTCAAGTTGGTCATAAGTATTTTCCTGAAGAAGCTGGTTGGTGGAGAGATCAAACACTGTCTGTAGCTTGCCAGATTGGCTATAGCCACACTCCCACCGGTTACCGACCGCATCGGTGTAGGTGACCGCGTTGAACGGTACATCGTAGCTATAGCTAAGACTTGTCCCGTCCGGCTGAGTGACCTTTGTGATACGGCCAACGGCATCATAGGTATAGCTGGTCGTATTGCCGTTGGCGTCGGTCTCGCTGGTGATCCAGCCGCGTTTATTATAGGTCTGCTTGCGGGCTACCGTCCCGGCAGCAAAGCCCGGGGACCCCGCGGCGGTCCCATTGCCTGCGGTCTTCACCCCCGCCACAGATACCTGGGTGGGCAGGGCGCCGGTGGAATCGTCATGGCCGTATTGGGCTGGGTCGTCATAGCTGTAGCTGGTAGTTACATAGTCATTGGCGGCAGCGGAGCGGTAGTCCTTTTGCTCTGTAAGTTGGCCATTTTCGTTATAGCTGAATTCACTTTTACTCACCATAGCGTCGTTGCTGGTGGTCACTGTGGCACCAATAGCCGTTTCCTTGCCATTCGCGTCTTTAGCTAGAGTATTGGTGACTTTAATTGTGGTAGCGTCATTTTGCTTGAACGTGACAGTCATAGGAATACTGTAGTTCTGGTCATATGTATAAGTTACTTCTTGTCCATTCGGCTTGAAGTGAGTTAAAATATCTCCCTTGTCGTTATAGATATATTGATCTGTTACATTCATTGGATTTCCGCCGGAAGAGTACGTTGTTTCAACAGTCGTAGGATACTTGTATTTTCCCTGTGGATAATTATAAGTCGTTTTGTAGCGCGCTACAATATCAGTAGACTGAGGCATATTCGCACAATATCCTGGGACACGATCCTGACGATAATCCAGTGCCTTATACAGTTTCTTATCAACGCAAAGCGTTTCATCCTCTGCGCCAAATGTATAGATGGTGTCAAAATTATTCCGCTGCAAAGACGAAAATGCCCCTGCAGGATATACTTGTCGGTTTTTTATCATGGACCAATAGCCGCCTTTTGCAGCTCTCAAGCCCTCTAAATTGTCGAAGTCACCATATGTATATTTGACAGTGTCATTGCTACCTGAAGTATTTGAAACGCTAATAGGCCGTATGCTTTCGCAACGAATGTAGTGTTGATAACCATTGAGGCCAAGCGTTCTTACATTTGTATTTGTAGTCCCAACAAAACATAATCCACCATTTGGGTATATGACCGCATCCAGGACAACAAACATATTATAGCCATCGTTAGCATCAACAACTGCACTTGGAGCGGATGTGTTTCGAGCGCTAGGCTGGAAGAAGCAATTGAAGCGTGCCGGACTGTTATAACCTTGATACCATGTCACTTCGTCCAGTTCGTTTGATACGCCAACTAAAGCAGTAGGAGTCGCGTAATACGTTTTCGTCCCTCCAGTAGGCCACCGCTTAGAGTACAAGCGTTCAGACGTCTGAAGACTATAGTATTTTCTAATCGTATCTCCGTTGAGAGACAGACGCCAGAGTCTATTGTACTCTTGTCCATTTAAATCATATGTATTTCCGTCTATAAGGGGCACTTCCTCGTAGACGATTGAGTTTTTCAATGTGTCGGTGATCTCGATCTTCTTTACTTTGTCATCACTTAAAGTGTAATCAATAGTGATGGCATTGCCGAAACGATCAACAATTGCAATGTTGCGTCCATCGCTGTTAAAATACTCTATTTTGCCATCCTTGTGATATAACCCGTACATAACAGTAGGATATTTTTCACTTTCTTCAGGGCTACACTTCCGAAATTCAATATCGCTATACTCGTAATTCATAATGTAATTGCCAGATGTGCCTACATAGTTTTCTATGGGATACCGCGTTCCATCCGACATAATAAGTTCCATGTGCATTCTTGACCCATTTAGATCTTGATACCCTGGGTATTCCATCCGAAGTCGTGACAGGCCAAGCATCCAGCCATGGCCGAGACCATATTCATCTACATAGAAGTCGTATGACATCTGTTCATGGTACAAGCTGTTACTGGAAACACTAGAATACAGGATCATATCCGGCACCAGTAGCATGTCATATAAGTGCACTCCATACTCTACAGCAACTGGCGTTTTGCCCTCAATGATTGACATGTAATTAAGTGCCTCATTGTATTCCGCTAAAGCAAAGGTTTGGGTACCCTCCGCTAACACTCTGTCTTCTTCGTTTAAAAAATGACACGAAGAACGGTCAGTCAGTTCTTGTGCTATTACATAGTTTCCGTGTTCATCGGTCTCTTCCACCAAATACCACCGATAAAATACCTCTATTATGTCACTGTTTGGCTCATAGCATCCCATGGGTTGCTCAGTGTTTGCTTGGTCGGAATGATATTGGCGAGTTAGCACCAAGTCCAGACCGTTTTTACCAGGGATGCTCAAATCTGTCTCGGTATAAGTGTAATCGCCTGTATTGACGTTAATATCAAAATTCCCCTGCTTATCATATGCGTAGGGCTGGCCTAGAACATCCTGAGGCATATATGCTACTTGCTGCGTGTTTCCCGCTGCCGCTAAGGTGGCCGAATCATCGCTCCCCGTATAATACGCTTCTCCCAGTTCTGTTTGCATAGTCTGCATTATTGCATAACTATCTTGCGAGCTTTCCTCCATTACATTCTCCGTCAATGCATATGGAAGCCCTAACTCATCAGAAAGATTCCTTGTTTCTACGTCAACTGTACTATCATCATCGCCAGTGTCTCCATTAAGGCGAGCCGTAAGTTCCTCTACCCGAGCAGTCTTTAACTCATCAAAGTCCAGACCAAAAACATCTCCTGCAACTAAAGCACGCATGGCCTGTGTATGAGAATATCCTGCGGCAACCAGCTCGGCCAATTGTTCGACCTTTTGCTGGGGCCACGCATAGTGATCGGCAAATCGAGTCAAGTCAGCCAAGTGGTTTGTAAATGTCACTCTGCTGCCATGCAGATAGATGCCTTGTTCGATTTGGTTGTCTGTCAAGCCAAATGAGTCCCGAAGCCCCTGGTTAAGTGCGGCTTCATCCTGCAAGTCATCAGCTGCCGAGGTCAGAATCGACAACTGCGCCCCAGTTTGGGAAGCGCTATCTTCTGGGCCCTGGACAACAACGAGCTCTCTTTCCTCCGATAAAACCATGCTATCCAGCGCCATCAATTCCTCCCTGGAGCGCGGCTGGGCCGGTACGTCAGCCAGGATGTCTTCCACCCCACTCTGGACCCCCAGCATGGGGTCGCTCATCTGCGAAACCGATTCGTTGGCTGGCTCAAATATCTCCTGGGTATCGTCCTCTTCCGCCGCAGACGCAGGGATCAGCCCCACCGCCAGTGCCAGCGCAAGAGCGCTTGCGATCATTCTGGTCATTTTGTTGTGTTTCATTCAACATCTCAACCTCTCTTTATTATTCTGCGGACTTGCAATTGGCTGGATAGTGTAAGACTTTCCTATACTGTTTATGTGCTCAGCGATCCGAGATTGGACATCTTTCCCAATTTTTTTACATGAAACGCCCATTGCGCACTGTCTAATAGTCAGTGTTTACACTCCTATTGGGTCATCCACGTCCTGACTATTGGGCACTATAATTTGACTATATAGTCGAAAAGGGGGCGGGAGACAATGACCGAAAAGAGCGAATTGATGCACCTGATTGGTAATAATGTAAGAAAATATAGAATGGAACGCAAACTAACGCAGCATCAGCTGGCGGACATCGTAAACTGCGACAACTCCGCAATTACAAGAATCGAAAGCGGCACGCGAATGATGAGCGTCACGATGTTGCGAGCGATAGCCCAGGCCCTAGGCGTCAGCTGTGACGCCTTGCTGTTTAACGACAGATCAGATGTTCATGTACATAATATCGTCGCCATGCTTCAAGGGCAAAGTTCCGAAAGTCTTTCTCACACGGAGCGAGTTGTCCAACTCATTTTGCAAGAATACGGAGAGGCTGGACACAAATCGGCAGAAATGTGATATAATCACTACGCTGACTGATTGAGTAAGGAGAGAGATCAATTATGTCACCGGAACAAGACGCTTTTTTGTCACAACTGTATCATGAAAACTTTAACCGCCTTCTGGGGCACGCTTTTCACTACACGGCAGACTGGACCAAAGCTGAGGTCGTTGTGCAGGAGGCTTTTTGCGTTGCAATTGAGAAGATCGAAGTGGTTATGGCTAGCGAGCTTCCTTTACGATGGATGAACGCCACGATCAAAAATCTTGCCCGAAATATGGCACGACATGAAAGCTATCAAAAAGCCCTGTTTCTTTATCTTGAAGATTTAAAGGTAGCCCCTTCTACCTCCGATCGCTCGCATGATATAGATATTCTAGAATGGTGTGAACAAATCGCAGGACGAGAAAGGTTTCAACTTTTCAAACGAGTTGTGTTAGACGGTACTCCCTATGTTGATATAGCAAAGGAACTCGGCATCAGCATATGGGCGTGTCGAAAGCGGGTGCAGCGGGTATCCGATGCCTTACGGGAAGGTTTAAAAGGTTTTTACTAATGCTCTGTCCCAAAAAACCGTTTCCGTTACATAGATAACAGATGGGAGGGTAACAATATGGCAAATATGCAGAGGGATCCTGCAGGCAGATACCCTTTTCTGAAATCTTTGGATATGGAGCAGTTAGAGAATCTGCTGAAAACCGATTTTAGCAGTTCCATGCCTGAGAGCGCTTCAGAAGAGTTTGTTGATGCCATTGTTGAGGTGATGCTAGAGAAAGAAAAAGAGAATCCGTCTGGCAGACTGGTAGATGTCGATCAGGCTTGGGCTGACTTCCAGTCTTACTATAATGTACCCGAACGAGATGGGCAGCGCCTGTACCCTGAGTTTACCTCGCCGGCGCCCGCCCTTGCTCAAAGGCCACAGCGTCCTCACTCCGGTCGCCTTCTGCGCCGTTGCGCCATCATTGCCGCAGCGATCGCCGCCTTTATGTGTCTGTTGGTTGGCGCCCAAGCCGCCGGCTTAAACGTGTTTGGCAGCCTGGCCCAATGGACCGACGACATTTTCCATTTCACTACTTCCTCCCAAACCGACGCGCAAAACTCCAAATATTCCGCTACACTCCAGCAGGCTCTGGAACAACAAGATCTGCCGACAGAACTAGCGCCTACATGGTTTCCAAACGGCTTTACTGCCGGAACGCCAAATGCTTTCCATAACGACTTGCTCGACGCTGTAAACCTCGTCTTTTACCATGAAGACGGGCGGTCTTTTTTTGTAGATGTAAGTCGCTACTACAATCAAGCAGTTACAAATATCCCTTACGAAAAAGATGCCGGGCCAGTGGAAGTGTACACGCACGGCGATAAGACGTTTTACATTATGTCCAATGTCAACACGATCCATGCCATATGGAGTGATGGTAATCTGACAGCAGAAATCGGCGGTACGCTTAGCGTAGATGAAATCAAAGCGATCCTCAACTCTATAGGAGGTCCATAACATGAAAAAACGACTCTTGTCTATGACCCTTGCGGTCTTGTTTTCCCTTTCCCTCTGCTCCGGCGCAGCCCTTGCCGTAGAACCTAGGGCCAGCTTGACCCTCTTCTCTTACACCGCCACCGCCACGGTAGGCAACAAGGAGGGCGAGGTCAAATTCTCATATGATGTCAAAGCAAATGCATTAGCCGACGAGGTAGGCATTTCCAGCGTTAAAATCTACAAGGCTGACGGCACCTATGTGACCACCATTCCCGGAACAGTCAAAAATGGCCTGATCATAACAGGAACTACGCGCCACGCCTCTATTTACACTTACAAGGGCACCTCCGGCGTTTCCTACTACGCCGTCATGGCCGCCTATGCCAAGATCGGCTCGAATTCCGACACCAGGACAATGACCACCAATTCGGCGATCGCACGCTGATCACAGCAGGGCCGGCATCGTAAGATGCCGGCCCTGCTGTCAAATTTGGTCAGTGAAAGCCCTTATAGCTGCCGATGGCGGTGATGCTTTTGGCCAGGTCGGGGCGATAGTCGTCGGCGTTGGGGTCCAGGGAGTTGATGACCACGCCGTCGCTGCCGGCTTTGCCGGTGGCGTGGACGTATCGGCCATCCCCCAAATACAGGGCCACGTGGCCGGGGAAAAAGATGGCGTCGCCGGGCCTGATGTCCGCCAGGGGAATGTCCACCAGGTCAAAGCCGGGCTCCAGCCGCGCATCCCGGCAGATGGTGATGCCATTCAGAAGATAGGCCATGGATACGAGACCCGAGCAGTCGATGCCCATCGGGGTCTTGCCGCCCCAACGGTAGGGTACGTTCTGGTAGCTCAACGCGATATCTACGATTCGGGCGCGTAGATCCGCTTCGGAGAGATCAGGCGGCGCGGCGCAAGGGTCGTCCAGCCAACTCTCCCGGACCCAGCCCCGGCAGCCGCTGGGCAGCTCCACCGCCATCCAGCCCGGCTGCGCCGTCCCCTTCTCCTCTGCCACGGCCATGATCGCCCCCATGGGCACAGTGACCAGGGGCCAGGACTGGAAGCCGGGGCTTTGCTGCACATCGGCAAAGCGCTTGTGGCGGACCACCTTCTTTGGCTTTTGCTCCCAGGTCGCCACGCCCTGGGTCAGCAGGCAGTGGACCGGAGCGTAGCCCTCGTAGCGGTAGTGGGTACGCACCCGCCAATACGCCGCCGTGGTCTGCTCCAGCACCTCTACCACCATACCCAGCAGCACCTCATCGGCACGTTCGCAGTCGGGCCCGGGCCGAGTCATCAGGGGACAGACGGGCACGTTTACAATGGCCTTCAACAGTAGCCTACCTCTCATTTCGCAAAATTTGATCGATGCCAGGATCTTCTTTTTTCACCCCATTTTCCAGCCTCTCCAAAAGCATATTCCCGGTGGAAAGCTCACATCCTTTGGACAGGGAACACACAACTGCAAGCGAAGGAGAGACCCACCATGAAAAAACGATTTGGGGCAGTCCTCTGCCTCGTTTTCTTGTTCAATGCCTGTCCGGCTCGGGCCGTGGTCGGCACACCGGGTGAGATCAAAGCCACCTCCGCCATCCTAATGGAAAAGGAGACCGGGCAAATTCTATATGAGCAGAATTCCCATGCCCGTCTGGAGCCCGCCAGCGTCACCAAGGTCATGACCATGCTGCTGGTGATGGAGGCTATCGACAGCGGCGCGCTGTCCCTGGAGCAGCCCATTACCGTCTCCGCCCACGCCGTCAGCATGGGCGGCAGCCAGATCTGGCTCAAGGAAAACGAACAGATGACCGTCCATGATATGCTCAAGGCCGTGGCGGTAGTATCCGCCAACGACTGCGCCGTGGCCCTGGCCGAGTCCGTAGCTGGCAGCGAGGACGCCTTTGTGGCCCGGATGAACCAGCGTGCGGTGGAGCTTGGTATGGCGGACACCAATTTTGTCAACGCCACCGGTTTGCCCGCCGCGGGCCACGTCACCAGCGCCCATGACATCGCCCTCATGTCCCGCCAGCTTATTTTGCACCATCCTGAGATCCGGGAGTATACCACCATCTGGATGGATTCCCTGCGAAATGGCGCGTTCCAGCTCTCTAACACCAACAAGCTCATCCGCTTTTACGAGGGCGCCACCGGGCTAAAGACCGGCTTTACCGCCACCGCCCACTACTGCCTGGCCGCCACCGCCGAGCGAGACGGCATGGAACTCATCGCCGTCACCATGGACTCCCCCACCTCCACCGACCGCTTTGAGACGGCCAAGGCCCTTTTGAGCTTTGGCTTTGCCAACTACGCCCTGGTCAACGTCTATCCCGACCAGGCCCTGCCGCCGGTGAGCGTGGATCTGGGCGTCTATGACGCGGTCCAGCCCATCCTGACTCAGACGCCCCGCATCCTAGTGGAAAAATCCCAGGCCGGGCAGGTCCAGACCACCCTCACCCTCTCCCCCGCTGTATCCGCGCCGGTGGAGGAGGGCCAAGTGCTGGGCCAGATGGAAGTCACCGTGGACGGTCAGAGCGTGGCCAAGCTCCCGCTGGTGGCCGACCGGGCCGTGCCCCGGCTCACCGTAGGCGGCATCTACCGGCAGCTGCTCTCGCGCCTATTCATGGCGGCATAGAAAGACGAAGCAGCGATGCCCGATGGGTCAACGCCAAGCCCCCGCCGTTTTGGGCAGACCTAAGGTCTGCCCGTAACGGCGGGGGCCTATTTATTTGTTCCGCGGGCACAGAGGAACGCGGAGAAACAGGCGCAAAGAGCCTTGACAAGATATATGAAATTAGATATCCTAAGGAGGAATTGGAAAATACAGAAAAAGCGCGCTTGTCATAAGCGCGTCTCAAGGAGCCACTATGAACAGGGAAAACAAAAGGAAACAATTTGAAAAAGGGTACTATAAGACTCACGCCTGCGACGATAGCTTTACCTGCAAGGTTTGCGGGCGGCCGGTGGTACCCATCGGAGCCGGAAGCGACCACCGCAACCACTGTCCAAACTGCCTGTGCAGCTTGCATTTGGACAACGAGCCCGGAGATCGGGAGGCCGATTGCGGCGGCATTATGGACCCAATAGCCGTATGGGTCAGGAAAAACGGAGAGTGGGCGATCATTCACCGCTGCCGCCGCTGCGGGCAGCTCAGCTCCAACCGCGTCGCGGCGGACGACAATCCCATGAAGCTGATGTCCATTGCCATGCAGCCGCTGGCTCAGCCGCCCTTCCCCCTGGAGCGGATCGAAGAAATGACCGCCCTGATGGGCGGCGATGGCCGCCTGAGCTGAACCAAACGCGCAACACCCTATAGTCCCCTACTTCATCCCATGGAAACAAAGCGCCTGTCCCGCTCGCAAACGGGACAGGCGCTTATTTTACGTAATGGTATGAGGACGTTACGCCGCGTCGGGGATCAGGGTCAGGTCCTGCAGGTCCTCTCCGTCCAGATCGGCGCCGTCGGTGCGGCCGGTCAGATCCTCCAGACCGTCGGCGTCCACGCCCTGGGCATCCATGTCAGCCTGGTAGTTGGACTCGCAGGTGTAGCAAAGCCGGTCCTTGCCCGCGGCCTGGGCCTCCTCTACGCTGCCCACCACCAGCTCGCCGGTGCGGTCCAGATGGTAGCAGTCCTCGTAGATGTGGTACACGCTGCCGCCGGGGGCCCAACAGACCTGGTCGATGTCCTCCTGGGCCACAGGGTCAAAATCGTAAGAGGTCAGTCCGGCGATGACCAGGGCCACGGCGGCCACAATGGTGCCGATCTTCTTGGTCTTGCCGTCGGCGTTTTTGTCGGTGAGCAGCAGCACGATGAAGGGGGCGAAGGCGATGACGCTCATGATCACGCCCAGGTTGTTCCAAAGCCAGAACTTCAACGGGCTGCGGCGGGAGGCCGGGGAGATGCGGTTGGCCTTCTTCCAGCACTGGGAGCCGATGATGACCAAAATCAGGTCGATGACCAGCGCGCCCACCATCCGCCAGGTGCTGGGCAGAAAGTCCAGCAGCTCAGGCCGCTTGATGGCCAAAACGGCGATGACCTCGCAGCCGATGCCCAGCAGCCACATCACCACGGCGATGATGCGAAGGAGCGTGGAGTTGCCTGTGGCCCTGCCGCCGCCGGCCTGAGTCACCGCGCCGCCGCCGGCGGAGACGAAGGTGTGCTGTCTGGGGGTGCGTCTTCTCACGGTTGCCATAGAATGTTCCCTCCTGTTTCTCTTTAATAATGCTCGGGCCGGCAAACCCGACCCTGCGCAAATTCTCGGTCCTAGCGGCCCTCAAATTTACGCGCCTACTGGCGCGTCCCGCCTCTCGGCGGGTCCCTTCCTTACTCTAAAACGGCTCCTTTTGCGGCGCTGGATACCAGCTTGGCGTACCGGGCTAGGTAGCCGGTGGTGACGCTGGGGGCCTTGGGGGTCCACTTGGCCTTGCGTTCAGCCAGAGTTGCTTCGTCCACCAGCAGGTCGATCTTGCAGTTTGGAATGTCGATGGCGATCTGATCGCCCTCTTCCACAAAGGCGATGGGCCCGCCCTGGGCGGCCTCGGGACAGACGTGGCCAATGGAGGCGCCCCGGGTGGCCCCGGAGAAGCGGCCGTCGGTGATGAGGGCCACTTCCTTATCCAACCCCATGCCCGCAATGGCGCTGGTGGGGTTGAGCATCTCCCGCATGCCAGGGCCGCCCTTGGGGCCTTCATAGCGGATGACCACCACGTCCCCGGAGACGATCTTGCCGGCATAGATGGCGGCAATGGCGTCCTCCTCGCTGTCAAAGACCCTGGCGGGGCCGGTGTGGGTCATCATCTCGGGGGCTACCGCCGACTGCTTGACCACGCAGCCCTCCGGGGCCAGAGAGCCCTTCAGCACGGCGATGCCGCCGTAGGGGGAATAGGGCTTGTCGATGGGTCGGATGATGCTCTCATCCAGGTTGACCACATCGGCCAGATTCTCGGCGATGGTCTTTCCGGTAACGGTCAGGAGCGAGGTATCCAGCAGGTTTTTCTTTGTCAGCTCCTTCATCACCGCCCACACGCCGCCAGCACCCTCCAGGTCCTCCATGAACGTATCCCCGGCGGGGGCCAGGTGACAGAGGTTGGGGGTCTTTCGGGAGATGTCGTTGGCCATGTCAAAGTCGATATCCAGGCCGCACTCATGGGCAATGGCGGGGAGATGGAGCATGGAGTTCGTCGAGCAGCCCAGGGCCATGTCCACCGTCTCGGCGTTATGGAAAGCCGCCGGAGTCATGATGTCCCGGGGCCGGATGTCCCGTTTTACCAGCTCCATGATCTGCATGCCCGTGTGCTTGGCAAGGCGCAGCCGGTGGGACCACACGGCGGGGATGGTGCCGTTGCCCCGCAGGGCCATACCCAGAGCCTCGGTGAGGCAGTTCATGGAGTTTGCCGTATACATCCCCGAGCAAGAGCCGCAGGTGGGGCAGGCGTTCTCCTCGTAGTCGGCCACCCCCGCGTCGTCCAGCTTGCCCGCCTTGTAGGCTCCCACCGCCTCGAACATGTGGGACAGGCAGGAGCGGCGGCCATCCTGGAGCCTGCCCGAGAGCATGGGCCCGCCGGAGCAGAAGATGGCAGGGATATTGAGCCTGGCGGCGGCCATCAGAAGGCCGGGGACATTCTTGTCGCAGTTGGGGATCATCACCAAGCCGTCAAACTGGTGGGCCATGGCCATGGCCTCGGTGGAGTCGGCAATCAGGTCCCTCGTCACCAGGGAATACTTCATGCCGATGTGACCCATGGCGATGCCGTCGCACACGGCGATGGCGGGGAACTCCACCGGCGTGCCGCCGGCGTGGCGGATGCCCGCCTTCACCGCCTCGGCGATCTTGTCCAGGTTCATATGGCCGGGGACGATCTCGTTATAGGAGCAGACCACCCCGATCAAGGGCCGCTCCAGCTCCTCGGTGGTGTAGCCCAGGGCGTAAAACAGCGACCGGTTGGGCGCGCGCTCCACGCCCTTTGTCACATTTTCGCTTCTCATATCGCGTCTCTCCTTACAACTGAAAATCCATCTCCAACGTCCATGTGCGCGTTTCGCCCGGCTCCATCCAGAACGCGCCGGGGCGCTTTATCAGGTCGTGGGCGTCGTTGATGTGGCCCTCCCAGGGCTCCATGCACAAAAAGCCGGGCACGCCGGCAGGGGCCCACAGCACCGTGCAGAACCACCCCCCGGTAGTCACCTGGATGTACTTGCCGCTGGGCTTATGGACCAAGCGGCACCACTTGCCCGCGTCCTTGCGGACGATGGGACCGTTGTCGAACATGGAAGCTTCCACCGGTAGCGTAGCGCCGCCCTCCAGCTGAATTTCATAGTCGGTCAGCTCGCTGCCCGCCACGAAGGGGACCCGGAAGGCGGGGTGGAAGCCCATCTGGGTGGGCATGGGCCGCTTGCTTTGATTTTCGGCGGTGCAGATGGTGTAGGCCTTGCTGCCCTCCACCTTGTGGGTGGTCTCGAAGGAGAAGGCCCAGGGCCAGGGCTCGGACCCGTCGTGGGCGTAGCGGAAGGTCACGGTGTCCTCGCCCTTGGCCACCAGAGCGTGGGGGAAGTCCCGGACAAAGCCGTGCTTGCTGGTCACGGTATGGCGGACCCCGTTTTCTTCAAACCAATCGTCCTGGATCACGCCGCACCAGGGAAAGCACACCGGGGCCCGAAAGGCCCACACAGCGGGATCGCCGCCCCAGATGAGCTCCTGGCCGTCCGCCTTGCGGATGCCCCACAAAAGTCCGCCCTGGTCGTTGGCCGTCAGGGTCAGCGCGGCATTTTGAATGGTATATTCCATGTCATAGCCCCCTCAAAAAATCTAGTTGGTCCTATCATAGCATTTTCCCGCTCCGATTGCAAGAAAAAGCCTCCCTTGTCTGAAATATACCAAATCGAGATATATCTTTTATGGACTTAAAACCCTAGCAGACCGGCCACGCAAACCTCCAAGCTGCCATCCTTTCTGCTGCTCGTAGAAATACGGTAGTCCCGGATGATCTCATATCGGAGGGGATACGCTTGAACATTATCTTGGTCATAGAGGTCTAAAATTACATACCCCTCCAGTCCGGCCCCGGCAAGGAGCAACCGACACCCCTTGCAAAAGTGGGCTGGGTCCATTAGTTCCCGCTCCTCTGGCAAAAAGACTTGGCAGGTGTGAAAGTCGGTGTCACGAATTGCCGTCAACCCAGCGCAGGACTGGAAATGAAATGTGCCTGAAAACTGTGCCTCCCGTGGGTCGAGCTTGCCCTGCTCGGTCGGGCCATAGGCGTATACCCGCATTTCCCCCATCTGGCCCGTGGACAGGTTCATCAGGCAAGGGGCTTGATACCGTCTGCCCTCGCCGCACAGGGCGCATCGCTCCGGGTCAGGGAGGTCTACGATGGCCTCCCATAAGGCGGCATAGGCTTTTCGATTGGTGGCGTTGGTCCCGGCATGCCAGCCCAAGGTAAATACCGCAAGGATAACCGACACGATCCCCAGGGTCAAAAGCTGCCGCTTATGACTTATCAGCCAAGTTTTCAATGTGTATCAACCCCTTTGGCAATTTAATCTTTCGCTTGCTTGTAGGTATAAGCAATTATACACCTGAGAACTGCTAAAATCAATGCAGTTGCAAGTAACTATAAGCAAACAGGGGATTGTTTATGACGAAGTTGCTGGGTGCGGAACAATTAGGACGCAACATCCGGCGGATACGGATGGATCGCGGGCTGACACAGGAGCAAACGGTAGCCAAGCTGCAAGTGCTTGGTTCTCCTGTGAGCCGTAGTACCTTTTCCCTGATTGAGATGGGACGGGGAAATATCTTTGTCAGTGATTTGGTTGCGTTGCAAAAGGTGTTTAACGCGGACTATGCAGAGTTCTTCCGGGATATTTCACCCTACAGGCAAGGAAGATCAGACAAATAACGAAGGGCAATCAAAAAGCCTCCCCGACGGGGAGGCTTTTTTTGTTAAATGGCCCGACCCTTGCCCTTGAGCCTTCCCCCCGAGAGGGGGGAAGGTGGCCCGGCGAAGCCGGGACGGATGAGGGGCGCGTATTTCAGCGGCAGACGCTGCATCCCTTAACGCACCCTCATCAGTCAGCCGCTTGCGGCTGACAGCTTCCCCCTGCAAGGGGGAAGCCTAAAGGCGCAAGACCGCCCCCTTGGGCACCATTATAGCGAGAAATTCAAGTTTTGTCTATCATCGTAGACTATCATTCTCCCGTTTTCTCATAAACTATTTGAGGAAGTGGGGGTGAGGCTGTGCAATTTGATAATCGTGCAGTTGGAAAAACCATTCGCGCCCTTCGAGATAAGCGCGATATTTCACAAGACGTTTTAAGTGGGCTTGCCGGTATTGCGCGGACTCACTTGACCATGATCGAAAATGGGGACAAGCAAGCTAATTTTGAAACCTTATGGAAGATCGCAAATGCTTTAGATATGCGGCCGAGTGAGCTTGTTGCTTTGATCGAAAAGGAAATAGAGTCAAATAAAAAAGGGTGATGCAGTCCAGTCAGGACTACACCACCCTTTTTCTATTCACAAGTGACTTACAAAACGTACCTCTTATTTCTTTTCCACCACCACGCCGCCGGTCTTCCAAATGGAGTGCGGCGGCACGGCCCCGCGGACGCAGGAGGTGGGGTAGACGTTGCTGCCCCGGCCAATGACGGTGCCGGGATTGAGCACGCTGTTGCAGCCCACCTCCACATGGTCGCCCAAAATGGCGCCCATCTTTTTGCGGCCGGTCTCGATCCCCGCGCCGCCGTCCTTGACCACCACCAGGGTCTTGTCCGACTTCACGTTGGAGGTAATGGAGCCCGCGCCCATGTGGCTGTAATAGCCCAGGATGGAGTCGCCCACGTAGTTATAATGAGGCACCTGAACGTGATCAAATAGGATGACATTCTTCAGCTCCACGGAGTTACCTACCACGCAGTCCTCCCCCACCAGGGCGCTGCCCCGGATGAAGGCCCCGTGGCGGACCTCGGTGCGCGCGCCGATGATGCAGGGCGCGCCCAGGTAGGCGGTGGGAAAGACGGTGGCCGTCTTGTGGACCCACACCTGAGGCGCGCGCTCTTCAAACTCGTTTTTGTCCAGCCCCGCGCCCAGGGAGACGATCAACTCCTTGATGCCGTCCAGGGCCTGCCAGGGGTATTCAAATCGGGCCAGGTAGTCCTTCGCCATGGTGTGGTCAAGGTCCAACAGTTCGGCGGTCTTCAGCTCCATTTCCAGCCGCTTCCTTTCTCTGCCCTCAAGGGGCGTTTCCAACGAGGGTATTATAGCGCCGGGATAGGTCCGTGTCAATGAAAACCTCCGCCGGCTCCGGGTCCTTGCGCCGGGGGCGCGGATGTGGTAGACTACTGTCGAAATATGTCGAAAAGGAGGCGGGGCCATGAAGTTCTCCAAGGCTGAGGGTCTGGCGGTTGGGCTGACGGCGGCGGTAGCGCTGTTGTGCGGAGTCCGGCTGGCGGGCCAGATCACCGGCAGCGGCATGGCGGTCTCCGGCCAACACCCGCCCCGGGCTGCGGTCTCGGTCACGCCCCGGACCTACCGGCTGGATGAGGCCGTGGACCTGAATACCGCCGGGCTTGAAGAGCTGACGCTGCTGTCCGGCATCGGTCCATCCAAGGCCCAGGCCATCTTGGACTACCGCGCCCAGCACGGCCCCTTTACCACCCTGGACCAGCTGACCGACGTCCCCGGCATCGGCCCGGCCACCTTGGAGCAGCTCCGACCCAACGTCACGCTGTCATGAAAAGCCCTCTCCGGCGCATTTGCGCTGGAGAGGGCTTATTTATTCGGCAAGGGGTAAACGAAGGGTAAAGGTGCTGCCCGCGCCGGGCCGGGAGCTCGCCTCCACCGTGCCGCCGTGTTCCAGGGCGACGGCGCGGACGATGAACAGCCCCATACCCTGACCGCTGCCATCGGGGCGGCGGGTAAAGCCCCGGTCAAACACACGGGGCAGATCGTTGGGGTCGATCCCCACGCCCGTGTCCGTGACCGCGATGACCGCCCACCCCTCCTCCCGATGGAGAGACAGCTTGACCGTTCCGTCCTCGGGGGTAAAGGACAAGGCGTTATAGCAGAGGTTTTCCAGCGCCGAGCGCAGCCGTTCCTCGTCCCCGGATACGCTCAGTTCTTCCCGTGGCAGCTCCAGCGCGAAGGCCTGACCGGACAGCTCCATGTCTGGTCGGTTATCCTCGTAGAACTGCCGCAGAAAGCCGTTGAGACAGATGGGCCGGAGGGGGAGCATCCCCCGCTCGCCCCGGGAAAAGCCCTGGAGGAGTTCAAGCCGCTCCTCCACCATCCCGGCCCGCTCGCCGAGGGCGTCCAGATACCCGGCAGTCTCCTGGTCCAGCGCCACATTGCCCATGCGCACAAGCTCGGCGTAGTTTTGCAGGGCGGTCAGGGGATTTTTTACATCGTGGATGAGATGGGCCAACAGCTCCCGCCGCTCGTTGAGCAGGGTCTCCATAGCCCGGGTCTTGCGGTCCACCTCCTCTTGCAGATGGAGCCCCAGCCGCCGGTTTTCCGCCGCCAGGAGCACCCCCCGGCGGACCATCAGCGCGGCGAAGCCCACCACCAGGGCAAAGCCGCCGTATTCCTCGGGCCACGCGCCCCGGATGGGTTCAAAGCGGTTGACCGTCAGCACCGAGAGGGCGACGCAAACGCCGTACAGCCCCGCGGCGCACAGCAGATACCGCCCCAAAGGGCCGTTTTGTCCAAGTCCCCGCAGGGCCAGAAACAGGAGGTAGCCCCCGGCCAAAAGTTTCCAAAGGAACAAAACCACCCCGTAGGTGTTGATGAAAAGAGGCGCGTATGGTAGAATAAACAGCGGAAAGACCACCGTCACCGCGCACAAGCTGGCCGCGGCGGGATAGGCCAGCTTGCGGTGATACCGACGCACCGCGCCGCCCGACAGCTCCCCCGCCAGCAAAACGGCCAGGATGAGCACCACCGCGCCGCAGAAATCCTCCAGCGCGTAGAGACTCCGCACCAGCGGCACGCCAAGAGCGCGCAGGAAGGGGTAGCTCACCCGCACGGCGAAGGCCAGGCACAAAAGCCCCAGCCGCCGATTTTGCTTGTCCCGGTCCAAGAGCCACAAAGCCAGGTTGGAGAGGGCCACCGCCAGGGAGCCGAAGCACAAAAGGCCGTAGACCATCATCCGAGCGGTGAGCATTTGGGAGATGGCGGCGGGAGTGCCCACGGCGGGAGGATAATAGAGCCCCGAATAGTAGTGGGTGTAGTTGGCGCACTGGATGACCAGCTCCGTGGCCCCCTCCGCACGGAAGGAATACATCCCATCCACCACATAGGGCTCGTAGGGCTCCACGCTCCCTTGCTCCCCCGCCAGCGCGCCGTTTACATAGACCCGCCCCGCGCATAAAAGCTCCGGGAGGTACAGCGACAGCTCCCGCGGCTTGCCCCGGTTTTCCAGCCTCAGGCGGTAGGTGGCCGCGCCGTAGGGACTGCTCAGGTGGTGGGAGAAGTTGGGGTATTCCCCGGCGTAGGCGTGCTCCTCCGCCGTCCGGCTCGCCAAGTCCCCGGGGGTCAGCAGCTCACCGGGATAATACTCCCACCCGTCCACCAAAAAGCCCACGCTTTCCGGGTCCTCGCCCAGGACGTTATACCCGTCCCCGCCGGGAAGGGCAGCGGTATACTTGTTGTCCCACCGCCACAGCGCCCAAAAGGCTAGGGCCCCCGCCAGCGCGAGGGCCAGCAGGAGGGCAATGCTCTGCTTCACTTCTTTTTTCATCGTCATCACACCCCACAGGAGGATCGTGCTATGGAAAAAAAACGCTTGGGTCTTTGGCTTTGTATCTGGGCACTTGCGCTGGGGCTCCTCTCCCCTCCGGCGGGCTTTGCCATGACCCTGGAGGAGCCGCGGCCAGACGGGGAGGACGCTCCGCCCAGCGCCTATCAGGTGACCTTGGACGCCCAGGTCATCGGCGAGGGGGAGACTCTTTTCTACGAGACCATAGCCCCCGAGCTGGCGGGCCATCCCTATGCCGCGGACTACTATCCCGGCGAATTGACCGTGGAGCTGACCGGGCAGATCGTCATTGAAGAGGGCGGGCGTCTCGCCATCGGCACCCTGTCCAGCGGCAATGAAAAGGAGGAAAGCCCGGTGCTCCGGGGAACGCTTTCCCCCGGCGGTCTTATCGTGGTGCGCCCGGGCGGAAGCCTGATCTTGAAGAGCGTATCTCTTGACCTGGATGGAGAAGGTCTGCTGATCGTCCAGGAGCCGGGCGGCTCGGTGGCGTTGACTGACATGGAGCCGGAGGAGGGCCTGATCGCCTGGGCGCCCCCCACCGTGGACAACACCCATCAGCAGCCCCGAGATCTCTGGCTGGAGGAGGGGACCGCCCTGGATGACGCCATGCTGCCGGTCACTCTGGGCACCTATCTGCAACATCAGGGCGCCCAGCGGTGGGTCACGCTTGCCCTGCAGTGGGACATGGACGCTTATGAGGACCAGAGGTCGGACGAATGCACGCTGACCGGGACGTTTTTGGATGAAAACGACGAGGCTTTGACCTCCGTCCGGCCCTTGACCCTGACTGTCCATTGGTATCAGCCGGATCAGCTCATCATCACCGACACCGAGTGGATGGGAGATACCGCCGCCTCCGCCAAGCTGGAGCTAAAGGAGCTGCCCCAGGAGGCCGACGAGGTCTGGGGCGAAGTGTCCGCCGACGGCGGGAAGACCTGGGAGCGTTGGGAGGAGTTCCAATACCAAGAAGAGGAAGGCTACGTTTCCTGCGTGTTTTCCCTGGCGGACAGTACGCCCCGGCACTTCCGCGTCCGGGCGGCGAGTGAGTGGGAACACCGCTACTGGGTCTCAGAGGCGGTCTTGCTGCCCAAGGAGGAGACCAAGCCCAGCGATCAGGGGGGCAACCGGGGCGGCAGCACCGCCGTGGTCCGGCCCAGCCGGACCCCCAAGCCCACGCCCAGTCCCACACCTACTCCCACTCCTACTCCGACTCCCACGCCGACGCCTGTACCTACACCCACGCCGACACCCACTCCCACTCCAATTCCTACCCCCATGCCGACCCCCGAGTTAGAGCCAACGCCGGTGTCTACGGTGGAGCCGACGCCTACGGTGGAACCTGTGTCCACCGTGGAGCCTACGCCCACGCCGGAGATCGCGCCCTCGACAGAGGCGGTCGCCCCCGTAGTCCTCCCGGCCACGCTCCCGCCCCTGCCGGTCTCCACCGCGGGGCCAACCCCCGCGCCGCCTTCGACAGCGCCCACAGCCCCGGCGGTCTCTTCCCCAGAACCCACTGCCGCTCCAACTGTAGGGCACGGCATCCTTGACGTGCCGCCCACTTCCTCGGCGGAGCCATCGCCCACGCCATCGTCCTCCCCGGCCCCAGCGGTCCGGGCGGAAGGCCCCGCCCCGGTCCTGCAGATCCTGCTGACAGCGGCGGGGGTTGCGGTCTGCGCCCTGGTGGGCGTCTTTGTGGCCCGCAGAAAACGAAAATAGCAGCTCAGCCAGTCCCGCCCCGGCCCTGTGCCGGGGCGGCTTTTTATCCGCCCAAAAAGCGGTAGCCCTTGCCCCGCACCGTCTCGATATAATGCGTGCCGGGGCACAGCCGCTCCAGCTTCTGCCGCACCCGGGCCATGCACACCTGCATATTGTGGATCCCCTGGTTCATGGGGGACCTCCACACCCGGTCGTAAAGCTCCTCGTAGGAAAACACCTGGCCCGGATGGCGAGCCAGAAAGGCCAGCAGGTCAAATTCCAGGGCGGTGAAGGCCGCCGCCTCCTCCCCAAAGCGCACCTCCCGCAGCCCCAGGTCGATGGTCAGCCCGCCGAAGCTCAGCACCTCCCGCCGCTCGGCGTGTTCTCGGCGCAGGATGCGAAGGCGCAGCCGCAGCTCCAGCTCCTGGAGGGAGTAGGGCTTGGCCAGGTAGTCGTCGCCCCCGGCCAGCAAGCCCCGGATGCGGTCATCGGTATCGGCGTAGGCGGAGAGGAACAAAATGGGCACGCCGCTGACCTCCCGGACCCGGCGGCAGACCTCCACTCCGTCCAGCCCCGGCATCTCCACGTCCAGCACCATGGCGTCCAGGGCGGCGGAAGCGGCGATCCGCAGGGCCTCGGCCCCATGGGCGGCGGTGGCCACCTCATAGCCCTGCTTTTCCAGAAACGCCCGGTTGGTGTTCAAAATATGCGTGTCGTCGTCCACCAGCAGCACCCGGTACATGGCCGCCACCTCCTTTTTATAAGGGTATCATACCATATATCCTTCCCGGAGAAAAGTCACAGGTTCGTCACATTTGCCGGAATGGTAGAAATCGGCGTGGGTCTTTTGCTATGATAAAGTTGCGAAGTTGGCATAGAGCGGGGCGCGCCCCACTCTGCCCTGGGACGTCCCAGGGTGGAATGAGCCATTGAGAAAGGAAGGAAATGAGAATGAAAAAACGACTTTTGAGCCTTGCGCTGGCCCTGGTAATGCTCCTGGGCCTGCTGCCCGCGACGGCCTGGGCGGCGGAGGACAACGACATTGTTGCCGCCCTGACGGACGCAAGCGGCACACTCTCCAAGGAGCCCACCCAGGGCGAGCTGCGCGCCCCCTATTACTTGACAAACTGGGTGTCGGAAACTGGCCAGGCCTCGGCAACGCTGACCTTCCAGCAGGACGCCATTGCCCAACTGGCGCTAAGCGGTCTTTCCCTGGCCCTCACCAGCGGCGAGGGTGGGCCGTACACCCTCCACCGGGATCCGTTGGATAAGCGGGGCAGCGTGCTGTCTGTCGAGTCAGACGCCGCCGCCACCGTCACCCACCTGACCCTGGACGGCAGCTATGTAACGCCGCCCCAGAGCACCGAGACCCCCAGGTTCGTCACCGTGGACGGCGAGCTGACCCTGGGTGAGGGCGCCACGGTGCAAAACTGCCAGCCCCAGGATGACCCCTCCGCGCGCAAAGGCGGAAAATATCTGCCCCCCGCGGCGGTAAGCGTGGACGGCGGTACCCTCACCATGGAAAGTGGCTCCAAGATCGTCAACAACCAGAGCCAGAGGGGCGGCGTGGTGAAGGACTACTACGGCACCGTCAGTATCTCCGGCGACGTGACCGTCAAGGGCAATGTGGCCGTGGACTGCTCTGATAGCTCCTTTGAAGAGCTGGACACCGCCCCCAGGACCCCGGCCAATCTGGTGGTCTATCAAACCCAGCGCAAGGCCGCCACCGCGCCCATCCAGGTCACCGACACCCTCACCGGCGGAGAGGGAAGCATCGGCCTCACCATGCTGTACACCGAGATGGACCCCGAGCCCACCACCGGCAAGATCGTGGAAGGGGTGGACTACACCCTCACCGAGACTGACCGGGCCGCCTTCTTCTCCGACCGGCCGGGCTACTTCCTGGAGCTGGCGGGCAACACCATTTACTTAGAGGAATACGCCATCGACACCCAGCCCACGGCGGAGGTCCCCACCGTGGTGGTGAACCAAACCAAGGACGCGGCCTACCAGTGGTACCCCGCCTCCCTGGCCACCGAGGCGATCACCGACCAGAATACCACCGAAGGGCCCTATCCCTGCACCTACGCCGACGGCAAGTGGACGGCGGGAGCGGATAGCTTTGGCGATAAGGGCTGGTTCACCCTGGACCTGAAGAAGGGCGACATGGTCACCGTCACCGTGGCGGAGGGTGAAACCATTCCCACCAACGACAGCCTTTGCCTCTATGACTACACTTCCGAGGAGATGGACACTGTGGCCTACCAGCCGGACAAGACGGTCTATACCCTCACCGCCCCCGCCGACGGCACCTATACCCTGGAGCCCGTCATGGGCATCGTCGTCCCGGTGATCTCGGCCACAGTGACGAAGGTCCATCTGGGCCAGGCCGTCAGCGGCCAAGATACCGACACCCTGGCCGCCCCCGCCGCCGGGGACTACCTCTGCCAGGTCACCTATCCCGACGGCACCGTGCTCCAAAGCAACCTGATCTCCGTGGCCGCCGCTCCCCACAAGCACGCCTTGAGCGTGGACTGCGAGACCACCGGGGAGGGGCTGGTGACCTTTGACAAGGCCCTGACCGTGAACGCCGACGGCGTACTCTGCGTGGACGGCGCGGCACTGACCCCCGATACCTACGGCGTCTACACCCTGGGCGGCGGCAGCTACTATCTGCCCGAGGACATCACCCTGGACGCCTCCATCCGGATCATCGACGCCGCCGACGCGCCGGTAAACCTCTGCCTGAGTGGCCACACCCTGGACCTGGGGGCGGGGCGCATCGACATTGACGCCACCAACAACAACGGCAATGGTGTGCTGAACCTCTGCGACTGCGGCGCGGAGGGCAAGGTCACCAGTGCGTATAGCGGCGCTTATTCCAATGCCGCCACCATTGAGGTGGGCTATCAGTTCTCCCTCTACGGCGGCACGGTGGAGAACACCGCCGCCAGCGACACCGTCAGCTCCAACAGAAATGCCGTGGGCTTCAACGGCGGCAGGCTCAACCTCTACAGCGGCAAGCTGACCTCCCAAAACGGCAACGGCCTTTGGGTCTACTGCTACTATCAGACGAAGAGCCTGACCCTGTCCGGGGATGTGGCCATTCAAGGCGGGACGGGCCAGGCGGAGGTCTACTTCAGCTATCCCAGCACCACCTGGGAAGACAGCACCCACTTCACCCTGGCCGGGCCCCTGACCCAGCCCGCCGCTCCCTGGCGGGTGGCGGTGGATTATCCTGAGGCGGAGGCCATGCCCCTGCTGGAGGGGTGGGCCACCCACATGGCGGATCAGGACTTTACCGGCTATTTCCAAAGCGCCACCAAGGGGCTGTTCATCGGCCAGCTGGAAAACAAAAACCTAGTCCTGGACATCTGCGCCATCACCCAGCAGCCCAGTACCGAGAATAACTATACCGTGGCCGCCAACGGCGCCCCCGCCAGCGCGCCCGCCTACCAGTGGTATCCCGCCACGGTGACCACCGCCGATATCACCACCGCCAACGCCGCGGTCTATGGAGAGGTGGACAGGGGTGGCTGCTACCAGTCCTCTGCCTTTGAAGGCGGAAAGTGGACGGCCTCCGAGGGGTATGATGTCCATCACCCCGGCTACTTCACTCTGGCATTGCAACGGGGCGACAAGGTGACCGTCACTCTGGCCACCGCCGACAAGCCCAGCGATGGACAGCTGGGGCTGGTTCGCGATTTTGATGAGCCCGGTGAGTACGTCCAGGTGTGGTACCCCTTCGACGGCGATCCCGAGGGCTATTCCTATGTGGGCACCGCTGTCACCGATGGGGACAACACCGTCATCACCTACCCCATCCCGGCGGACGGGAGCTACGACCTGAGAATAGACGGCCTGTATGGCAGCGACCAGACCGCCCCCGTCATCTCCGCCACCCTGACCCGCGCCGTTCCGGGCGCGGCCCTGACGGGCCAGACTGCCGCCAAACTCAACACCACCGGCCTTGCGGGCGGGACCTATCTCTGCCGGGTGACCTGGCCCGACGGCACGGCCACCAACAGCGACGTGGTGACCTATACCCCGCCCCACGTCCACAACTGGGCCTCGGCCTGGAGCAAGGACACCACCTACCACTGGCATGAGTGTACCGCCGATGGCTGCACCGTCACCGCCAACGCCGACAAGAACGGCTACGACACCCACTCTGCCACCGGCGACTGGCAGAAGGACGAGACCAACCACTGGAAGCTCTGTGTCTGCGGCCAGGAGCTGAGCAAGACCGAGCACGTCTACGACGATGATGCGGACGCCACCTGTAATACCTGCGGCTATACCCGTACCGTCACCCCACCCACTCCTCCCGATCAGGGCGACGTGACCGGCGAGGTGGAGGTCAAGCCCGGCACCCCCGCCGTGGACGTGGACGAGGAGGCCTTGAAGGATCTGGCCGGAGAGGTTCAGGACGGTGATACCGTCACCGTCAAACTGACGGTGGAAAAGCAGGGCGCTCCTGCCGACAAGGCGGACATCGAGGCCGTAGTCACCGGGGACAAGGCTAATGTGCTCTATCTGGACCTGTCCCTGGTCAAGCGGGTGAACGACAACGCGCCCACGCCCATTACCGACACCGGGGACAAGGTACTGGAGATCGCCGTGCCCTATGACTTCACCGGTAAGAAGGACGTGACGGTCTACCGCAAGCACGGCGACAATGACGCAGAAAAGCTGACCGCTCTTGCCGCCCGTCCCACGGAAAACTATGCCGACGGCAGCTTCTTTGCCGACAGCGCAAACGGCGTGGTCTACATCTACGCCTCCAAATTCTCCACCTACGCCATCGGCTACACCGCCGTAGAAAACCTGGTGAGCACCCAGGCGCCCGCCCTCTATCTGGGCTCCACCACCCCCATTCCCTGCGACGGCAGCACCGTTAGCCTCTCCGGCGGCGGCACCGCCCTGTTCCAGGAGCTGAGCGAGACCCCCAACGGCGGCAAGGTGTACGGCCTGACCCTGGAGAACGCCAACATCACCGATGTGGTCCGTATCCAGCTTGGCCGAGAGGGCAATGAACTGGTATATGGGGCGGGAGTCCTTTTCCTGGCCGACGGGAAGGACACCCTGGTGGTCACCCTAAAGGGGGAGAACACCGTTGCCGTCACCGGCACGGACATCGACGACCGGATCGCCGCTCTGGCGGCTCCGTCGGGCCCGGTGATGCTCACCGGGGACGGCTCCCTGGCTGTCACCGCCACCGCTGTCCAGGGGAAGGAGGGCTACGGCGTTTCCGGTAGGGACCTGTATATCTACGCTCCCCTGACGACGGAGGGCAGCACCAACGCGGTGTTCCTCTCCGGGTCGGCGTCCATGGCCAACACCCTGACCGTGGAGCCCGCCGGGGCCCGACCTGTGACCCAGACCCTGGGCGAGGGAGAGATCACCCGTACCTCTACCATCCTGGAGCTGGACGGCCAGAGCGTGACCCGGGCGGTCTTTGCCAAGCGGGAGACCCCCCTGGCCCCCCTCTACCTGGACGGCACGGCCATTGAGGCCGACGGCCAGAGCGTCAACGTGGGCGGCGGCGCCGCCACCCTGACCCAGGAGGGGACGGACTATGTGCTGACCCTCAGCGGTGTGAACGTCACCAAGACGGTGAAGATGAACGGCAGCTACGCCGGACTTCTGTTCCTGGGCGATACCACCCAGGGCCTGTTCCCCACCGCCACCCTGACCATCCGGTTGCTGGATGACGCGGTCATCCGCGTGTCCGATGACGAGACGGAGATGGGCCTGGACCTGGGCGGCTTCCCCATGAGCGGCTTTGACCCGGTCTGCACGGGAGTTGTGTCCGCCGCCGGACAGCTGGGCGTCATCATTGAGGGGCCGGGGAGCCTGAGTATCAAAGCCGTTGCGGGAGAGGGCTTCCAGGCCTGCGGCATGAACGTCACCGACCTGACGCTGAAGACGGCGGCGGATATCACCGCCCCGGACGGCGCGGTTTATGTGGCAGGCGACCTGACCTTGGGCGATGGCTACGCCGTCACCCAGCCCCAGCGCTATACCCTGTCCCCCAGCGGCGGGTACGGCAAGGCCCTGATGGACGGAGATGCGCCCGCCGGGCGGGTGACGGTGGAAAAGAAGACGACGCCCACCCCCGGCTACCGGCCCGGCCGGCCCGTCTCCTCCAAGCCGGTCTCCACCTGGCCCTTTACCGACGTGAAGACCTCCGACGCGTCCTATGAGGCCGTCAAATACGTCTACGAAAAGGGCTGGATGCTGGGCACTTCCGACACCACCTTCTCTCCCGAGGGCCAACTGACCCGGGCCATGCTGGCCACCGTCCTCTACCGCGCGGCAGGCTCTCCCACAGTAGCGGGCGCGCCGGAGTTTGAGGACACAAATGCTGAGCAGTGGTACTCTAATGCCATTGCCTGGGCCAGTCAGACTCAGGTCCTTCGGGGCTATGGCAACGGCAAGTTCGGCCCCGAGGACCCGGTGAGTCAAGAGATGCTCCATATGGTCATGGGCCGCTTGAAGGGTGAGGACCCCGCCTGGACAGGCGACCCGGCTCTGGCCCTTCCCGCCACCCGGGCCCAGATCGCCCAGGCGCTGATGGAGCAGGACAAAAAGTAGGGGAAATTTTCACGCCGGCAAAATACGCCTTGTTTTTCTCCGGGAAATCTTATATACTAACAGCAAAGTGAACACGATGCATGGTACACGTGGCGTAACAGCCGGATAAATCAGGGTGCGATCCCCTGGCGAGAAGGTCACTGTGTGTAAGTCGCCGAGCTCCTCGGCGCGAAGTCAGACTATCTGCTGTACCGTGCGAGCGGCCTGCCGGAATCCGGGTCGATCACGCGAAGCGGAAAAAGCACGATGCTATATGCGCGCCAGCGGACCCTCCGGCCAGGTCGGAGGGTCCGCTTTGTATATGATAGCCCAGGGCGTGAGGCGCGCCCATTTGGGAGGTGAGGTCCTATCCAAGGTCAAGACGCTTTTTCCGCTTGTCATCCCCTGGTGAATTTTTGCTATTTTACGCTGGTGCTTGTGTTCACCATGTTCCTCCCTCATCCCGCCGCTCTGGGCCTCTCCTTAGTCTGCGCCATGGTCTATGCGATCTATTTGAAGGGCGGGCGGGCCGCGGCGGGCAGCCTTCGGTATCTTCTGCCCATGGCCCTCATCGCCGCGGTGGTCAACCCCGCCTTCAGCCATGAGGGGACCACCATCCTGACCTATCTGCCCTCGGGCAATCCCCTGACGCTGGAGAGCATCCTCTACGGGCTCTTTGCCGCCGGACTTTTATGCGCCGTCATCACCTGGTTTTCCTGCCTGACCCAGGTCCTCTCCTCGGACAAGTTCGTCTATCTCTTTGGCCGCGCCGCCCCCGCTCTGAGCCTGGTTTTGAGTATGTCGCTGCGGTTCGTGCCCCGGTTCAAGACCCGCTTTCATCAAGTGGCGGACGCCCAGCGCTGTATGGGCCGGGACGTGTCCCAAGGGCCCTTGCTCCAGCGTCTGCGCGCGGCGGCCACGGTCTTCTCCATTGTGGTGACTTGGAGCCTGGAGGACGCCATCCACACCGCCGACAGCATGAAAAGCCGGGGCTATGGCCTGCCTGGCCGCACCGCCTTTTCCATCTACCGGTTCGACGCCCGGGACCGGGGGCTGCTCCTCTGGCTGGGCCTTTGCGGGGCTTACCTCGCCTGGGGCTGGGCAACGGGGGCTCTGGCGTGGCGGTGGTATCCTTCGGTAAAGGCCGCCCCGCTCTCCCCCTTTACCCTCAGCCTTTTCCCGGTCTTTTTGGCCCTTTGTATGACCCCTGTATTTCTCGACCGAAGGGAGGACGCGGCATGGAAGCGCTCGCTTTCCAGGACCTGAGCTTTTGCTATCCAGGCGGGACCCTGGCGCTGGACGGCGTCACCCTTACGGTAGGCGCGGGGGACTTTTTCGTCCTCTGCGGTCCTTCCGGCTGCGGCAAATCCACCCTGCTGCGCCAGTGCAAAAGCGTCCTCACCCCCCATGGTCGGCAGAGTGGTGAAGTCCTTTTTTATGGCAAGGCTCTGGGCGACTATGACCAGCGCCAACAGGCCCAGCGCATCGGCTTTGTCCAGCAGTCGCCCGAGGACCAGCTAGTCACCGACAAGGTCTGGCATGAGCTGGCCTTCGGCCTGGAGTCCCTGGGCCGGGACACCCCTACCATCCGCCGCCGGGTAGCGGAGATGGCCGCCTTCTTCGGTATCCAGGACTGGTTCGACCGGGACGTAGCCTCCCTCTCCGGCGGGCAAAAGCAACTCTTGAACCTGGCCGCCGTCATGACCCTGGACCCGGACCTTCTCATTCTGGACGAGCCCACCAGCCAGCTCGATCCCATTGCCGCCGCCGACTTTTTATCCGTTCTGGCCAAGCTCAACCGGGACCTGGGCGTCACGGTGCTTTTGACCGAGCATCGGTTGGAAGACGCCCTGCCCCTGGCCAACCGGGCCGCCGTGCTGGACCGGGGCAGGCTCCTGGCCGTAGGGACGCCCCAGAAGGTAGCCCAGGTGCTCCAAGCGCGAAACCACTCCATGTTTCTGGCCATGCCCACGCCGCTGCGGGTGTGGGCGGCGGTAGAGGGCGAGCAAGCGCCCCCCCTCACCGTCCGGGAGGGGCGGGACTGGCTGGAGCGCTACGCCGCCGGCCACCAGCTGGAGCCCCTGCCCGAGGAGACCATTCCCGCCGCCGTTTCGGAGACCGCCGTCTCCTGCCGGGAGCTTTTCTTCCGCTATGAAAAGGACGGTCCCGACGTGCTGCAGGGGTCAACGCTGGAGATGAAGCGGGGCGAATTTCTGGCGCTACTGGGCGGCAACGGCGCGGGCAAGTCCACCCTCTTGAAGCTGCTGGCAGGGCTGGGCAAGCCCCACCGTGGCACGCTGAAGCTCCAGGGCTCTGTGGCCGCCGCCCCGCAGGACCCCAAGGCCCTTTTTGTAAAAAGCACCCTGCGTGCCGACCTTTTGGAGTGCTATAAGGACAGGGAAAAGGTCGCCCAGGTGGCGGGGCTGTGCCAATTAGACGGCCTTTTAGACCGCCACCCCTTTGACCTCTCCGGCGGGGAGCGGCAGCGCGCCGCTCTGGCCAAGGTCCTGCTGCTGGAGCCGGACATCCTGCTGCTGGACGAGCCCACCAAGGGGCTGGACGCTCACTTCAAGCGGGTGCTGGCGGGTATTTTGCGAAGCCTGACGGACCGGGGCGTGACCATTCTCATGGTCAGCCACGACGTGGAGTTCTGCGCCGCTTACGCCCACCGCTGCGCGCTGATGTTCCACGGCTTTATCGTCACCGAGGGAACGCCCCGGGCCTTCTTCTCCGGTAACGCCTTCTATACCACTGCCGCCAACCGCATGGGCCGGACCCTGGTCCCCCAGGCCGTCACCGCCGACGATTTGATCGCCGCCTGCGGCGCCCAGGTCCCCGGACCGCCCGCACCCCCCGCGCCGCCCGGCCCGCCGGACCAGGCCGCACCATTACCGCCGCCACAGGACATCCCGTCCGCGCCTAAGGCACAAGCGCTCCAAAAAAAGCGGCGTGTGCCCCGCCGGACGCTGCTGGCCGCCGGGCTGATCCTGCTGCTGATCCCGCTGACGCTGTTTGTAGGGGCCTACTGTCTGGAGGGGAGAAAGTACTATTTTATCTCCCTGCTCGTTCTTCTGGAGGCCATGGCGCCCTTCTTTCTGGTCTTTGAAGGCCGCAGGCCTCAGGCCAGGGAGCTGGTGGTCATCGCGGTGCTTTGCGCCATCGCCATTGCCGGACGGGCAGTCTTTTTCATGCTGCCCCAGTGCAAGCCGGTGCTGGCCCTCACCGTCATTGCCGGAGTGGCTTTGGGCGGGGAAAGCGGCTTTTTGGTGGGCTCTATGACCATGCTGCTGTCCAACATCCTCTTTGCCCAGGGGCCGTGGACGCCCTGGCAGATGTTTGCCATGGGCCTGGCGGGCTTTTTGGCCGGGCTCTTGTTTCGCAAGGGTGCTCTGCCCCGCTCCAAGACGGCCTTGTGCGTCTTTGGCGCGCTCTGCGCCATCGTGGTCTACGGCGGCATCGTGAACGCCGCCACCGCTCTTTTGTGGACCGATACGTTCCGCTGGGAGGTCCTGCTGACCGCCTGGGCCGTGGGCTTTCCCATGGACTGCATCCACGCCGCCGCCACCGCCGTGTTTCTCTGGCTGGCCGCCCTGCCCATGCTGGAAAAGCTGGAGCGGATCCGCTTCAAGTATGCCCTGGACGGCTCTCCTTCCTGGGCTGAGCCGGGCTCAGCCCAGGTGTAAAACGATCATGCCGGCAGCGGTGATCCGCTGCCGGCATTGCTTTCCCGCGGCGGAAGGTTTATAATGGTTTTATCTGGCGAACAAAACGGAGCCTTGAAAGGAGCGGATCCCCCATGAAAAAGCGCGTTCTCTGTCTGTCCCTGATCCTGGCCGGGGCCTTGCTGTGTCTGCCTATGGCCGCACTGGCCGCCGGACCCTTGCCCGCGGATGTCCCTGTCCTGGCCGCCGACGGCGGCTCCTTTACCTACCAGGGTCGGAACGTGGTCCTGGGTCCCCACGCCCTCTATGTAGACGGCCGCTTGAGTGATGAGCAGGCGGCCAAGTCCGACTATGTCTTCAACTCCTTCACCGACGCCGTGGCCCACCTCACCGACGGCACCGAAGCCGAGCCCATGGAGCTCTACCTGGCCCCTTACGTCTACTGGCTCCACGACCCCCACGCCCCCGAGGCCCAGGATATGAAGGGGGACTATCAGCTGGAGATCGCCTGCGAGAACCTCCATATCACCGGGTTGTCGGACGATCCTCAGGACGTGGTGGTGGCCGCCAACTTCGGCCACGATGTGGGCTTTATGGGCTCCAACTACACCATGTTCCACATCACCGGCGACGGCCTGACCCTGAAGGACCTGACCTTTGGCGACTACTGCAATGTGGATCTGGTCTACCCCGCAGACCCCTCCTTGAATATGCCCATGCGGGCCCCTGGCAACGTGACCCAGGGTCAGATCGGCGTCTACGACGGCGACAAGCTCTTTGCCCAAAACGTCCGCTTTATCAGCCGGCTCAACATGATGCCCTTCAACAATTCCCAGCGGGCCCTCTATGTGGACTGCCATCTGGAGTGCACCGACGACGCCCTCAACGGCTCTTCCCAGGCGGTGTATCTGGGCTGCGAATTTGAATTCTACTCCTCAAAGCCCTGGTACACCTCCGCCGGGGTCACGCTGCTGGACTGCACCATGAAGCTCGTCCCCCTGGACGCCGACGCCTCCGCCCAGAGCGTCACTCAGTATCTGGTCAAGAGCGCCGGGCCCTTCACCGTCATCGACAGCTCCTTTACAAGCGCCATTCGCAATGCCGCCATCGGCTGGAGCGACGTGTTTGGCGAAACCTTTAAGAGCTACTACTCCAACGTGAACTTCAATGGAGCCCCCATCACCTTTGACGCCGGGGCCCGCTCGGACGCCGGGGTGGACCTCACCGGCAAGGCCGCCCTCAAGGCCTTCAAGCTGCCTGACGGGACCTATAACGTCTACAATCTTCTCCGGGGCACGGACGACTGGGATCCCCTGGGCCAGAAGCAGACCGTCACCGCCGCCGGGGCCGCTGACCTGCCCACCTTTATGAACGCCTACATCGTCACCGAGGAGGATACCGCTCCCAGCTCCGCCACGATGGTGTCCGGCGGCGACAGCGGCGTTTTGAAGCTGGCCTACACCCTCACCGGCCCCCAGGCCACCGACTACAACGCCAACGCCCAGGTGACCTGGTCTATCAAGGACAGCGACAGGCAGTATGTCAAGCTCACCCCCAACGCCGATGGCACATGTACCGTGGAGGGGATCAATACCACCGAGGCCCCCGCTCTGGTCATCGTCACCGCCCGGGACGCCTCCGGCTTAGAGGCCGCAGTGGCCCTCACCGTCCGGCCCAGCGTCCTCCCCGCCCCTACCTTTACCCAGGCTCCCGCCATTGTCTTTGGCGACAACTGCACCGCGTCCGTTTCCTACGCCTACGCCCCCGCCACCTTGGGTGGCAGGCAGGATAACGCCCGCATCACCTGGTATGTCTGCTCGGACGCCCAGGGGACCGACCCCATCGAGATCGCCGTGGGCCGGGGAGAGAACCCCCTGAAGAGCATCACTCTGGACCGGGCCTACGTGGGCAAGTACCTGATGGTCAGCGTGGAGCCCAAGCACATCCGCTCCGACTACGGCGCCGCCGCCACCGCCATCTCTTCCGTCCCCGTGGCGGCGGAGAATGTCCCCGAATTTGACGGCACGCTGGTGGTGGACCTCAGGACCTTCCCCACCGCCACCCAGAGCCAGGTCCTCCCCGGCTTCTGGACGGTGGACAGCGTCAAGCCCGCCGACGCCGTGCCCGAAACAGGCTCCTTCCCCGGCGGCTGGACCGCCGAGTGTGATGGCCAGGCCAAGTGGGCCTACGGCACGGGGGTGAAGAACGGCACCGCCGGGATCACCGGGCTCTATAACACCGACCGAGGCGCCCGGCTGATGTACGCCCCCCTGGAAAAGCTGGACCGGGAGATGGACCTCTGCGTCACCCTGGCCCCGGGCAAGACCGCCGGGCAGGGCTTTGGCTCCAAGAATCAGTACATGGACTTCATGGTCAAGTATGACCCTGAACGCCACGCTGGCTACGGCCTTCGCGTCTACCGCACCTCCAGCAGCGCCTGCGGCTTTGTGCTGGTGGCCCACACCGCTGATGGGAATACCCAGTTGCTCACCCAGCCCACAGAATCCGGGGTGTTCCTCACCCAGGCCGGGGTCCACGTCTGGACCCGGGGAGAGCGGGTCTACGCCAACGTCTATTCCTCCGCCACCGTGGAGCAGGTATCCCTCTCGGCCTATGTCCCCGGCCTCAGCGCGATCACGGACAGCGGCGTGGACATCAACCACACCGGCACCGCCGGGGATAACGCGGTCTATCTCACCGCCATCCAAGTCCAATGGCCCGAGCGCCGGGCTCTGCCCGTGGCCGATCTGGACCCCGCCGCCTATTACTATGACGCCGCCATCTGGGGTGTAGAGGGCGGCCTTATGCCCCCCGTCGGCGACCGCGTCTTCGCCCCTGATCGGATCCTGACCCAGGCCGAGGCGGCGGACATCCTCCATATGGCCCCCGTCTCCGACCAGCCCTGCTCCCGCTCCGAGGCGCTGGCCCTGCTGTGGCGTTCCCATGGCTCGGAAGAGCCCGCCCTTGCCCAGCACCCCTTTACTGACGTCCCCGCTGGGGCTGACTATGAAAAGGCCCTTTGCTGGGCGGTGGAGCGGGGCATTACCACCGGCACCACCCCCACCACCTTTGAGCCGGACCGCCCCTGCACCCGCGGCGAACTGGCCGTCTTCCTCCACCGCGCTTTTACCCGCTGAACAGACCCGGAAAGGGCAAATAGGCACACATATCATAAAAACCGGGAGCGGATATCCGCTCCCGGTTTTTATGATGCGCGGCCAGCCAGCTGGTCCATGCTGACGCCCAGGGCCACAGAGATCTTGTAGAAGGTCTCCACAGAGAAATTGTACCCGGCCCTTTCGCTTTGGATCTGCCGAATGAAGTCGTGAGAAAGCCCCACCGCCTCGGCAAGCTGGGCCGAGGTCAGTCCTCGGCTCTTTCGGTAAGAGCGGATATTCTTCCGTATGGTATCGTAAATGTTGGGGTCAAAACGCAATTCGTTCATCGTAGCTATCACCTAACAAAAGTATAGCGGCTGGGTACTGAAATGTATGTTAGGTAATTCCTCACATTTTTCCTTGCATTGGAAACTTCTCTATGTTATACTAAAATTGGAATATAGAATAATAGCTCAACTTTTCGCTTGATTTTATCAAAGGGGTGAATGGATATGTTAACGAAAGAGAAACGATGGCTGGGCGCGCTTTTGGCGCTGTGCATGGCGGCGGGTCTGATCCCTGCCGCCGCGGCGGAGGCCGAGCCGGTCAGCGGCACCGTGGCCAGAGGCGTCTACTTAGACGCCGCCGGCAATTCCCAGAGTTACGAAGTGGCGTTTGACACGCCTCTCCCCTCCGATGGTTGCGAACTGGCCACCGGAAGCTACTACCTGACGGAGGACCTGGACCTGACCACCGACTTCACCGTGGCGGATAACGCCGTAGTGAAGCTGGACCTGGCGGGCCATATCCTGCGGGGTACGGGAAAGGTCGCGGTGATCACCGTGGGCGACAACGCCTGCCTGGAGGTCTACGACAGCGACGCGAATGAAGACAACCCCACCCCCACCACCCATTACTACACCGAGGACGAAAACAGCGTGTGGGTCTTTGACGACGCCAATCCCTCCGGCACCCCCTGGACCGGCGGCGTGATCACCGGCGGTGGCAGAGCGGAGGGCCTCAGTTCTTCCATCCCATCCCACGGTGGACTTTACGCACGATATACAAACTATGACCCGGCCACCTCGCCGGTCGCCATTTCGCTGTTTAGCGGCTCCATCTGCGGAAACCGCCTGATAACCTCCCGCACCGGCGCTGGCATTACGGCTGACAACGCCAAGGTCTTTGTGGCCGGCGGGTCCATCTGCGGAAATCAAAAAGGGCTTTGCGTGGAAGCGCCTTTTTTTATTCTGACTGGCGGCCTACTCCAGGGTGATTCATCCTATGAAAGGTATCCGGCGCGCTCCATAGATATTGACGAAGCCCGCGTCACGGTAGATGGGGTGACTAAAAAGTATCCCGGGACTATGGTGATGTATGGCGGGACGGTCCGTAACGCCACCATCCGCATCGGCGGCTCTATCCCGGTTCGGCCTTGCCGGTTTACCATGTACGGCGGGGAGATCACCGGGACAGTGGACAGTCACGACAATTACATTGATTATCTGGTGGGCCTTGAAGATTCGACCTTTGAAATGTACGGCGGCTCCATCCACGACGCCTGTGCGGATTATATCATATCTATGGATTCCAATGTTATTCCTGAGAATTCTACTCCTGGCGAGGAGGGCGGCTGCACATTCCTCCTGGACGGTGGTGTCATTACCAATAACGCATTCCGCGACTCCCTTATTCGCGCCGCGGCGAAAGAAAAAAACATCATTCGCAGCGGTAGGATCACCGATAACACCCCTTCCCGGAACATAAAAGCCGGCACGATCGTGCTTACGGGAACCAGATACCAGGGCGATAATGTGGGTTTTGGGTCCTGCGTCATCGAAGGTGGCGAAATCAGCGGAAACGATTATCCCGGAGTCAAAGCACATGAATCCTGCAGTCTGTCCCTCTCCGGGGCGGTCAAGCTCACCGGAAACTCCCAGGGCGATATTTGTCTGATGGATGGGTGCAAGGCGATCATTGCCGGGCCGCTGAGCAATACCGAGAAGATCTCCGTCTACATGGATCCCGTTGGCGTGTTTACCTCCGGCTGGAGCGCCCAAATGGGCAGCGCCGACCCCGCGGACTACTTTACAAGCGCCATGGAGGGCTATGAGGTCAAGGCCCAGAGCGTGGACGGTGCGGTAGAGGCCGCGCTGGTCGCTGTCTCCGCCCCCGTCGTCACCCACACCGCCACCTTTGTAGTGGGAGACGAGGTCATTGACCGGGTGGTATTTGAAGAGGGGGCGGCTACCTTGGCCGAGCCCGCGTTGCCCCAGCGGGCCAACTATGTGGGCCGGTGGGAGCGCTACAACCTGGCCGCCGCCACCGGCGACATCACCGTCCACGGTCTCTACACCCCCTTGGACCCCGACGCGGTGTCCAACGTGGACGCCGGGGTGACGGCCACCTATGACAAGAGCGAGGTGACCATCGACCTCTTTGCCCGGGCCGACTCCCGCACCGTCAAGGTGGTATCCCAGCAGACCAAGCCGGTGGATGTGGTGCTGGTGCTGGACCAATCGGGCAGCATGAAGGACTCCCTCTCCGCCCGGGACCGGCAGAGCAAGCGCGACGCTCTGGTGAGCTGCGCCAACGCCTTTGTCCAGTCCCTCTACGAAAACGCCGTCGCCAGCGGCGCGGACCACCGGGTGGCCGTGGTGGGCTTTGCCTACTCCTCCTACAACGGTGGCAATTATAAAAACACCGGCCTGCTGGCCACACCCAGCGGCCAGAGCGTCAACTATGCGCGTCTGAAGGAGAGCGACTACCGCTCCGCGCTGCTTCCCGTCAACGACGGCGGGCACATCAACGCCAACGTGGTCTCCGGCATCAACGCCATCCGGGCTGACGGCGCCACGGCGGCGGACCTGGGCCTAAAAATGGCCCGGGATATCTTCTCCGCCAATCCCACCCAGGGAGAACGGGAACGCATCGTGATCTTCATCACCGACGGCACCCCTACCAGCTGGGGAGAGGAACCCGCCCGGGTGCGGCCCACCGCCGCCACCGCCATCAGCGTGGCCAGCACCATCAAAAACGCCCAGGGGGCGAAAATTTACAGCGTGGGCGTCCACGCCAACGCCGATCCTTCCGCCGCCTTTACCGAGGCCCCTGACGGCATCACCACCAACCGAAACGGGACCTTTGTCAGCTACGACTTCAACCGCTTCCTCCACGCCGTGTCCTCCAACTACCCAAGCGCCGCCGCGATGGACGCGCTGGGCGATGGCGACAAAAATGGTGGCTTCTATATGGGTGTTCGGGACACAGAAAACCTGGACAAGATCTTCACCAACATTCTCTACAGCACCGTCTACCAGCTCAAGACCTTTGACAAGGCTACGCTCTATTACACCCTCACGCCGGAATTCACCCTGACCACGGAGCAGGAGCTGGCCATGCGCCAGGCGCTGGCAGCCCAGGGCCTGACCGACGCGGACATCCAGGTCATCCGCAACGCCGACAGCACCACTTCCCTGCGGTTCCAGAACGTAAAGGTCCGGGAGGTCTATGGCGAGGACGGGAAACTCCACTACGAGGCAGCCGTCCGCTTCCAGGTCTCGGCCAACCAAACCGATGCCCTCCCGGATCCCTCTCTGGCCTCTTGGACCATCTCCGAGGCCACCTTCTCCCCCGCCCACACCCATAGCTTTGCACCGGCCTATCAGACAGGCAGCTGTCGGGAGGGTCTGACCAGCGTATACCGCTGCGCCTGCGGCGAGACCCGCAGCGAGACCGCACAGCCCGCCGAGCATGATTTTGTGGCTGTGTTGGCTGACAACGGGGGCGTCGGCGCCGAGGTAGAGCGGGTGGTCTGCACGAAGTGCGGCCACTCCGAAGAGCAGCATATCAACTTCAAGGTCTCCTATTCCAGCGCTCGGAAGACCACCGTGCTGGATCTGAACCTGTTGCAAAACGATGTGGATGTGGTCCAGCCCACCGAGGACATCGAGCTGCGCTTCTTTGTGGGCGAGGACGGCGGCAAGCTCTATACCGTCACCCGGATCGATCCTGACGGCCAACGTACTACCTATCAGACCCGGGCCGAGGGCGGCTACCTGGTATTCCGGGCGGACCACTTCAGCATCTATGTGCTCTCCGAGCTGGACGAGACCACCGCCCAGCCCGTCGAAGCGGTGAGCTATGAGCAGGCCGTGGAGCTCCTGGACAGCAAGACCGTGTCCGCTCCTACCGCTCCTTTGGAAGGAGCTGGCACCGGCGGCACGGGGATCGGCGGCGTTCAGATCGCCAACGATACCCTGAGCGCTATGATCGACCTCGCCGACGGCTTGGATGGCGCGGCCGCGTTCCTCGCCGTCTACACCCAGGGCAGGATGACCGGCGTTCAACGTACCGCACTGGCTCCCGGCCGCCAGAGCGTCAGCTTTTCGATCCCGGAAGGTGCTGACCGCGTCAAGCTGTTTGTCCTTTCCGGCGATTCGGCTCCCCTGTGCGGGGCGTATCAGCTCGAGCCGTAGTCAGTCCCGCCTCCGGCGAGATCAACAGCCCATGACCGCCCCATTTTCCATATAAAAAACCTCGCCATAGGCGAGGTTTTTTATCGTCTGGATCAGCGCCGGGGCCTATTCCCCCGCGGTCAAAACAGTGGTCGCGAGCTCGGTCTGGAATCGGTCGGCGAGGCCCGGAGTGACCAGGACCTGGCCGGACTGGGTGAGCAGGACCATGTCGAACTGGTCGGCCCGATCAGCCCAAAAGGCGGCAGCCTCCTCCGAGCCCATGATGTAGAGGGCAGTGGACAAAGCGTCTGCCAGCACGCCGTCGGCGGAGACCACGGTGGCGCTTTGGAGATCGGACTGGGCCGGCCAGCCTGTCCGGGGGTCCAGAATGTGGATATAGCGCTGGCCGTTTTCCTCAAAGAACCGCTCGTAGCCCCCGGAGGTGATCACCGCCTTGTCCTCTACCGACAAGACGCCCAGATAGGACGCCGCGCTTCCCGCGGGGTCCCGGACGCCAATGCGCCATGGACTGCCGTCGGGCTTGGCGCCAAGGGTCTGGACGTTGCCGCCCAGAGAGACCATGCCGGACTCCACACCGTGGGCGCGGAAGATGTCCATGACCCGGGCCGAGGCGTAGCCCTTGGCGATGCCGCCCAGGTCCAGCTTCTGGCCTGGGCCAAGTTCCACCCGCTCCCCCGCTAACGTCACCCGCGCGCTGTCCACCACCGGGAGCGTGGCGGCGATATCTGCGGGATCGGGAACGTGGGGAGCGTCGCCGGGAAAGCCCCATAGCTCCACCAGCGGGTAGATGGTGGCGTCAAACAATCCCCCGGTCTCCCGGGAGACGTCCAGGGCACGCTCCAGCAGCGCCGCCGTCTCAGCCGATACCGTTTGGGTCTTCCCGGCATTGAGCTGGGCCAGGTCGCTGTCCGGCTTTCCCACCGACCACAGCGCGTCCAGCCGCTGCAGCTCCTGGGCGGCCTCGGCCACAGCGGCTTCTCCCCCCGGGCCGTAGGCCGTAAGGGTCATCACCGTGTCCATGGCGAAGAGCTGCCGCTCCCAGACCTGGCCCTGACTCCGGCCCCGGTCCCAGAACCAGAGCGCCAGGACCACCCCCGCCGCGGCGACCAGCGCCAGGACCAACGCGGTCCATCTTTTTTTCACAGCGCGGAAGCGGCCACAAAAGCGCCGGTGGGGTGGATCACCTTCACCGGGCATTTCTCCGCGCACTTACCGCAGCCGGTGCACGTTTCGGGATCGATGCGGGCCAGGTTGTCCTCCAGCGTGATAGCGCCGTACTCGCACTGTTTGACGCACAGCCCGCAGCCGATGCACCCGGCGGCGCAGACCTTCTTCACCGCGGGGCCCTTGTCGTGGCTGGAGCAGCCCACGGCGTACACCCCGGCGGGAACCAGAGAAATGAGGCCCTGGGGACAGGCGCTGGCGCACAGGCCACAGCCCACGCAGGCGGAGGGGATGACCCGGGCCAGGCCGTCGGTCATAACGATGGCGTCCTGGGGGCAAGCCTTAGCGCAGGAGCCAAAACCCAGGCAGCCATAGGCGCAGGCGGCGGGAGACAGTCCCGCCAGAGCGGCGGCGCGGCAGTCCTGGATGCCCACATAGCCCACCTTAGCCGGGGACTTGACGCAGTCACCCGAGCAGTTGACCCGGGCTACCCGCCGCTTCCCGGCGGTCACCGAAACGCCCATGATGGCGCCGATGGCCTCGGTGGCGCTGGCCGAGCAGACCGGGCAGGCATTGGCCGGAGCGTCCCCGGCGGCAATGGCGGCGGCCAGGGCGTCACATCCGGCATAGCCGCAGGCACCGCAGTTATTGCCGGGCAGTTCGGCGCGAACGGCGGCCTCCCGCTCGTCCACCTCAACATGGAAAAACGCGCCGGCGGCCACCAGCGTGATGCCGATCAACAGGCCGATGAGGCCGACCACCAATGTGGCGATCAAGATCTCCATAGCTCTGCCACCTCCTTAGGCGATGACGCTGAAGCCCATAAACGCGATGGACATCAGCGCGGCGCTCAACAGTACCAAGGGCGCGCCCCGGAAGGGGGCGGGGACGGCCTCCTCATCCAGCCGGGAGCGGATGCCCGCCAGCAGGAGGATGGCCAGGGTAAAGCCCACCGCCGTACCAAGGCCGGCCACCACGCTCTCCACCAGACCGTAGCTGTTCTGGACGTTGGAGAGGGCCACGCCCAGCACGGCGCAGTTGGTGGTGATCAAGGGCAGATAGATGCCCAGGGCCTTGTAGACGCCGGGGGAAGTCTTTTTCAAGAACATCTCCACCAGCTGGACCAGGGCGGCGATGACCAGAATAAAGACGATGGTTTTCAGATAGGTCAGGCCCAGGGGGTCCAGCACATAGTCATAGAGCAGGCTAGCCACCGCCGAGGAGAGGGTCAGCACGAAGATCACCGCGCCACCCAGACTGGCAGAGGCTTTGATCTGCTTGGACACGCCCAGGAAGGAGCAGATGCCCAAAAACTGGCTCAGCACCACGTTGTTCACCAAAGCGACGGTGACAACGATCATAATAAGGGATTTCATCCCTCCGTCACCTCCTCTTTCTCACGCTTGGCACACGCCGCGCCACAGGCGGCGCACTGGCCGTCGCAGCCCTCTTCTACCAGCTTGTTTGCCCGGGTCTTCACATGGCAGGCGTTCAGCACCGCCACCACCACCGCCAGCACCAGGAAGGCACCGGGGGCCTTGGTAAAGATGCCGATGGGCTGGAAGAACTCGGGGGCGACCTGGATGCCAAAGGCGGTGCCGGCGCCCAGCAACTCCCGCAGAAGGCCGATGATCACCAGGGCGACGGTGAAGCCAAGGCCCATGCCCAGGCCGTCAAACAGCGAGGCGATGGGACCGTTTTTAGAGGCGTAGGCCTCCGCTCGGCCCAGGATGATACAGTTGACCACGATCAGCGGGATGTAGATCCCAAGCGCCGCGTAGAGGTCAGGCAAAAAGGCCTGGGTCAGCAGCTCCACCACTGTGACCAGCGAGGCTACGATGACGATGTAGGCGGGCAGGCGGACCTGGTCGGGGATGACCTTGCGCAGCAAAGAGATCAGCAGGTTGGACACGATGAGCACCGCCATGGTGCTCACTCCCATGCCAAAGCCGTTAATGGCCGAGGTGGTCACCGCCAGCGTGGGGCACATCCCCAGCATGAGCACCAGCACGGGGTTTTCTTTGATCAGACCGTTATAGATCCGTTCCAGACAGGTCTTCATCACGCGCCCTCCTTTACATTGGCGTTCCAGAAATCCAGGGCGGCGTTCACCGCGTTGACCACCGCCGAGGAGGAAACAGACGCGCCGCTGACCGAGTCGATCTCGTTGTCGGCGGTGGCGCCGCCGGACTTCAGCAGGACAAAGGAATCCACCTTCGCCCCGGCGAACTGGCTTTTGAACTTATCCTCGCCGCAGAGCATACCCATACCGGCGGATTCGTGGAGATCGGTGAAGGCGATGCCGTTCACCGTGCCGTCAGGTTGGATGCCCACGGCCAAGGTCAGCGTGCCGTCATAGGCGTCGCCGCTGGTGACCTGGATGACGCAGCTGCCGTCGTTCCCCAGGGCCACCTCGTCGATGTAGTTCTTACCGGCGGCGGCGGTGTAGGGCTCCTTGTTCAGCGCGTCGATGGCGGCGTTCACGCCGTCGTCATAGGAGAAGTCGGTGGCGCCGGGACAGACCTCCTGGTAAGAGGCCACCTTGGTCGCCAGCTTCTGCCGCTCGATGGGGTCTTTGGTGACCTTGTAGACTCCGCTGAGGGATACGCCGGCCAGCAGGGTGATGACGCACAAGATCACGGCGGGCACCACCAACTGGCTGGGCTTCAGACCGGGGCCCTTGGCCTTCTCCGCCTTGGGCGCCGTCGTAGCCTTGACCTTGGGCTCGCGGGGCTCCTTATAGCCCCGGTAGGCATAGGGCTTTGCCACCACGAACTGGTCCAGGATGGGGGCCAGCATATTGGAGAAGATGATCGCGTAGCTCACGCTGTCGGCGGCGTTGCCCGCCACCCGGAACAGACCGCTGAGCACGCCGATCATCACACCGTAGGCGATGTGGCCCCGGCGGGTGGCGGGACTGGTCACCGGGTCGGTGGCCATGAACAAAGCGCCCATGACGATGCCGCCGCCGGACAGGTGGGCCATCAGGAAGGCCGGGTCAAAGCCGTGGCCGCCGAAGATGGCCATAAACAGCGTGAAGGAGCCGAGGACGGATAAGGGAATGGCCGGGGTGATCCCACCGATGACCCACAAAAACAGTCCGCCCAGCATCAACGCCAGCACGCAGTTGCCGATCACGCCGCTGCCCATACCCAGGAAGGACTCCACGATCCCCGAGAGGTCCCCCGCCGCCACGTCTACCAGCGGGGTGGCGGTGGTGACGCCGTCCACGGTGTAATTGGTCATGGCCGCGCCGAAGGAGATGAGCAGGAAGCACCGGCCCGCCAGGGCGGGGTTGAGAAAGTTCTTGCCCAGGCCGCCGAAGATGCACTTGACCACCACAATGGCGAACATACTGCCGATGCAGGGAATGTAGAGGGGCACCGCCGGAGGCAGGCACAGCGCCAGTAGCACTCCGGTGACTAACGCGCTGCCGTCCCGGAGGGTACAAGGCTTGCCCATGACCCAGCAGAACAGCGCCTCAGTCCCGGCGGCGGTGAGTACAGCGGTGAGGGTCACCCACAAAGCGGGCAGACCGTGGATGTAGATCCCCGCCGCCAGCGCGGGGAGCAACGCCAGAAGCACGTCCCGCATAGCGGCGCCGGTAGTCAGCGGGGCGCGGAAATGGGGACTGACAGAGATCCGCAGCCCGGTGCCCTGGTCGCTCAAGTTTTCCAGTGTCTGGTTCATTTCGCCGCCTCCTTTCTCTTGGCCGCCATGATCTCGGCCTTGGTCTGCTTGAATAGCTGCATCAACGGCCGCCGGGCCGGGCAGATATAGGTGCAGCAGCCGCAGCCGATACAGTCCAGACCGTAGAGCTTTTTCTCGTAGCGCTCGTAGTCGCCCCGGCGGGCGGCGGCGGCCATCATCTGAGGGGTGAGGCCCAGGGGACAGACCTGGGTACACCTGCCGCAGCTCAAACACTCGGTCATCTGGGCCTGGGCAATGGCCACCGGATCGACGCTAAGGGCCACCAGGGCGTTGTTGTTCTTACAGATGGGGGCGGCCAGATCGGTCATGGCGATGCCCATCATAGGTCCGCCGCATAGCAGCTTCTCCGCCGTCATGCCCGGGGCGTAGCCCTCGGCGGCCTCCAAGGCGGCGGCAAAGGGGGTGCCGATACGCACCATCAGGTTGCAGGGCGTGCGCACCGCGTCGCCCGAGACGGTGAAGCCCCGCTCCATCAGCGGCTCGCTGTGGCACACCGCCCGGTAAATGGCCCGGAGGGTGCCCACGTTATCCACGATGCAGCCCACGTCGGCGGGCAGCTGGCCCAGCCGCAGGTGCTTGCCGGCCACCACGCTGATGATCGACCGCTCGCCGCCCTGGGGGTACTTGGTCTCCACCGTCCGGACGCTGAGCCGGTCGTGGCCGGCGCAGGCGGCGGTCATGGCGGCGATGGCCTCGGGCTTGTTCTCCTCGATGACCACCACGCCCTTGGCCTTGGGGAAGAGGGACAAGACCACCTCCATGCCGCCTACGATCTCTTCGGGATACGTACGCATGAGCTGGTCGTCACAGGTGATATAGGGCTCGCACTCCGCGCCGTTGGCCAGGATGTACTCGATGGCGTCGGGGTCCTTAGGGGCCAGCTTCACATGGGTGGGGAAGCCCGCGCCGCCCATACCCACGATGCCGGCGGCCTGGATCCTGCCCAGAATGTCCTGGGCGGTGAGTCCGGCCAGTTCCACCCGCTCTCCCACACCGGGAGCCAGGGTGTACGCCATGTCGTTTTCCACCACCACGCACATTCCCGTCCCGCCTACGCAGGGGCGGGGCTCAACGGCGATCACGGTGCCCGAGCAAGAACTGATCACCGGGGCGGATACGAATCCATCCGCCTGGGCCAGTACCTGCCCCGCCAATACCCGGTCCCCCTTCTGCACCACCACCTGGGCGGGCTTGCCGATGTGCTGGCTCAGGGGAAACACCAGCTCCGGCCACGCCGGGCCGGGTCGGAAGGATGCCTCCCGAGTCAGTTCCTTGCATTCGCAAGGATGGATGCCGCCGGAAAAGGTCTTCCTGGACATGCAGCCTCATCTCCTCTCAATATGTACGGTCTGCCACGGACCGCGCCGCAGCGAAGCAAACCGCTCAATTATCGTTTATTTTACCAAAATCCCAAGGGAATTGCAAGGGCTGATTTCGTCAAACAGCACAGATATATTTGGCGGTTCTGGATGGATTCTCTTGACAAAGAGCCGGGGTATCCGTACAATAAAGATACTATAAAAAGTAAATCCGAAAAGGGAGGCGGCGTCTTGACACGGCAGCAGCGCAATACTCTGGTCCTGGCCCTTTGCCTGCTGGCGGTGCTGGGGGCGGTCTTTTTGGTCCAGCGTCTTCTGCTCAGCGACGATGGGGCTGTGGCGGTGGTCCAGGTAGGCGGCCAGGTGACCCACCGGCTGAAGCTGTCCCAGGACCAGGAGTTCTGGGCGGGCGACGAGGAGATCGGCCGCAACCTCATTCGGGTCAAGGACGGGGCGGTGATGGTGGTGGAGGCCGACTGCCCTGACAAGGTCTGCGTCCAGACCGGCCCCATCCGCCAAGAGGGAGAGGTCATCGCCTGTCTCCCCCACGGGCTGATCGTCTACATCCAACGGGAGGGAGCGTAGGTCCATGGGGGATAAGGGGCGCAAGACCGCCTACCTGGGCCTCTTCTGCGCGGCGGCCATCCTGCTGGGCTATGTGGAGGCGATGATCCCGGTATTCACCACGGTGCCGGGGATGAAGATGGGCCTGCCCAATCTGGCCATCGTCTCGGTACTCTATCTCTATTCCTGGCGGGAGGCGGCGCTGGTGTCGCTGGTGCGCATCGCCGTCAACGGTCTGCTCTTCGGCAATCTGTTCAGCTTCTTCTTCAGCCTGGCCGGAGGCGCGCTGAGTCTGCTGGTCATGGCGGCAGTCAAAGCCCTGGGTATCTTTGACTGCACCGGGGTCAGCCTTATCGGCGGTATCGCCCACAACGCCGGACAGATCGCCGTGGCCGCCTTTTTGGTGGACAACATCCGGGTGGCCTACTACTTTATTCCCTTGGTGCTCACCGGGCTGGTGGCTGGGGTACTCATTGGACTTTTAAGCGGCATCCTGGTCCGCCGCCTGGCTCAGGTGGCGCCCAATATCCATACGAAAGGGCGGGAAGACCCATGAATGTGCTGGCCCACATGGAGCAGTGGTTCGAGATCGCGGTCCAGTTTGGCGTGCTGTTTTTGGAGTGCATCGGCGTGGGCGTACTTTTGGTATCGGCGGTGAAGGCGCTGGTGGGCTGTCTGCGCCGGGACGGCCGGGTACGCCTGGGACTGGCCGAGGGCATCGCCCTGGCCCTGGAATTCAAACTGGGCGGCGAGGTGCTGCGCACCGCGGTGGTCCGTACCCCCAGCGAGCTTTTGATCCTGGGGGCTATCATCCTGCTGCGAGGCGCGCTGACCTTCCTGATCCACTGGGAGATCAAAAACGAGGAATCCAAAATGGACGACCACGACGGCCACGCGCACGCTGAGCGGGATATTGCCGCCTCCCAGCGGTAATATGACCTATTTTCTTGACTGTCCCGGCCAAATACTGTAAACTGGCCGTGGCAATATTTGTTTGCACGAAACACTTTAGAAAGGATGTGACCATTCCAATGAACAGTCAAAAGAAGGGTACGATCCTGAAGGTGGTCATCGCCCTGGCGATCTGCGCCGCGGTGGTAGCTGTCCTGATGTTCGTAGCCAACCGGCCCAAGGACGCCCCTTCCGGCGTAGCGGGGACCTTCACCCCCGGCACCTATACCGGCGAGGGCCAGGGCTACGGCGGTCCTGTTGTGGTGGAACTGACCACCGATGACAGCGCCATTACCGACGTGAAGATCACCGGCGATCAGGAGACCCCCGCCGTGGGCGGTGCGGCTCTGGAGGAGCTGGCCGCTCAGATCAAGGCCGCCCAGAGCGCCGAGATCGACGGCGTCTCCGGCGCCACGCTGACCTCCAACGGCGCGAAGGAGGCCGCCGCGGCCGCCATCGCCGCCGCCAAGGGCGAGGCCCCCGCCGGTCCCACCGGCGGTCCGCTGACCTTCACCGCCGGCACCTACACCGGCGCCGCCGTTGGCTACAACGGCCCGGTGGAGCTGGACGTGACCTTCTCTGATAGCGCCGTCACCAGCGTGGAGGTGAAGACCTCCGGCGAGACCGCCCATGTGGGCTCCCCCGCCTTTGACATCATGCTCCCCGACATCGTAGCCGCCAACGGCTCCGGGGTGGACGGCGTCTCCGGCGCCACCTTCACCTCCCGAGCCATTCGGGACGCGGTGAACGACGCGGCCGAGCAGGCCAAGGTCTCCGACATCGCCACCTTCAAGAAGAACACCGTCAAACATGAACCCCAGGCCCCCATCGACGTCACCTATGACGTGGTGGTGGTGGGCGCCGGCGGCGCCGGCATGGGCGCGGCCGCCCAGGCCACCCAGAACGGCGACAGCGTTCTGGTCATTGAGAAGAACGCCGAGATCGGCGGCAACACCCTGTGCTCCGGCGGCGCTTACCAGAGCGTGATGCCTTACCTCTGCTGGGAAGCCGACAAGCCCGACGCCACCACCGGCGAGTACCGGGGCGCCACCTATGACAAGGTGAAGTCCGGCAACGGCGCCATCGAGACCCTGAAGACCATCTACAACTGGTCCGAGGAGCCCTTTGACGGCGACTACTACAAGACCCACGACTACGAGGCCGGCGACATCGGCGAACTCTCCAAGCACGGCGTCCACGCCGAGTTCCTGCCCACCCTCCAGGAGTTGAAGAAGGAGATCCGTGCGTATCTCGACTGGGCCGAGCCCAAGCTGGCCGCCGGCGCCGCAGAGAACACCCTGACCTTGTTCTCCACCATCAACCTCCATGTCTTCCAGACCTACTACGGCGGTCTGCGGCAGAGCGCCGACAAGAGCGAGTGGATCTACGGCGATGTGGAACTGGTCAAGCAGTTTATCCAGGACGGTCAGGACCTGAAGCCCTGGCTCCAGGATCAGGGCGCTCTGTTTAACGACGCCGACCAGTCCACCCTCATCGGCGCTCTTTGGTGGAGAGAGAACTCCTTCTCCGGCGGCGATATGGACGGCGACGGCCAGATGGACGTGCCCGCCCAGTACGGCACCTATTTTGCCACCACCAAGAAGACTGTGGACAGCAGCGACAAGAACCAGATCATGACCCGCACCACCGCCGAGAACCTGATCATCGAAAATGGCAAGGTGGTGGGCGTCACCGCTACCATGTATGACGGCACCCCCGTCACCGCCCACGCGAGCAAGGGCGTGATCCTGGCCACCGGCGGCTACGCGGCCAACATCTCCAAGGTCATGGAGACCAACAAGTACTGGGACGCCAAGTATATCACCAACGCCACCAAGACCACCAACCGCAGCTCCCTGCAGGGCGACGGTATCCGCATGGGCGAGGAGGCCGGCGCCGCCACCGTGGGCGAGGGCTGGACCCAGATGATGCCCATCTCCTGGATCGACAACGGCAACCTGGCCTTCGGCGCGGGCAACTACGCCGCCTATATCAATCCCACCACCGGCAAGCGCTTTGTCAACGAGGCCGCCGAGCGTGACGTCCTCTCCCAGGGTGAGTTTGAAAACGGCATCGAGGTCAACGGTACCCAGGGCGTGTTCCTGGAGTTCTCCAACGCCGAGACCGTGGTAGGCTTCCCCTACCCCTACGACACCTATGTGAAGCCCGGCGTGGAGGCTGGCGCCACCACCGGCAAGACCCAGATCGACGGCCGGGTCTACTTCTGCACCAATGCCGACGAACTCCAGAAGGTCCTGGATGAGTTCGGCATGACCGCCGACCCCAAGGTCATCTACGAGACCCTGGAGGCTTACGACAAGGCCGTCATGGCCGGCACCGAGCCCCCCGAGGTCAAGAAGGAGAATCCCACCAAGCTGGTGGGCACCGCCGAGGTGGACGACAACGGCAAGTATAAGCCCGACACCTACAAGCTCGACGGCGAGCTCCTTCGTATCCGCGTCATGGCCCCCTCCACCCACCACACCATGGGTGGTCTGGCCATCGATACCCAGCGTCACGTGCTGGACGCCAGCGGCAAGGTCATTGAGGGCCTGTACGCCGCGGGCGAGGTCACTGGCGGTATCCACGGCGGTAACCGTCTTGGCGGCAACGCCATCGTGGAGATCTTTGTCTCCGGCCGCACCGCCGCCAACACCGTGAACGCCGACAACAAGTAAGCGTTCCCGCTCCCATAAAGCACAAAAAGAGGCCCCCTCTCTGGGGGCCTCTTTTTTGCTGCTTGTTATAGATCGCGCTTTTAAGCCGCGGGAGCCAAAGCCTCGCTGGCGTAAGCGGCGGCGCCCTCGCCGGCGATCTTGCCGAACACCACGAAGTCGGCCACGGCGTTACCGCCTAGGCGGTTGGCTCCGTGGACGCCGCCAGTGACCTCACCCGCGGCGAAGAGGCCGGGGATCGGAGCGCCCTTGGTGTCGATCACCTCGGCGGAGGAATTGATCTTCACGCCGCCCATGGTGTGGTGAACGCCCGGGGCGATCTTGATAGCGTAGAAGGGAGCGGTGTCCAGCGCCTGGGCAAAGCTGGTGCGGCCAAACTCCTCGTCCGTTCCGGCGGCCACCGCGGCGTTCCACTTCTCCATGGTGGCGGTCAGGGCATCCTCAGGCATTCCCAAGGCCTTGGCCAGGTCGGCGTAGGTGTCGCCCTGGGTGGTGTAGCCCTTGGTGATGTAGCCGGCAATGACGCTGGATGCGTCCACCATCTTCTGGTCCACGATCAGATAGGCGCTACCGCCGGTCTGCGCCAGCTCGGCGGCGGACACGGCGTCACGGGTGCCCACTTCGTCGCAGAATCGCAGGCCCTCGGCGTTGACCAGAATGGCGCCGTCGCCCCGAAGACCCTCGGTGATCAGGGCGGAGGTAGCCTGCTCCACGGTGGGATGGATCTGGATCTGATCCATGTCCACGGTGGCCGCGCCCACGGCCTCGGCCATCTTGATGCCGTCGCCGGTGATGCCGGCGGCGTTGGTGGTGACAAAGCCGTCCAGTTCAGGCTTCAGCTGGGCCACCATCTCCAGATTCGCGCCAAAACCGCCGGAGGCCAGCACCACGCTCTTGGCGTTGACGGTGTAGCCCTCCGCCTTCACGCCCACGGCCCTGCCGCCGTCCATGAGGATCTCGGTCACAGGGGCATTGTAGATGATCTCCACGCCCGCCTTGCCGCAGGCCTCCTCCAGAATGGGAACGATATAAGAACCCACAGAGACGGTCTTGCCCTCGGCGTTGACCGGGCGGTGGATCCGCTTGACGGAAGCGCCGCCAAAGGAGCCGACGTTGTGCAACTCCGCGCCTACGCTGTCCAGCCAATCGATGGCGGAGGCGGAGTTCTCCGCCAGGGTCTTCACCAGCTCATGGTCGTTGACGTTCTTGCCGCCCACCAGGGTGTCCAGAATAAAGAGGTTGGTGGAGTCAAAATAGCCGCTGGAGCCGGCGGCCTTCCAGTCGTCGTACTCCTTCTGGACGGTGGCCACCAGCTCGCTGAGTTCGGGATAGGTCTCGGCGGCGGTGCTCAGCGTCTTCTCGATCCCGGCGGACTCCTTCCACTCGTTGGCGTCCTGCCAATCGGTATTGGCGGCGTTCATACCGCCGGTGGAGCGAATGGAGTTGCCACCGGCCATAGCAGTCTTCTCCAGGATCACGACCTTCTTGCCGGTCTGGGCGGCGGCAATGGCGGCGGTCATCCCAGCGCCGCCGGCGCCCACCACCACCACGTCCGCATCCAGGGTCTGCTCGCCCGCCGGGTCATTGGAGGCAGCCTTCTGGAAGTCGGCAGGGTCGCCGCCGGCGGCCTTGATGGCCGCGGCCACAGCGGTGAGGAAGCCCTCGGAAGCCCGGGTGGCGCCGGAGATGGCGTCCACATTCAGGCTCTGTCCATCCAGCACGGAGGCGGTCAGCAGCTCCATGGCCTTGCCGCCGATCTCGGGAGTCTCGTTGTTCTCGCCCACCGTGATGGCCTCAATGGTCTTTTTGTCGGCGGACAGGGTCACGTCCACCTTGAGGGGTCCGCCATAACCGGTCCCCTCGCCGGTAGCGGTGACAGACTTACCGTCGGCAGAGGTGGAGTCGTCCTTCGGACCGCAGGCAGCCATGCTCACCAGCATCGCGACCGCGAGAAGGACTACACAGATTTTCTTGACCATACTTGATCCTCTCTTTTCCTTTGATTTTGCGAAAAGGCAATATCTCCCTCCCGCAAGCAAGGTCATTATAGTCCCCGCCGCCTGAAAACGCAAGAGCCAGAAGCAAGAGAAAAAGGGCGCAAGCCGGCTTTTTTGTGGCAAAGAGCGAAATGGGCTCCAAAGAGCGATGCTCTTTGGAGCCCATTTGATTTTTGCCTGCCGGGGAAGAGAGCGCCGCCGTCACACCGCCAGCTGGACACCTGGAGGGCCCTTTTTGTTACATGGGCAGCGCGACCCGGAGGGTAAAGACGCCGTTGTCCGCATTGAACTCGCACAGGCCCCGGTGCTCCTGGGCGATGGCACGGATACTGCGGCAGCCGTGGCCGTGGCCCGGTCGGGCGGTCTGGGGCAGTCCGTCTCGGAAGGCGATCTGCCCGGCATAGGGGTTTTTGATCTCCACCAGCAGCTTGCCCGCCCGCACAGCGCAAAAGAACTCCACCCACCGGCGGTTCTCCTTCAGCTCCCCAACGGCGGTGAGGGCGTTTTCCAGGCCGTTGGACAGCAGCGCGCACAGCTCCGTGTCAGAAAGAGACACCTCGTCGGGCACGTCCGCCTCCAGCGTCAGGCGCACCTCCATGCGCTGGGCCTTAGAGGAGAAGGAGGAGCACAGCAGATTCACCAACTCATTTTCGCAAAACCGCTTCGGGGTGATGGCCTCGATATCCGAGCGCACCTGCTTGATATACGCCTCGGCCTGCTGGGGCTTGTCCACGGCCAAAAACCCGTCGATAGCCGCAAGATGGTGGCGCATATCGTGCTGATAGGCGGCGGCCTGGGCCTCCGCTTGCCGCAGGGATGCCATTTCCGCCTCGGCCTGCTTGAGCTGCCCCGCTATCAGAGAGCTCTGGAGCTCGGCCTGCGTCTGCCGCAGGAGCTGGCGGCGGTAGGCGGTGGTGTAGACCATATACAAAACACCCACCACTGTGGGTAAGACCTCCGAGACCACCTTGCCGCCGGAATAGCTGGGCGCGGGGGCAAGGATCTCGGCATAGAGAAGATTCACGTTCAGAGCGATGGTGTAGTCGTAAATGTAATAGAGGATGGGCAGGCTGCCAAAAATGAGCCTGGCCCTGGGCGATTCGGTGACGGTATCCTGGGCGGAGGGGACGAAATACCGCAGCAGAAAGAGAAAGATAGGGGCAATAATGACGGTATAGACGATCTGTCCCGCCAGCGGCGAGCCGGTGGCGGCGGCCACCACGACGGCGCCGCAGCGGGGCAGCTGGCAGCACAGATAGGCGGCACAAATGCTGACCAGCGAAACGTCCAGCGGCTTCTTCAAAACCAGCACCAACACCAGCAGCAGCGGCAGGTGGATCAGCAGAGGGTAGAGTTGCTTGGTGGCGTCCAGCCCTACCACCAACCAGGCTGCGGTCTGAAGGGCCAGAAAAATCGGGCACAGGGAAACAAGGACCGCCCACTCCCGCCGGGTCTTACACCCTCCCGCGATGGCCACGCTCAGCGCCGCGCCGAAGAAGAACACCAGCCCGCAGTTGATCCCGCCCAGCACATCCACAAAGCTCATGGGCCCGCCGCCCCCCTCTGATCGAATAGCAGCGCCAGATAGTCCTTCTGGAGCTGGGGGTAGAGAAGTCGGGAGACGGGGACGCTCTTGCCGGAAAAGGTGCGGATATGGCTGGAGGACAGCTCCTCCACCTGGAGCATATTGACGATATAGGAGCGGTGGACCCGCATGAACTCCGGCCGAGGGAGCAGCAGCGGCTCGTAGTCCTTCAGCGAGCCCACCACCTCCCGCACGTCGTCGTCTACCAGATGGAAGTAGACGTGCTTGCCCATGACCTCGGCGTAGCTGATCTGGGCGTAGGGCACCCGGACGATAGTGGTGCTGGTCTTCAGGGTCAAAGCGTCCTGGCGGTCCCGCTCCCGGAGCAGGAGCTGGTCCAGCAGGGCGAAGAGCCGCTCCTCCTTGACGGGCTTGAGCAGATAGTTAAAGGCCCGCACGCCGTAGCTCTCGTAGGCAAAGCCGGGGGAGGTGGAGAGAAAAACGATCTCCGCCGCGTCGTCAAAACGGCGGATCTCCCGGGCACACTCCAGTCCGTCCATCCCTGGCATCATCACGTCCAGCAGATAGAGGGTGAACCGCTCCTGCCGGGCATGCTCCACCAGCTCCACACCGCTTTGGAACACCTTGCGGCGCAGGAGCACATCCTGCCGGGTCTGCCAGGTATCCAGCAAGGAGCAGACAGCGTCCAGCTCCTCTTTTTTGTCGTCGCACACCGCCAGATACACGCTGTCTCCCCCTTTCCAAGGCCTCAAGATCTGACAGCTTCAGTATAACACAAAGGGAAACGGTTGAAAAGCCGTTCCCCCTGCATTTCAGGTCGCAAATCCCGCATTTCGTGCCGCCGCCGTGGTACAGGCCACAAAATATAGTATGATAAAGACAAATTCTTATCCTAAGGAGGCAGTCTTTTGTGACCTACATCTGCAAGCAATGCGGTTTTTTGTTCCGCCGCTACGGCTCGGTCCAGATATGCCCCGCCTGCGAGCATCCGGACATCCAGCCCGCCACAGAGGAGGAGATCGAGCGGTTCCATCAACAACTGGAGGGGGTATCCCTCCCGAAAGGAGAACAGATATGAAAAGGAAACTCACAGGTCTGTTGCTGGCTCTCGGTATGGCGCTCACCCTGCTCCCAGGCCCTGCCCTGGCGGTGGAAAGCTCCACGGCCCATCTGGCCACCGGCGCGCCCAACCGGGTGTTGGCCGAGCTGAAGCAAAGTCCCTATACCTTTGCCGGAGGCTCGGGAACCCAGTCCGACCCCTACCTGGTCTCCATCCCCGACCAGCTCAACGCCGTGCGGCAGGGGCTGGACAAGCACTATAAGCTGACTTGCGACCTCGACCTCTCCGCCTGGGGCGACTGGATGCCCATTGGCGGCGAGACTCTGGAGCGCCACGGCGACCCCGCCCCCTTCACCGGCAGCTTCGACGGGGCGGGCCACGTGATCCGGGGCATGACCATCACCGGCAAGCGCGCCGACTATCAACGCCAGGACCAGGCCCTGGGCTTTGAGGCCCACTGCTTCGGTCTGTTCGCCTGCGTTCAGGGCCGGGAAGAGGCTGTCGCCCCCGGCGACGCTTATGACGATACCACCTTGGGCGGGGTCTTCGACCTGGGTGTGGTGGACTTTCGCATCGACATCGACGCCAGCGACGTAGTCAACGGCATGAACGCTCCCGTCATCGGCCCCATTGCCTCCCAGGTAGAGAACGCCCGGATCGTGGGCTGCTGGTCCAACGGCGGTACCGCCCGGACCAGCCCCGAGGGCTCGGTGGGCGGCATCGTTGGCTCGGCGAAGAACGCCGCCATCCGGGAGTGCTGGAACGGCTCCACCCTCACCGGCTCCAGCGTGGGCGGCATCGCGGGGAAGTCCTGGGACGCCTGGTTTGACCACTGCTTCAACGCCGGGACCCTGAACGGCGGCCAGGCCTGCGGCGTCAGCTTTGTTCGCAGCCTCCGCTCACAGCGGACCGATCCAAAGAGCGAGACCGCCATCCGCTACTGCTACAATTCCGGCGCCATCTCCGGCGACCTGGCCGTGGGCATCGGCGTGGCCGATACCATGGACAACATCTATAACGCCGGCACCCTCACCGGCCAGGAGACCAGTCCCATCTATAACGGCGCCGGCCTGGGCACCGGAGGGGTCAAGATCAGTCACTCCGGCGAGCGGTTTTTGAAGGACGAAAACTGGGTGGATTCCCCCACCCTGGGCCGGAAGGTGCTGGCCGCGCTCCGGGAGGACGAGCTGACCACCGCCGCCGCCAATGTGGTCAAGGGCGTGGGCAGCTTTATCGACGTGCAGGCCACCGACTACTTTGCCGACGCCGTGCTCTGGGCGGTGGGACGCAAGGTCACAAACGGCACCACCAACAACACCTTCTCCCCCGTCAACACCTGCACCAAGGCGGAGGCTCTGACCTTCCTCTACCGAGCGGAGCGGGAGCCGACCTATAATCCGCCTTCGGACAAAACCATCCGGGAGACCTTTGACGCCACCAATGGGGAGTGGTTCTTCGCCTACTACTACGAATCCTCCTGTTGGGCCTACAACCAGGGCATGATCGCCCCCACCACCTATCTCCACGACCCCTGCACCCGGGGCGACTTTGTCACCTACCTCTGGAAGGCCGCCGGGTCCCCCAAGACAGGCAGCGCCAGCCAGTTTACCGATGTGGCCTCCGGCGCCCCCTATGCCCAGGCGGTGGCCTGGGCGGTGCAAAACGGCGTCACCACCGGCACCTCCGTCGCCACCTTCTCCCCCGATACGACCTGCACCCGGGGCCAGATCGTCACCTTCCTGTACCGGGCCTACCAGAACAAGTAAGAGAACTTCATCAAGGAGGAGCTCCCCATGAAAAAAAGTCGCCTTGTCAGTCTGCTGCTGTGCCTCTGCCTGGTCCTTGCCCTGCTGCCGCTCCAGGCTCTGGCCGCCACCACCGTCAACAAGATCGTCATCACCATGACCTCCCCCAAGGTGGGCAAGGTCCTGCCCACCAACGCCAAGGTCCCCGCCACTGTCAGCACCCAGGTCACTAAGGTGGAGTGGCAGGGCCAGAGCGAGGGCGCCACGATGGACTACGACACGGAGTACACCGTTGTCATCACCGTGGAGATCAAGCCCGAAAAGGACGCCAAGTTCACCTCCAAAAAGGACGGCATCAACGCCACTGTCAACGACAAAAAGGCCAGTGTGGAGCGCGTGAGCGACACGCTGGTCAAGGTGTCCTACACCTTCCCTCTGGTGAAGAGCCAGGCCACCAAGGACGAGGAGAAGTATCAGGCTCAGCTGGCCAAGCGCTATTCTCTGGCCGAGGCCGACGCCAACTACCCGCTGGGCCAGCCCCTCACCATTTTGGTCAGCGAGGATACCGTGAACGTGGCGGAGGTCAACACCTGGCAGCAGTGGACAGGCTGGCAAACGACCCTGCGGGGCACCAGTGTCTCCAATGTCCTGGGAAAGGGCTTCTACACCCTGGACGGCGAGTTCATCGACACCAGCGGCGCGCCCAGGATCAACAAAAATTACAGCGATACCCTCCAGACCTACCGTCCTACCCGGGTGGTCTATGACCTCTACCGCAAGATCGACTTCTCCCTGGCCGAGGAGTGCAACGTGAAGGAGTTCTGGCTCAGCCCCAAGTGCGACATCCAGGGCATCCTGGACAACATCGGCCGGGAGCAGCTGCCCAGCGACTGGGGCGGCGACCGGGACCGCTTCGGCACCTATGAGCACATTCTCTTCATCCCCGATTCCGTCTACCCCAACGGGCCCACCTATAGCGGCGGCTCCATCCCCGGCTGCCGGGTGATGCTCTACTCCGGCGACGATGTCTACGCCGCCGCCGAAAAGGGCAAGGAGGCCGCCCGGGACTGGTGCACTGATCACAGCTTTACCTATCAGTACGCATCTCCCGACCGGCGCTACTCCTTCGCCAGCTGTATCAGCGACGAGCGGTTCTTCTACTCCTGCTCCAAGTGCGGCCTGTGCGAGAGAAACCCCAACCACACCTTCGTAGGCGGCTGGGACCAGCATGAGGGGCAGTACGGCGCCCACGATTTTGACAAGCTGGACATCTCCGACGAACACTTTCTGGGCCTGAACGCCAATGGCGACCGGGTCTACGTCAAGACCTGCACGGTCTGCGGCAAGGATATGCGCCAGATAGACGTCAGCGAGACCTATGAGCACGCGGTGGCGACCAAAGGCCAGATCAGCCGGGAGGACTACCAGTACGCTCTGAACCGGACCAAGGCAAACTGGGCAGAGGGCGGCTCCTTCTATAAATGGGCCCTGGAGGCCACCCCTGACGACGACACCACCCGCTCCTTCGCCATCAGCAAGGACACCTACGTCTGGGCCATTGTCAGCGTCTGGGCCAAAAACGATGTGCAAAGCGCCGCCGACAGCGGCCTCATCGACAAGGTGCTGCTGGGCGACGACTACACCACCGCCGTCAACCGCGAGCAGTTCGCCTCCATTGCCGTGAAGATGGCCGAGCGGATGCTGGGCAAGGCCATCCCCGCCGCCGACGTCGGCACCTTTACCGACACCGACAGCGAGTATGTCCGCAAGGCCTACGCCGCTGGCATCACCACCGGCGTCACCGCCACCACCTTTGATCCCTACGCCCCGCTGACCCGCCAGCAGATGGCCACCTTCCTCTACCGGGCCCTCCAGTATGTGAAGGCCAACTCGGACACCGAGTACACCATCTACGACTCCAAGCTGGGCACCTATTCCGACGCCGGGGAGGTCCAGTCCTGGGCCACCCAGTCCATGGCCTTTATGAACGCCCTGGGTCTGGTGAACGGCACCACCGACACCACCCTGGCCCCCAACGCCCCCTGCACCATCGAGCAGGCCCTCATCGTGGCCTACCGCAGCCTGGACGCGGGCAGCATCGGCTGGTACCAGTGCGTCAAGTCTGTCAAGGGCTTTGGGCATTACGCCGACCTTGCCACCCACTACGTCTACGGTGACCGGGTCTGGATCACCTCCTCCAGCGGCCACTGCACCGACCCCTACGGAAAGCCCAGCGGCGTAGACCTGCGTGACTTCTATCCCATCAAGGACCGCTGATAAGGAGTGACAGTGATGAAAAAGCGTATTGTAAGCCTTCTGCTGTGTTTGTGCATGGCCCTGTCCCTGCTGCCTGCGGCAGCGCTGGCCGCGGGCGAGACCCTGTTTGAGCGGTATATCCCCATCGCTCAGGTCTACTCCGCCCTGGCCTCTCCCACCACAGCCGATGTGGGCGCCAACCTCCTCTTTCAGTGGGGCACCCAGCTGGTGGACGAAAACTACGAAAACGCCTTCTTCGCCAAGACCCTCAAGCGCAGGGACTACCAGGGGCATTTCTTGAAGCTCAGCTATCTGGGCACCTTCGGCAGCCTGGATCAGGCGACCGCCAAGAGTGCTTTGGGCCTGGATGACACCGCCTATCAGATCGCTATGGGCACCCAGGCCCCCAGCGGAAACTACCGCAAGACCATCGACAAGAGCTCCATTATGGTGAAGGTGGATCTCTACGACGCCAACAAAAAGCTGGTGCAGAACATCAGCCCCGCCTGCGCCATCCTGGCCGTGGGCCCGGAGGGCGAGTTTTTGACCTACTCGGAGCGTGGCGGAAAGCGCTGCTCGCTCTTTTTCACCACCCAGGATAACCTCTGCAAGATCACCGACGACAAGCAGAACATCTACAGCATCCACTTCACCCCCACCTATACCTGGCTGGCCGATAAGTCTGTGGCCGAGGGGCTCATCGGCTCCCAGGGCTCCCAGAGCATGCAGGGCTCCGGGGCGGCTCAGAGCGGTTACCAGTTCATCCAGTATCCCGCGCTGGATCAGGCCCGGCCCCAGTATATGACCAATAACATCCTCAGCTCCACCGAGTTCATCGACCCCTTTGGGACCTATTATCAGGTGGGTTACGGGGACGGACTGGACCCCGTGGTGAAAAACAGGATCGAAAACGTGGTGGACTACTCCGAGTATGGCCGGGTGCTCTCCCCCGGCGAGACCCAGCGAAGCATTCTGACCGCCGACGGCACCCTCTACGGAGTCAACAACCTGACCGGGGAGAAAAAGCGGCTGGCCACCGGGGTCAAGCAGGCGGGCAAGGCCCATTACATGACCAAGGACGGCACCGTGAAGGAGATCGACTCGGGCAAGGTGGTAGCCACCGGCTGCGCCGCCTTTGCCGAGCACCGCTACGCCGAGGTCATTGGCGTGTTGAAGACCGACGGCACCCTCTATCTGGGCTACACCTATTTGTCCCAGGCCCCGGGCAACTATGAAAAGGGTCTTCAGAAGATGACGGTGGACGGCGGGGCAACGGACAAGTTCAAAGCGGTGGTGGCCTGCGGCGCCGCCACCGAGGATGGCCGCTTCTTCCGCTGGGCGGAGACGGTGACCCCCATGGGCTACGACGAGGTCGCCTTCTCCCAGGGGCTTTTCATCCCATATAACGACTATCAGCTCTCCCTGGAGCTGGTCACCGACAAGGCCGCCCGGGTCTTCCCCTATGAATACTTCACCGAGCAGGAATCTACCGCGGTGGACGCCGTCACCGGCTTTGTGGTCAATGAGGACGGCTACGTCTGGGGCTTTGGTCTCCAACGCAAATTCCAGCTCTCCGACAGCAGAGGAAACGGCGTGAAGCTGGGCATGATCAAGCACATCTTCCCCATCTACCAGACCCTGGGCAAATTCGGGGACAACGCCAACTTCGTAGCCTTTTTGTCCGAAAACGACAACAAGGTAAAGGCCCTGATCGCCAACCACTGCACCAGCAACAAACCCCAGGCGGGCGAGCTGCCCGTCGCCTACCTCTCCGACGTGCCCGGCGGCTACAAGGGCGTGGACGGCTACACCTACGCCTTTGATATGGAGGCCTCCCGGTCCTTCACCATGAAGCCTACGGCATGGCACTACCTCAACGATAAGCGGGAGGTGTTCCACGCCATGAACACCTCCACCACCCCCATCAGCAACATGGATCTGCTTCCCAACGTGGCCCGCAGCTCCTATCGCGCGGACGGGAAGAGCAGCAACGTGGTCCTCTTGGAGCGCACCGACGGCTCCATGTGGATGACCCGGACCTATTCCAAGGTCTCCGCCGCCGACACCGTGGCCAAGCTGGGCGGCTGGGAGAATACCAACGCCATTCAGATCACCCAGCCCACCACCAAGGTCTCTGGCCGGTGCGACTATGTGGACCTGGTGGGCGGCGAGAGCTCCACCGTGGTCAACCGCGGCCCCGTGGACGCTCCCTCCGCCCAACCCCAGACCACCTTTATGACCGACCCCCACTATGTGAACATCAGCGAGTACCAGGCGGAGAAAATGTACCGGGACGGAGAGAAGTTCGTTTTGCTGGTCTGCTCGCTGAACTGCGGCTGGTGCAAGCGGCTGAAGACAGGCCTGCCCGCCACGCTGAACGCCGCGGGCTACTCCATCTACGGCACCTCTGACAATTCCGGCGTCCTGAACTTCTACTGGGATTTCGTCGCGGGCGACACGGTGGGCACCCCCTATGCCATCATCGTAAACGGCAAAAACGATGTGGAGGTGGTCTCGGCCATCCACTCCCAGGCTGAGATGTCCGCCGTGGTCCAAAAGGCCAAGAGCAAGGGCATCCCCTCGGCCACGGGGACTGGCCAGACCGCGCCCAGCACGCCCACAGTGGAGGCCAAGCTGCCCGCCGACAAGCTCTCCCTCTCCGCCCCGGAGTGGGAGGTACTGAAGCTGGTCAATCAGGAGCGTTACAAGGCCGGGTTAAACCTGCTGAGCATGCCCGCCCAGCTCCAGACCGCCTGTGATGTTCGGGAAAACGAGCTGTTGACCCGCCTGGAGCACACCCGCCCCAATGGACAGCGACCGGAGACGGCCATCTCCAGCGATTTCCGCTGGATGCTCGCGTCGGAAAACATCGCCGCGGGCCAGCGCGATCCCCAGGAGGTCATGAACGGCTGGATGAACTCTCCGGGCCATAAAGCCAACATCCTCGAACCGGGCCACGGCTATCTGGGTGTGGGCGTCACCGGCAGCACCCCATATCATTGGGTGCAGCTTTTCACCGACGCCGCCATCGCCTCTGTGACCTCCACCAACGGCAGCCTGACCTTCCCCAGCGAGGCGGCCATGCAAAGCGAATACCTCATCTGCACCGCCCAGAACGGCGTTACGTCTTACCTGCCCATCGACGTGAACGCCATGGCCAAGAGCGGCAGCGGCTACACCCTGAAGCTCCCCGGAAAGACCGTGACGCTCCAGGTGGGGAACCCTATCGCCTACCCCTCCACCCAGACCGTGGAGCTGGACGGCAAGAAGGTAGAGTTCCAGATGTACGCCCTCAAGGACGCCGCCGGCAACCCCACCAACTATGTAAAGGTCCGTGACCTGGCCCTGGCTCTCAACGGCACCCAGGCGAAGTTCAGCGTGGACTGGGATGGCTCGGTGAACCTGGCGGCGGGGCGGAGCTACACCCCCAACGGCAGTGAGAACTCCACCCCCTTCAGCGGGGAGCGGACCTACACCGTGCCCCAGAACCCCACCAATGTAAACGGCGCGGCCAGCGACCTTCAGGCCATCTACCTGGTGGACGATAACGGCGGCGGCTACACCTACTACCAGCTTCGGGACCTGGGCCGCAAGCTGGGCTTCAACGTGGACTGGACCGCGGAGCGGGGCGTGTTCATCGAGACGGATAAGCCCTATTCCGGGATATGATCTCTTGAAAAAGCCATAAAAAGGTTCCCTGAAATCAACAGATTTCAGGGAACCTTTTTTATCCGCGTGACAGATACGCTCCGCCCCATGCAACCTCTGCTCTGCCTCTTTCAAAGCAGCGTAAGATGTGCTACAATACCTCTCAGAAAAAGCGAAAGGGGTGCCGCCATGCTTCGCATCGCCATCTGTGATGATCAAGAGCCCGACCGCGCCGCTGTGGTCCGGGGAGCGGAGGACTATCTTGCCGTCCGCCCCGATCTGAGCGGCCATGTGGACGCGTTCTCCGACCCCTCCGCGTTTCTGGACGCGCTGGAGGCGGGCGGGGCGTGGGACATTGCCCTATTGGACGTGTGTATGCCCGGTATGCTGGGCACCCAGTTGGCCCAGGAACTGCACCGGCGGCTTCCTGATCTGACCTTCCTCTTTCTCACCACCTCCACCGACTACGCCGTGGAGGCCTTCGCCCTGGGGGCCGTCCACTATCTGGTCAAGCCCTTCACCCAGGCCCAGCTGACCCAGGCGCTGGACCGGGCCGTGATCCCTTTTCAACGCCGGGAGCAAAAGGGGCTTTTGCTCCACATGGAAAGCGGCGTGACCCGCCGGGTACCCTTGGGAGAGATCGCCTACATCGAGAGCGTAGGCCGTCTGCGGGTGATCCATACCCACTCCGGGAGCCTGGAGGAGCACCAACAGAGCCTGAGCGCCCTCTATGACCAGCTCCAGGCCCTTGCGCCGGGGCAGTTCATCACCCCCTACCGGGGCTACATCGTCAATCAGGACGCCATCCGCACCATCACTGCCCAGGGCATCCTGCTCCACAGCGGGGCGAAGGTCCCTTTGAAGGAGGGGGACTTCCGCAAGACGAGAAACGCCTACTTCCAGTGGGCCTTTGGGAAGGGGGAGAAGACATGAGCCAGATCTTTGCCGAGCTGTTTCGCTACATCAGCCTCGATGTCTTCCACGCCGTCGCCCTGTGCCTGATGACTGACTGCCGATACTCCCGCAAGACCTGCCGCCTGGTCTGGACGGCGGAAGGGGCAGTCAATGCTCTGCTGGTACTGGTCCTGTATCTGCTGCCCCCGCTGGGGATCGAAGGCGGCCCCTTTTTGATCTTCTCCCTTTTGTCCATGCTATCCTATGGTATGGTCTATATGTGGCTGTCCAGGCGGCCGTGGCAGAAGACGCTGTTTTTGTTTGCCACCTACGCGGCCATCTTTTTATTCTCCATTGGGATCTCCTTCAGCCTCTTTCGGCTGTTTTTCCCGGACAAAGACATTCTGTTCACCGTTCTGCGCACCGCCTTTCTCGTCGCCTATATCCTCCTGTTGCTGTGGTTCCTTCGCCCCGCCTTTCGTCGGGCCACCGTGGACGTCGCCGAGGGCTGGGGGACCATGGCCGCCATGGCGGTGTCCACCTTGGTGGTGATCTGCCTGACCATAGCCGGTATGATCCTGCTGGACCCTGCCCCCCTGCGCTGGCTGGTGGTCCAGGTCCTGATGCTGGCGCTGGTGACGGCGGAATATATGGCGATCCTACGTATGATGGACCTTCTCTCCCGTCAGCAGGCCGCCCGGGCAGCGGAGGCCCAGCGTAAGCTGCTGGAGAGTCAGCTGGCCGCCGAGCGTGAGTTTGTCGCCCAGGCCAGGGCGTACCGCCACGATACACGTCACCATGTGGCTTTGCTTTCCGACTATCTGGAGCGGGGGAACACAGCAGGGGCAAAGGAATACCTCGCCCAGTACATGACCGGGCTGGACGGCGACGCCCTGGAGAGCTACTGCGAAAGCCCCGTGGCCGACGCCCTGCTGCGCCTCACCGCCCGTCGGTGCCGGGAGGGCGGCATTGCCTACACCATCCAGACCGTCATTCCGGAACGGCTGTCCCTCTCCGGCCCCGAGCTGGCCGCCGTGCTGGGTAACGTGCTGGAAAACGCCTGGGAAGCGGCCAGGGTGTGCCAGGCGCCCCGGCTGAACGTCACCGCCCAGGTCAAGGGCGGCTCTTTGCTGGTGGAGGTGGAGAACACCGTAGACCACCCCTCCCGGTTTGAGGACGACCTGCCCCTTACCACCAAGCCCGGTGGCGGCCAGGGACTCAAGGCGGTGCGGCGGACCCTGGAAAAGCATGGCGGGATGCTATACTGCTCCCGGCAGGGCGACCATTTTGATACCCAGATGGTGATCCCATTGTAGGGGCCGACGTCCCCATTGGTCCACTTTGACCCGTGTGAGCGCCCCAAAACCCACGATTCATACAATATAACCCCCCATTCATACAGCCGATGATCCCAGCCCTCCCTTTTGTGATAGGATAGCGTAGATAAAGTCTGCGCTGTTCCCACAAAAGGGAGGGCCTTCTTTAAAAAAGTTTTTCGTCCCAGGCGCAACGGCGGCGATGAAATATCTGTCTATATTTATATAGGGAGGTAGAGAGATGAAAGACGTCCAGATCATCGAGCTGTTTTTCCGCCGGGCGGAGGAGGCCATCACCCGTTTGGCGGAAAAGTACGGCGCTATGTGCCGGGCCATCGCCCAGCGCGTTTTGTGGGACCAGCGGGATAGCGAGGAGTGCGTCAACGATACCTGGATCCAGACCTGGAACGCCATCCCGCCCCAGCGTCCTGCCTACTTAGGCGGCTTTGTGGGCCGCATCACCCGGAACCTGGCCCTGAACCGGCTGGCCTACAACCGCGCCCAAAAGCGGGACTCCACCCTGGAAGAGACCTTTTGGGAGCTGAGCGACAGCCTGCCCGACCCCAGGAACACGATGACCGACGAGGTGACCTTTCACGACTTCCTCAACCGCTTCCTCCGCCAGCAGAGCGAGGAGTCTCGCCGCTATTTCCTCCGGCGGTACTGGTATGGCATGAGCGTCCAGGAGATCGCCCGGGAGTGCGGCGTAGGGGAGGAAAAGGTCAAGTCCGCCCTGTTTCGCACCCGCAACAAACTCCGTCAGGCCATGGAGGAGGAGGGGATCTGCGTATGAGCGAATCCATGCGGGCTCGCTTTTTTCTGTTTATGAACGCCGTGGACGACGATCTGCTGGAGGAGGCCCTGGCTGTCCCCAAGCGCAGGCTGGCAGCCCATTGGAAAGCCCTGGCGGCAGCAGCCGCCTGCTTGTGCATCGTCCTTGGTGTCCTGCTCTGGCAAGGCAGGACACCCGCCGGGATGAAGCCCGGCGTTACCGCCGCCGACCTGGCCGGATACGGCTACACGCTGCCTCTGCCGGCGGACGCCCAGGACGTGCGCTACGACCTGCTGCCCAGCCCCAGCGAGGTCCCCATCGCCCAGGCGGAATTTGACCGGGGCGGCCACGCCGTGCTCCTCCGGGCCTGGAGGACCGACGAGCCCCTGGACATCTCCGACAACGAGAGCTGGACCGACCAGATGACCTGGAACGACGGCGGCGCCCAGCTGACCCTGCGCTCCAACACCCAGGCCGCCCAGGTCAGCTGGTATGCGGACGAGACGGCGTGGTCTGTCCGTTCGGACATGACCCCCGCCGATCTTCTGGACACGGTGGACGACATCTTTGCCGTCCTGGGCCGCCAGCTGGCCCATGCCCCGGAAAACGCCCAGGACGTGCGCTACAACGCCTTTCCCCTGGACGGTCTGGTGGTGGGCGAGACCACCTTCACCCTGAATGGTACGCGCTGCGCCTACCGCATCGCCCCCACCTATGACACTAGCTCCGATTTTGCCGATATCTCCGGCGTGGACGGGGACTTTTCCCACCGCGCTGAGGCCGAGGTAAGCTGGTGCCCGGCCCGGCTTGCCTGGAACGACGGCGGCGCGGGCAAGGTGATCTGGTTCGATGTGGTCCCCGGCCAGCTTTACAGTCTCAACGTAGACGCCGGGGCCAGCCAGGAGAACCTGTTAGATCTGGCCAGCCAGCTATTCCAGCCCGCCCAAGACGAGTTTTGATAGGAGGCCATTATTATGAGACACGTAAGACGCTTGCTTCCCGCCTTGCTTACGCTCTGTCTGCTACTGGAGCTGCTGTTTACAGCGGCCCTATCCGCCCCGGACGAACCCGGGGCCCAGGCGCGCTATCAAGCCGAGGCCGACGGTCAATGGCTCTACGGCTCCTTGGCCGAAGCGCTCGGCGGCGTATACCGGGGCGGTACGGTCGAGGTGCTGGAGGACATTCTTTTGGAGGAACCGCTTACCATCCAAAAGCCGTTGTCCCTGACCAGCGCCGACCCTGACTCGCCCCATGTGATCCGCTATACCACCGAGGACCGCGCCAACTGGCTGTTGACCGTCCGCGCCGACGCCACCCTGGCAAGCATCGTCCTGGACGGCGGGCGGGAGCAGGGGCTCACCACCCACGCCGAGCTGGTAGGGGTGCAAAGCGGCGCTATATTGACCCTGGCCGCCGGGGCGGTCCTCCAAAACAATGACAACATCGACACCGCCGAGGGCGCCGGAGCGCTGCGGGTGGTGAACGGTCAGGCGATCCTGGAGGAGGGTTCCGCCATCCGAAGCTGCCGGGCCGTGGCCGGAGGCGGCGCGGCGGTGACTACCAACGGCCTGCTGGTCCTGAACGGCGGCGTGATCGAGAACTGCCAGGCCTTTGTGGGCGGCGGTATTTTTCTGCCCCAAGGCGCGAAGGGAAAAGCGGGAACCGTCCGGATCTACGCCGGCGCCATCCGGGGCAACGAGGCCCTAAAAGAGTTGGAGGGCATGTCCTATGGCTTCGCGACGCCCGCCGGCTGCGGCGGGGCCATCGCCGTCAACCAGGGCTCGGTCTATCTGCTGGGCGGCGAGGAGGGCGGCGTTCTTTCGGAGAACTACGCCCAGTCCAGCGGCGGCGGTCTCTTCATCAACAACGGTCTGCTCCAGCTGGCCAACGGCGCCATTACAGGCAATGAGGCCGGGGTCTACGGCGGCGGGATCAGCGCCTCTCCCAACGCCTATCTCGCGGTGGGCAACGGCCCGCGCGTGACCGGCAACACCGGCGGCAGCCGGGACGAAGGGGTCTTTGACAACGTCTATCTGGACGGTGCGGAGGACTTTGCCCCCTCCTATGCCACCCGGCCCATGACCATCGGGGCGGCGCTGTGGGACAGCGCGTCCATCGGCGTGGCCCGCTGGCTGCGGCCCGACGCGGAACACCCCTACCGGGTGGTGGCCGTGCCCAATGCCGGGAAGTACACCATTACCGAAAGCGACCTGGGCAAATTTTACAGCGACGATCCCACCTACATCGTCTTGCTCCGCGACGGGAACATTGTTCTCACCACCGCCGACGTACTCTTTGACGGCCAGGGCCACGGAGAAACGCCTCCCGGCCAGCGTCTGGACGACGATCGCAAGGTCGTCCGCCCCGAGGACCCCAGCGAGCTGGGCTATGCCTTTGGCGGCTGGTACCGGGAGCCGGAATGTGAAACGGCTTGGGCATTTGACGACGATACCATTGCCCAGGACACCCAGCAGCCGCTGACGCTGTACGCCAAGTGGACGCTCATCCCCTACCCCATCGTCTATCAGCTGGACGGCGGTGAAAACGCCGCCGAGAATCCGGACAGCTATACCATTGAGAGCGAGACCATCACGTTTAAGGCCCCCACAAAAGAGGGCTATCGATTCCTGGGCTGGTCGGAGTCCTCCATCCCCCAAGGCTCTACCGGGACCAAGACCGTCACCGCCCGCTGGGAAGCTGTCCCGACGCCAACTCCTACGCCTACACCTACGCCTACACCTACGCCTACTCCTACGCCTACTCCTACGCCTACTCCTACGCCTACTCCTACGCCTACACCTACGCCTACACCGACACCCACTCCTACGCCCACTCCTACGTCCACTCCTACGTCCACTCCTACGCCTACACCTACTCCTACGCCTACACCTACTCCTACACCCACGCCTCGCCCCCGTCCCCGTCCCTCCACCAGCCGGCCATGGAGCGAACAGTCCCTGGGAGATGAGCAGATCCCCCTGGCCTCCCTCCCCCAGTTGGAGACAACGGACCATTTCGCCTATATCGTCGGCTTTTCCGACGGTACTGTCCGCCCCGAGGCTAACATCACCCGCTCTGAGGTGGTCGTCATCTTCTTCCGATTGATGACGGAGGATTTCCGCCAGGCCAACTGGGCCACCGAAAATCCCTTCTTCGATGTGAACAACGGGGATTGGTACAACAGCGCCCTCTCCACCGCTACCCGGGCCGGTCTGATCCGCGGATGCTCCAGCGGCGGCTTTGAAGGACAGCGGAGCATTACAAGAGGGGAGTTCGCCGCCATCGCCGCCCGTTTCGACAGCGAGGAATACCAAGGGCCGGATCTCTTTTCTGACCTTTCCGGCTACTGGGGGAAGCGGGAGATCAACCAGGCGGCCCGGCAAGGCTGGATCCTGGGCTACCCGGACGGGACCTTCCGCCCCAACGATCCCATTACCAGAGCGGAGGCCATTGCCCTGATCAACCGAATGCTCCTGCGCTCCCCCGCCCCAGGCGCTCTGATGGAAGGCATGATCCATTGGCCTGACAATCCCGAGGATGCGTGGTACTACCTAGACGTGCAGGAGGCCACCAACGGTCACGCCTATGACCAGGATGCCGAAACCGGCGCCGAGCGCTGGACGGGGCTGACGGAAAACAGAGACTGGACCGCGCTGGAACGGTAACGCGCGGATAACATAGAGCCTTTAGAAAGCGGAGGAGAGAACCATGAAAAAACGGATCTTGAGTTTATTTCTTGCACTGATGATGCTGCTGGGGCTGCTGCCCTCGGCGGCTCTGGCCGCCCCCATCCTAAGCGGTCAGGACACGCCGGAGACGCCGGTGCTGGATGTGACCCCGGGCGAGAGGGCCGAGACCCCGGCCCTGAGCCGTCCGGCGGCGCAGCCGGATCCATCGGCGTCCCCGGACGCCGATGCTGAGGGGCTCCCCCTCAGAGCGGAGGTCCCGGCATCCAACGATGCCGACCTCTCCGCCACGCTGATGGCGGACACGTCCGCCCTCAGCATCACCCTGGCCAGCACCGGGGCCTGCCGCAGCCACCACGGCGACAACTGGGACGCCTTCGGCATCAACGATGGCGACCACAACCGCGCCTCCTACGACGGCGGCACGGTGGAGGTGCGCTCCTCAGGCAGCAGCCTGACCATCTACACCAAGGAGAGCGACCACTTCAAGAGAGCCGACTACCTCTATATGCCCTTCACCCTGTCGGCCCAGGTCCCCGCCCACTCCTGCGTCACCTACGACTTTACCATCACCCTTTGGCATAAGCGCAACTCCAAGGGTGGGGTCCACTACTGGCTGGAGCTTCTGGACCCCAGCAAGATCGGCGCAGCCAGCCTGAACACCAGCAACAACACCGTCCTGTCCCCCGGCTCCCTGGGCCTGCGCATCAAGCACGACAACAAGGACGGCGGCAGCGGCAGCTTCACCTGGCGCGTCACCTTTGACAACTATGCTGGGACCACCGCCAAGAAGGTCGATCGCCAGCTGGCCTACTGGGTGGGCGCGTGCAAGTCCACCTCCGCCCTGAACAGCTACCACCACCAGGTGGAGAGTTCCGCCACCTTCGCGGTGAAGAGCACCACCGTCACCAAGCGGGTCAAGTACGATCCCAGCGACGGCTACATCCTCTATACCCCCAACAGTTCCTTCACCACCCGCTCCGCCCCCACCAAGACCGGATACGACTTCGCCGGCTGGAAGAACGTGGACGGCAGCGAGACCTATGGGCCGAGCCGGACCGTCACCATCTCCTCCGGCCTTGACCTGAAGGCCCTGTGGACGGCCAAGACCCTCACCGTGAACTTTAGAGCCAACGGCGGCGGGTTCTCCCTGGGGACGTCCACCAGCAAAGATGTCACCTACGGCCAGGCCTACGGCGCCATGCCTACCCCCGAATTGCCGGGCTATCGCTTTGTGGGCTGGTACACCGACCCCACCAGCGGCACCAAGGTGGACCCCACCACCAAGGTCACCCAGGCCGACAACCACACCCTTTACGCCCACTGGACCGCCAAGACCCCCACCGTCACCTTTAACGCCAACGGCGGCAGCGTGAGCACGTCCAGCAAGGGCGTCACCTATAACGCGGCCTACGGCTCCCTGCCCACCCCCACCCGCACGGGCTATACCTTTGACGGCTGGTACACCGCCCAAGCAGGCGGCACAAAGGTGGAGAGTACCACCAAGGTCGCCAACGGGGATGACCACACCCTCTACGCCCACTGGAGCGTCAAGACAGCCGCCGTCACCTTGAACGTCAACGGCGGCAGCGCCCTGTCCGACAGCGACAAGTCCAAGACCGTCACCTATGGCGGCGCCTACGGCGCCCTGCCCACCCCCACCCGGCAAAACTACACCTTCACCGGCTGGTACACCTCCGCCAGCGGCGGTAGCCGGGTGGAGAGCTCCACCAAGGTGACAAACACCAGCGCCCACACCCTCTACGCCCACTGGAGCCGGAACAGCTACACGATCACCTTTAACGCCAATGGCGGCTCGACGGTGGAGGCCCGGAAGGTGAACGCCGGGGACAAGCTGGGCACTCTTCCCACATCCACCAAGACAGGCTACACCCTGAGCGGCTGGTCCACCGCTGCCACCGGCGGCAGCCAGGTCACCGCCAGCACCGTCCCCGCCGCCAGCGTGACCTACTACGCCCAGTGGACGGCCAAGACCTGCACCGTCTCCTATAATGCCGCCGGCGGTGCTTTCAGCGGCGACGCGGGAAAGACCGTCGCCTATGATCAGGCCTACGGCGACCTGCCCACCCCCACCCGCACGGGCTACACCTTCGACGGATGGTACACCGCCCAGACCGACGGCACCCAGGTGGACGCTTCCACCAAGGTCACCCAGACCGCCGCCCACACCCTCTACGCCCAGTGGACGGCCATGGCCCCCGCCGTCACCTTTGACCCCAACGGCGGCAGCGTGGAGCCTGCCACCAAGACCGTCACCTATGACCAGACCTACGACACCCTGCCCACCCCCACCCGCAGGGGCTACACCTTTGGCGGCTGGTACACCGCCCAGACCGGCGGCACCCAAGTGACGGCCTCCACCAAGGTCACCCAGACCGCCGCCCACACCCTCTACGCCCAGTGGACGGCCATGGCCTCCACCGTCACCTTTGACGCCAATGGCGGCGCTCTGGACGACAGCGACAAGAACAAGCGCGTCACCTTTGGTCAGCCCTACGGTGCTCTGCCTGTGCCCACCAAGGACGGCTACAACTTCGTGGGCTGGTATACCGCCGCCAGCGGCGGCACTCCGGTCACCGCCTCCTCCATCGTCACCGAGACTGGCATCCACCCTCTCTATGCCCACTGGTCTCTGGAGCACACCCACGCGATCGAGCCGGGCGGCGAGGCCATGCTCTTCTCCGCCCTGGGCCAGACGGCGGACAGCGGCAACAACGTCGCCGCCGCCGATACCGTGCTGGGCACCACGCTCACCACCTCCCAGACCTGCTTCCTCGCCACGGATGTCTCCTCCGTCCCCAAGGTGACCATCATCCCCTCCGGCGTAACGCTGAACCTCTGCCTCAACGGCCACAAGCTGACTTATACCGGCTACGATGAGGACAACGCGAGCGCCTTTGTGGTGGAGGACGGCGGCACGCTGAACATCTGCGACTGCAACGGCTCCAAGGGCACCCACAACGCCTACCAGTTCGTCACTCCCAACGCCACCATCCTCACCCTCTCCGGCGGCGTGGTCACCCGGAGCAGGCAGCAGGACTCCATCGGCGGCCTGGTGCTGGTGGAGAATGGGGGCAAATTCAACCTCTATGGCGGCGCCCTCGCCGGCGGTGAGAACGCCACGAACACGGGCGGCTACGGCGCGGTCCGGGTGGCGGGCACCTTCCATATGTACGGCGGCGAGATCTGCTGCAACGAATACGGCTGCGGCGGCGGCGTGAACGTCTGCAACGGCGAATTTTACCTCCACGACGGCTCCATCCACGATAACTACGCCTCCAACGACGACGGCGGCGGCATCTGCCTGGATGGCGGCAAGGTGGTCATTGAGGGCGGCTCCATCACCGACAACCGGGCCAAAACAGGCGCCGGCGGCGTTCACTGCTACAGCGGCGACATCACCCTCTCCGGCAGCCCCAGCATCACCGGCAACACCACCGGCGCGGCAAAGACCCCCGGCAATATCTCCGTGGCCTCGGCCAGCCTGACCATCACCGAGGGCTTCGCCCCCGCCGCGCCCATCGGCGTCCATCTGGGGACGGACGGGGATGGGAACCTCGCCACCCAGCCCACGGTAGGCAGCCCCGTGGCCATCGGCACAGACGGCAGCGGGGCCTACGCCCGGTACTTCACAGCCGACACCGCCGGGCAGAGCGTCTGCGCCGGAGAGGACGGCAAGCTCTATCTGGGCGTTCACGCCCACCCTGTCTGTGGGGAGAACTGCGATCACGACGGCGAGCACGCCGACGTGACCTACACGGCCCTGACCCAGACCATGCTGGACGGGGGCACGCTGTCCCCCGGCAGCTATGTCCTCACCGAAGACTTGACCTTCAGCTCCGCCATCACGATCTCCGGCGGCACGGTGGACCTCTGTCTCAACGGCCACAAACTGACCCACAGTGGCTCGAGCAGGTTCAACGTGCAGAGCGGCGGCGTCCTGAACATCTGCGACTGTCAGGGCGGCGGGACCATCACCGGCGGAAGCTCTCACATCTACAACTTCGCCGGCACCGTCACCGTGTTCGGCGGGACCCTCTCCGGCACAACGTCGAACGTCATCGTCATCATGAATGGCGCCACCCTCACCGTGGCCGGCGGGACCATCTCCGGCCGCAACAGCTACACCATCGAAAATTCGGGCATCCTCACCGTGACCGGCGGCGCCATCTCCTCGCTCTACTCCAACGCCATCTGCAACCTCAGCAGCAACAGCTCCACCACCGTGTCCGGCGGCACCATCACCGGCAGCAATTCCTATGCCATTTACAATTCCGGCACCAACGACGTGGTCACGGTGACCGGCGGTACCATCTCCAGCACCGACAGCTACGGCATCTACAATAACGGCAACAGCACCACCGTCAACGTGACCGGCGGCGACATCTCCGGCACCCAGGGGATCCACACTGCCGCGGGCTGCGTCACCAACGTGTCCGGCGGCACCGTCACCGGCACGGAGTACGGCCTCTACAACAACACCTCCAGCTCCAGCTCTGAAGCCAGCCGGGTCAACGTGTCCGGCGGCACCGTCTACGGCTTCCAGTGCGGGCTTTACAACTATGGAAAGGGCGCCGTCACCGTGTCCGGCGACGCCCTTGTCACCAGCGACAGCGCCGGGATCGTTGCCACAGGTGGCACCGTTGAAATGACGGGCGGGACCATCACCGTCAACGGTGACTACTCCTCCGGTATCGAAGGTAATGCCACTAGCGGCAATCCATGCACCGTCAACATGACCGGCGGGACCGTCACCGTCAACGGCGCATACTCCTACGGCATCCGCAACACCAACGCCGCCCTCACCGTGTCCGGCGGCGTCATCTCCAACACCAAGGGCTACGGCGGCATTTACAACAACGAAGCCCAGACGGCCACTGTGTCCGGCGGGACTATCACCGGCAGCGTCTATGGCATCCGAAACGGCGGCGTCCTCGTTCTCGGCGGCAGCCCCAGCATCCAAGGCGCCGACGGCGACATCTCTCTGTGCAGGCTCTCCTCGGATTCCAGCGGGATGATCACGGTGCAGGACGACCTGACCGGGACATATTCCGTGCTCTATGAATCCGGGACGATCAGCGAAACCTCGCCCTACACCTTCACCACCGCCGCCGACGCGGACCATTCCGCCCACTTCACCGCCGCCCAGGCGGACCAGGGCGTCTGGGGCGTGTTTGACAAGCCCTACGGCACCTACACCGCCCAGCTCTATAAGAAGCACTTCCACGACGGGGAGGACGAGGGCTTCGCCCCCATCCCCACCACCGGGGCCTGGGTGGAGGAGGAGCACGAAACCCTGACCTCCGGGCGCTATTTCCTCACCGGCTCGACCCAGGCGAACACCGGCGCCCTTACCGTCCCGGAGGGGGCCACCGTGGACCTCTGCCTCAACGGCCAGCAGCTCATCGACACCCAGATCAAGGTGGAGGGCACCCTGAACCTGTGCGACTGCAAGGACGGCTCTGGTATCTCCGCCTCCCTAAGCCCCATCGTGGTCGGGGAAACGGGCGTGCTCAACTACTATAGCGGCGAGCTGACCAGCACCCGCGACGAACCTCCCATCTTTGCCGACGGCGAGGTGCACCTATACGCCACCCCCGACATCTCCCCCTCCGGCAACAGCCGCTACGAATACGAGCTCCGGGGCAATACCCCCGGCTTCCTGCACATCGAGGCCCCGCTACCCCAGCCCGAAATGCCCCTGCGGGTGAACTTCGGCCTCAACGAGGTGGTCAACATCACAAGCCACAAGCAGGTGAGCGTCACCACCGGCTGGGCCGAGCACATGGGCGAGGCTGACGTGGCGAGCTACTTCGCCCCCGGCAAGGACCGCCACGCCAAGGTGGAGAAGACCGACGACGGCGAGCTGGTCCTGCGGCTCTATCAGATCACCCAGGTAGACCCGGAGAATGACGACGAGGTCATCGCGGTCCACTATCCCGACTATACCACCGGCAAGCTCACCGCCGGCACGCTGTCCCAGCAGGACTCCCGCCCCGGCGAGTTCTTTGAAGGCTGGCTGCTTCGGGACGACTACGGCAACCTGGCCGTCGACGACGACTATGCGTTTGACGACGACGGCGTTGTCTTCCCCCGCTGGCTCTTGTGCGACCACAGTGGGAATACCGCCGAACCCACCGTGGTGGACGCCACCTGCACCGAGGCGGGGTCCAGCTCCTACACCTGCTCGATCTGTGGCCTGGAGATGGTGACCGAGACCAGCGCCCTGGGCCATGACTTTGACACGGATCAGACCTGGCACGTGGATGAAGGGGGCGGCGTCCACTACCATAAGTGCTATCGCTGCGACCAGCGCGCCGACGAGGCCGAGCACACCTGGGACGAGACGGGCACGGTGACCACCGAGCCTACCGTCGACGCTGACGGCGTGCGGACCTTCGCCTGCACCGAGGAGGGCTGCCCCGCCACCACCACCGCGGCCATCCCCAAACTGGTGACCCACAGCGTGACCTACACCGTGGACGACTACACCAATGAGACCGCCCCCACCCAGGAAAGCGTGGTCAAGGGTACGGTCCTCACCCTGCCCACCGGCCTGACCCGAACGGGCTACACCCTCAGCGGCTGGGCGTTGCTGGACGAGGCGGGCATCCCCGGCGAGGAGACTTTGACCGGCGAATTTACCATGCCCGACCGGGACGTGGAGCTTCAGATCCGCTGGGAGCGGGTCCCCAACTATGAGCTTCAGCCCGGAGAGACCATCGTGCTGCCCGACGGCACGGTCATCCAAAACGAGACGGATAACACCGTCACCATCGACCAAAACGGCGACGGCACCCCCGAGACCACCATCACCCTCCCGGACGGCGGCAGCGTCACCATCCAGGAGGGCCAGGACGGCGGTCAGGACAAGGTGGTGGTGCCCCCCGGCGCGGAAGTGACCACCACCCCCGGCGAGGGCGGCCAGGGCCCCGTCATCACCATCGGCGACGGCGAGGGCAAGGTAGACCCCTCCGGCAAGGTGGAAGCCCCCGTGGGCACCACCATCGTGGATAAGGACGGCAACACCATCACCATCACCGAGGGCGAGGGCGGCACTGTGGATCCCGACGGCGTGGTCACCTTCCCCGAGGGCGTGGACGGCAAGGTCACCGTCACCGACAAGGACGACAACACCACCGAGGTAGACGTTCCCGGCGGCGGCGACGGTCTGGATGTGACCCCCGGCGGCAAGCCCATGGTCAACAACCCTGACGGGTCGCTGACCATTCCCGACGGCCAGGGCGGCTTTACCACCGTCACCGTCCCCGAGCCTCCCACTGACGGCGACGGGAATGTGGACATCGGCAAGGACGGCGCCGGCACCGGCGTGGAGCTGGACGACAGCGGCAACCTCATCCTCCCCGGCGGCTCCAAGGTGGAGACCGAGGACCCTGACGGCAACAAGACCGAGACCACCGTCCCCGACCAGGGCGGCGCGGTCACCCCCGGCGGCGACGTGGGTCCCCGCCGACCTGACCGGGAGCTGTTCGCCGTCACCGACATCGACCCCGAGCATGTCGCCGGCTCCATCGCCATCAGCGGCGACGCGGACAAGATGGAGTGGCGCAAGGTCACCGACCCCGAATCCGACTGGCAGGATGTGAGCGACACGGCCAGCGTCACCCTGGAGGAGCTGGATGAGGGTGACTATCAGTTCCGCTACAAAGCCGAGGACGAGCTGGACGCCAGCCTGCCTCGGGAGATCCGGGTGGACAACAAGCCCGAGGGCGGCAAGGCGTTGAACATTGACCCCGGTATCACCCATGGCACGGTGTCCGCCGTGCGGACCAGGGTCAAGCCGGGCTTTGAGGTCCGGCTGACGGTAAAGGCCGCCCAGGACTACCGGCTGGCCTCCATTGCCGCCACCTACGAGGGGGGTGGACCCATTACCCCCGTGTGGAGTACGAATACCCTGACCTATAACTTCCAGATGCCCGACGCCGATGTGACCGTCACCGCCACCTTTGTCTCCACCGTCCCGCCCGTGCATGAGCATATCTGGGCCAGCGATTGGACCACCAGCCAGACCCACCACTGGCATGAGTGCCGGGGCGAAGGCGTCTGCGGCGTCACCGAGGACAGCGAAAAGAGCAGCTATGGTGAGCACACCAAGACCTGGGTCAAGACCGACGCCGACCAGCACTGGCAGACCTGCAGCCTCTGCGGCTGGACGGGAGAAAAGACCGCTCATGTCTACGACGATGACCAGGACAAGATCTGTAACACCTGCGGCTATACCCGCACCGTGGTGAAGCCCAGCCCCGATACCTTTACCGTCTCCTTCGACGCCCAGGGCGGCAGCGCGGTCAGCTCCCAGACCGTGGCCAAGGGCAAACTGGTGACCAAGCCCGCCACCCCCGCCAAGGAGGGCTTTACCTTCGGCGGCTGGGTCACAGAGGAGAACGGAAACACCCTTTGGAAGTTCAACACCGATACGGTGAGCGCCGACATGACCCTCTACGCCACCTGGACGGCCCAGACCGAGGGCACTGTGGTCACGCCCGAGAATCCCGTGGACATTCCCGGCGGCGGCACGGTGTCCAAGGACCCGGATACCGGGGACGTGACCATTACCCCGCCCGAGGGCGAGGGCGGTGCGACCACCACTATCACCCCCGGCGATCACGGCGACGTGACGGTGGACCCGGACTCCGGCAAGGTCACCGTGCCCCCCGGCTCCACCGTGGATCCCGGCAATGGCGCCAAGGTAGAGCTGCCTGACGGCGGCAAGGTGGACAGCGAGGGCAACATCACCCTGCCCGACGGCGGCAACGCCGTGACCACCCCCGACGGAGAGGGCGGCTCCACCACCATCACCGCCCCCGACGGCGGCGGTGCCGTCAAGCCCACTGAGGGCGGCGGCTTGGAAATTCCCGGTGGGTCTACCGTTAAGACCGGGGAGGACGGCCCGGAGGTCACCGTAGGCGACGAAGGCGGCAAGGTCAGCGGCGACGGCGCCATCACCGTCCCCGGCGGCTCCACCGTCACCATTCCCGACGGCAACGGCGGCAAGACCGAGGTCACTGTGCCCGACGGCGGCGAGGCCGACATTACCACCACAGACGACGGCAAGTTCAAAATCCCCGCAGGCTCCACGGTGAAGAGGCCCGACGGCACCACCGTCACCGTGCCCAACGGCGGCGGGATCATCGACCCGGTCACCGGGGATGTGACCCCCGTCAAACCCACCACGCCCAGCCGCCCCGGCGGCAGCTCGTCCACCTCCAACAAGCCCAGCGTTTCCACAAGCGGCCAGGGCGGCAAGGTGGAGGCCGACCGCAGCGGTAACGTGACCATCACCCCCGACAAGGGCTATGTGATCGACAAGGTCACCGTCAACGGCAAGGAAGTCCCCGTTCCCGCCGACGGCAAGCTCACCGGCCTGGAGCGCACTGACAAGGTGGTGGTGACCTTTAAGGAGATCCCCTCTGTTACCGTGGACAGCTTTGCCGATGTGAAGCCCGATGACTGGTTCTATGACAGCGTGAAGGCCATCGTAGAGCAGGGCCTGATGAACGGCACCGGGGAGACCACCTTTGCCCCCACCATGACTACCTCCCGGGCCATGATCGTCACCATTCTCTACCGGTTGGCGGGAGAGCCGGCCATGCCGGAGGCCAATTGGGGCTACCCCTACCCCGATGTGGACGCCGAAGCCTACTATGGAACGGCAGTCTACTGGGCGCGGCTACATGATGTCGCCATTGGCTACGACAACGGCAACTTCGGTCCCGACGACCCCATTACCCGAGAGCAGTTGGCCGCCATGCTGTACCGCTATGCGAACAGCCCCGCCACCCACGGCACGCTGGACGGCTTTACCGACGCTGACCAAGCCGGAAGCTGGGCCATTGACGCGCTCCGCTGGGCGGTGGAGGAAGGCATCCTCACCGGCAAGGGCGGCAACGTCCTCGACCCCACTGGCCGGGCCACCCGCGCTGAGGCTGCGGCCATGCTCACGCGATTCTGCCAGCGTGAGCAGTAAGCGCAACCACAAAGCCTGAAACGATCAAAATGCAGAGGGCGCGCCATCCGGCGCGCCCTCTGCATTTTATTTTAATGACAAAAGCACACCCAGAACAACCAGAACGCCTATCACGATCACCCCCCAGAGAAGTCCCGTTCCCATACTAACCGGCTCCTGGTTGGAATAAGAAACTCTCCTCTGCGGTGTAGCCTGTTGCCGAGGGGCGACAGGCCGCGCCGCTCTCCTCATTCTTCTCAAGACCGCAAGCGGATCTTTCTGATGCAGGAGACGGTCATGGAAGGCTTGGAGATACTTCACATCATCGGTGGTACAGTCTGTTGCCGTCATCTCATGGGCAATTTGGTTTCGTAGCCAACGCACCCGCTTTAGTGACCGGTAGTCCCGCTCCCATAACGGTATCCGTTGTTTCCCATAGGCGAACTCTCGCTCCATTTGCTCAATGTATTCGCTCACACCCCGTTGCGACGAAAACATATCTCTGCAAATCGCGTCTACCCGTTTAAACTCCTCAAATAGCTCTCTATCAAGTTTAAGCATACCAGCGCCTCCCTGCCCCTTCGATAGTCGCATTTCTTAATTGCTCATTATAGCGTATCGCTCGGCTCTGCACAAGCCTAACTCACTAAACCAGGCGATCATTTCCCCGTATGGGTCAGATCGGGTCAGGATTTTTGAGTCGGCAAAAATGGTAAAGAAAAAGCCTTGAAATCATATGATTTCAAGGCTTTTTGTGTCTCGTTGACAAAAAAGATGCGCTGAATGAAACACTGTCTTACTGTACCAAAGGAAAGGATAGTATTGCAAATCAAAAAACACCTGATATAATTAATGATATACTAAAAACATCTGAAATATCAAAGTAGCATACCGGGAAAAGAGAGAAAGGCGGTCATATTTGTGCTGGCAAAAAGTTTGAAAGACTCCTCCTTTTTTCAACTTCTAGTGGCGAAGGAAAAGTCAGAGATGAATGCAAAGGCATATGCAGGTTTGTTATTGCTCACCGAGCCTGAAGCCGAGGAGGCTCTGGAATTTATAAAAGCCGTTTTCCCTGGATATACATCACACGGTATGGGTCACTCTTTACGCATATTGGAAAATCTGTATCAAGCATTGAGCGTTCCTCTGCGCGAGGAGCTCTCCGCATCGGAGATTTTTTGCCTGATCATGGCGGCCATGTTCCATGACATGGGAATGGCACAAGCAGATGCGCCGGATACATCCCATCAGCGGGATCAGCACCATCTTTACGCGAAAGCACCGTTGGAGCTGTTTATGAGGGAAAAGATGACTGCTGTAAAAGAATGGCGGCGCTTATACACATGCATTCTGTTTGTCTGCGAAGCCCACGGAATGGATCTGGGAGCCTTTTATGGCCATGAGAGTTTTTATATCACAGATACGATTGACGGCAAACCTGTGCGGTTCGGCCTGCTGGGCGTTTTATTGAGGATCGGAGATCTGTTGGATCTGGATGAAAACCGCACCAGCGACTTTATACGCAAGCTGTATCCCTCTCGTTTTCGGGACGAGACCTCCCAGCGTCACCACCAACGGCATGAGCATATCGCGCGGTTTTCAATTACACCCAAAACGATTGATGTCAGTGTTTTGGCGTCGGATGTGGAAGAGTACCATATTTGGGATCGGTGGCTACACTATCTGAAGGAAGATATCCTTTACGCAAATACCTACTTAATGCCCAAGCTTGGAAATGGACTGCACCTCCCGGAGCTGAAAACGGAAATCGGCAAAGCAGAGGGCGCGTCATTTGAGACGGAGGAACTGCGGTTTGAGTTGGCGGAAGAGGGACAGATTTGGAATATCCTGTCACAGTCCGTATATACGGAGGAGTTCGATTTTATTCGGGAGCTGGTGCAGAATGGGATCGACGCCATACTGATGAAAGAGTATCAGGATACTGCATTGGAATTGACACATCCGTCTCCCAGGAGCTGGGGAACCTGGGATCGGAACGAACGGGTGGCCGTGGCCTATAGTGAGGTGAACAGACTGCTTTTGATCTGGGATACCGGGATAGGAATGGATCCGGACCAAGTCCGTAAGTTTCTGTTTCGTATCGCCGATTCGGGCCATCATTACCAGCCCAGAACGCGGGACTTCCCCCTCCATACAATTGCGAAATTCGGCATCGGGTTCATATCTTGCCTGTCCAAATGCGAAGAAATCGTGCTGTATACCTATCCTGCGAATTTGAAAGCAGGGTGCAAGGTGCATATGTATTCAAACTCCACCCACGCCTATTTTGAGGAACTGGAACCACAGCCAGCTAGTGGGACAACGGTATGCATGAAGCTCAAGCGCAACTATTCGATTTGGGAGGTGCAGAACTATCTGGCTAGAACCTTCCGCTATCCCAGTACGCCAGTAGAATGGCTGGACTTGGATCAGATGGAACGGCAAATCGAGGGGCTTGCCGATATGAAGCGGTTGAAACACCAGCTGGCAATCAGCTCATGCGGTCAAATGCCCCAGCATCAGTTTGAGCCCGACTATGACTACTTTGAGGCGGTTCGAGATGGGGTATTCAAAGAACGGTATGAGGAAAAAGAGCTGGTTAAGCGCCTGAGTGATGAACTGGAACAGCACTGGAAACAATGGAATCGCCAGGAGAAGACAGGCGCGCTGAAACAGAAAAGTTTTGAGCAAGAAGCGAGTATGCTTTTGCGGGACATTAAGCCATTGGACAAATACACAGATATTCGGGAAAAGATCAGCAGGCTGCTGACCCAGAGTAAGCAATGGAACGAGCGAGAGTTTTCCGACATGGTCAGTTCGTTGCTGCCCCAAATCAGGGATCATGTAGACGGTATGGCTGTCGTGGAGCGGCAACTGGAGCAGGCCGCAATCACCTATATCGGCCCCAGGCATCGGTTAGGGCGGGCCAACCTATCCCAATTTTGGGGGTTTAATGAGTGCGTCATTCCATTTGTAGAGGACTATTCTGTCTGGACTGTAATTACAGAGGAAGCGCAGGGCAAGCGATATCGAAACGGATCAGGCGTCTTTTTTGTGCAGTGCGCGTTTGATGACTGGAATCTTGGTGTGGAATGGAGATCCATACACGGCTTTTTGTTCCAAAATGGGGCGCTGACTACCCGACTGGTGAAGACAGGCAGCAAGGAACGCAGCGCCGTGGAAGCAACCTATGGGGTAGATCTGGAGGAGGCGCTGGATCCGGCTTTTATGGATGACTATGAGCCGGAGGATCTGCTGAGAGATTATATGCAGAGTGAGCAATTAATGCAGGAAATCGTCACATCGCTCCACCAGCTAGATGTGGGCCGCCATCGGATCACATGGAAGGAAAAAGTTTGGACTGAGTGCCTGGGCGCTTATGATGGACAGTATTTGAACAGAAGCCCAGAGAAGGAGGAGCACAGCGAAGATTTTATGGAGAGAACCCTGCACGTCCTGTTGACAACTAATGGCATGGAGGCAGAAGCCACAGCACTCGAAAACAGTATAAGGACGGAAAGTGGTATGTATCAGGACGGGATGCTGCTCGATGTAGACCCCACAGGACTGGTTCCTTTGGGACTGTGCCGGGTGCGGGCGAACCTGACCGGATCGGCCCAGATGGAGCTGAATGTGACACGCCGCCATGTGGACGAGTCTCGAACCAAGCTGGATGCTTGGATGGCCAATGTGGGGGTATCTATTCAACAGAGAGTCATTGAACAGGTGGAGCAAGCGGTTCAAAGATGGGGATTTTGCGGAGACCTATCTGCCCTTTGCACCGAAGAGGAAAGCTCCGATGAGTATTTTGACAGGCGTAGCAGAGAACTGTTTTTAGCGCACGGCATAAATAGTCAATATCGCTCTCCTTGCTAATGGCAATCATTAAGGCACTTATATTTGGACGTTTGAACAAAAATACATTTGAATTCGCAAAGATGACGTATGGCAAGTGATGTTGTATGTGCGTACTAATTGGCCCCTCACAGGCATCATCATTATATTCTTTATTCATATCATTTCCCCATTAGCGCGGGAATTTCAATGTGTTGTTATTGTGCATTCAGTTTTGCATAACATATTGATAAGATTTTCTGGAATATTGTTGGTAGTTCTGCTAATGACAACACGTAACTCCGCACCGAATATGTTTAAACACTTCCCTCTGGAGCTATCATGTATAGGAGGTGGGGTAGCCAGGTTCCATATATGCAAGCACGCATCAATTACTTAACTTTACTACTATCAAGCGTATCTAAGTTAAAATATTTGAGACAAAAACAGCGCATTGAACATGATATCAAGATGTGGAAAGCGTAGATTCGCTCCAAAAAAGTCTGAAAATTAATAGAATCCGAGTACCACTGAGATGCAAAATTGTTCTGACATCGTTTGTTTATATCAATTATTTTCCTGTGTTATGCTATGAGCATAACACAGGAAAGGAGCGTCCCCATGACCTACACGGATCAAGAGAAAACCGCTATTATCGCAAAGTACAGGCAAGGCAAGCCCATCCAAGAGCTCTGCTCAGAATACGAAATCTGCGCCCGAACCATCTATCGCTGGGCAAAAAAGTATTGCGGCATAGTACCCGGAGAAAAACGTGCCCTCACTGTCAAAGAATGCGATATGCTCCTGCATCAGGTCAAAAAACTTGAGAACATTGTAGCTATTTTGAAAACGGTCAACTGCACTGCCCATGCCCCTCTAAAAGAGAAACTGCATGAGTTGGAGCTGCTCTATGACCAGTATGATGTCCACACGCTTTGTGAGGCATTGGACGTTTCTCGCGGCACATTCTCTGGTTCCCAACCCACCAGGCCGGGCGGTCTACGATGGGAAACTACCGGGCAGGCTTCAAGGTGTTCCAGGACGTGTGGGACATCCCAATGAAGTACCAGGACATAGACGACCTCCAGGAGTGTATGGACACTTGCGGAAAGGGTGTCCGAACCAGAGAGGACGGCAAAAAGGCCCTTGGGTTGGTCTATAAGTACGGGATGCCCAGAGGCTATGTCCCGAACAACGCCGCGGGGAAGCCGAACCTTGCCGAGTTCATTATCGTTGGCGGCGGGGAGCGTAGCCATAAAGATGGCCTCCCGGAGGATGCGCTGGAGAAGGTGCGTCAGAGCGTTGGCTCCGTGCCCTATGCGGACTATGTCCTCGCCAACTGCTACCTTGGCTTTAGACCGTCAGCGTTCATCGCCCTTATGGGAACGGACTACATCCCACAGGAAAACGCCTTCGTCGGAGGCATAAAGACTGAGGCCGGGATAGGGCGCACTGTTACCGTCTCGCCCAAAATTCAATCTATCATTGATGCCAGAATCGCAGTGGCTGGGGACGGCCCGGTGTTCCCCTATCTGGAAGATGGCCGGCAACTCACCATAGAGAAGTACAGAGAGGTGTTTTACGCCGCCCTGGAACGCTGTGGAATAGAGAACCCCACCACCGAGGTAAACGGCATGGAACGGCACAAATACACCCCGCACAGCTGCCGCCACACCTTTGCGACCATGATGAAGAGAGTGGAAGCCCCGGACAAGGACAAGTTGGCGCTTATCGGCCACACCGACCCGGAGATGCTGCGGTATTACCAGGATGTCAGCTATACCGACCTTCGGCGCATCACGGACGCAATATAGGCGATTACCAATAGATTACCAACAGAACGGAATTTCCCCCAATTTTGGGCAATAGATAAGCAAATGCAGAAAAGCCCCGCAAGTCTTTATTTTCAAGGCTTGCGGGGCTTTTTGCTGGTCCGAGTGGCGGGACTTGAACCCACGGCCTCTTGACCCCCAGTCGTCGCTTGATGCGTTGCTGACGCAACGCCAGGGGCCAAACTTCGCCACGGATAAAACCCGCAAAGTCTTGGTACGACTTGATTTATTGTACTTAAATTATACATCAAGAGGAAGAAAATTGCAAGGGTAAAATGTGCGGCTACGGCCCGGTATTTTCAAATTTGTGCGCTTTTTGTGCGCTCATTTTTCAGAAAAACGACAGGGCTTTTTGCCCTGCCGTTTTGTTGTCACTACATTACTGTGCCGTGCCGCAAATTTCAGGAGCTAACCGTTTGCACTCTGCTAACAAATCATTTACAGCCATCTTTTTGGGGGGTGCTTTAGTTTCATATTCGGTATAGTCATCTGACAAATTTGCCACAAATGAATGATACTCTTTTATCGCCTCATATGCCAATTGTAGCCGATTTTGAACTTCCTGATATTTTTTTGATTTGCTTTCCACGCTAGCCAGAGGTTCTGCATCGTTTAGCAAAGTTTCCATCTTACTCAAAAGGTAAGCAAAGTTCCGGGCATCTCCTTCTCTGAGTATAGTAGCAGAAGCAGTATATCCACGCTCGCCTCCACCATAAATTTGCACCGAACTAATCGCCGCCTGAATTCTAGCGGCATCATATAGAGAACAACTTGTTGAAATTTCGTATCCCTTTCCATTGTAGAGTTTTGCCAATGCAACGTCACTACTGGCTCGCATCAGGGGTGCCCCATTCACCGCATCTACATTGCTCAAAACAGTATCTACTGTGCCCAACAATGCATCGTCACCTTGGTAAACCGTATTAATTGAATTATATAGTGTTTGAAGGCTTTTTAACGTCTGTTTATCATAACACTCCTGTGCCATCTGTGCACTATCTTTATAATTTCCAAGTCCTTCAAACATTTTGCCTGCTTCTTCATACCCTCCACTTGCTTGTATCGTCAGAGCTTCTTGATATGCGACAGCTTTCTTTTTCGCCATTTGGCTTGCCAATATAACCATACCAACAATAGCAACGACTATTATGATGATAGCTAGCACTTTCCCTTTTCTTTTGTCCCGTTTTTTCCCCTCTGCAACGACAGCCTCTAAGTTAATGTTTAACAAATCTTGTCCAAAGTCCCTGTCCTCGCACTCCATCTATCATCCCTCCCTATCCTTGCTTATCTCCTCATTAATCGCAGAAATTACATTCTCTAAAGCTTTTCTTTGTTCAACAGCAAATATGCTGGCAGTAAGTTCACCTAATCTTTTTTCGGCCTCTGCTCTCTTTTCCGTAAGAGCCTTGAGTTCCTCCGGGTGCTTATCCCAATACGCCGCAATCCTAGCTTGCTTTGCGACCTCGGCCGCTTCCACTTTGGCAATGCGCTCTTGCTCAGCTTTTTTCTCCGCCTCCCGCTCGGCAATGGCATTATTTTCAGCTCGTTGTTTTTGCCTTTCACTTACTCGATCTGGCAATGCAATGACCATGAGTTGACCTGCTATACCAAAGCAAACACACCACCCAAAATATGTTTTTTTACTGTGCCCTTTCATTTCCGCTATTTCCCCAAAAGCAAGAGAAACTGCGATGCTCAACAGCACCCCTGAAATGATTAAAATTATAATTGCTATCCAGTTCAAATCTCCGTCTTCAATACCAAACAAAAACAATGCACTTGATATAGTTAAAAATCCAAACCCCCAAATTCCTATCTTACTTGCTAAGCTCCTTTCATTTTTCATATCTTCACCCCTTCCTTATCAATTCCCTTGTCGTATGCCGAACAACAGCAGGGCAATCTTTCAGCTTAATGTACTTGCGGACGGTGTTGGCGGCCCGGCCTGTTCGCCGTGCGACCTCCGCCGCATTGCCCAGCTCATTGTAGAGCCTGTGCATTTCCGCAAATTCTGCGGGGGTTACTCTCGGTGCGCCCATTGTGTTACCGCTGAGGCTTCTTCCCGGTCAAAACGCACTTGTCAGAGTGGGCGATTGCTTCCCTCCAAATCTCATCAATAAACCCGGTGAAGGTTTTCTTCTTTTTCTCATCGCCTGTGCTTTCCATGATAATCTGGTTTCTTTCGTCCAGCTTCTTCTGATAGTTCCAAGGTACGGTGATGGTTTTCTTGTCGGTGTCCAGAATGATACGCATGATAATCTCTCCTATCTAATAAAATTGTGCGAAAATCAGCGTATTTTGCCGACTTCGCACAACACATTATATATATATATATATATTGTCAAGCATTTTCTCGAAAACGCTTGAATTTTGTGACAATCAAGAGCAATTCAAGTGGATTTGCCACGCTCCCGCTCGTTTTGCTCTGGTTTCCGCTCGTTTCCGTTGAATTTCATTGCAATCACATGGATTTCACCTTGTTCTCTCTTGTTTTCACGGTGATTTCCTTGGATTTCAATGGATTTCACTTAAAACACATATTCCCAATCCTTTGGATGTACATGGGTTTCACTTTCTATTTCTTCTTTCTCTTGCTGATTATCTGTTTCCTTATCTATTATATCTGTCCTGTATATGTTATCTATTTCTCTATCAGCTTGCGGACATTTCAGATCGTTAGGCGGTGTGGGCAAGTCGTTTCCCGGACATTCCTTATCGTCCCACGCACAGTCTTTTCCATCGTGCGGCGGCTTCTCCCTGGGTTCCCGTGGTGTCTCGTAGAAGTCGTAAGTATTGCCGTTTCTCCAGACCAAATATCCCTCTCTAATCAAGAGGTCAATGTATTTGTGAAAAGTCGTTCTTTTGATACCCGCTTCGTTCTCCGCCGCTTGCTGGGACAGGGCCAGATTGTAGTTGTCGGCGTTCTTTGCCAGGTACAAATAAACTTGTAGGGCGTAAGGGCCGTGGTTCTTATTGAACGCCATCCAATCATCGTTTGAAACCTACATGAAATTATATCCCTTCTTTTCCTTGTGAATTATAACTGTCTTTTGATTTGGTGCCGTAGGCATTGTTACTCTCCTTTTTATCTTCATTAAGGGATTTCTCTCCCTTTTTCTATAAATATAATACCAAATTTTTTTATTTTCTGCAAATGGGCGGTTGGCTGGCGGGGTTGCCCGACGGCGGCGCAGTTTTCTTCCTTTTGCTGGCTACGGTGACGGTAACACAAAAGCGGCTTCGTGGGGCGGCTGGCGTGGCTGGATGGGTTTTCTTATTCCCCTGCCCTATCTTCCCAAATACACCCCCCTATGGCCGAAAGAGGACGGCGCACTCGCGCCGTCCTCCTATCTATCCTCACAGGTTAAAGGCGGCGGCCAGCTTATCCGTTGCCGCCTTCATTTGGTCTAGGTCGGCCTTGACGTAAAAATTCAAAGTCGTGCTTGCGTCAGCGTGGCCCAAAATCTCCTGTACGCTTTTGATGTCCGCTCCCTGGGCCAACAACAGCGTGGCACAGGAATGGCGCAAATCGTGGGGTGAAAGGTCAGGCAAACCGTTGAGCCGCATAAACCGCTTTACTCGCCGGGTGACAGAGTTGGGGTCACGGGGCGCAAACACATTCTTGCCCTGTGGGAATAGGTATGCCTTGGTCAACACCGTGTCCGGGTACTCCCGCTGGGTCTGCTCCTTCCATTGTTGGAGCAAGCGCAGGGTGCTGGGCATGAGCGGGATGGTGCGAACGCCGTTTGCCGTCTTTGGTGTGCTGACCACAACGCCGCTTGCCGGGGTGTAGGATACTCCCCGCTGTACAGCCAGCGTCCCCGCTCCTTCATCTATGTCTCCCCATTGTAGGCCCATGCACTCACCCCGGCGTATGCCTGTTGTAATGAGCAGTTGGAGCATACAACGAAAATCAAGAGGACAGGATGGAAGCAGGGAGAAGAACCGGGCGGCCTGTTCCCTGGTCAGAGCGTCCACCGGGCGTTTCTCCTTCTTGGGTGGGTCTACCTTGTGCATGGGATTTTTACTTATCATCTCTTGCTTTTCTGCGTAGGCAAAAATGCCGCTCAAGGCCACATATTGATGGCGGAGCGATTGGGGAGAAAGAGCCTTTCCCTGCGGCGTGCGGTACTGCGTCCGCAGATGGATGAAATACCTTTGAATGTCGATGGGGCTGACCGCCTGTAAAACCGTCCCCGCAAAATAGCTTGTGATGTGATGGACGATATGCTCATAGAAGGCCACGGTGGATGGCTTGCGGCTACCGCCACGCACTTCCAGCGGTAGCCAAACGTCATTGACAAAGGCCACAAAATCATCGTGCCGTTTCTCTGGCGGCAAACGGTAGGCCGCTCCTTGCTCCTTCTCCTTTTGATACTCGGCCTTGGTTTCTTCCTCCCATGCGTCAGCCGCCCGCTCTGCCGCTTTTCTGGCCTTGGGTGGGGTCAGGCCCTCGGGCGGCGTCCAGGTGGTGTACCGCCGCACCTGTTTTCCCATGTGGTCACGCTCCAAACAGACGGTGAAACGGTAGGAAACTACCTTGCCCTCTCTCTTGTTTTCCCGGATATTTGCCATTGTGATACACCCTTTCTTTTCAAGGCGTATCAAGGCTTTCCGACCTTCCTTTTCAGAGTTGTGCGCTTTTTTGTGCGCTTTTGTTTGGGCCTGTTTTTCATTTTCTCTGAAAGGTTAGAAAAAAGTCTTGAAACCTTTCGATTTCAAGACTTTCTCTGGTCCGAGTGGCGGGACTTGAACCCACGGCCTCTTGACCCCCAGTCAAGCGCGATACCAAACTTCGCCACACCCGGATATTCACTTTTCTCCCAAGGGACTAGGGTATTTTACCACAGTCGGCCCCATCTTGCAAGAGGAAATTTTGATTTTCTGCGGATTTTTTTATAGATCCAAGGAGAGACAGGTCACCGCGCCGCCGGGCTCCCAGGTCAGGAGGGCGCAACGTCGGTCCTGGATCGCGCCGGGATTGACCGCCAGAAGGCCGTCATAGCCTTCGTTCAGCGGGCGGTGGGTATGGCCAAAGAGGAGAATGTCGGCGCCCAGGCGACCGGCAGCGCGGATGGCCTCGCCCGGGCCGGACTTCACATACTGGGTATGGCCGTGGAGATAGAAGACCCGCTTCCCCGCCAGCTCTACCGTCTGCTCCAGAGGGTAGCCGTTGGCGTTCCAATCGCAGTTGCCCGCCACCTGGTAGAGCGTCAGCTTTGGGCAGGCTAAGCGCAGATTTTCCCCGTCCCGGACCACATCGCCCAAGTGGAAGGCCACATCGGGCCGGTAGAGCTCCACGGCGTCCACCATAGGGCTGACCCGGCCATGGGAGTCGGAAAAGACCAAAACGCGCATGGGAGTTCACCTTCTCGCAAAAATCTCATATACTGGGACGAAAGGGGAGATGGGATATGTCCAAGCAAGACCCGCTGAACGCCTTAAAGCAGGACCCCAAGGGCGCGGCTCTGTTGGGGGACAAAGCGGCGCTGGCGGCGCTGCTGCAAAGCGACGAGGCTAAGACCCTGGCCCAGCTGTTTCAGCAGATGGGCGGCGACGGCCTCCAGGCAGCGGCCCAATCGGCGGCGGCAGGCGACGGTGCGGCCCTGAGCCAGCTGGTCAAAAAACTCCAAGCCGACCCCCGGGGCGCCCAGGCCATGGCGTCGATGGACAAGAAGCTGGGCCGCTGAGGAAAGGAGGAATGGGCCATGGCACAATTTAAGGAAAAGCTGAGCGCCATCCTCAATAACCCCCAGGCTATGAGCCAGATCATGTCCATTGCCCATTCCCTGGACGGGTCCAGCGGTCAAAGCGAGGAGACACAGGCTCAGCCCACGGCGGAGCCGGCCCCGGCCCCTCCCATAGAGCCGGGCCAGCCGGATCAAGACCAACCCGGCCTCGACCTGGATCCCAGGCTCATGGCGGCGGGCATGCAGGCCCTGGCGGCCTGGCAGGGCCCGGAGGACAGCCGCACCGCTCTTTTGCAAGCCCTGCGGCCCTTTTTAAAGCCTGAACGCCACGGCAAGCTGGACAAGGCCCTGCGCATCACCCGGCTGTCCAGAGTGGTCCGGGCCGGGCTGGACGGGCTGAAGGGAGGGCAGGAGGATGTATAACCGCTACATTTCCGGCCAGGGGCACGTCCCCATAGACCCGCCGCCCCAGCCGGAACCGACCCGCAAGAGTGGCGGCGGACTGCTCAGCGGACTACTGGGCCGCCTGGGCGTCGGCCTTGGGACCGGGGCCGGGACTGGAGATGGAAACCAGATCAGTCAGGCCCTCTCCGGTCTCTTGAAAAGCCTCCATCTGGAGCATCTGGACACCGGGGACATCCTGCTGGGGCTGATCGTGCTGTTTCTGGTACTGGAGGACGGGGACGATCTGGACCTGCTGATCACCCTGGGGCTGACGATTCTGCTCAGTCTGGGAGAGCCGTAGTGTGCATCACGGCGCCGTCGGGCAGAGAAAAGCTCTGGCCGGGGGTGGCGGGGGTCTCCACAGTATAGCCGCTCATGCGGTAAAACACCTCGCCGTCCTTGCTGGACTCGGCGTGGACCAGCAGCCCGGTATCCACCGATACCCAATAGCTCTCCACATAGCCCGTGGACGGCTCCAGCACCGCGACATAGATACAAGGCAGCTGCTCGCTGAGGGCATATTCGGCGTGGACGATGTCCGCCTTGTCCGCGGTCAGCACGTCTTCATAGGTGGGCAGGCGCTGGCTTAGATCGGCGGAGCGCTGGTTGGCGTCATATTCCCGCCACGTCCGCTCCGCGCCATACCATACATACCGCTTGCCGCCGCCGATCAGGCTGTGCTGAACGCGGTGGTCGGGCAGGGTCAGGGTGGTCTGGGTCCAGCCGCCGTCTACAGTCACGGTGGCCTGAGTCACCCCAAACCGGCCGCCGTTGCCCAGGGTCTCGACAGTGATGGTCCTGGCGTAGCTCTCCGGTCGCTCCAGGGTGGCCACCACCTGCTGCACCGTCTCCGGCGTCACCTCCACCCGCTGGTAGTTCCCCGCGCCGCTGGGATCGTCGGGAACATCGCTGGGCAGAGGCGTCAGGGTGGGCAGCACCACCTCCGGCGTCTTGTGAAAGAGGTTCACCGAAAAAGCGGAAAACAGCGCCACCGCCATCACCGCGGCGATGAGAATGGCCAGAAGGTTTCGATGGCCCTTATCCATGCCACTCCTCCACAGCTCCATCCCGCAGGCCGAAATAGCTCTCGATGGCGTCGGCAATGCGGCAGCAGGCCCGGCCGTCTCCGTAGGGGTTGACGGCGTGGGCCATTTTGTCATACTCATTTTTGTCAGCCAAGAGGGTCCGGCCCATGGCGTAGACCTGTTCCTCCTCCGTCCCGGCCAGCCGCACCGTCCCCGCGGCCACGGCCTCGGGCCGCTCGGTTTCCCGCCGCAGGACCAGAACAGGCTTGCCCAGGGCGGGAGCCTCCTCCTGTAAACCACCAGAGTCAGTCATCACAAGATACGCCCGGGCCATGAGATTGTGCATCTCCAGCACGTCCAGCGGGGCGATCAGGTGAACATTTTCAATACCGTCCAGATACTTATGGGCCACCTCCTGTACCACCGGGGAGAGGTGGACCGGGTAGACAAGCTCCGCCTCTGGGCAGTCCACCGCCAACCGCCGCAGGGCAGACATGATGTGCTCCATGGGCGCGCCATAGTTCTCCCGGCGGTGACAGGTCACCAGGATCACCTTGCGTTTTTCGTAATCCAGTTCATTTAAGAGGGGCGTTTGGAAGACAAAGTCCTGGCGCACGGTGGTGCCCAGGGCGTCGATGACGGTATTGCCGGTGAGGTACACGCCCTTTGTGATCCCCTCCCGCCGGAGGTTTTCCCGGTTGGCGGCGGTGGGGCAAAAGTGTAGGGCGGCCAGGTCCCCGGTCAGAGTCCGGTTCATCTCCTCGGGGAAGGGAGAATAGCGGTCGTAGGTGCGAAGGCCCGCCTCTACGTGGCCTACCGGGACCTGGGCGTAAAAGGCGGCCAGGGCTCCGGCAAAGGTGGTGGAGGTATCGCCGTGGACCAACACCAGGTCGGGCTTGGCGTCTTGCAGCACTCGCTCCATGCCCAAAAGGGCCTTGGAGGTAATGGTGTAGAGGCTCTGGCGGGGCTCCATGATGTCCAGATCGAAGTCCGGCGTCAGGCTGAAGGCGCCCAACACGCTGTCCAGCATCTGCCGGTGCTGGGCGGTGACGCAGCAGACGCTCTCCAAGCCTGCCCGGCGCTCCAGCTCTTGCACCAGCGGCGCCATCTTGATGGCCTCGGGCCGGGTGCCGAAGACGGTCATGACCTTTTTCATTGCCCGTCCTCCTCGTCTTCCGTCTCGCTGTCCTGGGCGTCCGCGCCGGGGTTGTGGGGATGGATGAAAAGCCGCATGGCCACGCCGCCGGCCACGCACAGGGCCATCAGCACCAGCATGGCCCGCAGGGGCCCGGAGGTGGTGAGCACCACCGCGGAAAGTCCCAATACCGCGCTGATGATATACAAGATGGCCACTGTCTGCTTCTGGGAAAAGCCCATGTCCATCAGCCGGTGGTGCACGTGGCTGCGGTCGGGATGCATGGGGCTCTGGCCATGGGCAATGCGGCGGATGAAGGCAAAGGCGGTATCAAAAATAGGCAGGCCCAGCATCAAAAAGGGCACCACAAAGGAGATGGCGATGTGGAGCTTGAAAACGCCTTGGATGGAGATGACGCCCAAAGCAAAGCCCAAAAAGGTGGAGCCGGTATCGCCCATAAAGATCTTGGCCGGGTTCAGATTGTAGGGTAAAAAGCCCAGGCAGCCGCCCACCAGGGCGGCCACCATCAGCGGAACGGTGGGGCTGACGATGTCGGGGGCCACCAGGGTAATGACAAGCAGCGTCATAGAGCTGATGGTGCTGACGCCGCAGGCCAGACCGTCCAGGCCGTCGATCAGGTTGACGGCGTTGGTGATGGCCACGATCCACAGTACCGACACCGGGATGGCCAGCCAGCCCAGGTCCCAGTAAGGGTTGGCCGAGAAGATATTGGGATTGGAGAGGGTGACGATCTCGTTGCCCGAGAGCACCGCGATCAGCGCGGCGATGATCTGCACGCCAAACTTGAACATGGCCCGCAGGTCGTAGATGTCGTCAAAGATGCCCAGCACCACAATGATCACCGCGCCCAGCAGCATCCCCTTCACCTGTCCGCTCAGGGGCACGAAGATGAGCACGCTGAGCAAAAAGCCCAGGAAGATGGCAAGGCCGCCCATCCGGGGGATGGGGTGGGTGTGGACACGCCGCCCGGGGTCCTTGTCCTTTTTGGGGTCGTCCACCGCGCCCACCCGCTGGGCCAGCTGCTTGACGATGGGCGTTGTGATGATGGCCACGATGAAGGAGACCCCCAGCGTGGCGCACACCAGCCCCAGCAGATGCAAATTGATATTCATAGGCTAACTCGACCTCTGTTTCTCGTCATTAGGGCGCCAGGAACCCGACCTTTTTATACACCTTGGACAGGGTCTTCCACGCGATCTTACCTGCCCGTTCCGCGCCGGCGCGGTATACGCTCTCCAGGTAGGCCTTGTCGTCCAGCAGCCGCTGGGTCTCCTCCCGGATGGGCCGCAGGGTCTCGATGACCGCCTCGCCCACAGCGGGTTTGAACGCGCCGTAGCCCTGGCCGGCGAACTCGGCCTCGATGGCTTCAAAACTCTTGCCGGTGACGGCGGCGTAGATCTGCATCAAGTTGGCAACGCCCGGCTTGTTTACCGGGTCGTAGCGCACGGGGTTCTCCATGTCCGAATCGGTGATGGCCCGCTTGAATTTTCTCGCGATGTCCTCAGGCTGATCCATGAGGAACACGCAGCCCTCGGGCAGGGATTTGGACATCTTAGTGTCGGGCTGGTTCAGGCTCTTGACCCGGGCCCCGGCCTTGGGAATATACGGCTCGGGGACCTTAAAGACCTCGCCGTAAACGCCGTTAAAGCGGTTGGCGATATCCCGGCAGATCTCCACATGCTGCTTCTGGTCCTCCCCTACGGGCACGTAGTCGGGCCGGTAGAGCAGGATGTCGGCGGCCATGAGGCTGGGGTAGGTAAAGAGCCCTGCGTTGATGTTGTCGGCGTGCTTGGCGGACTTATCCTTGAACTGGGTCATGCGGGAGAGCTCGCCAAACATGGTGTAGCACTGCAGCACCCAGCCCAGCTGGGCGTGGGCGGGGATGTGGCTTTGGACAAAGATGGTGTTCTTCTCCGGGTCCAGACCACAGGCGATATAGGTGGCGATCTGGGTCAAGGTCCGCCGCCGCAGCTCGGCGGGCACCTGCCGCACCGTGATGGTGTGGAGGTCGGCCATGAACCAGTAGCAGTCAAAGTCACGGGACAGCTCAGCCCAGTTTTTGATGGCGCCCAGGTAGTTGCCCAGATGCAGGTCGCCACTGGGCTGGATGCCCGAAAGCAGGACCTTTTTCTCGTTTTCCACGCGCGTCAACTCCATTCTCGCAAACGCTATGTTACTAGTTTAACAGTATACCACCTTTCCCATCCTTTGACAATACTTTCCCACCTTTTATGGATACAAAAAAGCGGGCCGCATGCCCCGGCCCATGTTCCCTTTATCCGCATCGTAGGGCGCGGCTTCCCAGACGCGCTGGTTTATGGTAGGTTGGTTTGGCGTCTCACCGGGCTGCAGCCCTGAAGGGCCTGGAGGACCATTCTTTGAGGCCAAAGAATGGCCCCCCAGACTCCCCAAGAAAGCCCCAGAGAGAGGGCAATGCGAGAGCCCTCTCTCTGGACTCTCTCCTTCGCCCAAAGGGAAGGGCCTCGGCCCTCCCCTTTGGATTTCTCTCCCGGGGCTTAGCCACGGGAGGTAGGAAGGTCCTTCGGGCTTGCTCCGCAACGCCCAAAGGACACAGGGGTAAAGCACCCATACCGTAGGGGCCGCTGTCTCAGCGGCCCGCGGGGGCTAGCGTCCCAACCATAAACGCGTCCCACTTTCCGGCCCCCGTAGCGTTACGAAGTAAGCGCTCGGGGGCAACGTAACCACCCAGGGCTAAGCCCTGGGTGAGAATCCAAAGAGAGGGGGCCTCAGCCCCCTCTTTTTGGTCGAAGGGGAATTCCAAAGGGGGGCTCTCGAATTGCCCCCCTTTGGCGTCTTTTCTGGGGAGTCTGGGGGGCCATCTTTTCCACGTGGAAAAGATGGCCCTCCAGGCCCTTCAGGGCTGCAGCCCGGATGGAATACAAACTCAACCCATCAAAACCGGCGCGTCTGGGAAGCCGCGCCCTACGATGTGGATAAACAAAACGCGGGGCAGGGTCACACGGGCCGCTGAGACAGCGGCCCCTACTTTAGCTCCTGCTCCAATCGGTCGAACTCCTCAGAGGAGAAAAACTCCCCCAGGGTCATATCCAGACCGTCGCACAGCATCTTGATGGTGACGATGGACACATCTTTCCGGCGTGGGTCCAACATACTATATACCGTAGACGGGGTAACACCCGCAAGATTAGCCAACGCGTTGGGGTTCAACCCCCGCGCCTCCACCAGCGCCTGAAATCTCGCCACTACCGCTTCTTTGACCATTGACACCGCCTCCTTTGATGTCAATGGTATCGTCATCTACGGCTTTGCGTATACGCTCTTGCGTATTTTTGTCCTTTGATATATAATTAGTTCCACCCAACATTTAGGAGGCATCTCTCATGGGCGATTAGCGCGTCGACCAATTGGGCGCGTGTCTCCTCCTGACCCGCAGCAGAGAGAGGATCGGTGAAGCATGGAACCTCATTCAACGCAAAAGCGTATCATCCGGGACTATACGCCTAAGCTGGCCGAAGAGGACGAACTGGACCGCTTGCCAGAAACTCTGCAAATGGTACGCGCGGTTATCGCACGTTACGATACCGTAAAACGCCTGCCCCATATAGTCCTCCCCGCTGCCGCCGCAGAATTTGACCACATGGTCGAGCTCTGCGACACCATTGCGCTGGAATTTGCGGGGCGGTTGGAGGCCATTGTGGATTTTAAATGCTATGAAGCTCACATAAATCTGGACATCGCCTACATCGAGTTCTGCCAAGACGACTTTATGGAAACTTTGCGGAGATTGACCAACTCGGCCATTCTCATTCGGATTTTCCCCCTCCAAGCCTCCCCCCTTTTCCGCATTGAAATCAATATGCCTTATTTTGCCCCTTTGGCAAACACACGGTAGTACGGGGCGTCCTTCCGGGCAGCAAAAAGCCGCCTGTCAAAAGGCAAGCGGCTTTTGATGGTCAAAGGGGTGGCGGTTTATCCGTCCACTTCCACGTCGTAGACGCCCTTGGCGGGGGCGGCGGGGGCGCTGACGCCGGAGACGCTGCGGAAGGCGGCCCGGGACTGGGACAGCTCCCTGCCCGCCTCGGCCACGGCCTCCTCGGCGCGGCGCAACAGGTCATCACAGTACTCCTGGGCGGCTCGCTTCAGGTCCCGGGCCTGGGCCTCGGCGGCCCGGAGCTGCTCGGCGGTCTTCTGCTCGGTCTGGCGGGTCAGCTCGGTGCTGGCCTGGCTGGCCTGGCGCATGATGGGGGTCTCCCCCACCATTTGGCTGGCCTGGTCCTGGGCCTGCTTGCGGATGAGCTCGGCCTCCCGCTTAGCGGCGGCCAGGTATTCGTTACGGGTGGTGAGCATCTTCCGGGCCTCGGCGAACTCCACGGGGAACTGGGCCCGCACATCGTCCAGCAGGTCCAGCGCCTTGTCCCGCTCCAGCATGCACTTATCGCCGGTGAGGGGCACGCCCTTGGCGTCCTCGATCATCTCATAAAGAGAGTCCAGCAGTTCTTCCACGCTCATAGCCATCGTCTATTTACCTCCCAAGATTCAGTCTGATGCGGGCGTTTACCTCGTCTATGATCTCTCTGGGGACAAAATCGCTCAGGTCCGCGCCGTACCGGGCCATCTCCTTCACCACGCTGGAGCTGAGGTGGTTATATTTGGCCAGGGACGGCAAAAACATGGTGTCCAGCCGGGGATTGAGCTTGCGGTTGATAATGGCCATCTGCACTTCTTTTTCGTAGTCGGAAACGGCCCGCAGACCCTTGACCAACGTGCAGGCCTTTTGGTCTCTGGCGTAGTCGGCCACCAGCCCGGAGAACTGGTCGATGTCCACATTGGGCAGCTTGTCGCAGACCCTCCGGAGCATATCCACCCGCTCGTCCGGGGTGAACATACCCGCGGGCTTGTCCGAGTTCACCATGACGCACACCACCAACCGGTCAAAGCACCTGGCCGCCCGCTTGATGACATTCAGGTGGCCCAGGGTGACGGGGTCGAAGCTGCCGGGGTAGATGGCCGTCTTCATGCCGCGCTCATCTCCTGTGGTAGAGGGTGATCTTGATCTTTCCGTAGCGGTACTCCCGACCCATCTCATAGGGCGCGCTCAGGGTGGGCAGAGTCTCATCCGATGCGGATTCACATACAATTATACCATGTTCCGCCACAATGTCAATCGCCGAGATGGCTTCCAGGGCTTTTTCCATCAGCCCAGTGTGGTAGGGCGGGTCCAAAAAGACAAGGCCGTACTTCCCCGGCCGGGCCGAGACGAAGGCCAGGGCGTCCCGCTGGAGGACCTCAAAGCGGTCGGGGTCGGCCACCAGGGCGGCATTCTCCTTAACGATCCGGACGGCCTCCTTCTTCTGGTCCACGAAGGTAACATACTCCGCCCCACGGCTCAGGGCCTCGCAGCCCAGCTGGCCCGTGCCGGCAAAGAGGTCCAGCACCCGCCGGCCCTCGATGTCGAACTGGACGATGTTGAACATGGACTCCTTCACCTTGTCGGTGGTGGGCCGGGTGTCCAGCCCTGGCAACTCTTTGAGCTTTCGGCCCCGGGCGTCTCCGGCGACGATGCGCATGGGTCATTCCTCCTTTTTTGTCACGCTCGGGTTGGACACATTGACGCCCCGGCTTCCCTCCGACTCGGGCAAAATGCCGTCGGCTTCGCCGACCTGTTTTTGCCCTCGCTTCGGTCCATCCGGGCCTATGTGTCTACCCTCGCGCTTCGAAGTAGTCATATACCGCCTGGGCGGTCTTTTTGTCCACGACCTCCTCCAGCTCGGCCAGGGAGGAGTCCTTAATATTCTTCACGCTTTTGAAATGTCTTAAAAGCTCTGCGCGGCGCTTGGGTCCGACGCCGGGGATGGCGTCCAGCTCCGAGCCCTTCACCCGCTTGGTCTGCTGCTGGCGGTGGAAGGTAATGGCAAAGCGGTGGGTCTCCTCTTGGATCTGGCCCACCAGCGCAAAGAGAGCCGGGTTTTGCTGTAAGCCCAGTTCCCGGCCATCGGGTGTGACCAGGCCCCGGGTGCGGTGGCGGTCGTCCTTGACCATGCCGAAGACGGGGATGGAAAGGCCCAGGTCCTGCTGGACCCGCTGGGCCACCCGGGCGTGCTCCACGCCGCCGTCGATGAGCAGAATATCAGGCAGCGTACCGAACTTCTCGTCGCCGTCCAGATACCGCTGGAACCGGCGGCGCAGGACCTGATCCATGGAGGCGTAGTCGTTGGGGGCGTCCATGTCCCGCAGCTTGAAGCGGCGGTAGTCACTCCGCTTGGGCTTGGCGCGCTCAAAGACCACCATGGAGGCCACGATGTCGTCGGCGCCCTGGTTGGAGATGTCGTAGCTCTCCAGGCGGTTCGGGACGGTCTCCAGGCCGCACAGCTTGCCCAGGGCCTCCATGAGCTTGCTCTGGCGCTCCTCCCGGCTGGTGTGCCGCTCCACCTCCTCCACGGCGTTGGTCCGGGCCAGGCGGATGAGGTCCAGTTTGGCCCCCCGCTGGGGCGTTAACAGCTCCACCCGGCGGCCCGCGTTTTCCGAGAGCATCCGGGTCAGGATGACTTCGTCCTCCAGCTCGCAGGGGAGCAAAATGGTCCGGGGCAGATCGCCTCGCTGGCCGTAATACTGGCTGACTAGGGCCGAGATGACCTCGCTCTCCTCCCCTTCCATGGGCGTTTCCATCAGGTCCATATCCTTGGCGGCCAGCTCACCATCTGAAAAGTGGAGCACCACAAAGCAGCTCTTGGCCTCGCCCCGGAAAAAGCCCACCACATCCGTGTCCGCCAGCCGGCCCACCGCCCGCTGCCGCTTGGACAGCAGCTCCACCGCGCGGATGCGGTCCCGGAGCGCGGCGGCCTGCTCGAAGCGAAGCTCTCCCGCCGCCTGCTCCATCTGGTCGGTCAGGTCGGCCAGCACCTCGCTGTGCTTGCCCTCTAATAGCCGGACGATCTGCTCCATGCTCTCGGCGTAGCGGCCTTGGTCCATGTCGGCACGGCAGTAGCCGTCGCACTTGCCCATGTGGTAGTTCAAACAAGGACGGCCCTTGCCGATATCCCGGGGGAACTTTTTGTTGCACGATGGCAGGCGAAAGGTCTCCAGAAGACTGTCGATGATGGCGTAGGACGCGCCCCGGGAGCCGTAGGGACCAAAGTAGCGGCAGCCGTCTTCGCTGACCTTGTTTACCAAGTCAAACTTGGGATAGGGCTCCTTCACGCTCAGGCGGATATAGGGGTAGCCCTTGGAATCTTTCAGAAGGATATTATACTTGGGCTGGTGGCGCTTGATAAGGGCGCATTCCAGCACCAGGGCCTCGAACTCGCTGCCCACCACGATCACGTCAAAGTGGTCGATGGAGGAGACCATGGCCCGGGTCTTCTCGGTGTGGGAGGCCAGGTGGGCAAAGTACTGGCTCACCCGGTTCTTCAGCGCCTTGGCCTTGCCCACATAGATGACCTCGTTGTGCTCATCCTGCATGATGTAGACCCCGGGCTTTAAGGGCAGCGCGTGAGCCTTCTCCCGCAGCTGGGCAAAATGCGCGGAGTGGTAGACTTTTTCATATTCCCGCTGTGCGCTCTCAGACATCCTCGCCGCCCCCTTTCCGCTGGGTCCCATTATACAAGAATCGCCCCTGGTTGGCAAGGCCAACAAGGGGCGCTCGTTTAGTCCAAGATCTGCCAAAGCTCTTCCGGGTCGGCGGCAAAGGTGGTCGCGCCCTGCCGCTCCAGCTCCTCCCGATCCCGGAAGCCCCAGGTGACGCACACGAAGGGAAGTCCCGCGTTACGGGCGGTGGCCAGGTCCACCTCCGAGTCGCCTACGTAGACAGCCTCCGACCGCCCCACCCCCAGTAGCTCCAGCGCGGCGCGCACCATGTCCGGCGCGGGCTTATTTTGAAGCCCAGGCTGGGCGCCTACCACCGTGCCCACCTGGGGGAAGAACTGCCCGCACAGAGTCACGGCGGCGCTGTGGACCTTGTTGGTGACAATGGCCATAGGGCGTTCCTGGTCCCGAAGGCGGTCCAGCAGGCGGTCCACTCCGTCATAGGGGCGGGTAAGGTCCATGTTGTGGGCCTGGTAATAGGGCAAAAACACGTCCAGCAGCGCCTGGACCGGCGCCTCGGGCGGGGCGGCGCGCTCGATGAGCTTGGGGATGCCGTTGCCCACGAACCGACGGACCTCGGCCAGGGTCCGGGTGGGATAGCCCTGGGAGGCCAGGGCGTAGTTGAGGGCGTTTTTCAGATCCTCCAGCGTGTTCAAAAGGGTGCCGTCCAGATCGAAAATGACCGCGGTCTTTTTCATGTCGTTCCCTCCGTCTTTTCGATAAAAAACCGGGCCCTGGGTCACACCCAAGGTCCGGTCTGTATGCGGGAATGAATTACTCGGCGAAGTCGGAACTGACCAGCTCCACCAGGGTGTCCACAGCCTCTTTTTCATCGGCGCCGTCGGCGATCAGGGAGACGGAGGTGCCCTTGATGATGCCCAGGCTCAGCACGCCCAGCAGGCTCTTGGCATTCACCCGGCGCTCGTCCTTTTCGACCCAGATAGAGCTTTTGAACTCGTTGGCCTTCTGGATGAAAAAGGTGGCGGGACGGGCGTGGAGCCCCACTTGGTTGTTGATGGTAACTTCCTTCACATACATAGATGTTCGTCCTCCTATGCAAGTTTGCGGGGTCCGTTTTCAGTATCGTGTTGTTAGCATATCAAATTTGCGCCGCCTGTGTCAACGGCATTTTCACCAAAGATACGGCCTCGCAAGGAGCTGTTTCTATTGCTATTTCAGTTCGGCTACGGTAACGCCGTCCTCTCCCTCGCCAAACCGACCGGGGCGAAAGCTCTTGACGTAGCGGCTTTTCTTCAAATGCTCCCGCACGGCGCGGCGCACCGCGCCGGTGCCCTTGCCGTGGATGATGGTGACGCTCTCCAGCTTGCCCATGACGGCGTTATCCAAAAACATATCAAGGCCCGCCAGCGCCTCGTCCACTGTCATGCCCCGCAGGTCCAGTTCCCTGGCCGCCGCGGCCAGACGGATGGGCCGGGAGACGGCGGCGGACCTGGGCTTGGGCTTTTTCTCCGGGTTCGCCAGCCGGACCTCCTCCTGCCGGGCCGACAGCTTCAGGATGCCCGCCTGGAGTTCCAAAGTTCCGTCGGCGCGGACGGATAATACCTCCGCCTTCACGCCCATGGCCAGCACCTCCACCGTATCCCCCGCCTCGGCGGGCCGGGTGGGGGGCGGCGCGGGCAGGTCGGGGGCGGTCTGGCGAAGCGCCTGGTCGGCCTGATTGAGCTTGGAGCGCACCGAGACCCGGGCCTCGTTGGTGTCGTTTTCCCGGACGTTTTTGCGCATTTTGTTCAGCTCTTTGAAGACCTCGTCGGCCCTGCGCCGGGCCTCGTCCACGATGTCCTGGGCCTCGGCACGGGCCTGCTGGGCGGCCTTCTCCCGTTCCTTTTCCAAGGTTTGGCGGTACTCCCGGGCGGTCTTGGCTGACTCCTCCATCTCGGCCCGCAGGGCCGCGGCCTGGTGCTGCTCGGCCTCCATGGCCCGGCGCTGCGTCTCCAGCCGGTCCAGCACCTCTTCAAAGCGCACGTTCTCGCTGTCCACCCGGGCACGGGCCCGCTGGATGATATGCTCGGAGAGGCCCAGCCGCTGGGAGATGGCAAAGGCGTTAGAGCGGCCGGGCACGCCGATGAGCAGCCGGTAGGTGGGGGCCAGGGAGTCCACGTCGAACTCGCAGGAAGCGTTTTCCACCCCCGGCGTAGTCATGGCGTAGAGCTTCAATTCCGCATAGTGGGTGGTGGCGCAGACCAGAGCGCCCAAAGACCGGCTCTCCTCAATGATGGCGGCGGCCAGGGCCGCGCCCTCCACCGGGTCGGTGCCCGCCCCCAGCTCGTCAAAGAGGATCAGGGTGCCGCTGTCGGCGTCGTTCAGAATGCCCACGATATTGGTCATGTGGCTGGAGAAGGTGGACAGGCTCTGGGCGATGGACTGCTCGTCGCCGATGTCGGCCAGCACCTGGCTGCGGACGGCGATGGAGCTGTCGTCCGCGCAGGGGATGTGCAGCCCGCACTGGGCCATGAGGGTCAGAAGGCCGATGGTCTTCAGCGTCACGGTCTTACCGCCGGTGTTAGGGCCGGTGATGACCAGCGTGTCGAAGTCCCCGCCCAGATAGAGGTCGTTGGCCACCGCCTTTTTCGGGTCCAGCAGGGGATGCCGGGCCTTCTTCAGGGCCACGGCGCCCTCAGTGAGCTTGGGGGCCATGGCGTTCATCCGGGCGGCTAATTTGGCCCTCGCGAAGACGCCGTCCAGGATGACCAGCAGGTCATAGTCCATAGCGATGTCCTCTTGGAAGGAGGCGCACTCGGCGGAGAGGGCCGCCAGGATGCGCTCGATCTCCTTCTCCTCCTTGGCCTCCAGCTCCCGCAGCTCGTTGTTGGCCTTGACCACGCCCATGGGCTCGATAAAGAAGGTGCCGCCGGAACCGGACACGTCGTGAACAAGACCCGGGATGTCGTTTTTGTGTTCGCTCTTCACCGGCACCACGTACCGCCCACCCCGCTGGGTGATGATGCTCTCCTGGAGGTACTTGGACTGGTTGGAGGCGATGAGTTTGTTGAGGACCTCCCGGACCTTGCCCGCAGCGGCGCGCTTATGACGGCGGATGTCGGCCAGCTCCGGACTGGCGGCGTCGGCGATCTCATCCTCGGCGGGGATGGAGCCGGTGATCTTCTCCTCCAGATACTTGTTGGCCGTCAGGGAGCGGAAAAGGTGGCTGATGACGCTGTCCTGGGCCGCCGCGCCATACTCCTTGACGCTGCGGGCGCACCGAAGCACCGCCGCCACGTCCAAAAGCTCCCGTGTATTTAAGCTGCCGCCCCGGTCGGCGCGCTGCAAAGAAGCCCTGACCGGGCGGACGCCGGCCAGGGCGGGTGTGCCGTGGAGGGTGAGCATGGCAAAAGCCGCCGCCGTCTCCTCCTGGAGCCGCTCGACGCTTTGGATATCGGTCTCGGGTAAAAGCTCCAGAGCCTTTTCCTTCCCCTCCTGAGTGGCCGCCTCTTGGGCCAGCAGCTCCAGGACCCGGGGCAGCTCCAGGGTCTCTATAGACTTACGAAAGCGCTCACTGATCAAATGCGTTTCTCCTTACTGCTCCTCCGGGGCCAGAACGTCCATGGGCTGGGGCGTCAGCTTGGTGAGGGTGCACCACTCCACCCGGTGGTCGGCGATGGCGTCCACATGGACCTTCACCCCGGGCAGTTCCAGCTCCACCTGACTGCCGTCCTCAGGGATCACGTCCAGATGGGCAAAGACCAGCCCGCCCAGAGTGTCGTAGTCCGCGTCCTCGTCGCCGGAGAGGGACAGTCCCAGGGCCTCGTCCAGCTCGTCGAGTTCCACGCCGCCGGCCACCCGCCAGCGGTCTTCCCCCACGGGGATGATCTCGCTCTCCTCGGCGGGGTCAAATTCGTCATATATGTTGCCCACGATCTCTTCCAGCAAGTCCTCCATAGTCACCAGGCCCGCCGTGCCGCCGTACTCATCCACCACGATGGCCAGATGGACCTTCTTGGCCTGCATATCCCGAAAGAGCCGGTCGGTGCGGACGGTCTCGGGGACAAAGTAGGGCTGGCGCAGCAGCTCCCGCAGGGCGCGGGGATCGGACCGCTGGGTGTTCAAAAGGTAGTCCCGGACGTTCAAAATGCCAATGATGTCGTCGGGCTCGTTTTCATAGACGGGAAAGCGGGACAGCCCGGAGCTCTCGATGGTGGCCAGGATCTCCTCCGGCGTATCCTCCACGTCCAGCAGCACCATGTCCGTCCGGTGGACCATCACGTCCTCGGCGGTGGTGTTGTCGAACTCGAAGATGTTTTCGATCATCTCCCGCTCCTCTTGCTGGATGGCGCCGGTCTCCTCCCCGGCGTCCACCATCTGCATGATCTCCTCCTCCGAGACCTGTTCCGGCTCCTTGCCGGTGAGCTTGGCCACCAGGCGCTTGAAGCGGCTCTCGTTGGAGGCGATGCGGTAGGTCAGCACCAGCGCGTAGCCAAGCAGCGCCGCGCAGGCCACGCCCAAACAGACAGTCAGGATCAGCCACGATCGGTCGTCCACGAACAAATTCCCCCTATGTAAATTCATTTATGCAGGGTATGACAGATATAGTATAGCACAAATTTTCAAATTGTCCAGTAGGGCGCGGCTTCCCAGACGCGCCGCCGACAAACAAAGGGACGGCCCCGCGGGGCCGTCCCTCTTCCCTGTCGTTTTTCACTTCCCCCACACCGTCACGCTGCGGGACTGGGGCGCTTGCGCCCCGTTCAGCCAGAAGAGCCGCACATTGGGCGTGGCGGGGTCGATCTGGGCCTCCGGTCTGCCGGTGTCCAGCGGCTTCACGCCGGTGAAGCGGCCATCGTTATCGTAGCATGCCACCAGAACGGCTTCCTCTGATGCCAGATTTGTGGGGTCCACGCTGAACGCTCCCGTCGCGCTCATTTCCCAGGAGATGTTGGCGCCGTCGGCACTCTTCATTTCCCCTTCCTGGGCGGTACCAGGGGCGCCATACTGATAATGGATATCGGCGGCAAGCAAACGGTCATCCACCGCGGCATGAAAGTCAACCTTCCAGTCCTCGATCCCACCGCCGTAATACACATCGGTCAAGTTGTAGCAGTCAAGAAATGCGTTTAACATGACTGCGGTCACACTTTTGGGGATCGTAATGCTGGTCAGGCTGTGACAATTCCAAAACGCATAGGAGCCAATAACACTCACGCCGTCAGGAATGATCACGTCTCCCCCCTGACCCTGATACTTCAACAGGGTCCCGTTGACAACAGGAAACTCGCCCTGGGCCTCCAGCCAGGGCGTACCTTCAAATACCCTGTCGCCAAAGGAGGTCACACTGTCGGGAATTTCAACTCGGGACAGAGCTGTGCACCCGTTAAACGCAAGCCATCCTATTTCGGTCACACCGTCAGGAATGGTCACACCGGTCAAGGTGGTACAGTTTTGGAATGCTTCAGGTGCGATTTCCGTGACGCCGTTGGGAATGTCCACCTCGCCCCTCTGGCCCTGATAGCTCAGTAATATCCCGTTGATGATCAAGAAGTCGCCTTGGGCCGTTTGCCATGGCGTGCCGTCAAAGGCCGCCATTCCGACCTCCGTTACACTCTGGGGAATACGCACCTCCTCCAGGCTGGTGCAGTTCTGAAACGCGGACATACCAATATTGGTCACGCCCTCCGGAAGGGTCACTTTCGTCACGGCGGTTTGGCCGTAAAATGCGGAGGTGCCGATTTCCGTCACCCCGTCAGGGATAGTCACTTCGCCACCCTGGCCCTGATACTTAAGCAACACGTTGCCAAACATTCCAAACGCCCCCTGGCTCTTCAGCCAAGGCGTGTCCTCAAAGTTTCTGCCGTCGATCCAGGTCACGCTTGCCGGTTCATTTGCGTCAGTCAGGTTAGTACAGCCGGAAAACGCCCAGGCCTGAATGGTCTTTACCCCCTCCGGGATGACCACCTTCGTCAGCCCGGAGGAATTCCGAAGAGCACAGAGGCCAATCGCGGTCACGCTGGCCGGGATGATGTACTCCGTACCCGCCTTGGCCAAGGGGTAGCGCACCAGCGTGGTCTTGTCCTTATTGAATAGCACCCCGTCCTCTACGGAAAAAGAGCGGTTGTTTGAAGAAACCGAGAAGCCGGTCAGCTCGGTGCAGTCGTCAAAAACGCCGTAGTTGATGCTGACAACGCTGTTAGGAAGGGTGATATGGGTCACGGCGGCGCTGCCCTCGAACGCCGCCCAACCAATGTTGACCACGCCCTCAGGGATCACAATGTCGCCTCCGGGGCCGTTGTATCGGGTCAGGACACCGTTTTCGATCACAAAATCATCGTCTGCCGCCAGGGCAACGGCGGGCAGCAGGGTCAGGCACATCGCCAGGGCCAACAGGGTCGCCAAACATCTCTTTTTCATGGACTCTCCTCCTCAAAAGGGCTTTGCCAAATGATACCACATCCCGGCACGAAAGGCAAGGTTCCCGTTTACGTCTCCGCCGCCGTTTCCCCCCGCCAGACGGGCGCGGAGGGCGGAGTAGCGGCGCTGGGGCTTGTTGTTGTCCACCATGCGCGCGAAGACCCGCTTGTCGCCCACGCTGACCAGCAGGCCCCGGGCACGGGTGACGGCGGTATAGAGGACGCTGCGGGTCAGGAGCATGGGGGGTACGTCCAGGCAAGCGAAGACCACGGCGGGGTACTCGCTGCCCTGGGATTTGTGGACGGTGACGGCGTAGGCCAGCTCCAGCTCGCCCAGGGCGTCGGCGGGATAGAAGACCTTGCGGCCGTCGAAGTCCACAGTGAGGGCGGAGCCGTCTTGCTCCACGTCGATGATCTTGCCGATGTCGCCGTTGAAGACCCCCAGGCCGCTCTCGGCCTTGTCCGGGTCCAGCCACATGGCATCGTAGTTGTTCTTCACCTGCATGACCCGGTCCCCCAGGCGGAACACCACCGCCCCAAAGGCCCGCTGGGGCTTGTCCTCTGCCGGCGGGTTCAACGTCTCCTGCAATCGGCGGTTCAGTTCAAAGGTGCCCAAGGGCCCCTTCCGGGTGGGCGTGAGGACCTGGATCTGGTCGGAGGGAAAGCCCATGCGCTGAGGCAGGCGGCTGGACACCAGCTCCACCACCGTCTGGGCCGCCTCCTCGCTCTTCATGCGGCTGAGAAAGAAGAAGTCCCCCTCCCCGGTGTTTTTCAGCTGAGGCTGGACGCCGTGGTGGATCTCATGGGCGCTGCGGACAATGGCGCTGCGAGCGGCCTGGCGGAAGACCTGGACCAGGCTCACCGCCGGAATGGCGCCGCTTTTCAGAAGGTCGGCCAGCAGCGCGCCGGGGCCCACGGAGGGCAGCTGGTTGGGATCGCCCACCAGCACCAGCCGGCAGTCGCTCTTGAGTCCCTGCAGCAGCGCGGACATGAGGGTGATATCCACCATGGAGGTCTCGTCTACGATGACGGCGTCCTGCTTCAGCGGGTCCTTTTGGGTATGGGTAAAGTAGATCTTGCCCGTCTTGTCGTCAAAATGGGTCTCCAGGAGGCGGTGGATGGTGTAGGCCTCCGCTGCGCAGGTCTCCCCCAGACGCTTGGCGGCCCGGCCTGTGGGGGCGGCCAGGGCGGTGTCCAGTCCCAGGACGTCAAAGAGAGCCAGTACGCCCCGAAGGGACGTGGTCTTGCCGGTGCCCGGTCCGCCGGTAAGCAGCATGACCTGGCTCTTCGCAGCCAGCTCCACCGCCTCCACCTGCTGGGGCGCGTAGGTGATGCCCTGTTCTTTTTGGATCCGCTCCAGCACCCTGTCAAAGTCCTTGGGCGCGTCTAGCTCCAGCCAAGTCATCTCCTCCAGCCGCCGGGCCACATAGCACTCCGCCTCATGGAGCTCGGCCAGGTACACGCAGTCCAGCCCCATCAAGGTCTCCCGGACGGTCTTTCCGCCGCGGCACAGCGTGTCCAGCGCCCGGTCCAGCGGCTCCGGCCCCTCCAGGGACAGCAGCCGGGTAGTGGCCAAAAGGAGCTTGTCCACCGGCAAAAAGCTGTGGCCGTTGCCCGCGTTGTGCCGCAGTTCAAAGAGGAGCGCCGCCTCCAGCCGCTGGGGGTCGTTGGCGTCCACGCCCAGAGAGACCGCCAGGGCGTCGGCAGTCTGAAAGGCCACGTCCATACCCTCGGCGGTGAGGAGGTATGGATTTGCCTTGACCTCCTCCAGCGCCCCGTCGCCATAGTGGCGGTAAAGGGGCAGGGCAAGGTCGGGGGACAGCTCGTTGGCGCGAAGGAAGTTTAAAAGCCGACGCATTCCCATCTGGGCGCGAAAGTTCTCCGAAAGCTCCCTGGCCCGCTTGGGCGTCATGCCCTTGATACCCGCCAAGCGCTCGGGCTGATTTTCCAGCACCTCCAAAGCGTCCTCGCCAAACTCCTCCACCAGCCGCCGGGCGGTGACTGCCCCCACGCCCTTCACCGCACCGGAGGAGAGGTATTCCAAAATAGCCGCTGCCTCTGAGGGCATTTTCCGCTCCACGGTACGGGCCTTGAACTGGGCGCCGTAGGCGGCGTGGTGGCCCCAGGTGCCGGTGACGCTCAGGGTCTCGCCGGGAGAGACGCCGGGCATACAGCCCACCACCGTCGCCGGTTCCTCCTCGCCGGGCACGGCCAGCCGCAGCACGGTATAGCCGTTTTCCTCATTGCGGAAAACGACGCTCTCTACCCGCCCCTCCAGCGCCTTGGCCTCCGGTTCCACGTCCGCACCTCCCGACGTTTCCCCCGGGCGGCATACAGCCACCGCCAGGGAAAGTAGCTCAATATGTAGGACACGCACAGCGCGCCCAAGACCTCCAGCACCGCCGCCACAGCCCATCACCTCGCCCCAGCCTATGCCCGCGGGGCTCTTGAGGTGTCAGCCGATGGCGGTGGAAAAGAGGTCGATGCCCAGATTGGTCAGCCCCAGCATGATAAGCCCCGCCGTCAGCACGCCCAGCACGATACTGGGCATGGCCCGGCGCACCGGCATATCCAAAAAGGCCGCCGCCAGCGACCCGGTCCAGGCTCCAGTGCCCGGCAGCGGGATGGCCACAAAGAGATAGAGACCCAGATACTTATACCGACTCACCTTCTGGCCCTTCAGATGAGCCTTGGTCTCCAGCCGGTCCACCATGCCGCCCAGCCGGGGGAAACGGCGCCGCAGCCAGGCAAATACCCGGCGGATATACACCAGGATAAAGGGCGCGGGCAGCACGTTGCCGATCACCGCCGCCGTAAAGGCCACCGGATACGATAGCCCCAGCCCCACGCCGAAGGGCAACCCTACCCGCAGCTCGGCCACCGGGATCATAGAGACCAGCATGGTAAAGACAAACTTCCCCACCGGGGTCTGGGTGAGCCACTGCATCAATTCCATTGGGTCACCTCTTCTCCAGCATGGGCTTCAGGTATTTGCCCGTATAGCTCCGCTTACACTTAGCTACCTCTTCCGGCGTTCCGGCGCAGACGATCTGCCCGCCGCCGTCGCCTCCCTCGGGGCCCAGGTCGATGAGGTAGTCGGCGGTCTTGATCACGTCCAGATTGTGCTCGATGACCACCACCGTATTGCCCCCCTCCACGAACTCCTGCAACACGCCTACCAGCTGGTGAACGTCGGCGGCATGAAGGCCGGTGGTGGGCTCGTCAAGAATATAAATGGTGGAGCCGGTAGACCGCTTGGCCAGCTCGGTGGCCAGCTTGACCCGCTGGGCCTCGCCGCCGGAGAGTTCGGTAGAGGGCTGGCCCAGCTTGATATAGGATAGGCCCACGTCCGCCAGAGTTTTCAGCTTATTATAGATCCTGGGCAGGTTCTCAAAGAAGGGCAGCGCCTCGTCCACGGTCATATCCAGCACATCGTAGATGCTCTTGCCCTTATATTTGACCTCCAGGGTCTCCCGGTTGTAGCGCTTGCCCTTGCAGACCTCGCAGGGGACATAGATATCAGGCAAGAAGTGCATCTCGATCTTCAAAAGGCCGTCACCTTGGCAGGCCTCGCACCGTCCGCCCCGGACGTTAAAGGAGAACCGGCCCGGCCCGTAGCCCCGGCTCTTGGCGTCGGGGGTGGAGGCGAACAGGTCCCGAATGTCGTTGAAGAGCCCGGTGTAGGTGGCCGGGTTAGAGCGGGGACTTCTGCCGATGGGGGACTGGTCGATGTCGATGACCTTGTCCAAGAACTCCACGCCCTCGATACACCCATGCTTGCCCGGCCGGGTCTTGGCCCGGTTCAGTTTGGAGGCCAGAGCCTTATACAGGATCTCATTGACTAGAGAAGACTTACCCGAGCCGGACACGCCGGTGACGCAGGTGAAGGTGCCCAGGGGGATGGACACGTCCACGTTTTGGAGGTTGTTCTCCGCCGCCCGGCGGATAGTCAGGGTCTTGCCGCTGCCCGTTCTTCTCTCCTTGGGCACCGGGATAGAGCGCCGTCCGGCCAGATAGTCGCCGGTGACGGAGCCGGAGGTGTTCATCACCTCCTCCGCCGTGCCGCAGGCCACCACTCGGCCACCGTGGACCCCGGCCCCGGGGCCGATGTCCACGATGTAGTCAGCCTGACGCATGGTGTCCTCGTCGTGCTCCACCACCAAAAGGGTGTTGCCCAGGTCCCGCAAATGCTTCATAGTGGCCAGGAGCATATCGTTGTCCCTCTGGTGAAGACCAATGGAGGGCTCGTCCAGGATATACAGCACCCCCATCAGCGACGAGCCGATCTGGGTAGCCAGGCGGATGCGCTGGCTCTCGCCGCCGGAGAGGGTGCCCGCCTGACGGGACAGGGTGAGATACTGAAGCCCCACTGACTGCAAAAAGCCCAGCCGGCTGCGGATCTCCTTCAGGATCTGGTGGGCGATCATCTCCTGGGTGGGCGTCAGCGTCAGGCCCTCCATAAATTCCAGGGCCTGGGTGACGGATTTGGTGGTGTAGTCGTAGATGGACAGCCCGCCCACCGTCACGGCCAGGGATTCGGGCTTGAGGCGATGGCCATGGCAGTCGGGGCAGGGCGTCTGGGCCATATACTCCTCCAGGTCCTTGCGAGAGGCCTCGCTCTGGGTGTCCCGGTAGCGGCGCTCGATGTTGGGGATGATGCCCTCAAAGGGCTGGTTCAAAACGCCCTTGCCGTTGGCCCGGTCGTAGACCAGCTTCAACTTCTCCCCTTTGGTGCCGTAGAGGATCACATCCAGCACCTCAGCCGGCAGTTCCTCCACAGGGGTGTTCAGCGAGAAGTTATACTTTTTCGCCAGGGCGTCAAAGTACATCCGGGAGATGCCGTCGCCCCGGATGTTGTTCCAGCCCATGACGGTGATGGCCCCGTCCAGGATGGAGAGCTTTTTGTTGGGAATGACCAGGTCCGGGTCGCACTTGAGCTGGTAGCCAAGGCCCGTGCAGGTGGGACAGGCGCCAAAGGGGTTATTGAAGGAGAACATCCGGGGCGTCAGCTCCTCGATGGAGATGCCGCAGTCCTCGCAGGCGTAGTTTTGGGAAAAGGAGATGTCCCGGTCCTCCCCTACGATGTTCACCAGCACCAGCCCCCCCGCCAAAGCGGAGGCGGTCTCGATGGAGTCGGCTAGGCGGCGGCCAATATCCTCCCGGACCACCAGACGGTCCACGATGACCTCGATGCTGTGCTTTTTATTCTTGTCCAGCTTGATCTCCTCGGTAAGCTCGTACATGGCTCCATCCACCCGGACCCGGACGTAGCCTGACTTCCGGGCGTCCTCGAAGACCTTGGCGTGCTCGCCCTTCTTGCCCCGGATCACCGGGGCCATGATCTGGATGCGGCTGGCCTCAGGCAGGGCCATGATCTGGTCTACGATCTGATCCACCGTCTGCTGGTGGATCTCCTTGCCGCACTTGGGACAGTGGGGCGTGCCGATGCGGGCCCACAAAAGCCGCAGATAGTCATAGATCTCCGTCACCGTGCCCACGGTGGAGCGGGGATTTTTGGAGGTGGTCTTCTGGTCGATGGCGATGGCGGGAGAAAGGCCCTCGATATAGTCCACATCGGGCTTTTCCATCTGGCCCATGAACATCCGGGCATAGGAGCTCAGCGACTCCATATACCGCCGCTGGCCCTCGGCGTAGATGGTGGAAAAGGCCAGGGAGGATTTACCTGAGCCGGAAAGGCCGGTGATGACCACCAGCTTGTCCCTGGGGATGGTGACGTCGATATTCTGCAGGTTGTTCTCCCGCGCGCCCTTGACGAAAATGTGGTCTAGCATAGCTTTGTCTCCCGCTCTTCGCATAGTGTATAGCATGTTATGTGACGATACATTATAGCACATCTGTTCCATGGTGTCAACCGCTTTCCCGCCATTTTGCCTGGGAATATTTCTCCGCCGCCGCGGGCAATCTAGGGCAAAAGGAGGCGAGGGTCATGGGACACGGAAAACGCCGGGTACTGGCTCTGCTGGCGCTTACGCTGGCGGTGCTGCTGTGCTGGAACATCGCCCAGGCGGCCACCTACCGCCAGGGTAGCTCAGGCTCGGAGGTGCGCACCATTCAGGACAAGCTCAAACGCTGGGGCTACTATGACGGCGAGGTGGACGGCATCTTCGGCAGCGGCACCCGCCGGGCGGTGGTGAAGTTCCAGCAGAAAAACGGCCTGGCTGCCGACGGCATCGTGGGATCAAACACCCTCCGGGCGCTGGGCATGCCCGTTTCGGGAAGCGCCTCGGGCGGGGGCACCTCTGCCCAGGATCATGATGTGGCTCTGCTGGCCCGGGTCATCTCCGCCGAGGCCCGGGGCGAGCCCTATGCGGGCCAGGTGGCGGTGGGAGCGGTGATCCTCAACCGCATTGAACACCCCTCCTTCCCCTCCACCCTGGCGGGGGTGGTCTACCAGCCCGGGGCCTTCACCTGCATGGTGGACGGCCAGATCGACCAGCCTGTGGCCGAGTCGGCCCGGCGGGCCGCCCAGGAGGCGCTGAACGGCTCCGATCCCTCCGGCGGGGCCATCTACTATTTCAACCCCAGCACCGCCACCTCGGCCTGGATCTGGTCGAGGCCCCTCATCACCGTCATCGGCAAGCACCGGTTTTGCGCATAGAAAAAGGACGGCCCGTGGGCCGTCCTTTTTGCTTATTCATGGGGCAGCGGCGCGCCGCACTGGTAGCACTTTTCCCGTGTCGCGGACTGCCGCGTTCCGCACTGGGGACAGGTCAACCACGGGTCCACTTCCGCCACCGGCGAGGGTTTTTCCTCCGCCGCCGACGAAGGTCTTTTCCCGCCCCCAAATGTACCTTCCCCTTTGCGGATATGATACTCCTGCAGCCGGGCGGCGGCCTTGGTGTTCTGGTAGATCCCCGCCAACGCGCCGATGAGCAGCGCCACCACGTGGTACAAGCAATACTCAACGAAGGCATAAAAGGCCCAGTTGACCAACTCTATGGAAAAGGCCCCAAAATCAAATTCCGTTTCTGTGTACGTATAATAATAACCCTTTTCCACCTCTACCGTAGCGCCCTGCACAGCGGCGTATATGCCAAACACCAGCAGAAACACAAACAGCGCCATGCCCAGCGTTTCCAACCTGTGGGCCCAGGTCCAAAGATTGTTGGACAGCCTGTCGTTTTGTACGCACTCATCCACCGTAGTACAGGTCGGCTCGCTTTGGATCTGTGAAAACATACTCATCGGGGATACCTCCATTCTTTTTTGTGTCCGGCAAAAATAGTATAGTAAATTTATTTACTAAAGTCAATAGTAAATAAATTTACTGAGTTATAATATCCCCGGTGATACGGATGAACTATCAACAGCGAATACGGGACTTGCGGGAGGACGCGGATCTGACCCAGGCCCAGGTGGCGGAAGTGTTGGGCACCTCCCAGACCATGTATGCCCGCTATGAGCGGGGCGCCAGCGAGCTGCCTGTCCGTCACCTAATGGCTCTGGCCCGGCTGTACCGGGTCACCACCGACTATATTCTCTGTCTGGACCCGCCCAAAAAGCACTGAAAGCACCCACATTTGTGGGTGCTTTTTCCTTGCCCTTTTCGCTGTGCCCTCTTTCGACTGCCTTTTTCTTCTAAATCAGCTATGCTTGTCCTAAATTCACCAAGGAGGGCGAGAGCATGGCGTCGAAAGGACTGCGGGAGACGGCGGAGCGGGCCAAAAACGAGCTACGGGAGACGGGCCGGGATCTGCGGCGGAGCCGGGTCATCGTAGGGCTTTGTCAGTGGGGCATCCGGTTTTTGCTGGGGGCCACATTGGCCACCGGGGAGATCTTTGACGGCGCGGCCCCTTTCGGTCTGGCCTTTGTAGGGGCCTCCGGCGCGGGAAACGAGGGCTTCGCGGCCATGGTGGGCGCCATGGCCGGGTACTTACTCAGCAGGGGACTGGAGGACGGTCTGCGCTATGCCGCGGGCTGTATCCTGGTCTTTGCCACCGCCTTTGCCTTTTACGATCTTTCCCTTTGCAAACGGCCCTGGTTCATGCCTCTGACCACCGGGGTCTTCAATGCCGTCACCGGCCTTGTGACCCTGGCCCCCCGGCCATGGACGACGGCGCTGGCCGCCCGCTTCGCGGCGGAGGCCGCTTTGACCGCCGTGGGGACCTACGCCTTCCACCGGGCCTTTTCCCTTTGGCGCGATGAGGAAGCAGAGGACCGTCAGCCCGGGCTTGGCCAGCGCCTTGGGCTGCTGGGACTCGCTCTGGCGCTGCTGCTGTCCCTGGCCCGGCTGCGGCTGCTGGGCGGGCTCAGCGTGGGGCGGATCTGCGCGGCGCTACTGGCCCTGTGCGCTGGATCGGCGGCGGGGCCGGGGGCCGGCGCGGCGGTGGGGCTGGCGGTGGGTCTGGCTATGGACCTGACCACCGGCGGCGCGCGGTTTTACGCGGTGAGCTATGCTTTGGCCGGACTGTGCGCCGGACTGCTCCGAAACCGCAGCCGCCTTGCCCGGGCGCTGGGCTTTTGCGGGTGCGTAGGGCTGGTCCTGGCCTGGAGCGGCGCTGCGGTGGCGGGGATGGCCGCTCTTTACGAGGTCTATCTGGCCGCCCTGGTCTTCCTCTTCCTGCCCCAGGGTTGGCTGGATCAGGCCGAGACGCTGTTTTCCGCCCAGAGCCGTCCGGCCAAGGCCCAGTGGGCCTATCAAAGCGCCCTGCGGCAGCTCAAGGACGCGGCCAGCGCCTTTGGCGAGGTCTTCTCCTCCCTGCGCTCGGCCTTTGACGCCCCCACCGACAACGGCGAGGACCCCTGCGTCATTTACGACCGCTCCGCTAGCCGGGTCTGCGCCCGGTGCAGTCTCCGGGAGCGCTGCTGGCAGAGCGGCTATCAGGACACCTATGACCTCCTGAACCACGCCCTCGCAGACATCCTGGCCGAGGGCCAGGCCAAGGCAGAGCATTTTCCCCAGCGGTTCCGGGATCGCTGCCCCCGCTTCCCCACCTTTTTGGCGGCGGTAAATGAGGAGCTGGCCGGTCTGCTGCTTCGGCGACGGTACCACAGCCAGGCCAGCCGCAGCCGCAAGGCTCTTTGTAGCCAGTATGGCGATATGGCCCATCTGCTCCAGGACGCCGCCGCGGCCATGGCCGCCCCGGTGTGTGCCGACGAAGGGCGCACCCGTAAGCTCTCCCGCTTTCTGGCAGGGCGGGAGCTGCAGTGCCAGGGCCTGGTCACGGCGGACGAAGCGGGCCGGGTGCGGCTGGTGCTGGACGGCCCCGACGCCGCCGCCCTGGCGGACGAGACCGCCCGCCAGGCCCTTTCCAGCCTGCTGGATACGCCCCTGACCGCCGCCAGCGTCAACGATGGCCAGGTCCTCTACCGCCAGCTGGAGCCCCTCACCGCCACAGCGGGAGTGTCCAGCCGGAAGAAGTCCGGCCAGAGCGTCAGCGGCGACGCCTGCGGCTGGTTCAAGGGCGACGACGGCAAGCTCTACTTTCTGCTGTGCGACGGCATGGGCAGCGGCCGCCAAGCCCGGAAGGACAGCGAGCTGTGTTTGTCTCTGCTGGAAAAGTTCCTCCGGGCCGGCGTGACGCCCAAAAACGCGCTGAAGACCCTGGACCAGGCCCTGGGCCTTCGCCAGGAGGAGACAGGCGGGTTCTCCACGGTGGACCTTTTAGAGCTGGATCTCTACTCCGGCCAGGGCTGCGTCTACAAGCTGGGCTCCGGCCCCAGCTACCTCCGCCGTGGCGGCGGCGTCAAGCGCCTTTCCTGTCGCAGCCTGCCCGCGGGGCTGGGGGCAGGGGACGCCCAGGCCGACTGCTGCCCCTTTCAGGCGGGGCCGGGGGACTGCCTGGTCATGCTCACTGACGGCGTGATCAGCGGCGACGACCAGTGGCTCCGCTCTACTCTAATGGACTTTGACGGCGGCTCCCCCGCCGCCCTGGCCGAGGCCCTCACCGCCCATGAGAGCGACACCGCCGACGACAAGACCGCCCTAGTCCTGCGCATCGGCCTCCGGGCCCAAGAGGACGAGACAGAGGGCAAGGCGGCGGTGTGAACGCGCAAAAAAGCGCCTGCTTTCGCAGGCGCTTTTTTGTTACGCGTTTAGCCCTCCAGGGCGGTCTTAATGCTGTCGAAGACCTGGTCCTGGTTGGAGCACATCACCAGCAGCAGCGTGCCGTCGCTGAGCTCCTCCAGCTTGGCGTCGGAGGCGATCTGGTACTGGTCCTCCAGGTAGAACTCGAAGGTGTTCTTCTGGTTGTCGATATAGCCCTCCAGGCCCTTGCGGACGGTATCGGCCTTGCCCTCGGCAGGCATGACGGCCACGATGGAGTAGGCTTGGATGCCACGGGTGGACACCATCAGGGCCGAGGCGGTGAGGTCCTCGGGGGCAACGCCCATCACGCCCAGCACAAGCTCGTACATCTCGTCGTCTGGCTTGATCTGAGGGAAGGCCTCCCGCTCGTCGGCGCTCTGGGCGGCGGTGATGGCGGCGGCATAGGCCTCGCTGAGCTGCTCGGGGGTCTTGTCGCTTTTTTTCTCGCCGCCGCAGGCGGTCAGGCACAAGGCCAAGGTCAGCAGCAGGGGCAGTAGTCGTTTCATGTTTCCAGTCTCCTTATTTCGGTTGATGGCATTTTAGACGGCGGTTTTGGCAGAAAGTTCCCCCTCTGGCACGCTGAGGCAGAATTGCCCGCCAGGCCGGAGCTTGCCTGTCAGCAGCCCCTCGGCGGCCTTATCCTCCACCTCCCGGGCGATGAGCCGTCGAAGGGGCCGGGCCCCCTGGTTTTGGGCCATGGCCTGGGCCACAAGGCCCTCCACCGCCGCCTGGGGCGTCTCCAGCCGCACGCCGTGGGCGCCGAGGCGCTGCCCGGCCTCGGACAGCAGGGTGTGGGCGATCTGGGTCAGCTCACTCTGACCCAGGGCGTCAAAGCACACCGTCTCGTCCAGCCGCCCCAAAAATTCCGGCCGAAAAAATTCCCTGGCCGCCTCTAGCGCCGCCCGGCGGGCGGCCTCCTTTCCGGTGGCGCCGCCAAAACCCAGGGCCACCTTGCCCCGGCTAAGACGCTCGGCCCCCAGGTTGGAGGTGAGGACGATGACGGCGTTTTTGAAGTCCGCCTTGCGGCCCTGGCCGTCGGTGAGGCTGCCCTCCTCCATGATCTGAAGGAGCAGGTCCAGTACCGAGGGGTGGGCCTTCTCCACCTCGTCGAAGAGGATCAGGCTGTAGGGCTGCCGCCGCAGGCGCTGGGTCAGCTGGCCGCCGTCGTCATAGCCCACATAGCCCGGCGGCGCGCCCACCAGCCGGGCGGCGGTGTGCTTGTCCATATACTCGGACATATCAAAACGCACCATGCGCTCCGCGCTTCCAAAGAGATGCTTGGCCAGGGCCCGGCACAGCTGGGTCTTGCCCACGCCGGTAGGCCCGAGAAAGAGGAAGCACCCGGCGGGCCGATTGGGATCCTTGAGACCCAGCCGCCCACGCCGCACCGCCTGGGCCACGGCCCGGACGGCCTGGGGCTGGCCCACCACCTCGCCAAGCAGCTCCCCTTCCAGCGCCGCCAGCTGCTCACGCTCGGCGTTTCCCAAGGGGCTGACGGGGATCCCTGTCCACATGCCCACCACCCGGGCCACCGTCTCGGCGGTGACGCCGTGGCGGCTGGCGCGCCACCGCTGGCGCAGCTCCCCCGCCTGGCGAAGGAAGCTCTGCTGGGCGTCGCGCAGCAGCAGGCAGCGGTGAAAGTCCCGGTTGGCCACCGCCGTCTCCCGCTCGGCGGCAGCCTGATCGGCCCGGCGTTCCAGCGCCAGCACCTCCTCGCTCTGCCAGCTGGGGGAGAGCCGCTCCATGGCCGCCGCCTCATCCATCAGGTCCACCGCCTTGTCAGGAAAGCGCCGCTCGGGGAGATAGCGCCCGGCCAGGTCCACCGCCGCCTCCAGGGCCGCGTCGGGGATGGGGATATTGTGGTGCCGCTCGTAGCGGGGCCGCAGGCTTTTGAGAATGGCCAGAGTCTGCTGGGGGCTGGGCTCGTCCACCGTGACGGGTTGGAACCGCCGCTCCAGAGCCGCATCCTTTTCGATGTAGCGGCGGTAATCGGCCACAGTGGTGGCCCCCACCACCTGCAGCTCTCCACGGCCCAGGGCGGGCTTGAGGAGGTTGGCCGCATCGATGGCCCCCTCGGCGGAGCCGGCGCCCACCACGGTGTGGAGCTCATCCAGAAACAAAATGGCGTCCCCCGCCCGGCGCAGCTCGGCCAGGATATTGCGCACCCGCTCTTCAAACTCGCCCCGGTACTTGGTTCCCGCGATCATGGCGGCCAGGTCTAAGCTCAAAAGCCGCTTGTCCCGCAGGTCCTCAGGCACCCGGCCCTCTGCCATAGCCTGGGCCAACGCCTCGGCCACGGCGGTCTTGCCCACGCCGGGCTCGCCGATGAGGACAGGGTTATTTTTCATCCGCCTGGACAGGATCTGGATGACCCGGCCCAGCTCCTTTTCCCGGCCCACCACCGGGTCCAAAAGGCCCTGTCGGGCCTGGGCGGTCATGTCCCTGGCAAACTGGTCGGTCAGACGGGTGTCCGAGCCGTCCTTCTGCTTGGGCGTGCGGTAAGGCCCCCCTTGAGCGTGGCGGTCGGGCTCGGGATACATGGGCATAGCGGTCCCCTCCTTTGTCTGCTGCTTCCATTTTTGCCAAGGAGGCGCGAGGTTATACCTTGGGGACTGTCACGCTCGGGTTGGGCGCATTGCGCCGTGGCTTCCCTCCGTCTCGGGGCAAGTCACGGCGGCTTCGCCGCCTGCCAACTTGCCCCTCGCTCCGGTCCATCCCCGGCTATGCGCCTACCCTCGCGCTTCGTCGAAAAAAATAACCATTGCAATTTCGAAAATCTGTGGTAGAATGGTTTTGGACGGAAACGTCCAGTGTGTGTATGATCCATCAGTCAGGAACGGAGGTGTATTCCAATGGCTTATCAGATCAGCAGCGACTGCATCAGCTGCGGCACCTGTGAGGGCGGCTGCCCCGTGGGCGCCATCTCCCAGGGCGACGCTCAGTACGTCATCGACGCCGGCGCTTGCATCGACTGCGGCAACTGCGCCGCCAACTGCCCCGTGGGCGCTATCTCCCAGGGCTAATTTACATCCGGAGAAAAAAGGACTGAACGGCGTTGCCGTTCAGTCCTTTTTTCTTATCCCGTTTTAGGGCGCATTATGCCACACCTAGCGTTGGTCACTGCGCCCCAAAAGATAGTCGGTGGTCACGCCAAAAAAATCAGCCAAGGCCATCAGGTGGAGCACATCAGGGTAGGTCCTCCCCTTCTCGTAACTGTAAATCGAATAGTGCTTTACCCCAATCACGTCCCCTACCTCTTGCTGGGACATCTTACGCTCCAATCGCAGCTTTTTGATGCGTACTGAAAAATCTTCTGCCAAAATCGTCACACCCCTTGACTTTTGGTTTTTAATATGCTATTCTGATATTGGTTTTAAAATCCAGTTTTGGGAGGTCGCGCTATGACCGACGTTCAGATAGCACTATTTAGCTATGCAAGTCAACAGCCCGATCGATTACGCTGGATCACCGATGGAAGCGATCGAGAGAAGTATGTGCGCGCTCAAAAGTCGCTCCTCTCTCTGCGGGAACAGTTGGAGCAGCGCTCAGACGAAGAGCTGAAGGCACTACTATCTCGCTACGACGATGACCTATTTCTCTTCCAGGCTCTCAACGAGCAGACCTTTTTCTTTCAGGGTCTGTCTATGGGGTTGCAGCTTATCGCCTCTGGCCTAATCTCCGGAGCTTAATTTTTCAAGCTCTGCAGCGGCGCGGGGATACGGCCGCCGCGGGCGATGAAGGCGGCGCTGGACTCGGGGTGGACGGGCATCACCGGGGCGGTGCCCAGCAATCCGCCAAACTCTACGGTGTCGCCCACGTTTTTGCCGGGAGCGGGGATCAGCCGCACGGCGGTGGTCTTGTGGTTGACCATGCCGATGGCGGCCTCGTCGGCGATGATGGCGGAGATGGTCTCAGCGGGGGTGTCGCCGGGGACGGCGATCATGTCAAGTCCCACCGAGCACACGCAGGTCATGGCCTCCAGCTTGTCCAGGCACAGCACACCGCTCTCGGCGGCGGCGATCATACCCTCGTCCTCGCTGACGGGGATAAAAGCCCCGGAGAGGCCGCCCACGCTGGAGCTGGCCATGACGCCGCCCTTCTTCACCGCGTCGTTGAGGAGGGCCAGAGCAGCGGTGGTGCCATGGGTGCCGCAGGTCGAGAGGCCCATCTCCTCCAGAATGCGGGCCACGCTGTCGCCCACGGCGGGGGTGGGAGCCAGGGACAGGTCCACGATGCCGAAGGGTACGCCCAGGCGGCGGGAAGCCTCCTGGGCCACCAGCTGGCCCATACGGGTCACCCGGAAGGCGGTCTTCTTGACGGTCTCGGCCACCACATCGAAGGGCTGTCCCTTCACGGCCTGGAGGGCGTGGCACACCACGCCGGGGCCGGATACCCCTACGTTGATGACCCGATCGCCCTCGCCCACGCCATGGAAGGCCCCGGCCATGAAGGGATTGTCCTCCACGGCGTTGCAGAAGACCACCAGCTTAGCGCAACCAAAACCACCCCGGTCGGCGGTGCGCTCCGCCGCCGCCTTCACCGTCCGGCCCATGAGGGCCACCGCATCCATATTGATGCCCGCTCGAGTGGATCCCACGTTGACGCTGGAGCAGACTACCTCGGTGGTGGCCAGAGCCTCGGGAATGGCGGCGATGAGCCGCCTATCTGCCGGGGTCATGCCCTTTTGGACCAGCGCGGAAAAGCCGCCGATGAAGTTCACCCCTACGGCCTTGGCCGCGTCGTCCATGGCCTTGGCGAAGGGCACATAGTCCTCCGTGTCCGACGCCCCGGCCACCAACGCCATGGGGGTGACGGAGATGCGCTTATTGACGATGGGGATGCCAAACTCCGCCTCGATGGCCTCGCCGGTCTTCACCAGGTCCTTAGCGGAGCGGGTGATCTTGTCGTAAATTTTCCCGCAGGCCGCCTTGGGGTCGGCGTCGCAGCAATCCAGCAGGGAGATGCCCATGGTGATGGTCCGCACGTCCAGGTGCTGCTGGTCGATCATATGGATGGTGTCGAGAATTTCATTGTTGTTGAACATGGGCATGGTGTGTTCTCTCCTTATGTCTGGGCTGTCACGCTCGGGTTGGGCGCGCTACTCGCCGTGGCTTCCCTCCGTCTCGGGCTGGTCTCCAGGGCCGTTGACCCTTTCGCTCGCCCTCGCTCCGGTCCATCCCTGGCGGCGCGCCTACCCTCGCGCTTCTCAAATGCGGTGCATGGCGTTGAAGATATCCTCGCGCTGCATGCGGATATCCAGGCCCATTCCTTCGCCCTCCTGCTTGAGAAGGGCGGCAAGGTCGGCAAAGGGCAGATCGGAGTCCTTGGCGTCCACCAGCATGATCATGGTGAAATACTCCTGCAAGACGGTCTGCGAGATGTCCAGCACGTTGACCTGGTGCTGGCTCAAAAGGGCGCAGACGGCGGCGATGATGCCTACGGTGTCCTTGCCGATGACGGTGACGATGGCTCTCATAGCAAAATTCCTCCTTATTGCAGCTCATCCAGGGTCAATTCAAACCCCGGCAGAAAATGCTGGATGAAGTAGTCCAGGGCGGGCAGTCCCATGCGGTCCAGAGCTTCTCTTGTCTGCCGAGCGGCCTGCTTGAACTCGTTGTTGCCCGCCCGCAGCTCTTCCAGGCACTTGATGTGAGCCGAGAGCTTGTCGGCGGCCTTGACGATGGCAAGCAGCTCCGGCTCCAGCTCCTCCCGGACATAGGGGGCGAAGGCAGGGGCAAACTCGGCGGGCAGCATGGACAAGAGCTTGTCCGCCGCTACGGCCTCCACCGCCTTATAGGCCTCCTTGATGGCGGGGTTGTCGTACTTCACCGGGGTGGGCAGGTCGCCGGTTAGGATCTCCGGCGCGTCGTGGTAGAGTCCGGCCACGGCGGCCTCGTTGGGATCCACGTCCGCGCCGAACTTCTCCCGGGCGATGACGGCCAGGCCGTGGGCCAGCACCGCCACCATGTGGGAGTGCTCCTGAATGTTCTCGGTGCGGGTGTTGCGCATCAATCCCCAGCGGTCGATGCAGTTCATCCGGGAGAGGTAGGCAAAAAAGTGATAGCTCAAAGCGGTCTCTCCTTGCAAAATCAGACATTCCTGTGTACAATAGATTCTACCAAACTATCCGCCAAAGCGCAAGGGGGTTTTGCCGTGCGATTCGCTGTTTACACCCTGGGCTGCAAGGTCAATCAATATGAGTCCCAGGCCATTGAGCAAGCGGGCGCCGCCCGGGGCCATGCCCTGGTGCCCTTTGAGGCCGAGGCAGAGGTCTACATCATCAACACCTGCACCGTCACCAACCTGGCCGACCAAAAGAACCGCCAGATCATCCGCCGTACCCGCCGGGAGCATTCCCAGGCCCTCTTATGCGTCTGCGGGTGCTTTCCTCAAACGCACACAGGCCAGGCCGAGGCCCTGGGGGCCGATCTGGTCTGCGGCACCGGGGAGCGCGCACTCCTGTGGCCCCGCGTCGAGGCCGCCGCGGCCCAAAAAGCAGCCGTCACCCATGTAGACGACGCCATGAAACGCCGGGACTTTGAAGAGCTGCCCGCGGGCGGATTGGAGGGCAGGACCCGGGGTATGCTCAAGGTGGAGGACGGCTGCGTCAACTTCTGTACCTACTGCATCATCCCCTACGCCCGGGGCCCGGTGCGCTCCCTCCCCGCTGACCGGGCCGCCGCCCAGGCTGAGGCCCTGGCCTGGGCGGGCTACCGGGAGCTGGTGGTCACCGGCATCGAGATCTCCTCCTGGGGCCGGGATCTACCCGGCCAGCCAGGCCTTGCCGAGTTGCTGGAAACCATCTCCGCCGCCGCCCCCGACCTTCGTATCCGTCTGGGCTCTCTGGAGCCCAGGACGGTGACGGAGGACTTCTGCCGCCGGGTGTCCAGTTTACATAATATTTGCCCCCACTTCCATCTCTCCCTCCAATCGGGCTGTGACAAGACCCTGAAGGCCATGCACCGCAAGTACGACAGCGCCCGGTTCTATGAGAGCGTGGAACTGCTGTGGAAATATTATGTAAACCCAGGAATCACCACCGACCTGATCGTAGGCTTCCCCGGCGAGACCGAGGCCGACTTCCAAGAGAGCCTGGCCTTCGTGGAAAAATGTGGCTTCGCTGCCCTCCACGTCTTCCCCTACTCCCGCCGCCCCGGCACTTCTGCCGCCGCCATGGCTGGGCAGGTGCCAAACGCAGAGAAAAAGCGCCGGGCCGCCCGGGCCGGGGAATTGGCCCGACAGCTCCAGGCCCGGTATCTCCAAGGCCTGGTGGGCCAGGAGCTGGAGATCCTGTTTGAAGAGGAGAAAGACGGGCTCTGGCAGGGCCACGCCCCCAACTACGTCTCGGTCCGGGCCAAGGGCGACGCCCTCCACAATCAGCTCCGCACCGTCCGGACCACCGCCGCCGGGGCCGACCATTTGCTGGGGGAACTGCGCTGAAGCGACAAAAAGCAAGGCAGCTTCTGATGAGAAGCTGCCTTGCTTTTTTAGGCCGATCTCAGGCGCACAGGGACCTGGAGGACTTATAGTAGAAGATGATCTTGATGATATTGGCCGCCAGCATGACGATGCTAGTGATGGCCCCGGTGATATCGGCCAGAATGTTCAAAATAGGGATCCAGGACACCAGGATGCAGAGGATAGACACCGCCGCACACAGCGCATACAGCAGGGTGATGAGCCGCGCCTGCTCGGCCAGCTCGCCGTCGCCCTTATCCTTGAGCAAGCTCCGGGTGGCGCTGCACACAAAGGCGGTGGACAGCAGCGCCGCCAGGGTGTTCAAAATGGAGAAGATGCCGCCCACCAGGCCGCTTTTGAAGATGATCTGCAGCGCGGAAATGACGATGCAGGCCACCTCCATCATCATAGCCAGGCGGTAATAGGGGTGGGCGGGCACGGCGGTATAGAGCCCATAGAGTACCAGCGCGGCGCCCAGGATGGCGGCAATGCCGCCCACGGTGGGATGAATGACACGGAAGCTGCCCAGAGCTCCGATCACGGCGCCCAAAAAGACCAGCCGCAGGGCCTTTCCCGCCACTTTACACTCAGTCATAGTCCATTCCTTCCTTTCTTCACTTGCCTTGCTCGATCATATGCACGTTGATGTGGTCATAGGTCATCTCCAGCCCATGCCGGTCCAGCGCGGCCTTGATGCCCTCGTTGACGCTGTAGAGCGCGCTCCAGTAGTCCTGGCCTTTGCACCAGACCCAGACGTTATACACGATAGCGCTGGCCCCAAATTCCGCCACGCCCACCACCGGCTCGGGCTGATCCAGCGTCAGCTCATTGCCCGCCAGGGCCTCCAGCACCGCAGCTTTCACCTGGTCGATGGGGCTGTCGTAGGAGGCGGAGAAGGTCAACTCCACGCGGCGGGTGTCCTCGGCGGCGAAGTTTTGCACCTTGGCCTCGGAGACGATCTTGTTGGGGATGGACACCAGCTTGTTGTCGGTGGTGTTCAGCTTGGTATACATCAAACTGGTCTCCTTCACCGTACCCAGGATACCGTCCACCTCCACAAAGTCGCCGGTGTGGAAGGGCTTGGCCCACAAAAGGACCATGCCGCCGGCCAGATTGGCCAGCACGCCCTGGACCGCCAGGGACAGGGCAAGACCGATGACGGAAAATAGCGCCAAGAGCGATGTGACCTCGATGCCCAGCGTCTCGCAGATGATGAGGACGCACACCACGCCCACAACGAACTTCACAAGCGTGCGAATGAGCTTGACCAGCGCCGGGTCCAGCCGGCTCTTTTTCAGCGCCCGGCCTACCAGGGCGGTGATCACCCGCCCGGCCACCACCGCGGCGACAATGACCAGCAAAATATAGGCCACGTTCCACAGATTCAGCTTTTCGGGCAGGTCGGTCAGCGCCCCGCTCACCGCCGCTTCCACTTCGGGCATATCGGTCCCTTCTTTCTTTTGAAAAAGGACGCCAGCCGGGTCGCGGCTGGCGTCCAATGGTTTTTCTCTGCGGGAGAGGATTAGCCCTCCACGTCGATGACCACGCCGGAACCCACGGTGCGGCCACCCTCACGGATAGCGAAACGCAGGCCCTTCTCGATGGCGATGGGGGTGATCAGCTCCACCTTCATGTC
>CAJKDY010000002.1 GCA_905198835.1 uncultured Eubacteriales bacterium | reverse complement strand
CCCGCAAGCGGGCCGATAAGCGGACGGCCCTGCAAAGTCTGAAAGACCGCTTTGACTATGGGCTTGACCCCAAGAAGCTGGGGACGGTGTCCTCCTACCTCTGCGACCCGGCAATGGCCCACCTGGAATTTATGTTGGTGGCGGAGCAGTACCGGGCTGAAATGGGCCGGGAGCCGGGGCGTGGTGTCCTATGCTACCAGATCCGGCAAGCCTTCCCTCCTGGAGAACTGACGGCGGAGGAGGCCAACAAGATCGGCTATGAGACAGCCCAACGCTGGACAAAGGGCAAGTATCAGTTTTTTGTCTGCACCCATACCGACAAGGGCCATATCCATAACCACATCTATCTCAATGCCATCGCCTATGACCGCTCCCGAAAATTCCGCAATTTCCTGGGCTCGTCCTTTGCCTTGCGGCGGCTCTCTGACCGGGTGTGTTTGGAGCACTCCCTGTCCGTGATCCAAGACCCCAAGCTCCACAGCAAGGGGCAATTCAAAAACTACGGTCAATGGATGGGCGAGGCCCGCAAGCCCGCCCAGAAAAAGCTGTTGCGGCAGATGATAGACGCCGCCCTTGCCCAGCACCCTGCCGACCTCCCAGGCTTTCTTTCTCTCATGGAGGAGTCCGGCGTCCGGGTGATCCACGGGCGGGGCGGCGTTCTTTCTTTTCAACTTCCCAGCTATGATCGCCCCGCCCGCTGGCGGAGCTCCACCCTGGGAGATGGGTACGGCCCGGAGGGTGTGGCGGCCATTCTGGAGGGCAAGGCTCCGGCCCGGCCCGCTCCTACCGGGGGAGCTGCCCTCATCCCCAAGCGGCGGGTCGATCTCGTTATCGACATTCAGGAGCGCATGTCCCAAGGCAAGGGCCCCGGTTATGAGCAATGGGCCAAGCTCTACAACCTAAAGCAGATGGCGGCCACACTTCAATTCCTCCAAGAGAACGGTCTGACCGACTATGATACCCTGGCGGCAAAGACTGAGGCCTCCGTTGACCGGGCTCATTCTCTGGCCGGGGAGCTCCAGGAAGTAGAGGGGCAGCTTGTCCGAACAACGGAGCTCATGGGGGCCGTGGTGGACTATGCCAAGACCCGCTCCGTCTTTGACGGCTACAAGGCCGCCCGGTATAGCAAGAAGTATCTGGCCGAGCATGAGGAGGAGCTTGCCACCCATCGGGCGGCGAGGGCGACTATGGCGGAGATCCTGGACGGGGCCAAGCTCCCTAAAATGGACGCTCTCAAAAAGAGCCGGCTGGAGCTGGCGGCCCGGAAAAAAGCCCTCCGAGTTGACTACCGGGAGGCACAAAAGCAAATGCGGGAGCTCGTCGCCGTCAAGGGGAATGTTGACCATCTCCTGGGCGTAACGGGTGGCCGTCAGGATAAGGAACAGACCCGATAGGGGCTGTGACGCAACAACGGGACTTTGGGACAACTTGTCCCAAAGTCCCGCCGGGTTTGGGGAGGCTCCCCAACAAGCAAAAATCGCAAGTGTGGCCACACTTGCATTGCTTGCCGGAACGTGCAGGGCCGGAAGTTATGACCTAAACTTGGTGCGCCCGTTGCATGATTGCCACCCTTTGGGATAGGAGCTATAATATAGCCGTACCAGATGATTGAAAATTTTTATATGAGATTTTTGTGCTAATTGGCCCCGCTCATGTGTCATATAAGTGAGGCCTCAAAACAGAAAAAGGGGGGGATCGAAATGGATCGTGAGACCGTTCTGGAGCTTTTTGACCGATACGGAGACATGGTGTACCGTATTGCCTTGAGCTATCTGCGCTCTCGCCAAGAAGCCGAGGACACAGTCCAGGCTGTCTTTCTCAAACTTTTGGAGGGGAAGGCGGCGCCCCATGAGGGCAAAGAGCGTGCCTACCTTACCAAAACCACTGCGAACTACTGCAAGAACATTCTCCGCTCGGCCAAACAATATGTGGACACCCCCTTGGAGGAACTGGCCTTGCTTGCCCCGCCAGAGGAACGGGAGTTGTTCTTGGCAATTATGGAGCTGCCGGAGAAATATCGCAGCGTTATGACCCTACATTATCTGGAGGGGTACTCGTTTCGAGAGATCGCTCAGATTTTACACATCGGCCCATCGGCTGTTTCCATGCGGCTCTTTCGGGCCAAGGACATCTTAAAACAACAGCTTGGGAGGGAGCAATAATGGATAAACATTGGGAAAACCTTTCCGAAAATTTGAAACTGTCCGAGGAAAGCCGGGAGCGCATCCGTGCCCAGCTTGCCACCCAGCCCATACAGCAAGAGGTCATTTCAAAGAAGAAAGCCTTGCACTTGCGTGCGCCTTTGGTCGCTGCCGCTTTAACGGCTGCTCTGGTGGTCACCGCCCTGGCGGTGGAACTGACGGTGGGCTGGGAGAACTTCTTGGGCCATACGCCCAAGGAGGCCGTCACTTCGGTGGGGGTCAGCGCCGTTACCGGGGATTATACTCTGACCCTTCAGGAGAGCATTGTGGACAAGGATGGTGCGGCCTTGTTGTTGGCCCTCACCCGCAATGACGGCGGGGTACTTGAGGGAGAGCCTAACATCTGGGGAAATAACTACTATGCGACCGCAGAGGTGGAGGGAATTTCCCACACCGGAAGCTCCAGCCGATTTGATCCTATTTTTTCTGAGGATGGAAAAACCGTCTACTACTGTATGGATTTTGAGCGGGACGTCGGAGAGGAGAGCCTGGCGGGGAAGGCTATCACCTTCCAGTGTGATGGCGTGGTAGACACGGATTGGAGCGAGGAGGAACTGGCCATGACCGTTGAGACAGTCTCCCTTGCCCCCCTGGCCCAGGCTGCCCGACAGGTGGACATGAGCTATTCCGATATGTGTAAAGGGAAAAATGCGCAAGCTATAATGGAGATCGTGGGAGAACTATCTGCCCAGGCCACCATCCCGCTGACCCGTATAGACCCGAAATACGGCCAGATCTCCGCTGTTTTCTTTTCCAGTGACGGGTGTCCTGTGGTAGCGGTAAAGGACTGGAACAGCACAGTTATACAGGGGCAATATCTCATTGGCTACGGTATTGCTACCACTCTCACGGATACCCGCACAGGGGAACATTGGGAATACAAAAGTTCTACCAAGCGGGGCGAACCTGGGAACGAGGTTCAACTGGCCGTTTTTAACAGCTGCCCCCTTACCCTTGAGGATTTGCCCTATGTGGAGGTAACGGTCAGTTATTCCATGGATAAGATCCTCTCTGATGAGCCGGTGGAGTTTTCCTTTGTCGCTGGTGATGGCTACCAGACCACAGTGGCTCTGGACGAAGACATTGCGTTCAACTATATCGGCGACTGTACCGCCCATGTGACCGAGGCCAACATTTCGGCCCTGCGGCTACAACTGACCTTTGACCAGATGGAGCGTTCTGGCTGGGATTGGGAAAACCATCCGCAAAAGAATACCCAATGGGCGTTGATGAACAAGGATGGTACGCAGGTGCTCCTGTTCTCTCCCATGATCCGCCAAGATGAAGAGACCGGGGCGGGCTACATTCGCCTGGAGGGCGTAGATGAGAATAATAACCGCCGCCTCATTGACCCCGACCAAGTGGCCGTCCTTTCTATTGGTGGTCACGAAGTCCCCCTTAACTGAGACGGCAAAACAACTCAGCCATTCTTTTGGGACACATGACTGATAGGAGACATTTGACATGAAAAAGCAGAGTATAGCATTGCTGCTTACGGTCGCTTTACTACTGGGTGTGGCAGCCACTCCGGCCCAGGCCGAAAGCGGGACGGAGGATGTACCGTCCACCTGGGCCGCTGACGAGGTCACTACCGCCATTGGCCTGGGTATGGTACAGGACACCATGCAAAATAACTGGCAAGCGGAGATCACCCGACGGGACTTCGCCCGCCTTGCCATCAGCTTTTTAGCGGTGCAGTACGGCTATGGTGAGCGTCCATTGGACAGCTTCATGGAGGACTATCTTGACAATGGAAAAGCTCCCCTGGGGGTAGCTTTTCAAAAGAGCGACTATCTGACCGAGGAACACCGCACAGCCCAGGCGCAAGGGGCTTGGTTTAGCTGGTCTGCCGTCCTCCGTGACGATATAGAGGTTTTCTCCGATGTAACGTCCGATGGGTGCAAAGACCAGATCAACATGGCCTATCTGCTGGGTATCGTCAAGGGCGTTGGCGATGGGCGCTATGCCCCGGATGCACCCATCACCCGGCAAGAGGCCGCCACCCTCCTGACCCGAACCTATCAGGTCTACGGCACCTTGGAGATGGGGCAAGCCGCTACGTCTTACACCGACCAAGAGCAGATCGCCCCCTGGGCCGTAGAAAATGTGGCGACCCTCAGCGGAAAAGGAGTTTTTGAGGGGGACGAGACAGGAGCCTTTCTCCCCCTTGGCAATCTGACGAAGGAACAGGCCGTGGCGATATTCTATCGCCTTTATCAATGGATGCCCGTCAGTCAACGCAATGGAAACATCCCGGCGCTCTTTACTCCGCAGGAGATCATCCAGCAGATCAAGACCGACCTGTATGGGCAGGTAAAGTTTGAAGCAGAAACGCCCTATTGCACCGTGATTTTTATGTCCTATGGCGGGGTCATGCACTCTCCGGCCCCAGCAGCCTACCTTGTGTACCCGGACAGCACCTATCAGCGTGTGGAGGTGCCGGGGAGCGCCAAAGGCTTCCAACTGGCCGAGGGAATTGGAGAGCTGATCTTTTCCACCGACGAGGGCGAAAAGTACCTGTTGCATTTGGAGTCCGGGGGCCTGGAGAAGATCACCCCTGCCTATGCCCAAGCGCTTCTCCAGGCTTCGGTGACGGGTTTTTACCACCGCCCCTTTGACGAGCTCCCCCAGGAATTGCGGGATGGCCTGAAGTGGGATGGAAAGGTTGAGACCACGGATGGGTACAACTTCCGCCTACGGAGCTATACCAGCCCCGGCATTACCATTGTCACCACCGAAGCGCCGGAGGATATTCTGCGGAACTGGATCGATCTCCAACTGACATTGCCAGTGGAGCAACGAGAGGGGCAAGCCACCGATGAGGAATTGGAGGCAGAGTTTCAGCGTGAAAAAGGCCGGGAATGGCTCTACTCTGTTACCCTTACCGATGGCCGCTACTCCACAGGCCTGGGCCTGACGGTAGGTGACACTGTGGCCGAGGCAGAGGAAAAGGGATATTCTTTTTCCTCTGAGCAACTTCAAGCTGGCGGCGCCACCTTTGGCGTACCCATGGAGACACATCTGACGGCTGTTGTGGAAAACAACGTGGTAACGAGTCTCCATTTGAGCTTTGGCATTGGCCGCTATGTTGGAAAGTATTGGGATATATAAGCATAGAAGGCAGAAGCGCAAGCGTTGTTTATTGAACACAAAAGGAGCCAGACGCCAGCCGCAGGGCCGCCTTTGTCAGAGGGAAGGATGGTGTACGATGGACGAACTACAAAATAGTCTACGGTGGATACGTTGCCCGATATGCGGAGGCAAGACGAGAACGAAAGTCCGCAAAGAAACCTATCTCGTCAACTTTCCGCTTTACTGCCCCCATTGCAAAAAGGAAATTCGGGTTGATGTAGTACAATTCAAAATGGTACAAAGCAAATAGAGCCAGTCGCATTAAGCGGAGAGCCTGCTTCCCAATGGGAAACAGGCTCTCCTTGTTTTATTCAATTAGAGCGGGCTCTTTGTGCCTGATAGCGGCCAGGATCGACTCTACCGCTGGCACCAAGGCAGCGGCTTCTTCCTCGGTACATTCCTCCAGGATAAACCGCAAGCGGCGGATGGAGGGATTTTCCCGGAGTATTTCCGGGTGAAAAATCTCTCTGGAGTCCATCTTGAGCGCACGAACTAAAGGAAACAAAACCTCCAGCTTGGGGTTTCCTTTGTAGTTTTCGATATTCAAGACTGTCCGCACGTCAATGTCCGCAGCTTCGGCCACTTCGAGCTGTGTGAGGGACAATTCCTCACGGGCACGTCTTACTGCATCGCCCAAAGGCTGAGAATATTCCGGCATTACAATTCACCTCCAGAATATTCTACAATACATCACCCCTCGGCAAAATCCACCACAATTCGTATTTTATATGTATCTCAATGCAAATCCGGGAAAGGGGGCCCTGTTGACCGATGGATTGGGGCACGATTGATTTGGTGAACGTGCATTTCAATGTTCTGCCCTGACCCACCATAATTTTGGAAGTGTATCACAGTTCACCTTTGAGACAAAGTGTCCCAAAGTCACCCGTTGCCGGGGCCCGCCCTCCGGCCTTTCGATCCGTTTGACCCAACATCAAAAATCGAAAGGTCGGAGTACAAATGACATTTATCAATTTGAGGGATTTTTACCCCTGGTACATAGAAGATCAGATCGTCCAGGTGTCCAACGAGGTCTATGAGGAACTGGTGGCGGGCCGCCGCTCTGAGGTGGCCTATCAGCGTCGGACGCTCCGTCACAAGGCGCAGTATTCCCTGGACGCTGATGACGGCCTGGAATACGCCGTTTGCCTGGGTGAGCCTACGCCCCAGGAGCTCCTGGATAGGAAGGAGCTTTTCTATCAGCTTTGGAACGCCCTCAACTCCCTGCCGGAGATCCAGGGCCGCCGGGTGGACGCTTGCGTAATCCTGGGCATGAGCTACCGGGCCGTGGCTAAGGCCGAGGGGGTAGATAAAAGCACCGTCCGAGAGTCCGTGAGGACGGGGCTGGAGAATATGAAAAAATATCTGAAAAACTTTCGGTAAGCACCCCTCCATTTGCCCCTTTTTTGTCGTGGTATATGAGGGGTAAATCCCTCGCCGTTGGATTGTGACCGCTGGGCCATCCCAGCCCCCGCATCCATCCAGGGACGCCACGCCCTGAAATGCTGTCTTATGACAGGCCAAACAAGCAAGCGTGGCGTCCCATCCATTAAGCGTATATCCGAGACAAGTTGTCCCGAAGTCAGATCAAAGAAAGAGGGCAGCCCCGCCGGGGCTGTCCTCTTTCGCCCTCTGCTCGGACTATACGCCATCGGTTGGAGGGTACTATGGCCGAGACAATCTCAACGGAGGAACATACCTATCAAATTGGAGAAATGCAGTTTATTGTCACCCCTGTCTATAAGGAAACCGGGGAAACCATGAGCGACATTCTCTTAAAACTCATTCTGGCAGAATTGGAGGCGTCCTGACCCTTTCCGTTTGCATCCTTAACAGCAACGGTCAACAGAGGTATAATATTCATGTGAAAACCTCTTGTTTGACTGTCGGAAAGGAGGACAAATTGAAACAGTCAAACAACCATCACGAAATGGGAACTGCCGCTCTATACTGCCGATTGAGCCGTGACGACAATCTGGAAACAGAGTCCAACAGCATTACAAATCAGAAAAAGCTACTCCAAAAGGCCGCCAAGAGCAAGGGATATACTGATACGATCTTTTTTGTGGACGATGGCGTGACAGGTACGACCATGAAGCGCCCCGGCTACCAGAAGATGATCCAGGCTATTGAAGCCGGGTATATCTCCGCTGTGTTTGTCAAAGACCTGTCCCGCCTGGGCCGCAACTACATAGAAGTGGGCAAGCTGACGGAGGAATACTTCCCGGCCCATGATGTGCGGCTGGTGGCTGTCTCTGACGGCCTGGATAGCAGCGAGGGCGAGGATGACTTCACGCCCTTCAAAAACATAATGAACGAATACTATGCCAAGGACATTTCCAAGAAGCGGAAGATCGTCAATAAGATGAAGGGCAACGCTGGTATTCCACTCTCCCCGCCGCCCTACGGCTATATCAAAGACCCGGATAATCCCAAACATTGGGTGATAGAGCCGGAGGCCGCCGCCGTTGTCCGGCGTATCTTCCGTATGGCCCTTGACGGCTATGGGCTGGCAGAGATCGGGGCCGCACTTGAACGGGACGGTATCAATAATCCCACCTACTACTGGCGGGCCAGGGGGACAAGTCGGGGCGGCTCCAAGAGTACCGTTGAGCCTACAAAATGGGGTCATACCACCATCAAGAAGATACTGACCACCCAGGAATACTGCGGGGACGTTATCAACTTCAAGAGCTATTCCAAGTCCTACAAACTGAAAAAACGGATCGAAAACCCCGTTGAAAACCGGGCCATCTTCCTTAACGTCCATGAGCCCATCATTGACCGGGCCACATGGGAAAAGGTACAGGCGCTCACCAAGGGCACACGCCACAGGCGGCCTACCGTTACCCAAGAGCCCAGCATTTTCTCCGGGCGCATGAAATGCCCGGAGTGCGGCGGCAATCTCAACTTCCATTTCAACCAGGGCAACCACGACATCAAATTCTTTAGTTGCCAAAACCACAATTCCGGGCTCCGCAAGTGTTCCTCTACCCACTATATCCGGCTTGACTTTCTGGAGCAGGTGGTGCTCTGCGAGATCCGCCGTCTGGCGGCCTTTGCCAACGAGTACGAGGACGATTTTCTAAAGGCCGTCCTGGGCCGCTCCGCAAAGGTAGCAGAAAACAACCACCGCCTGAAAAAGAGGGAGTTGGTCGGGCTGGTAAACCGGGACAAGGAGCTGGATACGCTCTTTGAGCGGCTCTACGAGGACAATGTGTCCGGCAAGATCGACGACGCCCGCTTTGCCAAAATGTCCAGACGGTATGAGGAGGAACAGGGCGAACTGGCGAAGAAGATCAAGGCCCTGCGGCTGGAGGTACAAAAAACCGAAGGCCAGCAAATGGACATTGAGGAGTTTTTGGGCATGGTGCGCCACTATACCAACGCAACCACCGTTACCCGGCGTATGGTGTCCGAGCTTATTGAACGTATCGAGGTATATCCCGCTGAAAAGAAGGATGGGGTCAAGACCCAGCGGATAACGATTTTTTATAACTGCATTGGGGCCTTTGAGGTGCCGGATCGCCGAAATATCCCTGACATTGACATTGTATTGCCGACAAGAAAGGGCGTAGCTGTCAGCTACGCCCCGGATCGGATCGCTGTATGAGGAGGTGATATTTGTGAAAAAAGCAAAAGTTGTGCTGTATGCTCGGTTTGCACGTTTAGATCAGCTTTCTGGAGAAGCTCAGGCTAAAGCCTTAAAAACAGGCGCCGAGCTTGCTGGCCTTATCGCTGAACAAGGGCCTGCCCCTGTGGAAAGTCAGCTTGTTCAAGCAGTAATTAACGGAAAGGCGGATAGGGTGCTGGTACGAAGGGCAGATATGCTCCCGGCCGCCGTGGTCGATACAATAGCAAGGCATGGAGGCCAAATCGAATGTATAAAAGATTATCCCGCCTTGCCCGAAAGATAAAAAATGCGGAGTGTCCTTGATAGGATGCTCAAATCCTATAAGGACACTCCGCATGGTCGGAGTGGCGGGACTTGAACCCGCGGCCTCTTGGTCCCGAACCAAGCGCGATACCAAACTTCGCCACACCCCGTAACGTCACATCATTATAAGGGGTTTTGGGCGGATTGTCAAGTGGGCCAAGCCAAGGACTCAACTTATTTCTGAGTATGATCAAGGCTCTATTTTCCGCGTAAACCTACACTTGGGGTAGGTACTGCAACCCCAGAATTGACCATACTTCCCTTTTCTCAGTACAAGTTCGCTGCCGCAAAAGGGACATTTTGTTTGAAGGTCATCGATATGTCTCTGCTTCTCTTCATCGCTCTTGTTCGTAAGCGCTTTCAGCTTACTCTCCATCTCCTGGATCTCTGCTGTTGAATATATCACTTCTGAACTTTTTAGAGCAATGCGAAGTTTCTTGAGCATATCAGGTCGGCGGACAATTACCACTTCAGCCGTATCCTCAGGGACCTTCTTCAACGTGCACCGCTGTGAAAACACAATGTAAGAAGTAAAGGCTGTAACAGGTTTCCCCAAAAACTCTGCCAGTGCTTTGATATGTGTTCTATTCTGACGGATCGGGTTATAAAAACTGTTTCTTTTCCTGTTCTCCAGGCATTGCGTCCACTTAAGCTGCTCAACATCCCCAAAGATCCAACCACTGTAATTCTTGCTCTCAAACACATAAATTCCTTTTTCATGGATCATCAGTAGGTCGATCTCCGTGGTTTTCCCTTTCATGGGCACATATATGTTTTTAAGAACAACATAATTTCCAGGAAGATTGTTGTTACCTAAAGCAAATTCTGTGGCAAATTCCCCAAACTGCCCCGGATTCTCATAGTTGAGCCATGTAGTGATCGGGCCAGGTTCCTCGCCCATAAACCACTCAAAAAACCCATAATCAGTCTCTCCAGTCCTTGCACACATCCACCCAGGCGGTGAAGCCGGAGTGGCGTTCCAACTCGGGGATGGTCAACTCGATGGCGCTATTAGAGCTCCCGCAGGCGGGAAAAACGGTCTCGAACCGTTTGAGCGAAGCGTCCAGGTAGACGGCCACGCCCTCGTTGAACGCAAAGGGGCACACGCCGCCCACCCGATGGCCCACCATGGACTCCACCTGGTCGGGGGTCAGCATCTTGGCCTTGCCGCCGAACTGGGCCTTATACTTGCCGTTGTCTACTCGGGCGTCCCCGGCGGCAACGATCAAGATAGCCCGGTCCTCCAGCAGGAAGGACAGGGTCTTTGCAATGCGGCACGGCTCACAGCCTAAAGCTTGGGCCGCCAGTTCCACCGTAGCGCTGGACACGGGGAACTCCCGCACCCGGTCCTCCATCCCCTGCTGCCGGAAATAGTCCTTTACCTTTTCGATCGACATGCTTTATCCCTCCCGCCAGAGAAGCTGGCCGTCCGTAATGTCCACTACCAGCCGCCCGGAATCCTTGAGCCAGGCCAGGTAAGAGCGCACGGTGCTGCCCACCAGGGCGTATTGCTCAAAGGTCATGGTCAGGCCGTAGCGGGCAAAGAGCTTTTTCAAGACCTGCTCAAAGGTCAGCGGCTCCCGGCACAGCGCCACGATCTGGTCCGCGATCTCATGGACCTTATCGATGTTATACTGGGCCAGGTCCGCGATGCTGTCGGTGACGGCTGCGTGGGCGGGAACAAATACCTTGGCCGCCATGGTCTTAACCCGCTCCAGAGTATCCAGATAGGCGGCAACATCATAGACAAAGCCGATCTGGTACTTGTCTAGAGTCTCCCGGCTGGAGAGGCAGTCAGCCAGAAACAGCGTGTCGTCCGGCGTGCGAAAGCCTACCATGTCAAAGAAGTGGCCGGGCAACGGGATAATCTTAAAACCCTCTGGCAAGATGTCCTCGGTCAGCGGCTGGGCGTCGCTCTCCTGGGCCAGCAGGAACTTGTGCCGCAGGTCCTTGGGAGGATAGCCGCCGTAGAGGAAGGAGGGCTCCAGCAGCGGATGACGGGTAAAATCGCACTCGATGCCGGGGGCATAGATGGAGCAGCCGGTCTGAGCCTGGAGGTACTTGTTGCCGCCGATGTGGTCGGCGTTGGAGTGGGTGTTGTAGATGGCCCGGAGCCGCCAGCCGTTGGCGTCCAGAACCTGGCGGACCTTACGACCCGCATCCTTGTCGTTGCCGCTGTCGATGAGGCAGACGTCGGTATCGCTCAGGCGCACCAGGCCGATCTTGGCAGGGCTTTCGATATAGTAGTCGTGCTCCGATAGCTGGACCAGCTCGTACATGGCTTGGCCCACCCCCCTCTTATCGGAATGTATTGATTGCCTCTTGCACACCCGCCAAAAAGCGTCCGGCGTGGGCGCCGTCCATCTGGGTGTGGTGGAATTGGAAGGACAGGATCAGCTTGTAGCGCAGTCCCTTCCTCTTGTAGCGGCCCCAGATGAGAAAGGGATTGTTGAAGATCCCGCTATTCATACCCACCGCGCCGTCCAGCTCGGTGTCGATGATGGCGGAAGTGCCGATAACCATACTGTCGGTCAGGTCGCGGTTTTGGCAGCTTTCGGCCACTTGGGCGGTGTATCGCAGGTAGTCGCGGTCAAAGGCATCCAGATCCTCGGTAAAGAGGATGTCACAGGAGCTGACCTCTCCGGTCTTGTTCTTGACGATGGTGTTGACGGCCAGGGTCTCATAGCGGATGAGTTTGCGGTCCACAGGCAGGGTATAGAATTCCTCCACCCCAGCCGCGGCCTTGCCGATGCAGTAGTCCAGCAGCATATTGAACTTCTTGCCCCGTTTGCGGCTGAACTTCACCAGGGGCGTTACGTCCAAGGTCTTGAAGAAGGTCACCATGGGGTTGGGCGCGTCCATCCACAGCTCATAGGCCGCCGCGCGCTTAGTCTGCTTGGGGTCTACCTCGCAGGGCATAAATGGGTCCTCCTCTTATCTGTTTACTGCGCCTTGGGCTGGATGTCACCGGCCTTGGTCAGGGCCCACTTGGTCAGGCTGGGGCCCACCAGTTCATAGATCAGCACGCCGAAGAGGACGATATTGCGGACCATGGGACCCGCGCCGCCCATGGCGGTGGAGGCACCAACCTGGGCAGACATTCCCAGAGCTACGCCAGCCTGGGGCAGAAGGGTGATGCCCAAGTACTTTTGCACGTTGTGATCCTGGTGGCACAGCTTGGCGCTGAAGCCCGCGCCCAGGTATTTACCCAGGGACCGAGCGACGATATACAAAAGGCCGATGCCCACGATGGCAAGGTCAGAGAATACCGTCAGATCCAGCGCTGCGCCGGAGAGGACAAAAAAGAGGGTCAGCAACGGCGCCGACCACTTGTCGGCCCGGTTCATCAGGTCCTCCGAGCTACCGCAGGTATTGCAGAACACCGTGCCCAGCATCATTAGCACCAGAAGCGACGAGAAGCCCACCTCCAGCGTACCGATCTGGAGCTTCAGCATGGAAAGGGCCACGCCCAGGATAATGAAGCCGGTGATCAGGGCCACGCGGTTTCGGTTGGAGTGGAATGCCTTTTCGATCCAGGTCAGGCACCAGCCCAGCACCGCGCCCAGTACCAGCGACAGAACGATCTCCAGCACCGGGGCGGCCAGCACCGCCATCAAATCGATATGGCTGGAGGCCATGGCCTGGGCCGCGCCAAAGGAGATGGCAAAGATCATCAATCCCACGGCGTCGTCCAAGGCCACCACCGGCAGCAAAAGGTCGGTCAGCGGGCCCTTGGCCTTATACTGCCGGACCACCATCAACGTAGCTGCCGGAGCGGTGGCGGCGGCAATGGCGCCAAGGGTAATGGCGGCGGGGATGGGCAGCTTATCGCCCAGCGCGAAATGGAGCCCCACCAGGGAGAGGTCCACCAGGATGGTAGCCATCACGGCCTGGATCACACCGATGGTCACCGCCGCGTGGCCGGTGGAGCGCAGATGGGACAGGCGAAATTCACTGCCGATGGCAAAGGCGATAAAGCCCAGGGCCACATCGGAAATGGGCTGGAGAAGGGCTACCTCGTCAAAGGTGGTAAACCCCAGGCCGGGCACGCCTAAGCGGCCCAGCAGACAGGGCCCCAGGATCACGCCGGCCACCAGGTAGGCCGTCACGTCAGGCAGGTTGATACGCTTCATCAGGCGGGTCATCATCAAGCCCGCCAGCAGAGCGATGGAAACGGAGATCAGTTCGCTCATGTTGGTTCCCCTCTTCTATTCTCACAAAGATTTGCGGCCCCAGTCTGAGGCCGCTTCTCCCAATTATAAGACTGTGGGCCCGGTTGTCAATGGGTGAATTCGCCAATCTTCACCCATTAAAAAACCAGTTGGACCAGCAACATATAGCACACGGTGCCACCCAGGATAGAGAGGATCATCTGACGCTTCCAAAGATGCAGGCACGCTGTGACCACAATGGCCACCAGCTCCGGCAGTCCATGACTGCCGGAGAGGATCTCCACGCCTCTCAGACAGTACACCACCAGCATACCAAAGATGGCCGCGGGCAGAGCCTTACCCAGGTATTGAATATACTTTGGCGTGGGCTTTTTGTCCCCAAAGAGTAAGAAGGGCAAAGAGCGGGTCGCCATCGTGCCCAGCGCCAGCAGAGCGATGGTGATGGCCGATTGAGCAACCGTCATCGTCATGCCAGACCACCCGCCTTCTCAATGGGTCCGCGCAGCACAGTCAGTGAAATGAGAATACAAGCCATAGTGGGCAGCAAGAAGTTATCCGGCCCGAAGAGCGCAAGGCACAGGATAGACGCGCCCAAGCCGATCAGGGCGGTATGATGCCGCGTTTCCTTGAGCCACTGCTCCAGAAAAATGACCACAAACATGGCGGTCATGACAAAGTCCAGCCCTTGGGTGTCAAAGGTGATCAGCGTGCCCAGCAGGCCGCCGGTAAGGTTTGCGGTGACCCAATAGATCTGGTCCAGCAGCGTAACAAAGAAATAGAACCAGCCCCGGTCCACCCCCTCCGGGACCTGGGCGGTGCAGTTGATGGAAAAGCTCTCGTCGCACATACCAAAGATCAGGTAGAACCGCTTCCAGCCCAGGCCCTTGTACTTGTCCAGCATAGCGATACCATAAAAAAGGTGCCGGGCCTGGACCAGTAGCGCGGTGGCAATAGCGGCCAGCGGGTCAAATGCGCTCAAAAGCAGTTCCATGGCCACATATTCCAGCGACCCGCCAAAGACGATGATGGCCATGAGCGTGGGATAGAGCCAGTGAAAGCCGTTTTGGGCCATCAAAAGGCCGTGGGCCAGACCCAAAAACCAAAAGCCCGCCATGATGGGAATGGTGTTGGGAAAGGCGGCGGCCAGCGCCCGGCGGCGCATCCCCTTTTCTTGCATATCTCTTTACCTTCCTTCGCGGCGCATAAAAACATAGAGCCTTTGTATACCAAAGGCTCCATGTCATGTGCCAAGTGGTTTTCTGTGTGTGATGCCCGCTTAGTTCACCAGCTCGTATTTTCTGGAGATGTGGCTCTCAAACTCGTTGACCGGCATGGGCCGGGCAAAGTAGAACCCCTGCATGCTGGTGATGTCGTAATGCTCGACCATGTCGATGGTCTCCCGGGTCTCCAGGCCCTCCACCACCACCAAAATCCCCAGCTTGTTGCAAAGCTGGATCGTGCTTTCCACAATGGCGGCGTCCACCCTCTGCTGGGGCGCCAGCTGGAGGATAAAGGACTGGTCGATCTTCACCTCGTCCACCGGCAGGTCCCGTAGTAGCGTCAAGGTGGAGTTCTCCGTGCCAAAGTCGTCCAGCGAGACCCGGATGCCCGCGTCTCGCAGCTCCCGAAAGCCACCGGCCAGCTGCTCCACGTTTTCCACCGTGGCGCTTTCGGTAAGCTCGACAATGAGCCGCCGGGGGTCTACGCCGTTTTGGTGGACCTTGTCGATCAGGCGCCTCACAAAGGCGGCGTCACGGAACTGGATCGCGGAGACGTTGATACTAACAGTAAACGTATCTTCCCGATCCTGCCACTGGCGGATATATTTCAGGCTGGTGTCAATGACCCACTCGCCCACCTGCTTGATGTAGCCGCTCTTTTCCAGTTCATCGATGGTCTCATCCATGCGAATGCCCCGCTCTGTGCCGTACTTCCAGCGCAGCAGGGTCTCACAGCCGCTCATGCGGTGGCTGTTCTTGGAAACGATCGGTTGAAAATAGAGTTCAAAGCCCTCGAAATTGTTGTTGATGGAATGGGCCAGGGCGTTGCGGATCTGGATGCGGCGGTTATGCTCATGTTCAATGTCGGCACAGTATAAGCAAAAGCCGCCTCGGTCATGCTCCTTGACATACTCCAAGGCGTGTTCCTGCTTCGATACCAAAGTGTCATACTCCCTGCCGTCAGTGGGGAACTGTACCGCACCGGCGGAAAGACAAATGTCGATGCTCTGGCCCTCTACACTCACCTGCTGGGCCAGCTTTTTGATCTGCGCAAAGACGTCTCGGGCCTGCTCCGCGGTGTGTCCGGGCAGGCAGACCACAAACTCATCCTTGACAAACCGGGCCACCATGCATCCTTCGCCCTGAGCGGTGCACAGTGCGGAGAGCTTCTGGCCCAACTGGAATAGAACACTGTTGCCAAATTCATAGCCATAGTTATTGACGATCTGGCGAAAGCCGTCGATGCCGATGAGCAGAATAACAGCCGACTGCTCCGAGGCCAGGAATTCACGGATCCAGTCGGTCTCATGGTTGGCGGTGAGAAGATGGGTCACAGGGTCATAGCGGGAATGGATGTCCAGACGCATCATGACTCCGCCGAACAGCACCGGCTCGCCCTCTTCATTATAGTGCATCACGCCGCAGCACTTGAGCCACACATACTCGCCCGTGGCCATTTTGGCCCGGTACTCGCATTCGTGACGGTTCTTCTTGCCCGCAAAGACCGCCTGCACATCCATCAAATAGCCCTCACGGTCATCGGGGTGGATATGCTCCATCCAGACAGAGGCATTATTATAGGTATACTCAGGAACACCAAAGTCCTCAACGGTGTTTCTGGACCAACGGCTATAATCGCGCTTGACATCGCAAATATAAAAGTAGATGTCATCAGAAGCGCTGGAAAGGATGTCAAAGAGCTTGTTTTGCAACACACCTACCGTCCCCTTGTCTGTGCGAGAAGTAAAAATTGACCTTTCAGCCCATTATGTTCCATATCAGTATAGCACTGCCCAACAAAAAAATCAACAAATTTTCTTAATAATTTTGTAAGATTTTTAGGCTGTTTCCCCTGAACATCTTTTGATAGAAAGCTCCATTTTTGCCATTGCGTTCCGGCTAGTCCTTTGGTATACTGGAAATTGTCCATAATTCTCAGCAAAGGATGACGAAATCATGTGGTTTGAAGAAACAGTGGTCTACCAGATCTATCCCCTGGGCCTGTGCGGCGCGCCGGGGATCAACGACGGCGTCCCCGCCCACCGGCTCTTGACGGTACTGGACTGGGTGGAGCATATCAAAGCCCTGGGCGCGGATACGGTACTGTTCAATCCCCTTTTTGAAAGCGACTGCCACGGTTACGACACCCGGGATTATAACGCCGTGGATCGCCGTCTGGGCACCAAGGAGGACCTGAAAAAGGTCTGCGACGCCTTCCACCGGGCGGGCATCCGTGTGATATTCGACGGCGTATTCAACCATGTGGGCCGGGGCTTCTGGGCCTTCCGCGATGTGCAGGAGCGCCGTTGGGACAGTCCCTATCAAAATTGGTTTCACATCACTTTTGACAGTGACTCCAACTATGGCGACGGCTTTTGGTATGAGGGCTGGGAGGGGCATTACGAGCTGGTGAAGCTCAATCTCCATGAGCCGGCGGTGGTAGAGCATCAATTTGCCGCCATCCGCGGCTGGGTGGAGGACTACGGTATCGACGGGTTGCGGCTGGACGTGGCCTACTGTCTGGATGGGGACTATCTCCGCCAGCTACGGGAATTTACCGATGCTCTGAAGCCCGAGTTCTGGCTGGTGGGCGAGACCCTCCACGGCGACTACAACCGCTGGATGAATGACCAAGCCTGCCATAGTGTTACCAACTACGAGTGCTACAAGGGCCTGTGGTCCGCCTTCAACTCCATGAATCTCTTTGAGATCGGCCACTCCCTAAACCGCCAGTTCGGACAGGAGCAGTGGTGCCTCTATCGGGGCAAGAGCCTTTTGAACTTCCTGGATAACCATGATGTATCCCGCATCGCTACGGTCCTACAGGACAAAAACCACCTTCCACCCGCCTGGGGCCTTTTGTTTGGTATGCCCGGCGTGCCCGCGGTCTACTATGGCAGCGAATGGGCCATAGAGGGCGATAAGAGCCAAGGCGACGCCGCGCTTCGGCCCGCTTTGGACAAGCCCCTGGAAAACGACCTCACCGCCTTCATCGCCAAGCTGGCCAAGGCCCGCCGCCAAAGCCCCGCCCTGCGCCACGGCGGCTACCGCGCGGTGGCGCTCACCAACCGCCAGTTCATCTTTGAGCGGGCTGTGGAGGGCGAACGAGTCCTGGTGGCCATCAACGCCGACAGCGAACCCTACACCGCCCACTTTGACGCCGGTTGCGGACAGGCCGTGGACCTCATCACCGGCCAGCTCCACGACTTTGGCGGTGGCAGCGAGCTGGCGCCGTACAGCGTGGCTTTCTGGAAGTGTGAAGCCTAAACGATTTTAGATAGGTTGGTGAGCGGCTTGAGAAAAAGAAAACGTCTGCTTGTACTGGCCATGGCGCTTGTTTTGTGTCTAACAGGCTGCGCCTATGAGGACGACGCCTCCCCAACCGCCGCCTACGATGGTACGTGGTACTTTGCTCTCAACGGCGCGGAGTGTAAGTTTACCGACGGGCAGATCTACCGCTATGACAAAAACGCCTTGGACGGCCAGAGCCTGACGGGCATTTATTCCGCCGCCGGCGACCATATCGACGCCAACGTGGCCTATATTGGCAGTCTGGACCAGGTCCGGCCGCTGTATATCGTCTCAGGTGAAAACGGCGACTTTTTATGTGACAAGGCCGATGGCAGCGGCACGGTGTACTTCTACCGTGATGCCACCGCCTATCTGTCTACCCTGGGCACCCAGGACGCTTCTGAGACTTTGGACGCTCCCGACGCTTCGGAACCTCCGCCGCCGGAAGAGACGTCTGTCCCCACATCGTCAGAGCCGGGTGAGCTCCTGACACTGGAGCCGCTGGAGCCGGATCCGAGCGACGACGCTTCTCTCGCCGGCACAAGGGCCCAGTCCTCCCCGTCGGACCCGGAGCCTCTGCCGGAGACTAAGAGCGGCGGCACGGTGTGGATCCCGCAGTCGGGGAGCAAATACCATTCCACCCCATCCTGTAGCGGAATGAAAAACCCCCGGCAGGTCTCCCTGTCTGAGGCCCAGAGCAAGGGCTACACGGCCTGCAAACGCTGCCACTAAAAACGGCGGACGCCTTCCTGGGGCGTCCGCCGCTTACATTCTGCGTCGCTACGTTGGCTTTTTCAGTTCCTCCACCGAGATCATATTGGGCCAGCGACGCTCCATAAAGGCGTCGTCATAATGCTCATCCAAAAACAGCTCAAAGGCATTGGCACTCTCAGGTCTGAGCTTACGGCTGTCGTACCGGGCCATGGCGGCGGAGGACAGGGCAACATCACAAACCATGAAAAAGACCACCAGCCAGGTGAGCACCTTGCCCGCCACTACAGGCAGCTTTTCAATGCCTTTGGATAAAGGCTGGTAGAGGAATTTGATCCACACCACGGCTAAAATGCCCCAGAAAAAGCAAAACAGCACATTGGTCCGACCTCCGATATTCAGCGGCATATCGCTGTAGTCCCAAAACACCTTGCCGTAGACCACCTCAGTAAACACACTGCAAAGGTATTCATAGGCGCCGCCGATGAAAAAGCCGCCCAGGAAAATGTACCGGTCATTCTTTTCCCGTAGCGGGTACAGCGTCAGCGTCAGCACCGCCGCGCCCAGTCCCCAGACAAAGCTGAAAGGCCCGTACAACACGCTGGAACGGCTCATCCATGCCCCGCCCACCAGCCGACAATAGACCATCTCAATGCAGTCGCCCAGCAAAGCGGAGATCAAAAAGACCCAGATGAGCTTATCCAGGCACAACCCCTTGGCAAACACGCAGCCGCCCTGCTCCAGGGCAGTCTCCTCCCCCGCGCCGGGATAGGCCTTGCGAAGCCGCCGCCATACCCAACCGCTGAGCCGCCGGGCCAGCTTTCTCTGCCGACCTTCCTCCTGGCGGCGAAGGTAGCCCTCACTGTCCCCGGCACGGACGCAGAGAAAAACGGTGATGGCGTCCAGCGCAAGGACGGCCAACATGACAACGGCGGCGATCTCCTTGGCCAGCTTCGGAATGAGTATCAAAAGCGCCAGCACCATAGGCTGGAAGACCAGATAGACCAGATAGAATCCGCCGGTGATGCACACCGAGAGCAAAAGGCCCTTCCAGCTGCCGCTCAGGAACTGGACCCGCTCCTCGCCCCAGCGGAGCTTAGGGCCAAGGCCCTTGAGGAGGAAAACCGACAGGCTCTCCACCACCGAGATCACCGCCACGGCAAACAAAAAGCTCAGCACAGGATGTCCGTTCAGAGAGGGCAACGCCAGCAGTAAAATGCAGAAAGCCGTACCATAAGAGATCATAAAGGGCAAAGTCAAAAAACCGCGGTTGCAAAACTGTCGTTTGGCAACCGCGTAGTAGATCACCTCTGCACACCAGCCCAAAAACGAGTAGAGCAAAAAGCACAAGGCCATATCATACCACGCGAGAGCGGTCATGCTCGTTTCCCTCCCCCGGCCCGGCTTACAGGCCCAGTTTTTCTCCGATCATAGCGGCGATCTGCGCCAACTCCCCCGCCGGGCGGACCAGGGCGAAGCGGATATAGCCCTCGCCAGAGGGGCCAAAGGCCGAGCCCGGCGTGCCCAGTACGCCGGTTTTTTGCAGCAACTCCTGACAAAACGTCTGGGAGGTGCCGTGTCCCTGGGGGACAGGCGCCCAGACAAACATGGTCCCCTGGCTGTCAGGCACGTTCCAGCCCGCCTTCCGGAGTCCGCCGCAGAAGGCGTCCCGGCGGCGCTGGTATTCGGCGCACTGGTCCTTCACGCCGTCCAGCGGACCCCGCAGCGCCGCCACCGCCGCGGCCTGGACCGGGAGGAACATGCCAAAATCAAACTGAGAGCGCAGCAGCTTGACCGCGTCGATGATCTGGGGGTTTCCAATGAGGAAGGAGATGCGCGCGCCGGTGACGTTGAAGGATTTGGAGAGGGAGAAGAACTCCGCCCCCATCTCCCCCGCTCCAGGCAGGCCAAGGAAGGAAAAGCCCTGGCGACCGTCGAAGATAATGTCGGAATAGGCATTGTCGTTGATGATAAGGAAGCCGTATTTTCTGGCGTAGTCCATGATCTCCAGATAGGTCTCCTTCCCTGCCGCCGCTCCCACAGGATTAGACGGATAGGACAAGACCATGTACTTGACCCGCTTTAAGACCTCCTCATCCAACAGGTCCAACCGGGGCAGGAAATCATGCTCCTTGACCAAGGGGTAGTAGCAGACCTCTGCCTGGCCAAAATACGCCCCTACCTCAAAGATGGGATAACCTGGGTCTGGCAGCAGCACCACATCGCCCTCGTCGCAGAGCGCCAGCCCCAGATGGCCCATGCCCTCCTGTGTGCCGTGGACGGAGACGATCATGTCCGGTGTGATGGTCACACCAAAACGGCTTTGATAGTAATCGACTACGGCGCTCAGCAGCTCGTCGCTGTCCACCAGGGCGTATTTCCAGCTCTCGGGCTGAGCGGCGCTATCCATCAGCGCCCGGCGCACATGCTCCGGAGGCGCGAAATCCGGCGTGCCGATGGAGAGGTTATACACCTTGCCTCCGGCACGCTCGATTTTTTCCTTCTCTTCATTCACCGCGGCAAAGACCCCGGTGGTATAGTGGTCCAGCCGCTTGGCGTGGTCGATGTTCAATCCCATCATCTCCGCATGTGCTAGAATTCCGGCACTTATTTATCCCGTTGGTCTCCTCTGGGCGGGCCCTCAAAGTTCATCTGGCGCTTGCGATCAGAGGAATAGCGCAGCTTTTCCGCCAAAGCGGTCCGGTCACCGGACTGGATGGTCTCCCGGTAGCTGCGCAGGTTGTTCTCCAAGGTCTGGATGACCCGGACCAGGGCGGGGGCGTTCAGAGAGAAAAGCTCTGTCCAAAGCGGCACGTCCAGCGCCGCTACCCGGGTGCAGTCCCGGAAAGAACCGCCCTCAAAGCCCTTGCAGGCAAAGAGGTCCGGATCGTCGCATACGGCCACGGCCATGACGTGCATGACCTGGCTTGTATAGGCGATGATGGCGTCGTGCTCCTCCGGCGTGGCCCGGACCACGTCCCGAAAGCCCATATACCGGGCCATGCGCTCCAAAAGCGCCACATGGTGGGGGTCGTTGCCGTCGTTGGGCGTCAGGATAAAATGCGCGCCACGAAAGAGGTCCCGGTCGGCGTTGGCCACGCCGGAGACCTCCTTGCCCGCCATGGGATGGCAACCGATAAAGTCCACCGTGTCAGGCAGGCACTTTGCCCCCTCCACGATAGCGGTCTTGATGCCGCAGACGTCCGTGACCACGCTGCCGGGCTTAAAGTCGTCCCGGTGGGTGGTCAGGAAATCCAAAATGGCCTGGGGCGGCAGACAGAGCCAAACCACGTCCGCCTGCCGGACCGCGGCGGCGGCGTCCATGGTCACCTGATCCGCCGCGTGGCGCTCCACGGCCAGGTCGTAGGTCTTCTGGGACCGGACCGCGCCGACGACGGTATAGTCCTCAAAGCCCTGCAGGGCCATGGCGATGGACCCGCCGATGAGGCCCAGCCCCACCACCGCGATGGTCTTCTCTCCCATCACACCGTCCGGCCCACGCACTGGGCCATAGCGCCCAACTTGGGCATCAGCTCGTCAAACTGCTTAGGCGTGATGGACTGGGCGCCGTCGCACAGAGCGTGCTCGGGGTCGTTGTGGACCTCAATGATGAGGCCGTCGGCTCCGGCGGCCACGGCGGCCATGGCCATGCGCTCCACCATCCACGCCTTGCCACAGGCGTGGGAGGGATCCACGATGACGGGCAGATGGGACAGCTTCTTCACCGCCAGCACCGCCGAGAGGTCCAGCGTGTTGCGGGTGTAGGTCTCAAAGGTGCGGATGCCCCGCTCACAGAGGATGACGTTCAGGTTTCCCTCTGCCATGATATACTCCGCGCTCATCAGCCATTCCTCAATGGTGGAGGACAGTCCCCGCTTGAGCAAAATTGGCTTTTTGCACCGGCCGACCTTTTTCAGAAGGTCAAAATTCTGCATATTCCGGGCGCCGATTTGGATCACGTCCACACACTCTTCAAAAAAGGGCAGCTGGTCGGCGCTCATCAGCTCGGTGACGATGGGCATTCCCGTCTTCTCCCGGGCCTCCATGAGGATCCGAACGCCCTCCACACCCATGCCCTGGAAGGAATAGGGGCTGGTACGGGGCTTATAGGCGCCGCCTCGCAGAGCCAAAGCGCCACTTTTCTTAACGCTTTGGGCAATGCCCACCACCTGCTCCTCGCTCTCCACCGAGCAGGGCCCGGCAATTATGGTCAGGCGCTGACCGCCGACCCCCACGCCCTTTCCGATGTCGATAACGGAATCGTCGGGATGGTACTTGCGGTTGGCCAGCTTGAAGGGCTCGGTGACTCGCATGACACGGTCCACACCAGGCAACTGGCCCAGCATCTCCTCGTCCAGGCCCGCGGCATTGCCCTCTGCGCCCAGAATGGTGACCTCGCTGCCCTTGGAGACCATGACCTTTACGCCGCCCGCCTCCATGGCGGAAATGGCTTTATGCAGCTCTTCTTCCGTATAATTTGGTTTCAAAATCACTACCATATCTCTCACATCCTTTAGTGGATACTTTAGTACGTTTTGTCGCTAAAGTCAAGCCCCAGTTTGCCCGTAAAAAAGGAGGCTCCGCAGCGGGAGCCTCCCTGAAAGCATTTTCCTATCCGTGCCGCGGCATCCCTTCCGCCAGGTCCAGGAACCGCTCCACCTCGTTCAAGGTATTGTAGGCCGAGAAGCTGACCCGAACGGTCCCCGTATCCAGCGTACCGCCGGTGGCGTGGGCCTGAGGAGCGCAGTGGAGCCCGGCGCGAACGGCCACGCCCCGGTCTGCCAGCCACTGTCCGATCTCCTCGCAATCCACTCCCCAGACCCGGAAGGACAAGACCCCGGCCTGGCTTTCCGGATCAAACCCGGCAAAGGCCTCTACGCCCGGGATCTGACACAGCCCGCTGTGGGCCAGGGCCAACAGCTTGCGCTCATGGGCCAGAATGGTCCCCGGTCCCTTTCGGGCAACATACCGAAGTCCCTCCAGAAGCCCCGCGATCCCGGTGATGTTGTGGGTGCCCGCCTCCAGCGCGTCGGGTAAAAAGTCGGGCATATCCTGCTGCAGGGAGGCGCTGCCCGTGCCGCCTTGCAGGATGGGCACAGGCGCAGAATCCTTTCCGCATAGTAGCAGTCCCGTTCCCTGAGGACCATAAAGGCCCTTGTGCCCCGGCATGGCCACATAGGCCGCACCCCAGCCGTCCAGGTCGATGGGCAGACAGCCCGCGCTCTGGGACGCGTCCACAATGAGGGGGATCCCGCGCACCCGGCAGAGCTTGGCGATGTCCGCGATGGGCAGGATCATGCCAAAGACGTTGGAGCACTGGGTGCACACCGCGCACTTCACGTCCTCGGTGAGCTGTCTGTCAAAGGCGGCCAGCGCGGCGGAGTGATCAAACATCGGCCCGGCCGCAGTCCGTACCTCCGCGCCCAGGGCGTGGAGAGGCCGGGTGACAGCGTTATGCTCCCAGCCGGAGGTGACCACCACGCCGCCGGGCTTAACAAGGCTTTGGATGGCGATATTCAGACCGTGGGTGGCGTTCATGGTAAAGACCACGCGCTCGGGCTCGGCCACGCCAAAGAGCGTCCCGGCCAGCTCCCGGCAGCGGTAGGCCGTGTCGGCGGCCAGCATGGCGGGCTTATGCCCGCCCCGGCCGGGGCTGGCGCAGGTACGAATGGCCCGGGCACTGGCCTGGGCTACGGCGGTGGGCTTTTGCAGCGTGGTGGCCGCACTGTCAAAATAGATCACAGCGGCACCTCCTGATAGCCCCCATCGCTCTCCAATAGAAACACCCGCTTGGGAGCCAGTCCGGCGCGGTCCAGCACCGTCAGCGCATCGGCTAGTCTCCGCTGGGCGATCTTGACCCCGTGGCTGCATCCCTCTCCGGCGATCGCCCGGGGCGCGCGTAAGATATGAGCGGTGATCCCCACCCGTTCCAGTACCGAGGCGGTGCGCTGGGCATAGGTGAGGGACCGGCAGATAATGAGATAGTAGACCATGGTATTCACTCCCCTGGTGTTATCCTATGCCCCCCGTACCGTTCTGCCACGGCTCTCAAAGGTGAAAAATCCAACAGGGAACCCCTTCCAGGCGTACTATCCCTTGTGTAAACCAACAAAAATGCCCCCAACATCTTGAAAATTTCCTGATAATTCGCTATGATAAGAATGGTTTTTTATTTTGTAAGCTACCGGGAGGTGCCCTATGGCTCTGAAAGTCGCTGTGATCTTGGGATCGGACTCCGATCTCCCCGCGATGGAACCCTGTTTTCGAACCCTGAAGCGTTTTGACATCCCCTACGAGGCCCGCGTCATCTCCGCCCACCGCACCCCTGCCCAGGCCGAGGCTTTTGCCTCTGCCGCTCAGGATAACGGTTTTGGCGTCATCATCGCCGCCGCTGGAAAGGCCGCTCATTTGGCGGGCGTTCTGGCCGCCTACACCACTTTGCCCGTTATCGGCGTGCCCATGAAAACCTCCATGATGGGTGGGCTTGACTCCCTGCTGTCCATGGTACAGATGCCCTCGGGCATCCCCGTGGCCTGCGTGGCGGTGGACGGCGGAGGAAACGCCGCCATTCTGGCGGCCCAGATGCTGAGCCTGCAGGACCCCACCCTGACGGAAAAGCTGAAAGCGCACAAGGCCGATATGGAACAGGCTGTGATGGAAAAGGACAAAAAATTACAGGAGGAGCAGGGAAAATGAAAAAGATGGAACAGCTCTACGAGGGAAAAGCCAAGAAGGTCTTCGCCACCGACGACCCCAATCTCGTCATCGTCAGCTACAAGGATGACGCCACCGCCTTCAACGGCGAGAAAAAGGGCACCATCGTGGGCAAGGGGGCCATCAATAACAAGATGACCAACAACCTGATGCAGCGTCTGGAGAAGGCAGGGGTCCCCACCCACTTTGTGGAGCAGCTGTCCGACCGGGAAACCGCCGTGAAGAAAGTCTCTATCGTGCCGCTGGAGGTCATCGTCCGCAATATCTCCGCCGGTTCCTTTGCCAAGCGCTACGGCGTAGAGGAGGGTATTCCCTTTGCCGAGCCTACCTTTGAGCTCTCCTATAAGAACGACGACCTGGGCGATCCCCTTCTCAATGATTCCCACGCCCTGGCCCTGGGCCTTGCCACCCGGGAGGAGATCGACCTGATCCGCACCTACGCTTTGAAGGTCAACGAGCTTTTGAAGGGCTTTATGAAAGAGATCGGTATCGACCTGGTGGACTTCAAGCTGGAATTCGGCAAGACCGCCGACGGCACTATCGTCCTGGCCGACGAGATCTCCCCCGATACCTGCCGGCTCTGGGACGAGAAAACCCACGACAAGCTGGACAAGGACCGTTTCCGCCGTGACATGGGCGGCGCGGAGGAGGCCTACGAAGAAGTTATGCGCCGTCTCATGGGGGACAAATAAGCATGGGCGGTTTCTTTGGCGCGGTCGCCAAGCGCGATGTGGTGCTGGACGTCTTTTTTGGCACCGATTACCACTCCCATCTGGGCACTCGCCGCGGCGGCATGGCTTTTTACGGCCCCCGGGGCGGCTTTCACCGCCAGATCCACAACATTGAAAACACCCCCTTTCGTACCAAGTTTGAAAAGGACCTCCATGAACTGGAGGGCAACGCCGGTATCGGCTGTATTAGCGATACCGATCCCCAGCCCCTGCTCATCCGCTCCCACCTGGGCATCTACGCCATCAGCACCGTAGGCCGCATCACCAACGCCGAGGCTCTGGTGTCCCAGCACTTTGACCACCCCGGCCATCAGTTCCAGGCCATGGGCTCGGGAAAGGTGAACGAATCGGAGTTGGTGGCCGCCCTGATCAACCAAAAAAGCGACCTCATCAGCGGCATCCGTTACGCCCAGGACGTCATTGAAGGCTCCATTACCATTTTGATCCTGAGCGGAGACAGCATCATCGCCGCGAGGGACAAGCTGGGCCGTCTGCCGGTGCTCATCGGCAAGAGTAAGGACGGCTGCTGCGTATCCTTCGAGTCCTTTGCCTACCAAAAGCTGGGCTACGAGGACGCCTATGAGTTGGGTCCCCAGGAGATCGTTCAGGTCACCGCCGATGGATATGAGACTCTGTCTCCCGCCGGGGAGAGCATGAAGATCTGCGCCTTTTTATGGACCTATTACGGCTATCCCAACTCCCGCTACGAGGGAGTCAACGTAGAGGTCATGCGGTGCCATAACGGCGAGGTCATGGCCCAGAGCGAGATGGACCAGGGCACGCTGCCCGAGGTGGACTATGTGGCCGGCGTGCCCGACTCCGGCGTGCCCCACGCCATCGGCTATGCCAACCGCAGCCACCAGACCTTTGCCCGGCCCTTTGTAAAGTACACCCCCACCTGGCCCCGGTCCTTCATGCCCGCCAATCAGGACATCCGCAACCAGGTGGCCAAGATGAAACAGATCCCTGTCCCGGAGCTTATTGAGGGCAAGCGGCTCTTGTTTGTGGACGACTCCATTGTCCGGGGCACCCAGCTGCGGGAAACGGTGGAGTTTCTCTACGGCGCGGGGGCCAAGGAGGTCCATATGCGCTCCGCCTGTCCGCCCATCATGTATGGCTGTAAGTATCTGAACTTTTCCCGCAGCAACTCAGACATGGAGCTTTTGACCCGCTCTACCATCCAAAAACTGGAGGGGGACGAGGGTCAAAAGCACCTGGATGAATACGCTGACGCCTCCACTGAGCGTGGACAGTGTATGCTCAAGAGCATCTGTCAGGCCCTGGGCTTTGACTCGCTGGGCTACCAGTCCCTGGACGGCCTTTTAAAGGCCATCGGCATCGACAAGGACAAGATCTGTACCTACTGCTGGACTGGAAAGGAGTAAAACGACATGGAAAACTCCCACTCCGCCTCTTACGCCGCCGCCGGTGTGGACATTGAGGCCGGCTACCGGGGCGTCAAGCTCATGAAAAAGCATGTGGAGCGCACCTTGATCCCCGGCGTGGTCTCCGACCTGGGCGGCTTTGGCGGGCTGTTTGCCCCGGACCTTTCTGGGATGACGGAGCCCGTTTTGGTCTCTGGCACCGACGGCGTGGGCACCAAGCAGCGCGTCGCCCAGCTGATGGACAAGCACGACACCGTGGGCATCGACTGCGTGGCCATGTGTGTCAACGACATCATCTGCTGCGGGGCCAAGCCTCTCTTCTTCCTCGATTACATTGCCATCGGTAAGAACGTGCCCGAGAAGGTGGCCCAGTTGGTCTCCGGCGTGGCCGAGGGCTGCGTTCAGGCCGGCTGCGCCCTCATCGGCGGCGAGACCGCCGAGCACCCGGGTACCATGGCCGCCGACGACTACGATCTGGCCGGCTTTTCCGTGGGCATCGTGGACAAGCCCAAGGTCATTGACCAAAGCAAGATGGCCCCGGGCGATGTGGTGCTGGCTCTGCCCTCCTCCGGCGTCCACTCCAACGGCTTTTCCCTGGTCCGCAAGGTCTTTCACGTGGAGCACACCGACCTCGGCAAGCACATCCCCGAACTGGGCAAGAGCCTGGGCGAGGCCCTGTTGACCCCCACGGTCATCTATGTCAAGCCCGTGCTGGCGGCTATGGCCGCGGCGGAGATCAAGGGCGTCAGCCACATTACCGGCGGCGGCTTTTATGAAAACATCCCCCGCTGTATCCCGGATGGTCTGTGCGCCAGGATCGAAAAGTCCGCGGTGCGGACCCTGCCCATTTTTGACCTCATTCAAAAGACAGGCAATATCCCGGAGCGGGATATGTTCAACACCTTTAATATGGGCGTGGGCATGGCGGTGGTGGTGTCCAAGAGTACTGCCGACAAGGCCCTGACCGCGCTGGGGGAGCACAGGGTCAACGCCTATGTCCTGGGCGAGATCGTCCGAGGCGAGGACAAGGTGGCGCTATGCTGAAAAACATCGTGGTGCTGGTCTCCGGCGGCGGGACCAACCTCCAGGCCCTGCTGGATGCCCAGGCCCGGGGCGAACTGCCCGGCGGCAAGATCGCCGCGGTCATCTCCTCCAAGGAGGGCGCCTATGCCCTGGAGCGGGCCGCAAAAGCTAGTGTACCGGGCTTTGTGGTGGCCAAAAAGGACTACCCCGACCACCGCTCCTATTCCCTGGCCCTGCTGGACAAATGTCAGTCGCTGAAGGCCGACCTCATCATTTTGGCGGGCTTTATGCACATTTTGACCAGTGAGTTCATCGACGCCTATGAAAACGCCATTTTGAACGTCCATCCAGCCCTCATCCCCTCTTTCTGCGGTGAGGGCTTTTATGGTCTTCACGTCCATGAAAAGGCTCTGGAATACGGTGTGAAGGTCACCGGCGCCACGGTGCATTTTGTCACTGCTGAGCCCGACGGCGGGCCTGTCATTGCCCAAAAGGCGGTGGACATTCACGAAGACGATACCCCCCAGACACTGCAGCGCCGGGTCATGGAAGAGGCCGAATGGCAGCTCCTGCCCCAAGCGGCGGCGCTCTTTTGTCAGGGACGGTTGAAAGTCGAGGGCCGCCAGGTCCATATTTTAGAGGAGGAAACGCTATGAGTATCCAGGACTTCCCCGCCCTGCTCGCGGGCAACCCCTACCCCGGCCGGGGCATTTTGATCGGTCGCACCGCCGACAACGCTAAGGCAGTGATCACTTACTTTATCATGGGCCGTAGCGTCAACAGCCGCAACCGCATTTTTGAGAAAACCGAGGACGGCATCCGCACCAAGGCCTTTGACGAGAGCAAGATGACCGACCCCTCTCTCATTATTTACCACCCCGTCCGGGTCTGCGGCCCCGTCACCATTGTCACCAACGGTGACCAGACCGACACCATCCGGGACGCTCTGCAAGACGGCCACTGCTACCGTCACGCATTGAAGACCCGCACCTTTGAGCCCGACGGCCCCAACTGGACCCCCCGCATCTCGGGCGTTGTGAAGGGTGATGGCAGTTATGCTCTGTCCATCCTCAAGACCATGGACAATGACGGCGATACCTGCCAGCGGTTCTTCTTTGAATACGATGGTCCCAAGGCGGGCGTGGGCCATTTTATCAGCACCTATCAGTCTGACGGCGAGCCCCTTCCCTCCTTCCACGGTGAGCCTATCGCCGTGGCGGTAGACGAGGCTGATCCCCAGGCCTGGGCGGACAAGGTCTGGAAGGCGCTGAACCAGGATAACAAGGTCTCCCTCTTTGTCCGCTATATCGACCTTGCGACCAAGGAGACCCAGGACGTGATCCGCAATAAGCATCAGGAGGGCTAAGTCATGAAGGAAATGGAACTGAAATACGGCTGTAACCCCAACCAAAAGCCTGCCAAGATCTATATGCGCGATGGCTCGGATCTGCCCATTACCGTTTTGAACGGCAAGCCGGGCTATATCAACCTACTAGACGCCTTCAACTCCTGGCAGCTGGTCAAGGAGTTAAAGGAAGCCACCGGCATGGCCGCCGCCGCCTCCTTCAAGCACGTCTCCCCCGCCGGGGCCGCCGTGGGCAAGCCCCTTTCCGATGTGGAGCGGCAGATGTACTTTGTGGAGCCGGGAGCGGAGCTCTCCCCCATCGCCTGCGCTTATATCCGGGCCCGGGGTGCGGACCGGTTGTGTTCCTATGGCGATTGGGCCGCGCTCAGCGAGGTCTGCGACGCCGCCACCGCCCAGTATCTGAAGCTGGAGGTCTCCGATGGCATTATCGCGCCGGGCTACACCGACGAGGCTTTGGAAATCTTGAAGACCAAGAAAAAGGGCGGCTACAACGTGGTGCAGATCGACCCCGCCTACCACTGCGCCCCCATCGAGCTCAAGGACGTCTTCGGCGTCACCTTCCAGCAGGGCCACAACGACTTCAAAATCGGCCCGGAGCTGCTGCAGAACATCGTCACCCAGAATAAGACCCTGCCCGCCGAGGCGGTCACCGATATGATCGTGGCGCTCATCACCTTGAAGTACACCCAGTCCAACTCCGTTTGCTACGTCAAGGACGGCCAGGCCATCGGCGTGGGCGCGGGCCAGCAAAGCCGCATCCACTGCACCCGTCTGGCCGGGCAGAAGGCGGACAACTGGCTGCTCCGGCAGCACCCCAAGGTGCTGGGGCTCCAGTTCGTGGACAACATCCGCCGCCCCGACCGGGACAACGCCATTGATATTTACCTCTCCGACGAATATGAGGACATCCTGGCCGAGGGGGTGTGGCAGCAGACCTTTAAGGTCCGCCCCGAAGTCCTCACCGTGGCGGAGAAGAAGGAGTGGATCGCCAAGCAAAGCGGCGTCACCTGCGGCTCGGACGCCTTCTTCCCCTTTGGCGACAACGTGGAGCGCTGCCGCAAGTCCGGCGTCACCTACATTGCCGAGCCCGGCGGCTCCATCCGGGACGACCACGTTATCGCCACCGCCGACAAGTACGGCATGGTCATGGCCTTTACCGGGATGCGGCTGTTCCACCACTAAACCACCATGGGGACTTTTGGCTTTTCCTACGTCGGCCTGGTCTTTCTTTTGATGCTGTTTGTCCCCAACGCGCTGTGGACGCGCCGCCGCCCGGAGGGCTACGATGCGCTGGAACAAAAAGAGTCCAAGCCCCTGCTGCTTTTGGAACGGATCGGTCAGGTGCTGACCACCTGCTGCGCTGTGTGTTTTTCCGATCTGAACCTTCATGGCCTGTCTGTGTGGTGCCTTTGGCTGTTAGCGGCCTTTGGGCTTTTGGTACTCTACGATGTGTGCTGGGTCCGCTATTTCCGCTCCGCGCGCACTCTGGCTGATTTCTACGGCGATCAATTTGGCATCCCCGTGCCCCTGGCTACTCTGCCGGTGACGGCGTTTTTCCTGCTGGGGGTCTACGGAAGGGTCATCTGGTTGATGGTTTCCGCCGTCATATTGGGCATTGGACATATTGGCATTCACTGTAGGCACCGCAAGGAGGTCTTTTTGTGACGGAGCAAGAACGACTTACCGCATTCGAGCGGATGCTAGCCGACGTACAGCGCAATTACGATGAACTCACAAGCCGGCTGGAGCGGCTGAAGGCGGAGGGCAAGAGCAAAACCGCCACCTTTCGGCAGTATTTGGGCAACAAGATGACCTACCAATACCTTTTATCCCTCTACGGGGACTACGGATTGCTGGACAAAACCACCTAGGAGGTCTCTCAATGAAAGTTTTAGTCGTAGGCTCCGGCGGACGGGAGCACGCCATCTGCTGGAAGCTGGCCCAAAGCCCCAAGGTCACGGAGCTTTTCTGTGCCCCGGGCAACGGCGGCATCGCGCAGGTGGCCACCTGTGTGCCCATCAAAGCCACCGATGTGGACGCCATGGTGGCCTGGGCCAAGGAAAACGCCATGGACCTTGTGATGGTCGCGCCGGACGATCCTCTGGCTCTGGGCATGGTGGATGCCATGGAAGCCGCGGGTATCCCCGCCTTTGGGCCCCGTGCCAACGCCGCCATTATCGAAGCCAGCAAGGCCTTTTCCAAGGAGCTGATGGCCAAATACCATATCCCCACTGCCAAGTATAAGACCTTTACAGACCTTACCGCCGCGGAGGACTACATCCGCTCCGAGGGCGCGCCCATCGTGGTCAAGGCCGACGGTCTGGCTCTGGGTAAGGGCGTGGTGGTAGCCCAGAGCGTGGACGAGGCGCTGGACGCCGTCCGCTCCATGATGGTGGACCAGAAGTTTGGCGCTTCCGGCTCTAAGGTCGTGATTGAAGAGTGCATGACCGGCCCCGAAGTAACGGTGCTGGCCTTCTGCGACGGTGAGACCATCGTCCCCATGCCCTCGTCCCAGGATCACAAGCGGGCTTTTGATGGCAATAAAGGGCCCAACACCGGCGGCATGGGCGCCATCTCCCCTTCTCCCTACTACACCCCCGAGCTGGCCCAGCGCTGCATGGACGAGATCTTTCTTCCCACGGTCAAGGCCATGGCCGCCGAGGGACGGTCCTTCCAAGGGGTCATCTATTTCGGGTTGATGCTCACCCCCGACGGGCCCAAAGTGGTGGAGTATAACGCCCGCTTTGGCGACCCGGAGTGCCAGGCGGTGCTTTCCCTGCTGGAGAGCGATCTGATGGACATTCTCCTGGCCTGCCGCAATAAGACCTTGGCCAAGACCCCCATCCGCTGGCGTAGCGAAGCCGCCTGCTGCCTGGTGCTGGCCTCAGGCGGCTACCCCGGCAACTATGACAAGGGCTATCCCATTACAGGCCTTGACGCGGCGGGAAAAACCGCCACCGTCTTCCACGCCGGCACCGCCCTCCGAGACGGGCAGATCGTCACCAACGGTGGCCGCGTCCTGGGCGTCACCGCTGTGGCTCCCACTTTGGACCAGGCCATCGACAAGGCCTACGCCGCCGCCAAGCCCATCCACTTTGAGAAAATGCAATACCGCACCGACATTGGCCGTGTGTGAGCGCTAAGAAAAGAAAACGCCTTGCGGAAGATTTTCCGCAAGGCGTTCTTTTTGATTCTCAGTTACAGCACCTTCACGATGCGCTCCACGGCCTCTTGGGTGGCCTGGGCGTCGCCAAAGGCGGTGAGGCGGATGTAGCCCTCGCCGCTGGGGCCAAAGCCGGCGCCGGGGGTTGTAACCACGCAGGCCTGCTTGAGGAGCTTATCGAAGAACTCCCAGGAGCCTACGCCCTGGGGCGTTCTGGCCCAGATGTAGGGCGCGTCCACGCCACCGTAGACGGTGAGGCCCGCCTTGGTCAGTCCGTCCCGGATGACCTTGGCGTTGTTGAGGTAGTAGGCAATGGACTGCTGGCACTGCTTCCAGCCCTCCGGGCTCAGCACCGCCTCGGCGGCCCGCTGGATGACGTAGGGCACGCCGTTGAACTTGGTGCCCTGACGGCGGTTCCAGAGCTTATTGAGGCTGGCCCCGCCCCGCTCCAGAGCCTTGGGAATGACAGTGTAGGCGCAGCGGTTGCCGGTAAAGCCCGCGGTCTTGGAGAAGGAGCGGAACTCGATGGCGCAGGTCTTGGCCCCTTCGATCTCAAAGATGCTGTGGGGAATGCCGGGGGTGGTAATAAAAGCCTCATAGGCGCTGTCAAAGAGGATTACGCTGTCGTGGGCGTTGGCATAGTCCACCCACATTTTCAGCTGCTCCTTTGTAGCCGCCGTGCCGGTGGGGTTGTTGGGGGAGCAGATGTAGATAAGGTCGGGGGCCTTTCCTTCCGGCAGGGCCGGGAAAAAGCCGTTTTCGGCGGTGCAGGGCAGGTAGATGAGCTTGGACCACTTCTCGCCGTCGTGATCTCCGGCCCGGCCCGCCATGGCGTTGGTGTCCACATAGACGGGGTAAACAGGGTCGCAGACGGCCACCACGTTATCCACCGAGAAGATGTCGCCGATGTTGCCGCAGTCGCTCTTGGCGCCGTCGGAGACAAAGATCTCGTCGTCGTCGATGTCCACGCCCCGGTCCTTGTAGCTCCTTTGGATGGCAAAGCGCAGGAAATCATAGGCCCCGCAGGTCTCCTCGCAGTAGCCCCGGAAGGTCTCCTTCGCGCCCATCTCGGCGGTGGCCTTCTGCATGGCCTCGATGACGGCCGGGGCCAGGGGCAGGGTTACGTCGCCAATGCCCAGGCGGATGAGGGGCATGGGCGGGTTCTCCGCGCTGAAGGCACGGACCCGCCGGCCGATCTCAGGGAAGAGATACCCGCCGGGCAGCTTCAAAAAGTTTTCGTTGATCTTTGCCATGTGAATTCCTCCTTAGTCGGGCCATTCGCCCTCAAAGACCGTCCGCGCCGGACCGGTCATATAGATGTGGCCATCTCCCTCGTCCCAGCGGATGCGGAGGTCGCCCCCCAGCAAGGTCACAGTGACCTCCCGGTCTGTCAGGCCCTGGCTGGCGCAGGCGGCTGCAGTGGCCGTGGCCCCGGTGCCGCAGGCCAGCGTCTCCCCGCTGCCCCGCTCCCAGACCCGCATTTTCACGTGCTTGCGGTCCACAAGCTCCACGATCTCCACGTTTACCCCCTGGGGAAAGGCGGGATTGGGAACGGAAAGCGACGCGTGAACCGACAAGGGAAAATCCTTTACAGCTTCTACCTGGATGACAAAATGGGGATTGCCGACCGAGACGCACTGTCCCTTGTACTCCCCGTCCTTGCAGGTGACAGTTCGGAATTCCCCCAACTGAGGAACGCCCATGTCCACGGTGACGGCATCCACTTTGCCGTCTTTCGCTGTCAAGGCAAGATGCTTTATACCAGCTAGGGTCTCGACAGTCAGCTGGGTCTTGTCCGTCAGGCCCTTGTCGTAGACGAATTTGCCCACGCAGCGGATGCCGTTGCCGCACATCTCGGCCTGGGAGCCATCGGCGTTGAACATGACCATCCGAAAGTCGGCCACATCTGAGGGAAAAATGCAGATCAGCCCGTCGCTACCAATGCCAAAGTGCCGGTCAGACACCTTCCGGGCCAGCTCAGGTAGCGAGTCGGGGACGGCCTTGGTGCAGTCCAGATAGACGTAGTCGTTGCCCAAACCCTCCATCTTGGTAAAGCGCATGAGCGCTCTCCCCTTTCCGCTTAATAATTGATGATATACTTGTCCCGCTCCCAAGAGGAGACCCGGGTGCAGTATTCATGCCACTCGGCCTCCTTGCCCGCGATATACTGCGCGGCAACGTGCTCGCCCAGCACGTCCAGGATAAACTTGTCCTTTTTCAGTGCCTCCAGCGCCTCGTTCAGAGAACCGGGCAGCGCCGCGATGCCCTTGCGGCGGCGGGCGGCGGGGGTCAGCTCAAAGATGTTCTCCGTCACCTCCGGCGGCGGGGTCATTTCCTTTTCAATGCCGTCCAGCCCCGCGGCCAGGCAGACAGCCAGGGCCAGATAGGGGTTGCAGCAGGGGTCGGGGCACCGCAGCTCCATCCGGGTGGCCTGGCCTCGGGCGGCGGGGATGCGGATCAGCGCGGAACGGTTGGAGGCCGACCAGGCCATGTAGCACGGCGCCTCGTAGCCCGGCACCAAGCGCTTATAGGAGTTCACCAGGGGATTGGTGATGGCAGCCATACCCTTCATGTGATGCAAAACGCCGGCAATAAAGTGGTAGGCGGTCTTGGAGAGCTTCTTTTCGCCCTTTTCGTCATAGAAAACGTTCTTACCCTTCTTGAACAGGGACATATTGATGTGCATACCCGAGCCCGCGATGCCGAAGATAGGCTTGGGCATAAAGGTGGCATGGAGCCCGTTTTGCTGGGCCATGACCTTGACGGCCAGCTTGAAGGTCATGACCGAATCGGCGCAGTGGAGGGCGTCTTGATACTTGAAGTCGATCTCATGCTGGCCCTGGGCCACCTCATGGTGGCTGGCCTCGATCTCAAAGCCCATCTCCTCCAATGCCAGGCAGATCTGGCGACGGGTAGACTCGCCGTGATCCAGGGGACCCAGGTCAAAGTAGCCCGCTTCGTCGTTGGTTTGGGTGGTGGGCTTGCCCTCCTCGTCGGTCTGGAAGAGGAAGAACTCCGCCTCGGGGCCCACGTTGAAGGTATCAAAGCCCATCTTCTTGGCCTTGCTGAGCACGTTTTTCAGTACGCCACGGGGATCGCCCACAAAGGGGGTGCCGTCGGGGTTATACACATCGCAGATGAGCCGGGCCACCTTGCCGTGCTGAGGCCGCCAAGGGAAGACCACAAAGCTGTCCAGGTCCGGGTACAAACACTGGTCGGACTCCTCCAAACGCACAAAGCCCTCGATAGAGGAGCCGTCGAACATGATCTGGTTATTCAGGGCCTTTTCCAGCTGAGAGGCCGTGATGGCAACATTCTTCAGCTGCCCGAAAATATCGGTAAACTGCATCCGAATGAACTTGATGTCCTCATCCTTCACGATCTTCATGATCTGCTCTTTGGTGTAGCTCATGCCGGGCACCTCTTTCTCCAAAATATGCGAAAACCTAATTTAGTAGTATATCGTGCCAAGGGCTTGGCTGTCAAGTACCGCCAGAGGGAAAAACGCCCCGCTCGGTCACTGCCAGCTCGGCCCTCTGGTCATGGGGATCGGTCATTACCCATTCCAGCCGCTGGGCCTCAAAGGCGGCCAGGACGCGGACGGCCTGGGCGCACTGAGGCAGATAGCGGTCATAGTACCCGCCGCCGTGGCCCAGCCGCTGCCCCGAGGCGTCAAAGCCCACGCAGGGGAGGATGACAGCGTTCAACTCACCGGGCTCTACCAGGCGAGACCGCTCTGGGTCGGGCTCCCAGATGCCGTATCTCCCCTGTCGCCAGTTCTCCGGCCCGGCGGGAATATACGCCTCCATCTGTCCCCCACCCCGGCATACGGGAAAGGCCAGGACCTTGCCCTGCTCCAGCGCCCAGGTATGAAAGGCGGTCAGGTCCACCTCGTCCTCCGTAGCCCGGTAGGACAGGATGGTCTTGGCTGCCTGAAGCTCCGGCAGTGCCGTCAGGTGTTCACAGATGGCGGCGCTTTTAGCGCCCCGCTCCTCCTCCGACAAAGCACGCCGCCGTGCCAGGCACAGCTCTCGCTGGGCCTGCTTCGTCACAGTCTCTCCACTCCCCTTCACAGCCCAAGCTCCTTGAGCTGCGCTACCATTTTGATGTATTCCTCCACAACGTCATAGCGTTTTCCATGATATTTCAGGGGCCGGCGACGAAAGTCGATCTCGTCCATGTGAGAAACGCCCCGGCCGCCCACGCCTTGCCAGACCCCCTGAAACCCGCTCCAGCGGGCGGACTCCAGGGTTACCAGACCATCGTTGTCCTTCTCCACCCAGCCCATGATCAGGTTTTGCCACCACATGAAGACGTCACTACGCCAAGAGGACATAACGCCGGCATAGCTGCGGTAGAGCACTCCATCTACATCCGGGTTATTCTCGTTGAATTCCCGGGCCCAGGCGGTGGTGAACTGAAAGCAAACTGAGCAAAAATCCGGGTGCTTATCTCCCAACAGCCGATACCAGGTATTGACGAAAAAGCCCGCCAGACGAAAGACCCACTTGGGCATCTGGTATAGCCCGTCCATCGTTCTGGAGCCGTGGTTGGGGGTAGCTACCAGAGATACCGAGGCCACCTTGTCCCCCATGTCCAGAGAGGACACCATGCACCGGGCATCCAGCCCACCCTTGGAGTGGGCAATAAGATGGACCTTCTCGCTGCCCGTCTGGGCCAGGACCTCCTCCACACGCTCTCGCAGAGCGGCGGCGTTTTGCTCCACCGTGGCCCAGCCGTCCTGGTTGCCGAAAAAGACCTGGGCTCCACATTCCTCCAGTGCCTTTGGGATACGGCCCCAGTATTGAAGTCCCCGCCAATCCCGAAACCCTGTGCCATGAACCAGCACAACGGGATAACTGGTCTGACAGATACTCTTGTTCACACGCTCCATACGCGGTCGCCTCCTAGTCCTTCAAGCCGTCGCTGAATGCCTTCAGCTCTCTTTTGCGCCTTTCCGGCAGCGCGTTATAGAGGGTCCCGGTGATGGCCCCTTCCAAAACATAGAGGTGGACCAGACAGACCTGGGGATAGCGGGCCTTCAACTGAAAGAAGACCTGCTCCGCTCCAAGCTCGGTCAGCTTCTCCGGGGTATCTACCCCTACCGAGGTCAGCTTTCGGAACATCTCCTTCCCTATATTGATCAGGGATGTCAATTCAGCCATGCTCTCCCGCCTTTCTCCAGATATTTCTATGGAATATCATAGCATACCCGACCCTGAGACGCAAGGCTTGCTCAACCTTGCCGGGCGTGGTAAAATACCTCTGACAAACACATTGCGCGGAGGGAGGGACGGACATGGACAACACGGTGCTGGGCATCCTGGCCCATGTGGACGCGGGCAAGACCACCTTGTCCGAGGCCCTCTTGTACTCCGCCGGGCAGCTGCGGAGCCTGGGGCGGGTGGACCACCAGAGCAGCTTCCTGGACACCGACGCTTTGGAGCGGGAGCGGGGCATCACCATCTTCTCCAAGCAAGCCATCTTTCCACTGGGAGGTCGGCAGATCACCCTTTTGGATACCCCGGGCCACGTGGACTTCTCCGCCGAGATGGAGCGGGCCTTGCAGGTGATGGACTGCGCCTTGCTGGTGGTCAGCGGTACCGACGGCGTTCAGAGCCACACCCGTACCCTGTGGCGGCTGCTGGAGCGCTACGGCGTGCCCACGGTGCTGTTTGTCAATAAAATGGATCTGCCCAACCGGGGCCGGGAAAATCTGATGGCCGAGCTGCAAAGCGTCCTCAGCGGCCAGTGCGTGGACTTCTCTGGGCCGCGAGACGACAGCTTTTGGGAGTCGGTGGCCCTGTGCGACGAGGACCTGCTGGCCCAGTATCTTAACAAGGGGAGCTTGTCTTCTGATGTCATCCCCCATTTGATAGCCCAACGGCGGCTCTTCCCCTGCTGGTTTGGCTCGGCGTTGAAGCTGGAGGGCGTGGCGGAGTTTTTGTCTGATCTGGAGACGGCCCTGCCTTCAAAGCGCTGGCCCGAGACCTTCTCCGCCCAGGTCTACAAGGTGGAGCGGCCCCAGGGCGGCGGGCAGATTACTCATCTCAAGATCACCGGCGGCATGCTGCGGGTGAAGGACGTACTGGCCGAGGGCGAGAAGGTGGACCAGATCCGCCTTTACTCCGGGGACAAGTTCCAGACCATCGACGCCGCGCCGGCAGGGACCCTCTGCGCCGTCACCGGGCTGACCCAGGCCACGCCCGGCCAGGTCTATGGCGACGGTCCGGCCCTTGTGTCCCCTGCGCTCCAGCCCGTGCGGACCTATCAGGTCCTGCTAAACGAGGGACAGGACCCCCATGTGGCCTATCAGCATTTTCAGCAGCTGGCCAGCGAGGACCCTCAGCTTCATGTGTCCTGGGACGAGCAAAACCGGGCCATCCATGTCCAGCTCATGGGCGAGGTCCAGGGCCAGATCCTCCGTCGGGTGCTGGCCGACCGTTTCGGCCTAGCCTGTGAGTTTGGTCCCGGCGCCATTCTCTACAAGGAGACCATCGCCGCCCCCGCCATCGGTATCGGCCACTTTGAGCCCCTGCGGCACTATGCCGAGGTCCATCTGCTCCTGGAGCCGGCGGAACCGGGCAGCGGCCTGCATTTCTTCTCCTCCTGTCCCCAAGAGATGATGGACTTCACTTGGCAGCGGCTGGCCATCAGCTCGCTGGCCAGTTTGAGCCATCCCGGCGTGCTCACCGGCGCGCCGCTGACCGATGTGAACATTACCCTGGTGGCCGGGCGGGCCCACCCTAAGCACACCGAGGGCGGCGACTTTCGTCAGGCCGCCTGCCGAGCTTTGCGGCAGGGGCTGATGGGCGCGGAAAACGTACTGCTGGAGCCCTGGTATGACTTTGTACTGGAGCTGCCCCAGAGCTTTGTGGGACGGGCTCTGTCCGACCTGGGCCAGATGGGTGCGGACGTAGAGCCGCCCCAGACCCTGGGCGAGGAGGCCTCTATTCGCGGCTCAGTCAGCGTGGCCGCCTTTGGGGACTACCCCGCTCTTTTAGCCGCCTACACCCATGGTCTGGGCCGGTTGAGCTGCGCCCTGGGCGGTTACCGGCCCTGCCGGGACCAGGAAACGGTGGTGGCGGCCAGCGGCTACGACCCGGAGCGGGACACCGAGCACCCCGCCGACTCGGTCTTCTGCTCCCACGGCGCGGGCCACAGCGTCCCCTGGCAGGACGTTCCCGCCCACGCCCACGTCTCCAGCGGTCTCAAGCTCACAGATGGCGTGGTGGAAGACGCCCAGGTGGTCTCCCAAGCGCCCAGGGCCGTGTCCTACTCGGGCACCAAGGCCCAGGACGACGAGCTCCAGGCCATCTTCGAGCGGACCTACGGCCCCATCAAAACGCCCGGGCCCCGGCCCATGACCACGCCCAAGAGCGCCCCCACCCTGCCCGACAAGGTCCAGGTGGACCTGGGCGAGGACAAGGCGGAATATCTTCTGGTGGACGGCTACAACATCATCTTCGCCTGGGATGAGTTGAAGGCCCTGGCCCAGCAGAACCTGGACGCCGCCCGGGTCCTGCTCATCGAGCTTTTGTCCAACTACCAGGGCTACCGGGGCAACCGGGTCATCGTGGTCTTTGACGCCTACAAGGTCAAGGGCGGCGTGGAGAAGGTGGAAAAGCACCACAACATCACCGTGGTCTACACCAAGGAGGCCGAGACCGCCGACGCCTATATCGAAAAGGCCACCTACCGCCTGGGTAAGGATAACCGGGTCCGGGTGGCCACCTCTGACGGACTGGTCCAGGTCATCATTCTGGGCCACGGGGCTCTGCGCCTCTCCGCCAGCGCCCTCCACCAGGAGATGGAGACCTCCCTGGGCCAGATCGACGCTCTGGTGCGCAAAAGCCAGCTTCCCTCGCCATCTCAACCCATCGCCCAGGCATTTCAGAAGGCATGGGAGAAAGACGAGACGCCTTGAAGAAAGCAATCAGAATATATGTCAAACGGCAAAAAGCCAGAAAGAGGACCCCATGGACATTACGCATTTTTATACGGAAACGGGCGCAGGCGAGCCGCTGGTGCTGCTCCACGGAAACGGCGAGGACAGCGGCTACTTTGTCCACCAGACGGAGCCCTTTTCCGCCGCCTTTCGGGTCATTGCCGTGGATACCAGGGGCCACGGCCAAACGCCCCGGGGCACGGCGCCCTTCACCATTCGGCAGTTTGGCGAGGACCTGGCGGGCTTTTTGGATACGCTAGACATCGAACGGGCGCATATCCTCGGCTTTTCCGATGGGGCCAACATCGCCATGTGCTTTGCCTCGCGCTATCCCCACCGGGTGGGGAAGCTGGTCTTGAACGGCGGCAATCTGAACACCAAGGGCGTGAAGCGCACCACGCAGCTCCCCATTGAACTGGGCTACCGCGCGGCCCGGCTGTTTGCCCGGCGAAGCCCGGAGGCCAAGCGCCACGCGGAGATGCTGGGGCTGATGGTGGACCAGCCCAACCTTACTGAGGAAGAGCTGGCCCAGATCACCGCCCAGACCCTGGTCATCGCCGGGACCCACGATCTGATCAAGGCGTCCCACACCCGCTACATCGCCCAGCATATTCCGCACGCTCAATTGGCATTTATTGACGGCAACCACTTCGTCGCAAACAAGAACCCCGAGCCCTTCAACCGCGCGGTCCTGGATTTTCTACTGGCTGAACCTAAATAGCAAAAAGGACTGACAAGGCATTTACCTTGTCAGTCCTTGTCTTTACTGGGTCTAGCCCTGGATCATGCCGATGATACACAGGATGATGCCGTAGACGATACTGGAGGAGATGCCGTAGACCAGCACCGGCCCGGCTACGGTGAAGAGCTTGGCCCCGGTGCCCAGGATCAGCCCCTCGCTTTTGAACTCCAGGGCCGGAGACGCCATGGCGTTGGAAAAACCGGTGATGGGCACTAAGGTGCCCGCTCCGGCGTGCTTGGCAATATCGTCAAAGACGCCGAGGCCCGTCAGCAGCGCGGCAAGGAAGATCAGCGTGATGGAGGTCCAGGTGCCCGCGTCCTCCGTGGTGGCGCCCAAATACACATAGAGGTTGGTCAGCCCCTGCCCGAGAGCGCAGATGGCGCCGCCTACGAAAAAGGCCCAGCACAAGTCCTTCCAGATGGGCGAGGGTTTGGCCTTGTTTTCCACATACTTGTTGTACTCCTGGTTGGTCATCTTCATGCCCATGCCTCCCAAATATGGATGGGGTCAGTATGGGCAAAGTCCTGGCAAATTATGCGCCGCACTTCAACTGCTCCAACACCTGGCCGATGTCGGCGTCGATGCAGATGGCCCGGTCCTCGATCTCATTGGGACAAGCCACCTGGCCCATGTTAACGCAGGCGTAGGTGGCCTCGGGGTTTTGTGCCGTCATGCGCCAAAAGGGGTATTTGATGATGACGGGCGTGTTATAGCCAACGCCCAGCTCTAAAAAGAGGACCCTTCCCTGCCCGTGGCGGCGCAAGAAGTCCTGACAGCGGCCCTGGGCCGCATACCAGCCCTCGTCCTGCACAAAGGAGTCGTCACAACGGAGGTTCATGGTCATGGGCCTGCCGCACTTGGGACAGCGGGGGATCAGCTCCGTAGGGACCTTCAACTCCCGCTGCTGGGCCACCATGCGGCGCACCTGCTCTTCATTGTCGTAGGTACTCTGGTGGCACGGCCCACTGCACTGCCACAGGCCATAATCTCCCTGGGTATAAAAGAGTCTCTTCTTATCAAAGCCCGCCAGCTGGAATTGATGGTCCACATTGGTGGTCAGCACAAAATAGTCCTTGTCCGCCACCAGGGACAAAAGCGCGTCATAGACCGGCTTTGGTGCCTTTTCGTAGCGGTTGACCAGGATCTGGCGACTCCAATATGCCCAGTACTCCTCCAAGGTGTCATAGGGGTAGAAGCCGCCGGAGTACATATCGCGGAAGTGGTATTTGGCATAGAAGTCGCCAAAATATCGGTCAAAGCGTTCCCCATCATAGACAAATCCCGCCGAGGTGGAAAGCCCGGCTCCCGCGCCGACCACCACCGCGTCAGCTAGGTCCAGCGCCTCCCGCAGCCGCTGGGTCCGCGCCGAGAAGGTCTCGGTACAGCTCCGCGTCAAGGTCCTTGAAAACATTGAAAACCACCTTCTTGATCGATGACCCGGTTTTTAGAAAGTCCCGCACTGTTGCCACGGCGATCTCCGCCGCCTCTTGATTGGGAAAGTGAAACTCCCCGGTGGAGATGCAGCAAAAGGCCACGCTCTCCAGATCGTACTCTGCCGCCAGCTCCAGGCAGGAGCGGTAGCACCCGACCAGCGACTCCCGGTCCCGCGCCGTCACCTGCCCGTGGACGATGGGGCCCACGGTGTGGAGTACGTACCGGGCCGGAAGGTTATAGCCGCGGGTCAGCTTGGCCTGGCCGGTGGGCTCCGCGTGCCCCTGGGCCGCCATAAACCGGGCGCACTCGTCTCGGAGCTGAAGCCCCGCTTGAGAGTGGATGGCGTTGTCGATGCAACCGTGGCAGGGATGAAAGCACCCCAGCAGCGCGGCGTTGGCGGCGTTGACGATGGCGTCCGCCTTCAGCCGGGTGATGTCCCCTTGCCAGATGGCAAGCCCCGGATGGCCAGGGACCTCCGGCAAGGCGGCAACGTCCACCACGCCCTTCTCCTCCCGCTCCGCCGACAGCAGCGCGTCCTGGGCCGCCAGGAATTCAGAGTCCAGAGGCATGGGAGGCCGGATATTCATCAGCGCGCGAAACAACTGCCGCTGGGCAATTTCCTCCTTGGGGACCTTCGCCGCCCAAGGGCGGCACTCCGGCAAGTCCTCCAGCAGCCGCTCGATCAGCCACTGTATCTGCTCCAGCCTCTCCATGCTCCCGGCCTCCTTATGCTTTTACCCCTGAGGGAAGAACATCCCAGCGGTCATCTCCAGGTAGTTGCCGCCGCTATATTGGGGGAATTCCCGCTGCGCCGCCGCCAGAAAAGCGTCCTTGTCCCCACTCTGGGCGGCAATGGCCTTGATGCGCTCCAGATAGGCGATCTTCACATCCACATCGGCCAGGTCCTCGGGCACATAGTGGGAGGTCAGCACCAGATCAAAGCCACGGTCCTTGTAGCTCTGGAGCTGGGCGATGATGGCGTCGGCGTGGTCCTTGCCCGCCACGATGGAGTGGCAGTCATGGCCCAGCATGTGGGTGTACACCGCGTTAAGCCCGGGGATCTCCACATCGAAAGCCTCCTGGGTGGGAACGATGACCAGGTCGATACCGCCGATGGTCACTGCACCGGGCTCCAGGTAGTCGGTAACGGTGTGGATGGAGCTGTCAAAGGCCGCTCCAAAGGCCCCGGTAAAGCTGTCGATCAGCCCCTTACCGCCGCCGGTGTGGCCGTATTCGTCGGCATTCCGGGTGGCGTACTTTTTCACCCCCGGCAGGAAGGTCGCCCCGGCCATGTGGTAGGCAGTGAGCACTCCGGCCACTTTCACGCCGATGCGGTCCAGATAGTCGCTCAGCGCCCGGATGCTGTCTACAAAGCAAGGGGACTCGATGACCACGGCCTGCCCGGCTTTCTCCACCACCAGCACCTGGTCGTCGATGGGATCGCCGGTGTGGTAGGCGTGGAGCTTCATGTCGCCGTTGGCGTACACGCGCATCTCTCCGGCGGACACCGGGGCAGTGGTGTAAGCGTTCTTTTTCATGATAAGGTTCCTCCTTTAGGTTGTCAAGGGATTGACTTTTCCCTTCGTTGGCATTATCATAAGGCCATACCGCCGAAGTGTAAAGTAGGCACAATATTGTGCTCTAGTTACCCAAAGGAAACCATTGTGAAGGGAGAAGGATTTTATGGAACAAAAAATTTTACCAGCCTGCCCGGTAGAGACCACCTTGACCCTCATTGGCGATAAATGGAAGGTCCTTATTCTCCGGGATCTGCTGACCGGGACCAAGCGCTTTGGCGAGCTTCGCCGGTCGGTGGGCCAGGTCAGCCAAAAGGTCCTTACCGCCCAATTACGACAGATGGAGGAGAGCGGACTGTTAGATCGAAAGGTCTATGCCGAGGTGCCGCCCCGGGTGGAGTACAGCCTGACCGAGCTGGGCCGTAGCCTTTGTCCCATCCTGGACGCCATGAAGGCGTGGGGCGAGAACTATAAACAGGCCGTAGGGCAGTAAAAAAGACGGTGTGACCTTTTCGGTCACACCGTCTTTGTATGCGCACTCAGTCCTGATCCCAGTTGTGGTAGACGTTCTGCACGTCCTCGTCCTCTTCCAGCAGGTCGATGAGCTTTTCCATGTTCTTGACGTCGTCCTCGTTTTCCAGCTTTACGTAGTTCTGGGGCACCATGGCCACCTCGGCGGAGAGGAAGGCGTAGCCCTTGGCCTCCAGCGCCCCCAGCACGGCGGCGAAATCATCGGGGGCCGTGGTGATCTCAAAGACCTCCTCCTGGGCCTCGAAGTCGGCGGCGCCGGCGTCCAGGGCGTCCATCATCACCGTGTCCTCGTCCAGGTCCTCCTTCTCGATGACGATGACACCCTTCTGGTCAAAGGACCAGGACACGCAGCCCGTGGCGCCCAAGTTGCCGCCATACTTATCAAAGAGGTGGCGGACGTTGGGTGCGGTGCGGTTGCGGTTATCGGTGAGGGCCTCTACAATCACAGCCACGCCGCTAGGGCCGTAGCCTTCGTAGGTGACGTTCTCATAAGCGTCCTGATTGCCCGAGCCCAGAGCCCGGTCAATGGTGCGCTTGATGTTGTCATTGGGCATATTGGCCGCCTTGGCCTTGGCGATGACGGTGGCCAGGCGGGAGTTGTTGGCCGGGTCGCCGCTGCCGCCGGTCTTCACCGCCACGATCATCTCCTTGGCGATCTTGGTGAAGATCTGGGAGCGCTTGGCGTCCGCTGCGCCCTTGGTCTTTTGAATATTATGCCACTTGGAATGTCCGGACATGGTATCAATCCCTTCCCAAAAATTCGGCTATTAGTTTACCACAGATTCACCCATTTTTCAACCCCTGATTTCCCAGTTAAGGGGCGACATATGGCTCTTTGTTGATTTTTGACAGGAAAACCTCCACCCCATCCTTCCCAAAGGCCCGGTTCAGGCGTTCCGCAAGGACGGGCATCATGGGATTTTCCGTGGAGAAGTGGCCGCCGTCGATCAAGGTCACGCCCAGGGCCTGGGCGGCCAGGAACTCATGGTGCTTCACGTCGGCGGTGACGAAGGCGTCCGCCCCCAGAGAGACGGCCAGGTCCAGCATATCGCTGCCCGCGCCGCCGCAGACGGCAAGCCTTTTCACTGGGGACTTGCCCAGGGTGGCCCGGACAGCCCTGGCCCCCAGGGCCTTTTTCACCATGGCGGCAAAGGCCTTGGGCTCCATGGGCTTCTTCAGCTCGCCCACCCGGCCCATGCCGTAGGGCTGTCCGTCATGAACGCCAAATTCCTCTAAAACGCCGGTGACCTTTGCCCCCAGGCGCTCCATCAACACGTCGTTGACCCCGCCGGGGGCGGCGTCCAGATTGGTATGGGCGCAGATCAGGGCAATGTTTTTTCGGATGAGCCGGGCTACGATGGCCTGGGTGGGGTCCTCCAGGCGCACCGCTTTCAGCGGACGGAAGATCAAGGGGTGGTGGGTCACGATGAGTTGGCAGCGCTTCCGCTCCGCCTCGCGGACCACATCCATAGTAGCGTCCAGCGCCAACAACACCCGACTGACCTCTGCCTGGCCGTCACCCACCAGCAGCCCGGCGTTATCAAAGTCCATTTGCGTAGCAAAGGGCGCAAAGCCGTCGATATAGGCGTAAATGTCCTGAACCTTTGTCATATCAAAGCTCCTTTTCCATTTGCTCCAGGCCGGCCAGAGCCGCCTTCAGCTCCTCGCTTCGGGCTTGGTTTTCGGCCTTGCCCGACTGGGCTAGACCTGTCAAAGCCCGACGCACGCGTCGGATCTCCTGGGCCAGATACTCGGGCCATAACGCATCCCCTGTGTGGTTGGCCGCCCGGCCTACCAATTGTTCTGCCGCCGTCAGCGGTCCTTCCCGGCCCCGGACCAGGTCCATGACGATGTAAAGGGTCTCCCCTTCCCGGACGATGGTCTCCCGGGCAATGCGCAGCCCCAGACCGCCCAGCCCGGCGCGCAGATCGCCCAGGGAACTCATGGGCTGAACAACGCAAGACTTTTCCGCCGTCCAAGGCGCCTGGCCCAGGATGTGCAGGATGGTCTCCCCGCCCATGCCGGCGATGGCGACGCAGTCCACTTCCTCGCTGTCCAACCCGGCCAGCCCGTCGCCGAGCCGCAGCGAGACCCTGTTCGCCACGCCGTAATGCTCCACCGTCTCCCTGGCCCGGTCCAGCGGCCCCTTGCGCAGGTCGGTACACACGGCAAAGGGGATGCGCTCCTCCAGCAGCAGCCACGCGGGCAGGTAGGCGTGGTCGGTGCCCACGTCGGCCAGGCGGGCCCCCGGGGGCACATGATCGGCCACCGCCTGGAGCCTTGGGGTCAGCTTCAGCGCCATGTATGTTCTCCTCTCTATGAAAAAAGAGCGGCGCAGGCCGCTCTTTTTTGCAGCGTTTTCAGGCCTTGACCAACTCGTTGAGCTTGGCCAGCAGAGCGTCCACAGGCACGCCGTGGACCGCACAGGCCTGCTCCACCGTCTCGCCCCGGGAGGCGGGACAGCCCAAGCAGTGCATGCCGATGGACATGAAGATAGGCGCGGCGTCCGGCGCGATGTCCAGAATATCGCCAATGATGGTATCCTTTGTGATCTGAGCCATGATACGAGACCTCCTATTTCTCTTTGCGCATTTCTGCTCCTCTATTATACCCGACGCCATCCTGTATTTCAACAGGAAATTCAATTTTCCGCCGGGCGTACTTCCAGAGTTTGGGGGTTTGACAACGGCGGAAAAGTCGCTATAATATATGAAGTAGCTTTAGGCTTTCTGGAACAGGAGGGATCGCGTTGAAGCTGGAGCTGAGCAAAAAGGACTTTCGCCGTCTGCTGGACCTGGTATACATCGGCAACTGGATCTTGAACTCTACCCGCGGCGACGACCGCATCAAGGACTATGACCGGGTAGAGTCGCTGCTCTTTCTCCGGGCCGCCCAAGAAGGCATGCCTCAGCTGGCCGAGATCTACCAGGGCGAGATCGTCCCCTCCCGGGCCTTTGCCGAGGGCGGCATCCATGAGGCCATCATGCAGTATGAAAACGACGTTTTCTTCGACATTCTGGCCGAGGACCTGGCTCGCCGGGACATGGACGACCCCCCCATCGACGAGACCAATTACCCCGAGCTTGCCAGCCGCATCGACGCGTACATCAGCGAATTTGAAGAGCACGGCACCGACAACATTATGGTGGACTCCGATAAGCTCTAAGCCGATCTAATATGAAAGCACCGCCGCTGTGGTCTCACAGCGGCGGTGTTTTTTGCTTACATCAGATATGCTGGATCCTGGGCAGGACCACCGGGTTTGTGAGAACGCCGATGCCTTCGATCTCTACCTCTACCCTGTCGCCGTCGCGCATGGGGCCGATGCCGGCGGGGGTGCCGGTGGCGATGAGATCGCCGGGCTCCAGGGTCATGGAGGCGGTGATGAACTCGATGAGATCAGGTACGGCATGCATGAAGAGACTGGTCCGGCTGCGCTGGACCACCTGACCGCTCAGGCGGGTGGTAATGGCCAGGTCGGCGGGATCTACCTCGTCGGTGACCCAGGGGCCGCAGGGGCCAAAGCCATCCATGCTCTTGCCACGGGTCCACTGGCCGTCGGACTTTTGGACCAGGCGGGCGGTGACATCGTTGAAGCAGGTATAGCCCAGTATGTAGTCCTTGGCCTCGCTGGCCTTCACGTTCTTCGCCCGGCGGCGGATGACCACACCCAGCTCGCCCTCGTAGTCCACCCTCGTCACAAAGTCCGGGGCGGTGATGGGGCTGCCAGGATGGCTGAGCACGTTGGGACCTTTGAGGAACAGAATGGGGTGGTCGGGCACGCCCTCGCCCATCTCCACAGCGTGGTCGTAATAGTTCTTGCCCACGCAGACGATCTTGGTAGGCTCGCAGGGCGCCAGCAGAGAGCAGTCTTGCAGCGGCAGGCTCTCGCCGGTGTAGGAAATACCGTCGTAGGGCGCTTTGTCCAGGCAGAAGACGCTCTCGCCCTTTACCTCACCCCAAGTGGGCGTCTCGCCCTTCAAAAAACGGACAAATTTCATAAAGCCCTCCTAGATGTGGGACAAAATCTGGCCGATGAGTTCCTGCTTGCCGTCCCCCTTTTCGGCAGAGAAGGGGATAACGGGCACGGTCTCGGGCAGCTCTAAGGTCTCGCGAATACGCAAAATGTTGCCCTCCAGCTCGCTCTTTTTCACCTTGTCCAGCTTGTTGGCCACCACCACGTAGGGCTTGCCGCTGGCGGCGTACCACTGGCCCATGGTCACGTCGTCCGCCGTGGGCTTGTGGCGAAGGTCCACCAGCATGGCCCCCAGGGCCATCAGGGAGCTGTCGGCAAACCAGGCCTCGATGAGCTTGCCCCAGCGGGCGCGCTCGGCTTGGGACACCTTGGCGTAGCCGTAGCCGGGCAGGTCCACAAAGTAGAGCTTCTGGTCAATTAAAAAGTAATTGATGTGGGTGGTCTTGCCCGGTGCGGCCCCCACCCGGGCAAAGTTCTTGCGGTTCAAAAGCCGGTTGATGACGGAGGATTTGCCCACGTTGGACCGGCCGGAGAAGACGATCTGAGGCAGGCCGTCATGGGGGAAATCGGCAGGCTTCACCGCCGAGCGGATGAACTCCGCCTTGTTCCAATTCACGTCCATATCCTCACCTCACTGCTTCAGCCCCGGCTGGGGGCCCTGGACCATAGGCACATAGGGTACGCTCTGGGTCGTGGGCCGGTCCAGGGGCCTTTGCTCCAGAGCCTGATCCAGCACCTGGTCTACCTCGGACACACGCACAAAGCAAAGCTGATCCCGGACTGCCGGATCCAGCTCCGCCAGATCCTTTTCGTTGTCCGCTGGGATGAGTACAGTGTGAACGCCGTTTCGCAGGGCCGCCATGGTCTTCTCCCGCAGACCTCCGATGGGCAGCACCCGGCCCCGAAGGGTGATCTCCCCCGTCATGGCGATCCCCGCCGTCACCGGCGTGCCCGTCAGGGCCGAGACCATGGCCGTGACGATGGCAATGCCCGCGGAGGGTCCGTCCTTGGGGACGGCGCCCTCGGGGAAATGGACGTGGATATCCTTGGTCTTATAAAACTGAGCGTCCAGCCCCAGCTGGGCCCAACGACTACGCACGCAGGACAGCGCCGTCTGGGCCGATTCCTTCATTACATCACCCAGGTTGCCCGTCAGATCCACCTTGCCCGTGCCGGGCATGACGTTGACCTCCACCTCTAAGAGCTCGCCGCCAGCCTCCGTCCAGGCAAGGCCGTTGACCACGCCAACTCTGGACTTGAGCGCCTCAGTCTCCGGGTGGTATTTGGGCACGCCCAGATAGTGCCCCAGGTTTTTATCTGTAATGGCGACTGACTTTACATTTCCCGCTACCACTTCCATGGCCGCCTTTCGGCACAGCTTGGCCAGCTGCTGCTCTAAGAGGCGGACTCCCGCTTCCCGGGTATAGGCGGTGATGGTGCGTAGAATGGCCTCGTCGGTGAGCTTGAGCTGGCTTCTCTTCAAACCGTGGCGCTTTTGCTCCCGGGGCAGGAGGTAGCCCTTGGCGATGTGGAGCTTTTCCAAGTCCGTATAGCTGGGCAGTTCGATGATCTCCATGCGGTCTCGAAGAGGCCTGGGCACGGTGTCCAGGGTGTTGGCAGTGGTGATAAAGAGGACCTGGGACAGATCGAAGGGCAGCTCCAGAAAGTTGTCCCGGAAGGCGGCGTTTTGCTCCGGGTCCAGCACCTCCAACAGAGCGGCGGTGGGGTCGCTGCGGCCGTCGCTGCCCAGCTTGTCGATCTCGTCCAGCACCAGCACCGGGTTCATGCTCCCGGCCCGGCGGAGGCCGGAGAGGATGCGCCCGGGCATAGCGCCCACATAGGTCTTGCGGTGGCCGCGGATCTCCGCCTCGTCATGGACGCCGCCAAGGGAGATACGGGCCAGCTTGCGGCCCAGCGCCCGGGCAACGGACATGGCGATGGAGGTCTTGCCCACGCCCGGTGGGCCAACCAGGCAAAGGATCTGGCCCTTTAGGTCCGGAGCCAGCTGGCGAACGGCCACATACTCCAAGATGCGCTCCTTGACCTTTTCCATGCCGTAGTGGTCCCGATCCAGTGCCCTTCGGGCGGCGGCCACATCCGCTTTTTCCCGGGTGTAGGTTCCCCACGGAAGCTCCAAACACACATCCAGGTAGTTGCGGCTCACGGCGCTCTCCGCCGAACCGTAGGGCTGCTTTTCCAGTCGGGCCAGCTCGGTCAAGAGCCGCTTCTCTATCTCCTGGGGCAGCTTGGCTTGGGCGATCCTGGCGCGGTAGGCGGAAAATTCGTCGTCCTCCCCCTCCCCCAGCTCCTCACGGATGACCCGCAACTGCTCTCGGAGATAGTAGTCCCGCTGGTTCTGGTCCAGGCCCTGGCGGACCTTGCTTTCCACATCGCTCTCCAGCCGCAGCACCTCTATCTCCCGCTGGAGGACCCGGCAGAGCTTTTCCAGCCGCCGCACCGGACGAAGCTCGCAGAGAATGGCCTGCTGGTCTTCCGCGCGAAGGGAGATGTTTTGGGCAATGTGGTCGGCGATGTAGCCAGGGTCGTTGCTGGCTAAAATAGCCACCATGGTCTCCGGCGTGGTGGGAGCCAGCTCAGCATATTGGCCGTAGCTCTCATAAGCCTGACGGATCAGCGCCTCAGTACGGGCAGAGCTGCGCACCGGCGGTGGCGTGATACGTTCCACCTCTGCCTCCAAATAGGGAGACAGCTGGGTCACCTGGGCAACGCGGCCCCGGTAAAGGCCCTCCACCAACACCCGGGCGCTGCCACCGGGCAGGCGAAGCAGTTGGCGGATGGAGCACACCGCGCCCACCTCGCACAGGTCAGCCGGCTGGGGCTCCTCCACAGCAAGGTCCTTTTGCGGCGCCAGAAACACCGGTCCCGCCGCGGCCATGGCCTTGTCCAGGGCCTTGACCGATTGGGACCGGGCTACGTCAAAATGGAGGAGCATATTGGGAAAGACCGCCAGGCCCCGCAGGGGCAGAACCGGCATTTTCTCTGCGGTCACGGGCGTTAAGGTCATGGTCTTTCTCCCCTTTCCATAAGGCGTTGAAATCATTTCAATAAGAGACGGAAAGGGGCGATAAGTACCAATTCGGTATTATCGCCCCTTTTTGTTCAGTTAGGACACATCCCGTTCCCGGTGCTCTTCCCGCTTGTCAGGGACACGCTTTGTCCTTTTAGCGCCCCGCTCCACCAGGGGCTGAGCCCCTTCGTTGACACAGGCGGGGGTGATGGTGACCTTGACGATGTCGGTCTGGCTGGGGATGTCGTACATCACCTGGGTCATGATCCCCTCCAGCACGGCCCGGAGCCCGCGGGCGCCGATCCCCCGCTCCAGGGCCTTATCCGCCGCGGCCTCCAGGGCCTCGCTTTGGAACTCCAGCTCCACATCGTCGTAGCCCAGGAGCTTTTGGTACTGCTTGACCAAGGCGTTTTTGGGCTTGGTCAGGATCTCCACCAGTTGGTCCCGGTCCAGGGCGCTGACGGTGGTCAACACCGGCAAACGACCCACCAGCTCCGGGATGATGCCGAATTTCAAGAGGTCGTGGGGCTGGACCTCCTTGATAATGTTGGCGTGCTCCCGCTCTGCCTTGGTGTGGACCTCGGCTCCAAAGCCGATGGTCTTTTTGTCCAGGCGGCTTTCAATGATCTTCTCAATGCCGTCAAATGCGCCACCGCAGATGAAGAGGATGTTTTTGGTGTCCACCTGGATGAACTCCTGATGGGGATGCTTGCGCCCGCCCTGGGGCGGCACGTTGGCCACAGTGCCCTCTAAGATCTTCAAAAGAGCCTGCTGCACGCCCTCGCCGGAGACGTCCCGGGTGATGGAGGTGTTCTCGCTCTTGCGGGCGATCTTATCGATCTCATCTACGTAGATAATGCCCCGCTGGGCCAGCTCGATGTCGTAGTCGGCGGCCTGGACCAGGCGCAGGAGAATATTCTCCACATCGTCGCCCACATAGCCGGCCTCGGTGAGGGTGGTAGCGTCGGCAATGGCAAAGGGGACCTTGAGGATCCGGGCCAGGGTCTGGGCAAACATGGTCTTGCCACAGCCGGTGGGGCCCATGAGCAGGATATTGCTCTTTTGGATCTCCACATCATCGTCCTCATTGCCCAGGTAGATGCGCTTATAGTGGTTGTAAACGGCCACGGAGAGAGCGACCTTAGCCTCCTCCTGACCAATGATATATTGGTCCAGCACCTGGTGAATGGCCTGGGGCGTGGGGATGTCCCCCAGGGCCTCTTGTGTTTGCTGCTCCAGCTCAAAGTCCGTTTCTTCCTCGTCGTCCAGGATGCTCAGGCACAGATGGACGCACTCGTTGCAGATATAGACTCCTTGGCCGGCAATGATGCGGCTCACCTGCTCTTGCCGCTTGCCACAGAAGGAGCAGCGGATGGATCGGTTATCTTGATTTGCCATGGTATCACCTCGATGGGAGGATAGCCTTACTGGCGGCTGGTGATGACCTTGTCGATCAGGCCAAACTGCATGGCTTCCTCCGCGGTCATGAAGTTATCCCGCTCACAGGCGGCGGTGATCTCCTCCAGCGTCTTGCCGGTGTTGGCGGCCAGAATGGTATTCATACGCTTTTTGATGAACTCAAAGCGTTTAAGATGGATAGCCATATCCGTGACCTGGCCCTGGGTGCCGGCAGAGGGCTGATGGATCATGATCTCGGCGTTGGGCAGAGCAAGACGCTTGCCCTTGGCTCCCGCGGAGAGCAAGAAGGCGGCCATGGACGCGCCCATACCGATACAGATGGTGGACACGTCGCACTTGATATACTGCATGGTATCGTAGATAGCCATACCGTCGGTGATAGAGCCGCCGGGGCTGTTGATGTAGAACTGGATGTCCTTGTCCGGGTCCTGGGCCTCCAAAAATAGGAGCTGGGCCACGATGACGCCGGCAGTGGCGGAGTTGACCTCCTCGTTGAGCATCACGATACGGTCATTGAGCAGCCGGGAAAAGATGTCGTAGGACCGCTCGCCGCGGTTGGTCTGCTCTACTACATACGGGATCAGAGGCATGGTAGTTTCTCCTTTACAAAAATGGGCGCGGGATAGCATTACACAAGAGTATAACCTATCCCGCCCCAAATATTCCCTTTGTTTATTCCTCGGTCTTCTTGGTGGTCTTCTTGGCTGCGGGCTTTTTGGCCGGGGCCTTCTTCTCCTCGCCCTCGTCCTTCTTGGCGGCCGGCTTTTTGGCGGGAGCCTTCTTCGCCGCGGGCTTTTTCTCCTCGGTGGTCTCGGCCTTATCCTCGGCCTTCTTCTTGGGGGCGGCCTTCTTGGCGGGAGCCTTGCCCTCCTTGGCGTTGTCAAAGACGAACTGGGACGCCTTCTTCATCAGAAGGTCCCGCTCCAGGGCCTCTTCGGTCACTGCGGCCTTGACCTTGTCAAGCTCCATGCTGTACTCCTTGGCCAGCCGCTCATACTCGGCCTTCTTCTCCGCGGCGGAGACCTTCAAGCCCTCGGCCTTGGCCACAGCCTCCAGAGCGTACTCGTTGAGCACCCGCTTGCGGGCGCCCTCCATGGCCTGCATCCGAAGAAGGTCCTCGCTCATGCCCATCATGGACAGGTACTGGCCAAAGTCCATTCCCTGGCTGCGGACCTGCATGGCGTAGTCATCCACCATGCGGTCAGCTTCCTGACGGACGATGAGGTCGGAGACATCGGCCTCCATGTTGTCGATGAGCTGGTCGGTGATGGAGCGCTCAAAGTCGGACTGCGCCTGGCTCTCCCGGCGGGCCTTGAGCTTTTCTCCCAGGTCCTTGCGGAAGTCGGCCAGGGTATCAAACTCGGAGACGTCCTTGGCAAACTCGTCGTCCAGTTCCGGCTTCTGGGGCTCCTTGACCTCGATGACCTTCACCTTGAACACAACGGCCTTGCCGGCAAGCTCCGGGGTGTAGTCCTTGGGGAAGGTGACGTCCACGTCCTTTTCGTCGCCGGGCTTCAGACCGATGACGCCCTCTTCAAAGCCGGGGACAAAGCTGCCCGAGCCAAGCTCCAGCGGGAAGCTCTCGCCCTTGCCGCCCTCAAAGGGCACGCCGTTGTCAAAGCCCTCGAAGTCAATGACGGCGGTGTCGCCCTTCTTGGCCTTGCGCTTCACGGGAACGAGCCGGGTAGCCCGCTGGATGTAAGGCGCCAACTCACCGTCGATGTCGGCGTCGGTGACCGCCGCGGCGGCCTTGGGGGCGGTGAGGCCCTTATACTCGCCCAGCTTGACCTCGGGCTTCAAGGGCACGATGGCCTTGAATGTGAAGCCCTCTTTGCCAACGCTCTCCACCTCGATCTGGGGATAAGCGGCCGGCTTGAGATTTTCCTTTTCGATCGCCTCTTCGTAGGCTTCGGGGTAAAGCTCCTGAACAGCGTCTTCATAGAAAATACCCGCGCCGTACATGGCCTCCACGATCTTCCGCGGGGCCTTACCCTTGCGGAAGCCCGGGATGCTGATCCGGCCACGCTGCTTCAAATAGACCTTGTTGACGGCCTGGTCGAAGGCCTGGGCATCCACCTCGATGACCAGTTCTACGGTATTGTGCTCGCCTTTTTTCTTGCTCTTTACATTCATGCTTTACGCTTCCTCCTGTCGGGGCCGCTGCCCTTGTCTCAGCGAAACTGGGCCGCCACAGGCCCGTAACATTGCTATTCTAACAGATACTAGAAAGAATTTCCACTGTTTTTTTCACTTAATCCAATATTTTTTCCGGCGCAAAATCCAGATAGTCCGCCGAAATCATGCGGTAGTCCACCCCGTTTGCCGGACCCTGGAGGGCCAGCTTGTGGGCCGGACCGTGGAGATGACCGTAAAAACAGCGGGAAACGCCGTAGCGTTCCAGCAGCTCCAAGATCTCCTGGCAGGCATAGCCCTGGTACTTGGGCGGGTAGTGGAGAAAGGCCAGCTTGATGGGGGCCTCCCCCGCCGCCTTCAGCGACGTCTCCAGCCGCATCAGCTCCCGGCGGTAGACCTTATCCGCCTCGGCCTGGGCCAGTCCCTCGTCAAAAAACCAGCCCCGAGTGCCGCACAGGGCCACGCCGTCACGGTAAAAGGCACAGTTATTGTGCAGCAAATGCAGCGTCTCCAGGCCGTGGTGGGCCCAGAACTCGGTCATCTTCTTGGCGCTGTTCCACCAGTAGTCGTGGTTGCCCTTGACGATGTATTTGACGCCAGGCAGAGCGTCCAAAAACTGAAAGTCTGGCAAAGCCTCCTCCAGGCTCATGCCCCAGGAGAGGTCGCCGCAGAGGACTACCGTGTCCTCGTCCCGGACCTTCGCAAAGCCCTGTTGGAGCTTTTCCACATAGTTCTCCCAAGCGCCGCCAAACACGTCCATGGGCTTGGCCACGCCCAGGGACAGGTGGGGATCGCCGATGGCGTAAAGAGCCACGCTGTCACCTCGCTTACAGTAACATATCCTCTACCTGCCCCACCATGTCCTCCTTCTCCACCCACTGGGTGAACCGGGGCGTCTTGCCCTTGAGGGAGGCCAGAGGGCTGGGGACGGCCACGCCGGTTTGATCGCTAAGCTGGTCCAGAATGGCGAGGCCCTGGGCCTTGTCCGCTACGTCCAGAGCGTCCAGTACGCTGTCGCAGAACTTGAAGGGGCTGGCGGTGGAGACCACGATGGTGGGGGTCTCGTCCCCCGTCTCACGGCGGTACTCCTCCAGCACGTGGAAGGCCACGGCGGTGTGGGGGTCGATGAGGTAGTGGTGCTCCCGCCAGGTCTTGGCGATCTGGGCACGGGTCTGCTCATCGTCACAGAAACCGGCGGCAAACTCCCGCTGGAGCTTGGCGAGGACCTTGTCCGAGACCTGATAGCGGCCGGTCTCGCCCAGTTCCTTCATGTAGCCCGCCACCTCGCCCGGCTCCCCGGTGAGGGAAAGGAGCAACCGCTCCAGGTTGCTGGACACCAGGATGTCCATGGAGGGGGAGGTGGTGTTGTAGAAGGGCCGGTTTTTATCATAGACGCCGGTCTGGATGAAATCGGTGAGCACATTATTGGCGTTGGAGGCGCAGATAAACTTGCCCAGGGGCACGCCGATGGCCTTGGCGTAGTACGCGGCTAAAATGTTGCCGAAGTTACCTGTAGGCACGCAGACATTCACCGTGTCGCCGGTCTGGATGGCGCCGCTTTTGAGCATATCGCAGTAGGCGGAGACGTAATAGACGATCTGGGGCAGGACCCGGCCCCAGTTGATGGAGTTGGCCGAGGAAAGGAACCAGCGGCGCTTGGCCAGCTTTTCCCGCAGCGCTTCGTCGGCAAAGAGGGCCTTCACGCCGGTCTGGGCGTCGTCAAAGTTGCCCCGGACGGCGCAAACGCCCACGTTTTCCCCCTCCTGGGTGGTCATTTGAAGCTCCTGGATGGCGGAGACGCCGTCTTTGGGATAGAAAACCAGGATGCGGGTCTGGTCCACGTCCTTGAATCCCTCCAAAGCGCCCTTACCCGTGTCGCCGGAGGTGGCCACCAGGATGCAGACCTTCTTGCGCTCGCCGTTTTTCTTCAGCGAGGCAGTGAGCAGGTGAGGTAGCATTTGCAGGGCCATATCCTTAAAAGCACAGGTAGGGCCATGCCACAGTTCCAGGCAGTGGGTATTCTCGTCTACCCGGTGGACCGGCGCAACCTCAGGGCAGTCAAATTTGTCCGAGCCGTAGGCCGCACCAGCAAAGGCGTTGAGCTCGGCAATGGAAAAGTCATCCAAAAAGGCCTTCATCACAAAGACGGCCCGCTGGGGGTAGGACATATCCTTCAAGGTATCCAGCGCGTTGGCGGGCAGGCGCATGAAGACCTCCGGAGTCAACAGCCCTCCGTCTCTGGAAAGGCCCTGGGCAATGGCCTGGGCCGCGCTCATGCGCTGGCTACCGCCGCGGGTACTCACATAATACATACTTGCTCCACCACTCTCATCAAATTTTTATAAAACAGCTTATCAAGCAACTCCTGGCCATAGCCCCGCTCCTGAAGTCGCCGGTAAAAAAGAGCCCAGCCAGTCACGTCGGAGAGCTCGGCGGGCATACGCTCGATGCCGTCCCAGTCGCCGCCAAGGGCCACGGTATCCTCCCCGCCCAGATCCAGAAAATGCTCCAGGACCCGGACCACATCGTCCAAAACGGGCGCGCCCGGCAGGAAATCCGCCGCTAGGTTCAGCCCTACCGTCCCTTGAAGTTCCATTATGGCAGTAAATTGGTCATCCGTCAAGTTTCTCGGGTGAAAATGTACCGCTCGGCTGTTGGAATGGCTGGCAATGATAGGACTTTGGGTCGTCTTCACAACGTCCCAAAAGCCGGGGTCGGAGAGATGGGACACATCCACCAACACCCCCAGGGCGTTCATCTCCCGGACGAAATTCCGCCCCTGAACGCTGAGGCCCCGGTCCGCCTGGGCGCAGTTGGAACCGGAGAGGACGTTTGGGAAATTCCAGGTCAGGTTGACGGCCCGAACGCCTTGCTTGGCGGCAATGTAAAGTTTTTCCACTTCACAATCCAACAGCTCCGCGCCCTCTACCGAAAAAAAGGCAGCCACCTTGCCCCGGTCCCAGGTCCTGCGGCACTGGTCGGCCGTTACGCAAAGTGTCATGGCATCGGCATTTTCTTGAAGCTGTCGTTTCAAAAGAGCCTCCTGCTCCAGAAACAGGGAAAAAAGCGAGACGCCGGGCTGGGGCTCCCGACCGCAAAAGGCGGCAAAAAACTGAGCATAGGATGGAAAGGCTTTTACCTTGTCAATGCTCCAATGGCCCTGGGCGTTGGAAAAGCTCTCTTTGGTGTACAAGCAGCGGGAAAGGGTGTCGCAATGGCCGTCAAAGACCCGCATGGTCTCCCTCCTCAGAAAGCGTTTTCAATGTAATGGATGGTGGGCGCCGCGGTGTTCGTCCCTTGGGGTGCGTAGACCTCCGCTACGTCAAACCGCGGCTGGAGGTGGGTGGGATAGCGCGCGAGGTAATATTCCGCCGTGGCCCGGAGCCGTGCTTGCTTGGCTTGGGTAACGTAGGCGCCGGGGGTGCTGTACGCGGCGTTTTTGCGCAGCTTGACCTCCACAAAGACCAGATAGGCACGGTTTTGGACGATCAGGTCGATCTCCCCAAACCGGCAGCGAAATTCCGCGGCCAGGACCTGCCAACCCTTATCCCGCAGGTCCTGAGCCACCAGGGCCTCGCCCCACTGGCCCGTCAGGCGGTTGCGGCGGCCCTGGGCCTGTTTGTCCTCGGTCATGGCCGTCCCTCCTTAGCGTAGAACTTCTTCAAGAAGGTCATGCGGTGGATGGGACAGGGCCCGTGGGCCCGGATGGCGTCGTAATGGGCCTTGGTGGGGTAGCCCTTATGCTTGGCAAAGCCGTATTCCGGGTACAGTCGATCCATCTCCATCATATGCCGGTCCCGGCTCACCTTGGCCAGAATGGAGGCCGCGGCGATGTTGAGGCTCTGTGCGTCGCCCTGGATAACAGTGGCGTGGGGGCAGGAGATGCCCTTGTCCCGGTTCCCGTCGATGAGGGCAAAGTCCGCCGGCGGGTCCAGCTGGGCGATGGCCAGGTCCATAGCCTTGAGACGGGCCTTGAGGATATCCGTCTCGTCGATCTCTTTCGGGGAGACGCTCACCACTGCCCAGGCCAGGGCCGATGCTTGAATGACGGGAAAGAGAGTCTCCCGCTTCTTCTCCGACAATTGCTTCGAATCATTGACGCCGGGCAGGTCCAGACCAAAGGGCAGCAGCACCGCCGCAGCATACACCGGTCCCGCCAGGGGCCCTGCCCCGGCCTCGTCGGCGCCGCAGATGGCCCGGTAGCCCTTTTCTTTGTAAAGGTTTTCTACTTGCCACATATTCATACTGTTGTCTCCTCAGGCCATTCCAGGGTGATCTTGCCCAGCTTACCGCCCCGAAACTCGTCTAGGAGGACGCTCGCCATGCGCTCTAAGTCCACCTCGCCGCCAGAGATGAGGAAGCCCCGCTTCTTCCCTGCCCTCTCCAGCAGTTCCCAGCCCTGGGCGGCGGGGTCGGGCTCCACCTTGTAGCGCCCGGTCATGGCCTGGGGATAGTGGGCGTTCAGGAGGTCCATGAGGTGGAAGGCCAGGGTCTCGGTGTCCATGATGTCGTCCTTCACCGCGCCGGTAAAGGCCAGGTTCATGCCCACGTTGGGGTCCTCAAACTTGGGCCAGAGGATGCCCGGGGTGTCCAGCAGGTCCAGACCGCTGTCCACCGCCACCCACTGCTTGCCCCGGGTGACGCCGGGCCGGTCTCCGGCCTTGGCGGACTTGCGGCCCGCCACCTGGTTGATAAAGGTGGATTTACCTACGTTGGGCACGCCCACCACCATGACCCGGACCTTTCGGCCCACCATACCCTTCTCCTGCCAGCGGGCGATCTGCTCCGCCAGGGCCTCCTTGACCGTCAAGGAAAAATCCTTTACCCCCTTGCCTGTCTTGGCGTCAGTACACAGGATGGCATAGCCCTTGGTCTTGAACCAGGCCATCCAGCGGCGGTTGCCCTCGGAGTCGGCCTGATCGGCCCGGTTGAGGACGATCAGTCTCGGCTTTTCTCCCACAATGGCGTCAATATCAGGATTTCGGGAGGAGATGGGAATGCGGGCGTCGATGATCTCGGCCACCATGTCCACGTTTTTCAAGTCGGCCTCGATCTGCCGCCGGGTCTTGGTCATATGGCCCGGATACCATTGGATATTCATGCCCCCACTCCTCCTTTCTCTGTAATGGCGATCTGCTTTACATCCCCTGCCGCTGCTGGGTGAGCTTGGCCAACAAGGCCTCCAGCTTCTCCTGGCGGTCACGCTCGGCCTGGACCACGTTGGCAGGGGCTTTATTGACGAAGTTCTCATTGCCGAGCTTAGTCTTAAGCCCATCCAGATCCTTTTGGGTCTTGGCGATCTCCTTGTCCAGCCGGGCCTTTTCCTGCTCCAGGTCCACAAGCTCGGCCAAGGGGATGAACATCTGGGCCGCATGAGTCACCACGCTGACCATACCGTCCTGCTCAGCGGGGGCTTGTTGGTCGGTGATGGTCACCTCGTCGGCATAGGCCAGACGCTTGAGGAAGGCCGTTCCCTGAGCAAAGAGTGCGCCGTCCTGAGTCACCAGGGTCAGGTGAGCCTTCTTGGAAGGGGGCACGTTCATCTCGCTGCGGCGGGTGCGCACCGCGCTGATGGCCTCCATGATGAGGGCCATGGACTTCTCCTCCGCCGGGAAGTCCAGCTTGTCGCTGACGGTAGGCCAGCTCTGCAGCATGAGGAAGTCTCCCTCATGGGGCAGAGCCTGCCAGATCTCCTCGGTGATAAAGGGCATGAAGGGATGGAGGAGCTTCAAGGTCTCGGTAAGCACGTAGCAAAGCACCTGCTGGGCGCTCTCCTTGGCGGCGGGGTCCTCCCCCTGGAGCCGGGCCTTGGTCAGCTCGATATACCAGTCGCAGTAGTCGTCCCAGATGAAGTCATAGATCTTGGCCGAGGCCACGCCCAGTTCATATTTGTCCATGTTCTCGGTGACTTCACCGATGAGGCGATTGAGCTTGGAGAGGATCCACTTGTCCTCCAGCTCCAACTTCTCCGGCAGAGCGCACCGGTCGATGGTCAGGTTCATCATCAAAAAGCGGCTGGCGTTCCAGATCTTGTTGGCAAAGTTCCGGTAGGCCTCACACCGCTCGGTGTAGAAACGCATATCATTTCCCGGGGAATTGCCGCTGACCAGGTTGAACCGCAGGGCGTCACAGCCGTACTGGTCTATGATCTCCAGGGGATCGATGCCGTTGCCTAGAGACTTGGACATCTTGCGGCCCTTATCGTCCCGGACCAGGCCGTGGATGAGCACGGTGTGGAAGGGGCTCTTACCCGTGTGCTCACAGCCGGAGAAGACCATTCGGGCCACCCAGAAGAAGATGATGTCGTAGCCGGTGACCAGCACGTCGGTGGGATAAAAATACTTCAGGTCCTCGCTGCTTTCATCGGGCCAGCCCAGGGTGGAGAAGGGCCAGAGGGCGGAGCTGAACCAGGTGTCCAGCACGTCCTCCTCCTGGTGGATATGCTTGGAGTGGCAGTGGGCGCACTCGGTGGGGTCGGTCTCGGAGACGGTCATCTCCCCGCAGTCGTCGCATTGCCAGGCGGGGATACGATGGCCCCACCAGAGCTGGCGGGAGATGCACCAGTCGTGGACGTTTTCCATCCAGTTGGTGTAGGTCTTGGCAAAGCGGTCGGGGACGAACTTTAATTCGCCGTCGTTCACCACCCGAAGGGCTTCCTTGGCAAGGGGCTCCATCTTCACGAACCACTGGGCGGAGATCAACGGCTCCACATCGTTGCCGCAGCGGTAGCAGGTGCCCACGTTGTGTTGGTGTTCGTCGATCTTGACCAGATACCCGCCCGCCTCCAGGTCAGCCAAAATGGCCTTGCGGGCCTCGTAGCGGTCCAGGCCGGAGTACTTGCCGTAACCCTCGGAGATGGTGCCGTCGTCCTCAATGACCCGGATGTTCTCCAGGTTGTGGCGCAGGCCCACTTCAAAGTCGTTGGGGTCGTGGGCGGGGGTCATCTTCACACAGCCCGTGCCAAACTCCCTATCCACATACTCATCGGCCACGATGGGGATCTCCCGCTCTACCAGGGGCAGCAGGCACTTTTTGCCCACGATGGCGGTGTAGCGCTCGTCCTCGGGGTGGACGGCCACGCCGCTGTCGCCCAGCATGGTCTCGGGCCGGGTGGTGGCCACGATGACGTACTTATCGGGTTCGCCCACGATGGGATAGCGGATGTGCCAGAGCTTGCCGGGCTTGTCCTTATACTCCACCTCGGCGTCGGAGAGGGCGGTGGTGCAGTGGGGGCACCAGTTGACGATGCGGCTGCCTTTGTAGATGAGCCCCTTGTTGTAGAGACTGACAAACACGTGGCGCACGGCGGCGGAGAGGCCCTCGTCCATGGTAAACCGGGCCCGGTCCCAGTCGCAGGACGCGCCCAGCTTCTTTTGCTGGGCCACGATGCGGTCGCCGTACTTCTCCTTCCACTCCCACACCCGCTCCAGGAACTTCTCCCGCCCCAGGTCGTAGCGGGTCTTGCCCTCGTTGACCCGGAGGTCCTCCTCCACCTTGATCTGGGTGGCAATGCCGGCGTGGTCAGTGCCGGGGACCCACAGTGCGGCATAGCCCTGCATCCGCTTGAAGCGGATGAGGGTATCCTGCAGGGTGGAGTCCATGGCGTGGCCCATGTGGAGCTGTCCCGTCACGTTGGGGGGCGGCATGACAATGGTAAAGGGCTTTTTGCCGGGGTCCCGCTGGGTCTTGAAACACCCGGCCTTCTCCCAGGCTTCATAGATGCGCCCCTCCACCTCCTGGGGCTCGTAGGTCTTGGGCAGTTCTCGGTTCATATTGGATACACTCCTTTTGTGTAGTTTGCGCTCACAGGGAAATAAAAAACGCCCTGAGCGCTTGGCTCAGGGCGAAATATGCTTCCGCGGTACCACCTGAATTGGGTCTCGTTTGTCCCTTAACGCAGGTGACGGCGGGCCTTACTCAGCGTTCAGGTCCGCGGCTCAGGGGCCACCTTCCCGCCATTTGCCGGAGAAGCTCGCACCGTCCGCTTCCTCTCTTGACCGGCCAAAATGGGGTACTCTTCCCCGTCAACGCCTTTATAACAGCCGAATCATACCACAGTTTTTTCTTTTTGTCAATCTTTGGCCCTCTCCTCTTGACAAATTCGGGAAAAGATATTATGGTGAGAGCATCAAACAAGGAGGTCGAAGCCTATGGCAGTGCTGCATTTGAATGACGAGGGCTTTCGGAAGCTCATGGAGGCCGGAGGGACCGTGCTGGTGGACTTTTGGGCCGGCTGGTGCGGACCGTGCAAGATGCTGGGCCCGGTCATCGAGGAGCTGGCGGTACAGTATGACGGCGTAGTGACCGTGGCCAAGGTGGACGTGGACGACAATCAGGACCTGGCTATGAAGCACGGCGTGATGAACATCCCCACCGTGGTCCTCTTCCAAAAGGGCAACGAGGTAGATCGGCTGGTAGGCGTGTTGCCCAAGGACCGGTTCTGCCAGATGATCGAAGCCCATATGTAACAAGCAAAAAAACACCGAGCCACATGGGCTCGGTGCTTTTTTATGCTTATGGATGGGCTTAGAAGAACTTCTTCACGTCGTCCGAAGCCACAGACTCGTCGGCGGAGATGGAAATGGTGAACTTGATATCGTTCTTCTCCGCAAAGCCGTCCAGCCAGGCCAGGAAGCTATCCAGCTCAGGTCCACAGTCGCTGGGAACGATCTTGCACAGGCTGTCGATAAAGATGTGGGTAATGTCAAAGTTGCCAGCATACAGCCCGGCGATAAAGCCCCGCATGACCTCAAAGGTGTTGAGGTTGTACGGCTCAGCCTCCACCAAACGGATCTGGCTGTTGATGTCATAGGTGAGTTTGCGGCCCTTTTCGATGCAGACGACATTGCCATGCTCGTTGTTGACGGCGTTGTTGATAAGGTCGATCATCTGCTTGGTCTTGCCGGTGCCCTTTACGCCCATGATGACTTTGATCATGTGATCACTCCTCGAATGTATTACGCTCCGGCGAGGTGTGCCGGACTTTCCTTTATCTTAACATCTCGGGAAAAAGATTGCAACCGTTTTCCCGCTTTTTTCAAAAAAGTTTTCAGCCCTTGGTGCCGCTGTCCTGGAACATGGGCGGGATCTCCTGGCCGGGCATAGCCCGCTTCAGCGGCTCGAAGTACTTTTCCCGGTACTGCTCGTAGAGCTGGTCGAAGTTGGCGTCGCTGCCACCCTCATGGAGCTGATGGAAGTAGAGATGGGCGTTTTCCCGCAGCGGATCGCCGCTCTTGGCCTCTTCCCGCAGGATGTACATGGCTACGTTAGAGCAGTGGTCCGCCATCCGCTCCAGATTGATGAGCAACTCCAGGAACTGGGTGCCGATCTCGATGGTGCAGTCGCCGCTCTTGAGCCGCTCGATGTGTCGGTTTCGGAGCTCATCGCGCATCAGGTCGATGACCTCCTCCAGGGGCTCTACCTGCCGGGCCAGCCGATCATTGCGGGTGGTATAGCAATCCAAGGTCAGGCGAATGATCTGGCCCACGGCGGCGGTGAGGTTATCCAGCTCCGCCTTGGCCTGGTCGGAAAACTCGATATCCTCTTGGTCCATAGTCTGGGCACATTCAGCCACATTGACCACGTAGTCGCCGATGCGTTCAAAGTCAGAAAGGGTATGCAAGAGCTCAGAGACCTTGTTGGAATCGGAACTGTTGAGGGAGCGGTTGGACAGGCGGACCAGATAGTTATCCAGGTTGGTCTCCAGCTTGTCGATGATGTCCTCTACCTCCTGCAGCCGCTCAAACTTCTTCTCGTCAAAGTCCGCCAACAGCTCCAGCGAGCGCTTAAAGTTCTCCTGGGCCAGGGTGCCCATCTGGATGACGGCGTCGTGGGACTTCTCCAGCGCCAGAGAGGGCAAGGCAAGGAAGCGCTCGTCCAGGATGGAGGTCTCGATCTCCTCCTTATCCCCGGGCACCAACCGCTCCACCAGCCGCACCAGCAGCTTGCGGAAGGGCAGCAGCAATGCGGTGCAGGCCAGGTTGAAGATCAGGTGGAAGTTGGCGATCATGCCCATATCCACCGCGCCGTTCCAGATCTCAAAGTGGAACAGCGCGTTGCCGGCGTAGAGGACGATCAGGAAGAAGACCGAACCAAACACATTGAAGATCAGGTGAATGAAGGCCGTCCGCTTGGCGTTTTTGTTCGCGCCGGAGCTGGACAGCAGCGCCGTCAACGTGGTGCCGATGTTCTGGCCCAGGATCATAGGCACGGCGGCGCCGAAGGTGATGGCCCCGGTGGCACTCAGGGAAAGCAAAATACCGGTAAAAGCGGTGGAACTCTGGAGCAGCGCGGTGAAGCCCGCGCCCACCAGCAGTCCCAGCAACGGCATATCGGCCACGGCTGTAAACACATTCTCCAACCACGGCGCGCCCATCAGCCCGCCCTCGCCCCGCACGGCGGTGGTCATGGCGTTCATTCCGATGAACAAAAGCCCCATGCCCAGCAGGATCTGGCCGATGTCCTTTTTCTTACCGCCGGAGATGTACATATAAAAAATAATACCCACTACTGCCAGCAAGGGCCCCAGGCACTCAGGCTGGAGAAGCTGCAAGAACACATTGCCGTCGTCACTGATGTCGGCCAGGCGGAGGATCTGGGCGGTGATGGTGGTGCCGATGTTGGCGCCCATAATGATGCCCACCGTCTGTTCCAGCTTCATGATGCCGGCGTTAACGAAGCCCACGCACATGACTGTAGTGGTGGCAGAGGAGTGGATGATGGCGGTGATGAGAGCGCCCAGCAGCACACCCATAAACACGTTGCTGGTCAACCGCTCTAAGATGTTCTCCAGCTTACCGCCGGAGACCTTTTCCAAGCCCTTGGTCATGGTCGTCATGCCAAATAAGAAAGTGGCAATGGCGCCGGCTAGGGCGATCACGTTTGTCCACTCCACGGCTCTCTCCTCCGCTTCTCTGGTGTACTGGTAGTGCAGCAGCCCTATTTTTCTACATGATACAGTATACGCCAAATTCTTCCGGGAGTAAAGGGGAAATTTTACATTAAAATCCCCTGCTTATTCCGCTTTTTCTGGATATTTTACCTCTTCGGAAAAAATATGCCGCTTTTCATTTACAGAGATGCTTTTTTGGTCTATAATATAGAATACGACATTTTTTGGGAGGTGGGATCCGGTGAAACGGCTTTGGGCTTTGCTTTTGACGCTGGCGCTGCTGGCGGGCTGCGCCCCGAACCCGGTGGAGGACGGCAAGACCCATATCCTCTGCACCACCTATCCTATCTACCTCTTTACCACCGCTGTCACTGAGGGTGTGGAGGGCGTAGAGGTGGAGCTACTGGTGGACCAGCAGACCTCCTGTTTGCACAATTATACGCTGACGGTGCGGGACATGAAGGCCATCGAGGGCGCCGACATCATCATCATGAACGGCGCGGGGTTGGAGGAATTCATGGATGACGCCCTGGCCCGGTCCGACGCCCAGGTCATCGACTGCTCGGAGAACATTGACCTTCTCCCCTCCCTGGACCACCATCATCACGACAATGAGGACGAGGATGAACATGAGGTGGATCCCCACTACTGGATGGACCCGCGGCGGGCAGGGCAAATGATCTGGAATATTGCCCATGGTCTCGGACTGGATATACCAACCTCCCTACCCAGACTGTTTTCTGAAGGCCAAGGGCCTCTGTTTCCTCTTATCACCTTCCACGACGGTTTTCAATATTTTGCCGACGCTTATGGGCTGGAACTATTAAAATCCATCGAGGAAGAAGAGGGCGCCGAGGCCAGTGCTAGGGAGCTGATGGAAATCATCCAGCTGGTGGAGGAGTATGACATCCCCGCCATTTTCGTGGAAAGGAACGGCTCCCGCCGCTCTGCCGACGTGATCGCCCGAGAGACAGGCTGTAAAGTAGTAGAGCTTGACATGATCATGAGCGGCGACGGCCAGGGCATCGAGCCTTATCTCCAGGCCATGGAACACAATCTGAACGCCGTCAAGGAGGCGCTTTCATGAGCGAGAACCTGCACAAGCACGAAGGAGAAGGCTGCAAGGGCGCCTGCTGTCTGCGGGTCACAGACCTGGGGGTATCCGCCGAGGGCCGGACCATCCTGCAAGGGATCGATCTTCACATCCACTGCGGCCAGATCGTAGCCCTCATTGGCCCAAACGGCGCGGGAAAGTCAACCTTGTTCAAGGCTATCCTGGGCCAGCAGCCCCACACCGGGTCTATTCAGTTCGAGCGCTCCGGTGGACGGCGGACCCGGCCCCTAGTGGGCTATGTGCCCCAATCCCCCGCCTTTGACCCCGGCGAGCCGGTGAGCGTGCTGGACCTCTTTGCCGCCTCCATCTCCCGGTGGCCGGTGTTCTTGCCCATTCCAAAGTCCTTGCGTGCCCGAGTAGAACAATGCTTGAGCCGGGTGCACGGAGAGGGCCTGATCGACCAGCGTCTCGGCTCTCTCTCCGGTGGCGAACTGCAGCGGGTGCTGCTGGCGCTGGCGCTGGAGCCGCTGCCTCATGTACTCATTTTGGACGAGCCGTTTTCAGGCGTGGACGTGGAAGGCGAGCTGCGGCTTTTAAAACTGCTGGACGAGCTGCGGTGGACCTTTGATCTGTCGGTGCTGCTCTCCACCCACGATTTCTCCAACCTCTGCGACTACGCCGACAAGGTGGTCTTGATGAAGGAGACGGTGCTGAAGGTGGGCTCGGCCCGAGAGGTCATGGATTCTCCGGAATTTGCCCAGGTCTTTCACCTGCGGCTGGAGAGGGGGGACAGCTGATGCCGGAATTTATGAGAAATGCCCTGCTGGCGGTGCTGGTGATCTCGCCGCTTTTTGGTCTTTTGTCCACCATGGTGGTCCAGAGCAACCTGTCCTTTTTCTCTGACGCCCTGGGCCACAGCGCCTTCACCGGCATTGCCATCGGCGTGCTGTGCCGTCTTTCCAGCCCCATGTGGGCCGCGACGGTGTTCGCGCTGCTCCTGGCCGGACTCTTCACCTGGGTCAAGGGCCGGACCCGGCTCCACAGCGACACGGTCATCGGCGTCTTTTCCTCCACCGCCGTAGCGCTCGGCATTTTTATCGCCACGCTGAATGGCGGCAGCTTTGCCAAGTTCAATTCCTATCTCGTTGGCGACATTCTCAGCGTAGAGCCCGCCATGATCGGCCTATTGGCGGTGATCCTGCTGGCCACAGTGGTGCTGTGGCTCTTTGCCTTTGACCCCATTCTCCTATCTTCGGTCCATCCAGCCCTGGCGGCCAGCCGGGGCGTGCGGGTGGGCTTTCAGGAGTGGCTTTTTACCTCTGCGGTGGCCTTGGCGGTGACCCTCTCCATGACCTGGGTGGGACTCTTGGTCATTAACTCTCTGCTGGTCTTGCCCGCCGCCGGCGCTCGGAATGTGGCTGGCAATATGCGGCAGTACCACCTCCTCTCCGTTCTCAGCGCGCTGGCCTCGGGAGTGGCGGGGCTTCTGCTGTCCTACTATTTGGGCTCGTCCACCGGGGCCTGTATCACCTTGGTCCTGGCCCTTTTCTTCCTTTTCTCTTTTGTGGGACGGCGCCATGGATAAGGAGAGCAAGCCCAAGAAGCCCCAGCCCGGCGGCGTACACGCCGGGCACCGCCGCCGGATGCGCCAGCGATTTCTAACCACCGGCCTCAGCGGCTTTCAAGACCATGAGGCCCTGGAATTTTTACTCTACTACGCCATTCCCCGGCGGGATGTGAACGAAATCGCCCATCTCTTGCTGGACCGCTTTGGCTCGCTGTCGGGCGTGCTGGACGCGCCGGAGGAGGAACTGTGTCAGGTCCCGGGCGTTGGGCCTGGCACCGCCCATTTTTTGAACCTCATTCCAGAACTCATGACCCAAATGGCCCGGCATGCCCAGCAGGCGGAAACCTTTTACCTGGAAACGCCTAAGGATGTGACGGACTTCCTGGAGCGGCGGCTGCGTGTTCCCCTGGCCGAGGGCCAGGTCCTTTTGGTGCTGACCGACCGGGTCTACTCCGTCCTTGCCGTCCACCGCTACGACAGCTTTGACCGCCTCAACATTCTGGAGCTGGCCCGACGTACCACGGCTGTGGAGGCCAATCTGTGTATCCTTATCGAACGCGTAGGCGACGTCACCGCCCCTCCCCTGCCCGAGCGGCTAAATGCCCTATACGATTTCTCCAAGCGGCTCTCGGCTCAGATGACGCCGCTGTGGGACTACTTCGCTGTGGACGCCCTGGGCCATCCGCCCCGATCCTATGCCCGCAGCGGCCAACTTTTGCCTTTATAGAGCTGGTATTTTTGGCGAATCTATCGTTGCCTTTTTGCTCCTGACATAGTATAATACCCTCGCCATTTTCCTTGCGCTACATTTTTCCTGCTTTTTGGGGCATTGCTCCCGGATCAACCTTTCACAGGAGCTGAGACAGTATGATGAAAACACGCCTCAGATCATGCCGTTTGATCTTATGGGCACTGTGTATGGCGCTGGTCCTGTCGGGCCAACGATGCTATGCCCAGGAGTCACCCATGGTACAGACCACATATAACGAGCGCAGCGGCTTACCTACCGGGGAGGCCAACGACGTGCTCCAGACCGCTGACGGTTACATCTGGGTGGGCAGCTACGGCGGGCTGATCCGATACGACGGCAGCGAGTTTCGCAATTTCAGTACGGAGGGGCTGCTCCCCTCCTCCTCTGTGCGCATGCTTTTTGAAGACAGCGCCAAGCGGCTGTGGATCGGCACCAATGATGCGGGCGTTTTCTTTCTGGAAAACGGCCAGATCACCCGCCCGCAAGGTCAGCCCTCGGACAGCTTTTTGTGCGTGCGCGGCTTTGCCGAAGACGCCCAGGGGACGGTCTACGCCTGCTCCAACTCCGGCGTGGGCCAGATCAAGAACGGGACGATGGAGATCTGCGCCGACCCGGCAGTATCCGGCCATACGGTCTACTCCCTGGGGGTGGATCCCCTGGGCCGGGTCTGGGCGAGTACCGACAATGGCTGCGTGGTCCTGCGAGACGGCACGGTGGTGGCCACGCTGGACTCTGCCCAATTTTTTGAAAACGGCGAGAGCGTCTACAGCGTCACCAGCGACGGCGAAGGGGCCATCTGGCTGGGCGGCTCGGAGAACCACCTGGTCCGGCTGGTCTTCGCTGGCGACGGCCTGACCTCCGCCGACTTTGAGCGCACTGTCTACACTCTGGAGAAGACCTCGGTCCTCAACAGTCTACGGGCCCTGCCCGACGGGCGGGTGTCGGTGTCCGGGCTCCACGGCTACGCCCTGGTCAGCCCCACCGAGGGCGTTGTCCAGGAGCTTTCCGAGGACCAGGGGGCCAGTGACCTCAACAGCTCTCACATCGACTACCAGGGAAATATCTGGCTGGCCTCCACCGAGCAGGGCGTGGTGAAGTTCACCCAAGGCTACTTTACCCCCTATGAGCCGGTTGAGCTGGGCCAGCTCAACCTGAACGCCGTGGCCCTCTGGAACGGCAGGGGCTACGCCGGCTCCAACGGCGGGCTTACGGTGGTGGGCGCTCCCCTTACCGATGGCGACCGGGCCCTGATGGCGCTACTTGACGGCGTGCGGGTCCGGGATGTGATCGCCGACGGTCAAGGCAATATTTGGGTGGCCTCCTACTCCGACCTCCCTGTAGTGCGCTATGACCCTGCCAGCGGCCAGATCGACGTATTTTCCACAGCCAACGGCCTTTGCAACGACCACGCCCGGGTCCTTGCCGCCCTTGGCGACGGCAGCATGGCTGTGGGCACTCAAGGCGGCGTCAGCATCATCAAAGATGGCCAGGTGAGCCAGAGCTACACCGAACTGGACTACCCCACCATTCTCTCCTTCCTGGAGCTGCCCAGCGGCGCGTTGCTGGCGGGCAGCGACGGCGGCGGTATTTACGAGCTTCAAAATGGCCACGTTACCACCCTCAGCTTTGACCAGGGATTGACAGAGGGCGTGGTGCTGCGGATGCTGCGCGACGAGGGGAACAGCTGCTTTGTCAGCGCGGGCAGCAGTCTTTACTACATGACAAGCGGACACTTTGAAAAGCTCACCGCCCTGAAAAAGGAGGCGGGCAGCATCTTTGACCTCTACCTCCAAGACGGCAAGCTCTGGCTGCTACAAAACTGCGGGCTTTTGGCGGTGGACCGGACGGACCTGCTGGCCGGAGGCGACGGCGCGCCGGTGGTATACAGCTTCGACCAGGGCCTTACCGGCTCCCTCAACGCCAATACCCGCCACTGTCTCCAGGACGGTCAGCTGTACCTGGCCACCCGCGGCGGCGTCAGCGTCTTCGACTTCCAAGAGCCTCAGTCCCTTCTGCCCAAAACGGTCATCAACAGCGTCACCGTGGACGGCGTGACCTACGAGCACCCCCACCGGCTGGTCATCCCCAGCGGTGCTCAGCGCGTCAGCATTCAATACGCCGTGCTTTCCTACAACAGCGCCCCCGCCAAGTTCCACACCTCCTACGAGCTGGAGGGCTTCGACCGGGACCAGAGCATGGTGGCCGACGGGGAAAATGCGGTGAGCTACACCAACCTCCCCGGCGGGGAATATGTCTTCCGTCTGCGTATCACCACTCCCGACGGCGCTCAGAGCGGCGAGTGCTCCTTTACCCTGGTGAAGGAAAAGCAGCTGAGCGAGCGCCCCATCTTTTGGGTGGGGCTGGTGCTGGCCCTGGTGGCCGCCACCGTGTGCGTGGCCCGGGCGGTCTACGCCTTCAAGCTTCGGCGCATCCGCCGCCGCCAGCAGGAGTACCGCCACATCACCGAACAGTCGCTCCTCACCTTTGCCGGCGCCATCGACGCCAAGGACAAGTATACCAAGGACCACTCCACCCGGGTAGCCCTCTACTCCCGGGAGCTGGCCCGGCGCATGGGCATGAGCGAGGAGGAGCAGGAGAATATCTACTACATCGCCCTATTGCACGATGTAGGTAAGATCGGTATTCCCGACCAGGTCCTCAACAAGCCCGGACACCTGACCGACGAGGAATTCCACCTGATCCAGACCCACCCCGTTATCGGCGGCGATATTCTGAAGAACTTCACCGCTCTGGATGGTATTGCCGAAGGAGCCCGCTACCACCATGAGCGTTACGACGGCAAGGGCTACTGCGAAGGGATATCCGGCGAGGACATTCCCCTCACGGCCCGGATCATCGCCGTGGCCGACGCCTATGACGCCATGTCCAGCGACCGCTGCTACCGCAAGGGCCTGCCCCGCGAGGTCATCGAAGAGGAGCTGAAGAAGGGCGCTGGAAGTCAATTTGATCCCCAGATCGTCCCCCATATGCTGGCCATCATCGAAGCCCAGGCCGCTCCCGATACGCAAAAAGATAGTTGACAAACAAAAACGGAGCGGCTATAATAACAAGGTGCCTTTTGAAGGCATATGCGGATGTGCTGGAACTGGTAGACTGGCTAGCTTGAGGTGCTAGTGTCCGGATGGACGTGCGGGTTCGAGTCCCGCCATCCGCACCAAAAATATAGGGCCCCGTCGGGGCCCTATATTTTTGCATACAGATAAGCGGGACGAGAACCGAAGGTTCGATCTAGCGGGTCTTGGCGGCTTTGCCGCCTAGAGCCGCTTGATGTCGGTGGAGCCGACTTCCCGCCATCCGCACACCGATCAGTCCCGCCTGCGGCGGGTCCCCTTTTCTTCCAAAATAGATATGCAGGAGGTGGACCAATGCGGGAATTCACCATAGGCAAAAACGATGCCGGACAGCGGCTGGACCGCTGGCTGGGGAAGAGCCTGCCACTGCTGCCGGGGCCGCTGGCCCAGAAATACATCCGCCTCAAGCGGGTCAAGGTAGGCGGCAAGGGCGCCAAGCGGGACTATCGCCTTCAGGAGGGCGATCTTCTGCAGCTCTACATCAATGATGAGTTCTTTGACGCGCCCACCGAAGACAACGCCTTCCTCTCCGTCTTCGCGCCCCAGCTGGACATCATCTACGAGGACGAAAACCTGATTTTGTGCAACAAGCGTCCCGGCCTTCTCTGCCACCCGGATCAGGGTGAGTACGTCTCCACCCTGATCACCCACATCCAGGCCTACCTCTACCAAAAAAAAGAGTGGTCGCCCCGGTGGGAGAACGCCTTTGCCCCAGCCCTTTGCAACCGCATCGACCGCAACACCGGCGGCATTGTTATCGCCGCCAAAAACGCCGAGACCCTGCGGGTGATGAACCAGAAGATCCGGGACCGGGAAATCGAAAAGTATTACCTTTGCGTGGTCTCAGGCGTCCTTTCTCCCAAGACGGGCACACTAGAGGACTTCCTTTTGAAGGACGAGGGGAAAAAGCAGGTCGCCGTCTACGACCGCCCCATCCCTGGAGGTCGCAGCGCCGTCACCAAATACAAGACCCTGGCGACAAGCGGCGAGCTCTCGCTGGTGGAATGCGAGCTGATCACCGGCCGGACCCACCAGATCCGGGCCCAGATGGCCCACGCGGGCCATCCTTTGCTGGGGGACGGCAAGTATGGCGATGGGCGGCTCAACCGCCGCTATGACCGCTCTATGCAGGCCCTTTGGTCCTACAAGCTGGCCTTTTCCTTCACCACCCCCGCCGGACCGCTGGAGGATCTGAATGGCCGGGTCTTTACCGTGGAACCGTCCCAGATCGAATTTATCACCGCTTACTTCCCTGAATTTGCTCGGGCCTGAGCAAATCGTTTTTGTCAGTTCTGTCATTGGCTTTTTTCGTCAAGTGTGGTAAAATGCACTGGAAGCGAAGGTCCGCTGTTCTTGTCTCCGTGGAGACAAGAACGAGACCGATCAACTACATTATATTGGGAGGAAATGATGAAATGAAGCGGAAGATCCTTGCACTGACTTTGGTCTTGGCCCTGGCTTTGGGCCTGTGCCTCACCGGCTGCGGTGGTAACGCAGCGCCTCTGGCCGGTCCTGACGAGGTGGCCGTAGCCCTATTCGACCTGCTGATGAAAAACGACGCCTCCGGCGCCCAGAAGGCTCTAGGCTACGAGAGCGAAGAGGCCGTTCGGGCCGATTTTGTAGGCGACGACGGCGAGGAACTCTACGAGGTCATTGCCGAAGAGCTCATCGGCGAGTTCGAGCAGATGGGCGTCAATGTCTCCGCCGAGGACAGCCAGCTTCTGGTGGACTCCATGATGGCTATGATGGGCAAGCTGGAGCTCACTGCCCAGGTGAAAGAGATCAGCGAGAAGGACAAGAAGGCCGTCGTCACCTGCACCGTCACCAAGTTGGATATCAACGACGCTATGGAGAGCGCTACGGAAGAAGCTCTCAGCGACCCCAGCGTGGCCACCGATATGGACGCCATGGCCAGCGCCATTATCCACGCCATGGCTGATGTGATGAAGGGCGCCGAGGCCAGCAGCGAAACCTCCGATCCCTTCGATGTGGATTTCTCCCTGGAGATCGTGGAGACCAACAGCAAGCCTCAGTGGATCTGGGTGCCCACCGACGCCAATGCCTTCGGCGCGGCCATCTCCCAGGCCGCTATGAACAGCTAAACGGCTCCCAGACCGGGAAATTTTTCCCTGCGGGCAAAAAATCTTTGGTTTTGTGTTGACATTTGCCGCAATACCATTTATGATATGTGCCAGACGAGGCGTACCCATCCGCACGGTGGGTACGCCTTTTTTCTACGACTATCATTTTGAAATGGGGGAGGATACATGTCCAAGGAGTTGATCCGTCTATCGGACTGCGTCGTAAAATTCGACGACGAGATCATTCTCGATCACTTGAACCTGTACATCAATGACAAGGAATTTCTCACGCTTCTGGGCCCCAGCGGGTGCGGCAAGACGACCACCCTTCGCATCATCGGCGGGTTTTTGACCCCCACCTCAGGAGACGTGTTTTTTGATGGGCAGCGGATCAACGACCTGCCGCCCCATAAACGCCAGGTGAACACGGTGTTTCAAAAGTACGCCTTATTCCCCCATTTGAACGTCTACGAAAATGTTGCCTTTGGCCTGCGTATCGCCAAGGTCCCCGACCAGGAGGTCCACCAGCGGGTGCTGGAGATGCTGGAGATCGTCAACCTCAAGGGCTTTGAAAAGCGGCCCATCTCCGCCCTCTCCGGCGGCCAGCAGCAGCGGGTGGCCATTGCCCGGGCGCTGGTGAACCGGCCCAAGGTGCTGCTGCTGGACGAGCCCCTGGGCGCTTTGGACCTGAAGCTGCGCAAGGATATGCAGGTGGAGCTCAAGCGCATCCAACGGGAGATGGGCATCACCTTTGTCTACGTGACCCATGACCAGGAGGAGGCCCTGGCCATGAGCGACACGGTGGTGGTCATGGACGGCGGCCGCATCCAGCAGATCGGCTCCCCCGAGGACATCTACAACGAGCCGAAAAACGCCTTTGTGGCCGACTTTATCGGCGAGAGCAACATCATCGACGGCGTCATGCGCCAAGACGGCGTTGTGGAGATCTTCAACCGCAAGTTCCAGTGTCTGGACGGCGGCTTTGCCCCGGACGAGCCCGTGGACGTGGTCATTCGGCCTGAGGATGTGGACATCGTCTCCGAGGCCGAAGGCCAGCTCAAGGGCACGGTGACCCAGGTGACCTTTAAGGGCGTCCACTACGATACCATCGTGGACTTTTACGGCTTCAAGTGGCTCATCCAGACCACTGATTTCTGCCCTGTGGACAGCCGCATCGGCATCAAGATCGACCCCGACGGCATCCACGTGATGAAAAAGAGCGCCTATTCCGGTATGTTTGGCGACTATTCGTCCTATTCCGAGGAATATGACGAGATCGGCGACGCCACCATGGAGCCCGGCGAGGAGGACAGCGGGGATGAGGAATAAGTCGCGCCGCTTCGCTGTCCCCTATGTGATCTGGATGGCGCTTTTCGTGGTGGCCCCCATCGTCTTGATGGTCATTTACGCCTTTACTGCCGCGGACGGCGGCTTTGCCTTGGATAATTTCGCCAGCATGGGCGCTTATCTGGACGTGTTTCTCCGCTCCTTTGAGCTGGCCCTGATCGCCACGCTGATCTGCCTGCTCATCGGCTACCCGGTGGCCTATTTCATGGCTAAGGAGGGCCCCCGGTTCCAGCGTCTGGCCATGGCCCTCATTATGCTGCCCATGTGGATGAACTTCCTTCTTCGGACCTATGCCTGGATGTCTATTTTGGAGAATAACGGCCTCATCAACCAGTTCCTGGGCCTCTTCGGCATTGGCCCACTCCGGCTTATCCGCACCCAGGGAGCGGTGGTGCTGGGCATGGTATATAACTACCTGCCTTTCATGATCCTGCCCATCTACTCCGTCATCGTCAAGCTGGACAATTCCCTGCTGGAGGCAGCCCGGGACCTTGGGGCCAACACGGCGGGGGTCTTTCGCAAGGTCATTTTCCCGCTGTCCCTGCCGGGTATTTTGTCCGGTGTGACCATGGTGTTTGTCCCCAGCGTGTCCACCTTCGCCATCTCCCGGCTGCTGGGCGGCGGCAAGCAGATGATGCTGGGCGACCTTATCGAGCAGCAGTTCCTGGGCGGGGCCTACGATCCCCATCTGGGCGCAGCCATCTCCATGGTGATGATGGTCATTGTAGTGGTATGCATGGCTGTGATGAACCACTTTGGCGAGGGTGAAGAACAGGCGGTGATGCTATGAAAAAGCGTAGCAGCGCCGGCGGCCGCGTCCTGATCGCCCTGACCTTCGTATTCCTCTACGCGCCTATCCTGCTCCTGATCATCTTCTCCTTCAATGCCGGGGATTCCGGGGTGGTTTGGAAGGGCTTTTCTCTGGACTGGTACGCCAAACTCTTCCAGAACCGGCTCATTATGGAGAGCGTCTATACCACCCTCTTGGTCTCCATCCTGGCTACCGTGATCTCCACCGTGGCCGGGACCTTTGCCGCCATCGGTCTCTTCGGCCTGAAGCGCCGCTGGAGAAGCCCCTTGATGACGGTGAGCAATATTCCAACAGTGAACGCCGACATCGTCACCGGCGTATCCATGTGCCTGCTGTTCGCCGCCTGCTTCCAGGGCTGGGGCGTGTTTGCCCGGTGGCTCAACGGCATCCAGGACGTGGTGGAGCTGCCCACGCGGCTGACCTTGGGCTTTACCACCCTCCTGCTGGCCCACATCGCCTTTGACATCCCTTACGTCATCCTCAACGTGTCCCCCAAGCTGCGGCAGATGGACAAAAACCTCATCGACGCGGCCCAGGACCTGGGCTGCACCTGGATGCAGGCCTTTTGGAAGGTCATTTTGCCCGAGATCAAGCCCGGCGTGGTCTCCGGCGCGCTCATCGCCTTCACCATGAGCGTGGACGACTTTGTCATCTCCTACTTTACCGCGGGCTCGTCCACCTCTACCCTGGCCATGACCATCTACGGCATGACCAAAAAGCGGGTGAGTCCGGAGATCAATGCGGTCTCTACACTGCTATTTGTGACAGTGCTGGTGCTGTTGGTGCTCTCCAACGTGCTGGAGGCCCGGCAGGAGAAGGCTGCCCAGAAAAAGGTCCTGCTCCAAAAGCCCGCCGAGTACCGTCCGGTCAAGACGCCCCGCAAGGCCCCCGCTATCACCAAAAAGGTATGGTTCCGCCGTGCGGTGGCCCTTGTGTCCGCCGCAGCGCTGCTGGTGGTGGTAGGCGCCCTGGCCGCTGCCACCAGCTCCCAGCCGGTGGTCAACGTCTGCTCCTGGGGAGAATACATCGACCCCGAACTCATTACCCGGTTTGAGGAGGAGACGGGCATTCGGGTGAACTACCAGACTGTAGAGAGCAACGAGACCCTCTATTCCCTCTTAAAAAGCGGCGGCGGCGACTACGACGTGATCGTGCCGTCGGACTACATGATCTCCCAGCTCATCGAAGAGGATATGCTGGTCGAGTTGGACTACAGTCAGATCCCCAATTTCTCCCTCATCGGCGAGGACTTCCGCAACCTGCCTTACGATCCGGAGAACAAGTTCACCGTGCCCTACGCCTGGGGCACTCTGGGCATCATCTACAACACCTCTATGGTAGAAGAAGAGATCACCAGCTGGGACGCCATGTTCGACCCCCGCTACGCCGGGCAGGTTTTGCTTATCAACAACTCCCGGGACGCGCTGGGCATGGCGCTGCTGCATCTGGGCTACTCGGTGAACACCACCAATGAATCGGAAATTCGCCAGGCTTATCAGCTCCTGGCCGACGCCACCGACCAGGGCGTCTACCAGGGCAAGGTGATGGACGAGGTGTTCCAGGTCATGGAGGGCGGCAACGCCGCCATCGCCACCTACTATGCCGGCGACTACCTGACCATGCTGGAAAACAACCCCGACCTGGCCTTTGTGGTGCCCCAGGAGGGCTCCAACTGGTTCGTGGACGCCATGTGCGTGCTCAAGGAGGCCCGGCACTATGACGAGGCCATGGCCTGGATCAACTTCATGGCCTCCACCGACGCGTGCCTTGCCAATCTGGACACCATCTGGTACGGCACGGCCAACACCGAGGCCATCGAGCAGTACCCCGCCTATTACGCCGAGGCCTACGGCGAGGAGCTGGACAAGGAGACCTTTGACACCATCCAGACCCCGCCCGAGACCCTGGAGCGGTGCGAGATGTACCTGGTACTGCCCCAGGAGACCCGGGACCTCTACAAGGACCTGTGGCTGTCCCTGGGTGTGTAAGTAAGTGAAAGAGCCTGTCCCTCGCGGGACAGGCTCTTTTGTTTGGCTTTATCGCTCTTTCAGTTGGTTTACAAGGTCCTCTTCAAAGCCCTTTGAGCCGGGCGAGGCGATCTGGTCCATGGCAAACAGGAAGACGTACTCCTCGTCCTTCTTTTCAAAGAACAGCCAGCGGCTGCCACCCCAGGCCCAGCCGTCCTCGGTCACATAGCTCGGTCCGGCCCAGACGATGTTAACGGGCTGAAGGGCGTGGAGCTCGTAGGTGAAGTTCCAGCCGATCACATTGACGCTGTCAAAGATATTTTCGTAGGGGATGGAGAACTCCGCGACCCGCCAGTTGTCAAAGCCGGACTCCCGGCCAAGGTCCGGGTAGTCTGAAGTTTCGGCCATATACCACACGCCGTCGCTTCGCTGGTCCAACTGGCTGGAAACGTACGCCTTGGCCGCCTCCACCACCGCCTCAGGCACGCCCAGGTCCGCCTCCGCTACCATGTGGTCTACGGTCTCGGGGAGGAACTTGTAAACCAGAATGCTCTCGCCGTCGAAGTAGAGATAGCGGGTCCACTGATAGCCGCCCTTTTGTGGGTCATTGGAATAGCCCGTCAACTCGCAGTATTTGCCCCAGGGCTCCCAATAGCCGCTGGCAAAGTCATCGTCGGTCCCCAGCTCCGGGAACTCCCGGGCCAGCATGGCCGAGAGGTCGGCTTCAAAGAGCTTGCCATCCCGGGCAAAATAGAGATACCGTCCGCACACCAGCTCGTCAGTTCCGTCTCCGTCGGCGTCCAGGCACATATGCTCGCTGAAATGGGCCTGGGTCCGGGCCAACAGCATCAGCTCGCCATCCTCTGTAAAGTAGTAATAGTCGTACAGCGGGCCGCCAGAATGGTCGTCATACTGGCCATAATGGTAGATGAAAAAGCCGTCCTTGCCAAAGAGGTCGCTATAGAAAAACAGCTCGGCCTCCTCGCTGAGGTCGGAGAGGAACACGTCCCAGTCGCCGTCCGCTCGCTCCACGGCGGCCCGGATCACGCCGTCGGTGCAGCGGTTGATCTGGACGCGGTGACCGCCCTTCAGAGTCCAGTCCGCGATCCTGTCCTCCCAGTGGGTGCTGAATTCCTGGGCAGGCCGTGTCTCCAGCGTTACCTTCTGGGGCACGCACTCCCGGGCGTCCTCCAGCGAGAGCACCGCCTCGGGCTTGCCCTCTGGCAGCGGCGTGGGAATGGCAGGCCGGTCGCAGGTCTGGTTGGAAACAAAGTAGTACTTCCGCTCCCCCATCTCCCCCGTCCCCTCCTCCGAGAGGGTCACGCAGTACCACTGGCCGCCGGCAAAGCTGCCCGCGCAGTGGTAGAGCTTGACGGTAGCGCCGTCGGCGGTCTCCTCCCGGGTGCCGCAGAGGAAGCACAGCCGGCCGCAATAGTTGGTGTCGCCGTGTTCCCAGTACCAGGCGTCCTGGCCCTGGCCCAGCTCCTGCTCCAGACCAACCAGGTTACTGTCTGCCAGGGTGGTGCCGGTGTACTTGCCCAAAAGGTCGTTCATAGCGTCTCGGGTCAGTTTGTAGGCCGGGCAGGGCAAATTGGCGGGGTCCATACCCAGATGCTCTCGAATTTCCTCGTCGGTGGGGGTCTCCCCCTCCAGGTAGAAAAGCTCACGGAGGTCTACGTCCCGGATGTCATCATAGAGGATCCAGGGGTTGGCAAACTGGGTGGGCATGGTCTCGTATTCGCCGCTTCCAAAGAACTCCTCATTGAACCAGGCCAGCTCCTGGCCGGTGAGGGAATTGGCGGTGCCATGGGCGACCCTGGGCGGGTCGAAGACGCCGCTCTTGCCTCCGGTAAAGGTGCAGGCACAGAACACCGCCGCCAGCATGGCCGCCACCAGGGCCACCGCCACAGCCCGGCGGGGCTGCTGGGCAATGCGGCGGATGCGGCGGCGCAGCTGGGCCTTGCCTGAGGTCATAGTGGTGGCCGAGAGGAAGGGGTTGGCCACCCGCTTCACCGGCACCAGCGTCAAAAGGGCCTGGCCGTAGCCCAGGCGGCTCTCCTGGTCCATGCCCGCCATCACCGACTGGTCGCAGGCCAGCTCGCAGTCGTGCCGGGCGCACCGGGCAGCCAGCCATACCAGTGGATCAAACCAATAGATTGTCAAGCAGACGCACCGAAGCAGCGCCCACAACGGATCCAGGTGCCTGGCGTGGGTGGACTCATGGCGCAATACATAGGCCAAGGTGGCCGGGCTCTGGGCCGCCTTAGGCGTCAGATAGATGGCCCCGCCAAAGAGACAGGGTGATGGGATGGCCGCCTCGGGCACCAGGTAGACCCTCTGCCGGACCGGGAAAGGCAGCTCCCCCTCCCACCTCTGTCGGCATCTGGCCAGCCTGCGCCAAAACAGCAGGTTGGACAGCACAAAGAAAAGTCCCACAGCGGCCATACCTATCTTCCAGACAAGCTCCAGGACTTGGGCCCAGGTCAACCGAAGGGCGTACCGCGTGGCCGTCTGGGCGCCCTGGTCTACTACGGCGTAGCCAAAGCTGTCGCCAGTCTGGACCTCCTGCCCAGGCTCCAGCTCGGTCCTTTGGGCCATGAAGGAGAGGTCGGTCCGGCCTACCGGCTGGAAATACACCGGACCGGCGTTGACCCGCGCCGCCACCTGCCGCTCCACCGGCGCGGCGGCGGTGAGGACGGAAAAATTCCAGGCGGGCAGGCTGACCGGAACCAGCAGACGCACCAGCACCAGCGCCCACAGCGCATATTGGACCCGGGGGTCCAACCTGCTTTGAAGGAGCCGCCGGACAACAAGAATAGCCAGGATCAGCACAGAGGATGTGATCAGGATACTTGTCATTTTGCTCCCTCCTCTCGGGCCTTTTCCAAAATGGCTTTCAGCTCCGCCATGTCGTCTGCGGTCAGTTCTTTAGCGTCCACCATGGTGTGGACCAGCGAGCCCAGGTTGCCGCCAAATACCCGGTCCAAAAATTGCCGGGTCTCGCTGCGGAGCGCCTCGTCCTTGGCCCACACTGGGTAGAAGAGCTTGGAGCGACCCTCCTCATGGCGCACCGCGCCCTTGTGCTCCATCCTAGACAGCAGGGAAATCACCGTGTGCCGGCCCCAGTGAGTCTCCAGCTCCACCGCCTGGGTCATCTGCGCGATGGTCAGCGGCGAACGCTCCCAAAGGAGCTTCATCAGCCGCCACTCGCTGTCGGAAAGGTCTCGCTTCATACCCATCACCTCGTCAATTAGTAGGCACTTGTCTACCTTGTACCATCAGGATAGCAGATTGGTAGACAAATGTCAACCACTTTAGGTCAAAAAAATAGCCTGCCCTTACCAGGGCAGGCTCTGCTTGAAGTTTTCCCACAGCTCCATGGCCTTGAATTTTACCACATAGCCCTCGGTCTCGCCGGTGACCAAAGCTACCTGACTGTCGGTAAGACCGCTTTGGGCCAGAGTCTCGGCGGAGTGTTCGCTCACCGCGTCCAGACACAGCGGCGGGAAGACCACACACCACCAATTCTGACCCTGACCCTGTCCCAGCTCCACCCGCAGGGCGGTATATTCCCCTGCGGGCAAGGCGAAGTCGGCATAGCGCTTGGTGGGGAATTGGTCAGGTCCCAAAGTGACCCGGACGGGGTAGTCATACCCCTCCGCCGCCACGGTGTCGGCCGCCACCCGGCCAAGTTCAGGGAGAGCCGCGGTCAACGCGTCCACCGCCTGATCCCGGTCCAGCCCCGTCAAACGAAGACCGCCCTCAGCCAGCACGGCGTCTCGCACCTTTAGCTTCAAAGCCTGGTCTTGTTCGCTGTCGGAGTTGGCTACCACGTGGAGGCGAATGACCTTTTCGGCCAGGTCATCCTGCTCTTTTCCAAGCCGCGCCCCCAATAAAGCCGCGGCGGCCACCGCCAGCAGGAGACACAGCTCCCAGCGCTTGAGCTTGTCCGATGTTTTTTTCCCTTCCAAAACGATCATCCCCGTCTCACTCAGATGCCTGAGTATGGACGGGGATGGAGCGTTTTATACATTGCGGCACAAAAAGGTCTCCTCGTAGCCCTCTCGCAGTTCCTCCCAGGCCTGTTGGGCGGCAGCTTGGTCGGCAAAGAGCCCGTAGACGGTGGAGCCAGTGCCGGTCATGACCGCACCCAAAGCTCCGGCGGTGATGAGGCGATTTTTCAGTTCCTGAACGGTCCGGCCCTGCCGCGGAGGTAGCACGTCTTCAAACACGTTGTAGAGCCGCCGTCCCACCCCGGCCAGATTGCCCGCCTCCAGCGCGGCCAGCACGCCCTTAGTGTCCGGGTGGCGGCTGAGCTTGTGGCGGTCCAGTTCGGCAAAGAGCGCGGGTGTGGAGATGGAAAAGGGCGGCTTACAGAGGACGAAAAAGCACTCCGGCAACGGGGGCAACGGCGTCAGTACCTCTCCTCTGCCCTGGGCCAGTGCGGTGCCGCCGGTGACGCAATAGGGCACGTCCGAACCAACGCTCTGGGCGATGCTTTGGAGGACCTCGTCGGACAACGCAGTGCCGGTTTGGCGGTTCAGATAGCGCAGCACGGCGGCGGCGTCACTGCTGCCCCCGGCTGTCCCCGCGCAGACAGGGATGCGCTTTTCGATGTGGATGGCAAGGCCGCCCAGCGCCACGCCTGTGACCCGCGCAAAGGCCCGCACCGCCGCCGCGGCCAGATTGCCCTGTCCGGTGGGTAGGTAGGAAAGGTTGGTGGTCACGCACACATCCTCGCCGCTGTGGGTAAAGCGCAGAGTATCGCAGAGGTCCACTGTCTCCATGACCATGCTGAGGTCATGGTAGCCATCCTGGCGTTTGCCCAGCACGTCCAGGGTCAGGTTCACCTTGGCATAAGCCCGCTCCTCATTCATCGGATCTTCCTGGCCTCCAAATAGAAGCGTTTGTCGTGGGCCTCGCCCATGGAGAAGGTCTTGCGGGGCAAAACGCCGTCAAAGATCACCGTGGGGAACAGCTGGTCCTTCTCCATGGCAGGCAACAAAAAGCCCAAATTCCCCGGCTGGCGGGCCAGGTCCTCGGTGACGTCCGCGCCGTGGATGTAGTCCAGCTTGACGCCGGGGTGGTTTGCGAGATAGCCGTCCAGGAACCTTTGCAGCGTACCCACGGCCAGCTGGCTCTCGGGCCGGGGCACGGTGAGCGCGCCCTTGCCGCCGGCGTGGACATACCGCAAAACATGGCCCTCCCCCGCCCCGTCATGGGCGCCGGGATAGGCCGCCTTCAGCACCGTCAGCACATCTGCGGGCTCCACGCCGAAGAGCACACGATGGATGGGCTCAAATTCCAGCGCCTCGTCATGGAGGTCCACCAGCTCGGCCAGGGCGTACCGGGCACGGGCATTGGCCGGGTCCTGATCATGGCAGGCCTTGGCGGTGGCCAGGGAGTGATTGCCGTCGCCCACGGCAAAGAGCAGCGGCGGCTTTCCCGGCGCGTTGTAGCGCGCCTGGAAGGCCGCTTCGTCGGCCAGGGCGGACAGAGCCGTGGCCACTTGGTCCAGCTGGGTCCGAGTCAGCCGCCAACCTTTGAGGTGGCCGCCGTTTTCCATCAAGTCAAAGTCGTAGAGAAGCTCCATCTCGCCGGTCTGCTGCGCCAGCGGCGCGATGACGCTTTGGGCTGGGTCGTCCACCAGCAGCATCACATGGGGCAACTCCAGCGCGGCCCCCTGGCGGACCTTGACCCGCGGCGGGATGCGCTCCAGCACAGTGCCTTCGGTAGCCCGGATGAGAGAGTCGGAACCGGCATGGAAATCGTATCGCTCCAGGTCCGCCGCCCCCACAAGGCCCCGGCGGACCCGGCCATTGGCCTGGGTGCGCTCTACGTAGATCATGGCCTGGGACAGCTCCCGGAACTCTCCTTGGGCCAGGTAGCGGTCCATGGTCTGGTGGATGGCCTGGATCTCCTCGTCCACGCCGTCCTCATTCAGTCGGCTCTCAGGCAGGATCAGCCGCAGGGTCGAGGGCGCGTCGCCCACGACGCGGTCCACCCGCTCCCAGTACTCCGGCTGGGCTGTATACTGATCGCAGGCCACCACCGACCACTTGGCAAGGTCGCAGCTTTGGGGCAGCAGGATATCCGCTGGGCCAAAGCCCAGGCTCGTAAATTGCTTGTTCATCATAGCGCCGCCTTGATGCCCGCCAGCAGTTCCCCGAAGGTCTCGTAGGCGGGAAGCTCCGGGTGGGCGGCCTTGATGGCGTCGGTGCTTTTGAAGAGGAAACCGGCCTTACTTGCCTGAATCATGCCCAGGTCGTTGAAGCTGTCCCCGGCGGCGATGGTCTCAAAGCCGCAGGACTGCAGCGCCCGAACGGTGGTGAGCTTGGACTGCGCACAGCGCATTTGAAAGCCGGTGATGGTCCCGTCCTCGGCCACCTCCAGGGTATTGCAGAAGATGGAGGGCCAATTGAGCTTCTCGATCAGGGGCTTGGCAAACTGCTCGAAGGTATCGCTGAGGATCACCACCTGGGTCAGCGTTCGCAGCTCGTCCAGAAATTCCTTCGCGCCGGGCAGCGGGTCGATCTTGGCGATGGTGGCCTGAATTTCCCGCAGGCCCAGGCCGTGGTCCTTCAGGATACCCAGCCGCCAGTTCATGAGCTTGTCGTAGTCGGGCTCGTCCCGGGTGGTGCGCTTGAGCTCGGGGATGCCGCTGGCTTCGGCAAAGGCGATCCAGATCTCCGGGGTCAGCACCCCCTCCATATCCAAACAGACGATGTTCATATCTAGTGTCTCCCTTATTTCTTGATGGTGCCCAAAAAGCGCTCCAGCCGCGCCAGGGCCTCGGCCAGGTCGTGCATAGACGCGGCATAGCACGCCCGAACATAGCCCTCGCCGCCGGGGCCAAAGGCGGAGCCAGGAATGACCGCTACCCGCTCCGCGGCCAGGAACCGGTCGCAGAACTCCTCGCTGGTGAGGCCGGTGGACTTGATACAGGGGAAGGTGTAGAACGCGCCCCGGGGCTCAAAGCAGCTAAGGCCCAGCTTGCGGAAGCCGTCCACCAGGAAGCGGCGGCGTCCGTCATACTCCTCCCGCATGGCCTCAATATCCCCGTCGCCGCTGTTCATGGCCTCGATGGCGGCATACTGGCTGGTGGTGGGGGCGGACATGATGGCGTACTGGTGGAGCTTGGTCATGGCGGCGATGATCTCCTTGGGACCGCAGGCGTAGCCCAGCCGCCAGCCGGTCATGGAATAGGCCTTGGAGAAGCCGTTGATGACAATGACCCGTTCCTTCATATCGGGGAGGTTGGCCATGGAGACATGGTGCTGGCCGTAGGTCAGCTCAGCGTAGATCTCGTCGGAAATGACCATGATATCGGTGCCCCGGAGTACATCGGCCAGGGCCTCCAGGTCCTCTTTGCCCATGATGCCGCCAGTGGGGTTGTTGGGGAAGGGCAGCACCACCGCCCGGGTCTTGGGCGTGATGGCCGCCTTGAGCTGCTCCGGGGTCAGGCGGAACTCGTCCTCCGCCTTGGTCTCCACCATGACGGGCACGCCGTGGAGCATGGACACCAAGGGGCCATAGCACACGAAGGAGGGCGCGGGGATAATGACCTCGTCCCCCGGCTCCAAAAGGCAGCGGAAGGCCAGGTCCAGGCCCTCGCTGCCGCCCACGGTGACTAAAATCTGGCCCACGGGAGCGTAGTCCAGGTCAAAGCGGCGCTTGAGGTAGCGGGAGATGGCCTGACGAAGATCGCTGAGGCCCGCGTTGGGGGTGTACTTTGTGAAGCCCCGCTCCAGAGAGTAGATACCCGCGTCCCGGATATGCCAGGGCGTCGGGAAGTCCGGCTCCCCAATGCCCAGGGAGATGCCGCCCTCCATGCCCTGGAGAAGGTCAAAATACTTGCGGATGCCGGAGGGGTGGATGTCCTGCACCCGTTTGCATAAGAGCTTACTGTAATCCATCATTCAAACACAAACCTTTCCTCCTGGCTCTCCTGGACGGGGAAGATCAGGTGTTTTTCTTTGTATTTTTTCAAGATGAAGTGGGTGGCCGTGCCGGTCACATCCTCGATGGGGGCCAGCTTTTCGCCCACGAAGTGGGCCACCTCTTTCAGAGTCCGACCGGAGATGATCACGGTGAGGTCAAAGGAACCGGACATGAGGTAGACGCTCTCCACCTCGTCATACTGGTAGATGCGCTGGGCGATGCGGTCAAAGCCCTCGCCCCGCTGAGGGGTGACCTTTACCTCGATCAGCGCGGTCACTGCCTCGCGCTGGGTGCGGTCCCAATCCACGATGGCCTTGTAGCCCAGAATGATGTGGTCCTCCTCCAATGCTCGGCGTTGGGCGTCCACCTCCTCTACGCTCATACCGGCCATGGCGGCCAGCTGGTCGTTGGTGAGGGTGCAGTCCTCCTCCAGCAACTGTAACAGCTTCAGCATAACAAGCTCTCCTTTCCATCGGATACAATAATAGTTTATTATATATGATGCCGTCAAAAAACGCAACGCCCTTCTGGACAAAAGAGGCGGGATTTGATATGCTTATCCAAGAATGTCAAAGGAGGGCTCGTCTATGCCCGGAACCCTGACCCTGGTCCCCACCCCCATCGGCAATCTGGGCGATCTGTCGCCCAGGGCAGTGGAGGCTCTGTCCCAAGCCGATTTCATTGCCGCCGAGGACACCCGCGTGACCTTGAAGCTGCTGACCCACTTTGGCCTGAAAAAGCCCCTGGTGGCCTATTACCGCCACAATACCGAAGCCGGAGGCCAGACCATCCTGCGCCGATTGCTCTCCGGCGAAAGCTGCGCCTTGGTCTCCGACGCGGGCACCCCGGCAGTCAGCGACCCCGGCGAAGAGCTGGTAGCGCTATGCGTGGAAAACGGCATAGCCGTCTCCGCCCTGCCCGGGCCCTGCGCGCTGACCACCGCCCTGTCCGTCTCCGGCCTGCCCACCGGGCGCTTCACCTTTGAAGGCTTTTTGGCCATGAACAAGAAAAACCGCCGGGACCACTTGAAGAGTCTGGAGCGTGAGGAGCGGACCATGATCTTTTACGAAGCGCCCCATAAGCTGGTCTCCACCCTGGCCGACCTTTGCCAGACCTTTGGCCCGGACCGGCCTATCGCCCTTTGTCGGGAGCTGACCAAACTCCATGAGGAGATCGTCCGCACCACCCTGGGCCAGGCTCTGGCACGCTATGAGGCCGAGCCGCCCCGGGGAGAATTCGTGTTGGTGGTAGCCGGGGCGCAGCCCGCGCCGGAGGAGACGGCGGACCCGGAGGACGCCCTGGCCCAGGTAGCCGCCCTTCGGGCCCAGGGCCTCTCCCTCAAGGACGCGGTCAAGGAGGTATCCAAGTCCCTCGGCTTACCCCGAAACCAGCTCTACAACGCGGCTTTGGCCCAAGAAAAGTAAAAAAGCGCCCGGCGTCTCGTAGGACGCCGGGCGCTATGAAACAAAACGGCTTTTTTACCGGGTCAGCTCCCGCAGGCAGTTGGCGCAGACATTTTTGCTGTGGAAGGGTTTGATGTCCCGCGCGTCGCCGCAGAAGACACAGGCGGGCTGGTACTTCTTCAGCACCACACTGTTGCCGTCCACGTAGATCTCCAACGCGTCCTTTTCCGCAATGTCCAGCGTTCGCCGCAGCTCGATGGGAAGGACGATCCGCCCCAGTTCATCCACCTTACGCACAATACCTGTCGATTTCATTTGTCGAACGCTCCTCTCATGGATTTTGCCCCGCTCATATGCGGTGCTTGCGCATAATATCATATTCTGGGGAAATCTGTCAATCCAAAATTCCAGGTAAATATATACAAATTTTCGACAGAAAAATCAGCATAATTCCATCCAATTTGGCATACCCATGTAGACCGAAAGGACGGTGGACGGGCATGGCCATGAGTGCGCTGTGGGTGGGAATGATCGTCGTTGCCCTGGTGTGCGGCTTTTTCACCGGAAACGGCGAGGCTGTGGCCGCGGCGGCGGTGACGGGCGCGGCGGATGCGGTGGAGCTTTGTCTTTCCATGGCAGGGCTCTTGTGCCTTTGGATGGGGGTCATGGAGGTCATGGGCCGCTCAGGGCTAAGCGAAAAGCTCTCCCGGCTGCTGCGGCCCCTTTTGAAGCGGCTATTTCCCGACTTTGCCGGGGACCGGGATGTGATGAACACCGTCTCGGCCAACGTCTCAGCCAACCTGCTGGGCCTGGGCAACGCCGCCACGCCTCTGGGGCTGGAGGCCAGCCGCCTGATGGCCCGCAAGAGCCCCGGCGTGGCCTCGGACAGTCTTTGTATGTTTGTGGTGTGCAACACCGCCTCCATCCAGCTCATCCCCACCACCGTGGCCAGTCTCCGCTCCGCCGCGGGCTGCGCCACGCCCTTTGACATCCTACCCGCCACATGGCTGGCCTCTACCCTGTCCATCCTGGCGGGCGTCACCGCGGCCAGGGTGCTGGCCCGGCTGTGGCGGAGGTAGGACGCCATGAGCCTTCTCTTTGATATGATGATGCCCCTGATGCTGGCGGGCATCGCCACCTATGGCATGGCACGGCGGGTGGACGTCTACGACGCGGTCATCCACGGCGCGGGCCAGGGCCTGGGTGTACTCTACCGCATCGTGCCGCCGCTGATCGCCCTTTTGACGGCGGTGGCTATGCTCCGGGCCTCGGGCTTTCTGGAGCTGTGCGCGCAGTGGCTGGAGCCGGTTTTGGGCGCCCTGGGCATCCCGCCGGAGACGGTGGCGCTGTTGCTGGTCCGGCCCGTCAGCGGCTCGGCGGCCCTGGGCGTTGGCGCGGACATCATCTCCACCTACGGCCCCGATTCCACCGTGGGCCGTACCGCCGCGGTGATGATGGGCTCCACCGAGACCACCTTCTACACCATCGCCGTCTACTTCGGCGCCGCCCAGATCAAAAAGACCCGCTATGCCATCCCCGCCGCTCTGTGCGCCGACCTGGTGGGCTTTTGTGCGGCGGCCTTCGCCGTGCGGCTGTTTTTCGGCTAGAGCCGCAAAGCCTTGTGCCCCGGCCCTCGACTGCCAGTCGAGGGCTCTTTTGCGCGCTTTTTGTTGACAAGGGACGGCCCGGTGGGGTAGGATGGGACCAGCCTGGGCAAACCGAATACGGAGGACAAGCCGATGCAAGACAAAAAGGATTTTGGACAATACATTCGCGGCAAGCGGGAGGCGGCGGGTCTGAGCCAGCGGGAGCTGGCCCAGCGGCTCCACGTGGTGGAGTCGGCCGTCAGCAAGTGGGAGCGGGGCCTCAGTTACCCCGACGTGTCTTTGGTGCCCGACGTGTGCCGGGAGCTCTCCATCTCGGAGCATGAGTTCTTCATGGCCTGCGACGACGAGGGCCAGCGGCGCCGTGACCGGGCCAGCCGGCGGTGGGACCGGGTCGGGACGCTTTGGAAGTGGGGCTCCACCATTTCCTGCGCCGCCGCTGTAGTCATCTGCTTTATCTGTGACCTGGCGGTGTGCCACGCTCTGGACTGGTTTTGGATCGTTCTCACGGGGGTGGGGCTCTTCTGGTGTTTGACCACTCTGCCCCTTTGGATCAGGAAAAAGCGGCTCTTTTGGGCCATAGCAAGCGGTACGGGGTGCCTCTTTCTCCTGTTGCTGGCCTGTTGGCTCTACCAGGGCGGCTTTTGGCTCCTGGGCGGCATCGCCATCGCGGCCATCTCTCTGGCTCTGCCCTGGGGCGGCTACGTTCTGGCCCGGCGGCGTCCCCGGCGGTGCCTGCTCTGGTGTTCGGCCTTTGTCTCGGTGTGGCTGATGGCTTTGCTTGCCGTCATTTGGCTCTTCACCCGGGGCGACTGGCTGTTCACCCTGGGCTGGCCCATTGCCGGGGTGTGCCTGGTGTTCTACTGGGTCGGGCTTTTGCTCCTGCGCCTGCCCATAGGCGGGCTCTTCAAGGCCGCGCTGCTGTGCGTGTGGACGGCCCTGGCCCTGCCGGTGGGCAACACCGTGCCGATGTGGTTTGCCACTGGGTCATGGAACGGGACGCGGTTTTGGAGCTACTTCCTGCCCCAGAGGATCCCCTATCCCATGGAGGATCTGAGCAACCACATCGTCTTCTGGGTACTCATCGCCGCGGCGCTGGCGCTCCTCTGCGTTGGACTTGCCAAACGGTTTTCCCACGATGGCAAGTAAAAAAGCTCGGACGGCTGAGCCGTCCGAGCTTTCCTGTATCCGCTTATTCCACCGTGATGTCGTTAGAGAGCGGGATAATGTTGATGTAGCTGTTGCCCTGGCCAAAGACCACTGGGCTGCCGTCCTGCAGCGCGTAGGTGATGGGGCTGTTCAGATCGGCCTTGGCCCAGGTGATGGGGACGATCTTGCCGCCGCAGGCAAACCAGCCGTCGCCGTTGTGGCCGCTCAGGTCCACCTGCATCCGGCCATAGTCGTCGATGGCCTTACAGGAGGTACGGATGACCACCACGTTGGTCATGGCCAACTGCTCGCCGGTGTTGCCGTCCACAAAGGGCGCGCCGTACTCCTCCACCAGGTACTTTTTCCGCTCGGCGTTATAGGTGAAAACGCCGGTCTTGTAGTTTGAGAAGGGCACCCGGATGACGTTGGCGTCAGTCCCTCCCGCGGGAGTTCCATCCTCCGCGAAGGTATAGGGCAGGCTGTAGCCTTCCTCATGGTCCTTGCGGAAGGAGTATTCCGGAAAATGCTCCATAATAGCGTCGCCTGAGGTCAGAACGCTATGTTCATAGCCGTTGTTCTTCCGGCGCTGGGCGTCTCGCCAGAAGATGCCGCTGTACGCTGTAGTGCGCACACAGTCCAGAGCGGTGACATTCCACTTTTTGATGTTGGCATAGGCCGCGTCGCTGCCACCGGCGTGGAGATAGACCGCATCCAGGCCCAGGGCCAGCTCCAGATAATAGGGCCGGGAGGAACGGACCGAGCCTACCTCGCCCACGCCCTCCATGGACTGGTACACCCCCAGCAGCCGGGTGATGCCGCCCTCGGCTAGCGCCTCATAAAGGATGTCGGCCTGAGAATTGCCCTGCTGAGGCAGGGCCTTTTTCAGATTGTTCAACATGACGGCCACAGGCCGCTGGCGGCTTGTGACCTCTCCAGCAATGGGAAGGCCTGTTAAGGGATTCACCTTTTCATCGGGCACGGCGGTGGGCTCCGGGGTGGGTTCCGCCGTCGGCTCTGCCGTAGGGACAGCGGTGGGAGTCGGGCTCTCCGAGGGCGCGGGGTCCGCCGGGGAACCGCAGGCGGTCAGTACCATCACCATCACCAGAGTAAGACACAGCAGCCGACGTTTCAAGACCATCACCCTTTCTGGAAAATTCCTCTTTTATGATACACGCTTTGAGGAATTATGTCAACACGAAACTCACTTTTTCCCGCCGTGGAGGATGGGAGAAAGGGACTTGTAGACCAGAAAGCACAGCGCCGCCGTCAGCAGTCCCTTGAGCAGGGTGAAGGGGGCGTTGAAGATGGCCAGGCACTCCAGCAGGCCGTTCACAGAGGGGCGGAGCGTCTGATACATCTCGAGGATCTTGTCGATGGGCATGAAGTTGGAGTAGACGGGGTAGGTGATGTAATAATTGATGGGGATGGACAGCGCCGCCATGCATACAGCCCCCACCAGCACGCCCACCAGCGCCCTGCCCCGGGTCTTTTTGCCCCGGTAGAGCAGACCGGCGGGGATCACGAAGCAAGCGCCCAGCAAGAAGTTGGCCAACTCGCCTGCCCCGGCGGTGGTGGTGATCATCAGGTGCAGCAGGTTTTTTATAAGGCACACCACGACGCCCCACACCGGCCCCAGGGCAAAGGCCGCCAGTAGAGCGGGCAGTTCAGAGAAGTCCATCTTCACAAAGGATGGGATCAAAAAAGGGATAGAAAAGTCCAGAAACATGAGCACAAAGGCGACGGCGGAGAGCATGGCGGTGACGGCTATAGCGCGGACATGGTCGGTCTTGATCTTGGTCATAGAAAACGCTCCTTTGAAAAAAAGTAACACCCGAAAAGCCATATGCCTTTCAGGTGTTACGACAAAGCGCGTCATATCACACGTCTTTTTCCATCCAGACTGTAACTGTCGGTCCCGGAATCGCGCCGGGTCAACCTTTTCCCGGGGGAAAAGGGTCGCGGACTGTACCGCCGGTGGGGAATTTCACCCCGCCCCAAAGACATTGGTATTCAGTTGTTCCGGCAACAGTATAGCACACTCTCGGAAAAATGCAAGAGGGTTTTTACAGCTCCTTGACCTTGTCCCGAAGGAAGGCCTTGAGCCACGGCCCCGCGGTGGGGTGGTCCAAAGCAAAGTCGATGGTGGCCTCCAAAAAGCCCCGGACGTTGCCGGTATCATAGCGGCGGCCCTCAAAATCCACCGCCAGCATCCGCTCTTGCGTACACAGCTTCCGCAGACCGTCGGTAAGCTGGATCTCACCGCCTACGCCGGGCTTCAGATCCTCCAGGATGTCAAAGATGGCGGGGCTCAGGACGTAGCGGCCCAGAATGGCGTAGTTGGAGAAGATCTGCTCCCGGCGGGGCTTTTCCACCACGTCCTCTACGCCGAAGACGCCCTGCTCGGGCTTTTCGCCCAGCTTCACCGAGCAGTATTTGCTGATAGCGGCGGTAGCTACCTCTTGCACACCCACCGTGGAGCACTGGTACTTCTCGGCGGTCTGGATCAGCTGGCCGATGACCGGAGTCTCCGAGCGCATGATGTCGTCCCCCAGCAGCACGGCAAAGGGCTCGTTCCCTACAAAGTTCTTGGCCCGCCAAATGGCGTGGCCCAGGCCCTTTGTCTCCTTTTGGCGCACATAGAAGATGTTGGCAAGGTCGGCGGCCCGGCGGACCTCGGCCAGTTCCCGCTCCTTGCCCGCGGCGTTGAGGCGGTCCTCCAGCTCGGGGTAATAATCAAAGTAGTCGTCCATGGCCGACTTGGCCCGGTTGGTGACGATGAGGATGTCCTCGATGCCGGCGGCCACCGCCTCTTCAATGATGTACTGGATGGCGGGCTTATCCACCATGGGCAGCATTTCCTTAGGAACGGTCTTGGTGGCGGGCAGCATCCGGGTGCCCAGCCCCGCGGCGGGGATGACGGCTTTGCGGACTCTCTTCATCATAAAAACGGCCTCCTTATTTGGCGGACCGCCGAGACCGGCGGTCCCTACGCGGGGGTGGTCATTTTTCCAAAACCTTAGTTTTGGGCAAAAGCTCCAGCAGCAGAAGTCCCAGCACATAGCATACGCCCAGTTCCCCAAGGCCCACGCTCAGGCCGTTGACCAGCCAGGCCATGGGGAAAGCGGCGGTAAAGCCGTCTGCCTCCGCCCATGCAATGGTGAAGCCCACCAACACCGTGTTGCAAAGGACTGGCGGCAGCGGCGCCAGCCACTTGTTCTTGACCTTACCGGTCCAGATGGCGGCGATCAGCGTGGCCGCCGAGCCCACCACGATGTCCAGGGGACCGTAAGGGCTAAGCAGATTAACGATCAGGCAGCCCACAAACAAACCGGGTACGGCGGAGGGAAACAGGAAGGGCAGCACCGTCAGCGCCTCGGCAAAGCGAAACTGGATGGGACCAAAGGTTATGCCAAAAATGTTGCCAAAGTAGCCCATCACGGCGTAGAGCGCGGCCACCATGGCCGCCAGGGTCAGATCTCGAACGGTGAATTTGCGCATGATAAACGAACCTCCATTTTTTGTTTAGAGTGCCCGCGCCAGGCACAGCGTTGGAGGTCCCTTCCCGTGAGCAAGCGCGTCTCTCCCGGCGGCATCCTCTCCAACGGTTGGACTGGGTGTGGAAACCAGTCAAGGGTATTTTAGCACACCTCTCCCCTTTTTGCAAGATGGGCAGAGGGCGTAAAAAAACGGCGCGTCAGGGATGATGCGCCGCTGAAGCACTCAGCGCTGGTTTTGTTGGAACATCAGCTCGATGCTCTGCTGGACCAGCTCTTTCTGTTCTTTGGACAGGCTCCGGAAATGTTCCAGCATAGCCCGCTCCGACGAGGAGACAGGGTAAGGCGGATTGGGGTCATCGGTAAGGCCCACCAAGTAGTCCATACTCAAACCAGAGTAGCTGGCAAATTTGACCAATACATCTACCGTGATTTCATGACGTCCCGTCATGTAATGGCTCATCATGGACTCTGTTACATGAAACTCCTTTGCTAAGGCCTTTTGACGAATATCGTGATCAGTGATCCATTCTTTCATTCTGGCTCCGTAGTGCATTGAAATCACCCCAGAACCAGTATCTCAAAAAACAAAATTTCAACACCGAAAATTATAAAATACTAAATTATTTTTTAATTCGACAATATTCGACTGACAAGCGTTGTAAAATATGATAATATAATGTCAGAAAAAGGGCACCGCCCTTGGACGGTGCCCTTGATCCTTGATCGAGAGGAGTGGATTACTTGTGGTCCACCTTGAACATGTGGCGGATCAGATCCAGGACCTTGTTGGAGTAGCCCATCTCGTTGTCGTACCAGGAGACCACCTTCACGAAGGTGTCGGTGAGGGCGATGCCGGCCTTGGCGTCGAAGATGGAGGTACGGGCGTCGCCCAGGAAGTCGCTGGAGACAACGGCGTCCTCGGTGTAGCCCAGGATGCCCTTGAGCTCACCCTCGCTGGCCTTCTTCATAGCGGCGCAGATCTCGTCATACTTGGCGGGCTTGGCCAGGTTGACAGTCAGGTCCACCACGGACACGTCCAGGGTGGGCACGCGCATGGACATACCGGTCAGCTTGCCGTTGAGCTCGGGGATGACCTTGCCCACGGCCTTGGCGGCGCCGGTGGAGGAGGGGATGATGTTGCCGGCGGCAGCGCGGCCACCACGCCAATCCTTCTTGGAGGGACCGTCCACGGTCTTCTGGGTAGCGGTGGTGGAGTGCACGGTGGTCATCAGGCCGTCCTTGATGCCCCAGTTGTCGTTGAGGACCTTGGCGATGGGAGCCAGGCAGTTGGTGGTGCAGGAGGCGTTGGAGACGAAGGTCATGTCGGCGGTATACTTATCCAGGTTGACGCCGCAGACGAACATGGGGGTGTCGTCCTTGGAGGGGCCGGTCATAACGACCTTCTTGGCGCCGCCGTCGATGTGGGCCTGGGCCTTCTCCTTGGTCAGGAAGATGCCGGTGGCCTCCACCACATACTCCGCGCCGAACTTGCCCCAGGGGATGTTCTTGGGCTCCATCTCGGCGAAGAACTCCACCTTCTTGCCGTTGACGGTGATGGAGTGGTCGTCATAGGAAATATCGCCCTTGAACTGGCCGTGCATGGTGTCATAGCGCAGCATATAGGCCATGTAATCCGGGGTCATGAAGGGGTCGTTGATGCCGACGAACTCAATGTCGTCGCTGAGGATGCCGGCCCGGAAGACCAGACGGCCGATCCGGCCGAAGCCATTGATGCCAACCTTGATGCTCATAGTTTCATTTCTCCTTTTCATCATTCTAGCTTGGGACCTTTGCTAACGTGCCCATAATACCATATTTCAAGGCGTTTGAAAAGAAAACTTTTTTGAATTTTTTCACAAATTTTCTACGACAGAGAAGGCCGTTTTGGCGCTTTTCACCGTTGCGCAATTTTTTCCGACAAAATTCGGTACTTTTGCTTGTACCTGGGACCAGAATTTGGTATAGTAACAGCAGTTCCCGATACATCATACTATACTCATAGCACCCACGCAGGAGGTGAGACCGTGACAGCAGAGACATTTCATCAGATATTTGACCAGCTGACCGACCCCGCCCTGCTCCACGACGGCAGCCGCTGGATCGCCAATACCGCTGCACTGAGTCTGGATCTGTCAGAGAGCGGTCTCCAGCTGCTGGCGGATTGGGACGAGAGCACCATGGCATGGATCGCCCAACAGTTTTACCAGGTCTCCCGCCAGCGTGTAGACGGCGCGACCCTGCTCATTTTGCGCAAGGATACCTTCTTCTTCGGCGCGGCGGAAAGCGTGGCCGCTCAACTGCGCCAGACGCTCCAATCCGCCTTTGGCTGCACCGCGGACCTGGGTCAGCTGGCACATATTCGCTCTGACTTCCAGGCCAGAGACCGTCTCAGCGGCGTGAACCAGGAGCTGTATCGTCTGCTGCGTGTGGCCCAGGAACTGGAGCTTGGCAGCTGCTCTACCGCTCTTTTGTGCCGCTTGGAATGCTTTGATCTGGCGGCCCTTCTGCACCAGTTGGCCGACGAGCTTCGGGAGCTGTTTCGGCCCGGCGCTGTGGAATTGACGCTGGAGTTGGAGCCCAAGGAGCTATTTTTGCGTGCTGACCAGGATAAGATCAAGTACCTGGCCCTGGCCCTGATCTCCAACGCCCTGGCCCATCTGCCCCAATCCGGCGGGCGGATCATCCTTGGCCTGAAGGAACAAAAAGGCCAGGCTGTGATCTCCATTTGTGACAATGGCGGAGGCTTTTCGGCCGACCTGTTGTCCCGGCCCCTTTGGAGCGAACCGCAGCGGCTTTTGCCGGGGCGCGGTCTGGGGCTTGGCCTTCCTCTGGTCCAGCGCATTGCCGCCGCCCACCAGGGGACGGTAATGGTCAACCCCTCTGACCAGGGCTCCCGGGTCACCGTTTCGCTCCCCATCCAGGCCCCCACCGATACCCTGGCCCAGTCTGCTCCACTCCACCGAGACCCCAGCGGCTTTTCTATGGCCAAGGTCGTGCTGTCCAACGCCCTGCCCCGCTCCCTCTACTACCCCAGCCCCGACGGCGACGAGTGAGCCTTTCATTGAAAAAGCTCTCTTCCGGATGGAAGAGAGCTTTTTTGCGCTATTTGACCTGGAAGATACTCAGATCCTCCTGGGTCAGGGGGTCCTCGTAAGGGCTCATGCCCAACTGGTTGAGCAGTTCCAGGGTCTTTTCCGGGTCCAGCTGGTAATAGTAGTGGATGCCTTTGTAGCTCACCGTGCCGTCTCCGGGCAGCGTGCCCAGACTGACACCGGCGTCCAGATCCAGGTCCAGTACGGACAGGGCGAAAAAGCCCATCTCCCGAACAGACAGGTCGGTCTTGACATTTTCCGCGAAAATGTCCACAAACTCGTTGATCTTGGTCACGCTGTTCCAGCTGGCCAGCTTTTTCACCAGGGCCACTAGGAACTTCTGTTGGGTCTGGATGCGGCCGATGTCGGCATTGGCGTAGCCCGAGCGGAAGCGGACCAGCTGGAGCGCCTGGGCGCCGCTGAGGTGTTGCATCCCCTTGTTGAGATGGATGTGCAGATCCTGGGTGGGATCGTCGTAGTTCATGTTGACCGGCACGTCGAAATCCACGCCGCCCAGGGTGTCCACCAGAGCGCGGAAGCCCCGCAGGTCGATGATGATGTAATAATCCAGCGGGAAGCCCAGCATTCCCGAAAGCTCCGCCTTGACCTCGTCCACCCCGCCGCTGGCGTAGGCGGCGTTGATCTTCTTCACCGTCCGGGGCACGTCCATCAGCGTGTCCCGGGGCACCGAGACCACGCCCACATGCTTGCCCGGCACGTCATAGGTCACCACCATCATGGTATCGGTGTTGCCGTTTCCCGCGTCCATGCCCATGACAAGGAAGGTGTAGCACTGGTCCTTATAGGCCCTCCCCTGGTCCTGCGGCGGCATGGAAGGCGGCGTCAGGCTCTCATCCTCCGGCGTAGCCGGGTCGTCCGACACTATGGCAAGCGTGGCCCCAGGCTCTTCCCGGCTCACCGTGGGCGGACGGGTGAAGTGCCAATAGCCCACCACGATCACCAGCGACAGCGTGAAAACAAGCCAATATAGGACCTTGGCAGCCACAAGGACCGCAGAGCGCTTTTTCCTTGTCTTGGGCCGCACCCTCGAGCCCGTCATGCTTCCGCCTCCCGGAGGATAGCTTCCAGCTCAGAGCGTGTAAAGCGATATGCCTTGTCGCAGAATTGGCACGTCAGCTCCGCCTCGCCCTGGTCCTTGATCAGCTCTCTCAGGTCCTTTGCTCCCATACTCACCAAAGCCCGCTCCATGCGGTGGCGGCTACAGTAGCAGTGGTACTTGATCTCGCCGCGTTCCAACACCTCCAGTTCAAAGCCGGAGAGCGCCTGGCGCAGCACCTCTTCCTCGCTGAGCCCCGCGTCCAGCGCGGCGGTGATGGGGCCCAGAGCAGCAATGCCCGCTTCAATGCAGTCGATATCGGCCTCGGTGGCGCCGGGCAGGAGCTGGATGAGATAGCCTCCGGCCTTTCGCACCGAGCAGTCGGTATCCACCAAAACGCCCAGAGCGCAGGCGGTGGGGATCTGCTCGCTGACGGCGAAATAGCTGGTCACATCCTCGGCGATCTCGCCGGAGACCAGGGGCACGGTGCCCACATAGGGCTCTTTCAGGCCAATGTCCTTGATGAGGGTCAGCGTGCCATCCTTTCCCACACCCGCGCCCACGTTCAGCTTGCCCGGGGCCTTCAGCGCCAGCTCCACTGTGGGGTCGCCCACATAGCCTCGGACCCAGCCGTTGCAGTCAGACACCGCCATCACCGTGCCCAGCGGCCCGCCGCCTTTGATGGTAAGGGTAACTGCGCCCTGCTCCTCCTTGAGCTGGCTGCCCATCATAGACGCCGCCATGAGGGCCCGGCCTAAGGCCGCTGTGGCCAGGGGCGTGGTCTTGTGGATGGTCCTGGCCTCCTCCACCAGCTCTTTAGCTGTAACGGCAATTGCCTTTACATGCCCTGTTTTATCGATCATGCGAATGGATCTATCCATGGCTTGTCCCTTTCTTCCGCGCCAAGAAAAGCACCCGGTCGTCGCCGGTCTTCGGCCCGCGCCGCTTGCCCCAGGCGTAGGTTTTGATGGTGGAAAATCCGGCCCGGGTCAGCATGGCCGTCAGCTCGTCCAGTCCGTAAGCCCGCTCCCGATGCTCCTCCCAGCCCCGGTCCCAGCTGCCGTCAGGGCGGCGGCGGAAAATGTCCATCTCATAGGTACAAAGGGCGGTCTTATGGGAAAACGCCCCCTGCCACACGCAGTAGGCGTCCTCGGTCTGGTCCACGAAGATCTGGCCGTCCATGGCCTCAAATGCCGACGGGGTACGCACATCGAAGAGGAAAAGCCCGCCGGGCATCAAAAAGGTGTGGACCCGGCCAAAGGCCCGTCCGAGCGCCGCCGGGCGGGTCACATAGTTCACGCTGTCCAGGGAGGACACGCACACATCCATGGTGCCGTAGAGGTCCAGCTTGTCCATAGACTGGCATAAAAACAGCGGCGCTATACCGCCAAAATCCTCGCCGCCCTTGTCCCGGGCCTGGGCCAGCATCTCCTCCGACAGGTCCACGCCGATGGTCTCATAGCCCCGCGCCGCCAGCAGCCAGGTCAAGCTGCCCGTGCCGCAGGCCAGGTCTACCACCGTCTTCACCGGACACCGGGCTGCGGAAAACCAGCTCTCCAGGTAATCGCAGACGTGGACATAGTCCACATCCCGGGTCAGGACGTCATAGCTGGGCGCCAGAAAACCGTAACTCATGCCTTGGCCTTCTCCTCCGCCCACATAGGCCGGATCCGGGGCAGCACCTGCTGGTAGCCGTCCGCGCCGTAATGGAGGGCCCGATTGACCCGGCTGATGGTGGCCGAGGAGGCGCCAGTGCGCTCCAAAATGTCGTTGTAGATCATGCCCTCGTCCAACAGCAGGGCTACCTCGAACCGCTGCTCCATGGCCTTGAGCTCGGCCACGGTGCACAGGTCCTGGAAAAAGCGCTTGCATTCCTCCGGGCTCTGGAGGGACAATATGGTGCGGTAGAGGATGTCGCTGTGGACCTTCTGCTCATTCTTCGTCAAAACAGACCCCTCCCAACAGGTTTTTTAGCTTTGATATTTTACCGCAATAAAGCATGAAAGTAAAGACCTTTTTGTGAATTTCGTCCCCGGCCTTGACAAAGGGCGGAAGAATGTGGTAAAAATAATGTGTCGTATGACTGACGGAAGTGGGATGACCACATGGAGTACGACCTTTGTTTGCCGACCGTCTGGGCGCGCTGCTTGGGAAAGTAGCGCATTTTTTGTCCCCAAGGGAAAGGAGCCTGACCGAAATGACTGACATTGAGATCGCTCAGAGCTGTAAGATGGAGCATATCACCTCCATCGCCCAAAAAGCCGGCGTGGACGGCAAATACCTGGAGCAGTACGGCAACTATAAAGCTAAGGTGGACTACCGGATGCTCTCCGATCTGGCCGATCGACCTGACGGCAAGCTGATCCTGGTCACTGCCATCACCCCCACCCCCGCGGGCGAGGGCAAGACCACCACCAGCGTGGGTCTGGCCGACGGTCTGCGCAGGATCGGCAAGAACGCCGTGGCCGCCCTGCGGGAGCCCTCTCTGGGCCCGGTCTTCGGTATCAAGGGCGGCGCCGCCGGCGGCGGATACGCCCAGGTGGTGCCCATGGAGGACATCAACCTCCACTTCACCGGCGACTTCCACGCCATCGGCGCGGCCAATAACCTGCTGGCCGCCATGCTGGACAACCACATCCAGCAGGGCAACGCCCTTGGCATCGACCCCAAGGCCATCACCTGGAAGCGCTGCGTGGACATGAACGACCGCCAGCTGCGCCACATCGTGGACGGCCTGGGTGGACGGCTCCAGGGCGTGCCCCGGGAGGATGGCTTTGACATCACCGTGGCCAGCGAGATCATGGCCGTTTTGTGCCTGGCTAGCGACATCCCCGACCTGAAGGCCCGCCTGGCCCGGGTCATCGTGGGCTATACCTACGACGGTAGACCTGTCACCGCCCACGACCTCAAGGCTGAGGGCGCTATGGCGGCGCTTTTGAAGGACGCGCTGAAGCCCAATCTGGTGCAGACCCTGGAGGGCACCCCCGTCTTCATCCACGGCGGCCCCTTCGCCAACATCGCCCACGGCTGCAACAGCGTTACCGCTACCCGCATGGCCCTCAAACTGGGCGACTACACCGTCACCGAGGCGGGCTTTGCCGCCGACCTGGGGGCGGAGAAGTTCCTGGACATCAAGTGCCGCATGGCCGGGCTCAAGCCCAGCGCGGTGGTGATGGTGGCCACGGTCCGGGCCCTCAAATACCACGGCGGCGTAGCCAAGGCCGACCTCAACGAAGAAAACCTGGCGGCTCTGGAGAAGGGTCTTCCCAACCTCCTGCAGCACGTTTCCAACATCAAGGACGTGTACGGTCTCCCCTGCGTGGTGGCCATCAACGCCTTCCCCACCGACACCCAGGCGGAGCTGTCGCTGGTGGAGCAAAAGTGCAAAGAGCTGGGGGTCAACGTGGCTCTCAGCGAGGTGTGGGCCAAGGGCGGCGAGGGCGGCACAGCTCTGGCCGAAGAGGTGGTCCGGTTGTGCGAAGAGCCCGGCGACTTCCACTTCAGCTACCCGCTGGACGTTTCCATCGAGGAAAAGCTGGACCTGATCTGCCGGCGTATCTATCACGCCGACGGCGTGGAGCTCACCGCCAACGCTAAAAAGCAGGCTAAGCAGCTGGAGGAACTGGGCTTTGCCGGCCTTCCCATCTGCATGGCTAAGACCCAGTATTCCTTCTCCGACGACCCCGCCCTTCTGGGCGCGCCCACAGGCTTTACCGTCACAGTGCGGAACCTAAAGGTCTCCGCCGGAGCGGGCTTCATCGTGGCCCTCACCGGCGACATTATGACCATGCCGGGTCTCCCCAAGGTCCCTGCCGCCGAGAGCATCGACGTAGACGAGACGGGTAAGATCACCGGGCTGTTCTAAACCAGATACCGCCCCCAACCCTCTACAAAGGCCCTTAGTATAAAAGCGCTTCGTCCTTTGACGAAGCGCTTTTTTCGCACATATGGGGCTCTCCCCCGCTATATTGGACTATGGGGGTGAGAGAATGCTGGAGGGGCTGACGGCGGAGAACATCGTCTATCTGGCGGCGGTGGCGGCGGTGCAGTTCGCCAAGGGGCAAAGCGCCGAGTGCATCGAGCTGCTAGCCGCCTTCTTCACCATCATCGGGGACAACCTGGCCCTGCTGGCCCTCAGCGCGCCCTCAGACAGCGATGAATGAGCGCACTTGGTCGGCCCGCTCCAGGGCCTCGTCGTAGCCCTCTTGCCACAGGGCGCGGATCTTGGTAAGGTCCCGCTCCGTGCGGGAAAAGCCCCGGGTACTTTTGGGGCAGAAGATCAGGGCCTTGCCCGCCTTTTCCAGCCGCAGCAACTCGGCCCGGTCGGCGTTATAGCGCGCGGCCCGGGTACGGATGGCCTGGCAGAAGGCGGGGTATTCTTCATAGTGGCGACGGATCGCACCCTCCAGCCGCTCCGGCTGGCGGTAGTAGCTCCGTTCCCGGGTCAGCACCACAATGAGCTTGTCGCAGTCCCGCCTCAGGGCCTGGCGGAAGGGCACGGAATCGCCCACGCCGCCGTCCAGGTAGGGTTTGCCGTTGATCTTGTAGGTGGGAAAAAGGAGCGGCATGGCGCAGCTGGCCCGCAGCAGAATGAGCCGCCGGTCGGCGCAGTCTACGGTATAATAATCGGTCTCGCCAGTCAACAGATTGGTCACTCCCGCCTCCACAAGGCCCGGAAACGCGTTGTAGGCGTCGTAGTCAAAGGGGACAAGCACATTTGGGATGTCGTCATAGACGAAGTCCAGACCAAAGTAGCTATAGTGGTTGCGGCGGCGGAGCATATTGCCCGCGCCCATATAGCGCCCGTCCCGGGCGTAACGGGTCACGATCTCCAGGTTTCTACCCTCCTGGCCGGAGACGTAGCTGACGCCGTAAGCGATGCCCGCGGAGACCCCTACGACGTAGTCAGCTCGAATCCCTTCGTGTAAAAGACCGTCGCACACGCCGCTGGAGTAGATGGTGCGCAGGGCTCCGCCCTCTAAAACAAGTCCCGTCATGCGCCCCGGTCCTCCAAAATGAGGTTTTTCACAGCCTCCACGCCCACCTCGATGGCGGCGTGGAGGTCGTGGCTTTCCTTTACATCCAACCCGGCCTTTTCCCGCTCCTGGTTCCAGACCACATGGAAGCAGCTGCCGCAGCGCACGCCCCGGGCGGCGGCCACGGTAAAGAGGGCCGCCGACTCCATCTCGCTGGCCAGGGTGCCCAGCTTGAGCCAGGCCTGCCACTTGTTCAGCAGCTCATAGTCCACCGGCATAGTCTCCGGCGCATGCTGGCCGTAGAAGGAGTCCTTACACTCCACCACCCCTGCGTGCCACGGTTTACCAAGGGCCTTGGCGGCGTTCACCAGAGCGGTGGTCACTTGGAAATCCGCCACAGCGGGAAACTCCATGGGGGCGTATTCCTTACTGGTGCCCTCCATGCGGATGGCCCCGGTGGCGATGACCACATCGTCGCTTTGGACCTTCAGGGCCATGCCGCCGCAGGTGCCCACCCGAATGAAGGTGTCCGCCCCCAGGTGGATCAGCTCTTCCATGGCGATGGAGGCGCTGGCGCCGCCGATGCCGGTGGAGACCACGCTGACCTTTTCGCCCAGGAGGGTGCCGGTGTAGGTGGTGTACTCCCGGTTGGACATGACGTGGACCGCGCCGTCCAGATAGGCGGCGATCTTTTCGCACCGCCCGGGGTCGCCGGGCAAAATGCAGTACCGGCCTACGTCGCCGGGAATCAGGTTCAGATGAAATTCCCGCTCATGTTTTTGCATAACGCGTCCCTCCATTCCCATTTCATTTCTATTTTTAAGTTTACGCTGAACCGGCTGGAAAGTCAAGAAAAAGCCGACCCGTCTCCGGGTCGGCTCTCTGAACTTATCGGCCTCTGGGGATCAGGAGCATCCGCCCGGTCAGGTCCTCGGCGGCGTCCAGGTCGTTGGCCTGCAAAATGCTCTCTTGGGTAGCGGCGCAGGACTTGGCGATGTCCCAGAGCCCCTCCCCCGGCTGGGCCAGCCGCAGCAGCACCGACGGTCGTTCCTCCCCCTGGGAACGCTCCTCGCAGGACAGCGCGGTGACCACCTGGCGGGGCTGCTGAACGGTGATAAGGTAGGAAAAGGCCACCGGGCAGCGAAGCTCCAGTCCCCCGGCAGTGACCACGGCCTGGACCTCACCGTCCAGATCGCAGCGGCAGCGGCACTCACCCTTGGACGGAAGCGCCGTCCGGCAGGAAAAGGCCACGCTTCGGCTCAACGCCTGCAGCTCGCCGGCTTCGTCCACATAAAGGGCCTCCGCCAGGCCTCGGACGGTCATCACCGCCTCCTGCTCCTCCCGCGCCGTCTGGCACGGGCCCAGAGTCAGAACGCAGTCCTTGATCTCCCGAACGCCCTCAGAGAGTTCCACCGTCTCACGGAAGCTCTGGTTCAGCGTCTTCTCCTCCCAGAGCTGGGCAAAGCTGACCTCTCGGCGCTCCACGCTCAGGTCGTGGGTAATGGAGTATGCGTCGGAGAAGAGCTGAGCCGTGCGGCTCTGGCGGATGGTGGCCTGGGCCAAAAGCTCCATGTGGAGCGACAGGTTCCGTCCGTCTCCGCCGGGAGTCAACACCAAAGAGCTGTCCCGCTCCACCACCTCTACCGCGCACGCGCCCTCTTCCTCCACGCCCTCGACCTCCATGATCTGGGAGAAGGGAAGGCTCCACCGGCCCAGGGCCAGGGCGTTGTCCGCCGTGAGATACCGGCAACATACCTGGGCCTCGCCTTTGAAGATGAGCTTGCTGCCGATGACCTTGGCCTCGCCGCACTTCAGCTCCAAACGGTGGCCCAGAAGGCTCTCGGCCTGGGGTTGGCCTGCGGGAAGCTCGATCTCGTCTGTAAAGGCAAAGCCCTTTTCGCACACCGCCATTACCGGATAGAGCTCCAGCTCCTCCGTTCGCTGCTGGAGGGTGAATTCGCTGTCCTGGCAGGGCTGGCACAGCTGCTCGTCCTGGGGCCTCCACACCTGACAGGAGATAGCCAGTTCCAAGCGGCACAGCACCTTTCTGGGGTTTAGGGCCCGAGTCTCCGCCGCCGTTACCCGGGGCGTCACCACTGCCGGACACCCCAGCTCCACCGCTCCCTGGGCTACGGCCCGATAGGGCACAGCTAGCTCCATGCGGCAGGGCCCGGTCCCCTCCTCCGGGCGGTACAGCACCGTCACCTGCACCGTACCGCCAATCTCCAGCCGTCCCTCGCCGCACTCCTTCCGGGTCAGCTGACACCGGGTCTGGGTGCACAAGATGGCGCTGATGTCCGGGCAGGCGTCGGGCACGATGCTCTCCTGGGTCTCCTCTTGATAGAGAATGGTATCCAGCGCGCAGGCATAGCCCTCCATGGGGTTTCGATCCAGTTCCAAGTCCATATCGTCCTCTCCTTGTCCGCGCCCCATGGGGGTCGCTGTTTTCCTTGCCGGAGAAACTATATGACGCTTGGCCTTTTTCTATGTCACCGTACCTTGAAAATGGCAGCCAGAATACCCCTGAGTGCCTTTGGTGCCTGGACCACAACGATCTTCATAAAAAACGCCTCCTTTTCCATATACTGCTCCAGTATACGCAAAAGGAAGCGAATGGGTTATTTACTTGTGCTCCCAGGGCTTGACGCTGGCGGCCTCCTCGTAGAGCCGGCAGTAGCTCTTGTGGCGGCTGACGGGGATGGTCCCGGCCTCCACCGCCTCCAGTACGGCGCAGCCCGCCTCCTTGCGGTGGGAGCAGCCCACAAAGCGGCAGCGGTCCATGTAGGGCCGGAATTCCCGAAAGCTCTGGGCCAGGCCCTCCCGGTCCGGCAGCTCCAGGCTCTCCGCGTCCAGCGAGGAGAACCCAGGGGTATCCGCGCATAAGCCGTCGCCTACACGGAAAAGTTCCACATGGCGAGTGGTGTGGCGGCCCCGGCCCAGCTTCTCGCTGACCTCCCCGGTCTCCAAGGCAAAGGTGGGCTCCAGCATATTCAAAAGGCTGGATTTTCCCACGCCGGAGTTGCCAGTCAGGACAGATACCTTGCCCGAGAGCAAGATCTTCAGCTCGGCCACGCCCTCGCCAGTGACCGCGCTGAGAGCTACCACAGGAAAGCCCGCGGCCTCGTAGATACACCGCAGGTCGGTGGCCTCGTCCAGGTCGCACTTGTTAAGGCAGATGACCACCTCGCAGCCCTTGCCCTCGGCCATGGCGGTGAGACGGTCGATGAGGAATGGATCGGTGACGGGGTTCACGTTGGCGCAAAGGATGACCATCTGGTCCACGTTGGCCACCGCAGGTCGGTTAAACTGGTTTTTTCGGGACAGCACTGCGTCCACAGCGCCGGTGCCGTCCTCCAGCACCGTCACCTCTACCCGATCGCCCACCAAGGGCTTGACCTTCTCATAGCGGAGCTTGCCTCTGCCACGGCAGGTCAGGGTCCGCCCCTCCAGATCCACATAGTAAAACCCGGACAGAGCCTTCATGATGACGCCCTGCGCCATCAGCTAAAGGTCTCCATATACTGATCCACCAGCTCTCCGTCTACATAGACGCTCACCTGCTGGGTGCCCCGTCCGGACACCAGCGGCGAGATGGGGAAGAGAGCGGTCTCCGCAGTCTGGGTGTAGACGGTGTGGCTGTCCACATCGATGCGCACCTGCACCGAGGTCTTGCCCTCGGCGGAGGCGGGCAGATGGACGAAAATGGCCTTGCTGTTCAGTGGGGCCTGACTAGCCGGAGGCGGCGTTACAGGCGCTTCACTGGCCGGCGGTTCACTGGCGGGCGCGGAGGGGCTGGGCTCCACGCTGGCGCTGGGTTCCACCGGGGCCGACGCCACCCGCAGGTCCACCACCGTGCCCGCCATCACCGTGGTGCCCACGGGGATGCTCTGCCAGGTCACGGTACCGGGCTCCTTGTCGCCGATGGGGTCATCAGTGACCTCACCCAGGGCCAGCTCCATCTCGGTCAACTGGGTCTTGACCCGGTCCAACTTCTGGCCTGTAAAGTCGATCACCTTCACCGGCTTCATCTCCGGACCGCTGGAGACGATCAGGTTCACCAGGTCGCCCTTTTTCACCGGCGTGCCCTCAGGAAGGTCGGTACGAATGGCGTAGCCGGTGGTGATCTTGTCGTGGTTTTCCCGCTGGATGTTGACGGTCAGGCCCATGCGGTCCCGGAGCAGCTCCATGGCCAGGCGGTACTCCATGTTCTCCACCTTGGGAATGGTCATGGTCTCGGTGTTACCGGTGCTGATGGTGACGGTGACCTGCACCTTTTCGCCCTCCTTCAGCTCCTCCATGGTGTAGGCCGCCGGATCCTGGCTCACCACTTCCCCGGCATCATAGGTCTCGCTGGCCACCAGCTCGCCCTCGATGATCTCAAACTTGTCCATATACTCCCGGTTGGTCCGAAGCTCGGATAGGGTCTTGCCCTGGAAGTCGGGGATCTCGATCCGGTTCCCCGAGCCGCTGCCGCCGCCGGCGATACTGCCCAAGATCACCGCCACAATGATGACGATAAAGGCCAGAATGGCGCCTACTGCCAGCAAAATGGGCCAGATCGGGCCTCGCTGGTCGTCGTATTCCTGGTCCAGAGCGTCCCCCTCCTCTCTCCTGCGGACAGGCCGGCGGGGCTCTCGCTCCTCCGTCTCCCGGATCACGCTGCCTGTTGGAACAGGCCGGGTAGGCTCGTCACAGGGCGTCAGGTCGTCTACATTGTAGTCAAAATTGATGTTGGGATTCTTACGGAACTCCTCCAGATCGGTCAGCATGGCGTCGGCGTTGAGATAGCGCTCGTCGGCGTTGGGCGCCATGGCCTTCATGGTGATCTCCTCCAGAGCCTCGGGGATGTCGGGGTTCAGCTCCCGGGGACTGAGGGGAATGGAGTTGATGTGCTGGATGGCCACGGCCACGGGGCTGTCCCCTTCAAAGGGCAGACGGCCGGTGATCATCTCGTAGAGCACCACACCGGCAGAGTATATGTCGCTTCTAGCGTCAATATGGCTGCCCCGGGCCTGCTCGGGAGAAATATAATGCACCGAGCCAAGGGCCTCCTGGGTCAGGGTGGACTGATGGGCGGAGGTGATGCGAGCGATGCCGAAGTCGGAGACCTTCACGCTGCCGTCCCGCAGGACCATGATGTTGTGGGGCTTGATGTCCCGGTGGATGATGCCCCGGCTGTGGGCGTGGCTGAGGGCCCGGACGATCTGGGTGATGAAGTGCAGCGCCTCCCGCCAGTTCAGGGGCGTGCCTTTTTTCTGCATATACTGCTTGAGGGTAATGCCGTCGATGAGCTCCATGACGATATAGTCTAGGTCATCAGAGTGGGATACATCGTACACCGCCACGATGTTGGGGTGGGAGAGCATGGCGACAGCCTGGGACTCGTCGTGGAAGCGGCGGCGGAACTCCGCGTCCTGGGCCAGGTCGCTTTTGAGGATCTTCACCGCCACCAGGCGGTTGAGCCGGTGGCAGCGGGCCTTATACACAACGGCCATACCGCCGGTGCCGATGACCTCCAAAAGCTCATATCGGTTATCCAGGAATTTCCCTATGTACTGATCCATGGGTCCATCCCTCCTTACAGTTGAATGAGGACAGCGGTGACGTTGTCCGGTGCGCCCCGGCTGAGGGCCAGAGCCAAAAGCCGCCGGCAGCCGTCCTGGGCCGGGCCGCCGTGGACCAGCTCAAAGAGCATCTCCTGGTCGGTGACCACATTGGAAAGGCCGTCGGAGCAGAGCAAGATCAGCTCCCCTTCCCGCCGCTCCAGCGTGTAGAGGTCAGCCTGGACCTGCTCCTCCGCGCCCAGTGCCCGGGTAATGAGGTTCTTCTTCGGATGGGACCGGGCCTCTTCGTGGGTGATCTCCCCACGCTCGACCAGATCCTCCACCACCGAATGGTCTCTTGTCACCTGGACAATGCCTTCGGGGCCGATGTGATAGCCTCGGCTGTCGCCTACATTGACAAGGCGCACCAGGGGACCGTCCACCAAAGCGGCCACCAGCGTAGTGCCCATGCCCTGGCAGTCCTTGTCCACCTCCGAGCGGTAGCGCACCAGCTCGTTGGCCCGGTCCACCGCCTGGAGCAGGAGCTGCTCCACCGTAGCGCCGGTCATGGCCAAGCCTTCGGTCAGGGTGGCAACAAAGCTCTCCACCGCCACGGTGCTGGCTACGTTGCCCGCCTTGGCTCCGCCCATGCCGTCGCACACCACGGCAAAGGGCGTCTGGGCTCCGGGCTCTGTGACAAAGTAGGCGTCCTGGTTTTGCGTTCGGACCGCGCCCACGTCACTGACACCCCATAGATTCATCGGGCAAGTCACTTCCTTTCCCGTAGGCCCTCTGCGGCGGCCTTGCGCCGCAGCTGGCCGCAGGATGCGTCGATATCGCCGCCCAGTTTGCGCCGGACGGTAACGGTCAGCCCCCGCCGCTCCAGCCGCTGCTGGAACTGCCGCACCCGGCGGCTGGGCTTTAAGGGGCTTTCGGCCACATGGTTGAGGGGGATAAGATTCACATGGCTCCCAGTCCCCGCCAGCAGGTCGGCCAATAGGTCGGCCTGAGCGTCGGAGTCGTTGACCCCATCGATCATGGCGTACTCAAAAGAGATGCGGCGGCCTGTCACGTCAAAATAGCGTTTGCAGGCGGCCATGAGCTGATCCACTCCCACGCTCTTGTTCACCGGCATGATGCGGCTGCGGGTAGCGTCGTCGGGTGCGTGGAGGGAAACGCTTAAAGTTAATTGTAACCCATACTCGGCCAGTTTGTCAATTTTTTCGGTAAGGCCGCAGGTAGACAGGCTGATATGGCGCATGCCGATATTCAGCCCATCGGGATGGTTCACCAGCTCCAAAAAGCGCAGCACGTTGTCAAAATTGTCCAGCGGTTCGCCAATGCCCATCATCACAATATTGCTGACGCTCTCCCCCGCGTCCAGCTGGGTAAAGAGGACCTGGTCCAGGATCTCCGCAGCGGTCAGGTCCCGCACCTTGCCGCCCAGGGTGGACGCACAGAAGGCGCAGCCCATGCGGCACCCCACCTGGGAGGACACGCACACGGTGTTTCCGTGCTGATAGCGCATGAAGACCGTCTCCACGCAGTTGCCGTCCAGTAGCCGCCACAGGTATTTGATGGTGCCGTCCTGGGCGGAGACCTGCTTGCGCTCCACGGTGGGGTGGGAGATCACACAAGTCTCCGCCAGCTTGGCACGTAGGTCCTTAGGGAGGTTGGACATCTCCTCAAAGCTGGTCGCGCCCCGGTGGAGCCAGGAAAAGACCTGCTTGGCCCGAAAGGCGGGCTGGCCCAGATCCCGGAAAAAGGTCCCCATCTCCTCCAGCGTCATAGACTTGATGTCGGTCACGCTCCGCTCACCTCCGCTCCAGCACGGCGTAGAAGAATCCATCGGTCCCATGGCGGTGGGGCCAGAGAGTCTCCATGGTTTTTACTGTAAAGTTTTCTGCCTTGTCAAGGAAGCGTTCCACCTGGTCTTCATTCTCCGCCCTTCGAAGGGTACAGGTGGCGTATAGCAGCCGCCCACCGGGAATTACCGCGGCGGCGGCGTTTTCCAAAATTTTAGCCTGAATGGGTAACAAGCCATCCAATTCCTCCGGGTCTTTATAGCGGATATCCGGCTTTTTGCGGATGATGCCAAGGCCCGAACAGGGCACGTCGGCAATGACCAGGTCGTACTGCCCCTCCACCGGCTCTGTGGCGTCGGCCACAGCGGTCTGGACGCAGGAAAGGCCCAGCCGGGCCGCCGAGGAGTAAAGCTCTTTCACTTTACGCTCATAAAGGTCACGACTTAGGATATGTCCCTTGTCCTCCATCGCGACAGCGGCGGCAAAGGACTTGCCGCCGGGAGCGGCGCACAGATCCAGCACCCTGTCCCCGGCTTTAGGCTCCGCCGCCAGCACCGCCATACGGCAGGCCGGATCCTGGATGTAGAAGAGCCCGTCCCGGAAGGCCTTTGAGCTCTCCAGATTGCCCAAATTCTCTAAGACCAGGCACCCATCCAAAGCCGGATGGACCCCGGCGGATACCCCCTCTTCCGCCAAACGTTGGATCAGCGCCTGGGGCGTAGTCTTCAGGGTATTCACCTGGGCTGTCACCGGCGCGGGGGCGTTGTCGGCAGCCAAAAGAGCCTCCAGTTCCTCCGGGCCGGCTGTTAAGGCAAATTCCTTTACGAGCCAAAGAGGATGGCTATATTGCACACTGAGCCGCTCCAGCCCATTACCCGGCAGTGCCGGCAGGCTGTCTCGTTTGCGATCCAGATTTCGGAGCACGGCGTTAACAAAACCGGCGGTCCTGGGATTTTTGCAGCACCCCTTGGCCAGGTTCACCGACTCATTCACCGCCGCCATGGCGGGGATCTTATCCAGCATCAGCAACTGATAGGCCCCCAGGCGCAAGATATCCCGGACCCGAGGCTCCAGGCTGTCCAGACCACGGGCCACAAAGGGGGCCAGGTCATAGTCCAGAAGGAGGCGGTTTTGCTCCACACCGTAGACCAAGCGGCTGGCAAGAGCCGCATCCCGGCTATCCAACCCGGCCCTGGCAAGCTCCCGTTTCAGCGCTCCGTCGGCCCAGGCTCCTTGGCTATGGCAGGCGTAAATCACCCGGAGGGCTACCTCTCTGGCGTTCATAGGCGAATGGGATGGCCCAGCAAGAAGGCGGTGGCGGCCATGGCCTTTTTGCCGTCGGGCTGAAGCTCCTGGATCTCCAGCACCTTGCCGTCCCCACAGGCCAGCTTCAGCCCTCGCTTGTCCGCTTGGACCACGGTCCCGGCGGGTTTTATACTGGTCTCCTGGGTCAGGGACGTCTTCAATATCTTACAGCGCACGCCATCCAGCTGTGTCACCGCCGCAGGCCAAGGGTAAAGGCCGCGCACTTGACAGTGCAGTTCCCAAGCGGACCTGGACCAATCCATAGGGGACAGTTCCTTGGACAGCATAGGCGCCAAGGTAGCCGCTGTGTGGTCCTGAGGCGTCCGCGTGGCCGTGCCGTTCTCCAACTGCGTCACAGCCCGGATCAGAAGCGCCCCGCCCAGCTCGGCCAGGCGGTCATAGAGCTGGGCGGCGTTTTCCTCCGGGTCGATGGCCGTGGTCTCCCGCAAGATCATGTCCCCCGCATCCAGCGCGCTTGCCATGTGCATAATGGTGACGCCGGTCTCCCTCTCGCCGTTCAAAATGGCCCAGTTGATAGGGGCCGCGCCCCGGAGCTTGGGCAGCAGCGAGGCGTGAACGTTGATGCAACCCTTAGGCGGCAGAGCCAAAATGTCGTCGGGCAAAATGCGCCCATAGGCGGTCACTACGATCAGCTCCGGTGCCAAAGCGCGAAGCTGCTCCAGGGCCGTGCCGTCTCGCAGCTTGACGGGCTGGAAAACGGGAATGTTCTGTGACAGGGCATATTCCTTTACAGGCGTAGGCTGAAAGACGTTTTGGTGCCGCCCCACCGGCTTGTCCGGCTGGGAAAAGACGCCGCACACCGCATGCCCGGCCTCCACCAGGGCCTTGAGAGATGCCACGGCGAAGCTGGGCGTACCCATAAAGACGATGCGCATTATGACTTCCCCTTCCGGGCCTTGCCCTTTTTCCGCTCACTCTCGACCTGGGCCGCATCCAGCTCCGCCTCGGTATAGAGTCCGCCGATGACGTGCTCGGTGAAAAGGTGGCCGTCCAGGTGGTCGATCTCATGGCAGAAACAGCGGGCCGACATATCCACGTCCTCCACCTCAAAGGTCTTGCCGTTGCGGTCCTGGGCCCGGACCTTGGCCCAGCGGGGCCGCTTGACCCAGCCGTACATCCCTGGCACGGACAAGCACCCCTCATAGCCCTCTTGCTCGCCGGAGGTCTCCAGAATTTCAGGATTTACCAGTTCGATCAGATGACCGTCCGAGCCCATGACCAGGCACACCCGGCGTAGAATGCCCACCTGGGGCGCCGCCAGGCCGTAGCCGTTGGCCTGCTCCAGCGTCTCGCGCATATCGTCGATGAGTTCATGGAGCCGCTGGTCGAAGTTGGTCACTGGACGGCATACCTTGGTCAAAGTATCGTCCCCCTGCTCGATGATCTTTCTTGTCGCCATTGTAGATTCCTCCCTTAATCCATGGGGTCATAGTCCCCAAACAGAGATACATCCCGGTTTTCCCGGTCCTGCTGAGCGCAGCGGAGAAAGTGCGCCAGCAAGGACCGCAAGGGCCCACCCTGGCCGGTGGGGCAGGACAGGGTCAACTGGCAGCGGTAGCGGTCATTGAGCTTATAGATGGCCGCGGGCGCCGGGCCTAAAAGCTCCGCGCCGCAGGCATTGTAAGGCGCCTGGGCCAGGGCCGCGTCCAGGCTTTGGCGCAATCTGCCGCAGGCGCGCAGCACGGCAGTCTCGTTCCGGCCCGAGGCGGTGAGCACAAAGATCTCCCGGAAGGGCGGCGTGCCCATGGCCCGGCGCAAAGCGATCTCCTGGGCGTAAAAGCTGTCGTAATCCTGCCGAGCCGCCGCAGAAATGACGTCGTTGTCCGGCGTAAAGGTCTGGATCACGGCCCGGCCCGCCTTTTTGCCGCGGCCTGCCCTTCCTACCACTTGGGTGATCAGCGAAAAGGTCCGCTCCGCGGAGCGAAAGTCGGGCACATAAAGCCCGCTGTCGGCGTTGATCACACCTACCAAAGTTACATTTTCAAAGTCCAGTCCCTTGGCCACCATTTGGGTGCCCAGCAGGATGGCGGACTGGCTCTTGGAAAACTTATCTAAAATAGACTGGTGAGAGCGACTGGGCGTCACCACGTCCGCGTCCATGCGGAAAATGTCCCGGCCGGGAAACATGATCTGCAACGTCTCCTGGAGCCGTTGGGTCCCCGAGCCCACGAAGGCCAACTCGCCACCGCAGGAAGGACAGCGCTGGAGCAGGGGCTGGGAGTGGCCGCAGTGGTGGCACATCAGGCGGTTGTTGGCCGAGTGATAGGTCAAAAACACCGAGCAGCGCGGGCACTGGGGCGCCTCGCCGCACCGCTGGCAGACCACACGCTGCCGGGCGCCCCGGCGGTTCAAAAGCAAAATGCTCTGCTCACCCCGCTCCAGGTTTTTTAGCAGTTCCTCCTGAAGCTCCTGTCCCACGTCGGTATCGTTGCCCCGGCGCAGTTCCTTTTTCATGTCGCTGACGATGACCTGGGGCAGAGCCTGCTGATTAAAGCGGCCGGGCAGGACGTGCAGGCTATACCGGCCCTCCTGGGCGTGGTACATCGTCTCCACTGACGGCGTGGCTGAGCCCAGTAATAGCAAAGCGCCCTCCGCCGCCGCGCGGTATTGGGCCACCTCCCGGGCGTGGTAGCGAGGTACGTTTTCCGACTTATAGGACCCCTCCTGCTCCTCGTCCAGCACCACAAGGCCCAGGTCCTCCATGGGGGCAAAAACGGCGCTGCGGGCGCCAACCACCACCCGGGCGGTGCCCGAGCGGACCCGCTTCCACTCGTCATACCGCTGGCCTTCGGTCAGCGACGAGTGGAGCACCGCCACCAGCTCGCCAAAGTAGCCGGTGAAGATACGCATGAGCTGAGGCGTCAGGGAGATCTCCGGCACCAGCACCAGGGCCGTCCGGCCCCGGGCCAGGGTCTCCTGGATCAGGCGGATATAGACCTTGGTCTTGCCAGAGCCTGTGACGCCGTAGAGCAAGGCCACGCCGGGCTTGTCCGACTGCGCCCTGGCGTCCAGCGCCTCAAAGGCCCGCTGCTGGTCGGCGTTCAGCGTAAAATCCTCTCCACGGCCTAGCTCGGTGAGCTGGGGCCTTCGGAGGACCTGGCGGCGATCCAGGGTAACGATGCCCCGTTTGGCCAAGGCCCGAACGGTGGCGGGAGTCGCCCCGGTAAGGTAGCAAACATCCTTCATGCCGCCCCGGCCCACTGTAGCGAGAAGCTCCACGACGTTATACTGCAAGGGCGCGGTCTTGCGCCGCTGGGAGACAAGGGCCAGCGCCTCCTCCGCCGGGATAGCCAGGGCGCAGACCTGCTCGGTCTTGTCGCCCACCGAGCGCTTGGCGCTGGCGGTGATCTCCGCCGCGTCAGCTTGGACTAGGAGTTTGATAGCCCCTGCCGGGTCGATGGTGCCAAAGGCCAGCCGCAGGTCCCGAAGCTCCATACCTCCGGGGTGGGCCAGCAACAGCTCAGCCAGCCTCTGGGCGTTCTTACTCTTGCCCGCGGCGGCGTATGCTTTCTCCCGGTCCACTCCCTCTCGCAATCGGCAGATATCCTGGATGGAGAACCAAAGCCCTGTGGGGAGCATGCTCTTGGCGCACTGGTAGACGGTGCAAAAATACCGCCGGGACATCCAAAGGCAGAGCTTCAGCTCCGCCTGGGTCAGCACCGGCTGGTCGTCCAGCACCGTCAGGACCGATTTCAATCCCTTGACCTGGCCGGAGGCCGGACCAAGGGCAAGGACAAAGCCCTCCACAGCCTTGTTGCCCCGGCCAAAGGGAGCCATCACCCGCATACCGGGCGTGATGCGCTGGGCCAGGTCCTGGGGAACAAGGTAGTCAAAGGGCTTGTCTATGGCAAAGGTGGCCGAGGATAGGGCCAGCTTCGCCGTTACCGGCTGCGCCACGGGTAAAACGGCTTATTCGGCCAGGATGACCTGGCCCTCAGCCACCTGGCGAATGGCCAGGGTCACGGGCTTATCGTCCAGCGGATAGCCTTCGTCCTCGGCGGTCTGGGCGATCTTGCGGGCCTGCTGGGCCACCACGTTCACCAGCATATAGCGGCTGGGCACCTGGTGCAGAAGGTCAGCCATGGCGGGATAGAGCATCATAATGGGGTCACTCCTTCAAAAAATTTGGGACTTTGCTGATATCAGTTAGCGCCCGTTTGAAACATGGGCAGGCGCTGCTTCACCCGGCAGCCCTCCGCCGTCAGGATAGACAGGATCTCCTGGGTGGCGTTGGGAACGCTGTCGTTGATGACAAGGTAGTCGTACAAGGGGATCTTTTGATATTCCTCCAAGGCCCGCTCCAAGCGGCCTTGGATGACGTCTTCATTGTCGGTGGCCCGACCGTGGAGACGGCGGGACAGCTCTTCAAAGCTGGGAGGCATGACAAAGATCAGCACCGCCTCAGGGCACTTTTGCCGCACGGTAGAAGCGCCCTGCACGTCGATCTCCAGCAGCACATCCACTCCCGCGTCCAGCTGGTCCTCAATGACCTTCAGCGATGTGCCGTAGTAGTTTTCCACATACTGTGCGTACTCCAGCAACTCGTTACGCTCGATCATGCCCTCAAATTCCTCTTTGGACACAAATCGGTAGTTGACGCCGTCGGCCTCGCCGACGCGGGGCTTGCGCGTGGTGAAGGAGACGGAAAAATGGATGTCGCCGCGCTCGCTCAGAAGCTCGGCGATCACGGTGGATTTTCCCACCCCGGACGGCCCGGACAGAACGATCAGCGTACCCTTTGTCTTTTTCTTTGGCGTCATCGGTCCTCTTCCTCCTCCAATGGGTCAGTCTCTCTGCCTACGAGCCTACCCTCCACGGCGCCGATGGGCAGCGCGGCCAGGACGATATGGCCTGAGTCCATCACCAGCACGGTCCGGGTCTTGCGGCCCAGAGTGGCGTCGATCAGCCGCCCCGCCTCCCGGGCATCCTGGATCATGCGCTTGACCGGCGCGGAATCCGGGCTGACCACGGCGAGAAGGCGGCGGGCGGAGACCATATTGCCGTAGCCGATGTTCACAAGCTCCACAGCCATGGCCTCCTCACTCGATATTTTGGACCTGCTCGCGGATCTTTTCGATCTCCGCTTTCATATCCACCACAAGCCGGGTGACATTCAGATCGGTACACTTGGAGCCAATGGTGTTGGCCTCCCGGTTGAACTCCTGGATCAAAAAGTCCAGCTTTCGGCCTACGCCGCCGTTTTTGTCCTCCGCGCCCTTGTCCAAAAGTTCCCTGAGCTGGGCAATGTGGGAGCGCAGACGAACGGTCTCCTCATCTACCGCCACCTTGTCGGCAAAGATAGCCGCCTCCGTGAGAATACGGCTATCATCCAGCTGCTTGTTCTCCAGCACTTCCCGCAGCTTGGCCTCCAGCTTCTGGCGATAGGCGTTCACCGTCTCCGGCGACTGCCGCTCCACCTGGCCCACCAGGGCTTCGATGGTCTGGGCCCTGCCGAGGATGTCGGCGCGGAGCTTCTCCCCTTCCACAGCCCGCATGGCGTTGAAATCGGCCAAGGCGAAGTTCAGCGTCTCCAGCAGCTGCGCCTTGACCGCCTCGGGATCCTCCTCTTTTTTCTCCACGGTGAGCACATCGGGAAACCGAGCCACCGACGCGGGGTAGCATTCGTCCTTGAGGTAGCCTCCGCCCAGCTCCCAAAGGGTCTTGAGAGCCTGGATATACTCCCGGGCCAGGGCTTCGTTGACCGCCACCTTCTGGTCGTCCCCGGCGGTCTGAGTCATGGTGACGAACACGTCCACCTTCCCCCGGCCCACCTGGCTCTGGACCTCCTTTTTCAATGCGTCCTCGGCAAAGATATAGGCTCTGGGCAGCTTGACCGTGCAGTCCAGATAGCGGTTATTCACCGCCCGGACCTCCACCGTCAACTGAAGGCCATCTCGCTGGGTCTCGCCCCGGCCATAGCCGGTCATACTTTTGATCACCTTTGGATCCCCTCTTTTGTGTCAGATACCGTGCTTGTACAGACCTTTGCCCATGCGCTGGATATAAAAGGCGATGAGCTTGCTGAGGCCAAGATCGTAGACGACGAAAACGATGCTGCCCAGCAGGAAGACAAGCCAGCTCCGAGTCGCGAGCCATGCGGGCAGTACCGGGAAAAAGAGCTTGGAAAAGGCCAGGAAGAACACTGCCAAAATGGCGTTAAAGAAAGCCAGCTTGCCCAAAAGCGCGGCCCAGAAAGGCAGCTTGCGCTCCAATAGGCTCTTAGCCACACCGTAGGGTCCAAAGAAAAGGGCAAACAGCAGGGCGTTGAGCTTGTCGGGCAGGAGCAGCAATCCTAATAGGCCCGCCACCACCCATACCGCCGCGCCGCCAGGGGCGCCCAGGGAGATGACGGCGGCCACCGGCAGCAGTCCCGCCACAGCCACCATGGCCCAGCGGCCTGCTGGCGTCAGGCAGGACAGATAGAGCACAGCCAGGGCCAGTGCGGACAAAATGGCGCAAAGGGCCAGCGGAAAGGTCTTGCTCTTTCTCATGTCAACAGCCTCGTCCGCCGCCACACAGGCAGTTCATGCACATCAGGGTCGTACAGCAGTCACAGGCCTCGCTGCCCGCCATATTCTGATCGCCATAGGGCTGGTAGGCATAGCCGCCCCGGCTCATCATGGCATAGGCCTGCTGATATTCCATATTGCCCGGCGCCATTTGGACTGCCATCTGGTAATTCTGCCGTGCCTCATCCAGCCAGCCCTTGCGGTAGCAAACGGCGCCCATCAAGAAGTACCACTCGGCGTTTTTCACCGTGGCCTCCTGGGTCAGGAGGCGCTCCGCGCCATCCAGGTCGCCCACCTGGATACGCTGGCGCACCCGCTGGGAGAAGGGGTCGGCGGAGGTTTGCGCGCGATAGCCACCGCTCTGTTGCTGATAGCCACCGGGTTGGGTCTGATAGGCCTGGCCGCCCCGGCTGCGCTGCTGGGTGATCTGGTCGTAGGCCTCGTTGATCTCTTTCATCTTCTCCTCGGCCAGATCGGCCAAGGGGTTATCCTGGTAGTTGTCGGGGTGGTACTTCCGGGCCAGCTCCCGATAGGCTCTCTTGATCTCCTCGTCGCTGGCGCTGGGGCTGACACCCAGGATGCTATACGGATCGCTCATAAGGTCAGTTCCTTTCCTTCCGGCCCCATTTACCCGCTTGGACCAAGGCTTGGACATTGGGGAGGCCGAGGTAGAGAATGTTTTCTAAGAGTCCGGCGTGGGCTGTGGCCGGCAAAAGCTGAAAGGCCGACTGGGCCAGCGCCAGGGAGTGATTCATGGTAGTGGTGAGATAGTCGAAGTCCGGCGTCTGGCCAAACCGCGCGGCGATGGGATTGTAGCGGCCCTGCTCCGTATCCTGAGCCAGATCGTCCCAGGCGTCCACCAAGTAGATCCACCGGCCCAGATGGTAGAGAAGCTGCCGCCGGGCACGGTCCAGGTCCTCCTCTCCCGTAGCAGGCGCCGCGGCGGAGAGCAAGCGGGCAAAGGTATCGGCCACTCGGTCCAGTTGGGGAGAGTTGGCCCGCTCCAGCTCGTCCAGTTCCCAAAGGCACATGGCCACCTGGTAGTCAAAGTCTTTACAGTGGGCGTTGGCCCTTTTGTAGGCTCTTTTCAGAAACAGACGCCCTATTCGGCTTTTTGACCCAGTATAAATGCCCTCGTCGGCCACGCTGTCACCCAGCTTGTAGTAGGCCAGGATCACGCTCTCCCATGCGCACAGATCCATGATCGGATCCCCCTGCAAGCAGGGCCTTCCCTGAACGGGATGGACAGCGCACCGCCGGGTATCGCAGCTTTCCTCCCCCCTATCCAGCAAGAGAAAAAGAAAGACAAAATCATAGTTGAGAATGAACCGCGCGCCCCGACCGCAGGTCTCCTTCAGCCGGTGGCATAGCCCGCAATAGGCCGCCTGGTAGGTCTTCTGCTCAGCCTGAGACAGCTTACTCTGAAGGGGCCGCACATAGCCAAACATCGATCATTCCTCCAAGGCCACCACCCGGAAGGTGACAGCCCTGCGGCGGCGAAGGTAGCGCTCCAGCGGGATACATACGCCAAGCAAAACGAGGAAAAACGCGCCTACCGCGCACAGCGCCGCTACTCCCTCGGAGGTGTTTCCAATCAGCAGATACGCTCCAAAAAGGCCCACAAAGGGAAGCAAGTATAAAGCCGCAGCCAGCTTGAGCAGCCGAGACGAGGCGGTCTCCACCGTCACGCTCTGGCCCACCTGGGCGCCCAGGTCGTCCTGGGCCACGGCGGTGATATCACCCACGTTGACCATGGAGCCGCAGCCGGCACAGCTGTCGCAGTCGTGACTGCACGCAGACATCCGCTTGACCAGCACCTCCACCCTACCGTCGCCCAGGCGGCGCTTCACCACTGCCCGCTGGGTCATTGTCCCTCCTCCAGCAGCTGCCGCGCGGCGGCGCCAACGGCCACGGAGACCTTGTATTCGCCTACCACACCCGCGCCGGTGGTACCGCGTAGTGTGACCTTGGCCGGGACCTGACTTTGGCCTTCGGGCACAGAGGACAGATCGGTCAGGTCCACCTGGACCTTGATGGCCTGGGGCAACACCTGATCCAGCGCGGCCCTGGTGCCGCGGACCTGAACAGCCAAGGATCTGGTGACCACCACCGCGTCCACATCTTCCGGAGCGATGAGCTCGATATTCTCCGTCACAAAGTCCCGGACCTCCAGGTCCCGGATGGACACGTTCACCGTAGCCTCCTGAACGCCGCTGAGGTTCTCCACCTCCGGGCCGATGAGGATCGGCAGGGTGAAGGTCTCCGTGCGGATGACCTTGGAAAGGTCCACCACCCCAAGGTCGATGGAATTGTATGCCGCCAGCTCCGCTTCGCTGCCGGAGAGGACCACGGACTTGGGTGTGATAGAATAACTCAGATGGGCGTCGCCCTCGCCAGAGACGCCGCCGCCGGCCAGGAACTCCACTGTCAGCGGTACTTCCTTGGTCATGGCCACAGGCAAAGTGACGTTCACAAACTCCGGGGAGGTCTGAACGGCGTCGCTTTCAATGACCTCACCGTCCTGGCCCACCAGCACATAGGGCATATCCGCGCGGATGGTCTCCCGCTGGCCGTCCAGGTTCAGGGTCACTTGGGCGTAGGCCACCTGGGCCACGTCGGCCCCTGAGCCACTGATCTCAATGGTGGCGGGCTGGAAGACTACCTCGCCGGCCTGGAAGCCGTCTGCCACATCGCCGTTGATCACGCCCTTGACCTCCACCTGGCGGGTGGAGCGCTTGACCACGGTGACCGGCACATAGAAGGGGTCCCGGTCCACCAGGTCGAAGCTACTGGTGGAGACGCTGCTGGGCCAAATGATGTCGTAAGCCCGCTGATGCTCCCCCTCGGCAGGGATGCGGGAGAGGTCCACCTGTACGGTGACGTTGTCACGACGCAGCTGGGACACCACGCTCTGGCGGCCCTGCACGGTAAGGTCCACCGTCTCCTGGGTGCCCGAGGCCACCATCAGACCATTGGCGTGCAAAATATCCTCGCCCACAAAGGTAACAGGGATGTTGGAGACAGTGCGGGTATAGTCGGAGTCATCTACGCTGCGCACATAGAACCACAGTGCGGTGGCGATGAGGACGGAGAAAATAATGTAGAGAGGCTTATTGGGCTTCCGGGTCTTCTTTTTCATCGCCCTCACCTCCCTTCTTGGACTTAAAGAGGCCGCTGAGGAAGAAAGTCTTGCGCTCCTCCTCCTGCTGCTGGGGCATCAGCTCACTGCGCAAAAACTGCTCCAGCTTCTCCGGCGCCAGGTGCTGCATCAGATTGCCTCCCACGGCCAAGGAGATGGAGCCGGTCTCTTCGGAGACCACGGCCGCCACGGCGTCGGAGCGCTCGCTGATCCCCACCGCGGCGCGGTGGCGCATGCCCAAGTCCTTGCTCAGGGTAGTAGAGGCGGTCATAGGCAGCATGCACCCAGCGCCCACGATGCGGCCCGCGCGGACGATGACGGCGCCGTCATGGAGGGGGGCTTTGTTCCAGAAGATGTTCTTCAAAAGAGCGGCCTCCACCGCGCAGTCCAGGGCCGTACCGGTTTTGATCACGTCGTCGAGCAGATTGTCCCGCTCAAAGATCATCAGCGCGCCTACCCGGTCCTTGCTCAGAGCCGTATAGGCCGTGGCGGTCTGGGTGATGGCCTCGTCCAGTTCGGAGCTTTCGATCTCCTTGGCAAAGAAGTTTTTCAGCCGGTTGTTGCCAAGCTGCTCCAGCACCTTGCGCAGCTCGGGCTGGAAGATCACAATAAGGGCCAAAAAGCCCAGCTCCAGCGTGCGGCCCAAGATGAAGTTGATGACCCGCAGGTGCAAAAGCTCCGACACCCACAAAACCACCACCAAAAGCAGGATCGCCCTGGCCACATTGGCGGTACTGGTGCGGGAGACCAACAGCATCAGGCGGTAGATCAGGTAGGACACCACCGCGATATCCAAAAGAGCGCTCAGAATGTCCGCGGGACCCAGCGCCTGGATAATATTACCCAGGTTTTGAACGATTTGCGTCGCCCACTCCACTGCCTGTTCCCTCCCATCCCTGCCAGGTCTTCCCAGCTAAAATTATACAAAATACATTATACTGTATCTTCCGCCGTTTCGCAAGGGACTTGCCAAGATTTTTTAAAAAAAGACGCCGGGGCTGGCCCGGCGTCCTCGCTTATGCTTTTTCCTTGTGGTGGAGGGAGAATTTCCGCTCCTCCCCCTTCAAAATGCGCTGGAGATTGCCCCGGTGCTTCCATACGATCAGCCCGCCTACCACCGCGGCCATCAGAGTCAGCAGCCAGTCCTGGTAGACAAACCATGTACTGAAGGGGAAGGAAAGCCCCGCCCAGATGGAGCCAAGAGACACCCAACGGGTCAGGACCGCCAGCAACAAAAAGCCGCCCCATCCCACCAAGATGATGCGCCAGTCGCCGATGACCAACAGCAGCGTACCGCCCGACAGGATGCCCTTGCCTCCCTTGAAGCCAAACATACAAGGGTACATATGGCCGATGACGCAGAACATCCCCGCCCAGTATTTGGCGAAGGTGATCCACCAATTCCCGGCCTCCTGCTCAGGGCAATATATGCTCAGGAGCGCCGTCGACCACGTTCCGGTTCCAGCCAGGATCCCTCGGGCCACCAGCGCGGCCACCCACACCGCCACCGCCGTCTTCACCATGTCCATAGCCAGCACCGCGGCGGTCCACTTACCGCCAAAGGTACGGTGGAAGTTGGTCAGGCCCGCGTTGCCGCTGCCGTGGGTGCGTACATCGTCTTTGAAGATATACTTGGAAACAATGACCGCGCCATTAAAGCAACCACAAAGATAGGCAAAAATGGCCAGCGCGGCGAAGAGCCCAACAGCCAAAAGCCAGTTGTGATCCATCGTTTACCCCTCCTTCTCGCTTCGCTCCCGGACGGTGAGCTTCACCGGCGTACCCTCCAGGCCAAAGGTCTGACGAATTTGATTCTCCAAATAGCGCTGATAGGAAAAGTGAAAGAGCTCGGCGTTGTTGCAAAAGCACACGAAATGGGGCGGCTTGACTCCCACCTGAGTCATATAGTAGATCTTCAGCCGCTTGCCCTTGTCGGTAGGGGGTTGGACCCGGGCGGTGGCGTCGGCCAGAATGTTGTTGAGCATCCCGGTGGTCACCCGGAGGCTGGCCTGGTCGTTGACGTAGTTAATAAGGTCAAAGAGCCGGTCCACCCGCTGGCCAGTGAGGGCCGAGATGAATAATATGGGCGCGTAGGTCATATAGGAGAGATCCCGGCGGATGTCGTTTCTCATTTTATCCATGGTCTTGTCGTCTTTTTCCACGGCGTCCCACTTGTTGACCACGATAATGCAGGCCTTGCCCGCCTCATGAGCCAGGCCCGCCACCTTGGTGTCCTGCTCGGTGACGCCCTCGTTTGCGTCGATAAGGATGAGGCACACATCGCACCGCTCGATGGCCATGGTGCCGCGGAGCACAGAGAACTTCTCCACCCGGTCCTCCACCTTGGACTTTTTGCGCATTCCAGCGGTGTCGATGATGAGGTACTTACCCTTTTCGTTTTCAAAGTAGCTGTCCACCGCGTCCCGGGTGGTGCCCGCCACGTTGGAGACAATGACCCGCTCCTGGCCCAGAATGCGGTTGACCAAGGACGACTTGCCCACATTGGGCTTTCCGATAATAGCTACTTTGATCACATCGGGGTCGTCCTCGGTCTCGTCCTCATCAGGGAAGTATCGCAAGCACTCATCCAGCAGATCGCCGGTGCCGTGGCCGTGGACGGCGGAGACGGGGATGGGATCGCCCAGGCCCAGGTTATAAAACTCGTAGATATCGGGGTTGGTGTGGCCGGTCTGATCCATTTTGTTCACCGCCAGCACCACCGGTTTGCCCGACTTGAGGAGCATACTGGCCACCTCCTGGTCGGAGGCGGTCAGGCCGGTCTGGATGTCGCAGACAAAGACGATCACGGTGGCGTTTTCAATGGCGATCTCAGCCTGGGCCCGCATGAAGAGCAGGATCTCGCTGTCGGTGCCCGGCTCGATGCCGCCGGTGTCCACCAGGTCAAACCGTCGCCCAGCCCATTCGCAGGGTGCGTACAGCCGGTCCCGGGTAACGCCCGGTGTGTCCTCCACGATGGAGAGACGTTGGCCGGTCAGCTTATTGAACAGCATGGACTTGCCCACATTAGGCCGGCCCACGATGGCGACTAAGGGGCGGGACATGGAGAACACTTCCTTTCTATTGACCTTATAGGCTTCCCCCTGCAAGGGGGAAGCTGGCAGCCGCATAGCGGCTGACTGATGAGGGTGCCTTCGTGTCTTGCAACGCCCCCTCATCCGTCACGGCTTCGCCGTGCCACCTTCCCCCCTGAGGGGGGAAGGCTTTTCCCATTACATTTCAAATATCGCGTCGCATAAATCGAAACCGTCCTGGTTGACGGGGATGACCCGCACGCCTAAACGCTCCGCTACCTGGGCGATGGTCACGTCGTCCAAAAACATGTCCTGGCCGTGGCGGAGCATATTCACCGGGATCAGCAGCCGTGCGCCCAGGTCCACCCCCACAAGCTGATCCATCAGATCCTGGCCGGTAATGAGCCCGGAGACGGTGATGGTCTCGCCAAAGAAACGATTCACGATGGCCTGGACCCTTCCCTCAGTATGGCATTTTTCCAACGCCCTGTCAACGATTTCCTGTAGATAAGGGGCGGCGGCCACACCGCAGGCAATGGTGAAGGGAGTAGCCGTTTTCTCCTCCTGGAGCGCCAGGGCGGAGGTAAACTCGGTCTCCAGCAAACGCAGCATCCCCACGCCGTTTTCCAACTGGGTGTAGTCCTCAAAAAAAGCGTCGTCCGGGATAGGCCGCCCGGCCTGGATGTAGAATTCGTCCGAGCACCAAAAAAGGCGGGTACCGTGCTCCTTGAGACATTGTGACCCAAAGGCCTCCACCATATCCACTACCGCGGCGGCGGTCTCGGGGGTATAGGGCTCCAGCGGATAGAGGCCCTGGCGGTGTTTGGTCAGTCCCACCGGCACCACCGAGACGCTGTTGACCCCGGGATAGAGCCCGGCCAGGTCGGTCATGGTGCGCATCAGGTGTTCTCCGTCGTTGACGCCGGGGCAGGAGACGATCTGGCAGTTCATGGTGATGCCCGCCGCGGCGAAGCGGCCCATGAGCTCCAGCCCTTCCCCGCCCCGTTTGTTGCCCAGCAGCTTGCACCGCAGCTCCGGCTCGGTGGCGTGGACGGAGACGTTGATGGGTGAGATATGAAGGTCGATGATGCGCTGACACTCTCGGGGCGAAAGGTTGGTCAGGGTGATGTAGTTGCCCATGAGGAAGCTCAAGCGTGCATCGTCATCCTTGAAGTAGAGCGTTTCCCGCATTCCACAGGGCAGCTGGTCCACAAAGCAGAAGATACAGTGGTTGGCGCAGGAGCGGGGCGCGTCCATCATATAGGTCTCAAAGTTCAAGCCCAACTCCTGTCCCTCAGCCTTTTTCACTTTTACGTTCCGGCGGACGCCCTCTCGCTCCAGCTCCAGCTCCAGCACAGGGTCGTAGGTATAGAATTTGTAGTCCAGCACATCCACAATGGGGTGGCCGTTGACGGCTCGCAGCCGCTCACCGGACTTCACCCCCGCTTTGTGGGCGGGACTGCGGGCGTCTACGCTGGTAATGACGGTCTTGCTCATAAGAGGTCCACCTCCTTCCCTGCGGCACGGAAAAAAAGAAGGGCGGAAGCCTAGCGCTCCTGCCCTGCTTTCTTGCCGGTATGCACTTACTTCGCGGCGGCTTCCGCCTTGCTATAATCCCGACCGTTGTAGGTCATGCAGGACTTGCACAGACGGTGGGGCAGCTTGTATTCGCCGCACTTAGGGCAGAGGACCAGATTGGGCGCGTCCATCTTCCACACACTGCTGCGGCGCTTGTTCCGGCGCTGCTTGGATACTTTACTCTTGGGGACTGCCATATTGACACCTCCTTTGGATCATGGCCTTATGGTATAATCGATCACTCAAAGAACTTGGCGAGGCCCGCCAAACGCGGGTCCACCTCTCTGACGCAGCGGCAGGGCTCCAGGTTCAGGTTGACCCCGCAGCCGGGGCAAAGACCCTTGCAGTCCTCTGAGCAGAGGTTCTTGGTGTCCATCTCTAAGATAAATGTGTCCGTCATGAGCTGTCCCGCATCTAGGGTGTCGCCGTCCAGGACTACGATGTCAGCCTCGTCCTCCCCCTGCTCCAGGGAGTCGGCCAAGAGGGTCTCGTAGTCCACGGCCTTTTCCCTCTGGAAGGGAACGCCGCAGCGGTCACACTTCAGAGACAGCACCGTGCGGGCCTGGGCGGTAAAGACCAGCGCCCCCGCCATGTTACGGACCACGCCCTCTACCTCCACCGGGGCCTGAATGGGCTTCTGGCCGCCAAACTCCAACTCAGAAAGGTCCAGTTGGAAAGCGAAGGGCAGCTGGGCGCCGGGCACTAGGATGATGTCTTTCAGATCCAGTTTCATGGCACACCTCGCACAACGGTACGGCAGATATTATACCCGCTCAAATGTCAAATGTCAAATCTTTTCTGGGGATTTTTGAAAATTTATGGAATTCCCCTTAAAAAAGCCGGTCAAGAGCCTGGCTGATGGGCAAATAGGCCGCGGGCAGGAAGATGGCGGGCAGCATATTGCCCACCCGGATCTTCTCCTTGCCAAGCCCCAGCATATTGATGGCGATGCCGATGATCAGTAACCCGCCCACAGCGCTCATTTCCGCCACCAGCGCTTCGGAGAGATAGGGCCCGATAGCCCCGGCCAGCAACGTCAGTCCCCCTTGATAGAGGATCAGCGGCACGATGGAAAAGGCTACGCCGATGCCCATGGCGGCGGCAAAGGAGATGCTGGTAACGCCGTCGATCACGCCCTTGGAGACGATGATGGACCAATCGCCCTGCAGCCCCGCGGCCAGAGAGCCGTTGATGGCCATGGCGCCCACGCAGAAGAGGACGCTGGCGCTAACAAAGCCCTCGCTGAAGCGGGCGTTGCCCTGGCCCTGGAAGGCCAGCCTGCGCTTGAGAAAATCGCCTAGGTGGTCCATGTGCTTTTCAATGTTGATGAGCTCGCCCAGCACGGTGCCCACCACCATGCAGAAAATGACGCACAGGGTGTCGGCGGTGCCCAGCGCGGCGTCCACGCCGATGATCAGCACGCAAAGACCCAGGCCGGTGGTGATGATCTGGGTAAAGCGGGCCGGAATTTTGCCGCGAAACAGCAGCCCGATGACACTGCCAAGCAGCACCAAAGCGGCGTTGATAAAGGTTGCGGGCATAGCGTTCCATCTCCTCACAGGTTTTTGCTCGAGGAGACATTATACCCCCTTACTCTCTCTTTTGCAACAGAAATCCATCCACCCAGCGAACGACACCAGAGGCAGTTCTGTAGAAACATGACTTTATGATGTCGTGTTTGTATGCTATACTATGGATGAAATGGGGTGAAAAAATGAAAATAGATCGTTTGATCGGGATCATTGCGATCCTGTCGCAAAATGATAAAGTAACGGCTCCCCAGTTAGCCAAACGTTTTGAGGTATCAAGACGGACGATCAACCGTGATATAGAGGATATTTGCAAGGCCGGTATACCAATTATTACAACACAGGGCTATGGCGGCGGCATTTCCATCGCCAGTGGTTATAAGATCGATAAAACGATCTTTACAAAAAAGGAACTGCAAGATATTTTCGCGGGGCTTAGAGGGATAGACAGCGTATCAAAACGCTCTACCCTTTCCGGTTTGCTTGACAAGCTTTCGGCCAAAAGTCAGCATATCATCACAGATGATATGCTCATGATCGACCTGGCCTCCCATTACCAAGCCTCGCTTATCCCGAAAATCGATTTGATCAAGGAAGCGATCTTAACAAAACATCCTTTGGCATTTCAATACTATTATCAAAAGGGTGAAGCAAAACGTCGAATAGAGCCATATCATTTGGTTTTTAAGTGGTCATCATGGTATGTATTTGGCTTTTGCTTGGACAAGCAGGCCTATCGTCTGTTCAAGCTAAATCGTCTTTGGGATCTGCAAATAGAGGAAAAGACCTTCATCGGACGGGAGATCCCCCAGGAGGAATTGTTATTTGAAGATCATCTTTCGCAGCGCAATGTCCATTTGAGCGCGGTATTTGAGGCAAGCGAAAAGTATCGTTTGATCGATGAATACGGAATAGATAGCTTCTCTACAAGGGCAGATGGAAAATTACTGTTTGAGCGAGATTTTGCAAGCTATGAGAATATGCGCGAGTGGGTATTCAGCTTTGGGGATAAAGTGGCGGTATCAGCACCCCGAGAATTACGGGACGATCGAAAAAAACAGGCAAAAAATATTCTGGATCAGCATGACATATAGCTGTCATGTTACTTGCGCTATACTCCAAGAACAAGGAGGGATACATCCATGATCGAATCAAGATGCGGACTTTTATGCGGCGAATGTTCTTATCAAGAGCAAGTGGGTTGTAAGGGCTGTGTAAACATCACAAAACCGTTTTGGGGCGATCACTGCCCGGTAAAATCCTGTTGTGAAGCAAACGGGCTTGAACATTGCGGACAATGTGAAAGATTTCCCTGCGAGTTACTTAATCAGTTTGCCTACGATGAAAAGCAGGGCGACCAGGGAAAACGAATAGAGCAATGCAGACGTTGGCTTGAAAAATAAAGGAAAGTCAGACCGCTTTGGTCTGACTTTCCTTTATTTTGATGAACCTTCTCTTTCAGAGCGGCTCTTGTCAATTTACATTCTGCGGTAAATCTCCATCTCCCGGCGGAGCTTGGCGGCCAGTTTATCGGTACACATGCCCTTTTTCATGCGCCAGCGCCAATTCTCGCCTACGGTGGAGGGGGTGTTGATCCGGGCGCTGTCGTCCAGGCCCAGCACATCCTGCATCTGGACCACAGCCAGGTCGGCCACGCTGGACCAGGCGCCCCGCATCATGGCCCAGTTCAAGCCTTCCTTGGGTGTCGCACGGAGATACTCGGTGGCAAAAGCCACGTCGTCAGGGCTGGCGCACTGGGCCCAGCCCAGGACGGTGGAGTTATCGTGGGTGCCTGTGTAGCAAACGCACCGGCGGGTGTAATTGTGGGGCAGGTAGTCGCTGTCTTCCCGGCTGTCAAAGGCAAACTCCAGCACCTTCATACCGGGAAAGCCCGTGTCCTCCAGGAGCCTGCGCACGCCGTCGGTCAAGAAGCCCAGGTCCTCGGCGATGATGGGCGGCTTGCCTACATGGCGCTCCACGGCCCGGAAAAAGTCCAACCCCGGCCCCTCCCGCCAACGGCCATTGCGGGCGGTATCGTCGCCGTAGGAAATGGCGTAATACGCCTCGAAGCCCCGGAAGTGGTCGATGCGGACCACGTCGTAGATCTCACAGTGGCGGCGGAAGCGCTCCATCCACCAAGCATAGCCGTCCCGCTTCATCCGCTCCCAGTCGTAGAGAGGATTGCCCCAAAGCTGGCCGTCGGCGGTAAAGCCGTCGGGCGGGCAGCCCGCCACCTCCGTGGGCCGCAGCTGGTCGTCCAGCTGGAACTGCTCGGGCTCAGCCCATACGTCCACGCTGTCCAGCGCCACATAGATGGGCAGGTCGCCGATGATCTGAACGCCCCGGTCATTGGCGTAGCGCTTGAGCTCACTCCACTGGCGATAGAAAAGGTACTGCACACACTTCCAAAACTCCAGATCCCTGGCGTGGTCTCGGCGGACCCCTTCCAGGGCCTCAGCCCAGCGATAGCGGAGGTCCTCCGGCCAGTCCAGCCAGGAGGCGCCGGAATGGTCGTCCTTAATGACCATAAACAGCGCGTAGTCCTCCAGCCAGGGATTATCCGCGCAGAAGTCCGCAAAATCCTCTGGTGGCTGCTGCTCAAAACGCATGAATGCGCGGCGCAGCAAGGGGAAGCGCTTGGCAAAGAGGTCGGCGTAGTCCACACCCTCGCTCTGGGCAAAGCCCGCAGCCTTGATCTCCGAGGGCTCCAAAAGTCCGTCCAGCGCCAGCTGGTCCAGGTCGATAAAGTAGGGGTTGCCGGCAAAGGTGGAGAAGGCAGAGTAGGGCGAATCGCCGTAGCTGGTGGGACAAACGGGCAGGATCTGCCAGTACCGCTGGCCCGCGTCAGCCAGAAAATCTACGAACCGCCGGGCTGACTCGCCCAGGGTCCCGATGCCGTGGGGGCTTGGCAGGGAGAAGATGGGGAGCAGGATACCGCCGCTTCTCATGGCAAACACATCCTTTGTGACAGGTTTCGACTCCATTTTACCCCTTTACCGCCCCTGCCGCAACCCCCTTTATGATGTGTTTTTGTCCAATAACGTACACCAGGATGATGGGGACCACGTTCAAAATGATTCCTGCCATGGTGGGACCCATCTCCACCCGGCCAAAGCCTTGCTGGAAGGATTGGATGAGCATGGGGATGGTCAGGTAGCCCACTGTGCGGTCCAGCACCAGGTACGGGAGCAGATAGTCGTTCCAAAGCCACATGGTCTCCAAAATGCCCACCGACACCAGCGTGGGCTTTAAAATGGGCAGGACCACCTTGAAAAAGGTCTGGATGGGATTACAGCCGTCGATCATGGCCGCCTCCTCCACCTCCAGAGGGATGGACTTCATAAATCCACAGAACATGAATACCGCCAGCCCCGCCCCAAAGCCCAGGTAGATCACGCAGATGGTCCAGGGCTTATCCAGTCCCAGACGGTTGGCGGTGGCGGAGAGGGTGAACATGACCATCTGAAAGGGCACTACCATGGAAAAGATAAAGAGAAAATAGAGCCCCCTGGACCACCATGCATGGACTCGGGTGATAAACCACGCGCACATAGAACAGCATACAAGGATGAGCGCCAGCGATGTGGCGGTGATCAGGAGGCTGTACCCAAAGGCGTTGCCAAAGCCCCGCTCTAAGAGCACCTCGCGGTAATTGCTCACGCCGCCGAAAGTGTCGGCGGCGGGCAGCTGAAAGGCCCCTTGGGTTGTGATGGCCTGCTCCTCCTTGAAGGAGTTCAGCAGGATCATCACCACCGGGTAGACCCACGCCAGGCTCAAAAGGGTCAAGAGGGCGGTAAGCAGGGCGTTCCTGGTCCGGGCGGTTTTTCGCTTCACTGCTGCACCTCCTTGGACCGGGTGGCCCGGAGCTGGACCAGGGAGATGACGATGACCAGCGCGCAAAAGAGAACCGCCTTGGCCTGACCATAGCCCTTCCACTGCCCGCCGGAGCGGCCATAGAAGGTGTTGTAGATATTGAGGGCCAGCATCTCCGTGGCGTGGGCCGGGTCGCCCTGGGTCAGGGCCAGGTTCTGGTCAAAGAGCTTAAAGCCGTTGGTCAGCGATAAAAACAGGCAAATGGTCACCGAGGGCATGATGTTGGGCAGCTTCACCCGCCAAAAAATATCCCAACCGCTGGCCCCGTCGATCTGGGCGGCTTCCAGATAGTCGCCGGGGATAGCCTGAAGCCCGGCGATATAGATGATCATCATATAGCCGATCTGCTGCCAGCATATGAGGATCACAAGGCCCCAGAAGCCGTAGGTGGCATTCAGCGCCAGCAGTGGCCTGCCCGCCAGGGTGAGGATGGCGTTCAAGAGGATCTTCCAGATATAGCCCAGCACGATGCCGCCGATGAGGTTGGGCATAAAAAATACCGAGCGAAAGAGGTTGGTACCCCGGAGCTTACGCGTCAGGCACAGTGCGATGGCCAGAGCGCAGACGTTGATAGCCAGGGTGGACACCACGGTAAAGAGGGCGGTAAACCAAAAGGAGTGGAGAAATTCCCCCTCGGTCAGGGCGTAGAGGTAGTTGGAAAGGCCGTTGAAGCTGACCTTATTGATGGTGGTAAACCGGCAAAAGGAGAGCCAGAGTCCCTGGACAAAGGGCCAGGCAAAGCCGATGACAAAGGCCGCCAGCGTGGGTAATACGAAAACGGGCCAAAATTTTCGCAGGGTCTTTTCCATGCGCTGCCTCTTCTCGCTTATCTCGCCGCGCCCAAAGCGGCGTACTCCTTGGCCCAGCCCTCCACAAAGGCGCTCTCCACCGCGGACCACTCTCCGGTGCCCGCGGCGTAGGCCGTCAGAGCGCTGCCCAGATCGTTTTTCCAGTTTTCCGACGGCATGGTGGGAAAGTTCCAACTGACAGGCGTTTTGCCCTCGGCGGTATAGGCCGCGTCCTGCCGCACGAAGAGGTTGGGGGACTCTACCGCCTTTTTAAAGGGGATGACAAAGCCCATATCCTCGCCCATGGCGGCTGTGCCCTCGGGGGAGGTGACGCACCAGTACATGAAGTCCAGCGTAGCCTGGATGTCCATGTCATCCACGTCCTTGTTAACGCACCAGTAGTTCTCCGTGCCGGTGCAGAGGCCCTGGTCTTCCTCACCGGGCGCGCCGATATAGATGGGCAGCATCACCAGGTCCTCCTCGGCGAACTTGCCCTCCCCCACCAGGTTGCCGTACTCCCAGGAGCCGTTTTGGTAAAACACCGCCTGGCCGGACAGAAACTCGTTGCGGGCGTCGTCTCCGGTCTTGCCCGCGAGGTCCGTGGGCTGGCAGGTGGCATTGTTCAGATAGAGGTCCCAGATCGCCTTGTAGTTGGGAAGGTAGGTCCCCAGAATGGCGTCGGTAGCGCCGATATCCCGGTCTCGGTATTCAAAGTAGATGGGCAGATTGGCCAGATGGGTCTTAAAGCGCCAGTCGGAGGTGCCATCCATGCCGGACGAGGTAAAGGCGGAAAAGCCCAGTTCAGCCTTGCGCACGGTAATGTCCTGGGCGATCATGGCCAGCCGCTCAAAGGAGTCCACATCCTCGGGGATATACCCCGCCTGGAGCAGCAGCTTTTTGTTGGTAATAAGGCCGTAGCTCTCTACCACATAGGCAATGCCCAGGGTCTGATCGCCCTCACGCAGGGCGTAGGCGTCGCTGGTCAGCTCCTGGGCTACAGGCGTGCCGGTGAGATCGTAGCAATAGTCCTTCCAGTTCTCCAGTCCCACCGGGCCGTTGACCTGGAAGAGCGTAGGGGGCGAGGTCTTGGCGATCTCGCTCATCAGGGTTTGCTCATAGGTTCCCGAGGCGGCGGTGACCACAGTGACCTTCACGCCGGTCTGGTCGGTATAGATCTTGGCCAGGTCCTTCCACTGCTTGTCCTGCTCGGGCTTAAAATTTAAGTAGTACACAGAGCCCTCGCGGTCGGCAGTGGTGGCGCAGGAAACCAGGGAAAGTCCCAGCAACGCGGCCAGAGCCGCGGTTAAGATCCGTTTTTTCAAAGCGGTTTTCCTCCAAAATATCCATTTGTCTCATGTGAACTGCCCCTCCGGCTCCACCGACATGCAAGAGCACTCATAGGCGACCCGTTCTTCGGCCCGGTCGGGGTATTGCTTGGTATAGCTTCTGCTCTGGAGCCGTCCCGACAGCTCCAGCCGGGCGCCTACGCCAAGGCGCGCGCACCGCTGGGCCACCGAGCCCCAGGCGATACAGGGCAGGTAGTCGGACCGGCCATAGCGGCGGTTGACTGCCAAAGTGAAGTCGCAGATCTCCCGGCCCAGCGGCGTGCGGCGGACCTCACCCCGGCGGCAGATAGTGCCCTTGAGCTTCAGAAGGTTGGCGTGGGGCTCACAGGTCTCGCTCACCCGCTCGGCCAGCACCGTGATGACCAGCCGGGCGCCTACGCCGCTTCGGTTGTTGAAGGTGCGCAGGCTGCCCGTCACCTCCACCTCTTTGCCCCGCTCCACCGGACTTTGGCGCAGCAACCGTCCGGGCAGCTGGATGTTCAGCACATCCTGGTTGCCCGAAAGGCGCTCCACCGCAAGGGAAAAGAGATAAAAGCTCTCTTGATGGCTCACGTGGGAGAGCTTAGGGTTGGAGACCACCGTGCCCCGGAGGGTGATTTGGTTCAGATCCTGCCAAGAGTCCATGACGCAACGCTCCTTGTCTTCAGTTGCGTCAATCTATGCGTTTGGCGTCTGCTTTAGACCAGCCTAGCCCGATCTCCTTTGTGCCAGCCGACGGCGTTTGCCTCGTCGTAGTCCAGGTGGATATAGGCGGCAAACTTGTCGGACACCCGGACTACGGTATCTTCCAAAATGGCAGGACGGGCCGTCAGACACTTGATGCCCACGCTTTGGTTGTCGGTCACTCCAAGGCGCTTGGCGTCCTCTGGCGTCAGGTGGATATGCCGCTGGGCGATGATCAGGCCCTGGTCCAGCGTCACGGTCTTGTCCCCCACCCGCAGCGTGACCGGGCAGCTGCCCTGGATGTCTCCGCTCTGGCGGACGGGCGGCGTGAGGCCCAGGGTGCGGGCGTCTGTGGCGGACACCTCCACCTGGCACGCCTTTCGCTCCGGACCCAGCACGGCCACGCCCGTAAAGCTACCCTTGGGGCCGATCACATCCACCCGCTCGGCACAGGCATACTGCCCGGGCTGCGACAGCTCCTTGGCCGGCGTCAGCTGATGGCCCGGGCCAAAGAGAGTCTCCACCGCCTCCCGGGTCAGGTGGACGTGGCGGCCGGACGCTTCGATCTCAATGGTCAGCGCCCGGACCACCGCCTCCACGATGTCGCTCCGGCCAGTCAAGTCACACATCCTCGCCGCGGTGGGGCAGGATGCCATCTACCTCGGCGTGGGGCCGTGGGATCACATGGACGGAGATCAACTCCCCCACCTTCTCCGCGGCGGCCGCGCCGGCGTCGGTGGCGGCCTGGACGGCGCCCACATCGCCCCGGACCATGACGGTGACCAGGCCTCCGCCTACGGTCTCCTTGCCCACCAGCTGAACATTGGCCGACTTGACCATGGCGTCAGCCGCCTCAATTGCGCCGACAAGTCCCTTGGTCTCCACCATTCCTAACGCATTCGTGTTTGCCATATGCTTTCCTCCTTGTTCTGCCCCGGCCTTGGGGCTGTTTTTCGCAGGGGTTTCCTCTTGTAAGACCTCTTTCAAGGCCTGCTCGATCTTTGCCTGGGTCGCCTTTGCCGGTGCCTTGGGCTTGGCCTTAGGCTTTGGCTTGGCGGCCTCCCCAGGCTTTAGCGCAAGCGTGCCAGGGTCTCCCGGATGATCCGCTCCAGCTCCTTGGGCGAGATCTCCGCTTGGCAGTTGCTGTTGCCGCTCGGGCAAGACGCCTCACCTCCTCTCAAGTCCGCAAGCTCCCGCTTGCCCCAGGCCACCCGCTTGATGTTTACAAGGTCCAGGGGCCCGATGTTATTGGACGTAGACGATCCGCCCACAGCGCCGCAGCCCAGCGTCATCGCTGGAAAGAGATCGGTGGTAGCGCCAATGCCGCCCAGAGAGGCGGGGGTGTTCACCAAGATCCTGGAGGCGGGGACGGCGGCGGCGAACGTCTCCACCACCCCTTCGTCCAAGGCGTGGATGGCAAAGGTGTGGCCCGCGCCCTCATGGCGAAGGAGCTCCACGCACCGCTCCAGGCACTTGTCCTCGCTTTCCTCCACATAGTATGCCAAAATAAGGCCCAATTTTTCATTGGAGAAGGGATATCCCTTGCCCACGCCCTCTTCCGGCACCAGGAAGACCCGGGCGGAGTCGGGCACGCCGGTAAGGCCGGAGAGCCTGCATAGCTCTTTCATGGACTTGCCCACGATGGCGGGATTCATGGTGCCGTTGGAGCGAAGGACAAAGCCGGCCAGAACGTCCCGCTGGGTCTTGGAGAGAAAATAGCCGCCCTGGCGTTCAAACTCCGCCTGGACCTGGGGCGCGAAGTCCCGCGTTACCACAACGGACTGCTCGCTGGCACAGATGGTGCCGTTATCAAAGGTCTTGGAGTCCATGACCCGGTGGACAGCCTTGACCAGCTCACAGCTTTTGTGGAAGTAGGCCGGGCCGTTGCCCGCTCCCACGCCGATGGCGGGAGTGCCGGAAGAATAGGCTGCCTTCACCATCCCCGGGCCGCCGGTGGCCAGGATGAGCTTGGTGTCCCGGTGGCCCATCAGCTCCCGGGTCGCCTCCAGTGTGGGCGTTTTGATCACCGTCACCGCATCCACCGGCCCGCCGGCACGCTCTACGGCGTCCCGGACATAGTTCACCGCCTTGATAATGCATTTGAGAGCGTTGGGATGGGGGGAAAATACGATAGGGTTGCCCGCCTTGAGGCAGATCATGGCCTTATAGATCACAGTGGAGGTAGGGTTGGTGGAGGGCACCAACCCGGCCACCACGCCCATGGGGACGCCGAAGTCCCAGGTCTTGGTCTGGGTGTTCTTGCCCAGCAGACCCACCACCTTCTGGTCCTTGATGGCCTGGTAGATCTGGTCGGCGGCGAAGCGGTTTTTGATGACCTTGTGCTCCACCACGCCAAAGCCCGTCTCCTCCACCGCCAGCTGGGCCAGTTCCCTGGCGTGGTCCCCGCCGGTCTTGGCCACGGCGGTCACCATGCGGTCCAGCTGCTTTTGATCCATAGCCGCCAGTACCTCCCCGGCGGCCTTGGCCTTTTGGATACATTCTCGGGCCTCCTGAATGGAGGCTAGATCCTTGTCCATTCCCCTTTACACCTCCCTGGGCCGCGCGGCCACATCTCGCACCGTCTGGGCAAAGGCGGCGCAGGCCGCCTGGCAGGCCGACTGAGTGCCCGTCAAGAGCCCACCGCCGTAGTTGGTCTCGCTGGGGGGCTCGTAGAGAACGGCCAAACGAACGTCCGCGGCCTTCATAGCCTCGTCCAAGCCCTGGACCGCCTCTAATGGCGGGGCGATCAGGTAGGCCAGGGCCTCTCCCTCCCGGACCCCCGCCCCCTGGGAGAGGTAGCTCCCGGTGCGGGAAACAGTGTGGGCGAAGTAGACCACGCTGTCATCTTCGTTGGCGCTGACAAACCCCACGCCGCTTTCCAGAAAATCCACCGCGGCCTGGAGCCCCGAGCTGACCTCCGAGGGATTGGGTCCGGCCAGGATGCCGATGACCTCGCCGGCGTACTTGGTGGAAGCATTGGCTGCCCCGGCATAGAGGCTCTTGCCGTAGACCACCGAGACCTGAGACTTCTTGGTGGCCTCATCCAGCGCACAGTAGGTGGCGTCGTCGCAGTCGGTGGTAATGATGCCGATGGAGCGGTAGTCCTGGGGCAGCCCCAGCTGCTGGGCAATGGCCTCGGAGACATTGGCAATGACCCGGGTCGCCAGAATATTGACTTTGATCACATCTCCTGTCATGCTCTCAACTCCTTACGAAATCCACGCCGGAGGCCTTCTTTTCCAATATGGCCCGAATGAGCTCAGCGATGTGTGCCCCGGCCTCCACGGCGTTGGTGCCACCCTTGTGGATGTTGCTCACCACGGTGCGCTTGGACTCGGGAACACCCAGCCGGGGCTGATAGGTGATATAGGCGGACATACTCTCGGCAGTGACCAGGCCTGGCCGCTCCCCCACCAGCAGGCAGATCAGCTCACACTGGGTCAGCTCGCCGATGTGGTCCCCTGCCCCCACCCGGCAGAACTTCACAAAGGGCACCTCTGGGACCTCCATGCCGTAGCTCTTCAACCCTGCCCGGATGGCGTCGATACAGTCGGCGGCGTTTGTTTCGATGGCGGCGGAGCTGAGCCCATCGCCCACAGCCAGGATCACCTTGGGGCTCTGAGGCAGCTTTTGCTTCAAGATGGCCTGGTTTTCCTCGTTGAACCGTCGGCCCTTATCGGGCCTGGTCAGATATTCGTCCTTGTTTTCGCAGAGGGTCTGGACGGGGAAATAGCCGTGCTTGGCCGGGTAGTCCTCCGCCACCAGAGAGAAGACCGAGTCCTGGGCGGCGGCGTGGTCGGCCCGGAAGCGGAGCATGGTGGCGGTCTTATACCGCGCGCCGGCCCGGCCCAGACCGATGCGGGCGGGCGTGCGGGCCTTCAGGTCCAAAAAGGCGGGGCCGTTGACCGGGTTTTCGATGAGATACTGCTTACGAAGGTCCACCTCCGTAATATCGCTGTGACAGCCTCCCGCGCCTGTGCCGGGACTGGAAGCCTGGGCCGGATCGGGCTGGTGGATCTCTCCTTTGGGCGCGGCGTGAAGCTCCCCCCGGCCCGCCAGGTCCCGGACCATCTGCTCTACCATCTGTTTCAACTGCGTTTCATTCATATCCACACCCCCTTATGCCAGTAAAATAGACCCATCTCCGGCCCGGTCTGTCAGCTTGCCGTTTGCCACAAAGCCCATGTCCTCCAGCCACTTCTGGAAGGGCGGGATGGCCGTCAGGCCAAACATCTCCCGCAGGGCCGCGGTCTCATGGAAGCCGGTGGTCTGGTAGTTGAGCATCACATCGTCGCCATGGGGAATGCCCATGAAGTAGTTGCAGCCCGCGGCGGTGAGCAAAATGGCCAGGTCCTCGATGTCGTTTTGGTCGGCCTTCATGTGGTTGGTATAGCACGCGTCGCAACCCATGGGAATGCCGGTGAGCTTGCCCATGAAGTGGTCCTCCAACCCGGCGCGGATGACCTGCTTGGCGTCGTAGAGATACTCCGGGCCGATAAAGCCCACCACGGTGTTCACAAGGAAGGGCGAATACCGTTTGGCAAAGCCGTAACACCGGGCCTCCATCACCACCTGATCGGCGCCAAAGTGGGCCTCGCTGGAGAGCTCCGAGCCCTGCCCGGTCTCAAAGTACATCACATTAGGCCCCTCGGCGCTGCCATCCCGGAGCGCCAGGGCCTGGGCCTCGGCCAGGGTGGCGGCGGTAAAGCCAAAGGCCTCGTTTCCCTTTTGGCTGCCGGCGATGGACTGGAAGATGAGATCCGCGTGGGCGCCCCGGCGGATGGCCTCCATCTGGGTGGTCACATGGGCCAGTACACAGGTCTGTGTGGGGATCTTCCATTTGGTCCTGATCTCATAGAACCGCTCCAGGATACGCTTTACGCTCTCCACGCTGTCGTCCACCGGATTGAGCCCCAGCACCGCGTCCCCCGCCCCATAGGTCAGTCCCTCCAGCAGGGATGCCATGATGCCGTCAGGGTCGTCGGTGGGGTGGTTGGGCTGGAGGCGGCAAGACAGGGTGCCGGGCAGACCGATGGTAGTATTGCAGTGGGCGGTAACGGGCATCTTCTTTGCCGCGTAAACAAGGTCCATGTTGCTCATGAGCTTGGCCACGGCGGCGATCATCTCGGAGGTGAGGCCCCGGGAGACGCGGCGAATGTCCGCCGAAGTGGTCTTTTCACTCAGCAGCCACTCCCGTAGCTCGCTGACAGTCCAGTTGCGGATCTCGGCGTAGATCTTCTCGTTGACGTCGTCTTGGATGATGCGGGTGACCTCGTCGTCTTCATAGGGCACGGCGGGGTTTTCCCGCAGGTCGGACAGCAGCAGTTCACTCACCACCACCTTAGCCGCCACCCGCTCCTCGGCGGTCTCGGCGGCAATCCCCGCCAGCTGATCCCCGGACTTGGCCTCGTTGGCCTTGGCCAGGGCGGTTTTCACATCGGGAAATTCATAGACTTTTCCAAACAATTTGGTCTTCAATATCATCCTGGGTCATCCCCCTTTTTCAAATGCTAGTGTCTTGACCACCACCGGCAGCACCGTCCCACCATAGGCCGGGGCCAACAGGTCGATGTAGCTGCCCTGGGTGGCGTGGATGGCGTCCACGCACAGCAGCTTTCCGTGGGGCAATAGCGGATAGAGGCACTGCCCCAGGGCCTTGGCCATGTCGTTTTCCACCGCCACCACCGTGGTCTCCCCTGCCTCAATGAGCGGGGCAAGGCCCCTCCGGATGGCCTGGGCCAAGTGCCGGACTTCATCATAGCTGGGGTCCTTTAGCCCCGGCAGCGCCAGGCACACCGGGTTTTGCCCACCCTCGTCGGCGTATAGGGGTAGCGCCCGTTCCAACTCTATCTCAAGTGTCTCCACCGGGCACTCAAGGCGCAAGACCGGGAGGTTCTTGATGGGAAAGTCCACATCCCGGAAGAAGATGGTGGAGCCGGAGAGCTCGGTGGCATGGCTGCCCGCGCCCACTACGGTAGCCCGGATGGTCTCCTCCGTAGGCAGCAGCGCCGCCCCGGAACGCTCAAATTTTCGCCGGATGATCCGGCCCAGTAGCGGTCCGATATCGTCATAGGCAAAGTCATCGTCGCTGGGCGTCCAGATGCAGTCGGCCACGCCGCCAGAGAAAGTAAAGTACTGTGGCTTTACAGTCAGGTCGACGGTCTTATGGGTGATAAAGTGGGCCAGCCAGCGGCCCGGCTCCTTCAGACCCGCCGCCTCCAGCAAAGCGTCAGCCATGGCCTCGCAGGCCGGAGTCAACAGTTCCCTGGTGGCCGTTTTGCCCACGGTGAGACCGGGAAACTGGTCCTGGAGCTTTTTCATCACATAGGTGATCTTATGGGTCAGGGCATCTACCTTTACAAGCCGTCCGCCCACATCCAGACATCCCGTGTCCATCAGCTTCCCTTTGTGGTAGAGCGCCAGGTTGGAGGTACCGCCGCCTACGTCGAAGTGAAGGACCGCAGCGTGCTTTTCCTTGGAGAGCCTATCCACCCCCGCGCCCCGGGCTGCCAGCAGGGATTCCAGATCCGGCCCCGCCGTGGCCACCACAAAGTCCCCCGCCAGCCCCGCCAGAGCCTCCAGTACCTCCCGGGCGTTCTCCTTCCGGGCGGTCTCGCCGGTGATGATGACCGCGCCGGTCTGGAGGCTGTCCCGAGTGACCCCCGCCTTGCGGTACTCCTCCTCCACCAGGGCCCGAACGGCATTGGCGTCGATGCGGGTGTCGGACAAAAGGGGGGTAAAGTGGACGGTTGAGCGGTAGATCACCTCTTTTTCCGTGATGTCTACCCTCGGGACCGCCCAGGGGCTGGCCTGGTTTTCCAGTTTCAGCCGGGAGAGCACCATCTGGGTGGTGGAGGTGCCCAGGTCCAGCCCCACGGACAACAGCTCTCCGGTCACCCCACCACCCCCTTGAGGATGGCTTCCACCTCTCGAGCTGTAAAGGGTTTTACGTTTACAACCATACAGGGGTCCTTCATGGCATCTGCCGCCACCTGCGCCAGGTCCACCGACCCGGGCAGCCGCTCCGGGATGCCCAATCTACGCCCCAGCCGCCGCAGCGCGCCGGACAGAGAGCGGTAGTTGGGACTAAGACCGCAGAGCTTAGCCAGCTGAGCGTACCGTTTTGCCGTAGGCGGATGCTGGGCGTTGGCCTCGATCACTTGGGGCAGTAAGATGGCGTTGACCCGGCCATGAGGCGCGTGGATCTTCGCGCCCAGAGCGTGGGCCATGGCGTGGCAAGCGCCCAGGCCCGCGGCGTTAAAGGCGATCCCCGCCAGAGCCGAGGCAAAGAGCATATCCTCCTTGGCCGTCATATCGCCCGAGAAGGCGGCGGGCAGCTTGGTATAGGCGGTGGCAAAGGCTCGCTGGGCCAGAGCGTCTGTAAAGGGGTTTGCCTTGCTGGCCACATAGGCCTCCGCGGCGTGGGTGAGTACATCCATCCCCGTGTCGGCGGTGACGCTCTGGGGCACGCCCGCCAAAAACTGCCCGTCCAGAATGGCCACATCGGGCACCAGAGCGTCGTCCACCAGGGGATACTTCACGCCGTGGGCGGCGTCGGTGAGGACGCTGAAGGCGGTGACCTCACTGCCGGTGCCGGCGGTGGTGGGGATACACCATAGCGGGACACCGTGCTCTCCCTGCCACACCAGGCCCTTGGCGCAGTCCATAGCCGAGCCGCCGCCAAAGGCCACCACCGCCTGGGCGTCCAGGGTCCGCAGGGCAGTCACGCCCTGGGCCACCATCTCCAAGGTAGGCTCACCCTTGACGGCGTCAAATATAGCGGTCTCCGCCCCGCTCAGGGCCGCCGTGACCCGGTCCAGCAAACCGTTTTGAGCCAAAAAATGATCGGCCACCACCAGCACGCGAAGCCCCTTCAGCTCGCCCAGGGCCGTTAAAGCGTCCGGGCCCCACACCAACCGGGTCCGCAGCCGCAGTTCGTCCATACTCATCCCTCCAGTCGCCTCTAGTATGGCCCGGAGACTGGGAATTATCACTTCTTTTTCCCGGTACTGGACGGCGTGGCAAAAATCTGCTATACTGCTTGGGAAACTCTGGGATGGGAGATGGGCTTGTGATCGTTGTCGTCACGGCGCTGGCGCTGTGGGTCGCTCTGGGCGTTTACTTTCTGGGGGAAAAGGGACTGGAGCGGTCCCTTTTCTGGCTGTGCGTCGGAGCGCTGGCAGTAGGCGCGGCAGCGCGATTTTTCTGCATGGACCACATCACCTCCGACTACACCGACTTTCTCTCCCAGTGGGTACAGTTTTTCCGGGATAACGGCGGCTTTGGCGGCATCCGGCTCTCGGTGGGCGACTATAACGTGCCCTACCTCTACCTCATGGCCGCCATCTCCTACTTTGCCGTCCCCGACCTCTACCTTATCAAGCTCATCTCCATCTTCTTCGATCTGCTCCTGGCCTTCTCGGCCATGCGGCTGGTGAACTTGGCCTTCCCCGAAAAGAAAAAGACCGCCGCGGCGGTCTTTTGCGTGACGCTGCTGCTGCCCACGGTGATCCTCAACGGCGCTTACTGGGGCCAGTGCGACAGCATTTATGGCGCGTTGACCCTGCTGGCTTTGGCCGATGCTTTGGACCACCATCCTTGCCGTAGCGTCCTCTGGCTGGGGGTGGCCTTCTCCTTCAAACTCCAGGCCATCTTCCTTATTCCCCTGTGGTGCGTGCTGTGGTATTCCGGCCGGGTGAAGTTCCGGCATCTGCTCCTCTTCCCGGTGTCGTATTTTGCCACCATCCTGCCCGCGCTGCTGCTGGGCAAGCCCCTGGGGGATATTCTGGGCGTCTATTTCAACCAGATGGGCCTCTACAATGACCGCCTCACCCTAAACGCTCCGTCGCTCTACGCTCTGATCCCCTACGGTGCGGAGGTAGACGGCCCCTTCTGGGCCAGGGTGGGTATCTTCGCCGCCTTTGCTCTGGTGCTGGCTCTGCTGGTGGGACTATTCTTTGTGCGCAAGCGCCTGACCAACGCCCACATCCTCACCGCCGCGCTGGTCCTGGCCATTGGCGTGCCGCTGCTGCTGCCCCATATGCACGATCGGTACTTCTTCCTGGCCGAGGTATTGTCGGTGGTATGGGCCGTAGGCGCATACCACCGCACACCGGTCCCGGTGTGCGTTCAGATCGCCTCCCTGGGCGGCTACCACGCCTATCTCGTTCTTCGCTACGCCTTCCCCATGGCCTGGGGCGCATGGGGTATGCTCTTCAGTCTGCTGGCGGTCTTGTCGACCCTTGTGTGGTCCCTCCTGCCGCCCCCCCGCCGCCAGGCGGCACAGTAAAAATAGAGACAAAGAAAGGAGAGGGCCTGAGCCCTCTCCTCTTTTTTGCTGTATGCGCTATCCTCTCTCCTCGTACACATACTTCGTCTTCTAGCTTCTCAGCACTATCAGTGTGTAAAGTACAACTCCGCGTAATCTTCCTGCTCTCCCATGGCGTTGTAGACCCATCCGCCAAGGCCATAGCCATCATAGTAGAGATCGATCCAAAGTGCCGGATCACTGCCACTGGTATCGCCACCGCTCAGGCAACCGTCCTCGTACAGGGTAACGGAAAAGCTGGTATTCTCCATACTTGGTATGCCGTCCTCGACTAACATCTGAATGAATGTACAGGTCCCTACGGCGCTTCCGGGTGGGCAGGAAATCTCCAGGCCATACATCCTGTCATCACAGGACCAGCTGCCAATATAGTCGCTCCAGCTGACGCTCTGCTTCTCCGGGGTTGGGGCCGGGGTCTGGATCGGGACCGGAGTCGGGGCCGGAATCGGTGTGGGAGTCGATCTGGCATAGCTGGTTGTGGTGCCCGATGAAGCGCTCTGTCTCGTTGTAGTGCCGGCCGTGTTGGGCATCTGCCCGGAGACAAAGACGGTCAGGGCGATGGCCAGACAAATGCCAATAATAGCGCCAAAGATAGCCTTAAACTCGCCGGTGCTTTCATTCTGCTGGGGGAGTTGAATACCCGTCCGGTGAGTCAGTTCCTCTTGGAATTCTTTCAGAGGAGCGGGCTTCAGCGCATCCAGTATGATTCTCTTTTCCGCACCATCGACCGTCCCGGTTATGACCAGACGGTGGTGGAAGAGATTGAAGCGCACCCACCACACCGTCAAGGCGCACAGCCCCGCGAGAAACAGCGCGGTCAACATCAGCTCCGTTCCACCGATAGCGAGAGAGACACCAAACAAGGGCAGCGAGAGCAAGGCCACAAAGGTAGACAGCATCCAACTGACCGCAGTCCATATCACAAAGGACGCTTTGGATGCTAGGGTGATCTTGGAGATGCCCTCCAAGGGCATCTCCTCCTCCACCATGTCAGTCTGCCCGAGGATCTTGCTGGTGGAGGTACAGCGCAGGCGCTTTTCATCCAACTCAGCATGGATGTCCATGTGCATACTCCAGCGCATCATAGCGCGCCGGTAGGCCCAGGAAAAGTCTCTCCAGGCACTATCTTCCGAGACGGCAGAACCTTGACGCTCCGGGGCTGGGGCCAGTTGAGTCGGAACAGCCGACGGCACGCTTTTTACCGGTTTCGGCTTCTCCTCTGGGTCCCAATAGGTGCCACAATAGACACAGTGCTCGTACCCGGTCACGGTGGGCTTGCCGCACCGTGGACAAATTTCAGGGACCGTTACCGGCTTCTTGGGCGCAGGCTCCGGCTCTGAGGCTGGAGCCGGAGTAGGTTCCAACTTAGGTTCCGGCTCCGGCACGGGTTCAGGCTCCTGACTCAGCCGGACGCCGCAGTAAAGGCAAAAGTCGTCACCCGAGTCGACCATTTTGCCGCAGGATGGGCAGACGGGAATGGCAACCTTTGTCCCGCACTTGGGGCAAAAGCCCGCCTCAGGCGGTAGCTCCCTGCCGCAGTTCATACAAAAGCTCATAATTTTTCCTCTCTCTGTTTGGCTGGATGCGGGCTTATCGCTTGCGCCAGCTGGTAAGCACGGTGCCATCCTCTGACTGGATGCTGATCTCGGTGTCCGAGATAAAGGATACCGGCATTCCCGCCGTGACCCCTCCGCCATAATCCAGCGTCAGTTTTTTGCCGTCGTAGCTCCAGTCCCCTGTCTCAAAATCATCGAAAGCACTAAGGTTAAAGGTACCCTTGTTAGTCAGGTCCATCCGTATATCGCCCTTGTCCACACCAGTGGATTCATCACCAACGATCATATAGTAAGCGTCCCAGGTCCCCACCAGCTTGTCGTCCTGGCCCGACCCGCCGCAGCCAGACAGGCAGACCAAAAGAGCCACCGCCAGCACAGCAACGGCCAACCACTTACCTCCAACCTTCACGATCCTTTTCATGTTCCTTTCCTCTCTTTCTTTAAATTGATCCCAGCAGCTTTGCCAGGCCGATCACGATTCCATAGCACAGCCCGTAGCCGCACAGAAAACCGGTAATGAGCCGCCTGATATTGGTGGACTCCCGCCAGTTCAGAGCCTGCACGCCCCAATCCAGCAGCATCAGCCCACAAAAGGTGGGCACGACCCATAGTGGCGGGTGCAGCCACTTTACGCTCAATAGCGCCAAGAGCTGGCCCAGGTAGACCCCGGTGCACCGGGCACAGACAGGAAATTGCTTCCCCCGGAAAAAGAAACTGCGCTGGGGCATCTGGTGGCACCCGGAGGCCCGGCCCAGAAGCATACAAACGCGGTAACGGGTCATGACTGACTCAATTGCTCAAAGAAGCTGTCTAAAAGATCCCCACCCAACCAAAGGAGTAGGATCATAAGTATCTCCGAGATAAGCAGGATCTTGACCGGGGACATATTGGGTGGCAGGATCTCCTCCATGGGATAACCCAACTCTTTCTCGACTTCCTCCGACACCATCCCATAGACGACCAGTGGGCTAAATGCCCAGAACACCGCGAAGATCCAGCTCCAGCCATAAGCGAACATTCCCACCGAGATGACCAGGCCGATGATCGCCGCGCCGGTACCATAGCTGGTGCCAAGGGCAATTGCCTTTTCCAGGGCGTCTTTCTGCGAGAGGTGCTGCTTGCCGCAAGAGCGGCAGACCCACACCACCTCGTTTTTCAAATCGATCTTGCTTCCCTTTCCTCCAATCCCACACAAAAGGCCAATAGGTCCCAGCATACACATTCCGCAACAGCCGTCGCTGACACTGTACCCACCGCCGCTAGCCTTGCCGGTGGTGCGGCTGACGGGCTGGCAATCTGTCCCGCCACAGTGGGGACACACGGTGTCCTGGTGCTTGCCGTCTGTCACCGGTGTAGACGTCGCCGGCTCCGTGGCATTATGGTATGTAGCGTCGCTTTGCGGTGGCAAGGGCTCCAGAATAGGGGCAGAGTTCGTTTCTGGTCCCGCTTCTTTCCTGGGCGCTTGCGTCTCTAAGGGACTTCCGCACTTCCGGCAAAACTTCGCGCCGGATGGATTTCCCTCGCCGCAGTTGGAACAATTCATATTTCTCCCTCTCTTTACATAACGTTTTTCATTATCTTATGGCACATTTTAACACATCCCTTTTCTGTTTACAATACCTAAAAAGGGGTGTTATACGATAATGGAGAAAAAACAGTTGATCGAGATCGGACAGCGGCTGCGGCAGCGGCGCAATGAGCTGGGGCTGACCCGGGAGAGGATGTCCGAGCTGGCCGACATCGGCGCGGGCTACTATGGCCAGCTGGAGGTGGGCACCTCCCAGATGTCGGTGGACACCCTGCTGAAGCTCTCGGGCGTCATGCACCTGCCTATGGAATATATCCTGCTGGGCCAGGGCTGGGAGCCGGGAGACCCCAGCGCCGTCATCGACCTGTTGAAGCGGTGCACCCCACGGGAGCTGAAGCTGGCCGAGGAAGCCCTCAAGCTCTTTTTGATGAAGCGGGACGATACCGAATGATAACATGACGAAAGAGCAAAAAGGTTAGCCGGCGGCTAACCTTTTTGTGCTATAATGGTGTAAAATCGGAGCGAGGTGATGGAGATGAAGACCACCGACGAGCTGATCCATGAGATCAAGGCGTCAGATGATATCCTGGGCTACCTGGAGAAAAACAGCGGTGAGATGCAGGTGGACAGCCTGCCGTCTTACTTGAAGGACTGGCTGAACAGAAAGGGCCTGACCAAGGCCGATGTGGTCCGCCGCTCCAACCTGAACCGGGCCTACGTCTACCAGATCTTCCTGGGGCGGAAGTACCCCTCCCGGGATAAGGTCATCGCCCTAGCCTTTGGTCTGGGGCTGGACGCCGAGGAGGCCCAGACCCTTTTGAAGCAGGCGGGCTACCGGGAGCTATACCCGCGAGACCCGCGGGACGCCCTGCTGCTCTATGCCTTTAGCCAGGGGCAGGGCATTTTGGAGGCCAATGAGCTCCTCTACGACCACAATATCGAAGTGCTGGAATAGAAACGCCGCCGACTCAGCAGTGAGCCGGCGGCGTTTTTTAGAAGATGGGCGTGTCGAACACATCCAGGTCATAGAGGGCCAGGATCAGCGGGCCGGTCCATGTGGGGTAGTCGCCGCAGTCCTTGGCTGGAATACAGACCATCTCACCCTCTGGAGAGACGACCACAAGGCCCAGGAAGTGTCCATACCGATACTCCCCGGTCCGATAGGAATGCTCTAGTTCGAAAACGCCGAAGATGGGCCAGTCCGGCTCCGCCTCATAGCCGGTGAAAATGGCAGTCTGTTTGGGGAGTTTCTCCTCCAGATAGGCGATGTACGGTGCAAGTTCGCCGGTAAATCTTCTGTGCCGGACCCAGTCGGCCTCCTTCAGCTTGTCGATGTCTACCGTGGAAAAGATCCGGGGCCGGTCAAACCACTCCATCTCAAAAAGAAGGTAGTGGAAGGTCTCCCGCATCTCTCCGTCGGTGGCAAAGCCGTAGCTCAGGATGGCGACGTAGTAGAGGATACGAAGACCGATCAAAAGCAGGATGGGCCGCAAAAGCCACCGCTTGGCCCGTCCCCGCCAGATGGCCCGGCGGACCTGGGAGGCCGAGTGGTAGCGATCCTTGGGGTCCAGGGCGGTACACTTGCGCAGCAGCTTTTTCCACCGCCGCTTCCGTGCCAAGGGTCCCAGCAACTGGCGGAAGGTCACGCCCATGGCGTAAATGTCCGTCCGGGCGTCGGTCTGGGCAAAGCCGTACTGCTCCGGCGGCGCGTAGCCACGGGTGCCTAGGAGCCGGGTGTCCTGCTCCGCTGTCTCCCGCTCCTGCCGGGCGGCGTCGAAGTCGATGAGCCGCAGATGGCCGTCAGCGGCTAGCATCAGGTTGGAGGGCTTGATGTCCCGGTGGAGGATGCCGTGGCCGTGCAGAAACTCCAGCACGCCGCACAGCTCCAATAAAAGCCGGGTCAGCTGCCCCTGGCTGAGACTGGCGCGGTCCAGCGTGACCCCCTCGATGTACTCCTCCAAAATGACCGTCCTGTCCTCCTCTAGCGTCACCTCTTCGATCCGGGGCAAATAGGGGTGGGCCAAGGTCCGCAGCTGGGTGTAGACCAGATATTGTCCTTGCAGCTCCTTGCGGACATACCGCTTACCCGTCTCGGCGTCCCGCACCAGCACGACCCGGCCCCGCTCGGAGTGATGTAGGACCTCCACTTCCTCCATGGCGCTCCCCCCCTCCATGCCAGTTTAGCACATTTGGCGGCGTCTTGGAAGACGCTGCGTAAAAAAGAGACGCGCCAACTTGGCGCGTCTCTTCCCTGTAGACCCTGGGCACGCTCTCTACCCCTGCCCCAGGAGGAGGGGCTGGAACTGCTCCCCGGCCAGGGCCTTCTCCAGCGCGTCGGGCACCAAGGAGAAGTCGGCCACCAGGCTAGTGGGCTTACCCGATGGGTCGTCCTGGCGGAAGGGGACAAAGTAGACGTTCTTCCGGCCCAGCAGCGCACCGATGTTGGGAGCGGCGGCAGAGAGACCGTCGTTGGTGGATGGGGCCAGCACCAGGGGCCGGCCATTTCGCAGGTGGGCCTTGGCGGCCAGGGTGACAGAGGTGTCGGCCACACCGTGGGCCAGCTTGGCCATGGTATTGCCCGTGCAAGGACAAATGACAAGGGCGTCCAGCAGCTTTTTGGGGCCAATGGGCTCGGCGTCTTTGACGCTCTGGATGACCCGGCAGTCGCAGATGCGCTCCATCTCCCGCATGAAGTCGTGGGCGTTTCCAAAGCGGGTATCGGTGTCCGCCACCATCTCCGAGACGATGGGGACCACCCGCTCATAGCGGGCCTTGACCGCCTCCAACGCGGTCATGGCTTTAGATAATGTACAAAAGGAGCCGCAAAAGGCGAAGCCTACCGTGATTTGCTCCATGGTGACACTCCTTCAATTCTCTTCTCGCAGCATATTGTAAATGGTATCCCGGATGGCCGCTCCGGCACTGACCGGAGCCACCTTACCAGGTAGAGACAGCGCCCACACGCACCGCACGCCCAGCTCCGCCGCACCCTGGAAATCCACCCCGCCGGGCTTGGAAGCCAGGTCTATGACCAGACACCCCTTCTTGAGCTGGACCAGCAACTCCCTGGACAAGACCCGGCTTGGGACGGTGTTGACCACCAAGTCAAAGCCCAAAAGGCCGCCGGACAGCTCGCCCAGGCGCAGCGTATCGTGGCCGTAGGCCTCCGCCCAGGCCAGCGCGTCATACCGCCGGGCACACACGGTGACCCGCGCCCCCAGCGCGGCCAGACGGTGGGCCGTCAGCTGGCCCACCCGGCCATAGCCCAGCACCAGCGCCCGGCAGCGGTGCAACGTTATCCCCATCTCCTCCAAGGCGATCTGCACCGCCCCCTCGGCAGTGGGTACGGCGTTGGCTACGGCCAGTTCCTCACGGGTAAAGTAGTCGTGGACGGTGAGACCGTGGCGGGCGGCCAGGGAGAAGGCGCGGTCATCGGCCCGCCCGCCGCAGAGGTACTGCTGGGGCCGCAGACGGGCAAAGAGGTCGTCAAGCAGCTGGGTCTGGGGACACAAGGGCGCGTTCAGCGCGTCCCCCTCGCCCCGAACGGGCAGGGGCAGCACCACGCAGTCGGCCCGGTCTATGCCCTCCAGGCTCTCAGAGCGCTCCACGCTCTGGGGCAGTTCCGCCTTGTCCAAGCACCAGGTCGCCACCCGGTGGCCGTCCTCAGTCAAGGCCGCCGCCAGGGCCGCCTGCCTCTGGTCGCCGCCCACTACCCAAAAATACCGCTGCCGCATCCGTCATCCCTCCTGTGAGTCACTGCCCTACATCCTATGCGGCGCCCGCATTGCGGGTATCTTGTCCCAAAGCGCATCGGCAGGGTATATAAGAAAAGGCGGCGTCACTGTGGACGCCGCCTTTGATGGCTATCAGTCGCTCAGCTTTCCCCAAACTGCCACGCTGGGAGCCAGTGGAGCTTCGTTGGTCCCGATCCAAAACAGCTTTACATGGGCGGCATCCGAAAAGATCCGGGCCTCCGGGCTGTCGGCATTCAGTATCTTGACCTCCGCAAACCGCCCATCGTCATCATAGCACCCCACCAGTACCTTCTCCCCCGTCTGCGCTGTCGCGGGGAACTTCACGCTGACCGCACCGTCAGTGGTGACAACCCAAGCCGGAGCGGCGGCGCCGTCGGTCTCAAAAGTTCCCGTTTGTTGGATAGGGGGCGAGTCATCGCCCACAGTCAGGGTAAAGGACGCGGCCAGGTCTGTTTCGCCGGTGGTATACGCCCCGGGGACGACTACCTCGATCCGGTATACGCCGTCCGGGACCGGGTCAGAGAAGGAGGTCGCGGCATAGATCTGGAATTCATCTCCGTTTCCCGTATCGCCCACATACAGATGCAGTCCGGCGGCTTCATAATAATAGTCCTCCGCGTTGTACGAGGCCTCCTGGCCGTTCACCCGAAGGGTCAGCGGGATCTCCTCGATCCACCCTCCGTCGCCGGACCAGCCGGTATGCAGCGGCACGATGATCTCCATGGCTCCGCTGTCCGCCGAAAGGTCCTCCGGGGCAAGGCTTTCCAGTTTTGCGTCGCCCTCCTCTTGCACCGGGATCGTCCAGTTGCCGTCCTCGTCACGGGTCAACGCCATATCAAGCTGGTTGGCATAAGGAAGAAGCACAAACGCGCCGTCTTGGGAATTTGGCGCCTGGATATAGCAATGTCCCTGCGTCGGCAAAGTCGTGGACTGGGTGTCGTCATAGTTGGTGTAGCCGATGGCCACCTTGGTGGTCCCGGTCACGGTGCCGGCAATGGGCAGGGTCTGGCCCTGATCCAAGATAAGAATACCGCCGCCGCTAAAGTCGCCGAGGGTGGGAATTCTCCCCGCAAGAGCCTTGAGGTTCAGCCTCGCACCGCCAGCCAAAGAGACGGCGGCGCCGTCCAAGCTGTGGCTTCCGCTCTTCAACTCAAGATCACCCATTTCCACCGACAGGCTGGAAAGGGCGGAAAAGGTTCTGGAAATCGCGTAGCTGCTATCGCTGCGATAATTCACGCGGGTCTCTCCCGCTCCCGCGCCCTCCACATCGGGAGCGTTGCCATTGACGCTGACAGAGCCGGAGACGGTATAACGCGCCGCGTCCGACAGCGTCACCTTTCCGTTGGGCGCGCCCACGGGGATGCGCTGCTGGGCGCCGCAGGCGTAGATTGTCCCTATATCTCCGCTTCCCTCAATATGGATCACCGCGTCGCCGTCAAATTCATTGACCGGGCCGTTATTCTCCGGGCCGTTGGTGCTCTCGTTCATTCCACCCATGCACAGGTTGCCCGCGTATATATTCCCCTTGCCATAGGTGTCGAATTTTTGAAGGGTCGTACTTCCCTTGATGCGGATCGTCCCCACCTGGCCGGGAGCGGGCACCGGGGTCGCGAAGGTCTCTTGATTACTGTTGACAAAGCCGCCGCAGAAGAGGTTGAAGGAGAAATTGCCGCAGGCCACATTCTCCAAGGTCAGCGTATGTCCGTTGGCGACGATGGCGTTGCGGACATTGCTGGTGAAGTGCAGGGTGGTATCCCGGAAGGTCACATCTCCGCCCAACACAATGCCTCCGGCCCGGATGACCACACTCCCGCCGGTGATGGTCACATCCTTATCAATGACCCAGGGATGGTCATTGGCTGTCTGAACGCCGCCATCTCCCACAAGCACAATGGTGTCGCCGTCCTTCACCGTTCCCTGGGTGAAGAGATGGAGCAAGCTTTCCTGGTCGGCAACGGTGTGGGTCGTTCCCCCTTCGGCGGCAGCTCCCGTCCGGGGCAGCCAAAGGGCAGCCAGGCAGAGCGCAAATAAAAGGGAAAGCAAACGAAGTGACTTTTTCACCAGATCAGTCCTCCTCTTCCTCATTGGCTGAGCTCCAAAGTCAGGGACACCGGACAGTGGTCGCTGCCGTGGATCTCCGGGTGGATGGCGGCGGTGCGGAGCCTATCCATCAGACGCCGCGAGGTCACAAAATAGTCGATGCGCCAGCCGGCGTTGTTCTCCCGGGCGTGGAAGCGGTAGCTCCACCAGGAATAAGCGCCGGTCAGATCGGGATAGAAGTGGCGGAAGGTGTCCACAAAGCCCGAGTCCAAAAGGTCGCTGAACTTCTCCCGCTCCTCGTCGGAAAAGCCGGCGCTGCCCCGGTTGGGACCGGGATTTTTCAAGTCGATCTCCTCATGTGCCACGTTCAGGTCGCCGCAGAGGATCACCGGCTTTTTCTTGTCCAGCTTCAAAAGATACCGCCGCAGGGCGTCCTCCCAGCTCATGCGGTATTCGATGCGCTTGAGGCCGTCTTGGGAGTTGGGGGAGTAGACCGTGACCACAAAGCAGTCCGCCAGCTCCAGGGTAATGGCCCGGCCCTCGCTCTCATGGTGGGGGTCGTCGATGCCGTAGCGGACGTCCAACGGCTCCAGCCGGGTGAAGATGGCCGTGCCCGAGTAGCCCTTTTTCTCCGCGCTGTTCCAAAAGAGCCGGTAGCCGGGCAGGTCCAGGCTGATCTGGTCTGGCTGGAGCTTTGTCTCTTGCAGACAGAACACATCGGCGTCCAGGGCGGCGAAGCTCTCTAAAAAGCCCTTTTGCATACAGGCCCGCAGACCGTTGACATTCCACGATACCAGCTTCATCTTCCATCCTCCTCCGGCTGGGGCCCTTGATACTCCAAGAGGTCGCCCACCTCACAGCTCAGCACGTAGCACACCTTGGCCAAAAAGTCCAGGTCCGCCATCTCCACGCTGACGCCCTTATAATAGCGGTCCACCACGTCGTATTTCACGCCGGTGAGCACGCTGAGCCGGTTGCGGGTAAGTCCGCGCTGGTCCAGGAGCTGGGCCAGCTTCACCCGGATGCGGCCATATTCCTCCGTCTGGTAGCGGATGATGCTCTTGGGTCCCTCCATGCGGCAGCGCCTCCTCTCTTCTTTTCCTATTTTAACAACGGATACCCCTATTGACATTTCCCTTATTTTAGTATACCCTTACAAAAGGGTAGTTCGTCCATGAAAGGGAACCACTCCCAGTCCCTGTGCGTCTAAATACTAGTCATAGTTTCTTCACAGAATCTTTAGGATTTTATCCAGATTGTAACTACCCACTCCGATGGCAAAGTGGTATAATTCTTTTCGATCTCGCCTGATATGTTAAAATGCCGAGTTTTCGGCCCGAAATAAGGAGGACATTGGACTATGAGCGAGGAAGTCAAAAGCACGGCTGTGGGAACTGCCGTTGCTCCGGAGGCGACCGCCCCGGCTGAGAAGAAAAAGCCTGCGGGCAAGAAGCGGAAAAAGCGCCACCTGACCCGCAACATCATCATCGCGGTGGTGGTGCTGGCGGCCTTATGCGTAGGCGGATATTTCCTGTTCAGTTTTCTGGGGCAAAGTAAGGAATCGGACAGCCAGATGATGACCCAGACCGCCGACTTTGGCTCCATCCAGTCCTCGGTCCAGGGCTCCGGCTCGGCCAGGAGCAAGGAGAGCGCCGCTATCACCCTGCAAAACGCGGGCACGGTACAGAAGCTCTACGTCGCCGAGGGCCAGATCGTCAACGAGGGTGATCCCCTCTACGAGGTGGTCTCCCCCGCTGCCCAGGAGGCACTGGACGCGGCGCAGAAAAAGCTCCAGGACCGGCAGGACGCCCTGGTCAAGGCCCAGAAGACCCTGAGCGAGGACCAGCAGACCTATAACGACCTGCTGGAGGACCAGAGGCTCTCCAACGACGCCCGGTTCGTCAAGGCGCCCTTCTCCGGCCAGCTGCGGGAGACAGCCCGCTACCGGGTGGGCGACAAGGTCACCCGGGGCGAGAAGGTGGCGATGCTGGTCAACGATCGGAAGTTCCGCATTCCCTTCTACTTCTCTTACGCCTATGAGGGCCAGATCGCCGTGGGCCAGAGCGTGCAGGTCACCGTCAGCGGCAGCGACGTTCAGGGCGTCATCGAAGAGGTGAACATGGTCCGCCGGGTCACCGCCGAGGGGACGCTGCTCTTCGAGGCCGTGGCCGTCATCGACAATCCCGGCGCCCTCACCGAAGGGCTCACCGCCTCGGCCTCCCTCACCGGCTCTGGCGGCGCCGCCATCTACCCCTATGACAATGGCAAACTAGAGTTCTACCAGACCCAGGAGATCTGGACCGAGGCCGCCAAAGCCAGCAGCGACCGGGAGCCCACCCTGGTGGAGTCCACCAGTCTGCGGGACTATGCGGACGTCACCCAGGGCCAGGTGCTGCTGACCCTGTCGGCGGAGGACTTCAGCCGGGACATTGAGAACGCCCGGGAGCAGGTCCGGCTGAGCCAGGATAACATCACCGCCGCCCAAGAGGGCGTGACCGACGCTGTCAAGGATGTGGAGGACGCGCAAAAGGCCCTGGCCGACTTCTCCGCCACCGCCCCCATCTCGGGCACGGTCACCTCCTGCACCCTGGTGGAGGGTCAGGAGGTCAAGAGCGGCGACACGGTCATCACCATCTCCAACAACACCACCATGGTGGTCACCATCCAGGTGGACGATCGCAACATCGCCTACGTCAAGCCCGGCATGACGGTGGACCTCCAGAGCGACCGGGGCGACGGCGCTACCTTTGTGGGCACCGTCACCAAGATCGATATGTCCCTCTCCGGCGACGCCATGGGTAACGGCATGACCAACTACCCCGTCACCCTGGAAGTGGACAATATGGACGGCTCGCTGCTGGAGGGTATGTGGCTCAACTACTCCTTCGTCACCAGCCAGTCCGATAATTGCATTACCGTGCCTATGCAGAGCGTGAAGTACATGAGCCTGGAGGACGGCGAGACCGCCTCGGTGGTCTTCATCCAGGCCGACAGCAAGCCGGAAAACGCCGTGGACGTGGACATTCCCGAGACTATGCCCGGCGAGACTCCCACCTACCCCAGCGAGAGCGACGGCTATTATCCCGTGCCGGTAGAGACCGGCCTGTCGGACAACTATAATGTAGAGATCAAAAGCGGTCTTAATGGCGGCGAGACCGTCTTCGTCTCCTACATTATGACCCAGGCCTGGGGCTAAGGTGAACATCATGCTCATCGACATCAAAGACCTCTACAAGATCTATAACGAGGGCAAGGAAAGCGAGGTCCGGGCGCTGGACGGCGTGAGTCTGCAGATCCAGCGGGGCGAGTTCGTCTCCATCATCGGCCAGTCCGGCTCGGGCAAGTCCACGCTGATGAACATTTTGGGCTGTCTGGATATCCCCACCTACGGGGATTATCACTTGAACGGCACCGACATCACCGAGCTCACCGACAAGCAGCTGGCCCACATCCGAAATAAGGAGATCGGCTTCATCTTTCAGGGCTACAACCTCATCCCCGAGCTGAACGCCCAGGAGAATGTGGAGCTGCCCCTTATCTACCAGGGCGCGGGCATGGAGACCCGCCGGGAGCGGGCGGAGGAGGCCCTGGAGCGGGTGGCCATGTATGACCGCCGCCACCACCGCCCCAGCGAGATGTCCGGCGGCCAGCAGCAGCGGGTGGCCATCGCCCGGGCCATTGCCACCCACCCGGCCATCATCATGGCCGACGAGCCCACCGGCGCTCTGGATTCCAAGACGGGCCTTCACGTGCTGGAGATCCTGCACTCCCTCCACCAGGAGGGCTCCACCATCATCCTCATTACCCACGACAACTCCATTGCCGCCACCGCCGAGCGCATCGTCCGGCTCTCCGACGGCAAGGTCGTGGCCGACGGCACCAGAGAGGAGGTCATGGCGTGAAGATCGGACAGGCTCTCAAAATGGCCCTGAAATCCCTCTCGACTAAGAAAGGCCGCAGCTTTTTGACCATGCTTGGCATCATCATCGGCATCGCCGCGGTCATTGCCCTGGTAACCTATGCCCAAGGCCAGAACGCGGCGGTAAAGGCCCTTTACGACAGCCAAGGCTCCAATGTACTGAATGTCTACGCCTACAGCTACTCCGGCGGCAGCGGCGCGGACGATGTGGGGCAGATGCTCTATGACTACTGTCTGGGGCTGGACGATGTGGTGGGCGTGACTCCCAACGGCAATGTATGGCGTGACCTTACTGTCTCTTACGGCGCCAAGACTCTGGCCCGCCAGGACCGCTACGGCATGGGTTCGGTGGCTATCATAGGCGGCGGGATCGCCGTAGACGGCGGCGTGGGCGGCCAGGACGACCACTACCCCACCTTTGCCCTGGGCAACGACAAATACGGCCTTTGCAACAACTATCAGATCGCCAAGGGCCGGGAGCTGAGCTATCTGGAGATCGAAAACATGGCCCAGGTGTGCGTGCTGGGGGCGGACACGGCGGAGTACCTCTTCTCCCTGGCCGACCCCATCGGCAAGAACATCAACATCAACGGGATGCCCTTCCGGGTGGTGGGCGTTTATCAGAGCAAGGCCGCCGGCGTAGACGTAGGTGACGGCGAGGAGGGCCACTGGGTGACCGAGTCTCTTCGGGGCCAGGATAAGTTGATCCTGCTGCCCAGCACCATGACCCGGTACTTTAACAACAACGAGCCCATCGACCAGTACATGGTCAAGGTCAAGAGCCAGAGTGCGGTCAACGACGTGGTGACCAAGCTCAACGGCTACCTCTCCGGCATCATCGACACCAATAACGGCTTCTTCGGCGTCAACAACCCCAACGAATGGTCCGCCGAACTGGATGACGCCGACGCCATGCAGGCGCTGTTTCTGGGCATCATCGCCGCCATCTCCCTGCTGGTGGCGGGCATCGGTATCATGAATATCATGCTGGTCACCGTCACCGAGCGGACCCGGGAGATCGGCATCCGCAAGGCCATCGGCGCTGAGCGCAAGAGCATCATCGTCCAGTTCCTCATCGAAGCGGCTATGATCTGCGGCATCGGCGGACTGCTGGGCATCGCGGTGGGCTATGTAGCCGCCGCCGTCTTGACTAAGATCTTCTTCGGGCTGGTCATTATGCCCGAAGCGGGCATTACGGTCCTGGCCTTTGGCATCTCGGTAGTGCTGGGTATTCTCTTCGGCCTCTACCCCGCCTTGAAGGCCAGCGCTCTCCAGCCTGTCGAAGCCCTGCGTGCGGATTAAAGAAGAAGGAGTGAATGGATATGAAAAAGCACATCATCGCGGGCATGTTAGCCGCTACCTTAGCGGTCTCCCCCGCCCTGGCGGTCTTCCCCGACGTGACCGATCCCGCTGTCAGCGAGGCTGTGGAGGTCCTGAGGCAGCTGGAGGTGATCAACGGCAGACCCGACGGCACCTTTGACCCCCAGGGCACCTTCACAAGAGGTGAATTCTGTAAGATGGCCCTGACCATCCTGGGCCGGGCCGAGGAGCGGCAGCTCTACGCCGGGCGGGTCATCTTCTCCGACGTGACCGCCAGCCACTGGGCCCTGGGCTGGATCAACGCCGCCGCGGCAGTGAAGGAGGATGTGACCCCTCTGGTCCGGGGCAAGGGCGACGGCCGCTTCTGCCCGGATGACGCCATCACCGCCGGAGAGGCCGTCACCATTCTCCTCAGGTGCCTGGGCTACTCTGACAAGGATGTGGGCGGCGACGGCGGAGCCTGGTATGCCGGAGCTATGGTCCGAGCCAGGTCCATCGAGCTGCTGGAGGGTCTGGAGGGCCTGGACGGCAGCGACACTCTGACCCGGGCCCAGGCCGCGCTGCTGTTTGAAAACCTGCTCTATACCCAGCCCAAGGACAACCAGAAGATGTTTTTAGAGACGGTACTGGGCGGCTCTATGGGCGAAAGCCAGCTGGTGCTGGAGGTCAAGGGCAAGGCGCTCAGCGCCGGCGGCTGGGCGGTAAAAACGGACAAGGGCAGCTTTGTCACTTTCCGTGACGATCTGGACGCCGGTCTCCAGGGCCGGATGTGCAAGCCGGTCACAGACCGGGAGGGCAATGTGTTGGCCCTCCAGGCCGACGAGGACTACACCGTGCGCTCGGTACGCATCCGTTCGGCGGAGGCCCGGTACGTGCTCACCGAGGACGGCCAGCAGCTGCTGGTCAGCGCCGACGTGCCTGTGTGGCGCTCGGACAAGGACCAGGAGAGCTATGCGGAGGCCTATAAGGGCATTATCCCCGGCGCCACGGCGCTGTTTTGCTACGATAAGACCGACACCCTGATCTCCATTTACTTTACCGGCGACAGCGCCACCGCCGTCACCGCCGTAGCCAAGGACGCCAGTCGCCCTTTTGACGGGGCCTGGGAGGGTAACCCCACCGCGGTTTACAAAAACGGCCTTAAAGCCTCCCTGTCCGATGTAAAGCCCTACGACGTGGGGACCTACGATCCTCGCACCGGGGTCCTGGAGCTGTCGGACAAAAAGCTCACCGGCGTCTATGAAAACGCCGTGCCCAGCCCGGTCAGCCCGGACACCATCACCGTCATGGGCTGCGACGGTCTGGTCGTGCTGGACTGCGCCCTGGGCGACCTTTCTAAGTTCAAGCTGGGCGACCGGGTGACGCTGCTGCTGGACCGCAGCAACCGGGTGGCCGGGGTGGTCAGCGCCGACAAGGTCTCGCAGAAAGCCCTGGGCACCGCCACCATTACCAAGGGTGGCAGGGACTCCTACGGCGACATCTATACCGCCACTGTGACCGCCGCGGGCGGCCTCACCCTCAAGGGCCGGGTCCGCTCCAACGATCAGAGTGTAGAAAACGCGCCGGGCAAGCTATGGGAGGTGACCTCCACCAAGCTGGGCTGGCTGGAACTGACCACCGCCTCCTCCGCCGGCGTCACCGGCGACTGGGACGTAACGGCTATGACCTTAGGCGGCGCCCGGGTCTCGCCGTGGTGCACGGTATATGACAAGATCGAGGGCGGACGCATGGTAGATGTGGGCATGGACGCCGTCACCCTAGCCACCGTACCTGCCAGCTCCATCGCCCTGGTCCATCTGGATTCCAGCGGCGCGGTGGACGCGCTGGCTCTACGGGACGTGACCGGAGACGGCTACACCTACGGCGTCACCGATTATGTTCAGGGTTCCTACTCCTCCAGCGAGTACGGTATGGGCAGTTCTACCTCCAGCACCCTCACCCTCACCAACGGCGCGGGGGATACTAAGTTGGTCACCGGCGTGGACTTTTCCGCCAAGGGCATGGAATATGTGGGCGCGGCCCCTGCCCTGCTCACCCGAGGCGGCGAACCTACCCTGGCGAGCTGGGTGTCCCTCACCGCCCACAGCGGCGTCCACCGCACCGCCTTTGGCGAGGATACCGTCCGGGTGGACGGTGTGGACTGGCCCCTGGCTGCCGACATCGACAGCGGCTGCTATAACGCCAAGTCCGAGACCTGGTTCAAATCTCTGGACGCGTGCCTGTCCTATTCCTCCACCCTCACCGTCTACTGCGACCGCTCCCCCAGCCAGGGCGGAAAGGTCCGGCTGGTGGTGGTGGAATGAGTCAAAACCGGGAAGGTCACCCTTCCCGGTTTTATTTTCTTGACAAGTGTGCTATAATTGACTATACTGATTTCCCCGCAAAGGAGGTGACCGCCGTGGCCCAACAAAGCGCCAAGCGCGTGGTGGCCAAGAACCCTAAGGCCTACCATGACTATTTTATTGAGGATACCTACGAAGCCGGCGTGGCGCTGGCGGGTACGGAGGTCAAGTCCATCCGGCTGGGCAATGTGAATCTCAAAGATTCCTTTTGCCTGGTGAAAGACGGCCAGCTCACCCTCCTTGGCGTCCATATCTCCCCCTACGAAAAGGGCAATATCTTTAACAAAGAGCCCCGCAGGCCCCGGCAGCTTTTGATGCACAAGCGGGAGATCGGTAAGCTGGGAGCTAAGGTCCAACAGGAGGGTTATTCCCTCGTTCCTCTGTCGGTGTACTTCTCCGGGCCCAGGGTCAAGATCGAGATCGGTCTTGCCAAGGGCAAAAAGCTCTACGACAAGCGCGAGGACGCCGCTAAGCGGGACGCGAAGCGGGAAATGGAACGCAGAATGAAGGAAAGAATGCGATAAAAAAGGAGTGTTTGAGCTATGGCAAATCCCACCTTTACCATCACCATGGCCGGCGGCGGCGTCATGTCCGGCGAGCTCTATCCTGACAAGGCCCCCAACTCGGTGCGCAACTTCATTGCCCTGGCCCAGGCCGGTTTTTACGACGGTCTGATCTTCCACCGGGTCATTCCCGGCTTTATGATCCAGGGCGGCTGCCCCCAGGGCACCGGCACCGGCGGCCCTGGCTACACCATCCCCGGCGAGTTTTCCGGCAACGGCTTTGCCCAGAACGACATCGTCCATACCCGTGGCGTTCTCTCCATGGCCCGAGCCATGGACCCCAACTCCGCGGGCAGCCAGTTTTTCATCATGGTGGACGCCGCCCCCCATCTGGACGGGCAGTACGCCGCCTTCGGCAAGGTGCTGGAGGGCATGGATGTGGCCGACGCCATCGTCTCCACCCGTACCAACTTCCGGGATAAGCCTCTGACCCCCCAGAAGATCCAGTCCATCACCGTGGACACCCACGGCGAGGAGTATCCCGCCCCGGAGAAGGTTTAAAGCAAGTTATCCCAGCAGAAGAACTACGTTTGCTATATCCGCATATCTGCTCCGCGGCGGCTCACGCCGCCGCTTCGCGGGGGCGTACCGGTTTCGACGGGGACGTGGAGGCGGGAATAGCGGGCGGATGCGCCTATCATCCTTAAAATGGGCACCTTATAAATTAAAGAACAACGACAACGTAGTTCTCGCTGCCGCCTAAGGGCCGCAGCCATCCGCGCCGGAGGGGCCACGGGCCGGCAAGGGTGTCATCTTAGTGGCGTCCGTGCGTGCGCAAAGAGTTGAGCGCACCATGCACAATGACTCTACCGATCCCCTGAGTGTGACGGCTCACGCCTGGGTGAGGGAATGTAAATAACCGTCTGCGCCCGGAGAAGTTCCCGTTAAAGCGTTTTCGGACAGGGGTTCAACTCCCCTCGCCTCCACCAAAAAGAAGGACACGCCGTAGGCGTGTCCTTCTTTTTGGTAATCGTGGGGTCCTGCTCTGCTTAAGAAGCGTTTGCATGAGAGCGGACGGCTGTGGTATACTGTGATTACAAGGAGGTGGCGTTTCATGAAATTACGAGCGCTGTGCTGCGCGTTGTGCGCGCTGTTGCTGGGGGGGTGCGCCTCCCAGCAGGCCCCGGAGCCTTCCCCTTCCCCCTCGCCCAGCCCGGCGGCGGTGAGCGTCAGCCCGTGGTACACCACGGGCAAGGGGGACTACGTCCAGGGTGGCTTTTCCGTGGAACTGCCCCAGGAGTGGCAGGAGCACGCAGTCTGGGAGACCGACGAGACCGACACCACCTACGCCCTGTCCTTTTATGAGCCCAACAGCCGCGAGGCGGGCACCGGCGGCTGGCTCTTCTCTCTGTTGGCCATCCCCACGGACCTGGACTACACCGAGTACCCCGACTACCAGCTGGTGGGCATCCTCACCACCGAAGACGGCTTTGTGGAGAACCTGGTGGCTATCTACCCCACCGATGTAGAGTTCACCGAGGAATACGCGGAGCTTTTCTCCTCCCTCACCGACCAGATTCCCGACATCATCGCTACCGTCGACGCCACCGAGGGCTATACTTTCCAGCGGGTTGGAGAATGACCGCCACAAAATCGTTGGATCAAACGCAAAAAAGAAAGACAGACCACAATGGGTCTGTCTTTTTTTACCCTTTCCTGCCAACGCTTACATAGGCTTCAGGTTTTGATCCAGGCGGTCCAGCATCCAGGCCAGCCGCTTCTCTCGTCCAGCGTCCGTTTTCGCGTCAAAATAGGCCCGGGCATAGGTCCTGCGCACCGACGGGGACATGGCCTGAAAGTTGGCAAAGGCCGGCTCATGTCCCGCCAGCAGTTCGGAGAGCCTGTCTATCTGCTCCTGGGTGACCGTCTGGGGCTTTGGCGCATCCCACTGGCCGTTCTCCCGTGCTTCCCGGACCTTCTCTCTGCCCTGCTCAGTCATCAAACCTCGCTTTTCCAGGTCTTGGACCAGGGCCTTATTCTTCTCCGACCACTTGCTCTTTGCCCGGCGCGGGGAAAAATACTTCTGATAAGTCTTGTCGTCAAGGCTCCGCATCTGGCCGTCGATCCAGCCAAAGCAGAGAGCCTCCTCCAGCGCCTCATCCGCTTTCAGGGTCCGCGGCCCGCCGGGCTTGCCAAACAAAAGCCACACACCGTCCTTTGACCGGCCGTGCTCCTCCAGCCAGTGGCGAAAGTCCCCTCGCGTGGCAAATCGCAAAGGCTCGCTCATACCATCCCCTCCTTTTCACTCACTGTTCTTCCCGGAACAGGCGGTTGAAATCCCGGGGCTTGCGGGATCTCAGGGTAATGGTCTGGCCGGTGACGGGGTGGGTGAAGGTCAGGCGGTGGGCGTGGAGACAGAGCCGGCCGATGGGGCTTTTGGGCCCGCCGTAGCGCTTATCCCCCACCACCGGGCAGCCCAGATCCTGCATATGGACCCGGATCTGGTTCTTGCGCCCAGTCTGCAAGAAAAGCTCCAGCAGGGTGTAGCTGTCGCTCTGCTTGACCACCTGGTAGCCGGTGACGGCCTCCTTGCCATCCTTGCAGGGGGCATCTACGGAGTAGACCAGGTGGGTCTTTGTCTCCCGGAGCCAGGAGCGGACCACATCCTCCTTCTGAGGTGGGCGGCCCGCTACCACGGCCAGGTAGCCCCGCTCCTTCACCGCCGTATCCCAGCTTTTCTGGAGCGTCTCTTTTACCTCCTGGCTCTTGGCAAAAAGCAACAGCCCGGAGGTATCCTGATCCAGGCGGTGGACCACGAAAATTTTCGCTGACGGGTCGGCGATCTTCACATGGCCGGACACCAGGCGGTAGGCCGTGCGCTGATCCCCCTTTCCGGTGGAGACGGTGAGCAGCCCCGCGGGCTTTTCGATGGCCAGCAGATGCTCGTCCTCATAGCAAATGGGAAAGGGCAGGTCTAAGGGGGCCGGCGCGTCCGGCGGCAGCAGGGTAACTACGTTTCCCGGCCCCACCACGGCGTCGTGCCGGGTGACGACCGCACCGTCCACCAGCACCTGGCGGTGGGTCAGGAGATTTTTCACGGCGTTTCGTGACTTACCTTTCACCTCATTCAGCAAAAAGGGCAGCAGCGTGGTCTCTGCCTCGGGGCGCAAGTCCCGGCGGCTGTCGGTCTTCATGGCTTCGTCTCCTCCTTCACCACCACGTTCTCCTCTCCCAGCACCTCCCGCAGCTCCTCCAGCAGCGCCGGATGGAGCGCGCACGCCGCGCCCAGCTTTTTCTTTTCCCGCTCCAGGTACAGCACCACCTTCTCCTCGCCGGGAAACAGGGAAAACAGGCACTTGACCCGCTGGAGATGGGGGTCCTGCTCGCAGTGGAATTTCAAGTAGAGCCGCTGCCGAGGCGGTTGGGCCACCGCCTCGGAGCCGTCCTCCAACGGTGTCACCGTGTCGCACAGCAGCTGGGGCGCTTTCTCATCCCGGACGGAGAGCTTGCCGGTGACCAGCACCGGGAAATTTGCCTTAAGGTAGCTGCCCGACTGGTTCAGCGTCCTGGAAAAGACCAGCAGCTCCATGGTGCCGGTGTCGTCCTCCAAGGTCACATAGGCCATGAGGGAGTTGTTTTTGGTGGTCTTGGTCTTCACCGAAGCAATGATACCCGCTAGGGTCACGCTCTGGCCGTCGCGGTAAGCGCCCGAGCCCTCCTCTTGCTCAAAGGCGGCCAGGATGGGGCCGATGGGCGCGGCCTTTTTCTCCCGGGCGATATGGCGGTATTCGTCCATGGGATGGCCGGAGAGGTAGAGGCCGGTGACCTCCTTTTCCATGAGCATCTTTTCCCGCTGGGTATACTCGGGAAGGTCAGGCAGGGCGATCTCCGGCACGGTGACGGTGTCCTCCCCGCCGCCGCCAAAGAGGTCGAACTGGCCCTCCAGCGACTGCCGGTGGGCCTCCCCCACCGCCCCGGCCACCGCGTCGCACACAGTCATGAGCTGGCTGCGGCGGGCCCCGGTGGAGTCGAATGCGCCGGAGCGGATCAGGCTTTCCAGCACCCGCTTGTTGAGGTCGTAGTCGTACATCCTGGAGCAGAAATCCGTGAAGGACTTGAAGGGTCCTTTTTTCTGCCGCTCCTGGAGGACCTTTTCCGTAAAGCCCCGGCCCACGCCCTTGAGGGCGGCCAGGCCGAAGCGGATGTCCTTGCCCGACACGGTGAACTCCGCTCCCGACTGGTTCACATCCGGCGGCAGCAGGGCGATGCCCATGTCCTTACACTCGGCGATGTACTCGGCCACCTTGTCTTGACTGTCCAACACCGAGGTCAAAAGGGCCGCCATATACTGGCGGGGATAGTGGTACTTGAACCATGCGGTCTGATAGGCTACGATGGCGTAACTGACGGCGTGGGCCTTATTGAAGGCGTACTCGGCAAAGGCGTCGATCTCCTGGTAGATATCCTCCGCCGCCGCGGCGGGGATGCCGTTTGCCACGCAGCCCGGGATGCCCCGCTCAGGATCGCCGTGAACAAAGGCGGCCCGCTCCTTTTCGATCTGCTCCCGTTTCTTCTTGCTCATGGCCCGGCGGACCATGTCGGCCTGGCTGACGGAGTAGCCGCCCAGCTTGCGGAAGATCTCAATGACCTGCTCTTGGTATACGATACAGCCGTAGGTAACGGACAAAATAGGCTCCAGGGCCGGGTCCTTGTACTGTATCAGCTTGGGGTCCTGCTTGCAGGCGATAAAGCGTGGAATGGAGTCCATCGGCCCGGGCCGGTAGAGGGCGATGATAGCGGTGATATCCTCGATGCTCTGGGGTTTCAATCCCACGCACACGCCGGTCATACCCGCCGACTCCATCTGAAAGACCCCCGCCGTGCGGCCCTGCCCCAGCATATCGTAGACGTCCTTGTCGTCCTGGGGAATATTGGCCAGGGAAAAGCCGGGGTCCTCCTGCTTCACCATCTGCACCGCGTCATCCAAAATGGTGATGTTGCGAAGGCCCAGAAAGTCCATTTTTAAAAGGCCCAGCTCCTCGATGGTGGTCATGGTGTACTGGGTCACCGGCACGCCGTCGTTGGTGGCTAAGGGCACATAGCTATGGACCGGCTGGGCGGTGATGACCACGCCGGCGGCATGGGTGGAGGTGTTGCGGGGCATCCCCTCCACCGCCATGGCCGTGTCTACTAATTTGCGGACCCGCTCGTCCTCCTCATAGCGCTCTCTCAGCGGCTTGGAGAGTTTCAGGGCGTTTTCCAGGGTCATGCCCAGGGCGAAGGGCACCTCCTTGGCGATGGCGTCCACCTCGGCGTAGGGAAAGCTCAGGGCCCGGCCTACGTCCCGGATGGCGGCCCGGGCCTTCAGGGTACCGAAGGTGACGATCTGGCTGACCCGGTCGGCGCCGTATTTTTGGGCCACGTAGTCGATGACGTCCTGGCGGCGGCGGATGCAAAAGTCCGTGTCGATATCGGGCATAGTGACCCGGCCCGGGTTCAAAAAACGCTCAAAGACCAGGTCGTATTGCATGGGGTCTACTTCTGTGATGCGCAGGCAGTAGCTGACGATGCTGCCGGCCGCCGAGCCGCGGCCGGGGCCTACGGGGATACCATTTTCCTTGGCGTAGCGGATGAAGTCGGAGACAATGAGGAAGTAGTCCACAAAGCCCATCTCCCGGATAACGCCCATCTCGTAATCCAGACGCTCCTTGTATTCCTCCGGGGCATTGGGATACCGCGCGTCAAAGCCGCTGTGGCACAGGTCCTGGAAATAGGCCCAGCTGTCCGCGTAGCCCTGGGGCAAGGGGAAACTAGGCAGATGGTGCTTGCCGAATTCAAACTCCAGCTGGCACATATTGGCGATCTTTTCCGTGTTGGCCACCGCCTCGGGCCAGTCGGGGAAAAGGGCCGCCATCTGCTCCTCGCTTTTGAGGTAAAACTCCTCCGTTTCAAACTTCATGCGGTTAGGATCGTCCACGGTCTTGCCCATCTGAACGCACATCAAAACGTCCTGGGTAGCCGCGTCGGCGGCGCTGAGGTAGTGGGCGTCATTGGTGACCACCAAAGGAAGCCCCGTCTCCTGGTGGATGCGGATGAGCCCCGCCGCCACCTGCTTTTGCTCGGGGATGCCGTGGTCCTGAATCTCCAGGTAATAGTGGTCGGGGCCAAAGAGGGCCGCCATCTCCAGGGCATGGGCCTTGGCCCCTTCATAATCGCCCGTGCGGAGCCTGCGGGGCAGCTCTCCGGCCAGGCAGGCCGACAGGGCGATCAGTCCCTCGGAGTGCTCTCGCAGCAGGTCCATATCGATGCGGGGCTTCATATAAAAACCCTCTACATAGGCCATAGAGACCATGTAGGAGAGGTTCTTATAGCCTGCCTCGTTTTCACACAGCAGTACCAGGTGCCGGGCCTCTAAGTCCAGGCCGTGCTCCTTGTCAAAGCGGGTCCGGGGCGCCACATAGACTTCGCAGCCGATGACAGGGTGGATGCCCGCCTTTTTGCAGGCCTTGTAGAAATCGATGACGCCGTACATATTGCCGTGATCGGTGATGGCGATGGAGGTCTGGCCCAGCTCCGCCAGCCGGGCGGCCAGCTTGTCGATGCGGCAAACGCCGTCCAGCAAAGAAAATTCCGTATGGACATGGAGATGGCAAAAACCCATGATGGGACCTCCTTTTGTAAAGATCAGCACTCCTTGGCCAGGGCCATGAGCTTACGAAGGCGGTGGTTGAGGCAGGATTTGGTGATGGGCGGGTCAAACTCCTCAGCCAGCTCGCTGAGGGTGCTCTCGGGCTGGGCCAGGCGGAGCCGGGCCGTCTCCTGGAGCTTGTCAGGTAGCGTGGACAGCAGGCCCGAGCGCTCCAGCCGCTCGATAGCGGCGATCTGCTCCTGGGCGGCCTGGACCACCTTGTCCAGGTTGGCCGCGTCGCAGTTGACCTGGCGGTTGGCGCCGTTTCGCAGATCCTTTTCGATCTTGGCGGTCATGACCTCCATGGCGCACACCCCCGCTCCCAGAGCGGTGAGCATATCCTCCAGCTTGGTGCTATGCTTGATGTAGGTGATGTAGTTCCCCTTGCGAACGGTCTGTTTGGTCTCAAAGCCCAGCTCCCGGAGAATGACGGGAAAAGCCCGGCTGACGCCGATGTGGCAGGTGGACCACTCCAGATGGTAGTCCTTTTCCGGATCGGTGACCGCCCCGCCGGCCAGAAAGGCTCCGCGGCAAAAGCTGAGCTTGCAGCAGTCCTCCTCCACAATGGGGAAGTTCACCGTCCGGGTCAAAGTCTGGCCCGGCTCGCCGCCGTAGGCCCGATCCAAGATGGAGAGCTTGTCCGCATCCCGGATGACAAAGACCCGCTTGCCCGTCTCCTCCGGGCCGGGACGGCGGTCAAAGTCCAGGTGAAAGGCCTTGTGGAAGAGCTGGGGCAGGCGGCGGGCAAAGGCGTCGGACTCAGTGACGATACGCACCTCATGGCTTGTCCAGTTGTTGCAAAACAGCAGCACGCCGTAGCACTCAGCCAGGGCGCAGCATTTTTTGGCAAGACCACGGCGGCAGATCTCCTCTTTGACCCGCGCGGAAAAGGTCATAGCGCTTCCCCTCTCTTTTGTCAAAAGACCTTGGTCTGGGCCCGCTGGCGGTAGAGCTCCACCACCGCCTCGCCCAGCCGCTGGGGATCGTGACGAGCATAGGCGGAGTCCTGATCGGTCAGGGGGTACTCCACCACCTCCACGCCCAGCTGCGCCAAACGCTCAGCGTCGATGACGATGGGCTGGGCGTCCTCGGCCCGGTAGCGCTCCAAAAGGCGCTCGGGCACGGGGGCGTTGTTACAAAGGCACACATCCAGCCCGCCCAGGCCGTGGGCCATCAAGGCCAGCACATGGTCGGCGGCGGTCATGTGCTCGGTCTCGCCGTCCTGGGTCATGATGTTGCAGGCGTAGACCTTCATGGCCTTGGAGCGGGCAATGGCCTGGGCTACGCCGTCCACCAGCAGGTTGGGAATAACGCTGGTATAGAGGCTGCCCGGTCCCAGCAAAATAAGGTCCGAGCGGTCGATGGCTTCCACCGCCTCAGGCAGGGCCGCCGGGTGCTCAGGCACCAGCCGGACCCGGTGGATACGGCAATCCTGGGACTTTTTGAAGTCGCAGATGCTGGATTCGCCCACCACATGGGCGCCGTTTTCAAAAATGGCCTCCAGCTGCACATCGGCGTTGGTCACCGGTAGCACCCGGCCGGAGATGGCAAGGACCTGGCTCATTTTCGCCACGGCCTGGTCAAAGGAGTCGGAGATGCCGTTGAGGGCGGCCAGGAGCAGGTTGCCAAAGGCCTGGCCGCTGAGGGACCCCTCCGTAAAACGGTAGGCCAAAAGCTCGCTCATGACCGGCTCTACGTTGGCCAGGGCCTGCATACAGTTGCGGATATCTCCCGGCGGCGGCATCCCCAGGTCCTGACGCAGGACCCCCGAGCCGCCGCCGTCGTCGGCCACGGTGACGATGGCCGTCAGGTCCCGGACCCGGGTCTTCAGGCCCCGGAGCATGGTGGAAAGGCCGTTTCCGCCGCCGATGGCCACCACCCGGGGGCCCGCCTGCTTCATTCTCGTCATAGCGTCAGGCCCTCGTCATGTCCCGATGGTTTTCGCTGGCGTTATAGCCCTTTTGGCGGATAAAGTCGGCCAGGGCGCGGGTGACGAACACCGAGCGGTGCCGTCCGCCGGTGCAGCCCACGGCGATGACCAGAGCCGTCTTGCCCTCCTCCACATAGAGGGGCAGCAAAAAGCTCAAAAGGTCCTCTAAATGAAGCAGCAGATCCCCGGTCTGCTGATAGCCCGCCAGAAAGCTCCGGATGTCCTCATCTAGGCCGGTATGGTCCCGGAGCTCCGCGATGTAAAAGGGATTGGGCAGGCAGCGCACATCGAAGACCAAGTCCGCTTCAATGGGGATGCCATACTTGAAACCAAAGGACACTACGCTAACACTCATTTCCGGCATGGCGCCGGGGGTGCCGAACAATCGCAGCACCTCACCTTTGAGCTTGGCGGTAGAGAGAGCGGTGGTGTCCACGATGTACTCCGCGCGCCGCCGGACCTCCGCCATGGCCGAGCGCTCCAGCTCCACCGCCTGGGGCAGAGTCCGTCCCTCCCGGGCCAGCGGGTGGCTGCGTCGGGTCTCCTTATAGCGCTTGATAATGGTGGCGGTGTCGGCCTCCACAAACAGGATCTTATGGCCGCACTGCATAGACTCCAGTTGGTCCAGCGCGTCAAACAGCGCGTCGAAGGTCTGGCCGCCCCGAATGTCTGTGACCAGGGCCACCCGTTCATATTTGCCCGGACTTGCCATGCACAGCTGCGCCAGGGGTGGGATCAACTGGGCGGGAAGATTGTCCACGCAGTAAAAGCCCATGTCCTCCAAAAAGGACGCGGCCTTGCTCTTCCCCGCCCCGGACAATCCGGAGACAATGATAAATTCCATGGGGTACACCCTCCGTTACGGTATGATCTCTACTTCCGCTTCCAGTAAAACGCCGGTGCGGTCCAGCACCTTGGCCTTCACCTGGTCCATCAACTCCAAAACGTCGGTGCAGGTGGCGCCGCCGCGGTTGATGACAAAGCCGCTGTGCTTTTCCGACACCTGGGCTCCGCCCACCTGAAAGCCCTTCAGACCGCATTCTTCAATAAGGGCGGCGGCAAAATACTCCTGAGGCCGCTTGAAGGTGGACCCGGCGCTGGGATATTCCAGGGGCTGCTTTTCCCGGCGGCGGCGGTTCAATTCCGCCATCTCGCCCCGGATCTCCGTCTCCTCACCGCGCTGCAAGCGAAAGAGCGCCCCGGTGATGAGCCATGGCTGCTTGCAAAAAACGCTGCGGCGATAAGAAAAGTCGCACTCCGCCGCCGTGGCCCAGCAAAGACGTCCGGCGCTGTCCAGGTAGTCCACCCGCTCCAGCACCCGGCTCACCTCTCCGCCGTAGGCCCCGGCGTTCATCCGCACCGCGCCGCCTACGCTGCCTGGGATGCCGGAGGCGAACTCCAACCCCGTCAGACTGTGATCGGCGGCAAAGTTGGCCAGTTTGGACAGCAGCACGCCACTGTGGACATATATGGCCGTGTCCTCCTCCAGCCGCAGCGTCTGCTCCAGCTTGGCCGTAGACAGCACCACGCCGTCGTAGCCATCGTCGCTGACCAGCAGATTGGAGCCGTTACCCAAAAAGAAGGGCCGGATGCCCTTTTCGTGGCATAGCCGCAGCACCTCGCCCGCCTCCTGGGTGGTCTTGGGGCAGAACATCCACCTACACGGGCCGCCGATGCGGAAGGTGGTATGGCGGGACATGGACTCGTTTTCCAGCAACTCGATCTGGGGCAGCAAACCTCTCAGGTCCAAGCTTTCTTCCATGTCCTCACCTCCACAATAGATTTAGCAACTTATTATAACAAATTTTTTTCTCAAATAGAATACCCTGGCAGGGTTTTTTTCAACTTTGCAGGTTAAACTAATCACTGTCCAACCAAAGAGAGGAGGAAACGAGCGTGATTCTCGATAGAATTGCCCTGGTCCTGTCCATTATCGGCGGGCTCAACTGGGGCAGCGTGGGCCTGTTCCGCTTTGACGTGGTGGCCTTCCTCTGCGGCGGCGCCACCACGCCTCTGGCTCGGGTGATCTACGTCCTGGTGGGCCTTTCCGCCCTGTGGTGCATCACCCTGCTGTTCCGGGATACCGAGCGGGATACCGGCCGTCATCCCCAGGCGGCATAACGATCCAGCTTCCGCGAAAGAAGACGCCTTTGGGCGTCTTCTTTTTTGCCTATCAAAAAATATTTATTGTTTTTCAATAAATTTATCTTGACAATCAATAACATTAGTGGTAACATATGGCCCAAGGAGGGATGGGACGATGAACGATACATCCGCAAAGAAGCTGGCCCGGGCGCTGAAGGCCCTGGTGACCATCGTATTCGTATGCAACCTTTTGCTACTGCCGCTGGTGCCCGGTCTGGTGGGTATTGGCGCGGGCGGCGGTATGGAGGCGCTGTGGGTCATTGCCAACGGCACCTTTTACCACACGTTGGCCTTCTTTACCGTGTGCTGGCAGTATCTCTGGCGGGTCTGGCGGGATACCTATACCGCCGTTCTGGCCGCCTTTTTGCTCTTCTGCGGGGTCAACACCGCCGTTGTGCTGTGGCAGGCCCGGCGGGTGCTGGGCACGGTCATCGCCGGGCTGCCCTTCCAGCGCTCCAACGCTAAAAGCATGAAGACCGCCGCCGTCTCCTTCGGGCTGATCGCTCTGGCAGCCCTTTGCCGGATGGTGTGGGGTTTTTTCTACTACCGCTCGGTGGCCCCAGTCTTTACCTATAACGCGCTGTTCATCCCCATTTTCGGCATGGCTTCGCTGCTGTGTCTTGTAATGTCCGCGCTCTTCGGCCAGGCCGCTGCGCTCAAAGAAGACAGCGACCTGACCATCTGAGGGGAGGCAGGGCTATGGCGATCGTTGTCAATCTGGACGTGATGATGGCCCGGCGGAAGATGACCCTAAGCCAACTGGCCGCGGAGGTAGACCTGACTCTGGCTAACCTCTCCATCTTAAAAAACGGCCACGCCAAGGCCGTGCGCTTTTCCACCCTGGACGCCATCTGCAAGGCCCTAGACTGCCAGCCCGGAGATATCCTGGAGTGGCGGGAGGAGCCGGAAGAATAAACGAGGAAAGAGGAATTGAATATGGACGAACAGACCAGGCCGGCGGCTGCTCCCGCCCCGGCTTCCCGTTCTGCACCCTTTACTGTGCCCACTCCGCCTGTCGTACCCGGACCTCCCCCGCCTCCTGCCCCCTCCAAGCGGCTCAGCGACTATGACCCCGATGGGCGTGACCGCGCCGCTCTTTTTCTCTCCTGGGCGGTAGGGACGCTTTTCGCCTCGCTGTGTATGGTCCCCACCTCTCAATGCCCCGGCCTGGGTCTCACCGCACTGGTGACAGCCTGGTATGCAGCCCTTTTCTGGTACAAGGGCCTTGCGGGCTTTACCACCCGGCCCAGTGTACTGCTCTTCGCCGCGGTGATAGCCCTCACGCTGTGCTTTGCGCTGTGGTCGGACCAATGGTTTCGCTGGTGCAACCTGCTTGCTCTACTGGGACTGATGACTCTCCAGCTTTTTGAGTGGTCGGGCGGTGTTCGGCAGAGCTGGCATCTGCCCTCTATGCTGGCAGAACGCGCCCTGCTACTCCTCACCGGCTTGGCCTGCCGGCTCCCCGCACTGGGCCCTGCCGTTCGATCTTTTCGCCGGGGCAAACGCACCGCTGTGCTCATCCTGTGCGGTCTGGCGCTCACCATCCCCGTGGCCCTGGTCGTAGTGCCTCTGCTCCTCAGCGCCGACGACTATTTTGCCTTCCTCTCAGCCCAGGTGGTAGCGCAGCTGGAGCGGCTCTTCGGGCAGTTTGCCGCCTACCTCTTTGTCGGCCTCCTGTTTGCCCCATTTCTCTTCTCCCTGATGCACTTTCTGCGCCGCCCGAAGCCAACGGAATTTCAGGCTCCCGCGGTCCCGCGGGCCGATCCCACCATTGCCGTGGTCGTGCTAACGCTGATGGACCTGCTCTACGTCCTCTTTCTGGCCGCCCAGTCCGCCGCATTGTTTGGCGGCGCCGCATACCTGAAACGTGTATCCTTCCTCACCTATGCCGAATACGCCCGCAGCGGCTTTTTCCAGCTAGTGGCCGTGGCAGGCATCAACCTTACCTTGGTTCTGCTGGCCCTGGCGCTCACCCAGCAAGAGGGCTGGCCTTGGCGGGCTGTTCAGGTCCTCAGCACCGTCATGGTTGGAATGAGCTGTGTACTTCTGGTCTCGGCCTGCTACCGCATGAGCCTCTATGTCGGGACCTTTGGTCTCTCCTTTAAGCGCTTTCTCACCTATTGGGGCATGGGCATCCTGGCCCTTCTCTTTGCCGCCGCTATCTGGAAAGTCTGGCATCCTGCCTGGCGTTTTTTCCCCGTGGCTTTGACCATATCGGTGGCAGGCTGGCTCCTTTTGAACTTCTGCAACGTGGACTACCTGGTGGCCCGGTACAATGTGGACCGCTATCTGCGGCAGGAGACCGCCGTAATGAACTACGACTATCTGATCACAGAGCTGTCCTATGACGCACTGGGACCACTATCCGACCTTTCCGGGGAGTTTGGCGGCGCGCTGGATGAGCTGATCGCCCAGCGGCAAGCCCAGGCCCGCGCCGACGCCTCCGACTGGCGGACTTGGTCCCTCTCCGCCGCAAGAGCAGCTGGAGGGTAAAAGCAAGGCCATAGGCGCAAAAAACGGACGGCTTGGGGCCGTCCGTTTTTATTGTTATCTCAGCCCTCCACCGGCAGGCGGATGGTGACGATGCAGCCGCCGCCTTCGGCGTTACCAAGCTCCAGGGTGCCGCCGTGGCGGGTGACGATCTCGTCGCAGACGGCCAGGCCGATGCCGCTGCCCCGGGCCTTGGAGGAGCCCTTGTAGAACTTATACTTCACATGGGGCAGCTCATCTTCGGGGATACCGGGACCGTAGTCCCGGATGGTAATGACGGCCTCGTTCTCCTCCCGGTGGATGGCCGATTCAATGCGCTTGCCCGAGCCGCCGTGCTTGGCGGCGTTGTCCAAGATGTTGCAAAAAACCTGCCGCAGGCGCTGGGGATCGGCGTTGATGGGGGGGAACTCCTCATCGCAGTCGGTGTGGGTCAGGGTGATCCCCTCCCGGCGGAAAAACTCCCGGTAGGTGTAGACCGCGTCCTCCAGCTCCGCTTTGATATCCACCGGCTCGATGGAGAGGGTAAAGCGGCCATCCTCGATGCGGGAAAACTCCAGCAGTTCCTCCACCATGTTGGTCAGACGTCGGGCCTCGGAGACGATGATGCCCATGCCCTTTTTCATATCCTCCGCTTCCCGGACCTCGCCGCTGGCCATGGTCTCGGCCCAGCCGTTGATAGCGGTCAAGGGGGTGCGGAGCTCATGGGACACCGAGGAGATGAATTCGCTTTTCAGCTTCTCAGCCTGGTCGATCTTCAGCGACATATCGTTGATGGCGTCCACCAGGTCGCCGATCTCGTCCTGGGAGGTCTTTTCCATCTGGATGCCATAGCTGCCGCCGGCAATGCGCTGGGCGATGTCGGTAATGCCGGCCACAGGGACCACGATGGAGCGGACAAAGTAGAGGTTGGAGAAATAGACCACCAGGATCATCACAAGGCCCACGCCCAGGGCCAAAACGACCATCAGCGCGATCTGACGGTCCACCAGCTTCAGGGAGGTGACCATACGCACCACGCCCACCACCGAGCCGTCGTAGACAATGGGTGAGGAGACGCTCATGATATGTTCGCCGGTGTTGGGGTCGTTGCCCGACCATTGCTGAAGGGTCTGCTCCTCCGCGGCCTTGGCGATCTCAGGGGTGCCGGGCATGGACCCGGCGGTGAGGCCGTAAGAGGAGTACTGGATGCGGCCATAGGCGTTGAGAAATTGGATCTCCAGCCTGCCTTTATCCTCAAACTCGGCGACGTAGGTGGCGGCCCGGTTATTGTATTCGGTCTCGGTAAAGTTGCGGAAGGACCGGGTGGCCATCCTGGCCCGGGTCTCCAGGCCGGAGGAGACGGTGGAGTAGTAAAAGCTGGACATGGCCAGAGAAAAGGCGGACACGCCCAAAAATACCACCAGCAACACCACGCCTAGCGAGTTGACCATCCATCGGCGGCGAATGGACTGGGTGCGGGCTTTTTTCGGCGTCTTGCTCATGCTGTCTCCTCCTTTCTCACGGATATCGCTTACATGGACACGCAGCGCATCTAAGCCCTGCGTGCGCTTGTTTCATGCCGGGCTTTTCGCCTATGCGCAGTCTGTTTCAACACTTCTATGCGCTCAATTAAAAACCCCATTTATAACCAAAGCCCCAGACGGTGGTGATATAGGCCGGGGTCTGGGGGTCGTCTTCGATCTTCAAGCGCAGACGTCGAATGTTCACATCCACGATCTTCAACTCGCCGTAGTATTTCTCGCCCCAGACAGAGCTGAGGATCTCCTCCCGGGACAGGGCCTTGCCGGGGTTATCCATAAAGAGCTTCATGATAGAATACTCCACCTGGGTCAGCTTGACCCGCTGACCGTTTTTCTCCAGCGTGCGGTTGCGGGTGTTGAGCAGGAAGGGCGGGTTGTTGATCACGCCATCGTCCACGCCCTGGCTCTCAGCGCCGCCCATGCGGCGGCAGATGGCGTCCACCCGGGCAGTGAGTTCGGCAGGCGAAAAGGGCTTGGTGACATAGTCGTCCGCACCGGTCATCAGCCCGGTGACCTTGTCCATCTCCTGGGTGCGGGCGGTGAGCATGATGATGCCGATCTTGGAGTTTCCGGCCCGGATGCGGCGGCAGACCTCAAAGCCGTCCATATCGCCAGGGACCATGATGTCTAGAAGGGCCACCTGGATATCGGGATGGGCCTTGAGCTGGGCCAGGGCCTCGTCCCCGGTGCCCGCTTCAAAGGTCTCATAACCCGCCCGCTTTAAGTTGATGACCACAAAGCTGCGGATGTTGGTCTCATCCTCCAAAACCAAAACCTTTTTCATAGCTGGACCCTTCCTTTCGGTCAGTTCTCTGTGGACCACTCGGTCCTGATAATGTGGAAGCGGCTGATGATATCCTCGCCGGTGAGTCCGGTGTCCCAGACCTGGGGCATCAGTTCGAAGGCATACGTGTCGGTGGCGTCGGTCAAGATCGTCTGCCGCTCCCCCAAGCCGGCGCGGCTTGCCTGGTTGGTGCCGGTGAGCTTATAGAGGACCAGGAAGGTCTTGGCCGGGCGGTCATCTCCCTGCCACAGAGAAAAGGCCACGCCCCGCTCCCCGGCGCTGACGGAGTCCTGACGGGAGATGACAAGGCGGTCGGTCCAGCTGTCGGGCACGTCGAAATACCAGCCGTCGGTAACATTATGGAAGGTGGTGAGCACCTGATGGGGCCTGCCCCGGTCATCAAACTGCCGCCATTCCAGCAGCCAAAAATCATCGGTGACGCCGCTGGACTTCCGGGCCAAGACGGGCAAGGGCACCTCCATGACGCCGTCGCGGTCGATGTCGGCGCCGGAGACGGCGGTATAGGAGCGGACGGTCTCCTCGCTGCGCATCGTGGTGGTGTCCAGGGTGATGTTGGTGAGGACACCGTCTCGCACCGAGAGGATATCCACCACCTGGTCCGGGGCGTCCCGGAAGCTGGAGGTGACAAACAGCGCGGGGATGCCGCCGGCCAGATTGCCGCTTCGCAGGGTCTTGATCTCGTTGATGCCGGTGGACAGCGGCGCGGTGGATTTCAGCGCCAGGGCCGCGCCGTCATAGTCGAAGTATTCCGCCCGGGAGGCGTCCTCCTCGCCAGTCTGGAGGGACAAAACCACGACCTCCCGCTCCAGGTCGTTGTCCAGATCGGCCAGGCGGAAGCGGGTGTAGCTGTCCACCCAGAGAAGCTCGATGGCCTCCACATCCTCCAGGCTGTACGCCCCCAGGGTGTGGTCGTCGCCGGAGATCTGCCAGGAGACCACAGCCTCCTTCATCTGGGAGCCACCCAGATTTTCGTAGCTCACCGAGTAGATGCCCGTACCCACGCCCTCGATGACGGAGGCCACGGTGTAGCTTTCGTCCTCCTGCTGGCGGAAAATATAGACCTTCAAGGGCTTTTCGTCGCTGGGGACCCGGAAAAAGGCCACGGCGGACTCCAGACGTCCGTCGGAGTCCAGGTCCTGGAGCTGGACGGTCTGGGTATTGCTGCCCGACATGGGGGCGATGGACTCGCCGCCGATGGAGGTGCGGACCTCATCCAGCTTGGCCTTGAGGTTTTGGTAGTCTTCCGGCGGCTCAGGCAGGGCGAACATATCCCCGTTTTCGCCGCGCATACAGCCCGTCAGGCTCAAAAGAAGGGCCAGGGCCAGCAAAAAGGCCGCGGGCCTTATATGTTTTTTCATGTCCTATCCCCTCCTTTTCCGACGGTGCGGACTTATTATAGCAGTTTCTGTATAAAAAAACAAGGACGAGCTTGCGCCCGTCCTTGCTTTTGTTTGATCTAGCCTGCCAGATAGGCCTCCAGCAGCACCTGGAGCAGCTCGTCCCGGTCCAGCTTGCGGATCAGGGCCCGGGCGTTTTTGTAGTTGGTGACGTAGGTGGGGTCTTCGGAGAGGATATAGCCCACGATCTGGTTGATGGGGTTGTAGCCCTTCTCCTGCAAGGCGTCGTATACGGTGGTGAGGATCTGGCGGATCTCCTCGCCGCGGTCTTGGTTGATGGTGAATTTACGGGTAAAGTCCAGGCTGTCCTCCATGGGGCTACACCTCCTTTCAGTCTGTTACCTATTGTAACCTATTTTTCCGCCGTTGTAAAGAGTGCAGGAAGTTAAATTTTCATTAACGCAGCACCGCGCCCAGTTCCTTTTTTTCTCATGATGCTCGGGCGGGCGAAGCTCGCCCTGCGCAAATTCTCCGCTATCGCTCCGAATTTACGGCGCTACCGCGCCGTCCCACCTCTCGGTGGGTCCCTTTTTAGCGCAACACCGCGCCCAGTTCCTTCTCCAAGGCCGCCAAGATGGACTTCACGTCCTCGTCGGCCTCTTCGCTGGTAAGGCTTCTATCGTCAGAGCGGAGGGTCAGGTTGAAGGCCACCGACTTCTTGCCCTCGGGGATGGGCGCGCCGGTGTAGATGTCAAAGAGGGCCACGTCCTTCAAAAGCCCCTTGGCGCCCTTGGCGATGCAGTCCTCCAGCTGGCCCACGGTGACGGCCATATCACACACCACGGCGATGTCCCGGGTGACGCTGGGGAACTTGGGCAGCGGGGTATAGACCGCCCCGGCTCCCTTGGCCTCCATCAGAGCGTTCAGCGACAGCTCCGCGCAGTAGAGGTCCTGGTCCACGCCGTAGTTCTTGCACACCAGAGGGTGGACCTGGCCCACCACGCCGATGACCTGACCTCCGGCCCACACCGCCGCGCAGCGACCGGGGTGGTAGGAGGGGTTTTCCGTCACCGCCACAAAGCCCACATTCTCACAGCGAAGGTCGGCAAGCACCGCCTCCACTGCGCCCTTCATGGCAAAGAAGTCCATGTCGCTGCCGTAAGCGCCCAGAGTCAGGTACTTGCTCTCGATGGCAAGGCCGTCCTCCCCGCCGGGCAGGTAGGTCCGGGCCACCTCGTAGAGCTTTACGTCGCCGTTGCGGAAATTGTGGTTCCGGGTCAGGATCTCTAGCATGGAGGGCAGGGACGTGGTGCGCATGATGGAGGTATCCTCGCCCAGGGGGTTCAGGATCTTAAAGGACTTGCGGCGTTGGCCGTCCTGGGGCCAGCGGATCTTGTCATAATAGGTGGGGCTGATAAAGGAATAGGTGATGATCTCGTCAAAGCCCATGGCCCGGACGCACTGGCCCAGCTTGCGCTCCAGCTGCTCCTGGGGCGAGTAGCCGCCCACGGTGGTCTGGCCCCGCATCAGCGTGGTGGGGATATTGTTGTAGCCAAAGAACCGGGCCACCTCTTCGGCCAGGTCCGCCATGCGCTTGACGTCGCCCCGCCAGGAGGGCACGGTGACGGCGCGGCCCTCTACCTGGAAGTCCAGCTTGCGGAGGATGTCCACCATGTCGCTCTCCGGCACATCGGTGCCCAGCAGGGCGTTGATCTTCTCCGGCTCCAGCTCCAGCACCGTGGGCTGGGGGACGAAGTTCAGGATGTCGATAACTCCATCCACCACCTCACCCGCTCCTAAGAGTTCCACCAGCTCGCAGGCCCGGTCCACAGCAGGCAGGGTGTTCATGGGGTCCAGGCCCTTTTCAAACTTGGCGCTGGCCTCGGTACGCATACCAAGAGCCAGGGCCCCCTTGCGGATACAGGTGCCGTCGAAGCAGGCGGACTCAAAGACCACATCGGCGGTGTCGTCCACGATCTCGGAGTTCTCGCCGCCCATGATGCCCGCCAGGCCTACGGCCCGGGTCTCGTCGGCGATGACCAGGTGGTTGGCGGTCAGGGTGTGCTCCTTGCCGTCCAGGGTGGTGAGCTTCTCGCCCTCCGCCGCGGTGCGGACGATGATCTTGCCGCCGTGGACGTAGCGGTAGTCAAAGGCGTGCATGGGCTGGCCGTACTCCAGCATGACGTAGTTGGTGATGTCCACGATGTTATTGATGGGCCGAACGCCCATGGCCCGCAGCCGCTGGCGCATCCACTTGGGGGAGGGACCGATCTTTACGTTGCGCACCATCCGGGCGGTGTAACGGGGCACCAGATCTGCCGCCGGGGTCTCCACATCCAGCAGCTCGGCCAGGCTCCCCTCTGCCCCACCCTTCACCACCGGCGTGTGGAGCTTCAAGGACGCGCCAAAGGTGGCGGCGGCCTCCCGGGCCAGACCGATGACGCTCAGACAATCGGGGCGGTTGGGGGTGATCTCGAACTCCACCACGTGGTCGTTAAAACCGATGGCCTCCCGGATGTCCGCGCCGGGGGTCAGCTTGCCGGCCAACTCCGGGTCGGCGCTGAGGACAAAGATGCCCTCTTCGATGGCGTAGGGGAAATCGTGGGCGGTGAGGCCTAGCTCCTTGAGGGAACACAGCATACCGTTAGACTCTACGCCTCGAAGCTTGCCGGCGGTGATGTGGACCCCGCCAGGGAGATAGGAATCGTCCAGGGCGGCGGGAACATAGTCCCCCTCATGGAGGTTCTGGGCGCCGGTGACGATCTGGATGGGGGCCTTGCCGCCCACATCCACCATACACACCCACATATGGTCGCTGTCAGGGTGGCGCTCCAGGGTCTTCACCTGGCCCACTACCACGTTTTTGATTTCGTCGCCCTCTACGGCGGTGGTCTCCACCTTGGAGCCCGAGAGGGTCATGGCGTCGGCAAACTCCTTATCGGAGACCGTCACGTTGACAAATTCATTGAGCCATTCACGGGATAGATTCATAGTTGACTGCCTCCTTTCTTAGAACTGCTCCAGGAACCGGACGTCGTTTTCGAAGATGAGCCGCAGATCGTCGATCTTGAAGCGGCGCATGGCGGTGCGCTCCAGGCCCATGCCAAAGGCCCAGCCCGACCACTCGTCGGGGTCGATGCCCGCCATCTCCAGCACCCGGGGATGGATCATCCCCGCGCCCAGCAGCTCGATCCAGCCCTCCCCCTTACAGGTGGGGCAGCCCACGCCGCCGCACTTGTGGCACTGAACGTCCATCTCGCAGGAAGGCTCGGTAAAGGGGAAGTGGTGGGGACGAAAGCGCGTGACAGTGCCCTTGCCAAAGAGCTGCTCGGCCAGCAGGTTCAGCGTGCCCTTCAGATCGGCCATCGTAACGTTCTTGTCGATGACCATACCCTCCACCTGGTGGAACATGGGGGAGTGAGTGGCGTCCACCTCGTCCTTGCGGTAGACCCGCCCGGGAGCGATGATGCGGATAGGCAGGGGCATGGAGTCCATAGCCCGGACCTGCATGGGGGAGGTCTGGCTGCGGAGCATGACCCGCTCGTCGGCGTCAAAATAGAAGGTGTCCGACCAGTCCCGGCTAGGATGGCCGGGCTCGGCGTTGAGCCGGTCGAAATTCAGCTCGCCCAGCTCGATCTCCGGACCGTCCAGCACGGTGAAGCCCATACCCACGAACACGTCCTTGATCTCGTCCAGGGCAATATACATGGGGTGGCGGTGGCCCAGCTTGGGAGCCTTACCGGGGATGGTCACATCCACCGTCTCCAGCGCCAGCTTGGCCCCCAGCGCTGCCGCCTCCAGCTTCTCCTGCTGGCGGGCGATGGCCTCAGTCAGGGCCTCGCGCACATCGTTGGCGATCTGGCCCACCACTGGCCGCTCCTCGGCGGACAAGCCACCCATCTGCTTCAAAAGGGCGGTGAGCTCGCCCTTCTTGCCCAGGTACTTCAGCCGCAGGGCTTCCAGCTCCTCCCCTGCCGCCGTTTTCTCTAGGGCCGCCAGGCCCTCGGCCTTGACCCTGGCCAGGTCTTCTCGGATACCCATTTGTCTTCCTCCTTACAAAAATGCAACAAAAAAGCCCTTCATCCCTACTTCACAGGGACGAAAGGCATTCCTTCCGCGGTACCACCCACATTTACGCACACGTTTCACGCGGCGTACACTCTTGACTTTGTAACGGCGTCACCCGTCCCGGCCTTGTCAGCCGGACCGCTCCCAGGCGAACTAAGCGCTTGTCCTCAAGCCCCGCTTCCAGCCGACGACGGAGCCTCTCTTGTAAGGCGTAGGGCGCTATTTTCCTGTTCCTCGCGTTTGAACGGGAAGTATCATAGCACATTTTCCACGAAAATGCAAGGCCCTATTTCTCCGCCTCGTCCGGGCGGTACTCCAGGATGTCCTCCACCCGGCAGTCCAGGATGCGGCAGAACATCTCGATGGTGTGGGTGCTAACGCTCTCGTTGCGCTTCATCCGGGTGATCTGCGAGGGGCTGACGTGGTAGCGCTTGATCAGGGCGTACTGGGTCACACCCCCGTTCCTTCATGGTCTCCCAAAGCCGGGCATAAGACATCTTGCATGGCACCACTACCCCTGTCAAGACCACCATCACCTTTAGCTCTCTCACCGTGTCCGGCAACCTGACGGAAGGGACCGACGCCATGCTGGACGGCTCCTTTACCTCCACCAACAGCAAAATCTGCAACGTCAAGGCAGAGGTCTGCGATGCTTCCAGTGGAGCTGTCAAGTTAAGCGCTGCCAGCGGCGGTAATTTCAGCGTTTGGACCTATGGCCCGCTCACCAATTCCAAACTGAATACAGACCTGGACCTTGGCAAGCTCACGGCAGGGACCTACTATGTCCGCTATACCGTCACCACCCAGGACGGAACGACCGCTTCAAAATCTACGGCGAACTTTACCGTAACACACGCCTGGGGCGGCTGGGCCACCGTCAAGGCCGCCTCCTGCGGGGTGGCGGGCTCGCGCAAGCGTACCTGCTCGCGCTGCGGCCAGACGGAGACCGAAACCATCGCCGCCCTGAGCCATAACTATCAAAAAATCAGCTCCACAGCCGCTTATGATGTCTACGCCTGCGCCAACTGCAAAGATGGCTACCGTGTGGACAAGGTGAAGTGGCTCCAGAGGCCTTCCAGTGAAAGTGGTACCCGCTCCGTTTACGTCGGTAATAGAGGCGACACGGAACTCTCCTGTCGTTGCCTGGTCGCCCGCTATCAGGACGGGCGGCTGGTCTCTCTTACCCAAGAGGTCCTCAACATCCCCACTGGCACCAGTAAAAGTATCTCCACCAGCATTCCGCTGGACACCGGGGACGAGACTTGGAAGGTATTTGTTCTGGACGATCAGTCCTGCGTACCGCTCCTTCCCAGCCTGGAATATTGACCGCTTGGCGGGCCGATGGGGACATCGGCCCGTGAATACCTCTTGCCTTTTTTGCCCAAGGCGAGTATACTAGCCGTGTATGTGGATGCGCCTTTGAAAAGGCAGACCCGCAACGGGCTGCGAATCCAGGGGTGCGGAGGTACACTACCATGGTAAAAGCGATCGTCGGCGCCAACTGGGGCGACGAGGGCAAGGGCAAGATCACCGATCTCCTGGCCCAGCAGTCCGACGTGGTCATCCGCTTTCAGGGCGGGGCCAACGCTGGGCACACCATCATCAACGACTACGGACGCTTCGCCCTGCACATCCTGCCCTCGGGCACCTTCTATCCCCACGTGACCAACATCATCGGCAACGGCGTGGCTCTGGATGTGAAAAAGCTGGTGAATGAACTCAAGTCCATCACCGATCAAGGTGTGCCCGCACCCAACCTGATCGTCTCCGAGCGGTGCCAGCTGCTGCTGCCCTACCATGTTTTGCAGGACGGCTATGAGGAGGAGCGACTGGCCGGGCAGGCCTTTGGCTCCACTAAAAGCGGCATCGCCCCCTTTTACTCCGATAAGTACGCCAAGATCGGCATCCAGGTCTGCGACCTCTTTGACGAAACCCGGCTCCGGGAGCGGCTGTCCCACGCCCTGGACATCAAGAACGTCCTTTTTGAGCACCTCTACCACAAGCCTTCCCTGGAGCTGGACGCACTGCTGGCGGAGCTTTTGGAGCTGCGGGAGATCATCCGGCCCTACGTAGGCGACGCGGTGGGCTTCGTCCACGACGCGCTGAAAAACGGCAAAACCCTCTTGCTGGAGGGCCAGCTGGGGGCCATGAAGGACCCGGACCTGGGCATCGTGCCCATGACCACCTCCTCCCACACTCTGGCGGGCTTTGGCTGCGTGGGCGCGGCGGTGCCGCCCACCGCCATTGAGGAGGTCATCGCCGTCACCAAGGCCTATTCCTCCTGCGTGGGCTCCCAGACCGAACCCTTTATCAGTGAGGTCACCGGCGAGGCCGGAGACGAGCTGCGCCGCCGGGGCGGCGACAAGGGGGAGTTCGGCGCCACCACAGGCCGTCCCCGCCGGGTAGGTTGGTTCGACTGCGTGGCCACCAAGTACGGCTGCATGGTCCAGGGCGCCACCCAGGTAGCCCTGACTTGCCTTGACGTACTGGGCTATCTGGACCAGATCCCGGTGTGCGTGGGCTATGAGCTGGACGGCAAGGTCACCGACATCTTCCCCACTCCCCCGGACCTTGTCCGGGCCAAGCCGGTCTTCGAGACCCTGCCGGGCTGGAGGTGCGACATCCGGGGCGAGACGGACTTTGCCAAGCTGCCCCGGGAGGCTCAGGACTATGTGGCCTTCCTGGAAGCCCACATCGGCGCCCACATCGGCATCGTCTCCACCGGCCCCAAGCGCGGCGAGATCGCCCTTCGCAAGTAAATACAGCAAAATGACCTGGCCAAAAGGCCAGGTCATTTTTTTGCCGTTAGCGTCCCTCGATGGCGTTGCGGGCGCTGCGGCCCATGTCCCGGGCCGCGTCGCCCATATCGTCCAGAGTGTCCCGGACGCCCTCGCCCAGGTCCTCCAGAGGACTGTCCTCCGCCTGACCGGGAGCTTTGTCATCGCCGGTGTTCCCGGTTCCGCTATGCTCCTGGCCGCCTACCACGCCGTCAGCTCCGGCCAGTTCGTCAGAGCCGTTGTCGGGGTCGGGCAGATGGCTGGGGGGTACAGTCTGGCTGGGGCTGGGGCTGGGTGTGGTAACGTCGCTGCCGGTCCGGTCGCCGCCGCAGCCCGCCAGAGGCAGGACCAAAAGGGCAGCCAGACAGGCAGTGATCCAAGTCTTTTTCATCTCTCTTTTCCTCCCTCAGCAAAAAAGCTCGTCGCCTTTCCGCTGGAGGTAGTGTTTCGCGCTTGACGGCAAAATAGACCCGGAAAAAAACGGGCAAAAAAATAGCTTGCACTTTGATTTATTTTATGGTATGCTATCCATAAATAAGAATCATTCTCGTTAAGGAGGCGTCTTTATGGCCACACAAAGGTATTCCCGGCAGCGGGAGCTGATCTACAATACCGTATACGCCTCCAAGGCGCATCCTACCGCGGAGATGGTATACACCGTGCTGAAGACAGACCATCCCAATCTGAGCCTGGGCACGGTGTACCGCAACCTCCACCTTCTGGCCAGCGAAGGCAAGCTCCGCCGAATGCCCTTTCCTGTGGAGCGGTTTGACGGGGACGTGACGCCCCACCACCATTTCTGCTGTGAGAAGTGCGGGCGGGTGATCGACGTGGAGCTGCCCTATGACGACGCTTTGGACGCCGCTGTCCCCGCTTGCGCGGGCCAGGTCCGGGAGCACACCACCGTCTTTTACGGCCTGTGCGCCCAGTGCCAGGGCGACCAAAAGGGGCACTAATTCCGGTCCGTTCGGAATATAAGATAGTGTAATTTTTTATGAAAAGGAGTTGTTACTTATGGAATTGAAGGGCAGCAAGACCGAGGCCAATCTCTGGAAAGCCTTTGCTGGGGAGAGCCAGGCTCGCAACAAGTACACTTATTTTGCCAGCCGGGCCAAGAAGGAGGGCTTTGAGCAGATCGCCGCCATTTTCCAGGAGACCGCCGACAACGAGAAGGAGCACGCCAAGCTGTGGTTTAAGGAGCTGGGCGGCATCGGCTCCACTGCTGAGAACCTGGCCGCCGCGGCCGCCGGGGAGAACGAAGAGTGGACCTCCATGTATAAGGAGATGGCCGAGACCGCCAAGGCTGAGGGCTTTACCCGCCTGGCCGCCATGTTCGAGGGCGTGGCCGCCATCGAGAAGGAGCATGAGGAGCGGTATCTGGCCCTGCTGAAGAACGTGAAGGAGGATCTGGTGTTCCAGAAGCCCGACGGGGAGTACGTCTGGATCTGCCGCAACTGCGGCCACATCCACACCGGCAAGTCCGCCCCCCAGGTCTGCCCCGTCTGCGCTCATCCCCAGGCCTATTTTGAATTGCGGAAGGTCAACTATTGAGCCGGAACGCAAAAGGTACATCTTCCTCTTTGGGCGCAGACACCCCGCGCAGCGGGGGCGGCGCTTTTGCGCCGTAAAATTTGCGAGGCCTTGCCTCGCGAATTTGCGCAGGGCGAGCTTTGCCCGCCCGAGCAGCATAATCAAAGGGGTCCCCGGCGGGCCGCTAGGCACGCTGGGGCAGCTCATCCCCAGGCCTATTTTGAATTGCGGAAGGTCAACTACTGATAAAAGTCGATCCATAAAGGGCGGTGGCGCTGCCACCGCCCTTTTATTGCGCGGGCAAAGGCCGAAATGTTTTGACAAGACCACCTGGCTGTGCTACAATCAGTCCATCCCAAAAAATGTAAGGAGGATGTTCCATGAAAAAGTTTACCCGTTGGGTGCTGGCGCTGGGTCTGTGCCTGGCTTTGCTGGTCTGCGGCGCTCTGGCCGCCGAGACTCCCGCCGTCAAAGTCCAGCTGGACGGCCAGGACCTGGCCTTTACCGACGCCGTGCCCCAGGTGAAGGACCAGCGCACCTTCCTGCCCTTCCGGGCCGTCTTTGAGGCCATGGGTGCGGAGGTGGACTACGAGGGCAGCGTCATTACCGCTGTCCGTAGCGGCAAGACCCTGACCATGACCCTGGGCCAGACCGCCGCCACCGTCACCGAGGGCGGCAAGACCATCCCCATCACCATGGACGTGGCCCCCTATGTGGACCCCGCCACCTGGCGGACCTACGTTCCCGTCCGCTTTGCCGCCCAGGCCTTCGGCTGCTCGGTGGGCTGGGACCAGGCCGCCCAGACCGCCATCATCATCGACCTGGATAAGCTGATGGACCAGGCCTTGGAGGGCAAGAGCTTTACCTATCTGGAAAAGCTCAGCGCTCTGGAGAAGAAATACGAGACCGGCATCTGGGACGCCACCGGCACCTTTGACCTCGACCTGTCTGTGATGGGAATGCCCATGAAGGTGAACGGCACCCTCTCCGGCACCACCCAGGACAGTGAAAAGATGTCCATGGACATGACCATGAAAATGGACATGTCCCAGTTCATTTCCCAGCTGGTCGCTCTGGGCGGCGAGACCCCCTCCGCTGAGGACCAGGCCATGCTGGACACTTTGAAGACCGATGGCGTGCGCCTTGCCATGCGGGGCGACATGGCCCAGGGCCAGCTCTATATGAATATGGATATGGGCGCGCTGGGAGAAAAGAGCGGCTTTGACGCCAACACCTGGTACAAGATGGATATGGCCGCTCTTCTGGAGCAGGCGGGCATGAGCTGGCCCGAACTGATGGACCTGTCCAAGAACACGGACTCTATCTCCCTGGTCAAGACGGTCCTGTCCATGGTGGAGCCTGACGACGCCGCCAATGACTATACCGACCTTAAGACCGCGGTAGAAGGTACGGCCAACAAGCTCTGCGACGAGGCCTTTGCCCCGGTGGACGGCCAGCGGGTGACCTCTTACACTTTGGACGAAGACGGCATGAATCTTGACCTCAGCCTTGCACTGGACATGAATGGTGAAGCTGTAAAGGGCTACACCATGGATATGGACTTTACCGCCCAGGTTGAGGGCCAGCCCGTTACCATGTCCATGACCGTCAGCCTGGACGACCAGGGCAAGACCACCGCCAAGATGGTCATGGGCATGGGCAGTCTGCTCTCGATGGACATGACCATTGACGGTGCGGACACCCCCGGCACCACCGCCCCGGTGACCACTCCCCCGGAGGGGGCCACGGTGGTGGACTATATGGAGATGCTCCAGGCTCAGATGGGCGCGAACGTGGGCGTCATCGGCGGTGCCGACGGTCCCACCTCTATCCAGGTAGGCTGAAGCGTTCCAAACATTTGAACCGCCAAAGAGGGCGGGCCGGAAGTTCCGGCCCGCCCTCTTTTTTCGCCTCGGTCCGGCAAATTTTTTCCACCCTTGGCAAAATACATCTTGTATCTCCCCAAAAACAGTGCTACAATATGTGGGTGTTTTGAAAAAAGGGGGAGAGAGCTGTGAAGCTCGGCTTTGACAACAGAAAATACCTGGAGACCCAGTCGGCCCGCATCCAGGAGCGCATCGCCCAATTTGGCGGCAAGCTCTATCTGGAATTTGGCGGCAAGCTCTTTGACGACTTCCACGCCGCCCGTGTCCTGCCGGGCTTCGCGCCGGACAGCAAGATCCGGATGCTCTGCCAGCTCAAGGACCAGGCGGAGGTGGTCATCGCCATCAACGCCGGGGACATTGAGAAAAACAAGGTCCGGGGCGATCTGGGCATCACCTATGATGTGGACGTGCTGCGGCTCATCGACGCCTTCCGCTCCATGGACCTCTATGTGGGCAGCGTGGTCATCACCCGCTTTGCCGGGCAGCCCCAGGCAGTAGCTTTCCAAAAGCGATTGGAAGACCTTAGCATACAGGTCTACCGCCACTACCCCATCGAGGGCTATCCCCACAATATCCCTCTCATTGTCTCCGACGAGGGCTACGGCAAAAACGACTGTATCGAGACCACCCGCCCCTTGGTGGTGGTCACCGCCCCCGGCCCCGGCAGCGGGAAGATGGCCGTGTGTCTCTCGCAGCTCTATCATGAATATAAACGTGGCATAAAGGCCGGGTACGCCAAGTTCGAGACCTTCCCCATCTGGAACCTGCCCCTGGACCACCCGGTGAATCTAGCCTACGAGGCGGCCACGGCGGACCTCAACGACGTGAACATGATCGACCCCTTCCACCTGGCCGCCTACGGCGAGACCACGGTGAATTACAACCGGGATGTGGAGGTCTTTCCCGTCCTTAGCGCCATGTTCGACAAGATCATGGGCCAAAGCCCCTATCATTCGCCTACGGACATGGGCGTGAATATGGTGGGCAACTGCATCGTGGACGACGCGGTGGTGTGCGAGGCCGCCCGGCAGGAGATCGTCCGGCGGTACTACGACGCCCAGTGTGACCGTCGCCGGGGCAAGGGCTCGGACGAGACGGTGTTCAAGCTGGAGCTTTTGATGAAAAAGGCCGCTGTGACCCCGGATATCCGAACGGTCATCGCCTCGGCTCAGGACAAGGCCCAGCGTACCGGGCTGCCCGCCACCGCCATCCAGCTGCCCGACGGGCGGCTCATCCGTGGCAAGACCAGCGACCTGATGAGCCCCGCCGCGGGGGTACTTTTGAATGCGTTGAAGGTGCTGGCCGATATTCCCAAAAAGGCCCACCTGATCTCCCCCGACGCCGCCATCCGTCCCATCCAGAGCCTGAAGACCCGCCACTTGGGCGCGCCCACCAGCCGCCTTTGCGCCAACGAGGTCCTCATCGCCCTGGCCATCAGCGCTATTACAAATCCCGTGGCCGGTCTGGCCCTGGAGCATCTGGCAGACCTGCGGGGCTGCCAGGCCCACTCCACGGTGATCCTGGACCACGCTGACGCGGAGACCTTCCACAAGCTGGGTCTCCAGGTCACCTGCGACGCCCAATATGCCACGGGAGATCTATACCAGAGAGGATGATCCATCATGGCTGTTAAGTTTATCTTCGTCACCGGCGGCGTGGTCTCTGGCCTTGGCAAGGGGATCACGGCGGCCTCCTTGGGGCGGCTCCTCAAGCAGCGGGGCCTGCGGGTCCGGGTCCAGAAGCTGGATCCCTATCTGAACGTGGACCCGGGCACCATGAGCCCCTATCAGCACGGAGAGGTCTTTGTCACCGACGACGGCGCGGAGACCGACCTGGACCTGGGCCACTACGAGCGGTTCATCGACGAGAACTTGACAGTGAACTCCTCTGTATCCTCGGGCAAGGTCTACTGGAACGTCCTGAACCGGGAGCGCAGGGGCGACTATCTGGGCGGCACGGTGCAGATCATCCCCCACATCACCGATGAGATCAAGCGCAACATCTACACCCTGGACACCCCCGACGTGGACGTGGCCATCGTGGAGATCGGCGGCACCGTGGGCGACATTGAAAGCCAGCCCTTTTTGGAGGCCATCCGTCAGGTGTGCTCGGAGCGGGGCCGCCAGAACGTCATGTTTATCCACGTCTCCCTGATCGTCTCCATCCCCGGCTCGGGAGAGCTCAAAAGCAAGCCCACCCAGCACTCGGCCAAGGAGCTCTTATCCCTGGGCATCCAGCCCGACGTCATCGTCTGCCGCAGCGACTATCCCGTAAGCCAGGATATTTTGGACAAGATCGCCCTTTTCTGCAACATCCCCGTAGACCACGCCATCCCCAACCTTACCGGCGACATCCTCTACGAGGTGCCTTTGATGCTGGAGCGGGAGGGACTGGCCGATGTGGTGGTACGGCGGCTGGGGCTCATCTGCCACGCCCCCGATCTTACCGAATGGGCCACCATGGTCCACCGGGCCAAGCAGGCCACAGACCATGTGAAGATCGCTCTGGTGGGCAAGTATGTAGCTTTGCACGACGCCTATCTCTCCGTGGTGGAGGCCCTGACCCACGGCGGCATTGAAAACGACGTGAAGGTAGATATCTGCTGGATCAATTCCGAGGACGTGACCGCCGGGAACGTAGCCCAGCTCCTGGCGGGCTGTGCGGGGGTGCTGGTGCCCGGTGGCTTTGGCGACCGGGGCATCGAGGGAAAGATCACCGCCATCCAGTACGCCCGGGAGAACGAGGTCCCGTTCCTGGGCATCTGCCTGGGGATGCAGATGGCGGTGGTGGAGTTTGCCCGCCACGTCTGCGCCATGGCTGACGCCCACTCCAGCGAGCTGGCCCCGGCCACCACACACCCGGTCATCGATCTGATGCCCGACCAGGTGGGCGTCACCGCCAAGGGTGGCACCATGCGTCTGGGGGCCTATCCCTGCCATGTAACGGGCAAGGACAGCTTTACCTATGCCGCCTATGGCATGGACCAGCTCTCCGAGCGCCACCGCCACCGCTACGAGTTCAACAACGCCTACCGCCAGGCCCTCACGGAAAAGGGTTTAAAACTGGCCGGGTTGTCGCCCGACGGACATCTGGTGGAGATCGTGGAGCTGGACAAAGCGGTCCACCCCTGGTTTGTGGGCGTTCAGTTCCACCCCGAATTGAAAAGCCGTCCCAACAAGGCCCATCCCCTGTTCCGGGCCTTTGTGGAAGCGGCAAAAAAGCATGCGAAATAAACCAAAATGGCCGGCTTCCCGCCGGCCATTTTTTATCCGCTTTTCGCCGTTTCTGACGCCGCCTTCTTTTAGCCTTGAGGCTCTGTAGCGGTGGGCGCATTGGTCAAAAGCGCGTGAATGGTATCGCTTCTGGACTGCCAAAGCTCCGGCTCCGCGCCCGAGGGAGTAAGCTCCAGACCCTCCAGCTCCTTGGCCAGCCGTCTGGAAAAGGGCACCGCGCCGTAGAGATTCAGGTGCAGGAAGTCGTGCCAGTCCGTTTGTGGATCAAAGCCGGGCCAGTCGCCGCCGTTGCAGTTGAAGAACCGGGCGTGGGGAATGGCGGATAGGTCTTGCTCAAGCGTGTCCAGAGCGGTCTGGGGGATCTGGCAGAATACCGGGGCAAGATAGCACACCAGCTGAATATCCCGCTGGGCGCAGAAGTCGGCGATCTTCCGCAGGTATTCCATATTCTTTCGATAGGCGTCGGAATCCGCGTCATATTCTCTGGGCGGCTGCTCCAGCATGGGCGTGGCATCGGTCAGCAGGGTATAGCCGGCGTAATCATCCCTTTGCTTGACCAGGCTCTGCTTGATCTCCGCGGGTGTGACGGTGTAGATACGGTCATGGTCGCCATAGAGCGGGAAAAACAGTTCGGGCCAATCCTCCCGCGCCGCTCCCTCCAAGGTGGCTCTCACACGGTTCTCCCCCCAGGGCATATAGAGAAAGTTGGGCTTCGCCAGCTGGGTATAGGGGGGGAAGAACAGGCCGTTGAGTTCTACCACCACCGCCTGGGGAGACTGGGTCTTGCAGGCCTGACGCAGGTAGTAATAGGTGACGCTCGGCGTCTGCTCCGGCCCGGCCATCACATAGGAGGTCAGGCCGCTCTCTTCCCAGACTACGGCGGGGATCACGTCGCAGTAAACAATGGAGCTGCCAAAGTACAGCACATCCAGGGAGTTGGGCGTTTCCATCTGGTACTGATCCCAGGTGGCGCCGTAACTCGTCCGCACGGGCAGGAGCAATTTACCCAGACCCCCGGTCAGGGTGATCAGCAGGGTCAAGGCCGTCACAATGGCGGCGGCCTCCCTCCACTTTTTCAAGAAAACCGCCCCCTCAAAACTGAAAGTAGGTAAAATCGCTCACCTGGAAGCCCGGTCCGTATTGGCCCAGCAGCAGGATGGCCGTACACAGCATAGCCAGCGCGATCCAGTAGCGGAAGCTGGTGCGGTGAATGGTGAGCTCCCGTCCCCGGGTGATCGCCACATCCTCTGCGGCCAGAGCCGCCAAGCCCAGGAGCAGAACACATCCCTTACGCGCGCTGGGGAGGATCGCCGCCACATTCCCAAGCCCGTCCCGGAGCACCAGCAGAATACGCTTGATGATGAAGACCGCCTGACCCACCGAGTCGGCGCGGAAAAAGATCCAGGCTACGGTGATGAGTCCGAAGGTAAATAGGCCCTGGAAAAGCGCCACATACCATGCGTCTTCGGGGATATGTAGCCTTGCCCGAAGCCGCGTCCGGGCAGGGCGTGTCCAATCCCCTACCACCTGGTAGAGACCGTTGAGCAGTCCCCAGATCACAAAGCACAGCCCAGCGCCATGCCACAGGCCGCTGACAGCGAAGACGATCAGCACATTCAGCCAGGTGCGTCCTCTCCCCTTTCGGCTGCCGCCCAGAGGGAAGTAAAGATACTCCCTAAACCAAGAGGTCAGCGAGATGTGCCATTTCTTCCAAAACGATTTGGCTGTGCGGGAGAGATAGGGAGCCCGGAAGTTCTCCGGCAGGGTCATTCCCAGCATTTTGGCCACGCCGACGGCCATATCGGAGTAAGCGGCAAAGTCCACATAGATGTAGAGAGAATAGGCTACCATGACGATCATCCAAGCCCCGCCGCTGAAGGCGGCGGGGCCGGCGTACGCCGGCTCTATGATCTCCGCCAAAAGGCTGGCCAGCACCAGTTTCTTCCCCGCGCCCCACGCAAAGCGCCACAGTCCGCTCTTGAAGCCCTCCAGCTGGAACCGCCGCGCCTGCCGCAGCTGGGGCAAAAGCTCCCGGGCACGGTTAATGGGACCGGAGAGGATGGAGGGAAAGAAGGAGGCATAGGCGGCAAACAGCAGGAAGTTCCGCTCCGGGGCGCATTTGCCCCGGTAGACATCAAACAAATAGCCTGCCAGCGAAAAGCTGTAGAAGGATATCCCCAGGGGAAGAAGGAGCTCAAAGGGGGACGGAGCGGGCCGCCCGGTCAGCGCGAAGAAGGTCTGCGTGACAAAATTCAGGTACTTGAACACAAACAGGCTCCCAAACAGGGCCAACACGCCCAAAATCAAAAGCAGCCTTTTCCACCGCTCCCACTCCATTGCCCAGGCGCAAAAGAAGGAGATGACAACAGCGCCCAGAAGCCATGCTCCGGCGGCGGGCCCAGCCCACAAATAGAATACGGCATTGGCCAAAAGGAGAAAAAGGTTCTGCGTTTTAGCGGGAAGGATATAATACAAAAATGCCGTTACGGCAAAAAAGCACAGGAATGAAGCTGTGAGAAAATTCATAGCACCCTCCTTTATCCGCCATCACGGCTCCATGAATACTGTATTCGACATTATACCCCCCCAGCCCTTCGGTTGTCAAACAGCCAAGGTCCTCAAAGGCAGTGGACATCCGCGTCATCTACCGCTTCAAGCGCAGCGGCATGCGAAAGGGCGAGTAAAGCAACAAAGAATAAGGGATAGCATGCCCCAAGCCCTTAGCATAAAAGGCCCCGGACGGCGCTGCCGTCCGGGGCCTTTGGTCCGCGCTGTTTACAGCCGGGTGAAGACGCTGTATACCATGATGAAGTGGCAGAGGCTGCCCGCCAAAATGAAGAGATGGAAGATCTCATGAAAACCAAAGCGAGGGTTGTCCCGGCCAGGCCATTTGAGAGCGTAGAGTACGCCGCCGATAGTATAGAGCACGCCACCCGCCAGCAGCCAGGAAACGCCCCGGGCGCCCATAGTCCGCCACAGCGGATAGATGGCCAGAATGGCCAGCCAGCCCATGAAAATGTAGATGCCCGAGGTGACCCAGCGGGGGGAGTTGACCCAGAACAGCGTCAAGATGATCCCGGCAATGGCCAGGCCCCAGATCACACCAAACAGGCTCCAGCCCCAGCCGCCGGCGGTCCGCAGCGGCAGCAGACATACCGGAGTATAGGTCCCGGCGATGAGCAGGTAGATCGAGCAGTGGTCCCACTTGCGAAGGGCCAACCGCCCCGCCACCCGGGTACGCAGACAGTGGTAGAGGCTGGAGGCGGAGTAAAGGGCGATCATGGACGCGCCGTAGATGGAAAAGGCGGTGATGGCCCAGGGGCCCAGGCCCCATACGGCGGCCCGGACGATGAGCAACACCGTGCCTAGCACAGCCAGCGCCGCGCCTACGCCATGGGTGATGGCCGACCAGGGGCGCAGACCGTCATAGGGGTCTCTTCCCTTCTCCTGGTGCCGCCGCTTCGGTCGCGGCTGCGCCGTCTCAAATCCCATCAAGGGGATGCACTCGTCCATAAGATCGCCTCCAGAGCTTTTTCATGGTCACATTATAACTCTTTCTCTTTCGTCTTGTCAATATCAATATCACTAAATCTGATATTTAATATTAGATTTATTTCGACGCCAAAAAATATCCCCACTCAGTATAGACTGAGTGGGGATGGTTTATACGCCCTGGCGGGAGGATCACTCCTGATCGTCGCCCTGGTTGGAAACGCTCTGGTCGTCGTCCTGGCTCAGCATCTCAGCGATGCCCTCCTGGACCTCGGCGTTGTTCTCAATGGCCTCGGCCACGGCGGCATAGCCACGGCGCTGGTCCTCATCGGGGATCAGGTCGTACTTGCGGTACTGGGCAAGACCCGAGCCGGCGGGAATGAGCTTGCCGATGATCACGTTCTCCTTCAGACCCAGCAGGTGGTCCACCTTGCCCTTGATGGCGGCCTCGGTAAGGACCTTGGTGGTCTCCTGGAAGGAGGCGGCGGAAAGGAAGGAGTCGGTGGCCAGGCTGGCCTTGGTGATGCCCAGCAGCAACCGGGTGGCGGTGGGCAGCTGCAGCTCCAGGCCGTCGTTGGTCTCCCCCGCGTCGATCCGGGCCTGGACCGCGTCCACGGCGTCCAGGAACTCAGTGAGCTCGATGGTAGCGCCGCTCAAGAGGTCGGAGTCGCCCGCTTCCTCCACACGGACCTTGCGCATCATCTGGCGGACAATGACCTCGATGTGCTTGTCGTTGATGTCCACGCCCTGCTGACGGTAGGGCTTCTGGACCTCCTGGGTCAGGTAGTCGTACACGGCGTGGACGCCCCGGACCCGAAGCACATCCTGGGGATAGAGCGCACCGTCGGTAAGCATGGCGCCCTTTTCCACGCTGTCGCCGTCCTTGACCCGGAGGCCGGAGTTGACGGGCAGCGCGTAGGTGACCACCTCGCCGTCGTCGGCAGTGATGGTGACATTGGCCATGTTGGCACGCTTGCCCTCTTCGATGGACACCTTGCCGCCGATCTCGGCCAGCTGAGCCATACGCTTGGGCTTGCGGGCCTCAAAGAGCTCCTCGACACGGGGAAGGCCCTGGGTGATATCGCCCGCGCCGGAGTCGCCGCCGGCCACGCCGCCGGTGTGGAAGGTACGCATGGTCAACTGGGTGCCCGGCTCGCCAATGGACTGGGCGGCGATGATACCCACCGCCTCGCCTGCGCCCACGCGCTCGCCGATGGCCAGGTTCATGCCGTAGCACTTAGAGCACACGCCGCTGCGGGCCTGGCAGGTCAGCACGCTGCGGACCTCCACCTCATGGATGCCGTGGGCCTCCAGGACCTCGGCGTCGGAGGGCATGAGCATGGTCTCGGTGTCGTAGAGGAGTTCGCCGGTCTCGGGATCCACCACGGGATGGGTAAGGTAACGGCCCCGGAGCCGCTCGGCAAAGGGCTCGATGACCTGGCCGTTCTCGCTGATCTCGGAGATCTTGATGCCGTCGGTGGTGCCGCAATCGTCCTCCCGGATAATGACCTCCTGGGCCACGTCCACCATGCGGCGGGTCAGGTAGCCGGAGTCGGCGGTACGAAGAGCGGTATCGGCCAGACCCTTACGGGCGCCTCGGCTGGAGATAAAGTACTCCAGTACGGAAAGGCCCTCACGGAAGTTTGCCTTGACAGGGATCTCGATGGTGCGGCCAGAAGTATCGGCCATCAGGCCGCGCATACCGGCCAGCTGACGGATCTGGGCGGTGGAACCACGGGCGCCGGAGACCGCCATCATGTTGATGGGGTTATACCGGTCCATGGCGGCCATCAGCGCCTTGGAGACCTCGTCGGTGGTCTTTTCCCAGGCCTGAACAGACAGACGGTAACGCTCTTGCTCGGTGAGGAAGCCCCGCTTGAACTTGTGCTCGATCTGGACCACTTCCTGCTCGGTCTTGGCGATCAGCTCGGGCTTGGATTCGGGGACGGTCATGTCGTAGATGGAGACGGTCAGAGAGCCCACGGTGGAGTAGTGGTAGCCCTTGGCCTTGATGGTGTCCAGCACGTTGGCCGAGACGGTGAAACCGTGCTTGTTGATGCAGCGGTCCACGATCTTGCCCAGCAACTTCTTGCCCACTACCTCGTTGATCTCGGGGAGGAAGGCCTGCTCGGGGTCGGTGCGGTCCTGGAAGCCCAGGTCCTGAGGGATGCCCTCGTTAAAGATCAGGCGGCCCACGGTGGTGCAGACCAGCTTGTGCTGGAGCTTGCCGTCCAGTTCGGCGCCGCGGCGGACCAAAATGGGCTCATGGAGGTCCAGCACGCCCTCGTCGTAGGCCAGCCGGGCCTCGTCATCGCTGGCAAAGGAGGACATATACTCCCGGGGCATCTCGCCCTTTCCAAGACCCTGGCACAGGCCGGCCATGGTGCGGCGGTAGCCCTCGTAGTAGTCCTCATCCTTGACCCAGACCTGGTCCTCGGGCACCAGCTTCTCTGCCTTCAGGGCCTTCTCCACATCCTTGGGCGTGTCGTAGCAGCGCTCGGGATCGGGCTTCATCTCCCGGTCATAAGTCAGGTAGTAGGAGCCCAACACCATGTCCTGGGTGGGGATGTTCACCGGGCCGCCGTCCTGGGGCCGCAGCAGGTTGTTGGCCGAGAGCATCAGGATACGGGCCTCGGCCTGGGCCTCGGCGGACAGAGGCACGTGGACGGCCATCTGGTCGCCGTCAAAGTCGGCGTTGAAGGGGGTACACACCAGAGGATGGAGCTTGATGGCGCGGCCCTCCACCAGGACCGGCTCAAAGGCCTGGATGCCCAGACGGTGCAGCGTGGGCGCGCGGTTGAGCATGACGGGGTGGTCCTTGATGACGAAGTCCAGGGCGTCCCAGACCTCAGGGCGGCCCTTGTCCACCATCTTCTTGGCGCTCTTGATGTTGTTGGCGTGGCCATCCTCCACCAGCTTCTTCATCACGAAGGGCCGGAACAGCTCGATGGCCATCTCCTTGGGAAGACCGCACTGGTAGATCTTCAGCTCCGGGCCCACCACGATAACGCTACGGCCCGAGTAGTCCACACGCTTGCCCAGCAGATTCTGGCGGAAGCGGCCCTGCTTGCCCTTGAGCATATCGCTCAGAGACTTCAGCGCCCGGTTATTGGCGCCGGTGACGGCGCGGCCCCGGCGGCCATTGTCGATCAGGGCGTCCACCGCCTCCTGAAGCATCCGCTTCTCATTGCGGACAATGATGTCCGGAGCGTTGAGCTGGATGAGCCGCTTGAGACGGTTGTTGCGGTTGATGACCCGGCGGTAGAGGTCGTTGAGGTCGGAGGTGGCAAAGCGGCCACCGTCCAGCTGGACCATAGGCCGGATCTCGGGGGGGATGACAGGCAGCACGTCGATGATCATCCACTCGGGCTTGTTGCCCGACACCCGGAAGGCGTCCACCACCTCCAGGCGCTTGACGATGCGGGCCTTCTTCTGACCCGCCGCGTCCTTCAGCTCGGCGCGCAGCTCCTCGGAAAGGCTGTCCAGATCCACGTCCTGGAGGAGCTTCTTGACCGCCTCCGCACCCATGCCGGCCTGGAAGTCGTCCTCATACTTCTCCCGGTAGTCCCGGTATTCCTTCTCGGTGAGGATCTGGTTCTTAGCCAGGGGAGTAAAGCCGGGGTCAGTGACGATATAAGCGGCAAAATAGAGGACCTTCTCCAGAATACGGGGAGAGATGTCCAGCAGCAGGCCCATGCGGGAGGGGATGCCCTTGAAATACCAGATGTGGCTCACCGGGGCGGCCAGCTCAATGTGGCCCATGCGCTCCCGGCGGACCTTGGCCCGGGTGACCTCCACGCCGCAGCGATCGCAGATCTTGCCCTTGAAGCGGATCTTCTTATACTTACCGCAGTGGCACTCCCAGTCCTTAGTCGGGCCAAAGATCTTCTCGCAGAAGAGGCCGTCGCGCTCGGGCTTAAGGGTACGGTAGTTGATGGTCTCAGGCTTTTTGACCTCGCCGTAGGACCACTCCCGGATCTGCTCGGGGGAGGCAATGCCGATCTGAATGGCGTCAAATTCCGCGTAACTCATTTGCTTCTACCTCCCTTTCCTTAGTCTTCCTGGTCATCGGTTACGATGACCGCGTCGTCAGAGAGGGCGAAATCGTCCTCATCCTCGTCGTCCTCAGCGTCCTCGGCGGCGTAAGAGGTGTCGTCCTCGTCCAGACGCTCGCCCTCCTTCACCGAGAAGCCCTCCGCGCCGGCATACTCGCCACGGCCGCCGTAGTCAAAGTCGTCGTCAAAGTGGAAGTTGCCGGGCTGGTAGGTGTCGTCGTCCTCGCCCTTGAGCTCGATGACGTTGCCGTCGTCGTCCAGGACGTTGATGTCCAGACACAGGGCCTGCAGCTCCTTGACCAGGACCTTGAAAGCCTCGGGCACACCGGGGGCGGGCACGTTGTGGCCCTTGACGATGGACTCGTAGGTCTTCACACGACCCACCACGTCGTCGGACTTCACCGTCAGCATCTCCCGGAGGGTATAGGCCGCGCCGTAGGCCTCCAGGGCCCACATCTCCATCTCTCCGAACCGCTGGCCGCCGAACTGGGCCTTGCCGCCCAAGGGCTGCTGAGTGACCAGGGAGTAGGGGCCGGTGGAGCGGGCGTGGATCTTATCGTCCACCAGGTGGTGGAGCTTGAGGAAGTAGACGTAGCCCACGGTGACACGGTTGTCAAAGCGCTCGCCGGTGCGGCCGTCGTAGAGCCAGCTCTTGCCGTCTTCAGAAAGACCGGCCAGCTTCAGGGTGTCTTGAATGTCTCGCTCGTTAGCGCCGTTGAAGATGGGGGTGGCCACCTTCCAGCCCAGGGCCTGGGCCGCATAGCCCAGGTGGACCTCCAGCACCTGACCGATGTTCATTCGGGAAGGCACGCCCAGGGGGTTCAGCACGATGTCCAGCGGCGTACCGTCGGGCATAAAGGGCATATCCTCCTGGGGCAAGATCCGGGAGACGACGCCCTTGTTGCCGTGGCGGCCAGCCATCTTATCGCCCACGGAGATCTTCCGCTTCTGGGCGATGGATACCCGGACCACCTGGTTGACGCCGGGGTTGAGCTCGTCGCCGTTTTCACGGGTAAAGACGTTCACGTCCACCACGATGCCGCTCTCGCCATGGGGCAGCTTCAAGGAGGTATCCCGGACCTCCCGGGCTTTTTCGCCAAAGATGGCCCGCAGCAGCCGCTCCTCAGCGGTGAGGTCGGTCTCGCCCTTGGGGGTGACCTTGCCCACCAGGATATCGTTGGCGGTGACCTCCGCGCCGATGCGGATGATGCCCCGCTCGTCCAGATCCTTCAAAGAATCCTCGCCCACGTTGGGGATGTCCCGGGTGATCTCCTCGGGACCCAGCTTGGTGTCCCGGGCCTCGGTCTCATACTCTTCAATGTGGATGGAGGTAAAGACGTCGTCCTTGACCATGCGCTCGTTGAGCAGGATAGCGTCCTCGTAGTTGTAGCCCTCCCAGGTCATAAAGCCCATGAGGATGTTCTTGC
>CAJKDY010000001.1 GCA_905198835.1 uncultured Eubacteriales bacterium | reverse complement strand
GAATCGAACCCACGCGACCAGCTTGGAAGGCTGGGATTCTACCATTGAACTACACCCGCGTCAGGCTGCCCAACACAATGTCAGCCTGGGTATGATACCACAAGCGCCCAGCTTTGTCAAGATTTTTTGAAAATCAAGAGCTTGCTGAAGACATAGTTCAGCACGATGACCACCACGTTGCTGGCGAGCTTCACCGGCGTCCCCGGCCAGCCCAGCATATCCACGCATACGAACATGACCGCCAGGTCCAAAAGCCCTGTGGCCGCCCGGGCGGCTACGAACTTGCCCAGCTCCGGCCAGAGTACCTCCGGCGCAAAGCTCTTGGACTCAAAGACCCACAGCTTATTGGTCAGGTAGGCCACCGCAACAGAGAGTACCCAGGCAAGCACCGTGGCGGGGACGTTGGGGACGCCGAGGACCTCGTAACAGAGCCAGTACACCACCACGTTGACAGCCGTGGTCACCCCGCCAAAAAACAGGTAGAGGAAAATGCCGCGGTATTTTTCCCACAGAGCTTTCATTTGCACAGCTCCTTTCCCACCGTGACCACGTCCCCCGCCCCTACCAGTAAGATGAGATCGCCCGGCCGGGCGATCTGGCGCAGTTTGGCGGAAAGATCGCTCAGGCTGGGGCAGTAAAGACTGCCGGGCACGGCCTGGCTGAGCTGGGCGGAACTGACGCCCAGGGTGTCGGTCTCCCGGGCGGCGTAGATGTCGGTCAAGACCGCCAGGTCGGCCAGCTTCAAGACCTCCACAAAGTCGCCAAAGAGACTCTTTGTCCGGGTGTAGGTGTGGGGCTGGAAGGCGCAGATGACCCGGTCATAACCCAGGGGCCGGACGCCGGTCAGCAGGGCGCGGATCTCGCCGGGATGGTGGGCATAGTCATCGTAGACGGCGGCGCCGTTGACCTCCCCCAGCTTTTCAAAGCGGCGGCCAGCCCCGGTAAAGGCGGCCAGGCCCCGGCTGACGGCGTCGCCGCTCCAGCCAAGGGCGATGGCCGCCGCGGCGGCGGCCAGGGCGTTTTTTACGTTGTGGACGCCGGGAACGGCCAGGTCCACATGACAGAAAACACCGCCCTGGGCCATCACGTCAAAGCTGGCCAGGCCCTTGTGCCACTGGAGGTCGGCGGCGGTCACGTCTCCCCGTTCCAACCCGAAGGTGATCACCCGCCGGCCAATGCCCGCCAGAGCCTCCATGGTATTGGCGTCCTCGGCGTTGGCCACCACAGCCCCTGTCTCCGGCGTCAACTCGGCAAAGGCGCGAAAGGAGCGCTGGATCTGGGGCAGGCCGCCGGTGAAGTAGTCCAGATGGTCGGCCTCGATGTTTAAGATCACCGCCACGGTGGGGAAAAAGGACAGGAAGGAGTCGCAATACTCGCAGGATTCCATCACAATGGTGTCCCCCTGCCCCACCCGCCAGCCACGGCCCAGGACGGGCAGGGTGCCGCCGATCATGACGGTGGGGTCGGCGCCCTGGGCCAGGGCGATATGGGTACACATGGACGTGGTGGTGGTCTTGCCATGGGTCCCCGCCACGCACAGGGCCTTCTCCCACTCCCGCATCAGCGCGCCCCAGGCCTGGGCCCGCTCGAAAACGGGGATGCCCGCAGCCCGGGCGGCCACGATCTCGGGGTTATCGTCGTGGACGGCGGCGGTGCGGATGACAAGTTCCGCGCCGTTCACATTCTCGGCGGCATGGCCGATATAGACCGGCACGCCCAGAGCCTGAAGCTCCTCCACCGCCTGACTTTTTTGCATATCTGAACCGGTCACCGCCAGCCCCCGGCCCAGCAGCACGTGGGCCAGCGGCGCCATCGATACACCGCCGATGCCCATCAGATGGGCCCGGACGCCGGGCTTGAGATAGGGGCGGATGTCCCTCTGCTCCATGGTCAAAGCACCTCGCAAAGTGGTTTTGTTTTCCTAAGTGTACTCCAATTATCCCGGTTTTTCAAGAAAAACATACCAGGAGGGATGGACCTCCTGGTATGTAGGTGCTTTCAGTCGGCAAATATCTCCGCCGCGAGAGCCTGGGCGGTGCGCTCCACCCGGTCGAAGTCCACATAGGGGTTGTAGACCGCCTCCAGCTGATCGTGGAGGACCTTGGCCTGGGCCAGGGTCTCCATACCCTCGTCCAGCAGCGCCCCGGCCACCTTTTTGGTGAAGCGGACCCTGGCTCGGTTTCGCCGGAGCAGAGCCTGGTCGGCCATGGCGTCCAGCCGGATGCGGCGATAGGGGTTGCCGGGATAAGGCAGACGGGGCGAGCCGGTGACAAAGCCCACTCCCAACTCGGGCAGCAGCAGGTGCTGGATGCGCCGGGGGGCCATGGGGTCGGCGCACACCACCGCCCGGTGGCCTCGCTCCACTGCCGCCCCCAGCAGCTCCTCCAACATGGCGTGGGCCAGACCGTAGGAGTCGGACAGCTCATAGATTCGTTTACATAACTCATCCGCCGTCTCAAAGAAGCACACCGGGCCCTGACAACTGACGGCGCTCAAAAACCGCTCTGTGACCTCGCCGCCGGGACCGCGCTTGGGGATCTCCCGGGAGATGATGCCCCGGGTCCGCTTGCGGAGCTTTTCTTGCAGCTCTGGGGTCTCCAACAGGTCCCGGTTGTCCTCCAGCAGCTGGCCCGCGCCCTTGAGGCAGCGGTAGGCCCGGCGGTACTGGGCCTGGTAGGCCGCCATCAGGTCCATGACCTCTCCCTTGTGGAAGGCCAGCTCCTGCCGGTCGTAGCATTCCCCCAGGTTTACATAACATTCCACCGCCGCAGGGTACTTAGGCTCGATGACGTGGGGCGCGGTGCCGTCGGCGATGGCCACGGCCAGATCGGGGAAAATCACGCCGTCCAGGGAGTCGGGGTCGCCGGAGCAGTAGATGTACTCGGGGGTATGGCCCCGCTCCTCGCCCCATTGTCCCAGGCGCTTCATCAGCGTGGACTTGCCGCAGCCGGGGCCGCCCTTTAAAATGTAAATGGCCCGGGCCTTGGCCGGGTCCAGGAGCTTATCCATCAGCGAGTAGAAACCCCCGGGCGTGTTCGCGCCCAGGAAGTAGGAAATCCGTGCCATAAACGCACCTCCAATTCAAAACTCTGGTCTACTCTATGCGGCAAAGACCCCGGCGGTGCTTTTTGTGTATGTCGTACAAATTCCGCTTGCATACAGGGGCACGGTATGGTAAAATAGTGGATACCAAATTTTGTGGTAAAGGAGCGAACGCGCTATGCTGCATCTCGATCTCTCCCCTGCCCAGAGCTTTTTGGCTCCGGGCTATCACGACCAGCGCAAGGAAAAGCTGGCCCAGGCCCATGAGTGGCTGCAAACCGCCACCGGCCTCGGCAACGACTTTGTGGGCTGGGTCCATCTGCCCGTGGAGTACGACAAGGAGGAGTTCGCCCGCATCCAGGCCGCGGCTAAGAAAATTCAGAAGCAGTCCAAGGCCCTGGTGGTCATCGGCATCGGCGGGTCCTATCTGGGCGCTCGGGCCGTTATCGAGGTCCTGAAGAGCCCCAACTATAACGCTCTGCCCAAGGACACCCCGGACATCTACTTTGCCGGCAACGGTCTCAGCTCCGATGCGTTGCAGGAGATCGTCACCATGATCGGCGACCGGGACTTCTCGGTGAACATCATCTCCAAGTCGGGCACTACCACCGAGCCCGCCGTGGCCTTCCGGCTCTTTAAGGATATGCTGGAGAAGAAGTACGGCAAGGAGGGCGCTCGCGAGCGCATCTACGCCACCACCGACGCCGCCCGTGGCGCGCTGAAGGGCCTGGCCGACCGGGAGGGCTACGAGGAGTTTGTAGTGCCCGACGCCGTGGGCGGGCGCTTCAGCGTCCTTACCGCCGTAGGACTGCTGCCCATCGCCGTGGCGGGCATCGACATCAACGCCCTGATGGCCGGAGCCGCCGCTGAGCGGCAGGTCTGCATCGACCAACTTTCTGACTCCGCCGCCGCCCAGTATGCCGCCGCCCGCCACGCCCTCTACGAAGCAGGCAAGAGCGTGGAGATCCTGGCGGGCTTCGAGCCCTCCTTCCGCTTCTTTGGCGAGTGGTGGAAGCAGCTCTACGGCGAGAGCGAGGGCAAGCAGGGCCGGGGATTGCTCCCCGCCAGCGTGGACTTCACCGCCGACCTCCACTCCATGGGCCAGTACATCCAGCAGGGCCAGCGGTTGATGCTGGAAACGGTGGTCCGCTTTGAAAAGCCCCTCCATGAGGTGACCATCCCCAACGACCCCGATAACGTGGACGGGCTCAACTTCCTCACCGGCAAGACCCTCTCCTACGTCAACGAGCAGGCCATCCGGGGCACCCGGCTGGCCCATGTGGACGGCGGCGTGCCCAATATCGTCATCACCCTGCCCCGGCGGGACGAGGACTCCATCGGCCGGCTGATCTACTTCTTTGAGTACGCTTGCGGGCTCTCGGGCTACCTGCTGGAGGTCAACCCCTTCGATCAGCCCGGCGTGGAGGCCTACAAGAAGAATATGTTCGCCCTCCTGGGCAAGCCCGGCTACGAGGACCAAAAGGCCGCGCTGGAAGCCCGGCTGAAGTAAAGCCATATCGGCAAAAAAACAGCTCCTAGTCAGTTGACTAGGAGCTGTTTTTTACTGGGCTGTCACTTCTCGCGCTGTCCGACCAACTTAATACAGCTGGCGATGACGCCGAAGAGGAACCAGAAGAGGAACATATTGCGGGGATAGAACCAGGTGTATTCCACCAGGCCGATGAACAAGATGCCCACAAAGGCGCCCAGGGCAGCGGCGAGGACGCGGCGCAGCTCCTTGTCGGCCCGGCGGAAGGCCCCCAGGCCCTCCTTGATCTGGCCCAGCAGCAATCCCAAAAAGGCCAGCAGTCCGAAAAAGCCCGTCTCCCCCCACATCTGGAGGTAGTTATTGTGGGTGTGAATGGGGTAGTTGCCGTCGTAGAGGGTGGGATAGTGGCGGAAGACCCGGCCCATCACGTCGTTGCCAAGGCCGGTACCCGTCAGGCCGTAGTCCTTCAAAAGCCGTCCGGTGTCCTCCCAAATGGCCAATCGGTAGCGGGCGGAGGAATCCTTCATGTTGCCGATGGTCAGGATTCGGTTCAAAATGCTCTCGGGCAGGATGGGGATGGCGCACAGCCCCAGGATCACCATAGCGGGTAAAAAGCGCCAGTCCATCAACACCAGGAATACCACTACCGCCAGCACCAGCCCCAGCCAGCTGGAGCGGGAATAGGTCAGTCCAATGGCGGCCACGTCCAGTCCCAGGGCCACAAGACCCGCCAGCCGGCCTCGCCAACTCTTGGCGTTCAGCGTCAGCGCGCCCACCAGAGGCGTGAGCATCACCAACACCTCGGCGAAGTTGTTGGGGTTGTCGAAAAAGCCGTAGATACGCCCGGGCATCCCCTCATTGATGGTCATGTCCTGCTGGGAGGCCACGATCTCCACCCCCACATAGCCCTGGTAGCAGCCGTAGAGCGCCGCCACAGCCAACCCCACGGCCGCGCAGACCAGCACGGTCTTCAGCTGCCGCCGGGTGTCGATAGCGCTCACCGCCACCAGCACCAGGAAAAAGCCGGTGAGATGGAAGAGGTAGAAGCGAAGGGACATGGGAATGCTCAGCGACGTGACCAGCCCCAGAGTGATAAAGAGGAAATAGAGGGCGAACCACGGGCCCATGCGGCCCACCTCCAGGGACCGCTGACGGTCCGCGCAGCCCACGGCGTAGGCCAGCAGCAGCGCCGTAGCACCCAGGAAGGCATAGAGGTTGTCCCACCTCTCATGGGGCGCCACCAGCATCACCAGGACCAGGAGGCCCAGCAGCAGCCAGCTCTTCCGCCCCAAAGCGGTGACGCCCTTAAAACACACGCTGCCATCCCAGACCCGGCGTCCCAGGCGATAGACGCCCTTGGCGACGGTCACGGGGAGGTTAAAGAGCCAGACCACAGCCCGGCCAAAGCGGCTCTGGCTCCAGCCCCGCCAAAGGCTACCCTCCCGGGCGGCAAAGGCGCAAAAGCGGCTATGCTGTCCGGCAGTCTTCAGCCCCAGACGGCGGCGATGGAACCAGCCGCCGACAGCGCTCTGCGCCCAGGCGTTTTGCAAGCCGTGCCACAGGGCCAAAAGCCACCGGCACAGCACACTGTTTGCCGCTATCATCTTGCCACCGCCTTTTCATAGACCTGATAGGTATCCTCCGCCAAGGTATGGATCTCAAAGCGCCTGGCGATATTCTCCAATGCTCTTTCCCGGCACTGGGCGGTAAACGCCGGGTCCTCCAAAAACCGCCGCATACACTGGGCCATGCTTTCCGGGTCGTCGTACACCGCCAAAAGCCCGCCCTGGTCCGGCCCCTCCAGAATGTCCCGGTTGCCGCCCATGTCGGTGATGACGCAGGGCAGTCCCGCCGCCTGTGCCTCGATGATGAGGAAGCTGAGGGCCTCATGCTGAGAGGAATTGACGTACAGGTCGGACCCCTTGTAGAGGTTTTTGATGTCCTTGCGAAAGCCGATGAACTTCACCTGGTCGTCGGTGAGGCCCAACTGAGCGCATAAAGCCTTGGTGGGCTCCAGCAGCTCGCCGTCCCCGGCCAGCACCATAGTAAAGGGTTTTGCGCTAAGTTCAGACAGCCGCTTGAGCGAGCGCATGAGGTACGCGTGGCCCTTGTCGTGGGCAAAGCGGGAGGCGCAGAGCATGACAAAGCGGTCTTCCGGAATGCCCAGCTCAGAACGCAGGGTGGAGCTCTCTCCGGCCCAGGCCTCCAAGTCCACGCCGTTGAAAACTACCTGGATGCGGTCCCCCTTCCAGCCGTTTTGCATCAGCTGTTCCCGGCCTTTGTTGCACACGGCGATCATCTGGTCCTGGCGCTTGTCCAGCAGCCGGTTCGAAAGGCGGGTAACGAAATTGTTGGGGATGACGAAGTGGTTGGTATATACCACCCGGATCTTCTTGTTGTACCGCTTGGCCAGCAGGGCGGTATAGTGCTCTCGGAGGTAGTGGCAGTGGATCAAGTCGATGTCCCACTCCTCACAGAGCTTAGCCAGAGCCTTGGCGGCCTTGAGGTCAAAACGGCTAGTCATAGCGATGCGCCGTGTGGGCACCCCAAGGGCCTCCAGCCGTTCCACCAGGAGTCCGCTCTCGTTATAGGCAAAATAGGGGTCCACCCTGGACCCGCCCAGGTACTTGACCAGGGTCTCCACATACCGCTCCGTCCCCGCCTTTCCAGCGTGGTTGAGCAAATAAAGGACTTTCATCATGGCTTAGTCTCCCCCTTGCTCCAGGCCCAGGCCCCGGTTCACCATCTGGCCGATCTGCTGGGCAAACCGCTCCTCGTCCATGTCCAGATCCCCCTTGAGCCAGGTCAGGTAGGCCCGCATGACGCCGGCGGCGTATACCTCGCTGCACATTTGGAGGTAGGTCTCGTCGGTAACGCCCCGGTGGCGCAGCACGTCCTCAACCTCCGCGCGCAGGATGGCCCGCAGCCGCTCCATAAAATAGGTGTAGCCCGAGCCCTTGGCCAGGCGGCGATATAGCGGCATCTTCTCCGCCATGATGCTGTTCAGCGCCCGGAAGAACTTGGGCAGATCCATGGCCTGGCCAAAGACCGCTTCCCGCTTCAACTCCTCCTGGAGCCGTTCGATGGCGTCCTCGTAAAACTCCTCCAGGATCTCCTCTACCGAGCGGTAGTGGAGATAGAAGGTCTTGCGGTCCACATCGGCCCGCTGGGCAAGCTCAGTGACCGAGATCTTGTTGAATTCCTTCTCCCCCAGCAGCTCAAACAACGCCCGGGTCAAGGCTGTCTTGGTCCGGACCACACGCCTGTCCTGCGCCATCGCCATCCCTCTTTTTCTCTGGGACACAGGCCTTTGCCCGATCCCGGCTTTTGACGGCTCTTATTATAACGGACAAAATGGAAAAAATCAACACTTGACCATCATTTTGTCTTGTTATTTTTGACGGTAAAGTGGGGGTTGCATTTTGCGGCCAAATAGGTTACAATTTAGTAACAACAAGTTTCAAAGGAGGAACGCCCCTTGAAGAAACGTCTGCTGTGCCTGACGCTCGCTTTGCTGTCGATCTTGCCCTTGTGCGCCTGGTCGGTAGAGCCTCAGGAGACGGAGCCTGCCGCGGAGCCCATCGCAGCGGCGACCGAGCCAGCGCAAGCACCTACCCAAGATATTCCCACGGAGGCGGCCCCTGTGGAGGCGGCTGGCCCTGAAGAAACGCCCGCAGAGGAAACGCCCGCGCCTGCGGCCCCCGCGGTGCCCAATCAGTTTGAGATCTATGTGAACGGTCAGGCCGTGCCGGAAGCCCACTCTCTGCTGGAAAACGGCATCACCTATGTGGCCATCGACCCCGTCACCCGGGCTCTGTTCCCTGACGCTCAGAGCGCCTGGGGCGGCGGCAATACCGACGTGGAGGTGACCGGAGCGGGCTTTACCCTGTCCTACAACGCCCAGCGGCCCTACCTCATTTGCAATGGCCGGTATCTCTACTACACAAACGGCGTGCGGCTCCACCCCCAGGACAGCGCCTTTTTGGTGCCCGTCCGGGTGCTGGCCAAGGCCCTGGGCGCCCAGGTGGGCTGGGACGGCGCTGGGGTGTACCTCACCTCCGGCGCCCCCATCGAATCGGGCGAGACATTTTATAACGCCACCGACCTGGATCTGCTGGCCCGGGTGGTCCAGCATGAGAGCGGCAACCAGCCCCTAAAGGGCAAGATCGCCGTGGCTCAGGTGATCCTGAACCGGGTCAAGGCCGGCTCCCGGGCGGGCTTTGCCGACAGCGTCAGCGGCGTGATCTACCAAAAGGGCCAGTTCTCCGGCGCCACCAACGCCACGGCCAAGTCCGAGGCCATCATCGCCGCCAAGCTGGCCATGGACGGCGCCGACGTGGTGCCCGGCGCCTACTGGTTCAACGGCGTAGGCAAGTCCTTCTGGGCCAGCCGAAACAAGTCCCTTTTGTTCACCATCGGCAACCACGCCTTTTACGGCTGAGGGATAAAAAGGAAGAGCCATTGGCAGCAGCAATGCTCCCAATGGCTCTTTTTTGTGCCTTTTTTAGCTGAAAGTCAGCTTACTTCAGGCCGTTCTCATAGGCCTCGATCATCTTCTTGACCATCTGGCCGCCGACACTGCCGGCCTGACGGGCGGTGATGTCGCCGTTGTAGCCCTGCTTCAGATTGACGCCGACCTCATTGGCGGCCTCCATCTTGAACTTGTCCATGGCCTCGCGAGCCTGGGGGACGTTGATCTTGGAGTTCTTGGTAGACATAGTCGTTTCTCCTTTTCTCTTCTTTGTGGGTTCGTAGGTCATTTTCTTGACCCACGCCTAGTTTGAGCGGCAAACGAAAAGATATGAGGAGAAAACGCTGGGTGTTTTGGCAAATTTTGCGCCATAGCGGTGGGCTGAAAACACTGACAAAGGGTGGGAGCTGCCTGCTGACGGCGACGTTTTACGCCACTGCCGCGTTCTTATTGATCTGCTCAATGACTTGACGGATACCCAACCAGAGGGAAACGTCGGTAAAGACCTCCACGACACTGCCTTTATCGGTGAAGGGCGTCTCCTGAAGCACGGACAGATCTTTCATCATACCGTTATGGACAATATACTCCACGATCTGATTGACGAAATAGATCTGTCGGCTGTCCAGGCTGGAGTCGTCGAGGTATTTCGCGAATGCAGCCTTGGCGGCATTCATATCCAAGCCCACGATCTCCCGGACAAACTCCCCTAGCGGCTTTTTCCCGCAAGCGGCTTCATAGTCCTCCCGGGTCCCAACTTCACTCCAAAGAATGCGCTCCAGCGCCTGGACATCTTCCGGGGTCAGTGGAATATTTCCCTTTAATTTGGCGATCACCGCTTCGCTTTCGTGCTGCCGGATGTAAAATTCCGCTTTGGCCTTATAATTTTGCAGATCATCACTCTCCAGATCAGCCTCGTTCCAATCAATGGAGAGCAACTCGTCCTCAAAATTAGTATCATAGCGGGGAGAGCTCACGGGGATATACTTGATCAGATTCCGCAGTTCCTTGCGGATATGCTCAAACTCATTGATCCCGGCTCGATCCAGATAGTCAGTATGCAGGATCTGATGGATCAGCTCAGACTGGGCCATGATCTCCGGAATGTTGGACACTCCGGCAATGCTTTCTACTTTGCGAAGCAGATCCTTCCGGGCTCTGGGATAACGACTTCCCATGAGGTAGGCAAGCTCGATGCCGTAAATCAAAGCGTCAAATCGGACCGCCTTTGGATCGTCCTCGTCGGGCGTGACCAACGGGGCTAGTTCATCCCGGATCCGTTGGGTGTCCTCGTAGGTGAGGGCGGTATAGCTGACCGGATCAGAGTATTTCTCCACATACTTCAAATGCTGGCGCACCGCGAAATTTTCCCGGTTTAAGGCCTGAGCTTTCCCCAGCAGTTCCTTCACCAGCTCCTGACGGAAGGCAGTCAGTTCTTCTGTTTGAAACGCGAGGTCCTGTAGCTTATAGACGATCTGTACTTTCAAGGAGAACATAGCGCCCTGAAGGGTCATTTGGTTGGCAGTGGGGCGGCCCTTATTCATGCGGAAAAACTCAAAATTACCGCAGAAATCGAAGATGTAGAACTTACTCTTGTCCTCGCCGTCGATCAGTCCGGGACACAACCGGGTGCCCCGGCCGATCATCTGCCAGAACTTGGCCTTGCTCATCACCTTTTTGAAAAAGACCAGGTTCAGCACCTCCGGTACGTCGATGCCGGTGTCCAGCATATCCACCGAAATGGCGATCTGAGGTAGCTTTTGCGGGTCGGAGAACTCATCAATGACGCTTTGCGCGTAATTGATATAGTTGTCAATGACCTTGGCATAGCCGTTCAACTCCGGGTACTCTTCTCCAAAGACCTCCAAGATCTTTTCCGCGTGAATGTGGTTTTTTGCGAAGATGATCGTCTTGCCGATTTTCTCCCCATAGTCGATTGTTAGCCCGTTGGTCATAAGGATATGTAGGACTTCTCGAATCGTATCCCTGTTAAATACCCACTCGTTGAGGGCCGACGAGCTGATCTTATCCGGCAGGTTGCCGTTCTCATCTTCAAAGGTATCCTCATAGACTGCCTGATCCTCGGGAGAAAGCTCATCATAGGTGATGCCTTCCTCTATAAATTTTAACTTGCTCTCCACTGAGAGGAAGTCCACCAAAAAACCATCCTCCACCGCCTGGGCCAGCTCATAGCCGTAGGTGGGCACACCGCTTTGTAGCTCAAAAATGTCATAGGTATTCTTGTCGATCTCGTCTTTTGGGGTGGCAGTAAGGCCCACCAGGGGTGCGTCAAAGTAGTTGAAAATATCCCGGTACTTGTTGTAAATGGAACGGTGAGCCTCATCGCAGATCACAAGGTCAAAATGCCCGCAGGTGAAGAGCTTGCCCTCCTCGTCCCGGACCATGTCGATGCAGTTCATCATGGTCTGGTAGGTGGAAAACACACACCGGGCGGTATAGTTGTCCTTCTCTTCGCAGAGGTTGGTCACGGAGAGGTCAGGCAATAGGTTCACAAAGCTGCGTTTGGCCTGGGTGACCAAGGAATTCCGGTCGGCCAGGAACAGGATGTTTTTTACCCAGCCCTGCTCCAGCAGCACCTTGCATAGGGCGATCACCGTCCGGGTCTTCCCCGATCCGGTAGCCATGACCAGAAGAGCCTTTCGGCGGTTGCGCACCCCAAAGCAGTCGCACACGGCCTTCACTGCCGCATCCTGGTAATACCGCCCAGCAATGGTTTTATCTACCCGGATATTTTTAAGGCTTGTCCGCATGGAACGCAGATTGAAAAGCTTCTCCAGATCCCGCTTAGAGTAGACCGCCGCCACCCGCCGCTCAGGATACTGGCCGTCCTCGATCCGGGTCTCAAAGCCGTTGGAGAGGAAGATCACCGGTCGGCGGCCATACTGTTTCTCCAAAAGGTCGGCGTAGAGCTTGGCCTGCTGGCGGCCCTTGGACACGTCCACGCAGGTGCGTTTTGCCTCCAGCACCGCCAGGGGGCGACCATCGTCGCCGTAGAGCACATAATCGGCGTAGCCCACCTCCGATTTGTTGGGCATGCCGGGTAGCTCCACCTCTTTGAGCCAGTCCTTGCCCTCGACCCAGCCGGCGTCAGTGAGCATCACATCGATATAGAGCTTCCGGGTCTTAAACTCAGAGATATCCAGAGGCTTGGGCACATATTGGGGCTGTTGCTCCGCCCGACGAGCGGTGAGTTCTTCCCGGAGGGCGGCGTTCTCTGCTATGAGCCGTTCCAGCTCGATCTCCGCCTGAGGCGCCGCCGGGGCCGGGACTGCTTCCGGCTTACCCGCCAGGAGGGTGCGGTCAAAGTCCCGGCCCTCATAGCCCCGCACATAGCAGTAGGCCACAAAATCCAGGAACACAAAGAGGTTTTCCAGACACAACTCCGCCTGCTCCCGGGTTACCTTCTTTCCGCCGTGGGCAGCATTGTTGCCCACCTTGCGAATAAACTCTATCCGCCGCCAGAGGTCGGTATCCACCAGCTCTCGAAACTCCTCGCTTCCCATCAGGGCCACCAGCCGGGTGTCGTAGGGCATAGCGAGACTGCCGTCCACGGAATACATCCATTTGACGGCCGCTTCCATCGCCCGCCGGCAGTTCACCGCGCAAGTGGCGATATCGATATGTAGGACCCGCTCCGCCGCCACAGCGGTCTCGGCGAAGGGTTCAAATTGGGGATAGGAGAGAAGAAAATCGAAGTTGGTCATATGGGTATCACCTCCATTCAGTCGGCATCGACTGGCGGCCGGGCGTTAGTTTGTGACTCTGATCAGGCTCGCCATCCGAGTTCTTTGGCGATTATTTTAACATGCTTAATAAACGCGTCATCTGGCCGCTTTTCTTTGACTGTTTGGTCATCTGTCGAAGCCCAACGGTAAATTTGCTCAATACTTCCGTAACCGCGTCCGAATATCTTCGCGTATTTCACGCAACTGCTTTTTGTGGGCGCATCCGACAAAACAACTCGAAGTTCTTCATCCGTCCAACTTTCGCCGCGATTTGGTCTTTTGCGCTTGCTGTCGCTTTTGATTTGAAATTCAATCAGGAATTTTTCCGCCAAACGCATTTTTTCTTCGTGGGATAGGTTTTCTACGTCCGCACCAAGCAAATCAAACATGCGGGTTTTAAAATCAGCTTTTCTCATGCAAATACCCCCTTAAGTTCTTTTGTAAGTGTAATGCTCATGAAAAATATTGCTGCATCAGGGATTTTTTTAGTACTTCCAGTTTATCCAAACTTTTCCGGATTGTCAATTTTGATTTATCGATTAGTTCAGCCCAAAGCGAAAATCGTTTTTGTTCCTCAATAGGAGCACAAATTATTTTCATCTTCCGAATAATGGCATGTGAAATATTTGGCTGCGCTGCTCCAGAACGATGTTCAAGCATCCATGTTTCATTCTTTTTAACGGCATAATATAAGTATAGAGGCTCAAAATCCTTGCTCGGAAGCAGTGTGCAAACCGCTTGATTAGTAGTTAGAGGTATTGTAATTAAGCCCACTTTTCCTGCCGTCGCGCCATACATTGCAATCACGACGCTGTTTCGGGGCACCCATTTAGCAGATGAACTTTTTAGTCCCAACTCAGTAATATTTCTTTCTGTTCTGTGTATATAGCCGAGGTTAACTTCTCCGCTTGTCAGCCACGGAATTTTACCTCCATCATAGAACTCTGAGTGTTTACTTGAAGGCGTTCCACCAGAAGTGGTTTCTATTTTATCGCCGATCATTACCTCTGGATATTTGCCTTCAAACATCTCGACAAATCGAGATTTGACCAGTTCATCCAGCTTGGCAAGTTGCTGTTTGCGGAGCGAAAGTAAACCATCTATTCTTTCCAAAATTAACGCAATATGTTGCTGTTCTTCTAATGTCCTTTCTGGGATAATCATTTTGCGCATATCAGCCTGTGTTAATTTCTGCCTTGTCGCTCCATTTACAAGCCCTGAGACATCATAATACATCAAGGAATAACACACATAACCTACATCATAGCCAACTTTGGGTTTCAAAACGTGCGCATGATTATTGACCCAACACTTTCCGAAGACGCGATATGCGATTGGCCTATCTTTGGAGCCAAAGTTTCCCCCATCTTCTGCTAATAAAATTAGGTCATCATCAAAAATATAATCTGCCACATAATCTTGAACCCCATTAGCGCCATAGTACGGATATGGCCCTGCAATGCGATCTGATGCAGTTATAGGAATGCGTTTGCTATCAAGAATTTCGCATACATCTTCTAACCTCGCCATCACACCATCCCCTCCAATTCCTCCAGGCCCTTCTGAATCTCCTCCTCCAGATCCCGAAGCTGGGCAAAGAGTTCGCTGGTGGGGGGGTATTCCACAGGCTTGTACTCGGTCTTTTTATACTTGTTGATGGAGAGGTCATAGCCGTTGTCCACGATTTCCTCCGTAGGTACCAGGAAGGACTGCTCGGTGCGCGCCCGGTCCTCCTCGGCGGCCAGGGCATGGAACCGGGCGATGACGTCGGGAATATCGTTTTCCGCCACGGGGATTCGCTTGTCATCCAGGGAGAAGCCGTCGGCGCGCATATCGTAGAACCACACCTTGTCCGTGCCGCCGTGATTGGTCTTGGTAAAGATCAGCACGGCGGTGGACACCCCGGCGTAGGGTTTGAAGACCCCGGAGGGCATGGAGATGACCGCCTGAAGGCGGTGACGCTCGATCAGTTCCTCGCGGATGGCCTTGTGCGCGGCGGAGGAGCCAAAGAGCACCCCGTCGGGGACGATACAGGCGCACCGGCCACCCACCTTGAGCATCTTCAAAAACAGCGCCAGAAACAGCAGCTCGGTCTTTTTCGTCTTGCACAGCTTCAGAAGGTCGGCGGAGACGATATCGGCGTCCAAACTGCCCTTAAAGGGGGGATTGGCCAGGATCAGAGTATACCGGTCCCGGTCGGTGTTCTGGTCGCTGAGGCTGTCCCGGTATTCGATAAAGGGATTTTCAATGCCGTGAGCCATCATGTTCATGGCTCCGATGCGGAGCATGGTGCGGTCCATGTCGTAGCCGTGGAACATCTCATTCATGTAATGGGCCTTTTTCTGGCGGTCAAACAGGACCTCCGCCTTGTGGTGCTCCTTCAGATACTCCCCCGCCGCCACCAGGAAGCCGGAGGTGCCGCAGGCCGGGTCACAGATCACCTCGTCGGGGCTGGGGGCCATCAGCGCTACCATCATTTTGATGATGTGCCGGGGGGTGCGGAACTGGCCGTTGCGCCCGGCGGTGGAGAGCTTGGAGAGGAGATACTCGTACACATCGCCTCGGACGTCGCTGTCCTTTATCTGGGCCATCTGGTCATAGATCTCGTCCAGGGCGGTGACCACCTTCTCCAGCAGCAAGGGAGTGGGCAGCTTAAAAATGGCGTCGTCCATATACTTGGCATAGCCGCTGGACTTATCGCCGTGGAGATTTTTGATAAAGGGGAAGACATTCTCCTGCATCACGGAATACATCTGCCCGGCGGGAAAATCGTGAAACACCGACCATTTGAGCTGCTGACCGGGGACGGTGCGGTCCCCGATCTGCACCTCTTCGGCAAAAATGCTTTTGTAGGGAAGCCCCAGCATGGCGCTCTCCTTGGCGCGGAGGTTGTCCGACTCGTCCAGGTCGTGGATGAACATCAGATAGGTCATCTGCTCAATGACCTCCAGGGGGTTGGTGATCCCTCCGGCCGCGAAAGCGTCCCACAGTCGGTCTATCTTGTTTTTCAACTCGCCAGTGACCATGTCATTCTCTCTCCCTGTTCCAAATATAGGCAGTGTAGCGCCCACCGCTAAGCTTGATGATCTCGTCTTTTTTTTGCAATTCGATCAGAGTCCGCTGGACCGTTGCTTGGCTGACATCGGGGCACTTCTTCATGATCTCTGCCTTGGTGATCTTGCCGAGGGTGTCTTTGATGAGTTCACGAATACGCTCGGGCTTTGACATACCACTGGCGGTCAAGAGCTGTACGCGGGAAAAAAAATCCCGATAGGCGGCAACGATCACACCCAGCAGGTAACGCACAAATGGTGTGTAGTCATTTATGCCATCGTGCCACCCCACAGAGCTTTGCTGCAATGTCTCGTAATAAGTTTCTTTGCTTTGCTCAATAACTTTTTCGATGCTGATATATTTTCCGACAATATAGCCGCTGCGGTAAAGAAGTAACAAAGTCAGCAACCGGCTCATGCGACCATTGCCGTCATTGAAGGGGTGAATGCAGAGAAGATCCAGGATGAACATGGGAATCGCGAGCAACGGGTCAATGTCAGACTGTAGGGCCTCACGATAGGCATTACAGGCGCGTTCCACAGCTTCCGGAGTCTCCCATGCGGGGACAGGCTGAAAGCGAACGAAGCGGTTGCCGCCCGCATCAGTTTCCGCGATGATGTTATCAGAGTTTTTATAATTGCCGCCAATGGCGCTGCCGCTGAACTTGTATAGGTCGCGGTGGAGTTGCAAGATCATGGTCGGCCGCAGCGGAATATACTTGTAGCTTTCATGGATCGTGGTTAGCACATCGCGATAACCTGCAATTTCTTGCTCACTCCTGGAGCGGGGCGTGGTTTTGTCTAGAACGATTTTTTTCAGACGCTCATCAGAGGTATAAATACCCTCAATCTTATTGGAGGCTTCGGTGCTCTGGATCTTTGCGATATCTACAAGCCGGGTGAGCGTGTCACTGTGGGTCTCAACAAAAAGATTCTGCTCGCCCTTAAACTCATGAATCTGGGTCAGCAGTGCCACAATGTCCGGGGCAAGAAGCTGTTGCCACTTGCTACGATAATCGTAATTACGCATGAATTCACCTCAATGGCTGGGGGTGTTATGGGGACTCTGTCTATATTATACGCATCAATTATGCACAAGTCAATCCAATTTTATAATTTTTAAAAAAATTATAAAATTAGATTAACTAAAAAATATTAGTAAGTGGTTTTCTGCAGCAAAAAGACGACCAGGGGGATCCCTCTGACCGTCTTGTGTTATATTCTGATGGTGGCAACATATGTAATCTGCTGGCAATGCCCGTCTGGCTTTGGCGTATGTAGCTCATAGTTCGTACGGACGTCATGACTTGACCATCTGGCCGCCGACGCTGCCGGCCTGACGGGCGGTGATGTCGCCGTTGTAGCCCTGCTTCAGATTGACGCCGACCTCATTGGCGGCCTCCATCTTGAACTTGTCCATGGCCTCGCGAGCCTGGGGGACGTTGATCTTGGAGTTCTTGGTAGACATAGTCGTTTCTCCTTTTCTCTTCTTTGTGGGTTCGTAGGTCATTTTCTTGACCCACGCCTAGTTTGGACCGGAAGAGAAAAGTTATGATGTGCAATGTTTGGAAACGCAAAAAACAAAGTCGCGGATCACGCTTGCCCCTTTTTCGTTTTGTCCTCACCGGGGTTTGAACCGCCCTTTATCCCAGCAGCTCCTCAAAGTCGGCCAGGGTCAGCGGCTTGGAGTAGTAATACCCCTGGATATTATCCACTGCCAGGTCCCGCAAAAACGTCATCTGCTCCTCACGCTCCACACCCTCGGCGGTGACAGTCATGCCCAGGCGGTGGACCAGGCCGGTGATGGACTCGATCAGGGCGTTGCCCTCGTCCTGGCCGATGCAGTCCACCAGGGACTTGTCCAACTTCACGTTGTCAAAGCACCGGCGGGTCAGGGTGGACAGGGAGGAATAGCCGCTTCCAAAATCATCTATCTGGATGTGAAAGCCCACTTCCCGGAGCTGGCCAATGGCCTGGTCCAGGTTGGCCTTGCCCTCCATGGCGCTCTCGGTAATCTCCAGCTCAATGTACCTGGTCTCCAGGCCAAAGCTTTGGGCGATCCGGGCCAGGCGCTGGGCGATGTCAGGAAACAGAAGGCTCACTCGGGAGAGATTGACGGAGATGGGTACGACGGCCTTGCCCCGGTCCAGCCAGAACCGCTGCTGGGCACAGACGGCACGGAAGGTATACTCGTCCAGCTGGGCGATCATACCGTTTCGCTCAAACAGGGGGATGAACTTCCCCGGCGGCATGAGCCGCCCGTCCCGTTGCCGCCAGCGGACCAAGGCCTCCGCAGCCACCGGGCGGCCCGATCGGGGCTCGTATTTGGGCTGATACCACATCTCAAAGCGATGCTGGGCAATGGCCTGGTCAAACCGGGTCTCGATGTCGTGGGTCTGGCTGGCCCGATCCTTGTCCTCATCATTGTAGATGGCGTAGAAATAGTCCACCCGCACGCTGAGCCGCCGCAGGGCCACATTCACATCCCGATAGGCCCGCTCGGGGTCGCCGGTGGTAGTCACCGCCCGGGCGCCGAACTTGGGCATGATGGGCGGGATGCCCTGCTGGGGTGCGATGGCGGCGATCTGATCCCGGTAGAGCTTCAGCCGGGCCACCAGGGTCTCGTCCCCCTCGGCGTGGAGAAAGAGAAGAAAGCGGTCGGCGGAGACGCGGGCGCACAACTCCCCTTTTTCCAGGCCGCCCGTCAACCCCCCGTGCATGGCCCGAATGACCTCGTTGCCCCGCTGCACACCACAGGTGTTGTTCACCGAATCAAAGTCCCGCAGATCAGCGGAGACCACATAGCCCGGGCCGCTGACCTTGCGACCATCGGTCATCTTCTGACAAAATGCAGCGTAGTTGTCGCCGCCGGTAATGGGGTCCACATAGGCCAGACGGTGGAGGGCTTTTTGCTGGACGTGATAGGTCCAGAGGTAGACCAGCACGCACACAAGCAGCAGCGCTGTCACCACCGCGATCATGACCCGCACACTGTCCAGCATGGGCTGGGTCCGCTGGGTCAGCACCGCGGTGGGGACGATTGTGGTCAGATACCAGCCCGGGTGGCTGTCCAGCTCCATAACATGGAGATAGTCGTCATCCTGGCCGTTGGACACGGTGAGCATCAGCGCGCTTTGATCATGGCCCAGCACATGGCGCCGCAGCTGAGCCACAGCGGCGGCGTTGGCGGCATCCAAGTCATTTAAAAGGTCAAACAGGCTCTCCCCGGGCTGCCACACCCCCTCCCCCGCGGCAGCCACCAAAAGTCCGTCGCGCTGGAAGATACAGCTGGTGCCCTGGCCGGTGAAGGAGCCCACCTGCAGCAGTCGACTGAAGGTCTCGGTACGGTAGGCGGCGAACATGACTCCCATCAGCTCTCCCGTACCATCGCGGTAGACGGGCCCGGCGCAGAGGTTGATGCTCTCGCCGTCGCCGGAGAGCGTGTCGGTGGTAACGTCGGTAAATAGGGTCTCCCCCGCCGCGGCCCGGCGGAAAACGTCCCAGTGGGCCACCCCGGCGTAGACGCCGTCGGTCGTATAGACCTGGCCGCTGAGGTCGGCAAAGCCGATGCGCTTGACATTGTAGATGTCCACCAGCACCTTGAATTGGTCCACAAGAAAGGATGTGTCCTCCTCGTCGGACATCTGCACGCACATGGCCGCGAGGAGCATCCTGCGGCTATCCAGCACTGCCCGGAGCTTGGCGGCGTTTTGCTCGCCTACGTCCTGCAGCGTCTGCTCCACCTGCTGTTCCTCCTGGGCCACGATGGCGCGCAGGCAGCGGTCTACCACCATCCCCGCCAGCGCCAGGGCCAAAAGCCCCGCCAGGATCCGCGCCGCCAGGTGCTTGTGTCGCGCCGTCACACCGCCGCCTCCCCTCTTATCCGAACTGTCTCTCTTTGGTAAGTCTACAATATTTTACCATAAAGTGCCATCTGCCGCAAGGGTTTTCCCCGTCCGGGCCACAAAAAAAGAAGGGGCGGAAAAAAAGTGTTCCGTTTTGCCGGCAAGTGTGGTACAATAGCTTTACTTAGCGAACGCGGAGCGTGAGCTTAGTAAAACTTGTGCCTGCGGCATACCTGGGGGCGACCGGCCGCCTTTGCGGCAGGCGAGCTTAGAGGAAAGGGGTGGACCGGGCCGTGGCGGGAGCCGATCTCATGGACCGCAAGAAGCAGGTCTTGTGCATTTTGCTGCTGCTTTTGCTGGCAGGGGTCACTCTTTTCGTTGTCACCCAGACCACCTCCGGGCTGGATGTGGACCGCATCACGGAGTTCCTGGGCCGGATACATCCTATACTGCTGGCGCTCTCCGTGCTGGCAGCCCTGTCCTGCGTGGTGGTGGAGGGCTGGATCCTGCGGATGCTCTCCATGCGCCTGGGCCACAGCGCGCCTATGAAGCGCAGCGTCATGTGGGCGGCGGCGGATTACTACATCTCCGGCATCACCCCTCTGGCCACCGGCGGCCAGCCGGCGGCAGCCTACTTCATGCAAAAGGACGGCGTCCCCCTGGCGGAGGCCTCGCTGCTGCTGGTACTCAACACCACCATGTACCAAGGGGCCCTCTTCCTGCTGGGCATCCCCGGCATCATCATCGCCCTGGCCACGCCCCAGGTGTCCATCTCGCCAGGAGCGGCGTGGATGCTGGTGTACGGCTATGTGGCCATCTTCGCCATGCTGGTGGTGTGCGTGCTTTGTATGGTCCGGGGCAGTCTGGTCCGCACCATCGGTATCTTCTTTATCAGGATCTTTGCCAAGCTCCATCTGGTAAAGAACCCCGCCAGGTCCCTGGCCTCGCTCAACAGCGCCCTGGACGAATATGGCAAGACCGCCACGCTGATCGGCCGGGACAAAAAGGCCGTCTGGGCCACCTTGGGGCTCAATCTCCTCCAGCGAGCCCTGGCCGGTATCCCCATCTGCCTGCTGGCCATCGGTCTTGGCGTGGAGCCGGGGCTGCTGCCGGTGATCTTCTCGCTGAATGTCCTTTGCATCATCGGCGCCTCCGCCTTCCCCATTCCCGGCGCCGCGGGGGTGACCGAGCTGCTGTTCGTGCTGCTGCTGTCCCCGCTGCTGGGCAAGGCCACGGAGACGGTGATGCTCATCACAAGACTCCTGGTGTTCTATTTGTGCGTGCTGGTGGGCGGCGTGTGGACCTGGGCGCGGATGGTAAAGCGTACGCCCCAAACCCCCGAAAAAGACTGAAAGATAGAGGCGAAAGCAAATGCTTGGAAATTATGATTACACCGTTTGGCTCACCTACCTGTCCGCCATTTTGGGCGTCACGGGCACCCTCTTCGGCGTGGCGGGCAGCGGCCACCCCTGGACGGCGGGGGTCTGCCTGATCCTGTGCGCCATTCTGGACGGCTTTGACGGTCGGGTGGCCCGGTCCAAGAAAAACCGCACCGAAAGGGAAAAGCGCTACGGCATCGAGATCGACTCCTTTGCCGACACCATCTCTTTTGGATTGCTGCCCTGCGCTTTGGTGTACGCCATGGCCAAGGCCCTGGCCCCGGAGGCCGCCCCTGTCTTTTCCGCCGCCTTTTTCGTGATCGCTCCCCTGTTTGTGCTGACGGCCATTATCCGTCTGTCCAGCTTCAACATTCAGGCTGGGGACGCCCTGGAGACCGGCACCAAGGCCTTTACCGGCCTGCCCGTCACTTCCTCGGGCTTTCTCTGGCCCCAGCTGCTGCTGATCCAGTTCTTTTTGCGCGACACCTTTAACCTTCTGCCTATATGCCTGGTCGTGATGGTAGTCCAGGGCTTCTTGTTCCTCTTCAAGCCTCTTCGCATCCACAAAATGGGTCTCAAGCCCATTCTGGTCCTGGCTCTCATCGGCGCGGCAGAGATCATCTTCCTGGGCTATCTCTTTATCCACTATGGCATCTGAGCGCTCTACCGTGGACCTGGCGGCTCTGCGTCCCAGCGCTTCTCTGCGGTTTCTCTACAACACCCCGCCCGGCCGCCTTTTGCTGAAGGCTCTGACCCGTCCCAACCTGTCCAAGCTGGTGGGGCGGGTCTTATCGTCCTCTTTTTCCAAGACGTTTATCCCCCGCTTTATCCGAAAAAACCACATTGACCTGGAGCGCTATGACCTCTCGGCGGTGAAGAGCTACAACGACTTTTTCTCCCGGCCCCTCAAGCCCAGCGCTCTGCAGATCGAAGACGGTCTGATCTCCCCCTGCGACGCCAAACTCACCGTCTATCCCATTACCAAGGACGCCTTGTTTACCATCAAGCAAAGCGTCTATGACCTCCGGGAAATGCTGGGGGGAGACGACGCGCTGGCTAAGACTTTTCAGGGGGGCATGTGTCTCATTTTTCGTCTGAGCGTGGATAACTACCACCGCTACTGCTATTTTGACGACTGCGAGGAGCTGCGCTGGGAATTTATCCCCGGCGTGCTCCACACTGTTCAGCCCATCGCCTTCCACCGCTACAACGTCTACCATCGAAACTGCCGGGAATACACGGTACTGGACACCGTCCACTTCGGCACGGCGGTGCAGTTGGAGGTGGGAGCCCTATGCGTGGGAAAGATCGAGAACTACCATCAGCCTGGCCCCCACAAAAAAGGCCAGGAGAAGGGCAAATTCCTCTTCGGCGGCTCTACGGTGGTAGTGCTGCTTAGGGAGGGCGCAGCCCAAATCGACCCGGAGATCCTGGAAAATACCCGCAAGGGTCTGGAGACGGTGGTCACCATGGGCGAACAGATCGGAGCGGCGGCTTCTCAGCCCTAGCGTAGCGGCTGATGGCAGGCATTTCGCTCGACGCGCCAAGACAAAAAAAGCTCCAAGGCGAAATGCCTTGGAGCTTTTTCCTGTCTTGTTTACTTCCCCATCAGAGTCATGAGCCGCTCCAAAACAGCGGCGGCCTCAGCCCGGGTGACAGGACCCTTGGGGTCCAGCAGTCCGCCGGGCTTGCCCGTCAGCAGTCCCTTGCTGGTGAGCCACTGGAGGGCCTCCGCGGCCCAGTCCCCGGCGGTAAAGAAGTCCGGGTAGGAAGCGGGCATATTCTCCATGGAGGTGATCGGGTCATACTCACTCCAAAGCCCGTTTTCCAGCGCGAAGCGGAAGAGCATGGCGGCCAGCTGCTCTCGGGTAATGAGATCGTCCGGTGCAAAGGCGCCGTCTCCGTATCCGGTCACGATCCCCTTTTCCCCCGCCCAAGTCGCCCCGGCGGCATACCACGCGTCAGAGGCTACGTCGGGGAAGTGTGTGGTCCCCTGCAGGGCGGGGCTGCCCGCCAGGCGGTATAGCACGGTGGCTACCATGGCCCGGGTCATGGGCTGGTCCGGCCGGAAGAGGCCGTTGCCGGTGCCGGAGAACACCCCGGCGGCGGTGGTCCGCTGAACGCTGGGGGCAAACCAGTCGCCGGAATTGACGTCGGAGTAGCCGCTTATGGCGGTGACAGTGTCCGCGGCCAAAGCGTAGGCCGGCAGCGGCGCGGCCCGACGAGTGTTCACCTTCGTTGCCAAAGGCAGGCCCTGCTCAGCCAGGCCGTCCACGAACCACTGGGCGATGAGGTCGGCGCCGTAGATGTTCAGATGGGTGTCGTCGGTGGAGCCCTTTTCGTAGAACTCAGACCCGGCGAAGGGGGCGTAGCCCATAAAGCGGCTGTCGTGGGGCTTGACGCAGTTGAACATATCCTGGGCGGCGTCCACCCCCACCTGGTTGATCCAGGCGTTGGTGACGGCGTAGAGGTCGATGCAGGGGACGCTGGTGGCCACGCTCAGCGCCTGGGTAGCGCGGACATAGGCCTCCAGGCTCTCGTCGGAGAGCTTGCGGCGGGAGATGGAGGTGGCCAGGATGGGATGGGCCCCCTTCTCCCAAGCCAGGCGGATATAGTCCAGCATGGACGCCTGGAAGGAGCCGGCGGTGAAGCGGTCTCCGGCGGGGTCGGCATAGCTGTCGGCCTTGTTGTCGTTGTGTCCAAACTGGATGATGAGGTAGTCGCCCTTTGTCAGGGAATTCTGCAAAGTGGCGTAGTTGGCCTCGTTTTTGAAGCTGCCCGAGGAGCGGCCGGACAGGGCCAGGTCAATGACCTCCACACCGTCAAAGTAGCCCCCCAGCATCTGGGCCCAGCCCTTGCGGGGATAGCGGTCGTCCCCGTAGACGCTGGCGGTGGAATCGCCCACCACATAGACCTTGGCGGTGTCGGCCAGGTTGTCGTCGTTGCGGACGGGTTGGATCAGAGCCCTGCCGTCAGAAGCTGTAGCCGTGACCTCAAAATAGTCGCCGCTGTCCATGGCCATATCCGCCGCCACAGAGACGCTCTGGCCTACGGGCACGCCGGCAAAGGTATCCGCCACAGGGTAGGAGGCGGAATCCTTGGCCACACCGTCAGGACCGTAGACGGTGATCAGGACCTTGTCACCCCGGGCGGGATTGGGGTCGTTGCAGGTCAGGGCCACCGCCTGCAGCCTGCCGCCGTCGGCGGGGGTATAACGCAGCTTGCCGTCGGGGCCTTCGTAGACCCAAGAATCCAGCGTCACCGGCACGATGCCCACCACGGTAACTACAAAGGCCTTGGTCTCGGAGGCGTCGCCCCGGGTAATGGTGGCGGTCAGGGTGGCAGTCCTGGCCATGTCGGCGGCGGGATAGACCTTGCCGTCCCGGCCCACCACTGTCTCATCGGAACTGGCCCAGGTGATGGCGGTGCCCCGCTTGCCCGCGGCGGGCAGCTGGAGGTCCCGCTTCACAGCGGACAGCTCCCCCAGGGTCAGCGCCTCCTTGGCCACCGCCACGGCGGAGGTGTCGTCGGGGTCCGCCAGGACGGTGAGGGTAAAGGTCACGTCGGCGGCCAGTTCCCGCCGCTCCTGAACGGAGAAGTGGCCGGTCAGCTGGACCTGGGTCTCGTTCTTTTGGCAGTTCACCGCGCCGTTGACATCCACGACCTTTGTGTCCGAGCTGCTCCAGGACACGTCGCAGGAGCCAAACTGGCTCTCGTAGCTGTCCATCAGGGCCAGGTCGGCGTCGATGTGGTCGGCGTCGGGGTTTTCACCCCGAATACGCGCAAAGGGGAAGGCGGCGATCTCGGCGGCAAAGACCTGGGCGGGTTCCACATTTTGGAAGGAGCAGCCGTAGAGCCGCAGCTTGGAGCCGGAGGCGTAGACGGTGTAGGTGTGGCCGCCCTCTACGATGATGGTGGCCGACTCGTCCGCCGAGACCTCACGCTTCACGCCGTCAAATCCATCCATTGCCTGGCCGTTATCCATGATAAAAAACGCCTTTCCTGAATTGAGCCGGTACATCAGCTCCAGCGCGCCGGTCTTCACGCTGTTGTCAAAGGCAAAGGTATAATAGGTGCCCTTGCCCTCGGCGGTCTTGGGGTTGGCCTTGCCGGTGAGGAAGCTGTCGTAGCGCACGCCGGAGGCGGACTCCATAGGCAGGTCCAGCGCCGTGACGCTCCACTCGTCCGCCCCCAGCGTCAGGGTCATGCCAGGGATGCCGGTCTCCACAGTGGTCTCCGTCTCCGTGGCGCCGGGGCTCACCGAGGGGCGGAAAACGCCGGCCTCCGCCGCCGCGGCGGGGGCCACGCTCAGCCCCAGGGCCAGGGCTAATGCAAGGGCCAGGGAAAAAACTCGTTTCATGGGGATTCCTCCTATAATATATCAGTTTGTAAAGTTGACCTTGTGAAACAGAGCGCTGCCACCGGGCCGATTTTGGACGTTACGGGCAAACAGGGCGGGCTTTGCCCCGGACCAGGTAGACTGCCCGGCGTAGAAGGAGCCGGTCAGCAGCTCCTCGCTCCCATCGCCCCGGACATAGCCGTAGGTAACGCTGCCCCCTTCAAAGAAGTGGAGCCGCAAGGTGACGCAGCTGTCCTCCCAGGGTAGGCTGAGGGTCTCCTCCTCTTGCGCCAGCCCCTGGGCGCTCTGCTCTGTCACCGCCCCCCGGTAGAGGACCAGGCGGCGCCCGGCGGCGGTCCTTTGCAGGGCCAGGGCCGAGTAGCTGTGGCCCATAACGGCGATCCCCGCCTCGTCGCCGGTACTCTTGGCGTCCAGCGTCAGCGAGGCCTCCATGGTGAAGGCCCAGGCCTGGGGCATCTGGGTGAGGACGTTGGGCATGTACCACAAAAGGCTCTCTCCCCGGACGCAGGGCAAAATGGCAAGGCGCAGGCCGTGGTCCACAGTGTACCAGCCGGACTGTGGATTGGCCTGCCACTGCCACTGGAGAGCCAGGGCGGGGCCGGCAAAATCGTCGTCGGCATTCAGCGTAAAGTCATTTACCTTGTCAGGCAGAGGCAAGGGGTGCCGCAGCACCGGCTGGCCCACCCCCTGGCTGTTGGGACGCTCGCCCATGACGGGCCAGCCATCTTGCCAGGTCATGGGCTGAAGGTGGACCACCCGGCCGTAGACCCCCTTTTCCTGGAAGTGGAGGAACCAGTCCGTCCCCTGGGGGGTGTCCACCCAGGCCCCTTGGTGAGGACCGTTCACCGGGCTGGTCCCCTGGTGGAGGACGATCTTATCCTCATAGGGCCCCAGGGGCGAGCGGCTTCTCAGCACCGTCTGCCAGCCTGTACCCACGCCGCCGGCGGGGGCGAAGATGTAATACCAGCCGTCTCGTTTATAAAACTTGGGGCCCTCCATGGTGGGGTGTTTGACAGGGTCATTGTAGACCGTCACGCCCTGGTCCAAAAGGCTCATGCCGTCCGGGGCCATGGCGCACACGTCGATGCGGTGTTTGATCCCGCATCGGCTGCGGGCAAAGGCGTGGGCCAGATAGGCCTTGCCGTCGTCATCCCAGAAGGGGCATGGGTCGATCCAGCCCTTGCCCGCCCAGACACAGTGGAGCGGGCTCCAGGGTCCGGCGGGGTCAGAGGCGGTGGTGACGAAGATCCCCTCGTCGGGCAAGGGGATGTAGACATAGAAAAGGCCGTCATGATAGCGGATGGCGGGGGCCCAGGTCCCCGCACCGTGGCAGGGCTGGTCATAGCGCTCGAAGGGCAGCCGCTCCACGCACCAGGCAAGCTGCCGCCAGTGGACCAGATCCCTGGAGTGGAGCACCGGCACGCCGGGGAGGTAGGTAAAGGAGGAGGCCACCATATAGTAGTCCTCCCCCACCCGAATGGCGTCGGGGTCACTGAAGTCCATGGGCAGGATGGGGTTTTGGTAGGCGTCCGCCCCGGCCGGGGCGCAGTCATACAGGCGCATAAAAGCCCTCTCCTCTCTTGGGTCCAAATGCTTTTGTCCATCATACCACCGCCAGGCAACGCCGTCAAGGGCGGGTAAGTTGCATAAGGATCTTTGGGGGACCGGGCTGGATTTTTGACACTTCTCCCATGAATTTTTCTTGCGCCGAACTTGCAAATATGGTAGAATACTGTCTATATTCCTGCGTTAACGTGCTAAAGCACAAGAGAGGAGAGCGAAAACCCATGGAACAGATCGGCCAGGCCGTCGCCAACGTCAACGGCGTAGTCAACAACTTTGTGTGGGGCGTTCCCATGCTGGTGCTGCTGGTGGGCACGGGCATTTTGATGACCCTGCTCACCAAGGTCTTCCAAGTGACCCACTTTGGCCACTGGATGAAGAACACCATCGGCGGCATCTTCACCAACCGCCACATCACCGCCCACACCGGCAAGGAGGACAAGTCCATTAGCCAGTTCCAGAGCCTCTGTACCGCTCTGGCGGCCACCATCGGCACAGGCAACATCGTAGGCGTGGCCACCGCCATCGCCCTGGGCGGCCCGGGGGCTATCTTCTGGATGTGGATCGTGGCCATCTTCGGGATGATGACCAACTTCTCAGAAAACGTGCTGGGCATCTTCTACCGCCGCAAGAACGACGCGGGCGAGTGGCAGGGCGGCGCGATGTACTACCTCCGGGACGGTCTGGGCTCCCGCAAGGGCTGCAAGCACATCGGCGCTGTACTGGCGGTGCTGTTCAGCGTATTCGCGGTCATTGCCAGCTTCGGCATTGGCAACATGAGCCAGATCCACTCCATCTCCTCCAACATGAAAAGCGCCTTTGCCATCCCCACCTGGGTCACTGGCGTGGTGCTCATGGCCCTGGCGGCCCTGATCATCCTGGGCGGGCTCAAGCGCATCGCGGCGGTCACGGAGAAGCTGGTGCCCTTTATGGCCATCATCTATGTGGTGGGCGCGCTGGTGGTGGTAGGCATTAACGCCGGCAATATCGGCCCGGCCTTCGTCTCCATCTTCAAAGGCGCCTTCCAGATGGAGGCCGTGGGCGGCGGCATCGTAGGCACCGGCTTGAAGCTGGCCATCACCTGGGGCATGAAGCGGGGCGTCTTCTCCAACGAGGCGGGCCTGGGCTCCAGCGTCATGGTCCACTCCTCGTCCAATGTGAAAGAGCCGGTGCGGCAGGGCATGTGGGGCATCTTTGAGGTCTTTATGGACACCATCGTGGTGTGCACCCTCACCGCCCTGGTCATCCTCACCTCCACCAATCTGGTCAACACCGCCACCGGCCAGGCCAACGAGATCCTGGCCTATCGTGACGCCGCCGGTCAGGCCCAGGAGCTGGTCCTGGACGCCCGGGAGGACGATCTGAGCGTCTACTTTACCTTTGACAAAGACGGCAACGTGGACAAGCTGAAGCCGGAGTACACCCAGCAGGGCTACACCCGGCTGGAGTCCAGCTCCTATGTGAGCTACGCCTTCTCCCAGGTCTTCGGCAATGCCGGCTCGGCCTTTATTGCCATCGCCATTTTGCTCTTCGCCTTCTCCACGGTGCTGGGCTGGAGCCACTATGGCTCCACGGCCTTTGAATACCTCTTTGGCCACAAGGCCACCTTGGGCTACAAGGTCGTCTTCGTCGCCTTTATCGTGGTGGGCGCCACCATGAGCCTTCAGCTGGCCTGGGACCTGAGCGACACCTTCAACGGTCTGATGGCCATCCCCAACCTCATCGGCGTATTGAGCCTCAGCGGCGTAGTGATGAAGATCACCAAAAACTATGTGGACCGCCACCTCCGGGGGCTGGACGTAACGCCTATGTACTCCGCCTTCCCTGATGTGGAGGCCCAGCAGCTCAAGGACTGATCAAAACGCAAAGAAAGGCCCTCTCCCAACGGAGAGGGCCTTCTTTTTGTGAAACGCTCAAGTTTTGTTGGGCCGGCGCTGGACGTCTTCTCGCAGCAGACGGTAGAGCGCCGCGGCGATAGGAACGCCCAGGAGCATCCCGGTGACGCCCATGGTGCCGCCGCCGATAATGACGGCGGCCAGCACCCAGATGCCCGGCAGACCCAGAGTCTTACCGATGATCTTGGGGTAGATGAGGTTGCCCTCCACCTGCTGCAAAATGACCAGGTACAACAAGAAAAGGGCGGCCCGGAGGGGCGAGACGGTAAGGATGAGCAAAAAGCCGATAAAGCCGCCGATATAGCCGCCGATGACGGGGATCAGCGCGGTGAAGCCCACCACGGTGCCCACCACCGCGGCGAAGGGGAAGCCAAAAATCAGCATGCCCACCGAGCACATCACGCCCAAAACCACGGCGTCGGCGCCTTTGCCCACGATGTAGTCGTGGAAGCAGTCCTCAACCACAAGCAGCACGTGGACCAGCTTCTCCCGCCAGCTCTTCTTCAGGTATTTCCGGGCCAGGGTCTTGGCCTGACGGCCCAGCGACTCCTTGCCCGCCAGCACATAGGCGGCAAAGATCAGGGCCATGATCGCGTTGAAGGTGACGGAGATCACCGAGCCGATGACCTCGGCGGCAATGCCTGCCACGCTGCCAAAGCCGCTAAGCAAAACGCCGCCCACCCGTTCGATCAGCTCCTGCCAGTTGAGGCCGTTGAGCCACTGGGCAAGCTCGGGGCTGGCCAGGTCAGAGTTGGCCACGGTACTGCTGATGCTCTGGAGGGTGCCGGGCACTGTGGCCGCCAGCAGCTCGGCGCAGTCCACCAACTCCGGGATGACCAGCAATGCCAGCGCGGTGAGGATGATCCCCACGCACAAGAAGGCCAGCAGCAGGCAAACGCCCCGGCGGACCGGCCTGATCCAGGGCTTTTTGCTATTGGGAAAAAAGTGCCGCTCGAAAAAGCGCATGGGAATATTGAGGATAAAGGCGATGGCGCAGCCCACAAGGATGGGCGTGGCCGCCCGAAAAGCCAGCAGGAGAAAGTTCACCATCACATCCCAATACCGGATGCACAAAAACAGCCCAAAGGCGCTGACGCCGATGCGCAGACAGGTCTTCCAACTGGGCATGGGCCCTCACTCCCCTTCTTACTTGGTGATCTCGGTCAGCTTACCCACCACGCGGGTCCAGGAGGTACTCTCGCCGTCCCACAAAGTCCGCATATGGATGGAGAACCGCTCCGGGCCCCGGGGCAGGCAGAGGGTGTAGGTCCCCTCCGCGTTGGGATCGTCGGCGTCGGTCTTCTCCAAAAGTCCCTGGATCGTCCGGAACGAATCCCCCAAAGACACAACAGCGGGGTCGGCGTCGGGTTGGACCACCACCGGCTTGAGCCCCAGCCGCCCGGCCGCCTCCTTGGAGAGCTTGAGGCGCTGGTTGTCCCGGTCGTATTCAAAGATCAGGTCCTCGGTAACGTCAGCATAGAAGTCAAAACGGGCATTGGCCTGCTCCAGCAAGGTCAGAGTGCGGCGGGAGGCGCTCAGCTCGCCATGCTCCATCAGCTCGCTGGTGACCCGGCGGATCTCGGTAGAACCCATGGGCTCCACATCGCCCAGCTCCAGCTCCCGGTTGAGCCGGTCGGCACACTCCACCAGGCACTCCAGCAGCACCGGGTTAAAAGCGCCGCACTCGCCGTTGAGGATCATCTGCAGCGCCTGCTCGGGCGGATAAGGGTCCTTGTATACCCGCACGGCGGTCAGGGCGTCATACACGTCGGCCAGGGCCACCACCTGGGCGGCGATGGGGATCTCCTCGCCCTGGAGGCCGTCTGGGTAGCCCCGGCCATCCCAGCGCTCATGGTGCCAGCGGCAGATATCCCGGGCCACGCGCAAAAAGCCGTCGTTGTCCTCGATCCGGCCCGGCGTCTCCTCCAGCATCCGCGCGCCGATGACGGTGTGGGTCTTCATGATGTCAAACTCCTCCGGCGTCAGTCTGCCGGGCTTGTTGAGGATCTTCTCGTCAATGGATATCTTACCCACATCATGCAGGGCCGATGCGTTGGCGATGACGGCGATCTGGGCCGAGGTCAGGCCGTACTCCGGGCAATGGCGGCGGACGCTGTGGAGCAGCACGTCGGTGAACACCCGGACATGGCGCACATGCAGACCGCTCTCGCCGTTTCGGAATTCCACCACGTTGCTGAGGATCTCCACCATCTGGAAGTTGGAGCGCTCCTTCTCCATGATCTGCTCGGTGACCATATCCTCCAGCACCTGCTGCTTGGCATAGAGCCGGATGGTATTGCGCACACGGTAGCGGACGGTCTTTTCGTCAAAGGGACGGGTGATGTAGTCCGTGGCGCCTAGGTCGTAGGCCCGGTCGATATTCTCCGCCGAGCCGTCGGCCGAGATCATGATGACCGGAGTAGACTGGAGCCATTGGTTTTTGTTCATCAGCCACAACAGCGTGAAGCCATCGGTCTTGGGCATGACCACGTCCAGCAGCACCAGGTCGATCTCCGTCCAGTGTTCCTTGAGGATAGCGGCGGCCTCCGCGCCGTCGCAGGCCTCCAGGATATTGTAGTCCAAGGACAGGATGTCGCCCAGCAGTTCCCGGTTGAAGGCGGTGTCGTCCACGATCAGGATATTGCGCTTATTTCTGGCTGACTTATCCATAATTCCACTACTCCTGTTGTGTTCTCTCTGGCCGGCGTCTCTCACGCCTGGCTCTTTAGGACGGCGATGGCGGCGATGGTCTTTTCGTAGTCGGCGCGCACCGCGGCATAGAGCGGCGCGGGATCCTCCGCCGGCGTGCCCGGGCGCAGACACTCAGTGAGCTCGGAACTGGACTGGGCCAGCGCCGTCAAAGCCAGGTTCAGTGCCACTCCCTTCAGAGAGTGGGCGGCCCGGAAGGCGGTGGGCCAGTCGGCGGCGTCCATGGCGGCAGTCAGGTTCTGAAAGCTCTCGTCCGCGCGAAAGAGGCCCAGGAACTTTGTCACCCGCTCCTCCGAGCGCAGACGCCCCATGACCGCGTCATAGTCGCCGCCCATGCTGATATAACACTCCCGCAAGTCCATACGCAAACACCTGCTTTCCGTCCCCGGCCAGCACAGGCACAAGGAACCAGTTTGTTGGTATTGTATCACATCTATTTGCAAATGTGTAGTAGTTTTACATAAAAAATATTTAAAAAGTTCCGTAAAATCCTTGCATTTCCTTATGGAGCAATATATAATATTAGACGTATCTTTATACCTTGCGACAAAACAGAGCCGGAAGGGGGTGGATGGCTTGGAGGAAAACCGCTCTCCCGCCCAGGTGGTATTGCTCATTCCCGCGCTGGATCCGGACCGGCGGCTGCTGGAGCTGCTGGAGCGCCTGAAGGACAGCTGGGCCGGGCCTGTGGTGCTGGTGGATGACGGCAGCGACCAAGACCACAAGGATATCTTCACCCAGGCCCTGGGCTACGGCTGCGACATCGTAGTCCACGCGAAAAATCTGGGCAAGGGCCGGGGCTTGAAGACCGGCTTCAACTACATCTTGACCCACTACCCCGCCGCCCTCGGCTGCATCACCGCCGACGCCGACGGTCAGCACACCGTGGAGGACATCAACGCCTGCGCCCGGGCCCTGATCGACGCGCCCACCTCCCTGATCCTTGGCTACCGGGACTTCGATACGGCGGGTATCCCCTTCAGAAGTCGGGCGGGAAACCGCATCACCCGCTCGGTCATGCGCTTTCTTTGCGGCGTGGGCGTCACCGATACCCAAACGGGCCTTCGCGGTATTCCCCGGGACTTCATGCTCCATATGCTAGACGTGCCCGGCGAACGCTTTGAATACGAGACCAATATGCTGTTAGAGACCCGGACCCAGGAGGTTCCCATCCGGGAAGTGCCCATCCAGACGCTCTATTTGGAGGAAAACAAGTCCTCCCACTTCAATCCCCTGCTGGACTCCTTTCGCATCTACGCGCTGCTGCTGAAGTTCTGCGCGGCGTCGGTGGCGGGCTTTGTGGTGGACATTTTGTTCTTCAGCCTGTTTTACTACATTCTCTTCCCCAGCTTCTTCCCCCGGCTGGTCGACCGCTTTTTGTCCCCCGCCGCGGCGGCCAGCGCGCTGGTGTTTGTGTGTACGGTGCTGGCCCGGGTGATCTCCGCCAGCGTCAACTATCTTCTCAACCGCAAGGCCGTATTCAAAAGCAAGAAAAGCGCTGCCCGCAGCGGCTTGCGATACTTGATCCTCTGCGTGGTCCAGGTGCTTTTGAGCGCCGCGTTGGTGGCGCTCATCCGCCACCTGGCCTTCCCCGGACCGTTGACGGTGTGGAAGATCCTGGTCGATCTTATCCTCTTCCTTCTCAGCTTTCAGATCCAGCGCCGCTGGGTCTTTTGAGGCTTTGTCCACCCTAAGGGTGATCTGAACTGACCGCCGGGCCGGTCCGGCGGGAATTGGAGGTCATAGTCCATGAAACGAACGCTACATACGCGCAGATCACTTGCCGGGTTGCTCTGCCTGGTGATGCTGGCCGGCCTGCTGGCCGTGCCCGTCCTGGCCGACGAGGAGACGTCCGCTCCCGCGGCGCAGGCTCCTGCTGTCACCGAGGAAGCCTCTGCCACCAAGGAGGCCCCCGTCAAGGAGGAAGCCCCTGCCAAGGAAGAGGCTCCCGCTAAGGAGGACCCTTCCGCCAAGGAAGAGGCTCCCGCTAAGGAGGAGACCCCCAACAAGGAGGAAACGCCCGCCGCGGAGGAAACGCCTTCCGTCGAAGAGCCCCGGGAGGAGACGCCCGCTGTTGAGCCCACGGCGAGCGCCGCGGAGCCTACCCGGGAGGAAGTCATCACCACGGTGCCCGCCGCCCCGGTCCAGTCCATCCGTCGCCCCGCCGCCGTTATGGTCGAAGCCTCACCCGCCGCGGATGAACCGGAGACAGTCGCCCCTGCAGAGGAGAGCGCCGCCGTCTTCTCCCCGCGGGCCGACGAGGCCGATGAAGCCGACGAGGCCAGCGACGACGGCTTCACGGTGGACTGGAGCGAGGTCGGTCTCTTGGACGGCGGCGACTGGCAGGCCAGCAAATGGGGCATTGCCCGGGGCGAGGGCGGCTACTGGGTGTACCTGGAAAACGACCAGCCCCAAGCCCGTCTGGGCATTACTTATTACAACAGCGCCAGCGACGCCATCGGCTACCAGGCCTGGACCGCCCAGGGCAAGAGCCTGCTCAACGAGGGCGGCTTTCCCATCCCCGGCTCTACCCTCACCGTTGTCACGGAGGGCAGCAAGGTACGCATGGAGGGCTTTTTGCCTGACAGCTTCTTCAAGGACTCCCGCTTTATCCTCTCCAGCGGCAGCGTGACGCTGGAGTCGGAGGACATCGATCTGCTGGACGGCGTGTCCGCTCCGGAGACCGGCGAGGACCCGGTGTCTAAGGAGCCGAAGGTCATCGACTCCAACGCCAGCTACCAGGGTATCCAGATCGACGGCGACTTCTCCGACTGGGACGCCGTGCCCCGCTACGACATCGACGACTCTCTTGACATCAACGGCTATCCCAAACAGGGCAACACCGTGGACCAGGTGTCGGTGATGTGGGACGGAGACATGATCTACATCCTGCTGGTGGCAAACGGAGAGCCTTCCGACTATGACCCCAGCGTTATGGTGGGCAACTGGAACAGCGTCTGCGGCGCGGGTCCGAACGGCAACGGCCAGTTCGCCATCCAGACCGACCTGGGTGGCGAGCTGCTGATCCAGCCCACCCGGGATGTTGCGGTCTCCGGCGTCAGCAACGCCCAGGTAGCGGTCAACAACAAGGACTGGGTCGGCGCGCCCCACATGTGGGAGATCGCCATTCCCGCCGACTGTCTGCCCACCCATCTGGAGAGCTTCGATTTCGGCCTTTACATGGTGGAGCCTACCATCACCGGCATCACCAACTTCCAAGGCGCCGGCAGCGTTAAGGAGTTCAACGGCATCGTCTACGACGGCAACATTCAGGACTGGGACTACTACCCCAACTACCGCATCGAGTACGCCACCCCCGGCACCCAGGACGTGGTCCGGGACGCCCACGGCGCGCTGTGGTCCAACGACAACATCCTCTACGGCTACGCCGTGTCCAACATGGAGGCCCACCTGGCCGACCAGGGCAGCTGCTTCCTGGACGCCATCACCCTGGCCTTCAACGGCGACCGCAGCCACAAGGAACACCCCACCGACGGCAACTTCTACCCCCGGCTGATCACCTTTGAAAGCGGCGCGCCGGTGGTGGTCAACGACGGCACCCACCTCACGCCCGGCGACCATGTCTTCTACATCTTCGACGAGCGCACCGCCCCGGACGCCCCGGTCTACACCGCCGAGACAGGCGAGACCTTCTACCCCGACAACGCCTATCTTATGGACCACGCCTTCGGCCAAATGACCGTTCACGTGGATGGTGTGCGGGACCATGCGGAGTTTGAACTCTATCTGGACCGGGTGGCCGAGTACATCGGCGAGGACCCCGACACCGCCTTCCGCGTCATCGAGATCCAGTGGGGCCGTCTGGGCCAGCAGTGGATCTCCTACGCCGGCACCCCCACCGGGCCCAGTATCAGCGTGGCGTTGCTTTTGGGCGCGGTGTGTGTGCCCATGGGCTACGTTGAGCTGAAAAAGCGCCGCCAGACCAAGGCCGGGAAGGCCCAATGATCAAGTACCTTGTCTGCGCCGTCCTGGCGGTGATCTGGTGGTATCTCCTCCGTGTCACCGACCGGGCCAAGCTGGACTTCTGGCACTTTGTCATCGGCAGCGCCGGACTGTTTCTTTTCCTGATCGCCCTGGTGCAGCCGGTGCTGACCAAGCCCCTGGCCCGGCTGGTGGCGGCGGTGGGGGGGCTGTTTGGTTCCTTGACCCACACCTTCGCCGCCTTTTTCCGCTACGGCGTACTGTTTATCCAGTCTCCCCAGGGGGCTATGACCCTCCAGATCGACTTTGAATGCTCCGGCATCATCGAGATCATCGCCTTTTTGTCGCTGCTGCTGTTCTTCCGGGTCTATACCCGCAACCAGCGGGCCATCGTAGGGCTGGTGGGCACCGTGGGCATCATTCTGGCCAACGTGCTGCGCATCATCGTCATCTGCGAGATGATCTACTTCCTGGGACCCAACGCCTATTACGTGGCCCACTCCCTGGTGGGGCGCTTTGTTTTTTATGGCCTGACGGTCCTGCTCTACTTCTACGTCTTTACCAAGCCTCAGATCGTGAGCATGAAGGTAGGTATCTTCAAGTACGGCGATGGGGGAGGTGAAGGATAATGTTGTTCAATATCCTCAATTCCTTCATCTTCTGGGCCGCCTGGATCGCCATTCCCATGGTCATGGAGATCATTCCCTCCCTGGGAAGTCTCTTTATCCTGCTCAAGCGGCGCAAGTCCTATCAAAAGAAGGAGACCCCCGCCCTCTATCCGGAGATCTCCATCATCATTCCGGTCTACAATTCCGCGGACACCCTGGAGGGGTGCCTGCGCTCTATCGCGGACAGTACCTATCCCAATGACGCCATTCGGGTGTTTTTGGTCAACAATCTGAGCCGGGACAACTCCTTTGAGGTCTTTACTCAGTGCCAGGAGATGTTCCCAGAGCTTCATATGCAGTGGCTCAACGCCCAGCAGGGCAAGTCCCGGGCTTTGAACCTGGCGCTCTACAACTCCTCGGGCAAGTACATCGTCCACATCGACTCCGACGGCTTTTTGGAAGCGCACGCCCTGACCAACCTGGTGGATCTCTTTGAATCCGACCTCTCCTGTAACTGCGTCACCGGCTCCATCCTCACCATCCCGGAGAAGATCGAGGAATATACCGGCTCGGGCCTTTTGCTGCGGCGCATGGAGTTTTTGGAGTATGCCCAGGCCTTCCTGGCCGGGCGGAACTACGCCAGCGAGACCAACACCATCTACACCCTCTCCGGCGCTTTCTCCGCCTTCCGCAAGTCGGCCATCCTGAAATCCTGGCTCTACAATACCGACACCATCTGCGAAGACACCCAGCTCACCTTCCAGATGCGCTATCTGCAAAAAGAGAAAGTCCGCATCAGCGTGGACTCCATCTTCCTCACCGACCCTATCGAGGACCTGGACAAGCTCTACACCCAGCGCCAGCGTTGGCAGCGGGGCAGCCTGGAGGTCTCCAGGATGTTCATGGGCACCGATGAGCTCAAGGCCCGCAAGCTCTTTGGCGATGTGAACGTGAAGACGCTGATGTACGACCACACCTTTGCCTTTCCCCGGATGATCTGGTATCTAGCCACCATCTGCATGCTGTTTCTGGGCTTTTCGGGCAAGACCATTTTGATGGCTACCGCCTTGCTCTTTGGGCTCTACACCCTGTGCGGATACTTCTATTTCTTCTCCAGCCTGGCCTTTTTGGAGAAATTCCCCGACCTGCGAAGCTACTATAAAAAACAGTGGTGGTTGGTGCCGCTGCTGCCCTTTTTCAACCTGATGGTCTTCTTTATCCGTATGGCGGGCATCATCAACTCCATCGGCACGGACTCGTCGTGGAAGACCCGGACCTTTACCGACGAGCGCAAGAGCTTTGCCCAGATCATCCGGCAAGACTTTTCCAAGGTCTCGGGCTGGATGGGCAAGATCCGGAGCCGGGTGAACGGCGACGTGGACAAGATGTACGCGCCCAAGACTCTGGACCAGCGGCTCCACGGTTCGGTCTGGGCCTATATTGGCGTCTTTGCCGCCTTTGCCGCGGCGCTGGTATTGACGGTGATGGTGGCCTGGGGCACCAGCGCCTTCTCCACTCCTTTTGAAAGCCTGGTCAGCACCTTTTTCAGCTCCACCCAGGGTACAGCCAGCGAGGTGTATCTCAACGGTCTGAAGGCCTGCTTGCCGCCTATTTTGGTCGCTCTGGCCGCGGCGGTTGGGCTGATCGTCCTGGACCGCCGCCAGACCAAACGGGTCCTATCCTGGTCCGAAAGTCCCCGGCGGCAGCGCGCCGCCGGACAGATCCTACGCCGCCGCAACACCTATGCGGTGCTTACCTGCTTGTTCCTGGCCGGCTCGCTGATCTTTGCCAATGCCGCCTATGGCGTGAGCGACTATGTGGGCGCCAAGCTGGTAAACTCCACCCTCTATGAAACGCACTATGCGGACCCCCGGAGCGTGGCCATCACGCCGCCCGACCAGCGACCCAACCTGCTTTATATCTACATGGAGAGCATGGAGACCACTTACGGCTCCATAGACCAAGGCGGCGCTTTGGAGCAAAGCCTGATCCCCAACCTGACCCGCCTTGCCCGGGAAAACGTCTCCTTTTCCCAGACGGACAAGCCTCTGGGCGGGTTCTACTCCGGCACCGGCACGTCCTGGACCATGGCGGCGCTCTACGCCACCTCCTCCGGCGCCCACTTTGCCCTGCCCGCCGGCGGCAGCCAGTCCGCCCAGTCGGACCACTTCGCCGCGGGGCTTTGGACCCTGGGGGACGTACTGGCCCAAAACGGCTACCAAAATGAGTTTTTATTGGGCTCCAGCGCGGAGTTCTCCGGCCTGGACGCCTTCTTCCTCCAGCACGGAGACTATGCCCTCTTCGACTACCCCGCCGCCATCGACAAGGGGCTTCTGCCCCAGAACTACCACCAGTGGTGGGGCTTTGAAGACGCCAAGCTCTACGAATACGCCAAGGCTGAGCTGACACGGCTGTCGCAGTCCGGCCAGCCCTTTAACCTGACCATGGTCACCGCCGACACCCACTTCCCCGAGGGCTACATCTGCGAAAGGTGTCCCACGGACAAGGGGGAGCGGGCCGCCAACGTGGTGGCCTGCGCCGACGCTCAGCTGGGCGAATTCATCGACTGGTGCAAGGCCCAGCCCTTCTTTGAAAACACCGTTATCGTCATCACCGGCGACCACCCCCGGATGGACAATGTGGTGGTGGGCGATACGCCCTGGGACCAGCGGGGCGTTTACGACTGCTTTATCAACGCCCGTGCAGATCGAAAGGGCGATCTGCGAAACCGCCGCTTCACCGCCATGGATATCTACCCCACCACCCTGGCCGCTTTGGGCTTTACCATCGACGGGGATACGCTGGGCCTTGGGGTGGACCTCTTCTCCGGTCGGGAGACCCTGGCCGAGCGTCTGGGCTATGAAGCGCTGGATCAGGAGCTGGCGAAGAACGACCCATACTACATTCCCAATCTGGCCCCTGAGCTGCTGGATTGAGGCTTTGCCATCGGGAAGGGAGGAGACAGACCATGGCGCAGGCAAAGAAAGCCAAGAAGACGGACGCCTCCGGCGCCGGAGTACGCCCCTGGGTGGTGACGGCGCTGTCGTTTTTGTTCGTGGCGCTGGTGGCCCTGTGGGCCTGGTTCCAGCTGAACACTTACGAGCAGGGCGTGTTGGACGTCTACGCCAACCAGCAAGACGGCTATGTCCATCTGGTGCTAGAGCAGATCCACCTGACGGAAAAGCGGGGCGGAACAGAGGACCAGATCGAGGAGATCCTGGCCACCCTGGACGCCTCCACCAACCGGTACTGGACCCTGGCCAAGCGCGAGTCGCTGATCTTCGTCAAGGATGTGATGGAGACCAACCGCTATCAGGGCTTTACCACCGCCAGCTACTACCAGACAAGCTCCGCTCAGGACTTTGTCTCCCGGCTGGAGCAGGACCATGTCATTCATGAGACCATCCAGATCGATATCCACCCCTACATCGCCTCGGGGGTAAAGTTTACCTTCCGGGGCGCACCCTACCGGGTGTGCTTGCTGACCAACGCCGACACAGTACTGGACCACAACGCCTACCTCACCGCCAAAATAAACCTTATCACCCTGGGGCTCATCGCCCTGGTGGCCTTTGTGGTGGTCATCAATTTGCTGGCTCATCTGGGCAACAGCTACCGCAAGAAATACATCGCCGCCTCCCAGACCAACGCGGCGCTGATGCGCCAGGCTGAGAAGCTGAATCAGGCTCTGCAAAAGGAGGACCTCTACGACGCCCGGCGCACCGCCTATACCCGTTCCGCCCTGCCTATGATCTGGGAAAAGCTCACCGCTCGCGAGCCATGGCCGCTGTCGCTGCTTATGCTCCGCTGCCGAGACGCGGAGGCGCAAAAGCAGTTTTTGCAGTTCACGCAGCTACAGATGAACGAAAAGATCCTGCGGGTCCTTTTGGACGACACCCACATTCTGCTCATCCTGCTGCGCATCGAAGAGCTGGAGCGCCGGGCCGTGGAGGAAAACGCCGCCATCCCCGGTGTGGGGCTCATGGGCTCCATGACATTGACCCAGCTGCCGGCAGAGGGGTTGGCGGCGTGCTTTGACAGCTTTTGGGAAAGGACGGTAGACCATGAGAAACAGACTCCTATGCAAGTATAAATTCAAGTTCTACCTCAACGCCAGTCACTACATTTTCATTGGCGGCAAGAAGGGCGAGAGCCACCCTCACACCTGGGAATTCATCCTGGACGTTGTGCTGCCCAACAGCGAATTTGTCCAGTTCTCCGTCTACGAGCGGACCATCGAGGCCTTCTTCGCCACCTATCAAAACCAGACCATGAACGAAATAGAGCCCTTCGACGCCATCATCCCCACCTTGGAAAACATGGTGGAGTATTTTGGCGACGCCATCTCCCAGCGCATCGCCGACGCCGGCGGCACCCTGGAGCAGATCGAGGGCTCGGAGACCCCCACCCGCAGCTACATCATCTCCTACGCCCAGGACGAGACCTATCTGACCGGGGCGGACCGCTCGGCCCAGGCCGCCCTCTCCGACGTTCTGGACCAGACCCTGGACGAGGCGCTGAAATGAGGATCGGTCGCCGAGAAAGCGCCGGTGGCCTGACTCCTCCGGCCCACGCCGTCACCCTGGCCGGTCGCCAGGGCATGAGCCCGGTACTCAAAGGCTGCATTCTGGCCGTCATCGTCTTGCTCTATGCGATGGCGGCGCTTTTGATCGCCTTTTTGGTGTCCCGCAGCGGGGTATACCCCAATGGCGCTGACACCATGTTCTACGTCCACCGGGGCGACTTTCTCTACAAGTCCGTCGCCCAGGAGGGCAACTGGTATCCCCTGATCGACATGGCCTGGTATAACGGCGTGCAGACCTGGCGGTACTGGTCGCCGCTGTCGGCCTATATCCTGGCCGCCTGCCAGGCCATTATGGGCGGCAGTGCCTTCTCGGGCTATCTGCTGTGCGTGGGCGTATTCTATTTTCTGAGCGCCATTGTATGGCTGGTCATCGGCGTTACCCATGGCCGGCCCTGGATGGGCGCGTTTTTGGGTTTCATTTGGTTTTTGGTGCCCAACAATGCCTTCATGTTTTTTATCGAGGGCGTGCTGGCCCGGAGCATGAGTATGTGTGTGCTGCCCTGGTTCGTGGTCAGCGTCTACGACTACCTCCACCGGCCCAAGGAAAAGCGCTGGCCCTGTCTGGTGAGCATTTTGGTCAGCTACGTACTCATCATTCTATGCCATCTGGGCTGGGCGGGGATGCTGGCCATCGCGCTGCTGATCTTCTTCCTCTTTGACAAGCTCCTTCACTTCAAAAAAAATGCCACCGCGCCTATTTTGCCCGTGGTCTTATGCCTGGCGCTGGGCTTTGCCATTACCGGGCTGTGGGCCTATCCCTCCCTGGTGGGGGGCATCACGGGCCTCGACTCCTCCTCCATCATGAAGAGCTATTTTCAGAGTCTCAGCGCCTCCATTAATCCCTTCTACGGATATAGCGGCGGGGCGTGGAACCGCTGGCTCATCGATTACAGCCACGCCTACTTTGGCTGCGCGGCCTTTGCCCTGGGTGTCTTTGGGCTGCTTTTCTCCAACCGCGCGGTGGCGCCGGGCTTTGCCACCGCCCTTTCCATCTGCCTTTTGTCTACCACGGCGGCCTACCCCATTTTGGTGCTGCTGCCCGGGTCCCAGTATCTCTGGATGCTGCGCTTTGTGTCCATCGCGCTGACATTTTTGCTGGCGAGCCTGCTCTTATGGAAGACGCTAAAGCGGCACTGGCAGGCCATCGTGGCGGTGCTTTTGACCTGTGAGGTGGCCCTTGCCTACCCGCTGGTGGTTGGAAACGCCAGCGGTCTGGCTCCTGAGGAGCGCTACGACCAGCTGGCCCAGGACGACCTGATCGACGTGGCCAAACGGGCCACCACCCAGCGCTTTTCCATCGTGGAGCCCTTCAACTCCGTGCTGGACGCCATCTACGTCAGCGCCGGCTACGGCGACGACGCCGTGCCCACCAGCTACGGCCAGGGCGTTCAGGCCGCGCCCCAATATATCAATATCGTGCGCATCAACGAAGCGGCGGAAAACGGCCAGTTCCTTTATATGTTCGACCGCCTCCTGGCCCTGGGCAACGACGTGGTCTCCGTGCCGGTCTCCAGCCTGGACACGCGCTACCAGGACTATGACACCCTGGACGCCGCCGCCGCGGCGGTGGGCTACTCCCTCATCGCCCACAATGATAACTTCCGGGTCTATAAGCTCCGCGCCGCGCCCAAAACCGGATCCTTTGGCCTGGTCAGCCAATACCGCGCCGCCGCCATCGGCACCGACGCGGGCACCATCGCCATGGGCTTCCCGGCGGTGGCCGAGCTGGACGAGACGGTGTTGGACGAATACACCTTCGACCAGCTGAAGGGCTACGACACCCTCTATCTGGCGGGCTTTACCTACCGCGACAAGGCAACGGCTGAGGAGCTGGTCCTCCGGCTCAGCGAACATGGCACTCGGGTGCTGATCCTGGCCGACGGCATCCCCGATGAGGAAAACACCGGGTCCAAGACCTTCCTGGGGGTCAGCTGCAACCGGGTCAATTTCCAAAACGGCTACCCTGCTCTGGACACCATCGACGGCGTTTTGTACTGCGACCTCTTCCCCAGCGGCTACGCGGAGGACTGGCAGACGGTGTACGTCAACGGCCTGGACCAGGTCTGGGGCACCATCACCGACGTACCCGAAGGCAAGATGGACTTTTACGGCACGGTGAAAAACGACAACATCGTCTTCATCGGCCTGGCTCTGACCTACCACTACTCCCTGACCCGGGACGCGGCGGTGGGCCACCTGCTGTCCCACGCGCTGCAGGTGGACCCCGGCGAGCTGCCCCGGCGGGAGATCGTGCCCATCACCGTAGACTACCGGGACAATGTTATCACCATCGACTCGCCCAGGGACAACGTGAATACCACCCTGAGCTATCACGACATCTTCCGGCCCGACCGGGACATCCGTCAGGCCAACCACCTCACCGTGGTGGATCAGGGCCGGACGGTGATAAAACTAGTCTATCCCCTCTTCGTCCCCGGCCTCTGCATCACCCTGGCCGGCCTTGCCCTGGCGATAGGCTACCTCCTCTGGTATCGCAACCGCAGCCACCGGGCCGTTCAGGTCCAGGCAGACCAGGGCGAAACGGAACCCACGGCGCAAACAGAACCAAGCGAAGATAAAGAAGCTCCCGGCCACTAGGCTGGGAGCTTCTTTGATTTCTTAGGCTTCCCCCTGCAAGGGGGAAGCCTAAGACAAGGCGAGTACCGTTCGCCCCTACATCTCTTTACGGCAACCGCAGAAGGTCGGCGATCTTGTCGCCCTTGGGCATGAGCTGCAGCTCGCTGCGGCTGAGCATCTTGAGCCAGATCACCAGGAAGGCGTACACCGCCACGGCGCAGAGGATGGCAAAGAGCAGTGAAAGGGTATTGCCTAGCACCAGATGGGCCAGGCGGTAGCTGCCCCAGGCGGCCAAGGCCATGCCCGCCGTAGCCAGCGCCGGGCCGAAGAAGAGGCGGAAATACTTGGGCGGGTGGGGCACCAGGCGGCGGATCAAGGTAAAGTCGGCCACCGCCGCCAGGGCAAAGCAGCACAGGGTGCCGATGGGCGAGCCAAAAATACCAATGGACTCGATGCCCACCAGGATGTAGTCCACCACCAGCATCACCGTGCCCGCGCCCACCATCACCAGCACCGGCAGGTTCTGGTGCCCATGGGCCTGAAGCACGGAATTGCTCACCGACACCATGCACACAAAAATGGAGGCAAAGCCCAAAATGGCCAGCAGCTGCCCGGTACGCACCGGGTCGCCGGCGTGGGGGTACAAAAGCCGGGCAATGGGCTCGGCCAGCACGCTCATGCCCACACCCATGGGAAAGATCAGTAGGGCAGTGACGTGGTAGGACGCCCGGACCACCCGGGCGGCCTCCCGCCGCTTGTTGACGGCCAGGGCGGCGGACACCGCCGGGATGACCGACACCGTCACCGCCATCATAAAGGAGGCGGGCAGGTTATAAATGTTCTTAGCCCGGCCATAGTCTGAGTAAAGTCCGTCTATGACCTCCTCCGCCAAGCCCAGGGCGTTTTGCAACTGGCCCTGGACCACCGCGGCGTCGATGACGTTGATAACGCTCACCGCCGAGGCGGTCAGGGTGATGGGGATGGCGATGACCAAGAGGTCCCGGACGATCTTCCCCGTGGCGTCCACCGATCCGCCGGTGAGGTCTTTATAATGGGGCCTGCGGGCGTAGCAAAAGAGCATATAGAGCAGGGTCAGCGCCGAGCCCAGGGTCACACCCAAAATGGCGTAGGCCGGGGTCTCCGTCTCCCGGCCCAGGCTGGCCATCCACATAGCCAGGGGCAGGCCGATACACAGCTTGCCCATGGCCTCGATGACCTGGCTCACCGCGCTGGGACGCATATTGCCGTGGCCCTGGAAAAAGCCCCGGAAGGAACCTACGCAGCTCACAAAGAGCACCGCCGGGGCCAGATAGCGGATGGACTGGGCAGCCTGGGGGTCGTTCATCCACCCCGCCAGGACGTCGGCGCCAAGGAACATAGCCAGGAAGGAGGCCAGTCCCAGGGAGAAAAAGATGGTCAGGGCCAGTCGGAAAATTTTTCCCACCTGCCGCTCCCGGCCCAGGGCGTGGTTGGCCGCCACCATCTTGGATAGGGCCACGGGGAAGCCGGCGATGGAGATGTTGATAAGCACGGTGTAGATGTCGTAGGCATTGTTGAACTGGCGGTAGTTGTCCCCCAAAATGTTGCCAATGGGGATCTTGTAGACCGCGCCGATGATCTTCACCACCACCAGCGCCGCGGCCATGGTGGCCATGCCGCCCAGAAAGGAATTTTTTCGCTCTTTTGCCATACTCTCACCACCTCTCAAGACTGGATAGGGACCCGCCGAGAGGCGGGACGGCGCTGCAGCGCCGTAAATTCGTAGCACAACGGAGAATTTGCGCAGGGGCGGCTTCGCCGACCCCGAGCATCATGAGAAAAATTGATTATGCCATTCCAAGAAAGAATAAATGCTCCAAATGCGCTTCATGCCGCCGTTGTGGCCGCTATGGTGGGTCTCCAGAAGGCTGTCCAGAGCGTCCACATGGAAAAACTCTTGCGCCTGTGGGCTGTGGAAGCGGTCCTGGATCCTGGTATAAAACTCCTCCTGCCGCATCCAGTCGTTCAGCGGAGTGATGAAGCCGATCTTGGGCATCTTGGCGCTCTTCTCCGGCAGCACCTTCCCCGCCGCCCTTCTGAGGGCCACCTTGGTCATGTCCTTGGTGACCCGGTAGCGGCTGGGGATAGACAAGGCCACGTCCAGCACCTCCCGGTCCAGGAAAGGCACCCGCAGCTCCAGGGAGGCAGCCATACTCATCTTGTCCGCCTTTTGCAAGATGTCGTAGGGAAGCCAGGCGCGCATATCGGCATACTGCATCCGGGTGACCTCGTCCTCTCCCGCCACCTCGTCGAAATAGGGCTTGGTGAGCCGCCAGGGCTCAGTACGGTCGTACTCGCAGGCCAAATACCGGTCCAGCTCACCAGATTGGAAGTTATAGTTGTTGCGGATGTAGCGCTGCTCCAGGGGCAAGCGGCCCCGGGTCAGGAACCGCTTGCCGTGGAAGTCGGGCAGGTGGGCGGCCACGCCGCCGGCAGCAGAGCGGAGGAACTGGGGCAGCTTCATGTAGCGCTCAAAGTCCAGGCACTCCTTATAGAAGTTATATCCACCAAACAGCTCGTCGGCCCCCTCGCCGGAGAGGACTACCTTGACGTGCTGGGCCGCCATGCGGGTCAGATAGTAAAGGGGGATGGCCGAGGGGTTGGGCAGGGGCTCGTCCATGTGGTACTGCACGTTGGGCACGGCGTCGAAGAAATCCTGAGCTGTGATGGTACGGGTGATGCACTCCACGCCGATCTTCTCCGCCAGCTCCTTGGCGTGGGCAAGCTCGCTGTACTTTTCCTCGGCGTAGCCGATGGAGAAGGCCCGCACGTCCATGTCGTCTTGCAAAAGCCGGGTGACGTAGGAGGAATCCACCCCGGAGGAGAGGAAGCACCCCACCTTCACGTCGGCGATGCGGTGGGCCCGGCAGGATGCGCGGAATGTATCCTCAATGATGGTCTCCCAGTCGTCCATGGACCGGGTTTGGTCAATATGATAGCGGATGGTGAAGTAGGGCCGGATGTCCAGCTGGCCCTTGCGGAAGGTGAAGCTGTGGCCCGCGGGGAGCTTTTTCACCCCTTGGAACAAGGTCTCCTCATTGGGCAGGTATTCAAAGCACAGATAGGTGCCCAGCTTTTCCGCCGCCAGTCTTTTTTCAAACCTGGGGTGGTCCAAAAAAGCCTTGATCTCGCTGGCGTAGAGGAAGGCCCCGCCGTTTTGATAGTAGTAATAGGGCTTGATGCCAAAAATGTCCCGGGCGCCGAACAGGGTCTCGGTATTGCGGTCATAGATGACAAAGGCAAACATGCCCCGGAGGTGCTTGGGCACGTCCTCCCCCCACTCCTCGTAGCCGTGGAGGATCACCTCGGTGTCTGCCCGGGTGGAAAAGACATGGCCCTTGTGTTCCAGCTCAGAGCGCAGCTCCTGGAAGTTGTAGATCTCGCCGTTGAAGGTGATGACCAGGCTTTGGTCCTCGTTGAAGATGGGCTGGGTGCCACCCTCCAGGTCGATGATGGAGAGCCGCCGGAAGCCTAAGGCCGCCCCGTTTTCCGTAAAATAGCCGTCGGAGTCCGGGCCCCGGTGGACGATGCGGTCCGCCATGGCCCGGAGGGTCTTATCCTTATCATAGGACGCCTCCGCGTCCCAAAAACCAACGATTCCGCACATACTTGGGGCCTCCTCAGGCTTTGAATTTCTTGCGCTGCTTGGTCATGAAATAGGCCGGGTAGAGCCGCCGGAGGAAATTCTTCTCCCCCTCGTAGGCTAAGGGATCGTGGATGCAGCTCTTACGCTGGCGGCTGGGGAAAAGGGCGGCCAGCACGCCAGAGGGGTTGCCGCCCTTGGCATAGAGCTCCGCCACCCTGGCTTTCAGGGCGTCATCCTTGATGTAGTTCATCAACACGTCCTTGGGGACCACGGTGTAAAGGCTGTCTTCATTGTCGGCGATGACCTGGCCTTCAAAGTCCTTCTCATAAATGAGATCATCCACGATCCACTTCACGGCGTTAAAGCCCGAGCCGGTGATGTAGAAATTGCTCCGGCCCAGACGGGTATTGATCTCAAAAAAGCGGAAGGAGCCGTCCCGGCTGTCATATTTGATGTCGAAGTTGGCGAAGCCGGTGTAGCCCACATGCTCCAAAAGCCGCTGGGCGTGGTCCATGATCTCTTTGTTCACATCGTTCAGGATGGCCACCGGGTTGCCAACGCCCATGGCGGCGTTGTCCTCCAGCAGACAGTGGCCGGAGGAGAAAAACCGGCACTTGCCGTTTCGGTCGCAGTAGACCGTCAGGATACGCATATTGTAGTCCAGGCCCGGAATGGTGTCCTGGATGAGGAATTTGTAGTCATAGCCTGAGGCGCGCAGCTTGTCCAGCATGGACTCCAGCTCCTCAGGGGTGTTCATGCGAAAGACCTTTTTCTTACCCTCAAACTGGGCGTAGTGGTAGGCCGCCGAGGAGGCGGGCTTGGCGATGACGGGGTAGTCAAAGTCAAAGTCCAGCGGTTGGGGGTCCTGGCAATCGTAGACAAAGGTCTTGGGGTAGGGCACGCCCACCTCGTCGCAGATGGCGTAGAAGCTGTCCTTCAAGACCAGGCGGTTCAAAAGCTCCTCGCTGATGTAGGGGATCACGTAGTAGGGTTCCAGCGCGACGCGGTTTTCCACGATCATGCGGACGTACCAGTCCCCACAGGCGATCAACAGCAGCTTTTTACCCTGCCGGCCCTGGGCGATCTCGACCAGACGCTCCACGAACTTGTCCGGCGCGTCCATATCGGGGACGATGATATTTTCAATGATGCTGGAGCGGGAGACCATCATGCTCTTGCACATACTCACCGCCAGCGACTTCACGCCGTATTCGGCGTGGAAGCTCCGGGCCAGGGAATAGGTGGTGATGTCTCCGCCTAAAATGACGGGCAGGAAGTCTATTTCTTTGGTATCCAACTGCTGCGCCCTCCCAAAAAGAACCATAATCAAAGATATTATACTCCCTTGCGCCGCAAATAGCAAGGCCGAGAAATCACTCGGTGAGGGCAGCCAGGTCCTCCAGGGTCAGTCCAGGCTGGAGCGCCAGATTCAAGGCCGTGGCCATGAGCTTGGCGCACTGGGATACCTTGGCGTCGATGTCCCGGGGCGTGACGAAAAAGCCGTCGCCCCCGTCGGCCACCGTAGGCATGCCCAGGGCCAGAACGGGTACGCCTAAGCTCTCCTTTGTCAGACCCAGGCGGTGGTTGCCCACCCCGGAGCCGGGGGCGATGCCGGTGTTGGAGAGCTGCACCGTGGCGCACAGCCGGTCCAGGCCCTGGGCCGCCAGAGCGTCCACCGCCACCACGCAGGCGGGCTTGACGGCGGCGCACACCGCCGCGGCCACATCCGCGCTCTCCACCCCGGTGGAGCCCAGCACGCCGGGAGTCAGCGCCGCCACGCTTCGAAAGGCCCCGAACTGCTCAGGCAGCCCGCTGACCAGGTGGTGGGTCACCAGCAGATGCTCGCAACAGAGCGGCCCCAGCCTATCCGGGGTCATGGCCCGGTTGCCAAGACCCACCACCAGCACCGTGCCCTCCTGGGGCAGCAGCTTGGCCATTTCATCGGAGAGCACCTGGGCCGAGCGGCGAAAGGCCTCCTCTTCCCTGCGCTCCACCGGCCCCAGATCCACCGTTACATACCGGCCCACCGGCTTGCCAAGGCGCTTGGACGCTCCGTGGCTGCGCACCTCCACCGCCGTGACGGGGATGTCCTCCACCCTGCGCTCGTCACGGTAAACGCCCTCCGCCTCCGTGAGAGCGCCAACGGTCTCCACCGCCAGGTCTGTCCTTCCCTTTTGCATGCTGTTCGCCCCTTTCCTTTGGGTTAGCATACCCACTTGCGGGGCATATAAAAAGATGGTAGAATGATTTTATCAAAATGAGGGGGATGTTTGCCATGGCAAAACGGCTTTTGGACTGTACCGCGTCGGACCTGGAGCGGATGGATAAGGACGCTCTGCTTTTTGCGATGGCCGCCAGCGAGGGCCGGGTGCTGGTGTGCGAGACCATCGGAACATTCACCCCTCTGGTGGGCGACGTCTCCAACGCCGAACTGGCCGCCGCCCTCGGGTCGGACGTGCTACTTTTGAATATCTTTGATGTGGAGAAGCCCGTGGTCCAGGGCTTGCCCACCGACACACCGCCCCAGGAGGTGCTACGCACCGTCAAGCGCCTCACCGGCAGGGTGGTGGGCATCAACCTGGAGCCCGTAGAGCAGGGTCGCGCCTCGGCAGTGGATACAGGCCTTTGGGCTCTGACCCCGGGCCGGGCCGCCACGGTGGAAAACGGCGTCAAGGCTGCCGATATGGGAGCGGACCTGATCGTCCTTACCGGCAACCCCGGCGTGGGCGTCACCAACAAGGCCATCACCGATACCCTGTGCGCCTACAAAGCCGCCATTGGGGACCGGGTCATCCTCTGCGCGGGCAAGATGCACGCCTCCGGCTCCCTGACCGAGGCCGGCGAGGCCATTATTACCAAAGATGACGTAGACGCCTTTGCCGCCGCCGGGGCGGACATGATCCTCCTGCCCGCGCCGGGCACTGTGCCGGGGCTCACCATGGAATATATCCGGGACCTGATCTCCCACGCCCACAGCCTGGGCAAGCTGGCCCTGACCGCCATCGGCACCAGCCAGGAGGGGGCCGACGTGGAGACCATCCGCCGCATCGCCCTGATGTGCAAGATGGCCGGCGCCGACCTCCACCACATCGGCGACTCCGGTTTCACCGGCATTGCCGCCCCGGAGAACATCACCGCCTACTCCACGGTCATCCGTGGCGTGCGCCACACCTACCGCCGCATGGCTATGTCCATCAAAAGATAGCCCTGCCCCGCTGTATTTTCAGACATTTTTTTGAAAAAAAGTCTTGCATTTCCCGGCAGAAGATGCTAAAATACATTTCTGCTATGATGCGATTGTAATTCTGCCCACCGTTTGGCATATGTCAGGAGGTGTTTGTATGCCGAATATCAAGTCTGCCAAGAAGCGCGTGCTGGTCAACGAGACCAAGGCCGCCCGGAACAAGGCCACCCGGTCCGCCCTGCGCACCGACATGAAGCGTTTTGCCACCGCTGTGGAAGCCGGCGATAAGGCCGAGGCGAAGAGCGCCTACGCCGTAGCCGTCAAGGCTGTGGACAAGGCCGCCGCTCATGGGCTCATCCACCGCAACAACGCGGCCCGGAAAAAGAGCGGCCTCACTCTGCGGCTCAACAAGCTGGAGGGTTGATTTTTGGGTAAAAGAGCCGTCTGCAGCAAGCAGACGGTTTTTTTATGAGCAGGAGGGAAAACTGAGTGGACAACGTGACCCTCATCGGGATGCCCGGCTCCGGTAAAAGCTCCATCGGCGTGGTGCTGGCCAAGACTCTGGGCTATGACTTTCTGGACGCCGACCTCCTGATCCAGTCCCAACAGGGCGCGCTGCTGCAGGAGCTGCTGGACGTCCACGGACTGGAGCGCTTTTTGGACATGGAGGAGCAGGCCATCCGCTCCATCTCCTGCCACAAGAGCGTCATCGCCCCCGGCGGCAGCTGCGTGCTGCGCACGGGCTCTATGGCCCACCTCAAGTCCCTGGGGCCCACGGTCTACCTCCGGCTCAGTTACCCCACGCTGGAGCGGCGCATCACGGATCTGGCCACCCGTGGCATCGCCTTTGCCCCCGGCCAGAGCCTTCGGGACGTCTATGACCAGCGTGCGCCGCTCTATGCGCGCTGGGCGGACGTCACGGTGGATGTGGACCAGGCCCAGAGCCTTGCCGACACGTTGGCGGCGGTGCAGGCCGCGGTAGCGCGGTCATCCTAGCCCCGCAAAGCGACGGCGTCCGCCCCGCTCCCAAGGCGGCGCCGGAGCATCTTTTTGGGAGCCAAATCTTTTAAAGGAACGGTATTATGGAGTTTAAACAGCTGGGCTTAAACAGCGCCATTTTGCAAGCGCTAGCGGCCCAGGGGTACAAGACGCCCACCCCCATCCAATCGGGCGCCATTCCCCCAGCCTTAGTGGGCCGGGACGTGCTGGGCATCGCCCAGACCGGCACAGGCAAGACCTGCGCCTTTGCCACCCCCATTCTCCAGCGGTTGGCCGCCGCGCCGCAGAAGGGCAAGCCCTTCATCCGCAGCTTGATCCTCACCCCCACCCGGGAGCTGGCCCTCCAGATCGAGGAGAGCTTTGAGGCCTACGGCGCGAACCTGCCCCTGCGCCACGCCGTCATCTTCGGCGGGGTGGGCCAGCAGCCCCAGGTGGACAAGATCCAGCGGGGCCTGGATATCCTGGTGGCCACCCCCGGGCGGCTGCTAGACCTCCACGGCCAAGGTCTCTTGGACCTCAGCCACATTGAGATCTTCGTGCTGGACGAGGCCGACCGGATGCTGGATATGGGCTTTATCCACGATGTGCGCCGGGTACTCAAGCTCCTGCCTGAGAAGAAGCAGACCCTCTTCTTCTCCGCCACCATGCCCCCCGAGGTCCAGAGCTTGGTCAACGCCCTGCTCCACGACCCGGCCAAGGTGACGGTCACTCCGGTGTCCTCCCCGGTGGAGGTCATCGCCCAGTCCCTCTACTTTGTAGACAAGCCAAATAAATCCAAGCTCCTGGCCCATCTGGTGGGCCAGCCGGGGGTGAAAAACGCCCTGGTGTTCTCCCGGACCAAGCACGGGGCCAACAAGATCGCCTCCGACCTCATGAAAGCGGGCATCTCCGCCGCCGCCATCCACGGCAACAAGTCTCAGACCGCCCGGGTCCAGGCCCTTTCCGACTTTAAGGCGGGCAAGGTCAAGGTGCTGGCCGCCACCGATATCGCCGCCCGGGGCATCGACATCGAGGAGCTGAGCCACGTCTTCAACTACAACCTCCCCGACGTGGCCGAGACCTACGTCCACCGCATTGGCCGCACCGGTCGGGCGGGCCACGGTGGCACCGCCATCAGCTTTTGCGACATCAGCGAGAAAGACGAGCTGCGTGCCATCGAAAAGCTGCTGGGCAAAAAGATCCCCGTGGTGGAGGACCACCCCTGGCCCATGCAGAACTTCGAGCCCCCCAAGCGGGATAAAAACGGCAAGATCATCAACCCCGAGGACGCCGAGGCCCGCGCCGCCGCCAGGCAGAAGCGCGAGCGTAGGCCCATAGCGACCGATGGACCGGCGACAGGCCAAAAACAGGCGAGGGGCAAGGCCCCGAGCGGCATTTTGGCCGCGCAGCCGGGAAGCGGGAGCGGCCATGGGCCCAACGCGAGCGTGACAGCCCCCAAGCCCAAACATCCCGCACCCAATCCGAGCGTGACAGCCCCCAAAAAGCCCCGCCCCGCTGCCGACCAGCGCACCCCCGGCCAAAAGCGCCAGGCCGCGGGCTACAAACCCAGCAAGAGCCTGGACGACGCCCTCACCGCCGTGGCCCCCAAGGGGGTGGACCAGGACGCCTTTGCCAAATGGATGGCCGAGGAGCGGAAGATCCAGGCCCAGCGGGGCTATGGCGGCGCCTTGGAGGGAGACACGGTGATGGACGCCACGGCGAGATTGCTGTCCTCTGGCAAGCCCCAGGGCACTCCGCAGAAGCGCCAGGAGGGCCGTCCCCAGCGTCAGGAGCGCCGGGCCGAGCCCAAGCGCGAGGAGCGGCGCATTGCCAAGTCCCAGGCTAAGCCCGCCGCGCCCGTCCACAAGGCGGAAAAACCCGCCAGACCCACCCAAAAGCCTGTCAAGGCCCAGAGCGTAGGGCGCGGCATCCCTGACGCGCCGAAAAAGCCCGCCGTGTCCACCCCCGCCGAAGCGCCGAAAAAGCGTGGCCTCTTCGGCAAAAAGGCCGCCGCTCCCAAGGCCCCGGCCACCGCGCTGGACGAGCGCAAACAGCGCATCCGGGAGCAGGCTAAGGCCCGCCGGGCCCGGGGCCCCATGGAAGCCCCAAAGGCCGACCACCAAAAGGACTCCACCGAGCAGCCCAGTTTGATGAAGCCCTATTATTTGAACGACGATTGACCCCTTTTCCCCAAAGTGCAAGCTCCCTCTTGCATTTTGGGGATTTTTTTAATATAATAATGGGCGACATTCATTTGGGAGGGACCACCATGACCAATCAAGAGAAATCCATGGAGAAGATCGTCGCCCTGTGCAAGGGCCGGGGCTTTATTTTTGCCGGGTCTGAAATTTACGGCGGCCTGGCCAACACCTGGGACTACGGCCCCTTGGGCGCGGAGCTGAAAAACAACATCAAGCGGGCTTGGTGGAAGAAGTTCGTCCAGCAAAACCCCTACAACGTGGGACTGGACGCGGCCATTTTGATGAACCCCCAGACCTGGGTGGCCTCCGGCCATCTGGCGGGCTTTTCCGACCCCTTGATGGACTGCCGGGAGTGCCATGAACGCTTCCGGGCCGACAAGGTCATTGAGGACTGGTGCGCCGAAAACGGCTTTACCCTCCCCAAGCCCATCGACGCCTTCTCCCAGCAGGAGATGAAGGACTTTGTGGAGGAGCACAATATCCCCTGCCCCACCTGCGGCAAGCATAACTTCACCGACATCCGCCAGTTCAACCTGATGTTCAAGACCTTCCAGGGCGTCACCGAGGACGCCAAGAACACCGTCTACCTCCGGCCCGAGACCGCCCAGGGCATCTTTGTCAACTTCGCCAACGTCCAGCGCACCACCCGCCGCAAGCTGCCCTTCGGCATTGCCCAGATCGGCAAATCCTTCCGCAACGAGATCACCCCGGGCAACTTCATCTTCCGGGTCCGGGAGTTCGAGCAGATGGAGCTGGAGTTCTTCTGCCAGCCGGGCACCGACCTGGAGTGGTTCGCCTACTGGCGGCAGTTCTGCCACGATTGGCTGCTCTCCATCGGTCTAAAGGACGAGAACCTGCGGCTGCGGGATCACGACCCCGAGGAGCTTTGCTTCTACTCCAAGGCCACCACCGACTTTGAGTTCCTTTTCCCCTTCGGCTGGGGCGAGCTGTGGGGCGTGGCCGACCGCACCGACTACGACCTGACCCAGCACCAGACCACCTCGGGCAAGGACCTGACCTATTACGATCAGGAGAAAAACGAGCACTATATCCCCTACGTCATCGAGCCCTCTCTGGGCGTGGAGCGCACGGTGCTGTCCGTCCTCTGCGACGCCTACGACGAGGAGGTCGTGGGCCAGGACAAAAACGGCAAGGACGATGTGCGGGTGGTCCTGCGGCTCCACCCCGCTCTGGCTCCCTTCAAGTGCGCCATCCTGCCTCTGAGCAAGAAGGAGGTCCTCTCCGGCCCGGCCAAGAAGCTCTACGAGGAGCTATCCGCCGACTTTATGGTGGACTACGACGACGCCGGCTCCATCGGCAAGCGCTACCGCCGCCAGGACGAGATCGGCACCCCCTTCTGCGTCACCATCGACTTCGACACCGTGGGCGACCCGGAGAACGGCACCCCCGCCGACAACTGCGTCACCATCCGGGAGCGGGACTCCATGGAGCAGGTCCGCATCCCCATGGATCAGGTGAAGTCCTACCTGAGCGAGAAAATCAAGTTCTGAGCCGCTTTCAGCGAAAATGGATACCCGGAGAGGCCAACGCCTCTCCGGGTATTTTTGTTACGCCGCCTCCTGGGCGGTCTTGAGCATATTCTCCACCAGAATACCGTAGCCGGAGGTCGGGTCGTTTACCAAAACATGGGTAACGGCGCCCACCAGGCGGCCATCCTGCAGGATGGGACTGCCCGACATCCCCTGAACGATGCCGCCGGTCTTTTCCAGCAGCTCAGCGTCAGTGATCTTAATGAGGAAATTGCGGGTGTCCTCCGGGTCCTCCGGGTAGATGCGCACGATCTCCGCCTCATAGTCCCGGACCTCGTCGCCCTGGATGTTGGTCCGCACCGTCACCTTGCCCACGTGGACCTGGTCCCGGGTGGCCACGGCCATGGCGGGACCGCCGGGCAGGCTCTGGCCCTCATGGAGGGTGCCAAAAATACCGCTTTCGGTGTTGGCAAAGAGCGCGCCCATGTCGGTGGACAGGTCAAAGGCTCCGCGAAGCTGACCGGGCTGGCCCATCTGGCCCTTTTGGACCCCGGTGACGCTGGAGTGGAGGATGGCGCCTGAGCTCAGAGGCATGAGGCGCTGGGTGTCCACATCGCTGACGGGATGGCCCAGGGCGCCAAAGAGCCCGGTCTCCGGGTCTACAAAGGTCACCGTGCCGATGCCCGCCATGGAGTCCCGGATCCACGCGCCCAGCTTATAGCACCCGTCGGCGGAGCACCGCACCGCCTGGGCGGTGAGCTCCACTTCATCCTCGCCCCGCAGGCAGCGCAGGGATACCTCTCTTCCCGAGGTCTCGGCCAGGATGCTCTGGACCTCCTCGATGGTATCCACCTCCCGGCTGTCGATATGGGTGATGATATCGCCCATCTTCAGCCCGCAGCTCTTGGCGGGATTTTCCGCTCCGGCAGCAGTGTCCACCGAGCCAAGGCCCACTACCAGCACGCCGTCGGAAAAGAGCTTGATGCCCACGGTGTGGCCCACGGGTACCAAAGTCTTGACCTCCGGAGTCTGGGGCTCAGACGGGGATTTTTTGCCCAGCAGCGTGTCAAAAAGGCCTACGGTCTGGCCGGGCTTGGGCAGCGCTTTGGTCGGTTGCGCGGCGTGGGCCTTGGGGGAAAGGGCCCAGAAGATGGCCACGCCCACCAGGCACAGGCACACCAGCCGAAGCGCGGTAAAAAAGTCTATGATTTCATGTTCTTCTTTCACTTTTACACCCCCTTTTTGGAAAATTGGTCATTTTTTGCGGCAGTCGCGCCGCCTTTTTTACTATGGCCTACGGACGGAAAAAAACGCTGGAAAATGCCCTTGTCAAAAGCCAAGTTTCGCCGGGTCAAAAACGAAAAAAGCCCGCCGCTCCGAAAAAGAGCGGCGGGACTTTCCAATTTTGTTATGTATTTTCAGAAAGTTAGCGCTTGATATCGAAATTCTGATCCATAATGGAGCGGATGGCGTCCACATCGTCTACGATGCTGGCGTCGCCGTGGATGGTGTGCTTAATGACGCTGGAGGCCACGGCAAAGTTGATAAGCTCATCCGGGGCGTAGCCCTGCATCATGGCGTAGATAAAGCCGCTGGCAAAGGCGTCTCCACCGCCCACCCGGTCCAGGATGTTAAAGGTAAAGAGCTTGCTCTCCCAGGTCTGGCCCTCATACCACATATAGGCCATGAGGCTGTTCTCCGAGCCGGAGTGGGCATAGCGCACATGGCGGGCGATGCACTTGAGGTTTGGATAGCGCTCCTGGAAGGCCCGGTTGATCATGTCCTGCTGCTTGAAGCTGGGCTGGAGGGGCACGCCGTCCTTCCAGTCGCCCTGGCTGTGGTCATTCTCGTCCTTCCAGAGGTGATAGGGCTCAATGCCAAAGAGCACGTCCACATAGGGCAGACACTGGGTGCAGAAGTCCCGGGCCTGGTCCCAGGTCCAGAGCTTGGAGCGGAAGTTGCCGTCAAAGCTGACGGTCAGGCCCTTTTCCTTGCCCACCCGGAGCATATCCAAAATGAGCTTGGCGCAGCTGGGGGAGAGGGCCGGGGTAATGCCGGAGAGGTGCAGCCAGTCGTAGCCCTCCAGCAGCGCGCCCAGGTCCACGCCGGAGAAGTCGTACTCCGACAGAGCCGAGTGCATCCGGTCGTAGATGACCTTGCTGGGGCGGATGCCGTAGCCTGTCTCCAGATAATAGGTGCCCAGGCGGTGGCTGGGCGTCTCCTCCACCGTAGAGAGGATAACGGGAGTGCAGTGGACGTCGTTGGAGCGGAGCATCCGAATGGCGCTCTTGCCCAGGGAGTTATCAGGCACCACGGAGAAGAAGGTGGAGTCGATACCCAGATTGGCCAGGGCCAGGGCGATGTTGGCTTCACTGCCGCCGTAGCTGGCTTCAAAATTGGTGGCTACCCGGATCTTGTCGTAGTTGGGGGGCGTCAGCCGGAGCATGACCTCTCCGCAGGTGATGAACTTGGGGGACTTGATCCCTTTGAGCAGCGGATTGCAATGTTCCATATCCAAAACTCCTTCCCTCCGGGCGGCGGGACACGCCCATGTTGCTACCATTATACGATTTTGCCCGGTCAGTGTCAACCAAAATCAGCGGCGCGCGCCCCCTGTTTGCGGTTGTTTTTTCCAAAAAGTGTGGTATACTTTTCCTGTCAGACACTTTACAAAAGGAGGAGCAATCTATGCTGCTGAAAGACAAAATTGCCATCGTCACCGGAGGCACCCGGGGCATCGGCTACGCCATTGTCAAGTCCTTTTTAGAGGAGGGCGCCACGGTGGTGCTGTGCGGGTCCCGGCAGGAGACGGTGGACAAGGCCCTTGCGTCCCTCAAATCGGAAAACGCCGCTTGGAACGTGGAGGGCATCTGCCCCAACCTCACCGATTATGACGCGGTCAAGGCCGCCTTTGATGGGGTGGAGAAGAAGTATGGCCGCATCGACATCCTGGTCAACAACGCCGGGGTCTCCGCCTCGGAGAAGATCGGCAGCTATACCACCGAGATGTTCCAGAAGACCATGGATCTGAACGTCACCGCCATGTTTAACTGCATTCGGGCAGTAGTGGACGGCATGAAAGAGCGCCACAGCGGCGTCATCCTCAACACCTCCAGCATGGTCAGCAAGTACGCCCAGCCCGGCGGCGTGGCCTATCCCACCAGCAAATTCGCCGTCAACGGCATGACCCTCTCTCTGGCCCGGGAGCTGGGCCCCGACGGCATCCGGGTCAACGCTGTGGCCCCCGGCATCACCAAGACCGACATGGTGGCCGCCCTGCCTGATCAGATGATCGCCCCTCTCATCGCCCAGATCCCCCTGGGCCGCATCGGCGAGCCCGAGGACATTGCCAACGCCTTTGTCTTCCTGGCCAGCGACAAGGCCAGCTATATCTCCGGCCAGGTACTGGGGGTGGACGGGTTGGCAAGGAGCTGAGAGGGTAGGCACGCCGCCGGGCTTGGAGCCGCCCGCACGGCAAAAACAGGCTGGGCGAAGCCCAGCGGCATTTTGCCAAGGGCGGCGAAAGAACCGGCGAAAGCGTGCCCAACCCGAACGCGACAGCCCCCCTTTCCCATACCCACAAAAAACAGCCCGCCTCTTTCGAGGCGGGCTGTTTGCATGCTTGGGATCACTTGTAAAGCTCGATGAGCTTGAGCAGGTGCTCGTAGCGGGCCTTGGCACTCTCCTCGTTCTTGGCGAAGAGCTCCTTGGCGCGCTCGGGGAAGGAGCGGGTCAGGGCGGAGTAGCGGGCCTCGTTCATCAGGAACTCCTGATAGCCGCCGGCGGGCGCCTTGGAATCCAGAACGAACTTCTTGCCCTCCTCGGCCTCGGGGTTGAAGCGGAACAGGTTCCAGTAGCCGCACTCCACAGCCTTCTTCATCTCGCTCTGGCAGTTGGCCATGCCGCCCTTGATGGAGTGCATCTCGCAGGGGGCGTAGCCGATGATGAGGGAGGGACCGTGATAGGCCTCGGCCTCGCGGATGGCGGTCAGGGTCTGGTTGGGATTGGCGCCCATGGCGATCTGGGCCACATAGACGTAGCCGTAGCTCATGGCGATCTCAGCCAGGGACTTCTTGGGCATGGCCTTGCCGGCGGCGGCAAATTGGGCCACGGCACCGAAGTTGGTGGACTTGGAGGCCTGGCCGCCGGTGTTGGAGTATACCTCAGTATCGAAGACGAAGACGTTCACATCCTCACCGCTGGCCAGCACGTGGTCCAGGCCGCCGAAGCCGATGTCGTAGGCCCAACCGTCGCCGCCGAAGATCCACACGGACTTCTTGGACAGGTAGTCCTTCAGCTCCAGGATCTCCTTGGAGTCCTGGCAGCCCTTAGCGGCCCAGTCCTCCAGCAGCGCGATCAGAGCCCGGGTGGGCTCGGCGTTGGCCGCGCCGTCGTCCTTGGTGTCCAGGAACTTTTGGATGATGGCCTTGGACTCGCCCTCGCCCATGCCCTCCAGCTTGGCGATCAGCCGCTCCCGGATGGCCTTCTGGCCCAGATAGATGCCCAGGCCGTGCTCGGCGTTGTCCTCAAACAGGGAGTTGGCCCAGGCGGGACCACGACCGGTCTTGTCCACGGTGTAGGGGCTGGTGGCCGCCGGGCCGCCCCAGATGGAGGAGCAGCCGGTGGCGTTGGAGACGTACATCCGGTCGCCGAAAAGCTGGGTCACCAGGCGTGCGTAAGAGGTCTCGGCGCAGCCGGCGCAGGAGCCGGAGAACTCCAGATAGGGCACCTTGAACTGGCTGCCCTTGACGGTCTTGGCGTCGGCCATATCGTCCTTGACGGAGACCTTGGAGACCATGTAATCCCACACATCGCACTGATCCAGCTGGCTCTCCTGAGGCACCATCTCCAGCGCCTTGGTGGGACACACGCCCACGCAGACGGTACAGCCCATGCAGTCCAGCGGGCTGACGGCGATGGCAAACTTGTACTTATCCTTGCCCGCGCCGGCCTTCACGTCCACGATCTTGGCAGCGGCGGGAGCTGCCTTGGCCTCGGCCTCGTCCAGGGCAAAGGCCCGGATGGTGGCGTGGGGGCAGACGTAGGAGCACTGGTTACACTGGATACACTTGGCGCTATCCCAAACGGGCACGCTGACGGCCACACCGCGCTTTTCGTAGGCGGCGGCGCCCTGCTCGAAGGTGCCGTCCACATGGTCCATAAAGGCGGACACGGGCAGACTGTCGCCGTCCATCTTGTCCACGGGGTTCAGGATGTTCTTGACCATCTTGACGGTGGCGGGGCGGCCCTCGATCTTCTCCTCCACGGGCTTATCCGTAGCGGTGGCCCAGGAGGCGGGGACGTTGAACTTCTTGAAGGCGGTGGCGCCGGCGTCGATGGCCTTGTGGTTCATGTCCACGACATCCTGACCCTTCTTCAGGTAGGAGTGAGTGGCGGCGTCCTTCATGAACTGGATGGCCTCGGCCTCAGGCATGACCTGAGCCAGCTTGAAGAAGGCGGACTGGAGAATGGTGTTGGTCCGCTTGCCCATGCCGATCTCCTTGGCCAGGTCGATGGCGTTGATGGTGTAGACCTGGATGTTATGCTCGGCGATGTAGCGCTTGGCCACGGCGGGCATGTGCTTGTCCAGTTCCTCGTCGCTCCACTGGCAGTTGATGAGGAAGGTGCCGCCGTCCTTCACGTCCCGGACCATGGGGAAGCCCTTGATGATGTAAGCGGGGACGTGGCAGGCCACGAAGTCGGCCTTGTTGATGTAGTAGGGGCTCTTGATAGGCTTGTCGCCGAAGCGCAGGTGGCTGACGGTGACGCCGCCGGTCTTCTTGGAGTCGTACTGGAAGTACGCCTGGACGTATTTATCGGTATGGTCGCCGATGATCTTGATGGAGTTCTTGTTGGCGCCCACGGTGCCGTCGCCGCCCAGGCCCCAGAACTTGCACTCGATGGTGCCCTCGGCTGCGGTGTTGGGGCAGTCATGCTCGGCAAGACTCAGGCCGGTGACGTCGTCCACGATGCCGATGGTGAAGAGCTTCTTGGGGCTCGCCTTGGCCATCTCCTCATAGACGGCGAAGACGCTCTTGGGCGGGGTATCCTTGCTGCCCAGACCGTAGCGGCCGCCGATGATGTTGGCCTGACGGCCAGCGTTGGCGAAGGCGGTGACAACGTCCAGATAGAGGGGATCGCCCTGGGCGCCGGGCTCCTTGGTGCGGTCCAGCACGGCGATGGTCTTGGCGGTCTGGGGGATAGCGGCCAGCAGCTTATCGGCCCGGAAGGGACGATAGAGCCGGACCTTCACCAGACCCACCTTCTCGCCGTGGGCGTTCATGTAGTCGATGACCTCTTCGGCCACGTCGCAGATGGAGCCCATAGCCACGATGACCCGGTCGGCGTCGGGCGCGCCGTAGTAGTTAAAGAGCTGATAGTCGGTGCCCAGCTTGGCGTTGACCTTGCCCATGTACTCCTCCACGATCTCGGGGAGGGCGTCATAGTACTTGTTGCAGGCCTCGCGGTGCTGGAAGAAAATGTCGCCATTCTCATGAGAGCCGCGCATCACGGGCCGCTCGGGGTTCAGCGCCCGGGCCCGGAAGGCGTTGACGGCGTCCATATCCACCATCTCGGCCAGATCCTCGTAGTCCCAGATGTCGATCTTCTGGATCTCATGGGAGGTGCGGAAGCCGTCGAAGAAGTTGATAAAGGGGACCCGGCCCTTGATGGCGGCCAGATGGGCCACGGCGCCCAGGTCCATGACCTCCTGGACGTTGCCCTCGGCCAGCATGGCAAAGCCGGTCTGACGGCAGGCCATGACGTCGGAGTGGTCGCCAAAGATGTTCAGCGCGTGGCTGGCCACGGTACGGGCAGACACATGGAACACGCAGGGCAGCAGCTCGCCGGCGATCTTATACATATTGGGGATCATCAGCAGCAGGCCCTGGGAGGCGGTATAAGTCGTGGTAAGCGCGCCGGCGTTCAGCGAGCCGTGGACGGTGCCGGCGGCGCCGGCCTCAGACTCCATCTCCACCACTTTCACCGTGGTGCCAAAGATATTCTTCCGGCCCGCGGCGGCCCACTGGTCTACGTTGTCCGCCATAGGGCTGGACGGCGTGATGGGGTAGATGCCCGCGACCTCCGTGAAGGCGTAGGACACGTGGGCGGCGGCCATATTGCCGTCCATGGATTTTGCTTTTCTCTTGATTGCCATTTTCGGTCAAGTCCTCCTTTATAGAGAAGTGTTCGCCTGATATTTTAACACTTCTTTTTTGGTTTGTAAATCATAAAATCGGATTTCCGAGGGAATTTTTTTGTTTCTTATGCCCAACTTTTCGATAGGGAAAAAAAGAGGAAAAATTTCGGGAAAAACCCTTGCCTTTTTCCCAAAACTGTGCTAACATAATAGCTCGTCGAGAACTTGCGCCCTTTGGGGGCTTTGTGGAAAGGATGTTTTCAATGTCTCCTCTGATGATCGTGCTCACCGTGGTATACGTGATCTTCTGTTTGTTCCTCATCGCCGTGGTCCTGCTCCAGTCCGGCAAGTCCGCCGGCCTCTCGGGTGCCATCTCCGGCGGCGTGGACACCTTCCTGAGCAAGAATAAGGCCAAGACCTGGGACTCCCGGCTGGCCAAGATGACCAAGTGGGTCGCCATTTTGTTCATGGTGCTGACCCTGGTGCTGGTGCTGTTCCTGTAAGGCAGCTCCGTCTGACTGACCCAGACTGTTCAGGATCTCCGACCACCTGGCTGGGTATAGAGCGCTAAGCCCTTCGTATAAAACGTCTTCCCAACCGGGAAGGCGTTTTTTATTGGAATGGTGGCAGAATAAAAGCAGTCTACCCATGAGAAAGGAATTTGCATGAAGCTACAAGGAATTTATCACGCCAACCCCAAAGGGTTTGGCTTTGTCACGCCCGAGGAACCGGATCCCCGGGGCGACTGGTTCGTGCCCCGCGGCTTTGCGAGCGGCGCCTGGGACGGGGATACGGTCACTCTTAGCGTCACCGATCAAGATCGCCATGCGGGTAAGATCACCGCCGTCACCCAACGGGCCAACCCCACCGTCACCGGCGTTTTGCGCCGGGAGGGCCGGACTTACTTTTTGGTCCCCGACAGCCAGCGTCTCACCCACAGCGTCCTGCTCACTGGTAAGGTAAAAAACGTCTCCCCCGGCCTGCGCGCCGCCGTGACGGTGATGAGCTACGGCGGAGCCGGCATCCCGGCCATGGGCACGCTGCAGGCGGTCTTCGGCCCTGCCGGGACTCTGGAAAGCGCCCGGGAGGCCATCCTCTACCGCTACAACGTCACCCCCGTCTTCCCCGATGAAGTGGAGCAAGAGGCCGACGCCCTGCCCCAGCAGGTGTCCGACGCTGACCTGGCAGGCCGCGCCGACTTCCGGGACCTGTGCGTGGTCACCATCGACTCCGCCTCCGCCAAGGACCTGGACGACGCGGTGTCCCTGACCGCCGACCCCCAGGGCCGGCGGGTCCTGGGGGTCCACATCGCCGACGTGAGCCACTATGTCCGCCCTAAGACCGCCCTGGATGCCGAGGCTCTGGAGCGGGGCACATCGGTATATTATGTAAACCACGTAGCCCCCATGCTGCCCACCGCCCTCTCCAACGGCATCTGCTCGTTGAATCCCCAGACGGACCGGCTTACCCTATCCTGCCTGATGACCCTGGACGACGATGGCAACGTGGTGGACCACAGCATTACAAAGGGCGTCATCCGTACCGTGGACCGTCTCGATTACGACGAGGTCAACGCCTTCTTGGCCGGCGAAACGCCCCAGAGCGGCCCTATGACTGACCCCGGCGTCCAGGCGCTGGTGTCCAGCCTGGACGCCCTGGCCGCCCAACGGCGCAAGCTCCGCCGCCGTCGGGGCGCGCTGGAGCTGTCCTCGGCGGAGTGCTATTTTGTCATGGACGAGGCGGGCCAGGTAGCGGACATTCAGCGCCGGGTCTCGGGCCGGGGCGAGAGCCTCATTGAAGAGGCTATGCTGCTTGCCAATGAAACCGTGGCCCGGCACCTGTGTGACAATGGTCTGCCTGGGGTGTTTCGGGTCCATGAGCCCCCCAGCGGCGATAAGGTAGAGGGCCTAAAGCACATGACAGCCCCCCTGGGCTACGCTTTGAAGGGGGGCGACGGCTTCCAGCTCCAGGCCCTGCTGGACTGGGCCAAGGGCGGCCCGCTGGAGGGCGCGGTGAGCATGATGACCCTGCGGTCTCTCATGAAGGCCCGATACGATCCCAAGAACTTGGGCCACTTCGGTCTGGGGGCGGAATATTACTGCCACTTTACCTCCCCCATCCGCCGCTACCCGGACCTGGCGGTCCACCGCATCCTCTCCGCCGCCCTGGACCACCAGCGGCCCAAGTCCTTGTCGGGCTTCACCGCCCAGGCCGCCCGGCAGTCCTCCGAGCGGGAGGTGGCCGCTCAGAACGCCGAACGGGAGATCGAAAAGCTCTATATGGCCCAGTTTATGGCGCAGCACATCGGCGAGACCTTCCCTGGCGCCGTCACTGGCGTGACCCGCTTTGGCGTCTTTGTGGCTCTGGCAAACGGCATCGAGGGTATGGTGGGCGTGGAGGCTTTGGGCGATGACCGGTGGGAGCTGGACGAGGACGTCCAGCGGTTGGTGGGCAGTCGCCAAAATACCGTCTATCAGCTGGGCACGCCCATGGAGGTCCTGTGCGCCGGGGCCGACCCGGCCACCGGGCGGATCGACTTTGTCTTGCCGGAACATGGTATAACCCCTGGAATATCTGTCCAAAATACGCATACATTGGACAGCAGAAGGGGGCGGCCAACATGGAAAAAGCATGGCAAAAAAGGTTTTTCCGAAAAAAGAGGCAAGAAGAGGAGCTCACGGCGCTGAAGGAGACCATGCGCTCCACCCAAGGGGCTCTGGAGCGGGCCTACGACGGCTTTAACCGCACCGCCGACAGCGATCTCATCGAGGCCTACGTTTACGAGATCAACGCCCTGCGCCACCGCTACTCCTATCTTTTGAAGGAGGTCCGGCGGCTGGAGGAGACGGCGGCGTGCCGGTAGCGGCAGTTTTTGGGCTGCTGGCGGTATGCCTGCTGATACCGGGCGCCCGCCGGGGCGTGGGGCGGCTAGGGGCGCTGGGGGTGCGGACGGTGTGCGCCCTGGGCGGTCTGGCCGCGCTGAAGGCCCTAGGGGCAGGGGCTTTGGGCCTCACCCTGGGGGTCAACCTCTTCAACGCCCTTACCGTAGGCGCGCTGGGTCTGCCCGGGGTCGGCCTTCTTCTGATGCTCAACTGGGTGACACAGCTATAAAAAAAGCGGAGCCGTCTCGGCTCCGCTTTTTTGTCTATTCCCAGCTCTTCCAGGTCTCCGGCTGATAGCCCACGGTGGCCTGGCGGCCGTTGCGTACGATGGGGGTCTTTAAAAGCCGGGGATCGTCCAGCACCTTTTCCAGCTTGTCCTCGTCATAGGCCAGGTAACTGAGCAGGGCCGCGTCGGGATGCTTGGGGTCGATCAGTCCGTCCAGGCCGCCCACAGCCTGAACTACGCTCTTCAGCTCCCCCCGGCTGATGCCCTTATCCAGCAGATCGATATTCTGAAAGGGGACGCGGCGCTCCTTAAAGTACCGCTGAGCCTTCTTGGTGTCAAAACACTTGGTCTTGCCAAAAATTTGAATGTTCATGTCCCCGCCTCCTTTGGGTCCATTATAGTACCTCTCCGGGCGTGGCGCAAGCCTTGCTTTTATACTAGGCCCTACTTTTATGCCGGGTCCTGCGCGGATACCGGCCCTTGCTTTTTATTTCGTTTTGTGGTAAACTACCTCCATCCGCAAAAAGGAGGTCACGCCATGTTCCCACAGCGTTTACGGACCCTGCGTCAGGAGCGGGGCTATGCCAGCCAACAGGCCCTGGCCGACGCGCTGGGCGTGGCCCAGTCCACCATTGCCAACTGGGAGGGTGGCCGCCGGGAGCCGGACTATGCCCTCACCCTCCGGCTGGCCGACCTGTTCCACGTCACCCTGGACTATCTGCTGGGCCGCAGCGACGAGGAAAACGGCGGCGTAGTCACCGTAGACCAGGTCCGCGCGGCGGTGTGGGGGGCCAAGTCCGGCCTTGACCAGGAGACGGAGGACGAGCTGTGGGAGGACGTGCAGGAGTACGCCCGCTACCGTCTGCAGCACTATCGTCGCCGTTAAGCAAAGGAGAGAACACCATGAATTACGCCGAAAAATCGTTAGAGCTCCACCGCCAGTGGCGGGGCAAGCTGTCCATCGCACCGAAAATGGAGATCAAGAGCCGGGAGGACCTGTCCCTGGCCTATACCCCGGGTGTGGCCCAGCCCTGCCTGGAGATCCAAAAGGACCCCAGCCAGTCCTACGAGCTGACGGGCCGGTGGAACACCGTGGCGGTGGTCACCGACGGCACCGCCGTGCTGGGTCTGGGGGACATCGGCCCCGAGGCCGGGATGCCGGTGATGGAGGGCAAGTGCGTACTCTTTAAGGCCTTTGGCGGGGTGGACGCCATCCCGCTGTGCGTCAAGAGCAAGGATGTGGACGACATCGTCAACACCGTGGCCCTGCTGGAGGGGTCCTTCGGCGGGGTCAATCTGGAGGACATCGCCGCGCCCCGGTGCTTCGAGGTGGAAAAAAAGCTCCAGGCGCGCTGCTCCATCCCCATTTTCCACGACGACCAACACGGCACCGCCATCGTAGTGGCCGCGGCGGTCACCAACGCGCTGAAGGTGGTCGGGAAAGAACTATCCAGTATCAAAGCCGTTTTCTCCGGTGCGGGAGCGGCTGGCACAGCCATCTTCAAACTCCTTTGGTCCATGGGCCTTCGCAACGCCATCCTCTGCGACATTAAGGGCATCGTCTATGAGGGCCGGAGCGACCTGGCCGATGATCCCTACCTCCGGGAGCTGGCTCAGCTGACCAAGCCCACCATTCATGACGGCGGCCTGGTCGCCGCGCTGGAGGGGGCCGACCTCTTTGTGGGGGTGTCCGCCCCCAATTTGGTGACGGCCGAGATGGTCAAGACCATGGCCAAAGACCCCATTTTGTTCCCCATGGCTAACCCCACCCCCGAGATCATGCCCGACCTGGCCCGCCAGGCCGGCGCCGCCGTGGTGGGCACGGGCCGCAGCGACTTCCCCAACCAGATCAACAACGTCCTGGCCTTCCCCGGGGTCTTCCGGGGTGCGCTGGACGCCAGGGCCAGCTGCATCAACGAGCCCATGAAGCACGCCGCCGCCCGGGCACTGGCCGACCTTGTGGGCGACAAGCTCTCGGCGGATTACATCCTCCCCGCCGCCTTCGACCCCGCCGTCTGCCCCGCCGTAGCCCAGGCGGTGGCCCAGGCGGCAAGGGACAGCGGCGTGGGACAATAAGCGCTATCCGGCATGAAAAAGGCAGCAGACGAAGGTCTGCTGCCTTTTTGATTGCTATTTTAGTCCTTGTAAAAGCCTTCAAAAGTCTCGGCATCCATGGTCTCATGCTCCAGCAGGTATTGGGCCACGGCGTCCAGGACGGCCCGGCGGCGGGTCAGGATCTCCTGGCAGGTGCGCTCGGCGGCGTCGATCAGGGCACGGACCTCCCGGTCGATCTGGCCGGCGATCTCCTCGGAATAGGGCTTGGTCTGGGCCATGGAGCGCCCCAGGAACACCTCGTCATGGCCGGTATCGAAGACCACGTTGCCCAAAGCGTCGCTCATGCCGTACTTGGCCACCATGGCATGGGCGGTGGCGGTAGCCTTCTCCAGGTCGCTCTGGGCGCCGGTGGAGATGTCGCCCAGCACCAGCCGCTCGGCGCAGCGGCCACCCAGACAGGCGGCGATGTCCTCTTGGAGCTCGGTCCTGGAGCGGTAGGGCCGGTCCTCCTGGGGCAGGGAAATGGTCATGCCGCCGGAGGCGCCCCGGGGGATAACGGTGATCTGGTGGACCGGGTCGGCGGTGGGCAGGTCGTGGATGACCACGGCGTGGCCCGCTTCGTGGTAGGCCGTCAGGCGCTTGGCCTGGGGGGAGATGACCCGGCTCTTCTTCTCCGGCCCGGCGATGACCTTCATCATGGCCTCATGGAGATCCGGTTGGACGATATAGCCCCGGTCCTCCCGGGCCGCCAGCAGCGCCGCTTCGTTGAGGAGGTTTTCCAGGTCCGCGCCGGTGAAGCCCGCGGTGGCCTGCGCCACCTGCTTTAAAGACACGTCTTCGGCCAGAGGCTTGTTGCGGGCGTGGACCTTCAGGATCTCCTCCCGCCCCTTCACATCGGGATAGCCCACATAGATCTGCCGGTCAAATCGACCCGGCCGTAGCAGCGCCGGATCCAGGATGTCCCGGCGGTTGGTGGCCGCCATGACGATGACCCCGGCGTTTTGCTGAAAGCCGTCCATCTCCACCAGCAACTGGTTGAGGGTCTGCTCCCGCTCGTCGTGGCCGCCGCCCAGGCCCGCGCCGCGCTGGCGGCCTACGGCGTCGATCTCGTCGATGAAGACGATGGCGGGAGCGTCCTCCTTGGCCTGGTGGAAGAGGTCCCGCACCCGGCTGGCGCCCACGCCCACATAGAGCTCTACAAAGTCCGAGCCCGAGATGGAGAGAAATTTGACCCCAGCCTCCCCGGCCACAGCCTTTGCCAGCAGCGTCTTGCCCGTGCCCGGCGGGCCCACCAGCAGCACGCCCTTGGGCACCCGGGCGCCCAGCTTGGTAAAGCGTTGAGGGTCCTTGAGAAACTCCACCAATTCCTGGAGCTCCTCCTTTTCCTCATCGGCCCCGGCTACATCGGCGAAGGTGGTCTGGGTCTCCCCCTCCTCTGCCGTCCGGGGCTTGGCACGGCCAAAGCCGCTCACCCGGTCCGCCGGACCGCCGCCCCCCGCGGGAGGGGCGCTGCGGCGAGAGAAGATGACGTACAAAAAGGCTCCCAGGGCTACCACCATCAAAAGCGTGGGTAACATGGACAGCCACCAGGGGACCTGGGGCGCGGCCTTGAAGGTATAGTCCTGCAAAATGCCCCGGCCCTGCTGCTCCCGGATCAGAGAGCCCAGGTCCTCATAAAAGCGGTCCACCGAGGCCAGCTGGTGACGGCACACCACCGGCCCGCCGGGGAGTTGAGGCTCTTTGAGCCGCAGGGTCAGCTCGTCGGTACTGCTGACTTCAAAGTAGTCCACCTGCTCCTGCACAAAAAGCTGGCGGACCTGGGCATAGCTCAACTCGCCGTCTCCGGCCTCCCAGTTGAGGACGAAGACCACCCCCAGGACGGCCAGAATGATGATGACATAAAACAGCGCGCTGCGCAGCGGCGACTTGTGTTCCGGCGTATCGTTCAATGCCTTTCTTCCTTTCCGTGGGAGGCTCAGCCTCCGTATACCTCGGGCTTGAGAATACCGATGTAGGGGAGATTGCGGTACTTTTCCGCGTAGTCCAGACCATAGCCCACCACAAAGGCGTTGGGGATGTGGAAGCCCACATAGTCGGCATGGATGTCCTTCACCCGCCGCTCGGGCTTATCCAGCAACGTGCAGATGCGCACCGAGGCGGGCTTGCGGGCCTGCAGGATATTTCGGAGATAGTAAAGGGTGTAGCCCGAATCCAAAATGTCCTCCACGATCAGGAGATCCCGGCCCTCAATGGACTCGCTGAGGTCCTTGATGATCTTCACCTGGCCGGAGGAGGAGGTGCCTCCACCATAAGAGGAGACGCTCATAAAGTCCACCGTGCAGGGAAGGTCGATCTGGCGGGTCAGATCGGCCATAAAAATATAGGAGCCCCGCAGGACGCTGATGATGACAGGCTCCTTCCCGGCGTAATCCGCGGTGATCTGGGCGCCCAGCGCCGCCACCCGGGCCTTCAGCTCCTCCTGGGTCTGCAAGACCTGCAAAATGTCCTTGTCCGCGTATCCCATGTCAGACTTCCTCTCTTTCTCTTTTTGTCCAACGCACCATGATCGCGTCCTCGCCGGGGGCGGCCAGAGCGTCTCGGTCCGGACCAAGGCCCGCCACCGCCAGCAGCCGCTCCCCCGCGGTCAGCACCGGCGTGGCCTCCCGCTGGGTCCGGGGCACCCGGCACTCGATCATCCACTTTTTCACCGTCTTGCCCACGCGAAAGGGCGGGCGCAGGTAGTCTCCCGTCTGCCGCCGCCGCAGGGTAAGCTCAGATACGTCCCGGAGATAAAATTCCAACGGTGTAGGTGGTGTATCAGGACACACCCGGCGGGCGGTCTCCACAGTCCACAGTGGCGTTTCCACCACCCCGGGCACCGCCGCCTTCAGCGTCTCCAACGGTGGCAGGGGGCTTTGCGCCGCCTCCTCCACTCTGGGACCCAGCCGCTCCAGATCGGAGCGGAGATAGTCCGTCATCCGGGCTGCCGCCCCCACCACCTTGGCGTTCAAGCTCTCCAGCACCGGCACCACCTGGTGGCGGATACGGTTGCGGGCGTAACGGTCGTCGGCGTTGGTCTCGTCGGTCATATAGGGCAGGTCGTTTTCCCGGAGATAGGCCTCGATGTCCACCCGGGGCGTTTGGAGCATGGGCCGGACCACCCGTCCCAGCCGGGGCCGGATGCCGCACAGGCCCTGCAGGCCGCAGCCCCGGGTCAGGTGCAGCAGCACCGTCTCCAGATTGTCGTTGGCGTTGTGGGCGGTGGCGATGCAGCAAGCGCCGATACGGTCCGCCGTCTCCTCCAAAAAGGCGTAGCGGGCCTTACGGGCGTTTTCCTCCACATTGCCGGGCATACTGGCCACGTCGCCGCCGCCCAGGTAGAAGGGCACGTCCCAGTCCCGGCACAGTTCGGCGGCAAAGGCCGCGTCCTGGCCTGAGCTTTGGCGCAGGTGGTGGTCAAAGTGGGCGGCGGCCACCCGAAAGCCCTGGGCCTTTAAAAAGTGCAGCAGGGCCACGGAATCGGGTCCGCCGGAGAGGGCGCAGAGGATCAGTCCATCCCTGGGCAGCAGTCCCTCTTGCGCGCCGAAGGATAAGATACGCTCCATTTACGGCTCTTCGTGGACCATATCCAGCTCCTCCAGGTCGATGAAGGAGGTGAACTGGGGCCGCCAGCCCAGGCGGAGAATGCCGGTCTCACCGTGGCGGTTCTTGGCCACAATACACTCAGCGGTGTCCGGCTCGGCCTCGGGGTTGGAGTCGTCGTCGTTATAATAGTCCTCCCGGTGGATGAATAGGACGATGTCCGCGTCCTGCTCGATGGCGCCGGAATCCCGCAGGTCGCTCAGGCGGGGCCGGCGGACCGTGGTCTTGTCCTTTTCGTTGGCGCGGGAGAGCTGGGAAAGGCACAAGATCGGCACCTCCAGCTCCTTGGCCATGATCTTCATAGCCCGGGAGATATCGCTGACCGCCTGCTGGCGGCTCTCGCCGCCGTAGGACTGCTTGCCGCCGGCGGAGGTCATCAGCTGGAGGTAGTCCACCACCACCAGTCCCAGGTTCTTCACCCGGCGGCACTTAGCACTCATATCGGCCACGGTGAGGGAGGGGTCGTCGTCGATGAGCATGTCGGTGTGACTCAGCACGTTGGCCGCGGCAGCCACCCGGGTCCACTCCTCGTCATTGAGCCGCCCGGTGGCCAGGGCCCGGTTTTCGATCAGGGACTCCCCGGACAAAAGCCGCATGCCCAGCTGCTCCTTGGACATCTCCAGGGAGAACACCGCCACGCTCTTGCCGGAGAACTTGCCCGCGTGGAGGGCCATATTCAACGCGATGGAGGTCTTGCCCATGCCCGGCCGGCCGGCCAGGATGATCAGGTCGGACTTGTTGAAGCCGGTCAGGGCCCGGTCCAGCACCTTCAGGCCTGTGGAGATACCGGGGATCTGGTCTCCCGACCCAGCCAGCTCGCCCAGTCGCTCCAGCAGGCTGGGCACGATGCCCGCCAAGGGCTCCAAGCTGGTGGCGCTGCGGCCCTGACGCAGGGCGTAGATGCGCTGCTCGGCCACCTCCAGCACGTTGGAGCCGGTCTCCTTGCCCTCCCGGACAAGGTCGGTGAGCTCGCCGCAGGTCTGGCCCAGACGGCGCAGCAGGGACTTGTCCTTGACAATGTCCACGTAGAGCTCCACGTTGGCCGCCGTAGGGGTGATCTCCATGAGCTGCTTGAGGTAGGCCGCCGAGGTCTGCTCGTCGTAGGCGCCGTTTTGGCGCAACTTTTCCAGCAGCGTCACCAGGTCGATCTTCTGGGAGTAGTTGAACATGGAGTAGATGCTCTCGTAAAGCTCCCGGTTTTGCCGCATATAAAAGTCCTCCGGGCGCAGCTTCTCAATGACCAGAGGAATACATTCCTCGTCAATGAGCATCGCGCCCAGCACCGACTGCTCGGCCTCTACCGAGTGGGGGAGCTGGTGGGAAAGCAGTTCATCCATGAATGTTCACCTCGCTTGGTGTACCTTTTGGCTTCCCCCTTGCAGGGGGAAGCTGGCGGCCGAAAGCCGACTGATGAGGGTGCCTTGCATTCCTTGCTACGCCCCCCTCATCCGGCCCCTACGGGGCCACCTTCCCCCCTCTAGGGGGGGAAGGCTTAACGCGCTGTCTATGTTCGCGCTTTTACTTTGCTTCCGTCACGGTGACGTGGATGGTGCCGGTCACCTCATAGCCCAGCTTGCACTTGAGGGTATAGGCGCCAAAGGCCTTGATGGGCTCGTCCTGGGCGATCTTGGCCTTGGGGATGTCCAGGCCGTGCTGGGCCTTCAGCGCCTCAGAGACCTCCTTGGAGGTCACTGAGCCAAAGAGCCGCCCGCCGTCGCCGCCCTTGGCCTGGATAATGACCTGGGTAGACTCCAGCGCGGCGGCGATGCGCTCGGCCTCAGCCTTTTCCGCGGCCTCCCGGGCCTTGCGGGCCTTGTCCTGGACCTTCATGGTGTTCAGGTTTTCCGCCGTGGCGGCCACGGCCAGCTTTTTGGGCAAAAGGAAGTTTCGGGCGTAACCGTCGCTGGCCTCGATGAGCTGGCCCTTTTTGCCCTGGCCCTTCACGTCCTGCTGGAGAATGACTTTCATAGTACAACATCCTTTCTGCTTATGTGGGTAGCGGCGCGGGGAAAACCACGCCGGCGTAGTTTCTACTGCTCGTCAAAATACTTGTCGATGGCCACCTTCAGCTCGGTGAGGACCTGGGGTACGGCCTTGTCGGGGATCTGGGCCCCGGCCACCGCGGCGTTGCCGCCGCCGCCCAGGCTCTCCAGGATCACCTGGACATTGGTCTTACCCATGCTCCGGCCGGAGATCATGGTGACGCCGTCGCTGCCGGGAAAGACCACAAAGGAGCTTTCGATGCCCGAGATGTTTAAAAGCTCGTCGGCGCACTGGGCCGCCGTCACCCGGCTAATGGGCTCGTTTACCGCCACCAGGGCCAGGCCGTCCCGGTAGAGCCGGGCCGAGCGGATGAGGTCTAGCTTGGCGATGGTGCCGGCCAGGTCGGTCTGGAAGAGCTTTTTCACCTCGGCGGTGTCCGCGCCGGCACGGCGGAGGAAGGCCGCCGCCTCAAAGGTCCGGCCGCCGGTGCGCATGGTGAAGTTCTTGGTGTCCAGCATAATGCCGGCCAAAAGGGCCTCCGCCTCTACCCGGAAGAGGTCCGCTGAATCCAATAGATACTGCAAAAGCTCTACCGTCAGCTCGCAGGCGGAGGAGGCGTAGGGCTCATGGAAGTTGAGGGCGGCGCCCTCGATATACTCCGCGGCCCGGCGGTGGTGGTCGATAACGGCCACTTTGGTACACTTGTCCAGCAGCCGGGGCTCCAGCACCTGGTCGGGCCGGTTGGTGTCCACCACCACCAGCAGCGTAGACGGCCCCGCCATGTCCGCCGCTTCGGCCTTAGAGATAAACCGTGCGTGATAATGCTCCTGGTCCATGAGCCGCTGGGTCATGACACGGCCCGGATAGGCGCCGGGCTCGTCCACGATCCAGGCCTCCACCCCCAGCTTCCGGCAGGCGGCGCACACCCCGGCGCAGGCGCCGATGGCGTCCATATCCGGCGACTTGTGGCCCATGACCAGGACCTGCTGGGAGTCGGCGATGAGACCCTTGAGAGCGTTGGCCATCACGCGGCTTTTGACCTTGGTGCGCCTTTCCGTCTCCTTGGCGTGGCCGCCGTAGAAGTCGAAGGTGTCCTTGCTGCGCACCACGGCCTGGTCGCCGCCCCGGGAGAGGGCGGTCTCTACCGACAGCGAGGCGAAGCGGTAGAGCTCCCGGAAGCCCTGGGCCTCCCTGCCCACGCCAATGGAGAGGGTCACGGGGCTACCGTCGGCGCTCTGGACCTGGCGCACATCCTCCAAAATGGAGAATTTGGCGTCCACAAAGCCCTGGAGATACCGCTCTTCAAAAATAAAGAGGTAGCGGTCCCGGTCGATGCTGGAAAAGAGGCCGCCGCTGGGCTCCACCCAAGCGGCCAGACGCCGGTTGATCTCGCTCAAAACGGCGCTTCGGTCGGAGTCGGAGACGGTCTTGAGCACCTCTTCGTAGTTGTCAATGACCAGCAGCGCCACCACCGGACGGCTAGCGCGGTACTCGTCCCGGGCCTGGGCCAGGTCGGTGATGTCCACCCAGTAGGTGGTGGCCAAAAAGCCGCTGGAGCGGCCCTTGTCGTCGGTGCGGACCAGGTGGCCGAAGATCTGGAAGCGGCGCTTACCCAGTGTCACCTCCTGGGGGCAAAGGCTCTTGCCCTCCATGAGCCACTTGGTGGAAAAGCCCTCTACCAGGCTGTCCAACCGGGTGTCAAAAAGGTGCTCCCGCTCCCCCGCGGCGTGGAGAAAGCGGTCGTTGGTCCAGATGATCTCCCCGGACTCGGGCCGGAAGATGACCATGGGCAGCGGGGAGTTGACCATGGCGTCTTTGGCGGCCACGTCCATGTCGCCGCTGAGGGCGCTCATGAACTTGACGATGGCCTTTTTCCGGCGGTTGTGGTCGGCCCGGAAGGCCAAATAGCACAGCACCGCCACCAGCGCCTCGGCCACAGCCAGGGCGTATTCTCCCAGCAGCGCCGTAGCCACCGCGAACAGCGCCAGCAGCACAAAGGACAGCTGGGACCCGGGGCCCAGCACCCAGTTTTTGTTGGTTTTCAAAGGCGGACACCTCCTTGCAGCGAAAAAGCGCCAAAGAGTGATACCGATTCTATCTTATGCTCACACAGCCGTAAGCGGCCTGCCTGCCATACTTCTATATGGCAACTGTTTCTATTATAGCAAATCCTGGGCAAAGAAACAAGTAAAAGATATGAGTCCGTTTTATGGGACTTCCTTGCGTGTAGAATGGCTTTGTAAACAAGAGAGCGTCACCCGCGGTTCTAAAATAAGGAGGTTTTAAAAATGCGTCATTCCTACGAGATCCGCTACGTCGGCGGCCATGTGGAGGTCTACCTGGCCGGAGAGTTCCAGTTCTCCGCCGATAACGAGGCCGAGGCTCTGGCAGAGCTCAGCGCGGCATGAAAAAGGCGGGCATTTGCCCGCCTTTTTCATCTTTGCCCCAAAATGGTAGGGCGCGGCATCCCTGACGCGCCGTTTAATCCGGGATATAGGCCCGCACCCGCAGGGTGGCGCCCAGGCTCTGGGCCAGGGCGCGGCATTTTTCGATCTCCTGGGGGGTCTTATCCTTGTCCACCACCGTCATGACCACATGGGGCACGGCCTGGGCGGCCTTGCGGGTGAAGTCCAGCATGGCCTCCCACGCCCGCTCCCCATCCCGAGGCTTGGTGACGGCGCAATATTCCTGGGCGGTGGAACCGTTGAGAGAGATAGAGAGGGTGTCGATGCGGCCGGTCAGTTGGGGGGTAACGTCCCGGCCGTGAATGAGATTGCCGTGGCCGTTGGTGTTGATGCGCACCGGAGGCAGATCGGGGTGCTCTTCTTTTAAGGCGTCCACGATGGCGCAGATATCGTCCACGCGGTAGATGGGCTCGCCAAAGCCGCAGAAGACGATCTCCCGGTAGGAGGAGAGGTCCCGCTTTGCAAAGTCGGCCAGGGCCTCGTCCACCGTGGGCTCATGCTCCAGCCAGAGATCGTCGGCATAGATGCTGCCCTTGTGGCCGTTATGGCGCAGGCAGAAGACGCAGCTGCAGTCGCAGCGGTTGGTCAGGTTGACGTACAGCGCGCCTTCGTATTCATAGGTGATGGTCATCATGGAATATCAGCTCCTAGATTAGGTTGTTGGCCGGCCTGAAAGGCTTCCCCCTGCCAAGGGGAAGGCCAAAGACCCACGATCATTTTTACGGGTCGATGCCAAAAAACGCCAGAGCGTTTTGGTAGGTGGCCTCGGCGGCCTCCTCCGGGCTGATGCCCTTGACCCGGGCGATCTTTTCCGCCACCAGGTGGACGTAGGTGGAGTCGTTGCGCCTGCCCCGATAGGGCTCGGGGGTCAGGTAGGGGGCGTCAGTCTCGATCATGATGCGCTCCAGCGGCGCCCACTCGATGACCTCGATGGCCTTGCGGGCGTTTTTGTAGGTGACAACGCCGGTGAAGGACAGATACCAGCCCAGACGCACCAGGGTCTTTGCGTCCTCCACGCTGCCGGAGTAGCAGTGGAACACGCCCCGGGCCTTGGGATGGGCCCGGGCCAGGTCCAGGCTGTCGCCGTGGGCCTCCCGGTCGTGGACGATACAGGGGAGGTCCAGCTCCTCCGAGAGGGTCAGCTGCTGGTCAAAGCACCGCTTTTGCAGCTCCCGGGGCGGATTTTCCTTCCAGTAGTAGTCCAACCCGATCTCGCCGATGGCCACCACCTTGGGCTGTCCGGCCAAGGCCCGCACCGCCTCCAGCTGGGTATCGTCCCACTCTGCGCACTCCTCGGGGTGGACCCCTACGGCGGCGTAGACGTGGCTGTGGCGCGCGGCCAGCTCCACAGCAGCCTGGCTGGCCGCCAGGTCGTCGCCGGGACAGACGGTCAGGGCCACGCCCTTGGCGGGCAGGCTGGCCACCAGGCCCTCCCGGTCAACCTCAAAGGCGGAGGCCACATAGTGGGCGTGGGTGTCAAACAGGCGCATGGGCTCACCTCTTTTCCAATACCGCCTCATCATACCACCTCTGGCAGAGATTTGCAAGAAATCCGCTCTTTACGGATGGCAAAAAAATGTGTATAATAACGACAAACGCCGCACAGAGTGCGGCGTGCCCGCATAGCGGGCGGCATTTCGCCAGCGAAATGCCGGCAGTCGTTATTGCAGTATAGCCAACCGGCTTTGCCGGTATCCGCCGCCTTCGCGGCGGCCAAGCCGCAGAGCGGCTTGGGGCTATGCTATAATAGGAGAACACTGCGAAAACACGAAAAAGGAGGGGATGGGATGCCTGCGGTGACGCTGCCCGGCGGCGTGGTCTCGCTGTCGGCGGAAAACGCGGACAAGCTGCTGGCCACGGGCAATGCCGACGCGGCCATGCTGTATGTCGCCCTCCTTCGCCACGGCGGCGAGCTCCCCTCCTGCCGTCAGACGCTGGGTTGGAGCCAAGGGCGGCTGGACGGCGCCTACGCCGCCCTGCAGCAGGCCTCCTTGGTGGGGCCGGCTCCAGCCTCCGGCCCTTTGCGAAACGACACGCCGCCGGACTATGTGACCCAGGATGTGGTCTCCGCCCTGGAGCGGGACGGGGACTTTGCCTCGTTGCAGCGGCAGGTGGAGCGGGAGCTGGGCAGTCTCCTCTCCCCGGCGGATCTGAAGACCCTCTACACTGTCTATGACTACTTAGCCCTGCCGCCGGAGGTGATCTTGCTCCTCACCTCCTGGTGCGTGGAGGAGACCGAACGCAAGTACGGCCAGGGCCGGAGGCCCCGGATGTCGGTACTGAAAAAGGAGGCCTTCCGCTGGCACGACCGGGGTGTAGACACCCTGAGCGCGGCGGAGGAGTTTCTCCAGGGCCAGAAGGGCCTGGCCCAACGCGAGCGCGCGCTGCTGCCCCAGCTGGGCATCCGGGACCGCTCGCCGCTGGACAAGGAGCGGGAGTACATCGCCGCCTGGGTGGACATGGGCTTTGACGACGAGACCATCGTCCTGGCCTACCAGAAGACCCTTTTGAAAAAGCAGGCCATGAGCTGGCCCTATATGAACTCCATCCTGAAAAATTGGCACGCCAAGGGCCTGCACCGGGTAGATGAGGTCCAGCGGGGCGACACACCCGCCCAGCGCCCCAACCCGCCCAAGGCCCCCACCCAGGCCCAGCAGAGTCAGCGCATGGCCCGGAACATCGCCGCGCTGCGGCGGGCGGCCAAAAAAGACAGTCCGTAAGGAGGAAGCGCCGTGTCTTACGACCCCAAACACGTTAAGGAGGCCAACCGCCGCCTGGCCCTTGAGCGCTCTGACCGCAGGGCCGCTCTGGCCGCCTTCGAGGCCCAGTGCCATGATCGGCTGCCTGAGCTTGCCGCCCTGGACAGCGCCATTCGCCGGACGGTGACCCAGGCCATTGCCGCCGCCCTCCACCAGGGTGTAGACCCCACCGCCGCGGTGGAGGCGGCCCGGCAGGAGAACCTGACCCTCCAGGCCAAGCGGCTGGAGCTTTTGCGGTCCGCTGGCATCGACCCCGCTCAGCTGGAGGATACTCCCCTTTGCCCCATCTGCGGCGACACCGGCTACCATAAGGGCGAGTTCTGCCAGTGCGTCACCGCTCTGTGCGCCGAGGAGAACCTGGCCGAGCTCTCCCGCCAGCTGGACGGGAGCTACACCTTCGACGCCTTTTCCCTGGCCTGGTACGACCCGGGCTTTGATCCGGCCCTGGGGGACTCCCCCCGTCAGCTGATGGATACGGTCCTGGGCCTCTGTCGGGACTACGCGGAGGAATTCCCCCGCCACAGCGCCCGGAATCTCTACCTCTACGGCGGCACCGGCCTTGGCAAGACCCTGTTGTCGGGCTGCATAGCCCGGCGGGTGGCCCAGCGAGGCCATTGGACGGTGTATGCCACCGCCGGAGCCCTCTTCCGGGCCTATGAGGACGTGAAGTTCAACCGGGACGCCACCGGCGACGCCCAGGAGGATGTCCGCCGCTTTGAAAACTGCGACCTGCTGGTGCTGGACGACCTGGGCAGCGAGATGACCACGCCCTTTGTCCAGTCCGCTCTCTATCAGCTCCTCAACCAGAGGATGCTCTCGGGCAAGCACACGGTGATCTCCAGCAATCTGGATATGGACGCCGTCCGCCAGCGTTATACGCCTCAGGTGGCCTCCCGGTTGGAGGGGGAGTTCCAGGAACTGCCCTTCGTGGGCCGGGACATCCGCATTCAGCGCAAAGAGAGCTGAGACCCAGTCCGGCGCTAGCCCAAGCCTTGATCCAGCGCCAGCAGCGCGCCGCATAAGCAAAAAGCGCTCCGGCCTCTGCGGCCAAGAGGGCTAGGAAAGCCCCTGATCCAACACCAACAGTGCGCCGCATAGGCATAAAAATTCCTCCGGGGTCTGCTGGTGGCGGTCAAAGGGCAGCACCCACTCCTGCCGCTCCACCGTGCGGCCTGAGAGGGTGACAAGCTCCCGCTGGAGACAGACCGACACGCTGCCGCCGTCCAGGCTGGAGAGGGTCAGGGTGTTCTGGTGTCCCAGCCCGTAGCTCACCGCCGAGGCGGCCTGGACCCCGTGGGCCAGGGCGATACTATCGCCGGGCAGCAGGGCCAGCCGGGGCCGGATCGCCCCCGCCCCCGCCAGGCCCATGGCGTCGGGCGCGATGATGAGCCCCGCGCAGCCGGAGCGGGCAAACTCCGCCGGGTGCGTCCCCCAAAGGATATGATACTGCCCGCCCAGGCGGCCCTCCAGTCGCCGGGCCAGAGTCTCTTCCCCGCTCCAGACCCCCACCGTCTCCATGCAAAACGCCCCCTTCTCTCGGGCTAGTTTGCGGCGTTTTGGAAAAAATACAAGCCGCCCCGCTTTTTTTCTTGTATTTTTCGGGGATATGGACTACAATAGAAAGATAGAATACCAAATCCTACCGTGGGCCGGGCCCACGAAGAAAGGAAGGCTCCAGTATGAAGATGATCACCGACAAGGGCGAGATCCGCATCTCCAACGACGTCTTCACCAACCTGACCGGCGCCGCCGCCACCAACTGCTTCGGCGTCAAGGGCATGGCAGTGCGGTCCAAGACCGACGGCCTGGTCCACCTTCTGCGCCGGGAGTCCATGTCTAAGGGCGTGCGCGTTATGACCAACGACGACGGCTCGGTGTCCATCCAGCTCCACATCATCGTGGACGCGGGGGTGAACCTGATGGCCGTGTCCCGCTCCATTATGAACGAGGTGCGCTACAACGTCTCCCGCCTTACCGGCGTAGAGGTCAAAAACGTAGACGTCTGCATCGACTCCATGACCAACTGAGGAGGACCACACCATGACAAAGACCATTGACGCCGCCGCCTTCCAAGCCATGGTCGTCCATGGCGCCGCGGTCATCACAGCCAACAAGCAGCTGGTCAATGAACTGAACGTCTTCCCCGTCCCCGACGGCGATACGGGCACCAATATGTCCATGACCATCAACACCGCCGCCACCGAGATGCGGGCCAAGAGCTTCCCCACCGTCTCCGCCGCCGCCTCCGCGGTGGCCTCTGCCTTGCTCCGGGGCGCCCGGGGCAACTCCGGCGTGATCTTGTCCCTGCTGTTCCGGGGCTTTGGCAAGGGGGTCAAGGACAAACACGATATCGACGGCCGGGATTTTGCCATCGCCCTGGACTACGGTGTGGCTGCCGCCTATAAGGCCGTCATGAAGCCAGCCGAGGGCACCATTTTGACCGTCTCCCGTCTCTGCGCCGCCGCCGCGGCCGCCGCCGCCCGGGAGGACGACGGCATCGAAGCCGTCCTCATCGAGACCATCGCCAAGGGCCAGGACGCCCTGGCCAACACGGTGAACCAGAACCCTGTGCTGAAAAAGGCCGGGGTGGTGGACGCCGGCGGCAAGGGCTTTTTGCTCATTTTGCAGGGTATGCTGGATCATATCCAGGGCAAGCCCATGCCCGAGGGCGCCGAGGCCGACGTGAAGGAGAGCGCCGACTTTGCCTCCATCGGCGAAGAGGACATCACCTTTGATTTCGACACCGTCTTTATTGTCCGCAAGAAGACCCCCGATGTGGACCTGACCCGGCTGCGGGCCTATCTGGACTCCATCGGCGACTCCCTGGTCATCGGCGAGGACGACGAGAGCTTCAAGGTCCACGTTCACACCGACACCCCCGGCGACGCGCTGAACAAGGCCCAGGAGTTCGGTACATTGGAGCTTGCCAAGATCGAGAATATGCGCACCCAGTATGAAGACCTTGCCGCCGGCAAGCACGTCCAGTCCACCGACGATCTCGATCAGATCGAAAAGGAGCTGGAAGCGGGCGAGGACATCAGCGCTGAGCCCGAAAAGGAGATCGGCTTTGTGGCGGTCTGCGCCGGAGACGGTCTGGCGGCCACCTTCAAGGACCTGGGCGCCGACGGCGTCATCTCCGGGGGCCAGACCATGAACCCCTCCACCGAGGACATCATGAAGCAGATCCGCAGGACCCCTGCCAGGGTGGTCTACGTCCTGCCCAACAACGGCAACATTATCATGGCCGCTCAGCAATGCGTCCCTCTGTGCGAGGACAAAAAGGTGGTGGTCATCCCCACCAAGACCGTGCCCCAGGGCATCTCCGCCCTGCTGGCCGCTCTGCCCGACGGCACGGAGGAGGACAACACCGCCGCCATGCTGGAGGCCATCGGTCACGTCCACACCAGCGAGGTCACCTACGCCGCCCGGGACAGCGACTTTGACGGCTTTGACATCCATGAAGGGGACTACATGGCCCTCTCCGAGCACAAGCTCTTTGGCACCGACACCGACCTCTACGCCCTGCTCACCAAGCTGGCCCAGGATAAGCCCCAGCAGGAGGCGGAGTTCATCACCGTCATTTACGGCTCCGACGTCACCGAAGAAGACGCCCAAAAAGCCCAGGCCATCTTTGAAACGGAGTGCCCCAACGCCGAGATCAGCCTCCTCAGCGGCGGTCAGCCGGTATACTACTATATGATCTCCGCGGAGTAACACGCCCATTCCATACTAGAAATAGCGAAACCGGGAGCCTTTTGGCTCCCGGTTTTTTACTCTCCGTACAGAAGGACTCTGGGGTCGACCCCCAATACCTCAGCGAACGCCCGCAGCTCAATGTCGGTCACAAACCGCTTCCCCGCCTCGATTTGTTGGACGGCGTTCTTCCCCAGATCCACACCCTTCAACTGCAGCCGCTCCGCCAACGCCCGCTGGGACACCCGTCCCGGCAGTGCCTGGCGCAGACGCGCGATCTGAGGGCCGGAAATATTCAAAGCTTCGCCAGGACCCTTGTTTTTAAACATATTTCCCTCCCGCTTCGACACGTTGTGCGTGTCTTCGGCAAGGAGTATATGCTATATTCCTGTTGTGTTGACACGGAGTAAATGTCAGAGGAGGAAATATTTTATGGACAGCCGAATAAAGGCACGCTATAACACAGCAACGCCGTTTGACGAAAGCGATCTGGCTCTTAGCTCAGATTACCACCATGCTATGCGCAAACTACTGGACTGTCTGGAGCAAATCGAGCAGGACTTTGGCCCCTCTGCCGCCGCTATTGCAAATGAGCTTCTGGACAGTGCATATGAGGTAACAGAGCTGGAAGTCATGCATTTCTTTCAAGAGGGCTACCGGGCCGCCTTGATCGATAGCGCGCGAGCGGAACCGAAAGACGACAAAAGGATGACTCTTTAGGTCGGCTGGGCAGTTTTCAGCCTTTTGTCGGTTTCCTCTTGAAAATATCCCATTAAGCGTGTAAAATAGAGTAGACTTTTCTGAAATCGCTGAAATCAAAGGAGAGGAACCATACATGAAGCTGGGCATCGTGGGACTTCCAAATGTTGGAAAGTCTACCCTTTTTAACGCCATTACCAACGCCGGGGCGGAGAGCGCCAACTATCCTTTCTGCACCATCGACCCCAACGTGGGCATGGTCACGGTGCCCGACGCTCGCCTGGACTGGCTCAGCGAGCTCTATCACCCCAAGAAGACCACCCCCGCCGTCATCGAGTTTGTGGACATCGCGGGCCTTGTGAAGGGGGCCAGCAAGGGCGCGGGGCTGGGCAATCAGTTTCTGGGCAACATCCGGGCCACCGACGCTATCGTCCATGTGGTGCGCTGCTTTGACGACGAGAACATCATGCACGTGGTGGAGAACGCCAGCGTGAATGTGCCGGTGGACCCCGCCGGGGACATCGCCACCATCGATCTGGAGCTCATTATGGCCGACCTGGAGATGGTGGAGCGGCGGATCAAGAAGGCGGAGAACCTGGCCAAGGGAGACAAGAAGTACCTCAAGGAGGTAGAGCTCTTCAAGCGCCTGGCCGACTGGCTCAACGACGGCAACTCCGCTCGGAGCTTCGAGGTGGACGAGGACGAGGAAAAGCTGCTGGCCACCGCCGAGCTTTTGAGCCTGAAACCCATTATCTACGCCGCCAATATGGACGAGACCGGCGTGGCCGACTACGAAAGCAACCCCTACTTCCAGACTGTATCCGCCATCGCCGCCAAGGAAAACGCCCAGGTGCTGCCCGTGTGCGCCAAGATGGAAGCGGAGATCGCCGAGCTGGACGGCGAGGAGAAGCAGATGTTCCTGGACGACATGGGCATGAGCGAGTCCGGCCTGGACCGGCTGATCAAGGCCAGCTACACCCTACTGGGTCTCATCTCCTTCCTGACCTCCGGCGAGGACGAGTGCCGGGCCTGGACCATCACCCGGGGCACCAAGGCTCCCCAGGCCGCGGGCAAGATCCACACCGACTTTGAGCGGGGCTTCATCCGGGCTGAGATCGTGGCCTTTGACGACCTGAAGACCAACGGCTCCATGGCGGCGGCAAGGGAAAAGGGCCTGGTCCGCAGCGAGGGCAAGGAGTACGTTATGCAGGACGGGGATGTGACCCTGTTCCGCTTCAACGTGTAAGAAGCGCGATCCATAGGCACGCCGCCGGGCTTGGAACCGCCCGCGCCCGAAAAACAGGCGAGCGCCGAAGGCGTAAGCGGCATTTTCGGCAGGGCGGTGAAAGAACCGGCGAAAAGCGTGCCCAATGGGAGCATGACAGCAAAAAAGAGCGTCTGCCATATGGCAGACGCTCTTCTTGTTTGCGGGGTTTGGGATCAATACTTGCCCAGGTTGCCCGAGCCGGCGCCGCCTTCATTGGCGCCAAACTGGTAGTCCTTGCCGGGGAGGATGGCGTTGAGCACGATACCGGCAATGGCGGCGATGGCCAGGCCGGTGAGGGTGACGGTGGCGCTGCCCACCTGGAAGGAAAGGCCGGAGGAGAAGCCCAGGCCGCAGACCAGGACGGTGGCGGCGATGATCAGGTTCCGGGAATTGGTGAAGTCCACCCGGTTTTCCACCAGGTTGCGCACGCCGATGGCAGAGATCATGCCGTAGAGGATGAAGCTGACGCCGCCAATGATGGCGGAGGGGATAGAGCCAATAAAAGCGGCGAACATGGGGGAGAAGGACAGCACCAGTGCGTAGAGGGCGGCCAAGCGGATGACCTTGGGGTCATAGACCTTGGACAGCACCAGAACACCGGTGTTTTCGCCATAAGTGGTGTTGGCCGGGCCGCCGAAGAGACCGGCCAGGGAGGTGGCCAAGCCGTCGCCGATGAGGGTGCGGTGGAGACCCGGGTCTTCGATAAAGTTCTCGCCCACAGTGGCGGAGATGGCGGACATATCGCCGATGTGCTCCATCATAGAGGCGATGGCAATGGGGGCCATGACCAGGATGGCGGAGACATCGAACTTGGCGATAGAGCCGCCAAAGTCGGTAAAGAAGGGCTGAAGGCCCACAACGTCAGCGCTTTTCAGGCTGGCAAAGTCGATGAGCTGGGGACCGCCGGCCAGGGTGACGATCAGAGCGACCACATAGCTGCCCACAATGCCCAGCAAGATGGGGATGATCTTCACCATGCCCTTACCCCAAATGTTAGCCACAATGATGATGGCCATGGCCACCAGAGCCAGCCACCAGCAAGAGGAGGCGTTGTTGACCGCCGAGGGAGCCAGGTTCAAGCCGATGCAGATGATGATAGGCCCAGTGACCACCGGGGGCAAGAAGCGCATGACCTTATGAACGCCCACCAGCTTGACCACCAGGGCCAGCACCAGGTAGAGAAGGCCGGCCACCACGATGCCGCCACAAGTATACTGGAGCTTTTCCGCCTGGGACATATTGGCATAAATGCCCTCGCTCATGCCGCCCATAGCGGCAAAGCCGCCCAGGAAGGCAAAGGAGGAGCCCAGGAAGGCGGGGACCTTCAGCTTGGAGCAGACATGGAACAGCAGCGTGCCGAAACCGGCGAAGAACAGGGTGGTCTGGATGGACAGGGGCATGCCGATGGCCTCACCGGCGGCATTCTGCTGGCTGTTCACCAAAATGGGCACCAGGATAGTAGCGCCGAACATGGCGAACATATGCTGCAAGCCTAAAATCAGCATCTTGGGGATGCCCAGCTGCCGGGCGTCCCGGATGGGCTCCGCGCCCACGTTCTTTGTTTTCTCGCTCATTTTTGTATATACTCCTTTCTCTTCTCATAAAAAAAGCGCCGCTGGAAAGACCAGCGACGCTTTATTTATCACTTCAAGCTCTCGGCCACAGCCACGGCCACGGCGACAGTGGCGCCCACCATGGGGTTGTTGCCCATACCCAGGAAGCCCATCATCTCCACGTGCGCGGGGACGGAGGAAGACCCGGCGAACTGAGCGTCGGAATGCATACGACCCATGGTGTCGGTCATGCCATAGCTGGCGGGACCGGCAGCCATATTGTCGGGATGGAGGGTGCGGCCCGTGCCGCCGCCGGAGGCCACGGAGAAGTACTTCTTGCCCTTCTCGATGCACTCCTTCTTATAGGTGCCGGCCACGGGGTGCTGGAAGCGGGTGGGGTTGGTGGAGTTACCGGTGATGGAAACATCCACGCCCTCATGCCACATGATGGCAACGCCCTCCCGGACGTCGTCAGCGCCGAAGCAGCGCACGTTGGCCCGCTCGCCGTCGGAGTAAGGGATCTCCCGGACGATCTTCAGCTCGCCGGTGTGGTAGTCGAACTGGGTCTGGACATAGGTGAAGCCGTTGATGCGGGAGATGATCTGAGCGGCGTCCTTGCCCAGGCCGTTGAGGATGACCCGCAGGGGCTCCTTGCGGGCCTTGTTGGCGTTGCGGACGATGCCGATGGCGCCCTCGGCGGCGGCGAAGGACTCATGGCCGGCCAGGAAGGCAAAGCACTTGGCGTCTTCGCTCAGCAGCATAGCGCCCAGGTTACCGTGGCCCAGGCCCACCTTGCGGTCGTCGGCCACAGAGCCGTCGATGCAGAAGGACTGCAGGCCCTCGCCAATGGCCTTGGCGGCCTCAGCGGCGGTCTTGACGCCCTTCTTCAGAGCGATGGCGGCGCCCACACAGTAGGCCCAGCAGGCGTTCTCAAAGCAGATGGGCTGAATGCCCTTGACGATCTCATAGGGGTCGAAGCCCGCGGCCTTGCAGATCTCACGGGTCTCCTCCACGCTCTTGATGCCGTACTGACTGAGGACGGAATTGATCTTCTCAATACGACGCTCGTAACTTTCAAACAAAGCCATTTCTCAATTCCTCCTTTTCTTTACTGCTTGCGGGGGTCGATGTACTCAGCGGCGTTGTCGAACTGGCCGTAATGGCCCTTGGCCTTCTCCACGGCCTCATTGGCGTCCATGCCGCTCTTGATGAAGTCCATCATCTTGCCCAGGTTGACGAATTCGTAACCGATGATCTCCTTGTCCTTGTTGAGGGCGATGCGGGTGCAATAGCCCTCGGCCATCTCCAGGTAGCGCGGGCCCTTCTCCTTGGTGGCGAACATGGTGCCCACCTGGGACCGAAGGCCCTTGCCCAGATCCTCCAGGCTGGCGCCCACGGCCAGGCCATCTTCGGAGAAGGCGCTCTGGGTGCGGCCATAGACGATCTGGAGGAACAACTCCCGCATGGCGGTGTTGATGGCGTCGCACACCAGGTCGGTATTCAGCGCCTCCAGCAGGGTCTTGCCGATGAGGATCTCGCTGGCCATGGCGGCGGAGTGGGTCATGCCCGAGCAGCCCAGGGTCTCCACCAGAGCCTCCTCAATGATACCGTTTTTCACGTTCAGCGTCAGCTTGCACGCGCCCTGCTGGGGTGCGCACCAGCCCACACCGTGGGTAAAGCCGCTGATGTCCTCGATCTGCTTGGCCTGGACCCACTTGCCCTCCTCGGGGATGGGGGCGGGGCCGTGATAGGCGCCCTTGGCCACGGGACACATATGCTGCACTTCAGTAGAATAGATCATCCGTGTTTCCTCCTTCTATACCTTTCTAAAGTCTTGCCGGTTTTGTTCATCGGGTGATATTATACGATACCGCCGTCAAAAAGTAAAGCGTTATTCTCAGGATTTTTCCCGCCATTTTTACCAGCTTTTTGTGCAAAAAGCTGCCGCAAAAAACCGGCGCCGCCCTAACAGGCGACACCGGTTTTTAAACGATCACTTCTGGGTCTTGGCCAGCTCCACCAGCTGGGCAAAGGCCGCCTTGTCGTTGACGGCAAGCTCGGCCAGCATCTTGCGGTCGATCTGGACGTTAGCCAGCTTCAGACCGTGCATAAAAGTGGAGTAGTTCACGCCCTGGGGCTTGCAGGCGGCGGAAATACGGGTGATCCACAGCTGACGGAAGTCACGCTTCTTCAGCCGACGGCCGGTATAGGCGTACTGCAGGGACTTCATCACCTGCTCCTTGGCCATCTTAAAGTGCTTGGATTTGGCGCCCCAATAGCCCTTGGCCATCTTGAGCGTCTTATTACGTCTCTTGCGCGTCATCATCGCGCCTTTCACTCTAGCCATTTTGAAAAGCCTCCTTATCTTGGTAAAGGGTCTTACTTATTTGTAGGGAATCATGCGCTTGATGGTGGCGGCGTTGGTAACGTCGGCATAGGCGCCGGCGCGGAGGCCTCTCTTGCGCTTGGTGGTCTTGCCGTGGCCGTTCAAGAGGTGGCTCTTGTAGGCGTGGGCACGCTTGACCTTGCCGGTCTTGGTGAGCTTGAAGCGCTTCTTGGAAGCGGAGTGGGTCTTCAGCTTGATCTTAGCCATTTTCGCTTTCTCCTTCATTTTTAGTTTCTTCTGCCTGGGGCTGGGCGGGGACTTCAGCCTTAGGCTCGGACTTCTTGGCCTTTTTGCCGTCCTCCTTGGCCTTGGGGGCCAGGAAGATGCTCATGTGGCGGCCGTCCAGTTTGGGGTCCTTTTCCATGTTGGCGGTGTCGGCACACTGCTCGGCGAACTTGAGGAGCAGGTCCCGGCCGATCTCGGTGTGGGCCATCTCACGGCCGCGGAAGCGGACTGTGACCTTGACCCGGTTCCCCTCAGCCAGGAACTTTTGGGCGTTGCGGAGCTTGACGTTGAAGTCGCCCACGTCGATGCCGGGGGACATGCGGATCTCTTTGATCTCCACAACGTGCTGGTTCTTCCGGGCTTCCTTGTCCCGCTTGGCCTGCTCAAAGCGGTATTTACCGTAGTCCATGAGCTTGCACACCGGGGGCACGGCGTTGGGCGAGATCTTCACCAGATCCAGCTCAGCCTCCTCGGCCTTGGCCAGGGCCTCCTGGGCGGACATGATGCCCAACTGCTCACCGGTCTCGCCGACTAAGCGGACTTCCTTGTCCCGGATCTCCTCATTGATCTGATGGGCCGTGTTAGCGATGGAAAAACACCTCCAAACATAAAAAAGACGGATACCTGAAAAGGTACCCGATGCCACGCAAAGCCACGCTGAACCAGTCAGCGAAGCCGTCCATGTTGACCCTTTGGCCGAAGCCTGGGGTGAGGAGGGGGTACCCTTCCTACTTCCTTGTACCGGGGTATTATACCAGCCCCGCCTGAACTTGTCAAGACTTTTTTAGTCAATGGGCTCGGGGCCCATGGCGGTGTGGAGTTCGGAGGTAATAGCGCCGCGGAAAATGCGGTCGGCATAGGTGTGCAAAGTCTGGAGGGTGTCGGGGAGGCCGGGCATCTTCACGCTGCCCGTCACCGACAGGTCGTTATCCAAAATGAACTTGACCTCCGGGTCCCGCTTGCCGTCGCCCAGCAGGCCCAGCCCGGCATGGATCTTGGCCCGGCAGTTGTCCTCCAGGGCCATCTCCACGTCCACCGCGCACTTACTCAGGGACTTTTCCTCTACATCGGGTTCGGCCATGACCCCCAACCAGGCGGGCTGGATCAGGTCGGACCAGTCGCTCTCCTCCAGATGGAGCCGCTTTCTCGATACGGCGTTGACATAGCGAAGGCCAATGCGCTCAAAAAAGGCGGGCTGGTAGATGGGGATAAATTCCGCCAGCACCTTGTCCAGCCGCCCGGCAAACTCCTCCCACTGGGTATAGCCCACCGTGCTCAAAGCGATAAAGCCGGAGGTCAGATTTACCTTCCAGCGGTTGTCCTCAGAGAGAAACACATAATTGTTGATGGGCTTTTGGGCCTCTACGGTGGGGTTTGGCGTGTTGGCGTTCACCACCCGGGGCGCGGGCTGGTCGTGCTGGAGCTGGTAGCGGGGATAGTCGCCCCGGATGCGCTCTTGAAAGGCCGCGGGCTCCTGGGCGCCGATGGACAAAATGGCGGGAAACCGCAGCTGGCAGATGGTCTCTATGACGGTAGGTGCCATATAGCGGTAACGGTCGCTGGAGGCGAACACGGCAAAAACCCCTTTCCAAGCAGTTTCTTTTTTGTTATTGTACCCCAAGGCTGTAAAAAAGTCAATTGACCGATTTTTTGCGAAAACCCTCTTGACAGCGGCGGGAAAATGCCGTATGATAAATGTGTAATCAGGAATCGTTCCTATTAAGAACGATTCTCAAATCTTACCTACTTAAGGAGGAGACAACAATGGCAAAGTTTGTTTGCAGTGTCTGCGGTTATGTTTATGAGGGAGACAAGGCTCCGGAGAAGTGCCCGCTGTGCGGCGCCGGCGCTGAGAAGTTCGTCAAGCAGGGCGGCGATATGGCCTGGGCTGCCGAGCACGTGGTGGGCGTGGCCCAGGGCGCGCCCGAGGAGATCCTGGAGGGTCTTCGCATGAACTTCCAGGGCGAGTGCACCGAGGTGGGTATGTACCTGGCTATGGCCCGTGTGGCCCACCGGGAGGGCTATCCCGAGATCGGACTCTACTGGGAGAAGGCTGCCTACGAGGAGGCCGAGCATGCCGCCAAGTTCGCCGAGCTCTTGGGCGAGGTGGTCACCGACTCCACCAAGAAGAATCTGGAGATGCGTGTGGACGCCGAACACGGCGCTACCCAGGGCAAGACCGACCTTGCTAAGAAGGCCAAGGAGCTGAATCTGGACGCCATTCACGACACCGTCCATGAGATGGCTCGCGACGAGGCCCGCCACGGCAAGGCCCTGAAGGGCCTGCTGGAGCGCTACTTCGGCTAAGGAGGAGCATCAGATGGATCTGAGCGAGACTGTGTGCTTCTGCGGCGGCGTCACCATCGGCGATATCAAGGCCGCTGTGGAATCTGGCAAGACCACCCTGGAGGCCGTTCAGGAGGCCACCGGCGCGGGCACCCACTGCGGCGGCTGCGTGGACCGGGTGGCTGAGCTGATCGAGCAGTTCAAGAAGTAAACCACTTTCAAAATAGCAAAAGTCCCCGCCCTTGAGGGCGGGGACTTTTCTTATGCTTTTTCACCTGTCTCCAGCAGACTTTGAAGGTGCTGGCGGTACTCCTTGGCGGCCCACTCCGGCTCCAGCAGCTTTGCGCCGGGACCCAGGCCGGCCAGCCAGCCCCAGAATTGTGGGGAGACCACCACGTCCAGGGTAACGGTAAAGCCGTCTCCCTCCGGGACCAGCATCACGTCCCGGCCAAAGCGGTCCAGGATGACCCCGGCCAGGCTCTCCCGGCAGCGGAGCCTGACTTTGGCGGAGCGGCCGGAGAACATGGAGAAATACCGGGCCGTATAGGCCGCCGAGTCAAAGCTCTGAGGCGTCTGGGCCTTATCCTGGGTCGGTGTGACCTGGGCCATCTTGTCCACCCGGTAGTGTCGGGTCTCGCTCTCGCCGGGGACCTGGCCCACCAGATAGTAGTTGGCGTTGTCCCAGATAAGGCAATAGGGGGCTACACGGTAGACACGCCCCTCATGGCGGAAGACCTTTTCCTTGCGGCTATTGTAGTCAAAGTACCGAAAGGCCACCATCACACCGTCGGAGATGGCGGTGTGGATGGCGTCTACGCTATAATAGACGCTCTCGTTCATGCTCTTGACCCGGTCGCCTACAAAGACCTGCCGCTGGAGGGACTTGGCCTGGTGGCGGGAGGTGAGCCGGGAGAGCTTGCCGATAAGGGCGTCGGACTTTTTGCCGGTGATAAAGCGGCTTGCTTGCACCGCGTCCACCAGCAGCTTCAGCTCGGCCAGCTCAAAGTCCCGGCTGGCCAGATAGACCCCGCCCTTGGGGCCCCGAACGCGCTGGACGTCGTAGCCCCAGGCGGCCAGGGTGTCCAGATCGGCGTAGATGCTCTTGCGCTCGGCCCGGACGCCCTGCTGGGACAAAAAGGCCAGGAGGTCGGCGGTGGAGGCCGGATGGTCCTCGTCGGTCTCCCGCTGGAGATAGTCCAGTAGCAACAGTACCTTGCCTTTTTGATTGCTCTGCCTGGCCATGGAGGAGCCTCCTCTCTCTGTACGCTCTTTACCACATGGTGGTCAGCAGCTTGGCCACCTCGCCCCGTGTGATGGGGTCCAGGGGCCGGACCAGGCCCTCGTAGCCGCTGACCACGCCCTGTCCCGCCAGGGTGTAGACATGGTCTCTGGCCCAGGCGGGAATGTCGCCGTCGTCGGCGAAGACGGTCTCCTGGACGGCAAAGCCTTTGGGCTGGATGCGGCCCAGCATGGTCATAGCCTGGCAGCGAGTAATGGGATCATTGGGTTTGGCGTAAAGCCCATCTCCCTCTAAGCTACCGGTCATGACCCCGGCCTGGTAGAGATAGCCCACCGCACCGCGGGCCCAGCTGGGAATGTCGCCGTCGTCCACAAAGGGCAGCGTCACCCCCGCCCCGCCGGTGAGGTCAGCGCGCAGCCACCTCGCCAGCATGGTGGCAAACTCCGCCCTTGTAATGTTGGTGTTGGGATCAAAGACCAAGCTGCCATCTCCGGCCTGGCGGCCATTGGTCACGCCTTGGTCGTAGAGGTAGACGATATGGTCCTTGGCCCAGTGCCCCTCCACATCGGCAAAGGGCAGGGCCCGGTCCCCGGTGGGGCGCAGCTCCACGCTGGCACGCCTTTGGTTGCCCGAGGCGTCTGATACGGTGAGGCTGACCCGGTGGAGCAGACTGTCGGTGGGAATGGTGGCGGTGAGGGTACTGCCCGAGAGAGCGAAGTCCACGCTCCAGCCGTCCAGGGTCAGAGAGAGATTCTCCGGTGAGAAGGTCTTGTCCACGTTGTCGGACAAGGTGGCCGTCACCTGGCCGTTTTGGGCGCTGAGCTTCACCGTGGGCGGGGTGCTATCCGTAATGGGGCCGTTGGCGGTGGTAAAGTGGTCCAGGTAGACCGTGCCCGGGTTTGCGCCCTCCGCCGGGGTGAAGGAGAGCCCGGTGAGCCGTGCGGTGTTTTCCGGCAAGGCTGCCCAAAGCCGGCTCCATCTGCCCTGCGCGTTCTCCGGCATGGCAAAGGACGCGGTAGCCGCGCTGCCGTCGGTCAATTCCAGCTCCGCCTCCACCGCCAGGGGAGCAACATCAGCGTAGAGCCAAAGGCTCAAGTTGCTCTCTCCCAATTCTATTGGCAGGTCCAGCGGCAGATGGCCGTCCTCCCAGGCGGGCAGAGACACCTTTAACGCAGACAGTCCATAGCGTACCTGCTCCCGGGACAGCTCCGCCGTCACCGCGCTGCCGCTCTCTAGCGCGGGCACATGGCCCGCGTCCTCCCAACTCTCCAGGGTGTTCACATGCCCGCCGACGGTGATGGGGATGGACACGCTCCGCTCCCCCGCCGTGACGGTGAGGGTCCCCGCTCCCGCCTTGGCTCCGGCGGTGAGGTTGCCGTAGGCGTCCACAGTGCCAAGCTCAGCGGGCAGGGACCAGGTAAAGCAGCTGTCGTCGGCCAGGAGGGGCAGCTTATACCATGTGGCCGAGGCGTTCAGGGCCGCGGTCTGGCCCGGGTCCAGGGCGAGAGAGGTGACTTTTCCTCCCGCGGCGTCTGTGACGTTGATCACGTCGGGAGTCGCCACCACCGTCATCCTGGCCGTACCGGCGGCGCCGTTTTCCGCCGTGGCGGTGACGGTGGCGATCCCCTTCTCCGATCCGGCGATGAACACGTCCCCTTCCATACTGCCGGGACCGGAGACGGTATAGGTAAGACCGCTCAGCGGCTCGGCGGCCATGGGATAGTAGCCGGTGTCAATGCCAAGGCCGCTCAGGCTCTGCCGTGCCCCGGCAAGCATCAGAGCGCTCTGGGGCTGGAGATGGACGCTGCCCAGCACCCCGGTTGGCTGCAGCGAAGAGACAAAGAACAGCGCGTCGCTCACTGAGCGCTGGCTGCCATCGGAGGGCTTGTTGCTCAGGGCAAAGCTCTGATCCAAAGCCCCTGTCGTTCCGAAGGTGGTGGACCCGCCGCCGTCAAACAGCACGGCCTCCACGCAGCCCAGCTCCTGGAGCCGCTTGGCAATCTGGTTCACGCTGCCCCCCACGCTGTGCCCGGCGCGGCGGCCATCCAGAGTATAGAGCAAAACGGTGCCGTCTGCCTTGACGCCCAGGGCAGTCCGGGGGGCGGCAGTCTGGTCCAGCCCGCTGGGGACCTGACCGTTTTGAAGGATGTATTCATAAGCGCCCATGGCGGTGTAGGCGCTGTTCCAGCGTCCGTCCGGGGAGGACACCGACACCGTCAGCCGCTCGCCGGGGATCAGATCTCGTACCTCGCCGCGCAGGAAGCTGTCGCCACTGTTGGAGATGGACAGCACCAAGCGGCCCTGGGGGATGCTCACCCCGCCGCTTTGCTCCACAACGGACTCCACGACGCACTCCAGGCTACCGCCGATGCGAAGCGCCGCTTCCGCGTCAGAAAGGCCCGCCGCCGACTGGGCAAGCGCCGCCTTCCAATCGGCCATGGCCTGTTCCCAGGCAGCCTTTTCCTGGGCATACTGGGCCTGGGCGGCCTCCCAGGCGTTCAGCGCGTCCTGCTGCTCCTGGGTGACCTCCGCCACCGTACCGTCCGGGCCCGGCCGCCCCTCCAGGGCTGCCCGGATGGCCTCCGGGTCCAGCCCCTCGGGCAGTACCGGTTCCACCGGGGCCGGACCGGGCTTTTGGGGCTCTACATAATCCTCCGGGATGCTCACCGGCCGCAGGATCACGTTGACCCCGCTGCCGCTGGCTTTGGTGGAGGCGCCGAAGTCGGCGCTATACAAAAAGTAGCCGTCCTGAGCCGTGCGGCTTTTGTTGTAGCCTCCGTTGACGGCCAGCTGATAGCCGTGAAAGGCGGCGGTAATGTTCAACTGGGGTTTGCCCACAAAGCACTTGCCGTCGGCGTCAAAGCCCACGGCGTAGTGATAGGAAGAGCTGGAGCGCAGAATGCCGTAGCTCACCACCATGCCCAGAGGCACGCCGGTGGCCATGACGAAATAGTCGCCGTTGGCCCCGGCCAGCACCCTGCAGCCATACTCCTCCAGGCCGTGGGCCATGGAGGTCAGCGTGGCGGTGGAGGGCACCGTAGCGCCATAGCATACCACAGGCTGGGTGCCCTGACCAGGGGTATAGGTGGCGTACTGCTCCCGGCGGTAGTCGCTTTTGCTGTCCCCCCAGAGGATCTGGGAGGACACGCTAAGGCCGGGGCCCAGCACGGTATCGGTTTGGTAAAGCTCCCAGCCCAGGGCCTGAGAGGCCAGGGCGGCGGGCGCAAAAAGCAGAGCAAAGATCAGTAAAAGCGAAACAGCGCGGTGGGTCATAGCTTCCTCCTATCGTTTGGCGCGGTCCAGGTAACGCAGCGTGGCGGGCAACGTGGAGCGCTCTTGCCGCTCCAGGAGCTGTCCAATGAGCTGGTTGGAGCGCAAAAAGCCCTCGGGCGTCAGCCGCCAGCGGGCGTCCTGCCGGCAGAGCCAGCCCTGGCGCTCATATTCCGCCAGCAGCGGCGTCAGCGCTTCAAAATCCATGTAGTATTCCCTTCTGTACTCCCACTCCTCAATACCCAACGTGGTGCGCAGCCGGAGCATCAGGTATTCCGAGGCCCGCTCGCTGTGAGGAATGCTCTGGTCCTCGTCCAGCAGCCGTCCCCCCTGCTCCACCCCCTGGATATAGCCCTCCAGGTCCCGGACAAAGGAAAAGCGGCGCTGGCCAAAGTCGCTGTGGGCCCCGGGGCCAAAGCCCAGATAGGGCTTCATGAGCCAGTATTTCAGGTTATGGCGGGAGCAAAAGCCGGGCTTGGCAAAGGTGGAGATCTCATACTGCTCGTAGCCCTGTTTCTCCAAAAACTCCACCATGTAGAGGTAGGCGTCGGCCTGAAAGTCGTCGTCAGGCAAGGTCTCCCCCGCCGCCACGCGCCGGAAAAGGGGCGTGCCCTCCTCCACCTTCAGCCCATAGCCGGAGATGTGCTCCGGCTCCAGGGCCACGGCCTGGTCCAGGGTGGCCTTCCAGCTTTCCATGGTCTGACCGGGCAGGCCGTAGATCAAGTCCAGGCTGAGATTCTTGAACTTGGCCTGACGGGCCCAGGCCACAGCCTGGCGGGTCTGGGCAAAGTCGTGGGGCCGGCCCACCGCGGCAAGCTCGGCGTCATTGGCCGACTGCATCCCCACACTCAGTCGATCAAAGCCGGCCCGGCGCAGACGCTTGAGGGCCTTGAGGTCCACCGAGTCGGGATTAGCCTCCACGGTGATCTCCGCGTCCTTGTCTACCCGAAAGCGCTTTTTCACATAGGCCAAGGTCTCGCAAAGAGTCTTGTCTCCCAGCAAAAGAGGCGTGCCGCCGCCAAAGTAGAGCGTGTCTACCCGGTAGTCCCGGGCCTGGGGCGCGGTCTCATCCATATGGGTCCGCAACGCCTGGGCGTAGCGTTCCCGCCATTCCTCATGACCCGCCAGAGAGTAGAAGTCGCAATAGGCGCACTTGCTTTTACAAAAGGGGATGTGTATATAGACGCCCAGCTTGTCTGCCAAGTTCCCCACCTCACAAATCGATCCATAGACTGTCCCAATTATAGTACAGTCTCCCGCTCTTCGCAATCCAGAATTTTTTCCACCTCATCCGGCGTGGTGGTCAGGTCCAAAACTTCCATCAGCGCGTTGGCCGATAGGTTTTCCGGCAGGCCCAGCGCCCGCTGGAGCCGCCTGCGGCGCTCCTTAGCCTGGGGCGTACCGGTCAGGCCCAGATCGTACAAAAGAGCTTTTGTAAAGTTTTTTGCCTTTACGCGCTCTCCCCCGTCCTCCCAGGTGACTCCAGCGTTATCCAAGGCCCGGAGCAGCGTCTCAGGATCCATGCCCTCCACCCCCAGCTTACCCTCCTTGCCCGGAACGCGCTTGCGGCGCTCCTTGCCGGGGATGTCGGGGACGTAGGCCATCTTCACCTGTGCGGCGGGCAGGATGCTTTTCAGATAGTTTCGGATGACAAGACCCGCGCCGTCAGGATCGGTAAGCACCACAAGGCCCCGCTGGGCGGCCAGGCGGCGGAGCAGTTCGGTCTTTTCCGCATCTTTAAAAATGCCAAAGCCATCGGTGGTCAAAATGAAAGCGTCCACCACCTGGGCCAGGGTGTTCTTATCGTACTTGCCCTCCACCAAAAGGACCTCGCGAATGGCTCTTTTATCCATGGGCCAGGGTGAGCACCAGCTCGGTCAGCACGTCCTGAGGGCGGTTGCCGGTGGACTTCAGCTCCAGATCCGCCGCGGCCGCGGCCTCCAGGGCCTGACGGCACCAGCTCAGGCTCACCCGCTGGGCAGCGGACATGAGCTTGGAGGCGGGATAGGGGTGCATTTTCCACAAAGCAGCCAGATCGTCGGCGTTGTGTCGGCTGTCCAGAGCCACCCGGGCGGCATAGAGCTGACGCAGGTACTTACCTAGGGCGGCCAGGATCACGTAGGGCACCTCCTGCATATGGAGAAGGTCTGACAAGGTGGCCATGGCCTTGTCGTAATTTTTCGCGCTCAGGTGATCGGTAAGCTGGAAGACCACCGCGTCCAGCTGACGGGTGGCCACGGCGTCGATGTCGGCGCGGGTGATACGCCGTTGCTTGGCGTAGGCTCCGATCTTACCGATCTCGCTGGCCAGGTTGTGCATCAGATCGCCGCAGAGGAAGATCAGGTATTTGGACTGCTCGGAGTCGATGTCATGGCCGGTGGCCTTGAAACGGCGGACGATCCAGTCCACCAGGTCCCCCTGCTCCTGGCGGGGGAACTCCACCACCAGGCCGTGACCCTTCAAGCTGGCCGCCAGCTTTGTGCGGGCGTCGGGCTTATAGGGGATCACATCGTAGACAAAAACCAGGCAGAGGTACTCGGGGAGGTCGTCAAAGTAAGCCATCAGCGCGTCCCGGTCAGCCTCCCCCAGCTTGAAAAGGTCCAGATCCGTCACCAGCACCAGCGTGCGCTGGGCCATCATGGGAAGGCAATCGCAGGCGGCGGTCACGTCCCGCACGGTGACGTCCTTACCCTCCAGGCGCTTACAGTTGAAGATCTCCGTCCCCGGCGCCAGCAGCTGCTCCTGGATGCGATCCAAATAGTAGTCCCGAAGATAGGCCTCCTCGCCGTGGAATACGTAGAGCTGGCCCAGGTTTTTTTCCTTCAGCTGGGCCTTCAGCGTCTTCAGGGCCGATTGATCGGGCTTTTTAGGCGGCATGGAAGCGGCCTCCTTTCGTGGGGTGGGTGGTAAGGCGTCAGCGAAACTGGACGGTGAGGACGCCCTCCTGGTCGGTACGGCGGACGTCCGCGCCGCGCTGGGCCAGACGGGCCAGGGTCTGGCCGCCCGGATGACCGTAAGAGTTCTCCCCTACGGAGATGAGGACGGTCTCGGGCTGGATGGCGTTCAAAAGATCGTCGCCGGAGGCGTAGTTGGAGCCGTGGTGCCCGGCCACCAGCACCTGGCACTGGCCAAGCTCCGCATGGTCCACCAATGCCCGCTCCACCGCGGTGTTCATATCACCGGTGACAAGGGCGGCGTATCCACCCAAGCGGGCCCGGATACTGAGCCCCTCTTCGTTGGCCCCGCCGTCGCCTAAGGGCGCGAAGAGCGTCAATTCGGCTTCGCCCAGCGCAAGGTCCGTATCCTCTGAAAGCCACGTGATCTCCGCCTCCTCTCGCCGGGCCAGGTCCAGGATGTGTGCCTGGGTCTCCTGGTCCCGATCCATGCGGGGCAGGACCAGCTGTCGGACATTCAGGCGGCGAAAGAGGGCGTCCAGACCGTTTGTATGGTCGGTGTGGTAGTGGGTCAGGATCAGGGTGTCCAGCGTGGTCACGCCCCGGTCGGCCAGATAGTTGGCGCAGACGTCGCCGGCGTCATTTTGTCCGCTGCCGCCGCAGTCGATCAGGGCAGTCTCACCCCGGGAACGCAGCACCACGCTCTGGCCCTGTCCCACGTCCAGCACCGCCAGGGTAAGACGTGGCGCTGTAAAGCTCCACCGGGTGGCCCCTACGGCGGAGAGGACCATAGCAAGGCCGCAGAGCAGAAAAACCCAGCCCCGGCGGCGCTGACTTCGCCAGCAAAGGGCCACAAGCGCCAGAGCGTATCCCCCGGCCAGGGCGACGGGGTAATACCCCTGGCAGGAGACCGCGCAGTAGGGAAAGCCGGAAAAGCCCCGAGCCACCCCCAGCGCGTACCGCCCAAGCCAGGCCAGCAAGGCTCCGATCCATACCGCCGCTCCGCTCCAGAGCATTCCCAAAAGGCCCACCAGCAGCGCCCCGGCAAAGAGTACCGAGGCCACCGGCAAAACCAGAAGGTTGGTCAGCGGCGCGAAGAGGGAGATGGTCCCGAAGTACCAAGCCGACAGGGGCACGGTAAAGATCATGGCCCCCAAAGACGCGGCAAACAGCTGCCACAGCCGTGCCAGCGCCCAGTTGCACCGCCTGGCCCATTGCCCATCCCCCGGCAGCCGCAGGCCACGGAGCCGGGCATAGGCCCGGGGCGTCACCACCGTAATGCCCATCACCGCGGCAAAGGACATCTGCAGTCCCACGTTGCCCGCCGAGAAGGGGTCCAGCAGCAGCAAAAGAGCCAGCGCTCCGGTGATGGTGGTCCAGCTGTCCTCCTCCCTACCCGTCAGCTCCGCCAGCAAAAAGGCCAGCTGGAAGATGCAAGCGCGCATCACCGAGGGCGTAGCCCCCACGGCCAGGGCAAAGAAGACCACCACCGGCATACAGATCCAGAACCTCCTGCGGGGGTCCAGGCCGGTAAACAGCGTCAAAAGGCTCACCAGAAAGCAAACATGCATCCCGCTGACCGCCACCAGATGGGCGATGCCCGCTCGGGCCAGGTCGGTGCGGTCTCCCGGATCCAGAGCCGTCTTGTCCCCAGTGACCAGCGCCGCCAGCAAGCCGGAGACGTCGTCCGGAAAAACCCGCTGTATGGTCTCGGAGAGCTTCTGGCCCCAGTAGGTCGGCGCGCACCACCAGGGCACGGCGTCCACCCGCTGGATCTCCAGAGCGCTCCGTGGCCTCAGAGTCAAAAAGACGCCCCGGGAGGCGGCGGGGGTAAAGCGGCTCTCCTCTTGCAAGGCGGTCTGCGCGCAGTCACAAACGGCGGTGACCCGGTCTCCCGGCTTCAGCTCCAGCAGTTCCTTGTCGCCATAGAGGGTGGCCTTGACCGGCATCCCCTCCCCGGTCACCCAGCAGGGGATGTAGGCGCCGTAGTCGGTGGCCCGGGCGCTCTCGCTGACCACGGCGGTGACGGCGCAGCGACGTCCATCCAGGGCCTCTGCCGGAGCAAAAAATACCGCCCGGAAGGCCCCGCACCACAATAGCGCCGCGGCCGCTCCCAGGCAGAAAAGAACGCCGACACGGAGCCTCTTCCATAGAAAAAGTCCCGCCGGGACCAGCAGCCCCAGGCCCAGGGGCGCCCACCACGCCGCGGGCAGCAGGTAAACAGCCAAAAAGGTGGCTCCGGAAAAGGCGGAAAAGAGCCACAGCCCCCGGCGCGAAACGCTCACGGCAGCGCCTTATCGCAAAAGCCGCAGCAGCTCTGCCCCTCCAGCTCCCGGTCCAACCTGGGCAGATACCACTCGGTCCGGGTGATACAGGCGGGGTTCCGGCAACGCTGGCCAGCGCCGATGTCCACGGCGGGCAAGCTGTCCCACCGGGGCTGGTTGGCTAAGTCAAACAGCAGCGCCATCCGGGCAAACATCCCGTAGCGGGCCTGCTGGAAATAGACGGCCCTTGGGTCGTCGTCCACATCCACATGGATCTCGTCCACCCTGGGCAGCGGGTGCATGACCAAAAGCTCTCGCTTGGCCCGCTGGAGCTTGCTTCTGGTCAAAACATAAATGCCCTTGCACCGCTCATATGCCGCGGGGTCCACAAACCGCTCGCGCTGGATACGAGTCATATACAAAACATCCAGCTGAGGGATGACGGCCTCCAGCCCGGTGACGTCCAGATGGGGGATATTCTTCTGGCGCAAAAAGGCCCGCATATACTCCGGCAGGGCAAGCTCCCGGGGAGAGATGAGGTAGAGCCGGACCTTTTCAAACTTGGCCAGGGCCTTGATCAGGGAGTGGACGGTACGGCCGTTTTTCAGATCGCCGCACAGCCCCACGGTCAGGCCGTCCACGCTGCCCCGCAGGCGCTGGATGGTGGTCAGATCGGCAATGGTCTGGGTGGGGTGCATATGCCCGCCGTCTCCGGCGTTGATGACGGGAACGTTGGAGTAGAGCGAGGCGGCCTTGGCCGCCCCCTCCCAGGGAGTGCGCATGACGATCACGTCGGCGTAGCCCGAGACCATCTTGATGGTATCCTTTAAATTCTCCCCCTTTGCCGCGGAGGAGTTCTTGGGGTCGGCAAAGCCAAAGACGGTGCCGCCCAGACGGAGCATGGCGGTCTGGAAGGAGAAGTTGGTGCGGGTGGAGGGCTCATAGAAGAGGTTGGCGCACACCTTGCCCCGGCAGGCGTCCAGATAGTCCGCCGGATGGTCCATGATGTCCTGGGTGCGCTTATACAGCGCGTCCCACTCTGCCCGGGACATATCGCCAAAGTCAATGAGATGACGCATCGTGTCCCCTCCTCTCACTTTTGTTTTCTAATTTGATATCATAGCATATTTCTCGCCCTCGGGCAAGGTCTCCGAGCATAATTCCGTTTGACAAAGCCTCGCAGAGTTCGCCGTCCGCAGACGGCGAAACAGCATAATCATTTTTTGCCAGGACATGCGCCTGGCAAAAAATACATCTCAGGCCGCAAGTGTGCGAGCGTAGCGAGTGCGCGCAGTCGGCCTGCAACCTCACTATAAAAAGATAGTCGGCAGAGGAACCTCTGCCGACTATCTTTTTATACTTTAACGCTCCAGCCGTAAGGGTCGGGCTCGGTGCCCCACTGGATGCCGGTGAGGGTGTCATAGAGCTTCTGGCTGAGGTCGCCGATCTTGCCGCCGTTGATCTCCACGCTCTGCTCGCCCCAGGCCAGGGTGCCGATGGGGGAGATGACGGCGGCGGTGCCGCTGCCCCAGGCCTCCTCCAGCTTGCCCGCCTGGGCGGCGTCGAAGAGCTCCTGGGCGGTGACCAGCCTCTCCTCCACCACATAGCCCCAGTCCCGCAGCAGGTCCAGGCAGGACTTGCGGGTAACGCCGGGGAGGATGGAGCCGGTGAGCTTGGGGGTGACGATCTTGCCGTCGATCTTAAAGAGGACGTTCATGGCGCCCACTTCCTCAATATACTTGCGCTCCACACCGTCCAGCCACAGCACCTGGGAGAAGCCCTTCTCCTCGGCTCGCTCGCCGGCACGGATGGAGGCGGCGTAGTTGCCGCCGCACTTGGTAAAGCCGGTGCCCCCCCGGACGGCCCGGACATCCTCGTCCTCCACATAGATCTTCACCGGGTTCAGTCCCTCTTTGTAGTACGCGCCCACCGGGCAGCAGATGATGGCAAAGAGGTAGCTGTGGGAGGCGTGGACGCCCAGAGACGGGTCGGTGGCAATGACAAAGGGGCGGATATAAAGGGACGTCCCCGGCTGGCCGGGCACCCAGCGCTCCTCGGTCTTGACGATGGCCCGCACCGCCTCCACAAAGTCGTCCACCGGGATCTGGGGGATACAAAGGCGCTCGCAGGAGCGCTGGAAGCGCTCGGCGTTCTCCGTGGGGCGGAACAGACGCACGCCGCCGTCGGGGGCTCGGTAGGCCTTCATACCCTCAAAGACCTCCTGGGCGTAGTGGAACACCATGGCGCAGGGCTCCAGGGGAATGGGACCGTAGGGAACGATGCGCCCATCGTGCCAGCCCTTGCCCGCGTCATAGTTCATCAGGAACATGTGGTCGGTAAATGTCTTGCCGAAGACCAGGGTATTGGGATCGGGCAGGTCCTTCAGGGTAGCGGCTTTTTCTACACGGATGTCCATGAAACTTCTCCTCCTCTTTGGTGCTTTGCGATTAGCATCTAGTATAACAAGTTTTCCCCGGGGGCGCAAGTCCCCCGGGGAAATTTTTGCTAAGACCAATCTTGGTTTGGATGGGTGGGTTCAAATCTGGTTCGTGCGGGTCTGGCTTGCGCCGGGCTGGTCCGCGAGGCTCAGTCCTGGCCGGGTTCCTCCCAGGCGGGCGGGTCGTCGCCCGCCGCCGGCTCCTGGGGCTCCTCGGGCAAAGCCGGGGTCGCGTCCTCAGGGAAGAAGGCGGCCTGGCCGTGACCAAACGCCTCCTCGCCCATGGGGGTCTCCACCCGCTCGTTGTGGGGGTTGGCGGTCTCATCGTCGGGAGCGGGCAGGCTGGGGGTCTCGGGGATCTCGGTGTCCAGGCGGAAGACGCCGTCCGCTCCGATGAAGAAGGTCTCCATAGGCGCCGCGCTCAGCTGGGCGGGATCCACGGTCTCGTCCCAGTAGGGATCGGTGAAGATCTCTCCCTCGCCGATGCTCCGCAGGGCAAACAGGGCGTCGTAGTTGGTCTCGTCCCGGGGCCCCATGCCGAAGGGCAGAATGTGCTGCCAGACCTTGGAGCTGTCCTGGTAGTACCAGTGGTAGTCCTCCTCGGTGCGGTTATAGTTGAAGCGGGTATTGACGATGTTCAGGTCCACCACCGTGAGCCGGCGATCGCCGTCCAGGTCGCAGCGGTAGGCGGCGCTTTCGGGATTGTAGACCGAGATGGCCCACTGCTCCATGGCCGCGGCGTAGGCCGCGTCAGGTCCGGTGGCAGGCTCCACGGGCTCGGTCTTCACGTCGGTCCACTTCTTGGAGCGGTAGACAAAGTCGTAGACCGCGTCATAGTCCTGGACCTTGGTAGCGCCGTTTTGGTCCACGTCGCCGGCGATGAGCTGAACGGTATCCTGAAGCATGAAGGTACGGGTGGTGTAGTCGCTCTTGCCGTTTATCTCCTCGTAGTAGTCCGTCAGCGGCGCATTGGGCGCGGCGTAGGCGGCGCTGTGGGGATCCAGGTCCAGCTTGATACGGGTGTAGGTCAGGTTGGAGGTCTTGCCGATCTCCAGGGCGTACATCAGGTCCTGCCCGGCGCTGACGTTATCCAGCAGCGTGCGGTCGTCAGCCTTGGCCGGGTCGGAGACCTGCTCTCTGGGATCATAGGCGCTGGTGAAGCCGCCCAGCAGCTCGGAAGAGCGCATGCGCAGGATCTGCAGCCACTTGCCCTGGCCCTCGCCCTCCAGCACCACCGAGTCCTCCAAGGTGGGCTCGGCGTCGTCGTCCCACTTATAGTGCTGGAAGTTGTCCGCGTCCGGCGTCTCCGGGGCGGTGAGGGTGGTGGTAGGCAGGACATTCTCGTCCTCATCCCAGTAGCCGTTGGCCACGTTCAACTCATGCTCGGTCATCAGCCGGTAGAGCTTGCCCTCCACGGGATGGGTGGGGCCGTAGGAGTTGACCTTCACGCCCAGGGCAAACCACGGGCGGATCCAGACCTCGGTATATTCGCTTTGGTTGGCGGCGTCCTCGGCCCGGACCATCAGTTGGGTGCGGTACTTGGTAACGGTCTTGGTTGCGTCGGCGGGGTCGGGAGCGGTGTAGGTCTCCAAGGAGCCATTGTTATTGAGCATATCGTAGAGGGCCTGGGCCCCGGCGGTACGCAGGCCGGTCTTGGGGTTGGGCTCGGCGGGATAGAGCTTGAACTTGGAGCCCACAAAGTCGTGATCCGTGCCCTTATCCGCAGCGTTGGTCTGCCAGTAGCGGGAGTCGTCGCTGGACCACATGCCCTGGTCCTCGCCCACATAGTAGTTGTAGGGATCGGCCGGATCTAGTAGCTCGTCTTCCCTCCAGGGCACCAGGATCACATCGGTGTCCAGATCCAGACGCTGGTAGCTCACCGCGCCGCCGGAAGAGACGGTGCGCAGGGCGAAGGTAAAACGCTTGATGTCCATGACGGGCTTTTTGTCCTTGGGATCGCCGGAGGCGGGCTCGTCATAGTTATCGGTGTCATAGAGGTGCTTGCCTACGCCATCCTCGTCCATGGCCAGGGTGGGGATCTCCACCACGGCGTAATCGCCCCGGTTTTCCCCGTAGATGAAGCCCTCCTCCAGGAAACTGGGCTGGTGGTCATAGGTCACGCCCCGGACGGTTGCGTTGACATTGCGGGGGTCAAAGGGCTTGGGCATGGTGCTGACCCGGACGAACTCCACCAGGATGGTCACGTCGGTCTTGCTGTCGGCGGTGGGAGTGGTCTGGTCCTTGGGCATGACGAAGCGGAAGTGCTGCTGACCGCCAATGGAGTCGGGGAACAGCTGCTGGGGCAGGGCGGCGGGGTCGTAGCCCACCTGGACCTCGGTGACGCCGTGGGCGATGACCATATTCTCCGACTTTTCCACCGTGGCCCCCGGCAGCGCGCCGGTGGAGGTGTCCGCCTCGGTCCACACCCGCTGGAAGACGTAGTCCTGGGCGTCCAGGTAGACCCACTTGCTCTCGTCGGTGGGGTCATTGGGGTCGATGCTGTCGTCCCGGCGGACCTTGATCTTGGCCACATAGCCCTGGGCCACGGTGAGGGTCAGGTCGATGACGTTCCCCTCAGAGGTGGTGGTCCAGACCGTGCCGGTGGTAGTGGCCGGGGCGGGATCGTCGTGGTCCACCACCGGGGTGGCTGTGTTGCCGGTGACGTCGCTATCCCCTCTCAGCTCCACCTTGGCCAGCAGATCGTCCGTGGCGTCCTTGTCTTGCAGCAGGACGCTGACCAGGGTGTCCTCATAGGGCATAGCAAAGGGATAGTTGGTGTCCGGCGGGATGTTGAGCAAGGTGGCTGTGCCGGTGAAGGGCGTGGTACGGGTGACGCGGACCTTCATGTCCGGGTCGTAGACGCCCACATCGGTGGTGACCCGCTTGCCGCCGGGCCGGTCCTGGAGGGTGGAGGGATCGGGGTCATAGGCGCCGTCGGTGGCGATGGCGGCATCAGCGGTGGTGACGTCGTTCTTCCATTTCAGGTGGTCCGTGGCGTCGTGGGTCAGATCCACCGTGTTCTCCTCGGTGGTAAAGCCCACGGCGTCCAGCAAGCTGGCGTCGGAGACCCGTAGGGACAGGTCGTAGCCCTTGGTGAACTTCACCGTCACCGTGGCGTCGGTGTCCTTGGGCATGGTGAAGGTGGCCTCCTTGCCCGCGGGCAGGTTATAGACAAACTGGGTGCGGGAGATGTAATACTGATAGTCGTCGGTAGCCAGCGGCTTGCGGAGGGTGCCGGCATCGTTGATATCCGGCAGATCGCCCAGCTTGGTGGCATCGTCGATCTTGGTGGTGACGATCTGGGCCTGGTAGCCCTGGGCCACCTTGACTGTGACCTCGATGCCGTCGCCGTCCTTGGCCCGCACCCAATATTTGCCCTTGGGTGCGGCGGTGTCGGTGGTGTTGGCAATGGTGACGGCGTTTTGACTGTTGTCTCGGTGCTGGCTGGCGGGGTCAAAGGCCACCTTAGCAATGTAAGAGCGCTCGTCGGGGTCGGTGGGCTCGGTTTCAAAGAAGGCGTAGAAGTCCACATCGTCAGCGGGCATGGTAAAGTCATAGCGGTCCGTGCCCGTTATCGGGGTGGCGGAGGCCGCGCCGGTGAGATCGCTCTCCCACACCACGTCTACCACTCTGCGGCCAGGCCCGGCGGTGGCGGTGGTCTGGATGTCCTCAGCGCCGTCGCCCTGATAGCCCTCAAAGCGGTCCAGGTCGTTCTGGATGGGCTTGGTCAGCGCGGCATCGGAGGAATCGTAGGCATGGGTGTAGGCCACGGTATCGGTGGCGGTATGGGTATCGGTGGGATCCTCGCCCACCAGGTGGAAGGTGGCGGTGTAGATATTGCCGTAGTAGACCCGGATGACGATCTCCTCATCGGGGCTGTGGGTAATGGGCGCGGGGGCCCGGGAGGTGGCAGAGCCGTTATACTTGCTCACCAGCAGATCTACCTCCGGCGTCTCAGAGACCGCTGTGACCTCGCCGGTGACGCCGTCCCTTGTCACCTTGCGCACTGCCACCGTCATACGCACCACCTGGCTGCCCGCGGCACTGCCGGCCAGAGTCCGCAGATCGTCGCCCAGCTTGGCGGCGGAGCGCACCGTCTCCACGGGGTCGGTGTTTTGGGTGTAGGCGGGCACATGGGGAGCGTGGTTGGCGGTCGTGCCGTTGGTGGCAAGGCCCACAAGCTGGGTGGAATCGGTAAAGTTGCTGGTGGCGGCCTCGTTGGCGGCCAGGGCCTCATGGCCCAGGAGCTGGAGGGCCACGTCGTTTTGCTGGTCGGGCTTATCCTTGGAGTAGGTCAGAGTAATGATGATGTTGGCCCAGGGCATGGTCACAGAGCCGGTGCCGTTGGCGGTAGAGCCCATCTGCAGCACGGGAATGTCCGCCCCGTTGTCCGCCCGGCGGGCGGTGACAGTGACGTAATAACCGTTTGCCGCCTCATAGGAGACCTTCATCTCGCTGCCCCCGTAGCCCGCGGCCCAGCTGGGACTGCCCGTGGGCAGGCCGGCGGCGGGGAGGTTGACGATGCTGACGGCCCGGTTGCCCGGGTCGTGGTCCGGGTCCACCACCTCTACAGAGGCGATATAGTATTTGTCCTCAGGCTTGTCGGTGTGGTCATTGTCGTAGATGACGGTGACGGTCACATCGTCCTCAGGCATGGTAAAGGCCTTCGCCGACGCCGCGCCCGGAGCCAGAGCGCTGGGCTCCAGCCAGGTGGTGGCGCCAGACGCGGTGTGGTAGTAGACGGCCACCACGTGGGGATCCTTGGCCGGAGCCACAGCGCCGGTGGCCGGCGTGGCGGAGACGTCCACATTGCCGCCGGCTCTTACCGTCATGCTCTGGCCATTGGCGGTCAGGCTGGGCCCGCCGGAGACGATACCGGAGGCGGGGGTGACGGCGGTGGCGTTCGCGCCGGAGTTGCTGGTGTCGATGACCCGGAGCGTCAGGTCGAAGATGGTCTTGGTGTAGGTCACGGTGATCTGCGTATCCCGGGCGGGCATGGAGAAGGTGACGGTCTGCGTGGTGGGCGCGCCGGGGTTGGCAGGACCGTCAAAGGGCCCGGTGGCGCTGAGGGTCACGTCGGCGCCGTCGGCACGGACGGTGGCCTTGTAGCCAAAGGGCACGTTCAAAGTGACCTCCACGGTGTCGTCCTTGACGGCGGTGGTCCAGGCGTTGTCCCCGCCCCGGAGCTGTCCGGCGGTGGTCTTGTCCTCGATCTCAGGATGGTCGGTGCCCGCGGGCAGACCCACCCAGTTCACGGCAGCCAGATAGCTGTCGGGGTGCTCGGTGGGGCTATCCAGGATCAGGATGATCTCCGCGTCGGCGCGGTCGATGGTGTGGTAGAAGTGGGTGGGGTCGCCCACGATGCCGGTGTTGGTACCGGGCAGGATGGTGGTGACGCCGTTGCGCTTCAAAAGCCCCTTTACCGTGCGGCCGGTCATGGAGCTTGTGATGTAGGCGTCCAGGCCGGTGCCATTGGGCAGGCTCTGGAAGGAGTCGGTGGTGCGCATGGAGTGGACGGCGAGCGGCATCAGCCCCCGCTTGTCCTCGGTCATAGCGGCCTGGCCGGTGGCGTCGCCGGTAATGCGATTGACCAGGGTGAGAGTGCCGGTGTAGCCGTCGTAGAAGGTGACCACCACCCGGGCGTTGTTGGCGGGCATGGGGAAGGAGCCCTCCCACACGCCGTCACCATCCGCGTCGGTCAAGGGGACGTTGTCGCTGGTGCCGTCGATATAGTAGAGGGTGGCGTAGGCGGAATACTGCCGCTGGGCATCCTTGTAGGGCTTGGCCGTCAGCTGGACAGCACCGCCGGCGGTGACCCCCTTCATGATCTGATAGGACCCGGCCACAGAGGTGGAGGTCAAGCGGAGGGTGGGCGGCGCGGCGCCGGCCGGGTCGGCGGTGACCACCTGCTCCACAGTGCCGTCGCCTGGGTTATCCGGGTCTTCGATCTCCACGGTGAGCTCCAGATCGTCTCCGCTTTCAAAGTCGATGTGGATGACCTGGTTGCAGAGGATGGAGGAGACGTCGTAGAGGAAATTGCCGTTGGGGGTGGTGAGATTCTGGGTGACGCCGTCGTTGCCGGTCATCACCGCCGGGTCGTTGAAGCGGTAGCCCGCGGCGGCTCGGGGCAGGACGGAAATGGTCTCGGTCTCGGTGACAGTGACCCAGGCGATGGTGGGCACATTGTCAGACTTGGCCACGCGTTTATCCGTGGTGTCCTTGTGGTTCCAGAGGTCGCCCTCGTTGTTGCCGGAGTTGTTGCCGGTGGGGCTGTGGTCGGTAGCCACCAGGGCCACGGTGTGCCAAGGGTCGGTGGGCGGCTCGGTAGTGGTCACCACATAGACCTCCACATCGCCCATGGGCATCTTGAACGAGGCGGTGGCGTCGGCCAGAGCGTTATCAAAGTCCGGCGCGCCCGAAGCGCTTTCCGTCACGCCCTCCAGCCCGGTCAGCACGGTCCGGCCGGCGGGATAGCTGGGCGTCAGCGTAACGATGGTGCCCCGGTCCTTCCACACCACAAAGGCGGCCAGGATCACGTCCGACTCCCCACTGACGGGGTTACTGTCCAAGGTCACATCCAAGGTGACGGTGCTGCCCTCTTTGACGATCATACTGGATACGTCATCCCAGGGACGGTTGGACGCGCCGGGATTGCCGACCGGTTTGGCGTCGGCCCAGATGCTCTCAGAGGGCTCGCCTGTGGGCGTCCAGGTCAGTTTGGCGTAGTCCTCCTCCTGAGGCGGCTTGCCATGGGCCACGCAGACAGGATCCTGGATGTAGTGCAGCGTGGCTTTGAAGTTGGTATCACTGCCTCGCTTGAGGTAGACGGTGACGGCCACATTGACATGGGGCATATCAAAAGTGATGGTGTTGCCCGTGCGGTCAAAATGGTAGACCGGGTCGGTATCCAGCGGGAAGCCCAGCGGCGTGATCTGGACATAGTCGATCACGTAGCCGCTAGCGGGCTCTACGCTGATGGTGATCTTCTCACCGTCGGTGGCGGTCACATAGGCGTGGGAGTCGTCCGGGTCGTTGGCCCGGACCTTATCCCGACGAGCGGGATCGGCGTCGTTCCAGGCGGCCACGGTCTGGTCGGCGTGGATGCCCGCTTCCGACTGGGTGTCGGTGCTGGGGGAGCGGATCATCAGCACGGCGGCGTGCTCGTCGGCCCTGGGCGCTTTGCGGGTCAGGGTAACATACACGTCGTTGCGGCCGGGATGGACCACAAAGGACTGAGGATCGGTGACAGGGTCATGTAAACCGCTGTAACCCGGCCCCGTACCGCCCAAGAGGCTGTCCGGAGTCAGGTTGAAGTGGATCATCTGGCCGTTTTGCTCAAAGAGGACGTAGGCCGATTCGATGTAGACCGGGCCATTGGGGTCGGTCGGGTTGGAACAGGCGGTGACGTCCACGCTCTGTCCGGCGGGAACCAAAATGGTCTCGGTGACGGCAAAGGTCCCCGCATCCTCCAACGCCTGGGTGAGACCCACCTTGCCCGTGTCGGCGGCAACCGCGCCGATGGCGGCGTTGCCGGCGTACTGCAAGCGGCCGTAGTTATCGTTGTCCAGCAAGATGGCCTGGGCGGCGTTACGGTCCTTGTCGATGACGTGGAGCACCACCTGCTGGCCCACGGGAGTGGGATCGTCTTTGTAGGTGATGGTGACGATCACGTCGTCGTCGATCATGGGGAAGGTGAGCTTGCCCTTGCCGGTGGCCGGGTCAAGCACTTGGGTAAAGGGCACATTGGCGCTGTCGGAGGTGGTCTGGACGGTGATGGAGGCCACCGCGCTGGTAGCCACGTCCCACTCGTAGTCCACCGTGACCCAGTCCACCTTGGGCCGGGCGGAGACCGACTGGGGACTGCCCTGGACATACACCGGGCCCTTGGTGCCGCTGGGCGGACTTGTGATGGTGGCGTGGTTGGCGTTGTTGCCTGTGGGCGCGCCCTTCACAGCCAGGGTGACGTTCTTGGTGCCCACGCCGTCGGCCACGAACTTCACATAGACTGTCACATCGCCGCTGGGCATGGTGAAGCCGGTGGACTGGTCGTGGAGATAGTAGGTGACGCCGCTGCCCATATCGGTGCCTATGGGCAGGCCCGGAACAATGCCGAAGGACTGGGGGACCACCTTGACATACTCGATGCGGTAGCCGGGATGGACGGTGATGTCCAGATCCACCCACTCCCCGGGCAGGGCGGTCTGGAGCTTTTTCTGGACCGGGTCGTCCGTATCCGCTCCCGCCTTCTGGGACAGCCAGGCGTTGTTGCGGCTATTGGGATCGCCGGAGAGAGGATCGTTGACCACCACCTGGGCCCGGAAAGGCTGGGTGGACTCCTTGGCGTAGGTCACATGGATGGTGACGCCGCCGGAGGGTACGGTGAGCTGGATCTGCTTTTTCGGATTGGGCTTATAGGTAGGATGGGTAATGCCCGGGGCAGGGGCCACGCCAGACCAAAGGTCGGTGTTATCCTGGGGATTGCCGCTGCCATCGGTATTGTCCACGATGGCCGGGTCCTGGAGCATGGAGATCCACTGGTAGGGCACGCTGGCGCCGGTGGCGTTGTTGGTGACCTCCAGCTTGGCAATACCGTAGCCGGCGGCGGGATCGAAGGTGACTACCGCCTCATTACCCTGGGCGGTAAAGCGGGTGTCCACCCCCGCGGCGGCCACGGTCATACTCTGGCCCGCGCTGGGGGCGGGCTCGGTGATGTCCGCGGTGGCGCTGCCCGAACCAGTGAGGCCGGAGACGATCAGCTTGACCACCATATCCGTGGCGGAGATGGTGCCGGTGGCGTAGTTGACGTACACGTCCACATCGCTCTGGGGCATGGCGAAGGCGCCCTTGGTCAGGGTGCCGGGAATGGCGGGAGTGGGCGGGGTGGTGCTGTTGTCGGTGGGCGTTCCGGCCCGACCGGGCACATACTGCACCGCCGTGGCCGTCAGGGTCCCGGTGGTGTCATAGCCGTAGATGGGGATCACGTCTCCCGTGGTTCGGTTGATGGCGTAGACCGAACTGATGTGCCGTCCGGCGCCGGGCCGGATGGCAAGGTCCAGCGCGTCGCCGTGGTAGAGGTCGGTGATGACGGCGGTATCGGTGTTTACCGCCGCGGGCGGCGCGGTGGTCCCGGCGGCCTGAGACGTGGTCATGGCATGGGTATTGCCTGTCTGGGCGGAGAGTAAAACGTAGTCGTTGAGGATGTCCCGCTCGGAACTGGTATCGCCGGCGGTGTAGCCGGAAAGGTGCAGCGTAGCGGTATACTTGTCAGCGGGGTCGCCTTGCTTAAAGGTGATGTCGGCAATGACAGACCGGGGCGGCTGGGTATAGGCGATGCCGCCGGGAACGTACCACCAGGCGACGGGGTCCCCCCGGGTGTCGGTGAGCTTGATGGTGTCGGCGTCCACATGGAAGCCGGGCATGGTGTGGATGTCCAGAATGACCGTATCCCGGTCCAGGATATAATCCGAGCCGTCAATGCGCTTGGTCTGGCCGCCGTAGACCGCGTCCTTATCCCCGGACGCCACAACGGGGGCGGGCGCCCGTCCGGCAACCGTCCTCAAAGCGGCGTAGTTATTTTGGGTCATCGAGGGCGTTCTGCCCGGATCCAGAGAGGAGTCGTGGACCCGGATGGTCAGATCATAGGGGATCTCGTCGGGCCAGCCGGCCTTGAACCAGACGTTGACATTGATGCTGGCGTGAGGCATGGTCACATCGCCGTCTTGATAGCCGCAAGAGCCCGAGAGGCTGCCGGTGACGCCCAGAACGACCGGCTCTACGGTAATGCGGTCGATGTAATAGCCGTCAAAAGCGTAGAGGTCGTAAGGAATATCGGTCCCGGGGAGCTGAACGGTGGAATAGACGGCCTTTCTGGCATAGTCATCCAGACTACCCAGCGTACTGCCGGGGTTGGCAGGATTGGGGATCACAAAGGTGCCCCGGCCGATGTCGTGAATGGTCTTGCCCGCAGGCAGGATCTGGTTGCCGTTTTCGTCTTCATAGCGGAGGATGAGGTTGGCGGTATACTCCTGGGGCGTGCCCTTGACCACCCGGGCCACCACGGCCACACCCTCTGTGGGCATGGTAAAGGAGGCGGTGTTGGCGTCGCTCCACACCGGATAGATCTTCAGCCCCGCGGGGTTGACGATCATATACTCCAGATAATAGCCGGCGGCAATGGTGGTCTTCAGGGTAATGATGTCCCCGGCATGGATGTGCTGCACGGCGGCCATAGCGGTCTTGTTATGGCCCACCTCCAGCGGGTCGTGGCTTCCGGCAGCTCCCGTGGGATCCTGGAAGGAGGCCTGGACGCTATTCTCGTCCCACATGTTTGTAGCGGTATTCAGTACGTTGTGGGGGTCGTCGAGAATGAGGGTAAAGGCGTAGTCAGGAATGGTGGGCTTGGGCCCCTTGCGGTAGTTGACTACGAATTCCGCGCCGCTGGCGGGCATATAGAACTTCACCTGGTAGGTCACCACGGTGGTGGTCTTGCCCGCGATCACCTTGGTGGTCCGGGATTTTTCAGTGACGTTGTCGCTCAGACGGGTGGCCGCGCCATTGGAGATGAGCACCACCGACTGGTAGTACCAGCCGGGGTTGGCGGCGGTGCCGTCGCCCTCATCCACATCAAAGGTCATCGTGACCTCTTCGCCTGCGGTGGCGGCGCCGGTGCCGTTTTTCTCGTCCTTGGGCGGCACCAGCTCGGGGTTGGTGTTCCAGTCCAGCGCGCGGCCAGGGACGTTGACGCCGCCCTCGGGAAGCGTGCTCCAGCGGCCGATGGTGGCAGACCGGGCAGAGGTGATGTAGCTATACTGGTCGGTGTTGGGCGGTGTGGGCGCGCCGGCGTTCAGGTCGGTATAGGTCTCCCGAACGGTGAGGACATAGTCGGGCAGGCGACCGTTGGCGGGGTATTTGGAGAACTCCACGGTGACGGCGGTGGAGCCGGCGGGCATATAGAAGCTCACCGATGTGGGACCCTCCCACACCAGCGCCACGCCCAGGTGATCCGGACCCACGGTGACGCTGGAAACATAGTAGCTCTTCTCCGTGTCTACCACCATGGCGCCGGCGGGGGCTCCCTCGCTGGTGTCCGGCTTTAGCACCACAGCCGCGGAGAAGTCCACCAGCACCCACTTGCCCGTCTCCACATACTTGCGGTCGGTGAGGGTGCCGTTGCCGTGGCCGGCGTTTTTGCCCAGCTGGTCGCCGGGCAGCGCGCCGGCAGAGGGCAGGGTCTGCTCCGGGATGGCGGTGGCCAGGCCGGTGGGCCGCTGGTCAAAGACCCGGGCGCTGGCCCAGTTGGCCGCGGCCTTGGCGGGATCGGCCTCGGTGTTGTCATCGTCCTTGACGATCAGCGTCAGGGCGTTGTCCGGCGCCGGATCCGGCGGGCCCTTGGCAAAGACCACGTCCACGACCAGGTCCTCATGGGGCATATCCACGTAGATCTCAATGGGGATATTGGTGCCCGTCAGCGCGGTGCCAAAGCCGTTATTGTAGCCGTTGCCGGTGATGGTATAGGGGTAATTGCCCGAAGCGCCCCACGCTGTGACCGACTTGATGTAGTATCCCGGGGCCACGGTGACGTGACCCACCAGGTGGGTGCTGGGCCGAACGTCGGAAAGGACTCTGGGGGTGGAGACCACAGAGCCGTTTTTCACATACCAGGTGGCCTTGTTGCCGCCGTCGATGCTGCCCTCGGTGGTAGAGTCGATGGTGGCGGTGAAGACCTCGTCCACCTCCGGGCCGTAGGTGATGACCAAGTTGATGTCGTCATCCCGTCCCTGGGCGATCACAAAGGTATACACATCGCCGTCGGCGGGGTCATCGGCGGGCCGCTTGGTGACGGTAATGACAGTGTTGTCGGAGTTTTTGGCCTCTACGCTCTTAACCTCATACCCATCAGCGGCCTTGGCCCGGATGGTGACGGTGCTGCCCTTGAAGGCGTCCTCCACGGGGTCGGTAACGTAGGTATCGGTATAGGCGTCATAGGAGCCGCCGGAGGGCAGGGTGCCGGTGGTGTAGCCCTTGTTGGTAATGGTGTTGAGCTTGGGGGTGACGGCAGGAGGCGTGGCCACGGAGTAGACCTCTACAATGGCCTCGTTGTCGTCCAGTCCCGCGGCGTTTTTATAGGTGATGTTCAGTTTCCGGGTGCCCCGGAGCTTATAGGCCACCCGCACCACGCAGTCCTGGTCGGGCATGGTGAAGGCGTAGACGTTTTGATAGCCGGGCACGGCCACAGGATTGGCCGAGGCGATGCGGGTGCCGGTGGCATAGCCCGGCGCGGGACCGCGCTGGAAGATGTCGGTATTGGCGGTGTCCAACTCGTAGGCGCTGTCGGCTTCCAAAACGATATAGACCGTCCGGCCGCTGCGGGTCTCAATGGTGTTGCCGTTCTGGCCCGCGGGGACCTCGGTGGGCACGGCGGCGGCAGTCCAGGTATGGGCGCCAACGGCGCTCACCGCGGCAGAGGGCGTCTTCAGGGAAATGGTCTTCTTCCCCGGCGCGGTGGCGCCGGGATATGTGGTGGGCGCGGTGGGCGCGCCGGCGCCGCCGGTACCGGCGTTGGCGTCCAGGTCGGCCAGGTACTGCTCGTAATCATCCAGATACTGGTCGTATTGGGCCAGATAAACGCTCTTATAGTCGCTGTATTGATACTCCCGCTTCCCGTTTGCGACGGTGGTGGAGAGGTTGACCGCCGGCGCCGCCAGTGCGGCCATACCGGAGTAGGCAGGGATATCCTTCACAGCGTTATAGTCGTTCAGAATGGTCAGATACCGCCGATAGGCGATGCGGTAGGCCAGGTCGTTTTCCGCCTTGATCTGCGCCGCCTCAAAGATCTCCAGCAAATAGGCCTGGACCTGAGCGGGGGTCAGGTCGTAATAGGTGTAGGCCACAGAGCCGTCGGCAGCCTTGGTGACGGTCTTGAGATAGGTGTCCTTCAAGCCGCCGGTAGACGTGTCGGCGTCGATGGCCTGGCGAAGCTCCCAAAGCGCGTCCACGATGGTGGGCTTATCGATATCCGCATCCAAAGCGGCGGAGACGTCGGGGTCGCCATATAGCTCACCTTGGGCGTTCTTACGAAGCCCGGTCAGCCCGGAGGCGGAGCCATCGTCCACCACGGCGCAGGCCAGGTCCATACCGTTGATGGTGGCCTGGAAGTCCGATTTCTGGGTGGCGCTGGCCAGCAGCGCCATGACGGTCATGCCGCCCAGGACCTCCTGCTGGGCGGTGGGCAGGGCCGTGGGCTCCCAGCTCTTACCGGTGCGGCCAGTGTCGCCGCCCAGGCTGCCTGAGAGGCTTGCTTGGCTTGCCGAGATCCAGGGCAGCTTGTTTGTGCCCTTGATGGCCCGGTGGTCGTCGGTAGTCACCGTGCCAAGCGCGTCCTTGTCGTAGTCATGGTAGGTCACGCTGCTGTACGCCTTGCTGGGCTGGTTCAGCGCGTCATAGCGGTCATAGACCAGCTGGGCGGTGTTCAGATTGAAGTTCACCGCGTCGGCGTTGGTGTTATAGACCTCCAGGGTGGCCTGACGCCGCTGGCCCTTTTCATAGGTGATGATCACGTCCAGGTCCTGGCTGCCCATACGAAGGCCGATGGTGCCGCCCTGGGGCAGGGTGATCCTGCCGCTTTTGATCTTGGCCGGGATGGAGGGGTCGGTGGGATCGGCCAGATGGGCCGGGTTGTCGATCTCCGTCTGATCGGGGGTCACGCCGGAGACGCCGGTGGCGTTGATATTCAGCCCGCCGGTGACAAAGCACTGGGCCTTAAAGTCGTAGATCTGCACCACGGCGGCATAGTCGGCATGGGTCTCCACCTGGATCTCCACATACTGGTCCTTCTTGGCGTTGGCCACTGGGGTGTTGGGGTGGGTCAGGCCGGGATGGGAGTAGTTGGGGTGGGCGGAGGTGGGACTATAGCTGTTGATGGTCTCGGTATTGCCGGTGGGGGCGTAGGCGGCGGTGAGGCTGGTACGGATGGTAGTCTCGTTGCCCACGGCGTGGTCGGCGTCGCCGGGCTGGGGGATCTCGGTCAGGTAGACCAGGGCGTTGTCGCCCGCTTGGTAGGTAAAGGCCACGGTGACGGTGACACGCCGGGTGCCTACACGCGTAAAAGCGGGCATGACAAACTCATAGGAGTTGTCATGGGCTCCGCTCAACGTCTGCGTATATTGGTGGTAGACCAATTCCTCTCCGCCCGCGCCGTCATCCTGGTAATAGGTGACAGTGACGGTGGCGACATAGTTATCCTGGGTGTGAACGTCCAGGTGCATTCCCTGGCCGCTTTGGAGCCCGCCGATGATATCGCCGTTGGTGTCGGCCCACACCGGCCACACCGCCGGGTCGCCCTTTACGGTGAGCTTGGCGTGGTTCAAACTGCCGCCGTCTCCGATGATGCGCAACAGCGCGTCGTATTCATATTCCGCCGTTCTGCCCGGGGAGAAGAGGTTCAGGTCTCCGGCAAAGCGGGTCAGCAGTTTCAGGTCCCGGTCCGGGTGCGACTCTACGCTCAGGGTATTGGCGTCCCCGGCGGAGCCGGTGACGGCGCCGTTTCTTGTGGTGGTACGCTCCCAGGCGCCATAGTCATCCACGCCCCAGGTGCTGCCGCCGATGGAGAAGTGCGTGGCGTCCCGGACCAGACGCAGGGGCGTCCAGTCAGTGGAGCCGTAGTTCTTCAGCCGGAAGGGGATCAGGAGCAGATAGTTATAGTCGTAGCCGGAGGTAGGGTCTCCGTCTACGATATACTGGTCGCCCTGGGCGGAATCGGGAACGATAGGCACCGGGTTGCCCTCATCGTCCACGCCCTGGGGCAGCTTGTCCACGCCCTGATAGGCCCCGGCCAGGCGACGGTTCGCCGTCTCACTGGCAATGTCCGACAGCTCCAAAGAGACGTAGGTCATCTTCCACTGGCTCTGGCCGGCGGAGGTATAGAGGGTGTTGTTCATGATATCATCCATAGTGGCCTGTTCCAGCTCCTCCCGGGTCACCGGGTCGGTTTCCGGCGGCTCCACGCCGGACAGGGCGCGGAGGATGGTATAATCCGAGGACCACTGGGTGTTGGCTGGGTATTTGCCGTTGGCGATATTGGCCTGGGCAATGGTCTGGCGATAGGCCTCCTGCTTTTGCTCGTCGGTGGCGGTGGCCATGGTGACCCCAACCGGCAACTTAGTGGGGTCGATGTAGGGCTCGATGATAGTATTGTCGTAGTAGAAGCCGGCCTCCAGGCTAGAAAGGCCCTTGCCGTCCTTCACCAACTCCAGCAGTTGGGTGCGGTCCACGCCAATGCCCACCCAGAACACGGTCTTGTTCAGGTTGGCCGGGGCGCAGTCGGGATAGTTTTTGTACTGGAACCAGGCGCCTGAGCTGTCATTGCCCGGTCCGGTGGGGTTGTCGTAGCCCGACTGATCGTAGGGCGCGGGGACGGAGATGGTGTTCAGGCTGGCGTCGTTGAGCCGGGTCAAGGCGGCGTTGGTGGCGCTGTAGACATAGTTATTGTTGTCCCCCAGGAAGCTGACAAAAAGGTTGGGCCTGCCGTTTGCCTCATCGCGGAATTCATCCTGCACGCCAGTGTTAGTCACCGTAGTCGGCGTACTCGCCGCCGGGGCTGCCGCGGCGCGCGGCATCAGCCCTGACAGGTCAGAGCAGAGCATCAGCGCGCACAGCAGCGACGCCAACAGTCGATTCCATTTTTGTTTCATGGCAGACACTTCCTTTTTTGTCCCGACGGGGAACGTACAGGTCGTTTTGTCGATGGATGCCGAGGTCTTAGAAGCCGGGGGCCACCACGGAGTTCACAGCCCGCAGCACGGAGGGATAGGACCAGTTTTCCGGAGTCATGTCGCTGGGAGTGCGGAGCTTGGTCTGGTCGGCGGCGTCCATTCGGCTCACCACCAGCCGGGCCATGATGGCCGCGGCCTCCTCCCGGGTAATGGGTCGGTTGGGAGCAAAGCAGTCGCCGCCGGTGCCCCGGATAATACCGGCCTTGGCCATGGCATCGATATAGGCGTAGGCCCAGGTGGCGTCCTCGCCGGAGTCGGCAAAGGCGTGGGCCATACCCACGGTGTCAGAGACGTTCAACTCCAGCATCCGGGCCAGGATGGTGACAAACTCCGCCCGGGTGGCCAGCCGCTCGCCGGCAAAGGCGGTGCCGGGAACGCCCACCACAGCGCCTACCTTTGTGAGCCGGCACAGCGCGCCGTAGTATTTCTCCCGGCCCGTCACGTCCACATACGCGATCTCCTTGCCGCCGGAGAGGTCATGCTCAGGGTTCAAAAACAGGTCCAGCAACTGGACCACCTGGCCCCGGGTCATGGTCTCATGGGGCCGGAAGGCGTAGTCCTCGTCCAACTCGGCCCAGGCCCCGGTGTAATTGAAGTTGAAAATGGGGTCGTTTCCCGGGGTAATGGGCAACAGCGGCGAGACCACCACCGTGATGGAGTCCGTACGGCGGTTGGTGGTGGTCACGGTGATGACCGCCGTTCCCTCGCCCCGGATGGTGACAAGGCCCTTTTCGTCCACAGAGACCACACTGGGGTCGGAGGAGGTCCAGGTGTAGCGACGGTTGATGGGCCTTTTCGGATCTGTGACCACGCTCAGCTGCACCGGCGCGTCGCCCACACGGACAAAGAGAATGGAGGGGACGATGCGAATGGAGCGCACGGTGCGCCCACCGCCGCTGCTGTTTTGGATATAGAGCTCAGCGGTGTGGTTGGTCGCGGCAGGGTCGTAGGTGAATATGGTCGCCACCGTTTCGCCATTGCTCTGCCGCTGGCGGATCTCCGCTTCCATAACGGTGTCAAAATCAATGGGATTTTCCGGATCGTTAAACCGAATAGAGGCGGACAGATCCGGGTCCCAGAAGTAGCCGTAATAGCGGGTAGGATCGTTATAGACTACGCTGTCCATCAGCTTTTGATCGGTATAGACCAGTGTGTCGGTAAAGCGAACGTCCTCCAGGAGCTTTACCAGATACGTCTGGTCCTCCTGGCGCTCCCAGCTGGCCGAAAGCAGATCAAAGCGCTGCTGATAGCTCTTTACCGCGGCGATGGGGCCGGGCTGCTGGGGCTTGTCGTCGGAGAAGCCCTCCTCTACCCTGGCGGCGTCCTCCGCCACCCGGTCCGCCGCCTGCTTTTGGGCCAGCTCCTTCATGCCCTGGCAGGCGCTCAAGACGGCGCCGGACTTCTCCTGGGCCTCAGCCAGCAGGCTCTGGTCCTGGGTCTCGTCCCCATTTTGCCGATACGCGGCTACAGCCTGGCGAGCTTGGTAAAGCTCCCAGGCAGATGCGTCGGGCTGACCGTCGCCGTCGCCGTCGGCGGTGAGGTCTCCGGAGGGGTTATAGTTGTGGGTCTCGGCCAGCCGGACCAGCGGATAGAAGACCGTATCCCGAGGCAGGGCGGTCCGGTCCGTGGCGTAGAGGGCGTAGCACCAATAGGCGTCCCGCACCTGCGCGCCGTAGGTGGCGTATCCGGGGTAGGCGGAGGGGTCGATGCAGAAGCCCTGATCCACCCGGTAGCCCCGGTCGGACAGGCCCGTGTCCTCTTCCGCCCAGCGGTAGGGCTGGCCCTTATAGATGGTGCGCTCGCTGGCGTTTTCGATCTTATCCAGCCGTTCCAGCGCGGGAATATAGGCCGGGTCGATCTCCGGCGCCACCGCCTCGCCGCCAAAGAAGAGGGTATCCTGGTATCCGGCCTCCCCTTCCCTGCCCGCCCACTGGCGCAGCAGGCCGTCCGCCTCATAGGCCAGGGCGTACTCAAAGTGCAGCTCGTCTCGGAAATCGTCTTTGCCCTCCGCGTTGAGAACACCCTCCGACACGGCGGCGCCGGTGCGGTCGTCGATCTTACTGAGCTCCTCGCCATAGGTCACGCGGATGACGTTGGTGCGCTCGTCCACCTGCAACGTGGGCAGTACAAAGCCCTTGGCGCTAAGCAGGTCCTGGATGCTCTGGCGGTTGGCCTTCTGGACGGTGGCATAGGGCAGGTTGGCCTGGTCCACACCCAGGGTGGCGGGATCGGTATCCAGGGTGACCTGGGTCTCATAGGTCTGGGCCTCGGTACTGGGGCCCCAGGTATAGTTGGCCGCGTCGGGGCCCATAAAGGTCATGTTGCGGACCTCTACCGGCATCTGGGAGACATCGGGGAAGCTGTCCCAACGGGTATCCACGTCGTTGAGGTCCTGGCTGGCACGCCAGTACCGGGCCAGCTCCTCGGTGCCCACGCCGGGCAGGTTGCCGGAAAGGAAGGTATCGTCCACATAGTGGACGTTGGCGTTGGGGAAGGTAAATTCCAACAGACCCTTGCCCCACTGGTAGCCGCCGGACCACTCTACGGTGGGGTTTGGATCCAAAAGGCTGCCGCGACCATCGGTATAGGCGCCGGTGGTAAAGGAGATGCCGCCTCCGGTCACCCGGTAGGCGCTGCCGGCGTAGCGCGTATAGTTGTCGCCCAGAGTCTCGTAGGCAGCGCCCACGGGGACGTAGACCACGTCGGTGACGTCCTCATACACCGGCATATGAACGGCCGCTGTGCTGGCGGCGGTGATCCTGACCTGAACGTCCCTTTGGTCAAAGACGTTGGTCAGCCGAAGGGTGCCCGCCGTCTTTTCATCGCCGTTGTAGGTCTTGTCGGTAGCCGACAGGGTGTATTGCAGCCGGCGGGGGTGGACGGTAAAGGTAAAGGGAGTCTGGTTGGCGTCTGTGACCTCGAAGCTATTCAGGCCGGTCCCTTCAATGGGCGTGGACTGGGCGGCCAGGACCTTGGGCTGGGCGGCGGTCTGGTTCTCGCCCTCTTGGAAGGCGGAGATGATCAGACCCATGCCGTTGGCGGCAAAGGGCCGCTCCAGGGGCCGGGATCTGTCGTTGCCCAGGAACTGCTGGGTATCGTGGGTGGGGGCGATGGTCAGGTGGTCGCCGTTGCCCGCCTTGCGGTAGGCGTTGGGAATGGTCTTCCAGCGTCCCTCGGCCGGGACCACGTCATAGTCGGGGTCCCAGTAGTTGACGAACAGACCGTAGCTTTGGAATTGGTTGGCGTCGATGTAGTCCACATTCACCGGGTCATACTCGGCCAGGCCCTCGTCGCTGAGCAGCATATAGTTGACCGTCACCCGCAGCCCGTCCAGGCTCAGGGTCTCGCCATAATCGTACTCGTCCTCCGGCAGCTGGCGGATGATGATATAGCCAATGGTACGCAGCTTGATCGCGCCGGTGGCGTGGTCGTTGGTGTAGGCGCCGTTACGGGAGACGCTCAGGGTATAGTTGCGCTGGGCCTCACCCTCGCTGGCGGCAAACTCGGTGATGGTGGCCACCACCTCCATATAGGCCTCGGTGACGCCGTCAGCCAGCGTGGTGTCAGCGTTGGTATAGTCGATCACGGCCTTGTAGCGCAGCTTATCCTCGCCCACCAGAGCGGGGCCGGAGAGCTTGAGGCCCACCCCCCGGTGGACTCCGTCAGCCAGGTCCTGGGTCCAGGTGGCGGTCAGATCGCCGTTACTGCGCTCTACGGTGATCCTGTCTTGGTCAAAGGCGGTATTGAAGATCTTACCGGCAGTCTGGTTGTAAATGGTATACACCGGGTCGTCCTCGCTACTGGCGATCCCCGTGACCCGGACGGGCCGGGGGTAGACATACAGCGTCGCCCCCACGCCCGTTACCAAATAGTTGGCAAAGGGCTTGGCGGTGTTGGTGATGACATATTCGCCCCAGTTCCCGTGGCTGGTGTTGATGGGGCTCGTCTGGGTAGCCGTGGTGGTGATCGTCGGCTTTTGATAGCCAAAATTGGCGCACCACTCCTTCTGCTCGTCAGAGCCGGAGGCGGCCAGGGCCAGCGCCTGCTCCAGCTGGCCCTGGGTCAGGGTGTCCACCTCCCGGATGGTCACCCCCAGCAGCTGAGACAGCATTTCCCGATCCCACCGGGCCAGCTGAGAGGCCGGGAAGACGTAGGTAAAGGTAAGCGCGCCGCTGACGGCGTCGTCCTCGCTCTCCTGGTTCAGGGGTATCACATAGCCGTCGCTGTTGCTCTCGCCGTAGAAGCGGTGAATGTTCCGGGCCGTCAGTGTCAGCGGCGTCCGGGCGATGACCAGGGCGTCGTCGGTGACGGAGGAGTAGACCAGCGGGTCGTTTTCGCCCCGCTTGCCGGAGACAAAGAGGTGCTTGTCATTGTGGACGGCGGGATAGAGCGCGTCGCCGCCCATAAGGATCTGCTCGGTCTCGGCCACGTCGTTTTTATCCTGGGTATCTACGTCGATGTAGTGAATGATAAAGCCGCGCTTTTCAAAAGAGCTGGTGTCCGCTTCGTAGGTGTAGGCCACCGTTTCACTGCTGACGTTGCCCACATAGGGCTCGGTATAGTTATCATAGCGGGTGTCGTAGTTCACCGAGAGGGTGAGCTGGCTGCCGCTGACGCCGGGGTTATTGGGCGCGAAGAATTCGCCGTAGGTATACTGCATACAGCCCACGGACTTGATGTCCATGGTCTTGATGGGCCGCAGGATCACAAGGCCGGTACCGTATTGCTGGAAGGCGGCGTCGCCGATATCGGCGGTGCCGGTGGGGTTGGGGGCGTTGACCAGCTCAGAGTTCGCCGGAGCGCGCCGGACGGCCTGGAAGGAGTCCTTGTAGACCAGCATATAGTTGTTGGCCGTGCCGTCTTCGCTGGTCAGCTCCAGCTCCCGCAGCTCCACAGGCCGCTGGGCCTGGCCGCCTGCGGCGGTCAGGTCCTCTACGCTGTAATAGTTGTCCGAGAAGGAGTTCCAGCTGTAATGGCCCGCGTCGGGCAGGAACTGGACCTTGTAGGTGACCCGCAGGTTGGCCAGATCGTCGGCGCGGACGGGATCTCCGGTATAGGCCATACCGGTCTGCCGGGCCACATTGTCGCTGGCGCCGCCGTTATAATAGGACACGGTCTGGGTAGCCTCGTCATAGTCGGGGGCGATAAAGGTGACCCGGTTGGCGGAGGCGGGATCGGCGGAGGCGGTAAAGGCGGTGCGGGCGCCGTTATCCACCTGGTCGCTGAGCAAAAGCCGCTTGGAGTCGGCGTACACTACGGCAAAGGTATCCTTGCCGTCAGCCAAAGTCGTAGGCACGGCATGACCGTCTGGATCGGTGGTATACATACTGCCGATATCGGCGACCACGATGGGGCGCTTCATAATGCTGAGATAGGCGGTGCCGAAGTTGGCGCTGGGCCGTCGGTCGCCGTCCACACGGTTGTATCGGAAGATATAGTTGCTGGACTTGGCGCCGGAGATGACCTGGTAGTAGTAGGTATTGGTGGCGTCGGTATCCACAGTGACCAGGTCCGCATCCATGGAGGACGCGGGCAGCCGGGGCACGCGCATAAACTGGATGGCCGGCTTGGTGTAGTCCTCGCCCAGCACCCACTCCAGCTCAGAGGCGGCGCCGGTGAGGGTATCGTAGCGCTCATGGAGCTTTTGCAGATCGACGCTGGCCAGCTGGTTGACCGAGTAGGTATACCGGGGCTGGGCGCCCTCCTCGCCGTAGAAGCGGTTCATATCGGTGACTGTCAAGGTGACCTCCCGGGGCAGCACACGGATGGGATGGTCGCTATACACCTTGATGTAGGCGTCGTCCCCCTGGGGGGCATTGGGGTCGTCTACGGCGTACTTGCGGGCAGCGGCGCACAGGTAGTAGCCGTCCAGGCCCACGCTGAGCGAGCTGTTGGTCTCCCGGTACGGGTTAGAGTCCTGCTGGTCCTTGGGCAGAGTGGGGTCCCAGCCCGAGCCCAGGACGGTGTTGGGGCTTTTCAGACCCGCTTCCATCTCCTCCTTGGTGACCCAGTTATAGTGGATATCCAGGGTCTGGGCCATGGAGCCGTCGTAGTCATAGGTAAAGTCGTAGGGATTGGAGCCGAGTTGCTGATCGTCCCGGAAGACCCGGATACGCAGATCGGAAAGGCTGATGTTCTCGCCGTAGGTCACAGAGCCCTCGCCGCTCAGGGCGTAGGGATAGTCGGAGAACTCCAGCTCGGTGATCTCCCGGCGCAGCACCTTGCCCTGAACCTCGTTATCGTCGCTGTGCAAAACGACGGCGCCCGAAACAGACTGCAGGCTGTAATTGCGGTTTTCCTCGTTGAATTTGCGGGCGTCAACGGCCACGGGGCTGATGGCGCGGTCCTCTGCCTCAGCCCTCATGTAGAACATATCATTGTTGTCGGGATAATGGGCAATATCGTCATCGTTGCGCTGGAATTCGCCGCTGAAAGTAAGCGTCAGCGTGTCCCCCGGCACCCGGGCGTCCCCCGACAGGGGCCGGCCACCGTATATCCCGCCCAGTACCGACTCCTCACGCAGAGCCAAGTGGATCATAGGCTGGTCGGGATCGGTCTCAGTCAGGGTGATCCGGCAGTCCAGCCGGCTGCCGTCGCTATAGATCTGGGCCCCAGTCTGGTCCACGGTGGCGGTAATGTGGTCGATCCATACCGGCCGCCGGTCGATATTGAGCACCGAACCGATGGACGAGGCCTCCTCCAGCACCAGCTCATACTTGTCATCTACCGCGGTGCCGTCATCCAGAATAATGGGATAGGCCCCCACCGGGGTATTCGCTTTGACCGCGTTTTCCGCGTCGGCGGTGTCGCGGCTGAGCTTGGCGGTAAAGGTGGGCGGGGTATAGCTGCCGTCCTCTCCCAAAATGCTCGCCAGCTCCGCGCCGTTGCCCTTCAGCTCCACGCCCGCGGGCCGGTCCCGCTGGGCCAGGTCATCCACTTCGTATGTAAACGTAAATTGTGGGTTGGAGGTCCCGCGGTACTGCTCTTGCCCGTAGTAGGCGCCGCAGCCGTTGGGCTTGAAGCGCAGGGTCCGCTTTTCCACCACCAGGGTATAGTAGCTCTCCACGCCGTTGTGGGTAATAGTGAAGTGGAACTCCCCCGCCTCGGTGGGCGTGCCAGTGATGATACCCTCGCCGCTGGCCTGGTTTTGATAGTTCAGACCGGCAGGCAGGCTGCCCGCCGTCATCGTCCCGCCGCCGTTGATGATCGTTCTGCCGTAATCCTCGGCGTACTTGGCCGAACGCAGCTCGATGGCGCTGGTCTTATTCTCGCCAATGGGGATCATGCCCGCGTTTTTCTGATAGCACACCCGCTCCCGCAGGTTCTGGGTGGCGCCGCCGTAAATGGCATCCTGGGCGGAGAAGGCGTAGGTCACATCCCCCGCCTCCATGGCCCGACCGTCGGCGGCGGAGAGAAGCGTGGCAAAGACCGACGAGGCGCTGACGCCCCGGCTGGCGCCGGAGGCGGCCTTGGTCACCAGGGTGAAGTCCCGCATTCCCGCGCCCAACTCCACCAGCCGGGCCTGACCATCGTTCAGCCGGCCGCCGGTGGGGTGCTTAAGGAGCCGGAAGGGCACAGCCAGCACACAGATCTCACCACTGGGCAGCGTGGCCCGGCGGCTGCCCACAGCGTCGCTGCCCTGGACGCTGACCACCATCTCCCGCAGCGTGGCGGTGCTCTGGAGCTGCTCAAGCTCCCCGATGACCTTGGAGTAGTGGGTGGCATAGGCCCGGCTGGGCGCGGAGCCGCTCTCATAGTCGTAATCGGTACGGTTGTAGCCGCTGAAGAGGGTCATGGTATGGCTCTGGTCCAGCTTGGAGCCCTCGCCAAAGTTATAGTAATAAAGGGCGCGATACCAGTAGTCGCGCTGGCTGGCGTCAGGGAATTGGTTGGCCTTGTATACCACCATGGGCTCCACAAAGTCGCTGTCGTAGGTCAGGGTGAGAGCCAGATCCTCCACTGTACTGCCCGCCAGTTCTCCGGCGGTGAGGTAGACGCCCACCCAAAACACGTCGTTTTGACCGGCGACGCCGTATTGATCCTTCCCGGTGATCGCATCCTTTTCCCGGACAGTGACCTGCGCGTTTTCATCGGCCAGCCAGGGGCCGATCTTGCCGTGGTCGGCGTCCAAAACGCCATCGGTGGCGGGGTAGGTATGGCTGTCCTCCCCCATCAAGATGCCCTGCTCCACACCCAGGAAGCGAAGCTCCAGCTGAGCGGAGCCGTCCATGGTCACCTGGTCCCAGGTCTTGCGTTGGTAGGTGCCTGAAGCATCGCTGGGGGTGGGCATCGGCGGATAGAAATAATCGCTCCGGCCCAGATCGGCCAGCACGGGCTGGAAGCCGTTCAGGATCTTGCCCTGGGTATCGTCACCCAGCAGCACCCGGTAGCGCAGGAGCTGCACGTCTTGCGCGGAGGAGCTCTCCCAACCGTCTTGGTGCGTGCCCAGGGTCAGCGCGTCGGCCACGGTGACCGCGCCGTCCATGTCCACATCGCCGGGAATGGGCAGCACCACCAAGGGCCGCTTGGCCACCACAGGAGCAGTGGGGTCCAAGGGATCGGTAAAGGTATAGGTCATGGTGTATACGCCGGGGAGGATCCGCATCCCCCGCAGATCCACCCCGTCGCTGCCGTCGGCATTTTGGAGGATCTGGGCGGTCTGGACGCCCTTCAAGACGCCCTTGCCGCCCTCGCTGGTATACCAGCACGCCTCCCCAGAGGCGCCGTAGCAGTCGGCGGTGAGGACGTCCGCCCTGCGCAGCTCGATGGTGCGCGTAACGCAGTCCTGATATTCCGCCGGGGCGTTGGCGCCAAACTCCACGGTCTTGCCGTTGCTGCCCACAAAGGAGACCCCGGGATCGGCGAAAGCGGTGTCCTGATAGGCCACCACGGCGGTCTCGTCCAGGTCGATATTGTACCCCGCCGCGCTCCCCTCCCAGGAAAGGCCTCTCCAGGCCGAAGGGTCAAACTGGCTCTTATAATAGGTATAGTCCCCCGGGCCCACGATGCCGCTGTTACCCAAGCGATAATACGCCTTAAAATCCGCCTTGGCCGCATCCTTGTTGGCGCGAATGTCAGAGGGGTTGTTACCCCAGTTACCATGCTGGTCCTTTTCGATCATGGCCAGGGGCGTGTTGCCAAGGCCCAGCTCATAGGTGGGGGTCATGAGCCGCTCTACATGAATGGTATAGCGGCTGCTGCTCTGGCCGTCGGGGGCCAGCACGGTAATGGTGACGGTGGTGCTGGCGTCGTTCATATCCTCGGCCTGGTTCACCTTGGCCAGAGGAATGTTGGTCACGCTCCAGTGGGACCGGGCCGGGTTCCCCGTGGTATTCCGGGGAGTCAGCCAGCCGCCGGTCTCGGTGGGCTGGGGGACCACGGCGTCGGTGGGTTCTCCCGATGCGTCCCAGCTCCAGCCCCGTTGGACCTGAATGTCCTCACCGTCCACGGTGACGCTCGCGCCGTTGAACAGCACGGAAACGGAGACAGGGCTCTCCCCTGCTCCGTTGTGGGTCACGTTATAGTCGTAATAAGGCTCGTAGGCCGCGAATTGCAGCGTCAGCGATTCCTGATCCTCGGGCACTCGGAGCCAGAATTCCTTGCCGTGATTGGAGAAATAGTCCGCGTCGATGGCGGAGAGCTCCACGTCCGCGGGGCTGGCAAGGCCGGTGGGGTCCTCTACAAAGAACCGCTCCACTGTGTTGGCCGCGCCGGTGTCCTGCGTATAGGTGGTAGCGCTGAGGCTGGTGAGATCGCTGTTGGAACTGCTTTGCCAGCGGGCCACGATGGGCACAAAGCCCATCGTGCCGTCGCTGCGGGCAATATTGTCGCCAAAGAGCCGATCCATCTCCTCCCCGGTCAGATACCCCAAAGAGAGGTAGTTGCTCTCCGCATAGTCCACATCGTCTTCGCCGGTAAAGGTCACATCGTCATTGGTCTCCTGCAGCCGGACGGCGGAAGCCCCCCAGTCCTCGTCGTAGGTCCAGCCCCGCACCATACTGGCCCGGGCGTCTTCATCCAGCAGCCAGGTAGACGCCGTGGGCTCGCCTAGCACATAAAAGCCATCCAGCTCCAGATCGGGCAGGCGGCCCGGGTCCGTCAGCGCGGTGTAGAAGTTATCGCCGGACTTGACAAAATATTTCTCTCGACCGTTGGCAAAGATCCGGTAGCCCCAGTCCCGGTTGGAGGCGCTCTCATAGGTAAAATAACCGTCGTAACGGGTGGGATAGGGCCTGCCGCCCACGCCGGTGGTCAGCGGGATCCCAAAGGACAGGTCCACGCCCAGGCTGTTTTCGTCCACGGGCAGGGCCAGAAGGTCGGCAGAACTGTCGGCGGCAGTACCGCCGGAGCTGACAACGGGGGTCTCCCTGCGCTCTTCAGAGACCACAGCGGGGATCTCCGGCCGCTCGGTGACGACCTCCTCCGCCCTGGCCGTAGCGAGGGGAGAGCAGAGCATCTCCAGCGCCACTGTCAGGCTTACCAGCCGTTTTGTCCACTTGTTATCCATAAGCCTCTGCCTCCTTGGTGTCCCAAGGCCCCGGCCCCGCTATGCGGGGTCAGGGCATTGGAGCCGGGAACTGGGGTAAGAGCGGGGGTTCGTCAACTCAGGCCATATTCCCAGGGGTGGTAGAACCGAAGCCAGCCGGTACCGGCACGGGCGTTTTTGTCCAGCTGATTGGCGTCAATGTTGTTGATGTTGCGGTCATTGTTTACGTCGCACACCCGGAACTTGAAAATGTTAGCGAAGGGGTAATCCTTGCCGTAGAGATTGCTGGCGTCCACTGCCCCGCCCGCCTCGTAGCCCAGGGGATCGACGCCCACTCGGTCTTCAATGTGGTACTCATCGCTGTCGGAGGCTGTAGCGCCCGCGGTCTTGACGCTGTCGCGCTTGCCGTCGGTGTTCACATCGCCTACGCCCCGAAGGATCACAAAGGGCCGCTCCACTTGCAGCTCGGTGGTGCCGTCAAAGTCCTTAAAGCTGTAAACAATGGTATATCGGCCAGGTCGAATGTCCTCGATCAGCGTATATTCCGTCGTAGTGACCGGCTCGCCGCCGGTGGCGGGCGTGGTAGTCACCTCCTGGGAGCTGGCGGGCCAGTGGTCCTTGGTGACGGTCAAGGGGGTGGCCGGAGCAGCAGGTTGATGTTCAGCCAGGAAGGTGAGCGTCCGGCCCTGGACCCCCAGGTCCAGAACGGGGAAGTCGGTGGTATTGCCCTTGAACCGGGCCACCTGCTTTTGCTGCGCCGTATCCAGCAGGGTCAGGCCCCTGCTGTTTGTCGCCCAGTCGATATCCATAGCTTTGGCCGTGATCCGGTCCAGGGGCACCTGGCGGCCCGAGGAATCCCAAGCCTTGACGACGCCGGGCTCCCGCAGCGTCTCGCCCAGGATGGCAAAGTAGGCATATTCGTTCAGGTCCAGGTTCTCCTTCTCATCATAGACCGTCTTATTTGGCTCGTACTTGGGCTTGGTCTTGATGTTCAGGGGATTATTGGGATTATCAGGGTCGCTGGGATCCTCGTCCAGGAACACCTGACTGCCGTCGTCGCGGCGGACCGCGCGGAAGCCGGTCAGGCTCTCGGGCTCAAAGACGGCCCGGTTGCGGACCCAGGCTTCCCGGTTGTAGATCACATGGTGCATATCACTGTGATCCCACACCGCGTCCGGCACCACCGTCCGGCTCAGGCCCTCAAAGGTGTACCCCGCCCGGAAGGCGTCCTTGGCCGCGTCCTGCTTGAGCTTGGTGTCAAAGCGGTCCTCGTTCATGATCATGCCGTAGGGCGAGTTTCCATAGTGGAGCTGAACGTTGGGCTCGCCGGTCTTGCGGTGGATCTCCAGGTAGAAGTAGCGGTACTGGGTCCCGCCCCCGGGATCCGCCGGGTCGATGCCCGACAGGGTGATGACCACATATTTGCTCTCCCCCTTGGCCGGAGAGATAAACTGGCTGCTGGTATGGACGCTGGAATCCGAGGTGGCGGTGGGGTCGGAGGGGTCCACAGGCGGGTAGCCGGTGGTCCCTGTGACCGTGGTCCTGGGCGTCCCGGTAAAGGCGGGCCTGGGCCCATAGCCGGGGCTGGTGCCGTTGGGCGCGTAAACCTGCTCAGAGGCATAGGCGCTGGTGCCCCAGTTGTAGCTGCCGCCTGTTTGCTTTTCCACGTTGTAGGGATAGACCTCCATGGAGACGTCCAGCTCGATCTCGTAGTTGTAGCCGTTGGGGTAGTTGGCCGGGTTGGTGCCCTGGTAGTCCTCATGGTAGACCACCCGGCGGATCTTAGCCTCCACCTGGGAGAGATCGTCCTCGGCGTCGATGACTACGAGATATTGATTCTCCGAGGAAAGGAACTGCTGCCCCTCCAGCTTGGGGTCGCTGTTGTGGGGCCGGGCGGTGCCCTGGGTCATCAGGTAGAGGTCCTCGTCCGCCGCGGAGGTGGCGTTCTTCCAGGCCGTGGCGGCGTCACGCTCGGCGTCGGTGAAGGTCTTGCGCCATACCCGATAGGTGTGCTCGGGGTCCAGCGGATGGGGAGAGGTTTCCGAGGTCTTCAGGTCGTTGATGTTGGGGTTTTCCGCGGTATTTTGCGGCGAGGAGAAATCGATCAGGTCTTCCAGGCGCAGCTTGGAGAGGAAGGGCTCGTAGAAGTCCACATAGACGGTGACGTCGTGGTCGGGCATCTGGAAGACGTAAACCTCCTTCATGTCGTCGTCGATGGTGGCGCTGCCAATGAGCCCCGGCAGCATGACAGAACCATATCGGTTGTTGTTCAAAAGGTCTACTGTGACGCCATCGATCTGGGCGGTAATGGCCTTGACCGCATACTCGTCTACCTTGTTGACCACCACATAGACAAGCCCATCCTTGGCGTAGGTCCGGGTGGTGGGGGTGTAGATCATCTCAACGTCGGCGGCGGAGGTGCCCTGTTCGCCTACGATCAGGTTTGCCGTGCCCATGTTGCCGTTGGTCGGGCGGTAGATAACTGTGACCTTGTGGAGCGGGTCTTTGGAGACCACGAACTCCGCGTCAAAGTCCAGCAGGTACTGGTCGTCCATCCGGCCCGTGTCGTGCTGATGGCCCTTGCCTGGGTCATTATGACCGTTGGCGGTGATGTAAAGCGTGTCCCGGTACAAAAGCGTATTGGGCGCTTCGTTGGCGGGCAGATCGTAGACGTAGGTCAGGGTGAAGGTGGTGGTGCCGCCCACAGGCAGGAAGGAAGCCGGAGGCACCAGCATTTCAAAGTGTCCGCCCATTCTCCTTGTGCCGGTGCCGTCGTCTTTCAGGTCGTAGCCATCGGTGACAGTGTCGATGTCCAGGCCGTAGATGTCGGTGGTGCCCACGTTTTTGATGGTGAGGACAAAGTCCTGGCGGGAGGTGTAGTTCTCCTGCTTGGTGTCGTAGGTCACCAGGGCCACGTTGTCGTTGTCAAAGTCGGTACTGTTGACCGGGTTACGGGTAATGCCGTCCACTTCCCAGCTCAGCAGCTTGATGCGCACGCTCTGGGCGCTCTTCTCGTCGGCCTCCCGGCGGAGGGTGGCGGTATACTTGTCCGGGTCGGTCTCAGGCTGGAAGACCCGGCCAAAGCCCGCCACGGCAAAGCCGTCCAGCACGCCGTCAGCATCGGCGTCGATGCCCTCGTAGAGCGGCGTAGGACCGTATTGATAGTAGGGCTTACCGCCCACATGCCCATGGGTGTGGCCCGCGGGCAGGGTGCTGGTCGCATACCAAGGATCGGTGTGGGTGGTGTCGGTCTTGTCTACCCGGACGGTATAGATCTCGCCGGGCTGAGCGCCGGTCTGGCCGTCGTAGATGGTCTTGACGCCATAGGACTCGATATGGGGCTCCACGTTGGGCTGCAGACGGTGGATACTGCCCGGGGCAAAGACCATAGCGCCATCGGCGGAAACGGAGGTGCCGTCGGTGGTAACGAGAACATTGCCGGTGGCGGCGTCCTTCACATCGTAGAGGGGCAAGCCCGCGCCGGCGGTGTTGACGTCGCCGCCCGGTCCTACCACGGCGTAATCGCCCCGGGGCAGATAGAGCGTATCACCCACGCCACCGGGCCAGTTATAGAGTCCGGCGTTCTGGCCCAGGAAGTTATAGACCTTGCTCTCGATATACTCGTTGCGGCGGGGCGGCACGTAGACCGGGATCGGCTCGGACCAGTGGTTTCCCGCGCCGGGGTCTTCGCACACCGCCACTTGATACCAGCCGCCCAGATTGATATACCGCCGCAGGGTCTCGCGCTGGGTCCCGTGCTCGTTGACCTCGGGCTGGTCAGGATTGGTAATGAGGCGGAAGAACAAGCCGTCGCCGCTGGCGTCGGCGCGCTTGTCGCTGGTGGTATAGTAGTAGCCGTTGACGTGGCTTGGGCCGGTGATGGGATCGGTGTCGGTGGAGTCGTTGAACCAGTTCTCCACCGTTACGCCGCCGGATGTCTGGCCTGTGCCCAGCTCCTGGCCGTTGGGCAGCCAGACTCGGAAAACAGAGCCAGCGGCCAAAGAGCCGTAGTCGCTGAAGCTGGCGCCTGTCTTTTTATACACCGACAACGTCAGCGTGGGCTGGTCCACGCCGTTGGGATGATGGTCGTTGGGCGCGTATTCTCCGTTGCCCGTCTTTTCGGTGACGGTGCTGACCCAGACGACCTCATACTGCTGGGGGTCCACTTTGTCAAAGTCCGCTTGGTCCAATATACTGCGATAGGCCTGACCCACGTCCCAGTCCTCTACCCGGTCGGTGGTGGAGCCGGGCTTAAAGGGAATGGTGAGCCAGGGATAGAGAGCCTTGATATCGGCGCTGAGGATGTTTTCCTTCGTAGCGTGGTCGCCCTGCGCGGTCTCAAAGCTGTACCGGCCCAGGAACCGCTCGGGATGGGTGGTGGTGTCGGAGCGGTCAGCGGAGTCGGGCCAGTAGGGATAACCGTTTTTGGCCTCGTCGGGATCGCCGGCGGGATAGGTACCGGGGAGCACATAGTCGTCGGCCTTCAAGGAGTTCATCCGCTTGCCCGGGGTGTTGTCCACCGTCCCGGGCCAGGTGCTGACGGTCTGGTAGTACTCATCCCCGCTATCGGGCACGCCGTCGGGGTCCACCTTGGCCGACTGGGGCTGTACGGGCTTCCAGCCCTTGATGGGCACAGTGAGGGAGACGCCGCTGGGCACGATGTCGGTCTGGATCCGGGCCTCCTCAGGAAGCCGCAGCGAGGCCGCGTCCGGGACCTGGTCCACCACGTCAGTGACCTTGTAACTGCGCTCTTTGTCCTCCGCGGTGACGGCGATGACGGTGATGGGAGTGACGGTGAGCTTGGCGGTAACAGGCTTGGGGAAGGTGTGGCTCTTGCCCTTGCTGTCGGTCCACTTATAGAGCTGGGAGAAGCGGTATACCCCATGGGTGGGGTCATAGTTGGCGCCGGTCACAGGGGCGTAGTCCTTCTCGTCCCCCACCCGGAAGGGGCAGGTGGCGGTGGGGTCGGTGGCGGGCGGCGTCCAGACGTCCACATCGGCCTGGGTATAGTAGCCGGTCACTTGCTTGACGGCGTAGCCGTCTTTGTACGCTCCCGCCGTGTCCTTCTGGCCCCAGGGGAAGGGAATGTTCTCCTTAGAGCCGTCGGCGTATGTAACGGTAACGGTAGGCGAGTAACGGCCCATGGTCAAGGGAAGATCGTCCGGGTCGCCATGGGTGTAGTTCTGATAGGCGTTGACCGTGACCTCGGGTTCGGTGGCCTCTACGTTGACGATCAGCTTGGGGTCAAAGTCAAAGGCGTAGCTGTCGATCATCGTAGTCACGCCCGCCTCGGGGGTGTCCTTGGGGGACAGGGGCACCAGCTCCTTGCGCCCGCGGTTACCCACAAAGCGGAAGTGCCGAATGATCCACGGGTCCTTGGTCTCCGCGATCTGAGAAGTAATATCCAGCAGGAAGGTATCCGTCCCAGGGCCGTTCATAGAAGTGGTAGTGACCCACGGGGTGGTGCTGGACAGGTCGTCGGGATGGTGGCGCTGGGCCTTCAAAGCGTTGAAGTAGTAGAGCATCTCAGGCAGGTGCTCCGGGTTCACCTGGAAGCTGAGCTGGCCCAGGGTGACGAATTGGTCCTCATCGCTTCGGTCGTCGGCCTCGTCCTGGTCCTGGCGGCAGTTGACCACATAGGCGTTGTCATCGGCCTGGGTACTGCCGTAGTTCACGCCCTCCAGCAGCTCCACCTTACCGCCGATCACGGTGCCGTCGGCCAGGGTGGTGCCCGACGGGCCGCCGGTGGCGGTGATAAAGCCGTTGCCCTCTTTGTCGCTGTCTTGGTCCAGCCAGAGGTTCATATGGATGATGCACCGGCCGGTGTCCAACTGGCTGATGTCCTTGTCCCCCCGTTCAAAGGGGTTGACCACGGTGCGTTTTCCGTCTTTTTCCGTATAGTAGAGCTCGGGGTCGCTGGCAAAGAAGTCGTCACAGAAGGCCTCGGGGTCGGGGGCCTTGACCACCTCGTTGGTGGTCATGTCCGAGGGCAGAAGATAGTCGGGGTTATACTCCAGATGGAAAGACGCGCCGGTGGCGTTGATCACATGGTCGATAGATACGTCAAAGATGGCCTGGACGCTCATCTCGCCACTTGGCAGCTCCACGCTACGAAGCTCCGCGCCGCTGAAGTGGATCTGGCCCACCACCTCCGCGGGGGGCGCGCTGAACACAATGGCAGGCGCCGCCAACGCCAGGGATACCATGGCGCTGGCCAGCACAGCTTTGAGCCCATATTTCTTCTTCATAAAGCAACCCCTCCCATCGGGAGTTTTCGTCTCAACATATTCCAGATATTGGAATATATGGTTAGATTTACCTGCTTTTGGGTCCATTTGGGCATAGTGATACTCATACAGGTATATCATACTTCATTTACCGATTATTGTCAACTAAAAGGGCGAATTTCCACGAAGTTTTTCTGGCTAAGGTCTTGAAGGGACAATGAAACCTGCCCCCTCCCCTGCCCCGGCGACAAAAAGAAAGCACCCACCGTGTAAACGGTGGGTGCTAAGGGTCTGTGCGAAACTCGGGCCTTGGATCAGATGGTGGACCAGGGCTCCAAAATGGCCTGGTAGCGATGGTACATATTGTCCAGGCGGCAGGAGCCGTAAGCGGTGAAGCCCCAGTTATCGTGGATGAAGGCAGCGTCGGCGTCGGTCAGGATCTTGCTGCCGTCCAGGTCCAGGATGTTGGCGTCGAAGTTGGCGTTGCCCAAGATGATCATCTCCATGAGCAGGGCCTGGCCCTCGGCGCTGTCCAAACTGATGCCGTTGGTGAACAGGTACTCGGCCAGCTTCTGGGCGCTGCTGGTGACGGGGTCTGTGACCAAGCTCTCGTAGCCGTCCTCAGCGGGCAGCTCCACTGCGGTGTTCCAGTCCTCCTCGTCAAAGACGGGGATCTCCTCGCGCTCGTCGTAGTCGGACGTCTCCTCCAGCCGGTGGTCGGCGCTGCCGGTGTGCTCGATGCTAGCGGCGTCTTCGTGGTCGTCGGATCCGGACGTCTCGTCGGCGGGCAACTCGGCTACGTCGTCAGTGAGGACAGGTAGCTCGGCTACGTCGTCGGTCAGGACGGGCAGCTCGGCTACGGTCTCGGTCTCGTCCTCGCCGGTCAGGTCCATGGGCAGTTCAGCCACGTCGTCCATGCTCTGGAGCACGGCGACTTCCATGGATAGCCGCTCGCCGGTGACCAGGTCCAGGACCTCCACAACATCCTCGTCCACGGGCAGTTCTTCGGTCTCGTCATGCTCCGCGTCCGTGCGCTCCACCGGCGCGATGTACCGCTCGGCAGTCATTGCGGAGGCCGTGGTGGCGGAGGTCGTGGCGGCGGGATCGGTGACGGTGATGCTCTGGACCTGGAAGGCCACGTCCACAGAGTCGTCATCGTCCATGCCGCTGTCAAAGAACTTAAAGGCGGCGTAGAGGTAGAGCGGCTGGCCCTCGTCGGCGGTGGTGAAGGTGTAGCCGGTAGCGTCCAGCAAGGTGGCGCCGGCGGCGGTGAGGTCCGCCATGGTCTGGAGGTCGGCGCGGGTGCTGAGGTAGAACTTCAAGCTGCCGTCCACGGCGAACTTATCCGGACCCACGGTGGCGGCGGGCGAGGTGACATCGATGCCCTCATACGCCACGGTGATGCCGGCCTTGGCCATAGCGCCGGTGAGCGTATCGCCGGTCACGAAGGAGCCAGTCCAGCCGGAGTTGGTGGTGACACTCAGCTTGGTGACCACCGTGCGAGCCAGCAGGTCACGGTATACACCGTCCACAGCGGCCTTGTACTGGTCGAACATACCCAGGTCCAGCTTGTCGATCTCGCCATCGTGGTTCAGATCGCCGGCCACCAGGAAGTCGGTGCCGAAGTCGTACTTGGCAGGCGCGTAGGTGTTGTAGACCAGCACGTTGTCGTACAGCAGGTCCAAACTGCCCTTGCGCTGGAAGACGATCATGTAGGCGCCGGGGGCCTGGTCGGTCAGGTCGATATGGTAATCGCCCTTCTGGTCGTCGATCTGGGTGCCCGTGGCCACCTCGATCAGCGGCGCGGTGCCGCCGAAGGCCGCCAGGTTGGCGGGATCCAGCAACGCGGCGAACCGCTCGGTGTAGGACAGGGTCATCAGGCTGGGCAGGTACTTCTCCACCGCCTGATCCACCGTGTACCAACCAACGGCCTTGGTGGTGTACGGGTGCGGGATGGCCGGGTTGAGCGTGGTCTCCGCCTCCAGGGTGAAGCCGGAGGGATCCGTGGTCAGGTCGGCGTCCAGGCCCTGGTAGTACCGCAGCAGGTCGGTCTTGCGGTACACCGTCCAGGTGAAGGAGTAATCCCGGTGCTTGGCGGTGTCGGGCACGCGCTTGGCGGCGGTCTCCAGGTTGCCCACGATGTGGGTCTGGACCTTGTATACCGCGTCGTCGGGGATGTAGCGGTAGACGTGGAGGAAGTAGACGCCCTCGGTACCGTCGGTGGTGTTGACGATGGTGAACTGGAAGATCTGCTCTTCCTTGCTGGCGTCCAGACGGAACTGGGCATCGATGATCTTGCCCGGGCCCTGTCCGAAGGTGCGGGAGTCCACCATCTGCGGCTCGCTGACGCCGTATTCCTCGATGATAATGTAGTAATCGGGGTTGGCGCCGGGGCCGTCGGCGGTGTTGCCGGGAGCCAAAGCGTTGAGCAGGATATAGGTGTCCAGGGTGTCCACATAGACGCCGTAGTCAGCGTGCATACGGTTCACGTCCCGGTCGTAGATGTTGTGCAGCTGCTCATGCTTGGTGGCAGTGTAGGTATTGCCCCACTTGTTGACCACGGTGCCATCCTCGTCGGGCAGCCAGGTCAGATCCACCAGGTAGGCGATGTCCGCGGTGTCCACCACGCCGTCGTCGTTGACGTCGTACTTCAGCTTGACATTGCCCTGAGTGTCGGTGTAGGTCTCGCCCAGGTTGGTGCTGGGATCCAGCAGCTTCTGCGCCAGCTGGTACTCGGTCTTGGGCGCACCGGAGTCCTCCATGAGCCACATCTGCTCGAAGTACTCGGGCCGGTTGTCGTCAGAGACCACGTCCTTGCGGTGGGTGTACTCGGTGTCTGTGACCCAGATGTTCTCGAAGGCCTGGTTGTTCAAGCGAGTCACCCGGATGACATAGGTGGTGGCGTTGTCGATGTAGTACTTGTCATCCTTGGTGATGCCGTCAGGCGCGGTGGCCAGATCGGGATGGACAGTGACAAAGATGTAGCTCAGCTGCTCGCCCCGCTTCAGGGCCACGTCCACCAGGGTATCCAGCTGGAAGTCGGGTCTGGGCTCGTCGTCGGCGATGGAGCCGATGGCGTTGGCAGTGTCGGCGTGGTAGTACTGGTTGTTATACACCACGCTGACGTGGTCCATGCCGCTGGCGCCAAACTCCTTCAGGTCCAAAGTCAGGTTCTTGGCGGACATGGGCAGGGTGGCGGTGTAGAGGTAGCGCGTGGTGCTGAAGCCGTTCACCTTTGCCAGGATGGGCATCTTACTGCCCGGGTTGGTGGGATCGTCGGGGACGGCCTCCTCGGTCTTGGCCACCTTGATGGTGTTGCTGTCGGTGGTGTCCACATAGAGGGCCTGTGCGCTCTCCAGCACGCCGGGCCAGACGTGGATCTCAGCGGTGCCGTCCTGGTCGGCGTCGAACCAGTAGAGGGTGCCCCACAGCTCTTCCTCGGTGAGGTCAGCCGCGGTGCCCGCGCCAAGCTCGGCGGCGTGGGTGGGATCATTGGTGTAGCGCTCCGTGGCCTGGGTCAGAATGGCCTCGTAGGTCACGTCACCCTTGGTGGCCGCGTCGTGGGCCTCGGTCTGGTTGAGACCGTAGTACACGTTCACGTCCAGCTCGCTTTCGCTGTCGCTGCGCTCGCCCCGGACCACCCAGATCATGTATCTGGCGATGTTGCCCACCGGGTTGTCGCCCTTGACGGTGACCTGGAGCAGGGTCTTGAAGTTCTCGTCGGCGTAGTACTGATCGCCGAACTTGATGCCGACCTTCTGGCCCGGAGTTACCGTCTCGTTGAGCTGCGGGTAATAGTAAGACTCGGGGAACTGGCTGCGGACGTCGGCGGAAGTGATGGTAACGGTCTTCGCGTCCGGCCCGGTGGTCGGGAAGTCCATCTCCAGCCACATGACGTTCATACGGTGATCCAGCGTCAGCAGGTAGTAGGGATGCTCCGGATCGAAGTTGGGCGCGCAATAGGTCACGGGGTCGGTGGTCTTGTCCTTCACCGCGGGCGGCAGCAGCTCGTTGTTCTCGTCGAGCAACACGTCGTTGTAGTCCGGGCCGGTCATGATGGCGCCGATCTGGACCAGATCGCGGTGGAGGTTCTCCAGCTGGAAGGCCTCCATGTCGTCCAGGGTGATGGGCAGGATGGGCACGTTGATCCGGGTCATGTGGACGGTGTAGCTGCCCACCCGGAAGATGGTCACCGCGTCGTAGCGCTCGTCGCCGCTCTGCTTCCAGCTCTCCAACGTCGCCGCGGAGGTCGTGGAGGCCGCCAGGATCAGGTCACCAGCCTGGTAGGTGACGCCGCCGATGGTCACGGTCTCCTTAGCCACATAGTCGCCAGGCGCCACGCTCTGGCCCTTGCTGTCCACATAGCTGGTGTTGGCCGTGTTCTGCTTGTACGGATAAGTCAGGCTGACGATCACGTCGAACTTGGACAGATCCCAGGGCAGGTAAGGCTTGTCGGCGTAGGCGTAGCCCGGGTTGGCGGCGTAGAGGTCGGTCCACTGGGTGTTGTTGCCGCTGATGTCGGGCAGGGTCTCCTGCGGGAAGTAGCCGGAGAAGTCCTCATGGCCCCAGGTGACGCTGGTGTCAGGCTGATAGGTCGGGATATAGTCGGCGTCGCCGGGATTCTTGCCGTTGACGTCGGCGATGGCAGTGTGGCCGGTCATCTGGTACTCGTAGTAACGGTAGTCGTCCTTCCGGGCCTTGTCGTTGGCCACCCAGGCGGTGCCGTCATTGAGGTACCACATCTCCTTGTACTCCACCTCGTCGCCGGGCTGATAGGTCCTGCCCTCCACGGTCAGCGGCGCGTCCTCCACCAGGTACTTCTGGCCGGGCTGGAGGATGAGCGGCATACCCGTCTTGGGATCGAGCACGCCGGTGTCGTAAGGCGCCAGCTCGGGATAGCGGGCCACCATGGTCAGCTTACCGTCACGCCAGGCGGTGTCGCCCAGGTCGAAGTACTCCGCGTGAGCGTAGACGCCGTAGCCGTCCTGGCGCTTATACACCTCGCCGTAGTACTCCCGCTCCAGCGGGTCGAAGGGCTTGGGCCCGTTCATGCGGGACTGATACAGCCGCAGGTCGTCGATGATGGGCTCACTGGTGGGATAGACCCGCAGCTTGTACTCGCTGACGAGCTCGTAGCCGGAGTCGGCGTACTGGATGACCCGGAAGGTCAGGTTCATCACCTTCCGCTTGCCCGCGTCGTCGGTCGGGAACTTGAAGTGGACGTAGTCGCCGGACTTGGAGACGGTGAAGCGGTTGTCCTGCTCATCGTAGACCTCGATGTAGGTGGTGCGGTCGGCGGTGATGGCCTCCAGCTGGGCGGGGGTGAGGGCGGCCAGAGCCGCGGCCTCGGTGCCAGCCACGAAGTTGCCGTTGGCGTCCACCCAATCGCCCGCGCCGATGACCAGGTTGCCCTTGCCGTCGGTGCTGGTGGCCACCTGGACCACATGGCTGTTGGCGTCGGTATAGCTGGTCTGGAAGACGTTGGGAATGACAGAGGTGTCGTAGTGGCCCTGATACTGGCCGAGGATCCGGTTGCCCGCGGCGTCGATGTAATCGCCGATGTTGACCTGCTGGCCGTAGTGGTCCACATAGCTGCGCACGGCGCGGCGGTAGTGGGTGTCGGCGTACATGGCGCGACCGTTATCGCTCTCCACCGTGGCGTAGACGGAGAAGGTGTCGCCCTGGGCAGTGGCCCGGTAGCTGAACACATCGCCGTGGAACTTGGTGGTGAAGGTGCCGGAGTGGACGGTGCCGTCGTTCTCGTCCAGCTGGATCTCCGCCAGCTGCGGGCCGGTGATGACCTTATCGGTGTACTTGAATTCGCCGATGGTATGGCCCGTAGCGATGGTCCAGTCGCTGAGGCTCAGGGCCGTAGTGCCCTTGGCGGTCTCGTCGGCTACCCACGCTTCGTAGTCTTCCTGGGTCCAGCGCAGCGGCTTAACGATGTCGCCATAGATGCTCTCTTCCACGGTGGTGTCCACCTCATGCGGGGCGTTGGCCTCGTCGGTGATCATCAACACATAGGAGATGTTGTCGATGCGCTCCACCTGGGCAGTGGCGCCGGTGCCAGTGACCCGCGGGAAGTCCACCCGGATGTCGAAGCGGTCGGTGTAGGTGTTCATGGGCAGGGTCACGGTGTACCGGCGGGTCTGGTCGCTGCTGCCCGGGGACATCTTGGCGGTGTGGCCATTGATGCGCACCCGCGTGGCGGCGGTGGCCCGGGTGGTCAGCCGGCCCATATCGTACAGAGCTTCCACGGTGATGTCCACCAGCTTACCGGTGTAGGTATGGCCGTTGGCCAGCGTGATGGTGCCCTCGTAGGGACTGATCTTCACCTCGCCGCTGACTGCCAGGGTGCTGGCCGCGACGGTAGCAGGCGCCTTGCTGGCGTCCAGACCGGAGACCTGGATGTTACGGATGATGCCCGGGAAGTTGTAGCCCAGCTCGGGCGTGGTGGCGGCCTGCGCCTCGGTGCGGCCCCGGACCACGGTGACGGTGTAGCGCTTCATGGTGCCGGTGACAGGATCGGTGACGGCAATGACCACCACGCTGGTGTTGTCGGCCGGGATGGTGACCCGGACGCCGCTGTCGTCGGCAGGCATGGCCACGCCGTTGACGGTGACAAGGTTCCGGTCGTGAATGGCGTTGGCGTGGAAGATCACCGCCGTGTCCTCGCGCTCCACATAGAGGTAATTGGTATACTCGTTGAACTCGTAGCTCAGGTTCAGCTTGTGGGCGCCGGCCACGCTGATGCCGTTTTTGTCCACCCGCTGGACGGAGATGGCGGGAACCGTCTCGGTCACAGGGGTAACACCGTCGGCTTCATAGAGCGGGTCACCGTTGACGTCTGTCTTCTGGCGTTCGCCCTCGCCCAGCTCCATCACGACGCCGTCCTTGGCCTCGCGGTGGATGGTCAGGGAGTACACGCCGATGTAGTACGGGTAGCCGCCGTCGGGCACATCGCGCACGTCGTAGAGGTAGACGCGGATGAGGTTGTCGCCCACGTTGAGCTTCAGCGAGTCGGCCACATAGAGGGCCTGGCCCACGCTGACGGAGTCGCCGCCCACCATCTTGACGATGCTGGCAGGGGTGTCGGCGGGCTTGGTGACAATGCCCATGGCGCCGTAGGTAGTGCCGAAGGACTCCACGTTGACGCTCTCCATGTCGTAGGGCACGGTGGCATAGTAATTGTTGGTGCGGCCATGGAAGGTGGGCGTCATGGTGCCTTCGCTAATGCCCAGGAACTCCAGCTCGGGCGCCACATAGCCCTCGGGCAGACGGACCACGTTGACGATGTAGCGGACCATGGTGTTGGTCACATTGCCCTCAGCATCCCGGCCGTAGGCCACGAACTCGATGTTGTTCTCGTTGCCCACCTTCAGCGGGATGGGCAGGTTCCGCCAGCCCTCCAGCTCGGCGGTCAGCTTGTCGGCAGCGGTGGCGTCCCAACGGACGTCGTCCACGTTGATGCTGGCAATGCGGAGCTCGCCGGCCTCGGTGGCCGCGCCGTAGGCATAGACCTGATCGACGTTGTAGGGCACCACCACGTTGTAGTAGTGGATGTTGCTGTGGAAGCCGGGGATCAGGGTCTCGTCGGTGCCCAGCGCGCCGCCCAGGGTGGTGTTGATGCGGATATTGGTCATGGAGGGCAGCGGCCAGTTGGCGTCCACGGTGGCGTCCAGCTTCTTTTGCTCGGCGTCGCCCACGTTGAGAATGAAGGTGTAGTACTTGGTGGCCTGGCCGGGCACGGTGATGTCGATCTCCACGGTGTTGTCGCCCACCATCAGGTCGTGGATGGGCAGCTTGTTGAGGATACCCGCGGAGAAGTCGCTGGCGGCTACGGTCTTACCGTTGACGATGAGGGTGTAGGTGGTCCGGGTCTTGGTGGTACCGAGGACCTTCTCAAACACGCCGGGCTGAGCGCACAGCTCCACATCCCGAGCCTCGTTGGGCAGGTTCAGGTAGTAGAAGTTGATCTCCGGGTCAAAGTCGGGAATGGTGCCAAAGACCTGACCGGCGAAGTTGCCCGTGCCATTGACGCGAATGGCGGTGTTGTCGGCCACATTGGGCTGCTCGTACTGGTCGGTGAGGGCCCGGTAGACGGTGATCATATAGTGCTTTTCAGTGATCAGCGCGTCGGTGAAGTTGGTAGTGCCGGTGACATAGTCCTTGCCCTTGACCTGAACGGTGAAGGTGATCTGGCTCTCGCCCTCATGGAGGTTCGGAATGGCGTAGATAAACTCGCCGGTGCCCGGATCGCGGTTGAGGGTCTCGGTAGCGTAGTAGGTCTTGTCGCCGGTGACGGGATCCACCGTGACCAGGTCCACCTTGACCGTGGCGCGGTCCACCTCTTCGGGCCGGAGGGTCGCCTTCAGGTTCAGATGATCGTTGACAAGGTACACCACCTCGCCCTTCTTCGGGCCGGAGGTATAGCGCTTGGGCACGGGCAGACCGTACTCGTTGTACTTGGGTACCGGCTTGCCGGCGGCGTCGAGCTTGAGGGCGCCGTGCTCATCGTACTCGTACTCATACTCATACTCGTTGGAGAAGTACGGGTAGCTCAGGAAGTAGTCCACCAGATCGCTGTTCCAGATGGGCGTCAGGTAGCCGCCGGAGGTGTAATCCATCCAGATGATGTCGGCGGTGTCCAGCCGCTCCTCGCGGTCCATGCGGTTGTCAGCCTCTGTGCCAGCGCCGTGGACGGGCACATAGGTCTCCTGCTTGAAGCCGTTGCGGTCGGTGGTGTAGGTCTGCTGATAGTTGCCCTCGGCATCCTTGTCCACCACGTAGGCGGTCTCGCCTGCCAGGTAGAGCTCGATCTCGTAGGCCCGCTTGTAGGTCCGCTCCTCCACAGAGGGCTTTGTGACCTGGCCGCCGGTGGTTGTGGTAGCTACGGCAGCGGCGTCAGTTACCACGTGCTTGACGGTGACAGTGACCCGGTTGCTGCCCTGGTGGAGCTTGATGTCGCCGGTCTCTACCCGGGCGCCGTTGCTGAGGATGTCGCCGGCCAGGTACTCGCCGCCCACGCTACGCACCCGCAGCTCGGTGAGGTAGCTGCCGCCGGTCTTGGCCTGGGCGATGATCTTGGCGGTGCCGGTCTCCACATCCACGGCCGCGAAGTACTCATAGCGGTCGTCGCGGAACAGCGGCACGGTGGGCTTGGACACGGCCAGGTTCTCCAACTTGGTATCGTGGAGTCCGCCCGGATCGCGGTAGACCGCGATGGAGGAGTAGAACTTGTTGACCTGGTCGGTGGCCTTGAGCACGAACCACTTGCTGTTCTTGTCGGCCATACCCAGCGTGGTAACGCCCTGGAGGTCGGTGATCTCGTTCCACACCGGCTCGCCGGTCATGGGATCGTAGGTGCTCATATCGGCCCAGTAGACCTTATAGCCGCCGTTGTTGGCCGCCAGCGCGAAGAGATTCAGGGTCAGGTCCACCGTGGCGTTGGTGGTGTTGTAATAGAAGTTGTGGTCGCTGGCGTTGGCGGTGCTAGAGGCGTTCCGGGTCAGCGGCACACTGTCCAGCTTCAGGTCGCTGAAGGGACTGTAATCCACCCGCTCGCGGAGGTCGTTGGTGGCGGTGATCAGCTGCTCGGTGGCGTCGTTCTTGTAGAAGTACAGCGTATAGTTGGTAGAGCCACCGACGCTGGCGCCGTTACCCTTGCGGGTGATGTTCAGCTCGACCCGGAAGGTCTCGCCCGGATTCAGCGCGGGCACGATGATGACGTTATCGGTCACGTTGCGGTTGGGGATCTGGACCTGTCCGTTGCGGTAGGTACTCGCGACGATGTCATAGGAGGCGTCGGAGAAGGTGACGGGATTCAGGTAGATGTCCCCGGTCATCAGCTCGGGCACCGCGAAGAAGTAGCGGATGTTGTCCGGATCGAACACGGGCGAGAAGTCGTAGTAGTCACCGGGCGTCAGGTACTTCATCAAAGTCAGGCCCTGGGTCTCCACAGTCTCGCCGTCGGGGATGGTCTCCACGCCCTGGAACATCTGGATGTCCCGGAGCTTGGCCGCGTCGGGATCGGTCTTGCGGATGATGGTGACGGTGTACTCCCGGCTGACGGTGCGGTCTTCGGATGTGACCTTGATGGTCATACGGGTCACGCCGGGCTGGGCGATGACGTCGCGCAGCTCGTAGCGGGTCCGAATGGCGTTGTTGAACGTCACGGTGATGGGCCCGTCGGTAGCGTCGGTGAGGCTCAGGTTCACGCCGCCCACCGTGTCGTTGACGTCCACGGTAGCCACGGTGCCGTCGGCATTCCGGGTCAGGTTGCTCAGGGCGCTGAAGGGTACGCTGACGCTGACCGGGACGCCGCCGTTCAAAGAGGTCACAGTGGCCTGGGTGGCGGTGATGGTCTCGGTCTTGACCGTGGTGGTGTCGCCGGGGGTCTCGTTGTAGGTGACCTTGGTCTTGCCAAAGCCGTCCTCCACCGCGGAGATCAGGTACTCGCCCTCGATGGTCTTGGTGGTGCCGTCATTGAGGCGGATGTCCACCTTCTTATCCAGCTGGCTCTGGGTGAAGAAGTTCTTGCTGGTCTGATCCACCCAACCGCCGGCGTTGTCATAGTGACGCACGCCGTACTGGACGTGGACGGTCTCGGTAGCGCCCTCGCAGGGCAGGATGTCGGTGAAGTCCACGGTCTCCACGTTGCTCTCCACGGTGATGTCGTAGGCCGGGTGACCGGGCAGGGCTTCAAAGACGGGGCTGGTGGCCAGCTTCACGGGCTTACCGGACTCGTTGTACCGGGCGGGCGCCTCGGCCTCCAGGTTGGCCAGGTACGCATCGGCGCTGTAGCGGTAGATATGGAGCATGTAGAGGATGCCCGGGTCGTTGTTGTTGTTCTTGTTGTAGTTGAGGTAGATGGGCACCTCCATGTAGTCCATACCCTCGGGGATGGTGAGCTTGAGCATACCGTCGCTGGTGGTGAAGTTCTGGGTGGGCTTGGAGCCCATGCCGCCTTCACGGTCAGCCACACGCCACGGCGTGTTGCCGATCTTCACCTGCTGGAGGTCGTTGGAGTTGTCGATCAGGGTGTTGACGCGGATGGAGACCTCGGTGGTGGCGTTGGGCACGCCCACGACGTAAGTACCAAAGACGGTCTTGTCCGCATTGGGCATGGTGTAGCCATGCTCCACGGTGAGGCGCTTGGAGAGGACGTTGGTAATGTCGCCGTAGTCCGCGGGCGGCTTGTACCAGGTCTCCTCGGTGTCCCACTTGGCCGTGCGCGGGTTGTCCGTGTCGCCGTCCACCGGCAGGAAGGTGCCGAAGTGGCTATCCACGATGACGCCCACCAGATCCTGCTCCACCTCAATGAGCTCGAGGTCGTAGATGCGGTACTGGGTCTTGGTGGTGGTCTCCACCAGGTCGTTGCCATCCATGGTGTAGGTGACATGGGTCTTGGTGATGATGCCGTCGTTGTCGTTACGGGAAATAATGGTCTTTCCGCCGTCGAAATAGGTGATGAGGGTGCCGTCCTCGTCGTTGAGGTCGCTGGGCCAGCGGTCGGTCTCGCTGGGCAGGACGCCATTGGGCGTGCGCTTGACGCTCACAGACTCCATGCTCACCATGATCTGCATGGGCGTGCGGTCGCCGATCTCTGTGGCTCCATTGATCTCATCGATGTAGCTGCGCAGGGTCACGCCGGTGAGCTTGGCCTCGTAGCCGGGCTTGCCGGGGTTGGTAGCGGTGGAGCCGGGCATGTCGTTGGCCAGGGTGTTCCAGATAGTGCTGATGCCGTACTTGTGGTCCTTGGCCTGCGCGGTAACGGTGGGATGGTTGCCCAGCTTGGCGCTATACTTGGGCACGTAGGCGTAGTAGCTGTCGGTGGTGGGCTCGTAGATCGCGGGGATGCCGTTGACACGGACATACTCCAGCTCCAGCTCCACGCCGGCCCGGTTGATGCGGATCAGATAGGTCTCCGTATCGCCCAGCTCAGAGGTGACCACGATGCGGAAGTCGTTGACGCCCTCGTTGAGGCTCACCAACTGGTGGAGGTTGGTGACGTTGCTGACCTGCAGCACCCAATCGCTGCCCACCTGACGGTACAGGGTAATGGTGGCCTGGGTGTGGTCGTGGTCGTGGTTGATGTTGGCCCAGATGTAGGCCTCCTGGACGGCGTTGGGCAGGTCGTAGGTGTACTCATAGGCCGGGTCGTCGGGCTGGATGCGGGCCTTGACGTAGTCGGGATCGTAGCCCTGGACGCCCATGTCCACGCCCCACTTGCCGGGCTTGAGGGTAGCGTCGTGGGAGAGGACGTGGTAGGTGGCCGAGTAGTTACGCTTGAAGCCGGTGTTGGGCACATAGAGCTCCACGGGGATACGCATATAGTCCTCGCGGTCGTAGACCAGGGCCGGATCCATACCGGTCACAGCGATCTGGCTCTCCACCGTACCGGTGGCGGTGTCGGCAACGGTGTAGTCGCCGGTCGCGGGCACCACAATGGCCTCGCCGGTCTTCAGGTAGACCACCTTGGCGCCATTACTGAAGGAGTGGGTCTTGCCGTCGTTGGTGCGGAAGGCCGCGGTGGAACCGGCCAGGAAGGCGTCGGGCGTGCCGCTGGTCCAATCGAGGTCGGTACTCTTGAAGTTGTACGGGCCGTCGGGCAGCGCGGTGAGGGTACCGTTGGCGGCGTTATAGAGGAAGCCGTTCACACTGCTGACCACCACGTCCAGATCCACGTCCAACTGACGCTTGGTGAGCTTGGGATCGCCCTGGTAGCCGGCGTTGGCCACGACCATCTTGTCCAGCACCGCCTGGGCGTAGCTCCTGCCGTTGGCAGAGTCGGGCGTACCGACGCTGCTGGGCACGGTGAAGGTATACTCGAAGGTGCAGATGTTGCGCTGGGCATCATAGTAGGTGACCTTGGCCAGGTGGGACAGGTACGAGCCGTCCGCGGGGTTCGTCTGGCGGGTAACGGTCTTGACGATGATGTCCTCAGCGGGGATGGAGGTGTGCTGCACTGCGGCAGAGGGATTTGCGGTAAAGTTGTACGCGCCCTGGCCCGCCTCGGCCTTCACAAAGGTGCCGGTCTCGCTGTCCAGGTCATAGGCCCCGCCGGTGCCCACATGGGTATAGAAGCCGGTGGGCTGGTTGTAGATGTCGTAGGTGACCTTGTCCTTCTCGCCGATGGTGACGATGATGGTCTCCTTGGCCTTGGCCTCCGCCGTCAGCTGGGCCGCCTCGTCGGCGATCTTGACCGGGTAATTGGCCTGGAGGGTATTGCGGTAGTCGCTCTGGTAGGTGGCGCTGTCGTAGATGACCTGATACTTGGAGCGAAGCTCCGCCACCTTGTTGTCCAGGATCAGCGCGGCGGCGTCAGCCAGCTCGGGCTCCTGGAGCTTGTCGTAATCGCCGTTGATCTGACCGGCCTTGAGAGCTTCCAGCACCAGGTTGTAATACTTGTTGTAGGTCACGCCCTGGTAGTGGTCGGGATAGAAGCTGTCGGCATAAGCGCGCATCAGCTCGAAGGAGGTGGTGGCGTCGGCGAACACAGCCAGCTTGCCGCTGCCGTCCGGCTGCAGCTCATAGCCAAAGCGGTAGTCATAGATGCGCTTGTTGAAGGTGCGGTCGAAGGACAGATAGTAGTCGGCCACCATCATGGAGTCAATGTCGTCGGCGGGAATGCCGTCCTTGATGGCCTCGGCGGCGTCGAAGACACGCAGGTTATCCAGGAAGATGTCAAGGTTCACATAGTGGATGATAACGGTGTAGTCTCGCGGCGGGTAGCTGCCGGAGGTGGGCGTAACGGTGACGTGGAAGACGTTGTCGCCGTCGTTGAGGCTCTTGGCCTGGAAGGTGAGCAGACCGGTCTCGGCAGTGTGCTGAAGATCGCCGCCCTCATTCAGCGGATCATAGTAGCCGCTGTCCACCAGGTTGTTCTGGTCATCGTAGACGTAGACCTTGTAGCGCTCGCGGTTCATGGAGATACCGGCGGTGGTCTCGGAGGACTGGATCTGGATCAGCGCGGAACGGGTGGTGTTGTAGACGATGGTGCTGGCCTCCAGCACGCCGGTGGCGGGATTGCGGTTGAGCTCCAGATCGTTGTTGTCCACGCGGATGAAGTCCAGCCACTGATCCAGGGCGTTCTTGCGGACCACTGCGTAGAAGGTGACTTCCTCGCCGCTGAGGGTAACGGTGATGGGCACGCGGGTCTCCGCGCCGAAGAGGTTCACAGTCTTGTTGGTGGTGAACTCAGACTTGGCGTTGGGGTTGAAGGTGACGCTCTCGGCCAGATCCTTGCCCGGCTGGGTGGTGGAAACGGTGAAGCTGCTGGGCGAGTTGTAGGTGAAGATGCCGTGAGACTGGTTGGCCTGCTCGGGCTTGCCGATGTCGATGCCGAAGCTTCGCACGGACTGGTTGAGCTTGTTGGAGAGGTTGATGAAGGTGGCGCCGATGGGCACGGAGGTCTTGGTCACGTTGAACACGATCTCCTTCATGATCACGCGGGTCTTGAGGATCTCGTCGTAATCCTTGTCCTCGGGCAGCAGGCGGTACAGCAGGCCGTCCTTCTCGCCGTTGGTGATGGCGTTGCCCTGGGCGTCCACGCTGATGATCTTGTTCTGGCCAATGTAGTACAGCGGCTCGTTGGTGATGGCGTTAATGTCGTCCACCGGCAAGACGTAGCGGAAGTCGCCGGCGGCGTCCATCTTCATCTGGGTGTTCTCGTTGATCTGGACCACCAGGTCGCTGAAGTCGGTCTGCTGGTTGACGATCTCCAGGGTGTAGACGCTGGAGGACTCGCCGGCCCGAACGATGATGTTCAGGGTAAAGCTGGTGACCTCCTTGCGGACCAGGATCTCACCGGTCAGGGTGTAGCTGTTGCCCACACCGGAAAGGGTGGCGTTGTCGCCAACGGCCTTATTCTCGGCGCTGTTGAGAATGGTAATGACATTGGCGTCCTGAGGCACGGGGTTACCGTCGGCGCCCATGATGATGGCGTTGTCGATCCCCTTACCGTTGACGTCCTGGCCGGGGGCGTACTTATAGGCCAGGTACGCGCCGCCGGGCTGATCCATGAGCTCGATGGTGGCCAGGTCGCTCTTGGCCTGCAGGTAGAAGGGCACCTTCACGTAACCGTCCATAGCTGCGGCAGTGGTATTGGTGGCCACGATGGCCTTATAGCCGCGGTTGCCCAGAGGCGTGGACTTGATGGTGGCCCAGCGGTCATCACTGGAGTTCTTGCCCACGTTGACGATGATCAGGTCTGTGTTGGTACCGCCGTTGTTGAGCTGGACCTTGTAGTCCTTCCACGCGCCGCTGGGGGCGGTGACCCGGACGTCGATGTAGTCCACCTCGGCACGGCCGATGCGGTGGTTGGTCTTGACGGTCTCATGGATCACGGGGCTGGACCAGGTGCCGTCGGCAGGATTCTTGATCTGGATGCTGGCGCCGGGATCCACGGTGACAAGACGGACGTCGGTGATGTAGGTCAAGCCGGGCAGGTTGACCATGTAGTGGCCGTCGTAGTCCTCATAGCCGTCCACATCGCCGCCGCTGGAGACGTTGCCCTCGCCAAAGCCCAGGTTGTTCTCGGCCCGGACCAGCTGGAGGTCGGTGTTGTCGGAGTCACGACGCAGTTCCAGCTTGTAGAAGCGGTGCATGGTCTTGTCCTCGCTGTCCACCCGGAAGTACACATAGGTGCGGTTCAGATCCACCGAGCGGCGGGCCGTGGCCATGCCGTGGTCGGAGTTGAGCTGCTGCCCGTCGGGCATGAAGATTGTGACCAGGCTCTTGGGCATACCGGCCACGCCGCGGACAAAGGCCAGGTCTCCGTTGCCGGCGCCCAGGTTGGAGCTGATGATGGAGTAGTAGTTATACACCGTCTCGTCCACAGTACCGCCAAACTTGGTCATATCCACATGCTCGCTCTCGAAAGGCGTGCCGCTGAGGGCGTCGGTCATGGAGCACGGAGTGGCGGCGGTGAAGCCCAACACCTGATCCGAAGCGGTGTAGATCCTCAGATCCAGATCGGCCAAGGCGTCCACCATGGTGATCTCCAAGACCACCACTTGGATCTCGTCGGGCAGAGTGTCGCCGCTGTAGATGTCGTAGTCGTCGCTGGCGCCTACGTAGATGGGATAGTACCGGGTGTCGCCGATGCGCATGCCGGCCAGGTCCACATACCGGCCAGTACCGCCGCTGGCAGTGTCGTCGGAGCCGTTGGTGCCGAAGGTCAGGTCGGCGTCCACGTCCACCTGAATACCGCCGGTCTGGTTGGCCACAATGGCGTTGAGGTTGGGCGAGTAGTTGGCGCCGTTGGCGGTGCCGGGCACATCCACGTGGTAGAGTACAGCCTTGGTGGAGGCCATGGCGGCATAGACGCTCTGGGCGTCGCCCAGGGTGGTGTACTGCTTGTAGAGATAGATCGTGTCAGGCATAGGCCCGGTGGTCCAGACGGTGTTCAGGCCGTCCGCGCTATCGCCGTCGGCCACGCTGGTCTTACCCACGGTGCTGCCCTGGGTCTTGGCCACGACCCGATACTGGCTCCGAGACGGATCGATGAGGGTAGTGCGGACCTCGAAGGGACGGGTGTACTCCTCGTCAGTGGGCTTGAGGATCTGGTTGGTGATCTTCTCATCCCGGATGGCCTTTTCCGCCAGGGTAGCGGTCTCGCGGTCCGTGATGGCCTGGCCAACGACCTGGAGCTTTCCGTCAGCGCCGATGACCAGCTCCACGGTATCGCTGGAGATATAGTTGGCGTTGCGGTTGTTGAGGGTGACCGAACTCAGCCGCAGGTCGTTGTCCCTGTGGTTGAGGACCAGAGTGTAGCGGTTGGGCGTCAGGTCGCCGATCTGAAGGTTGGCCACCTGGATACCGTAGGCTACCCGCTCGTTGTAGAGCTTGGCGTAGTCGCCCGCGCCCTCGCCGACGTAGGTGTACTCGCCCGTGCCGGCGTCATAGGTGTACGCGCCGCTGCCGTCACTCACCGCGACGTAGTTGGCGATGGGGAAGTCCACCATGATGTCATAGCGCTGGAAGGGACCGCCGTTGACGTCGTCACGGATGTAGCGCTGGAGGGCATTGTCGAAGGTATACTTGCCAAGGTACTTGCCCGCGGCGTCCTTGCCCACGCGGATGTACTGGCTGCCCAGGGTGCCCTGGACCTGGGTCACGCGGTTGAACTTACCGGTGCCCTTGTCGTTGAAGACATAGCTCTTGGTAGCGTCATCCCAGTCGTAGAGACCGACGGCGGGAGTGATGTTATCCTCCTTCACGCCCGCGGGGAAGTAGAACTCCATGGGCTTGGTCAAGAAGTTGCCAAACTCGTCGAGCTCGTAGAGGCTGACCCAGGCGGTTTCGTCAGAGGGCGTAATGTTGAGCGCCACGATCTCGCTGGCGGCAGCCACCTTGCCATTGATGAGCAGGGTCTTGTTGACATTTTCCAGGTCGTCGATGATGCTGACGTTGCCGCCGACGGCGCTCTCGTTGAGCCCGGCGTCGTCCCGGACCACCTCAACATCGGCCAGGGCCCGGTTGTCGTTGGCCCGCTTGAGACGCAGGGTGTACATTCTCGCGCAGCTCTCGGTGTTGTCTCGGCCAGCGTTCTGCTCGTCCTGAGAGCGGACATAGATGTTCACGTCGGGGTCGCCCACCACGCCGCGGATGAGGATGGTCTGCTCGCCGATGGTATAGGGCATGGGCGTGGAGGCGGAGTTTCTGGGCGGGACGATCTGCACGCCGCTGAAGCGGTACTCCGCTTCGGCCCGGACCACGATCTCGCTGGCGTTGCGGTCCACAGTGGCCTGGAAGGTGGTGGGCACCAGGCGGTACTCATACCGCTCGGGATCGTCCAGGGCCTTATCCACATTCACCGCGACCTTCTGGATGACGGGGATCTGCTGGCCGTTCTTGTCCAGTAGATAGTCGGGCTTATACACCTCGTTGCCGGTGGACGGGTCGATGGTGGTGGTGAGTTCCATCTCATAGGCCATGGTCCAGGGCTTGGAGAGGTTGGCGTAGATCACATCGGTGCGCTCCACGCCGCCGTTGGCCGCGGTGTCGGCATCCTTCAGATGCTGGTCACGGTAGGTAGCGCCGTACTTGTCGGTGACCTGGGTCAGGTAGTCGGCCTCCATGACGTTGAGGGTCTCTCTGCCGGAGGTGGTCATGTAGAGCGGCTGGGCGTTGGCGGGGATGGAGCCATCCTCCACGCCCGGGGTGCCGTTGGCGTAGGCCCACAGGCCATAGCCATAGCCCCGGCCGGTCTCGGTCTCAGTGGCCCAGTTGGTGTAGTGGAGGTTGCGGTTCTCCGTGTCGGAGTTACGCACCTGCATGACATAGTGCTGCAAGCTGCCGTCCTGGGCCTTGATGGTGAAGAACACGTTCTCCATAGCCATCTCCAGCGGGAACTCCGGATAGCGACGATCGCTCTGGTTGGCGATGTCGTAGTAACCCATGATGGCGCTCTCGCCCTGATCGCGCAGTTCGTTGTAGAGGTTGTCGGCGGAATACTTGGCGGAGTTTTGGTTGGTATAGCCCCGGGTCTTGAAGCTCACCTGGGTGCTGACCTCGTAGTCCTGCTTGCTGTGGGTCTCGTCGTAGTGCTTGTTCATACCCACGGAGCTGGCGGAGTGCTTGGACTCCACGTTGGCGGTGTAGGGCACCTCGTCCTCGCCCCACTCGTAGGTACCGGCCAGCGGCAGGAAGCCGTAGTACACCGTGCGCTCGATCTCGGCGGCGCCCAGGGCCCGCAGCTCGGTGGCGTAGTCGGTGATCTTGGCGGCGGGATCGTTCAGGTCGGTATCGTCGATAACGCCGTCCCCATTGATGTCCTTATAGAGCTCGCAGGTCATGTTGAACTCATCCATGACCATCTTGGCCACGATCTTGCCGCCGGGGTTGACGATGTCGCCGGTGTCCACACCGTTTTCGTCCACATAGGTGCGGAAGTAGTACTTCAGCTCATTGAGACGCAGCATGCGCATATCGTCCAGCTTGTTGTAGAGCAGACCCTCTTCGCTGGCGTGATCGAGGTCGTAGGCGGGCTTGAGCTCGGCCATGCGCCGGGCGATGGTATCCAGCTCGCCCAAGATGGTGTCCACGTCGCGGACCTTGTTGACCATGTTGCCCTCAGTGTCCTTCATGTAGGCGGGCACGCCCTCGACGGTCTTGGCGGCGCTCTCGGTGTTCACTCGCTTCAGATCGGTGTCGCTGGAGCTGATGTTCAGCTTGAAGCGGTAGATGCTCTTGTGAGCGCCATCCTCGCTGGTGACGGTGATGTCGGGGATGGAGCCATCCCGGTTGGCGCCGTTATAGCCCACGATGGGCAGGCTCACAAGGCCGGTGGCGCCGGTGTAGGTGGTGTGGTCAGGCAGTTCGATGGTGCCGGCGCGGACGCCCAGGACGTTGGTGACGGTGTAGAGGTCGCCGGAGATGTAGTAGGTCACGCCGTCGCTGCCCAGGGTGATGCTCTTGCTGTTGACCTTGAAGGTGTAGGTGTAGATGGGCACCTTGTGTTCGGTGTCGTCGGCGGCGTAGGTGGGCTCGGGCTCCAGATAGTTGTACTCAGCCAGCTTACCGCCGATGGTAGTGGCCTCGTCCACCAGAGGCAGACCGTTTTCATCCAACACCAGGTTGCCCTCGTCGTCGGTCTCACCGGTGGGCGTCTCCACCATATCCAGCTTGGCCTCGCCGCTCTTGCGGTAGACGTGGATGATGTGGACGTTTACATCGCCGGATTCAGCCTCCACGCGGACCACGATCTGGAAGGCGTTGTCAAGGTTCTCATTGGTGGCCCAGGCGTCGGTGATCGCCGCGCCTACGTTCAGGCGGTTGTTGCCGCCCAGGATGGCCTTGTCCGCGTCGTTGGCGGCCTTCAGATCCTTGTGGATGCGGACGGTGTCGTCGCCCTGCTGATAGACGTCGATGGTCAGGGACTTGGGCAGGTGCCCGTCAGCCACCTTCTGGGCCAGCCACAGATCGAAAATGTCGTCGGTGGCGGCGTCGATGGCGTACTGGTACTGGGTCGTGGTGACGGTGCCCTCGGTCTTGGAGCTCTGGAAGTAGGGCTCCTTGCTCAGGTCGTTCATCACGTCCTTGTTGGCGGGCTCACTGGCGCCGGCGCCGTTGGCCTTACCGTAGAGATCCAGCAATCCGGCGGAGGAGTTCTCCCGGGTGGCGATGACGTTGTAGGTGCTGAAGCCCTGGACATGGTCCACACCATTCACATCGGTGACAGCCTTGCCCACTCGGACCTTCACCATAGTGACCGAGTCGGCCTCGTCGGAAACGTCCACCTTGTTGATGGCGTCTGCCAGGGCCGCGGCCACATCGGCCTGGGCGGCGGAGAGGAACTTGCCGTCCACATCGCTGGCGGTCTCGTCATGGATGGAGATCCAGTCGGTGTACACCAGGCCCTTGGCACTGCCCACGGTGGGCTCGGCGGAGTCGGAGTCAGTGCCGGAGCCGGCGATCAGGTAGGCCTGATAGTGCTCGTAGGTGTCGAAATTGGGCGCGGAGTAGTCCACCCAGGTGATGCCCTTGTAGGACTGGTCGTAGTTGTCCACGTTGTCGTTGTACTCGGCCACCAGGTCCGCGTAAATATCCAGCAGACCGTTCGAATCGCTCTCGGCGGTAACGCCGGCGGGACGCTCGGGCTTCTTGAGGAAGCCGAACTTGATTCGGTCGCCGCTGAGGTCGGCCTGGGTGAGGGTGGAGAGGCTGAAGAGGCTGGCGTAGCCGTCCATGGTAGACAGATCGGTGCCAGTGTCCTTCACGGTGATGGCGAAGAACTCGTCGTCGCTGGGCTCAGCGGGGATCTTGCCGTCGAAGGTGTTGGGCCGATCCAGCTTGCCGGTGTAAGGATCGCGGGTATCGTCCTTGGGCAGGTTGGTCAGCGCGTGGGTCTCCGGGGTGGCGGTACGGTCGGTGGTCTTGTTGAACTCCACCGCGATAAGGGCCAGATCCACGGGGATGATGCGCAGGGTGTAATCCTTGCTGGCGCCGGCGTAGTAGTTCTCGCTGGACTGAACGTGGATGTTGAAGCGGGTCTCGGCAATGCCGTCCACACCGGTGGCGTCGGCGTTCAGGTTGAATTCGCCGTAGCTCTGGGTGTGGCGCTGCGGCGCCATGGTCTTGGACGGATCGGGATCCACAGCGGGATCGGTCGCGCCGCTGAGGCTCACGTTGGCGTAGAGGCTGGTGGTCACGGCGGTCAGGTCCACCACGTCCTTGATGGCGCTGTCGTCCATCCGGGCCTGGAAGATGGCGGTGGGCACATAGAGGATGTACTCGTCGTCCGCGGTCTGGACCGCCTCCACGGAGTAGTCGAAGCCGCCCATCTTGTAGTCCAGGGTCAGGGACTTTAGGCTCACCAGGTTATCCCACTCCACGAACTTGATATACTCGGTGTTGTACTGCTTGTCGGGCGCCACGGTGGTATCCTGCTCCACGCCCTTGATAACGGCCTTGGCGTAGAGGTTGTGGTGCGCGGTGCCATCCACATCGTAGGTATCCTGGAAGCCGGAGAGATCCAGGGTGCCGGCGGTGGTCTGCTTGTGGGTGGTGCTGAAGCTGCCGCTGGCGATCAGATCGTCGTCCAGCTGGCCCAGCGCCAGGGTGTCCAGAGTGGACTGGGCGATGGCGCCGAAGCTGACGTTGCCGGAAGCCAGGTTGGCGGGATCCTCCACGGCCACGATAACCCGGCTGCCACCCTCCACCTCCAGGGCGGGGGCGTTGTCCTGACCGGGCTGGTAGCCCGCGATGTAGCTGTCCATGTCGAGGTACTCCACCACGTTGGAGTAGTTGGCCTCGCCCGCGTTAGTGGTGCCGGCGCTCTCCAAGGACTTGACTACCCGCTCCATATTGTAGAGGTAGCTGCCCCGGACGCCGCTGCCGGGCAGCACGGTGACGACCACCTGGAAATGGGTCTTCAGCGTGCCGTCGGCGTTCTTGGGCACATCCAGCGTGCCGTCGAAGCTCTGGGTGTGGTAGCGGGTGAACTCCACATCGTCCACGTCGTAGGTGTCGGGATCGTATATCCGCACATCGACCTTGGCGGACTCGGAGTTGGCGGAGATCTTCACGCCGAACTGGCTGGCGTGCTCGGGGATGTAGTTGATCCAGCCGGCGTCCTCAGCCTGGTGGTAGAAGTCGTTCTGGTGCGTGCCATCGGCCTCGGTCCAGGTGTAGATGGCGCCGGGCTTGACGGTGTTGTCGCTGTCCACCCGGAGCAGCTTGAGGTAGAAGACCCGCTCCAGAGCGTTGGAGGTGTGGGTGTTGGAAGTGCTGGTGCCGGGCACGTTCTTAGCGTCGGCGTCGTCGGCGCCGTCGGCGGCGTAGATGTCGCCGGTGACGGTGACCTTCACCATGGTGTAGGCCTTCGTCTCGGCCAGCAGCTGGATGTTCCAAATGCCGCTGCCTGCCACGGTAATGGAGTTGGCGGCGTTGTTATTGGGATCCAGGATCAACCCGGCGTTCACCGTGACGTCAGCGCCGGAGCGGGCCGCGATCTGGGCCACGGCGTTGATGACGTCCATGTAGGTCTTGGTGGTGCCGGAGGTGCTGGTCTCATAGTTAGCAAGGTGCACTTCGTAGACCTTGACCGTCTTACCGCTGACATGGGTGTGGTTCTTGGCGGGATCCACATCGCAGGCGGTATTGTCGACCATGGTAGAGGTACGCAGCAGGGTCAGCGCGTCGGTATCGGTCTGGCCGGTCACCACGGTAGCGCCGCCGTTGTAGGCGCTGTCGTAGGTGAAGTCAGCCTGCTTCAGGTCCATATCCAGAGTCTTGAGGGTGATGGTGTAGACCTTGCTCTTGTCGGTGCGGTTGTTAGAGGGCAGCACGTAGGCGTAGATGATCTCGCCGTCCGCCACGGCCACACCCTTCATGGTGACCTGGTTGCGGGTGAAGTCCACATTCGTCGCGCCCGCGGTGAAGGGCTTGGTGGAGAGGGCCACCCGGGCGCCGGCGGAGGCAGTGGTGACGGTCAGGTCGCCCAGGTCCACATCGCTGGGCAGGTAGAGCACGAAGTCTCTGGGATCCACATCGTAGCTGCCGGCGTCGTTCTTGGCGAAGATACCGAACTGCTGGGTGTTCTTGTCGCCATCCTCGTAGTCCATCCGGACCTCCAGCATCTCGGCGTTGCTAGAGTAACGGTAGACGTTGAGCTGGTATTCAGCCTCATAGGGAACCCGCTCGGTGGTAGAGAGGTTGGTGCTGGGATCGAAGTGATCCACATCTCTGTAGTTTGCAACCTTCAGCCGCAGGGTCTGGAGGTCGGTGTTGGCGGCCAGCACCTCACCCAGCAGCTGCAGGGAGTTGGAGGCCAGGGGAGGCTGCTCGCTGCCGCCGTCCACCCGGACGGTGACCCGGGCGCTGCCGCGGGCCTGCACGTCGTAGTCCACGGTGATGTCGCCGTTGAACTGGCCTTCGGCCTCGTCGCCCACCATGGATTCATAGTAGCGAGTGAGCACGTTGGAGAGGGTCTGATAGCTCATGGTGGGATGGTCCACCCTGGTCTGGCCGGTGGAGGTGGGATCGTAGTGGTCGGTGACGGCCAGATCCCGGATGGAGAGGTCGGCGTAGACGATGTGGACGGTGTAGGTGGTGCTGGAAGAGCCGTCGGTGGAGGTCACCTCAAAGTGGGCGTCACCGTCGGACCAACCCATGGCCTTGGGATCGATGTCCATGTCGTAGATGCCCTGCTTCACATCGGGACGGTCCACCCCGTCCAGATCGGTGCGGATGGAGGCCATGGGATGCTCGCTGTAGCCCGTCAGCGTGGCGCTGACAGCGGTGCTGGGCAGGACCACGGTGTACTCGGTGCCCGCGGTGGAGCGGAAGACCGTAGCGGTCCCATCTTCGCCCAGGTCGGTGACATAGTCCATGGTGAAGCGGGCCATGTCGTCATTGCTGTCCTTCTTATAGATGTGCAGGTAGTAGACAGCGTCGGTGTAGGTCTGGCCGGGATTGGCCTTGACCTTCATGGCCACCTCGGTGGCAGCCACGCCGTAGTCGTTGACGTAGTCCTGCTTGGACAGGCTCACCAGGCCGTTGCCGTTCTTGGGCCACCAGTAGGCGTACTGCGCGGCGGTGTCGGCGGTGGGCATGGCCACGTTGGAGTGGTCGGTGAGGCTGTTGACCACACCGGCGTTGACCAGAGCCCGGTGGCTGGTGGCCTCGGCATAGACCTTGGCGGTGACGGTGCCGTCGGCCAGAGCGTCATAGAGGACGTGCTCGCCATCGGCCTGGAGATAAGGCTCAGTACGCTTGATGGCGTCCTTGTTGTCCACCTGGACCTTGATGAGGGTATTGTCCTCCTTGTAGATGACCACGTCATAGGTGCCCTGGGTGCCGTCCACAGCCTTGACCTGGAGGTCGAAGTGGTTCTCGTCATTGGGCACGTCGGCGTCGCGGACGATGTACTGCTTGCGCTCGGGCTTGGTCATACCCGGGGTCAACTGCAGGTAGCTCAGGTCGCTGGGCCCGATGAGCTCGATGTCGGCGATATTCACATAGTCGGGCACAAAGGCGGCGTACTGCTTAGCGGCGTCATCATAGATGGCGGGCACCGCCACGACCTCTTCGGTGTTCTTGTCCACGTAGTAGACGATGACCTGCTGCATCCGGGTCTCGCTGCTGGCGCGGTAGACGCGCAGATACTTGGTGTTGTTCAGCCAGCGGCTGGAGCCGTCGCCGGGCACCAGGTAGTTGCCGGTGTTGATCTGGAACTGGCTGGACTCGCCGGAGATGAGCATACCGTTTTCAGCGCGGACCTCGTCCACCAGACGCTGGGTCTGGCGGTAGACGCGAGAGCCGTCGTTGACGTTGGCGGCGCGGACAGAGGAGTCCAGATCGCTGACGGTCATCGTGGTGGCCTTGCTGATCTCGCCCGCGGCGGGCGTGGGCCACAGGGTGTGGTTGTTGTGGGTCTGGACTTCCAGCTCCACAAAGTCGGTCTTTTCGGGCACCACGGCGTAGTAGATGACCTTATCCTCGCCGTTGACCTCTTCCACGAAGTACTGGTGCAGGAAGCTGTCGCCATCCACCTTCAGCACATCCAGCTCCAGATCGACCACGGCGAACTCGAAGGTGTAGTACTTCACAGCCTTGCCGCTGGAGGAGGTGACCTTGACGGTGTAGTGGCTGGTGCTGTTGATGGTCTGGTCCTTCACCGTGTTCTTGCCCCACAGGGCCGCGGCGGTAGCGTCGCCGGTGTGATCCTTGGCCGGATCGGCGGCGGTCTCGTCCACAAACTCCACCTGAGCGGCCAGCTTGTTGGAGATGGCGGTGACAATGGCCTTTTCGATCTGGAGCTTGTCGAGGTTGTCCAGGACCATCGGATCCTCCTTCACCGAGACGGTGAAGCGGTAGAGGCCATCGGTGCCGTAGGGATTCAGCGTGTTGTCCTCCTCCAGCACGCCGTGGACGGTCATGGGCTCTTCCTGGCCCTTGTCGGACTTGCCGGAGGTCTTGTCGTAGGTCCAATCCTGGAAGTTGAAGGTGAGCTGAGCGTCCTTCAGAGTGGCGTCATCGCTGGTGCGATAGACCTGGAGGTAGGAGGTCTTGTAGCTGGCAGAGTCCTCGGCCTTGACCTTGATCTCGAAGCGGGCCATCTCGCCCTCCAGCGGCACCGAGCGGATGCTGACGATGGAACTGTCGCCGTCGCCGGGATCCTTGGCGGACTCGCCGGGCTTGCTGACGCTGACCCGGGCGGCGTCATCGGTGGCGCGGACCACCAGGTCGAACTTGTCGTTGACCTCGCCGATCAGGATGCGGTAGAGGTCCTTGCCGGTAAGCTCATCCACGCTCTTGATGACATGGAGCTTGTCGGTAACGCCGTCCACACCGGCCGTGCCCAGTTCGTCGTAGTTCTTGACCTCTTCCAGACGGTCCTCGGGAGTGACCTTGATCTGCCGCAGGCTGTCGTCGTCGTTGACCCGGGTGACGTGGAGCGTGTAGGTCCGGCTGAGACCGTCCACAGTGGTGACGATGATGTCCACATAGGCGTCTTTGAAGGTGACGCTATTATAGTCGTTGACCGCGGGATTCAGGCTGTGGGTCAGCCAGGTCAGGTTTTCAAGGTTCAAGGCGAAGTGGCCCTTGCCGTCGCTCCTCACATTGGAGCCGGCCATGCCGTTTTGGGTGTTGCCGTAGAAGTTGCTGTAATAGACCGCCTGCATGTCCTTGCCGTAGGTCTGGTCCAGAATACCCATGGCCTCGCTGACGGTGCTGGCATTGTAGCCCAGGGTGATGGTAGTGGTGGGATCCATGGCGTCCACTTCGATCTCCAACCACTTGTCCTCGGCGCCGATGCTGGCCTCGTAATAGGTGAAGGCGTTGCCCGCCGGGTCGTAGGCCTGCTTGGCGGCAATGGTCTGCCAGTTGTCGTTGGTGGCCGTAGCGACCGCGCCGTTGGCCGGCACCACCTCGGTGGAGCCGTGGGCGATCTGGAGGGCGTGGATGCCGGTGGGATAGTCGCTGCGCTGGAGGCTGAGCTTGGCCCGCTCCACGCCGGCCACATAGATGGCGTAGTCGGTACGGGTGGCGGTGGCCGAGGTCAGATCCAGCTGGCCGGTCCACTTACCCGGGGTCACCGTGCCGGCCACGGTATTGCCAGCGGCATCCCGGAGCTCAATGGTGCCGCCTTCGGTGGCGGTGATGACCAGAGCCTTGTTGCCCGGCTCGGCGTACTGCGCGGCGTAGACGTCGCCATCGGAGCGCAGCTCCTTGCCGTCGAAGGCAACACTTGCCAGAGCACCGCCCAGATAGGGCTGCGCCAGAGTGAGGATATAGTCGCGGCTGGGAGCGGAAGCGTCCACCGGCTTGATGGTGGCGATGATATTGGCACCATTGCCGCTAAGCGGCTTGACCTCCCAATCCATCCGGCCCAGGCTGGACCGGCCGTTGATGATCACGGTGGCGTTGGGATCGTCGGCGGTGAATGTGACCACGGCGCTTGTCTGGTTGCGGTCCACATCAGCGGCGAAGCTGTTGCCGCCCATGGACACGTCCACGCTCTGGGCCGTACCGTGGCCACGGTCGATGTCGATGGCCTTCAGTCCGGCGTTGCCGCTGGGCGCCACCACGGCCAACGGATAGACGGTGGACCGACCGTTTCCGCTGGAGCTGTTGTCGTACACCCACAGCGCATAGAGCCGCGAGACGCTGAGACCGCTGAGGTTCCAGTGGTAGGTGCGATCGACCAGCTTGCCGTTGGCGTCGTAGTTGTAGTTTACGGTGAAGGGCAGATCCGCATCGGCGGTGTAGTCGTGGAGGACTACCTCATGCTCGGCGCCGCCGGTGACCACATCCAGCACACCGGAAGTAACGGCGCTGGTGGTGTTGAGGATATAGCGGCCGTAGGTGCCTTCCACAGTGACGTTGGTAGCCGTGGTAGCGCCGTCCGGCGTGAAGCGCACCTGGGCAGGACGGTAGGTGGTGGTGTCCCGGGTGACGATCAGCTGGGTCATGCTCACGCCGGAGGTACTGTACGCATCGGCGCCGCCGGTGAAGGTATAGATGTTGATGGGGATGGTCTTGGTGTTGTTGGGAGGCAGATTGGTCAGGTTCAGGGCGATGTCGGCCCAGTCGGTAAGGAAGCGCTTGGGCCCGCCGTTGATGCTGACCATGGCCAGCTGGCTGTTAGCCTTGACCTCCACGCGCAGCTGCTTGGCATCCACAGGCGCTGTGTAGCGGTAGCTGCCCAGCTCCTGCTTCAGCGCCAGCCCGTTCACCTTCAGCTCCAGCACCGAGGCGGCGGAGCGAATGATGTAGACGGTGTAGGGCTCGCTCTTGGCGCCGGAGGCGGAGGTAACGGTGACCCGCATCTGGTTGATACCAGCGGGCACGGCCACATAGCCCTCTGCCCTGTCGCCGGCGTCATAGTGGCTGTGGGAGGTGACGGTGACGCCATCGGCGGCGATCATGTCCACATCCACCGACTGCTTGGAGTTGTTGAGGGTGACGCGGTAGCCAGCGGTGAACCCGTTCAGCCGGGCCAGATAAGCCACCTCGCCGTTGCCAAGCTCGGTGCGCTGAGCATTGACGTAGCTGCTGTCGGTCTCCCGCAGGTCAATGCCCACAAGGCCGGTGTCGTCAGCGCTGTAGTAGTCCAGGACCACATGGTACTGGCTCTTGAACTGGGCCTTGTCCATCCAGGCCTCCAACTCGCCGGAGGCGATGAGCTTTTGGAGCTTGCTCTGGAGGTCCACCTCGGCGCCGTACTGCTCCCGAAGAGCCATGTAATCCTGAGCGGAGAGGACGGTGACGGTGTAGCGGTTCTCACCCAGCTTGCTCACGGGTACGCCCTGGAAGACGCCGGAGCCGCGCTGGACGCCGATGATCTCGCCGTCGCTATTCTGGAGGACCACCATGGCAAGGCCGTTGCGGGCGGCCACGCTGAGGTTGACGGGCTTGCGGTCGCCCACGATAAGGGTGCCGGTCTCGCCAGAGGCAGCGTAGGTCAGGGTCTGCTTGTCGGCCGTGGAGGCGCCGTCGGCAGTGGTGAGCTGGCCGGCGCCGCCGGAGACCACCAAACGACCGCCGGAGAGGGTGGTGTCGGTATCGTCCTCATAGACCCGCAGGGTGTACCACTGCTGGCGCACGCCGGAGGAGGAAACCACATAGAAGGCCACATCGGTGTAGGCGCCGCTGATGGAGTACAGGTTGGCCTCGTTGCTGCGCAGCTGGCCCTTGCCGGTCTCGCTGATGCTGTAGTAATCGGTGTAGGCGCGGTTGGCGTGGGTCTTGTTGCTGCCGGTACCGGAGGTAAAGACCTCCATCATGGTCAGGTACTTATTGCCCGGGGTGTTGACCTCGAACTTGAACTTGCCGCCCATGGCCACGGGATCGCTGCTCTTAATGTCGGCAGAGACCTCGTAGACTGTGGGATTGTTGGGCCGGGTCACAGCCTCGATGCGGCGGTCCTCCAGCCACTGGCCGGGGATGGGCTCGTAGATGAACACCTTGCCGTCCACGCCCAGGGTGGTATCGTGGTTGGAGCGGAAGATCTCGATCTTGAAGGTCTTCCGGGCGTTGGGCGTAATGACCCGCTTCTGGGCGTCCTGGGTGTAGAACGCCACATCAGTGACCTGGTAGTAGACCGCGGCGGAGGTGCCGTCGGCAGCGGTGTTGGTATAGGCGGTAGAGAACTTGTAGGGCTCCACAGCGGCGGGCGGCACTCTGCCGTCGGCAGTCTCCAGGGTGGCGCCAAAGCCAGTGACCTGGACGTTGGGATCGGGCACGCTGGCGTTAGCGCCCTGGGTGGTGACGTTCAGCACCATCTCCACATCGGCCACATTCAGGTTGAACTGGTCGATGCCCTTGATGCGGTCGGCGGCGTTTTCGCGGATGGAGGGTGTGTCGCCGTTGGCGTTGACGCTCTGGGTATCCACCACCACGTCGCGGCGGCTCAGGGCCACATAGACCGTGCTGGTCTTCAGCGGCGTACCATAGGCGTTGGTGGCCTGGCTGGCCAGGGTCACGGCGTAGTAAAGGGTGTCCTTGGACAGATCCGGGCCCTGGGCGGGAGGCGTGTCGATAACGGTCGCGCCGTGGGCATAGGCACCGTCCATGGCCTTGTAAACGTCGTAGAGAACGCCGCTGTCGGGTACGTTGGTGGCCTTGGTGGACACCACGCCCAGGCTGGTGGTAAAGCTGGCGTCGGCAAAGAGCTCGATGCTAGTGACCACGGTGTTGCGGTCCACGGGATCCACCTTCAGGGTGCTTGCCTTCAGCGGGATGAAGCCCTGATACGGGTCGGCCTGGGTGCCGGTGCCGGGGTTGGTCAGGTTGGCGGGGCTGTGGTCATGATAGATCCAGTATTCGCCCTGCTCACCCTCGGCGGCCACGAAGCCGGTGCGGGTATCGGTGGACTTATCCTTGACGATGAGGGTGTAGACCTTGGTGTTGGCCGGGTTCTGATCCTGGGCCTCCACAGTGACAGTATAGATGCCCCGGTTCAGGTTGTTGGCCTGGAAGGCGGTGCCCAGGGTGAAGCCACGGTTGGGATCGGGGAAGCCGGAGACCTGCTTGCCATCGGCGGTGGATATCTTTAGATAGGCGCCGGGCGAGACCTGCAGCCGGGCCAGAGCGCTGGCGTCGCCGCTGGCGGGGATAGAGCCGGAGGCGGGCGTGTAGGCGTCCAGATAGAGGACCAGGATGTTCTCGGTCTCGGTGGACTCGTCCTTGGCCTGGTAATACTCGGCGTCGGGGATGTAGTTGCGGTCGCTGCCGGCGGGCTTGGGATCCTGCTTATAGTCGTTGAAGACGGTAAGCTGGGCCAGGTTGCTCTTACGGTTGAGGATCAGGGTGTGACCGTAGATGGTGCCGGCGCCGGTACCGTACTTGGCCATGACCCGCTCGTCCTGGGCCTTGACCTGGACCCGCATGGTGACGCTCTTGGCCGGGTCTCCCATATTCTCGGTGACCTGGTAGAGATCGGCGGCGAAGACGTTGCCGCTCTTGAGGTAGTTGGCTTCCACCATCTGCCACATGCGGTCCCACTCGGCCTGGGCCGCGGCCTGGACTGTAGCGTCGGCGGAGTTGCTGTTTTGGACGTAATTGTCCAAAGTGGGATAGTTGTACCCGTCCACATCGTGGAGCATACCGTTCTTCACGAAGATGGTGTTGTACTTGGGATCCGCGCTGGCGCCGGCGCCGTTGCCGTTTTGATGGTTGCCCAGCAGATCTAAAGCGGGCTTGGCATACGGGTTGGTGGCCTCGATCTCCACCTTCATCTCGGTGGTGTCCAGCCCGATGGCGGCCTCATAGGCCTGGGTGACGTCGTTCCACTTGGCCTCGTTGCGGTAAGTGGTGCCGTCTTCCATGGTGTAGGTCACCCAGATGCGTACGGAGGTATCCTCGCTCATGGGCAGGACGGTGAACGGGAACTTCCGGTTGAGGAAGGCGGTGGTGCCGTCGGCAGTCTTGACGCCGTCCTGGGTGGAGGAGATGACGATGGTGTAGTCGGTATGGGCATCGTCGGCGGTGGCGGGGGTGAAGCCGGTGTTCAGCACTTCGCCGCCGGACTGCATGAGGATCTGGGCCGCACCCACCACGGAGTGCTGCGGGTCGGTGGAGTTGTAGACAACATTGCCCTGGGCGTCCAGCAACTGGAGCTGCACGTCGTCATTGTTGAGGGACTTGACGTTGAAGCTGTCGGCGTTGGGATTGCTCTTGTAGTCGTACACGCTGTACGCGCCGTTTTCGTCACGGACCAGGTTTTGCGTCTTCGTCTCGCTCAGGCTCTTGTAGGTCACGGCCACATCCAATGTCATGTTGGTGGGTACGATGATGACCTTATGGGTCTTGGTGTGCTTGTTGTACTCCTTGGCCAGCTTCGCGGCCCAGGCGGCGTCATCGGGCTCCTTGTTGGCGGTGTGCTCGGAGATGAGCTGGCCCACCCGGAGCTGGCCGTAGGCGGACAGGACGGACAGGTCCATCTTGAAGCCCTTGGTGCCGGTGGTGTTGTCGATGACGATGTAGTCCTCCCGAGAGGTGGACAGGCCGCGGCCAAAGGTATACACGCCCTTGGTGCCGGAGATGTAGCCGCGGTTGGCGTCGTTGCCGTCATTCTCCAGGATCTTGATCTGGGCCTTCTCGTAGTTCATGGTAGCGGTGAACTGGGTGGTCTCGTAGCCGGTGGAGACGGGGATGTAGGTCAGGTACTGCACCAGCTCGGGATGGCTGGGATCAGGCTGGTACTTGACGGCCTCATGCTCGTAGTTCTTGTCGCCCTTGTTGGTGATCAGGCTCTTGAGCTCCCGGTCGGTGGACACCCGCTCCAGCTTCAGGGTGACGGGGATATTCACCAGCTTCTCCTTGCCGTGCTCGTCAAACTCGCCGCTGAGGACCACCATGTAGATCTTCAGCTCGGTCTTGTCGTTGCCGCTGTTGTCGGTGAGCTTGATACCGGTGCGCTTGTGGTGGGTATTGTAGTCGGGGTTGGCGGTGACGCCGTCAGCCAGGGTGAGCGCGGTATCCAGCGGGTAGTCGTTGCGGGTGGCGTAGTCCATGTCGGTGGGACGGTTCACCAGGGCCTGGTCCTCGTCGAAGAGGATGTACTCGGCCACAGGCATCTCGGGCAGCAGCGTCAGATCCAGGGTCTTCAGGTCGCTGGGGATGGTAAGGGTGAAGACCTGCTCGGGATCGGTGTCCTTGCTGACCTTGGTGGCGTAGACGTTGCGGAACTCATCCGTGCCGGTCTTGCCGTCGGCGCCGGTGTAACCCCAGTCATAGTCGGCCACCAGAGCCTTGGCCAGCAGGTCGGTGAAGCTCCAGCGGAACTTCAGCAGACGCAGCTTGGTGGTAGCGCCGTCTTCGGCCATGACATAGAAGGGCACATAGATGCCGGTCTGGAGATCCCGGGCCAGCTGGGCGTCGGTCAGATCCAGCGAGCCAAGGAGGTCGTTGATGGGATTGCCGCTTTCCAGCTTGTTGTTGGCCCAGTCGGTGGTGGTGGGCTTATGGCCGGCCATGGCGCTGTTGACGTCAACGGTGGAAGTGGCCAGGAAGTAGTAGGGCACCTTGATGGTCGTGCCGTCGCCCAGGGTCTTCTCCACCATGGGCATCCACACGCTGGCATAGGTATGGTTGGCGGTGATGCGGAAGGGCATGATGGTGTCTTCCCGGTCGATGAAGGTATTGTAGTACTCATACTCCGTGTTGGTGGAGTCCTGGAAGGTCATAGGATCGAGTACCTTGGCGGTATCGGTGACGTTCTTGGTGCGCACGGCGATGGTGGTCTCCGCCGACTGGAAGGTGATGCGCAGATAGTAGGTCTTGGCCTCGCTGCCGGCGTCATCGGTGACGATGATCTCCACCACCTGGCCACCCTCCTGCTCCACCTGATCGGTGTAGAGCGGGATCTGGCGACGGGCCAGGTAGATACGAGGATCAGAGGCGTTTTCACGGAACGGATAGGTCCGCTTGCCGGTGGCGTCGGGCACCATGATGGTGGTCTTGCTGCCCAGGAAGTAGACCTCCTCGCCCAGGCTGTTGAGGTAGCCGGCGGCAGCCTCCAGGAACAGCGGGCCGGCCGTGCCGCCGCTATAAGGTCTGGGCACCTGGACCTCGTAGGTATCGGGCTCGGTCTCGCTCTTGTGGATCTCGTAGCGCGGGGTCTTGTTGCCCAGCTTGCCGCCGATCTCGATGCCCAGCTGGTCGCCGGAGTAGTCGGCGTCGCCGAAGTCCAGCAGACGGACCAGCTCGCTGCCCCGCTCGGCGTACTGCACGATGACCAGGTACTCCCGCTCCACGTTGCTCGAGCCGTCCACACTGAGGCTGGCCTTGAAGCGGAAGGCGGTGTACTTCTCGTCCTCAGGCCGCAGCTCCACGTTGAAGGTGACGCTCAGGTCCTTGTCGCTGGCCTTCTGCGGCGTGGAGTAGCGCACCGTGCCGTCGGCGGCCTTGGAGTACATGCTCACCAGGGTCATGGGATTCTCGGTAGTGAGCTTCAAGGTGGCCTTGGTGGACTTGCCCGCTTCCACATTGTCGGGATAACGGACCTTCACCACGAAGGTGGGCAGGTCCTGAGCCGCGCCGGTGGTATTGTCGGCGCTGAGGTCGATGACGTCCTGATAGATGTACCGGCCCGCCTTGGAGGCGTCGGGATAGTCGGCAGGATACTTGGCGTAGTAGGGATTGGTCTTGTAGTCGTAGGGGTACTCGTCGTATTCCTTGGTGGCGTTGGCGTACTCCAGGAAGTTATAGAGGTTGTAGATGGGCTCGCCAAACTCGTCCACCTCGCCGCTGGCCACCTGGAAGGGCCGCAGGACGGGACCATTATAAGCGTCGGCCGCCACGATCTTGGGCTCCAGCTTCATCACCCGCAGGGTCACCACCACGCTGGGATAGGAGACGTCATTGGGGGCGATGACGATGTAGAAGTCGGTGTTGGCCGAGGTCTCGGACAGCGGCAGGATGTGGTCCACAACGCCGTCGTTGTCGCCGTCGTTGTAGTGGAGTTCGGGCAGGTAACCGCGGACATTGTAGTAGGCGGCGTCGGAAGCTACCATGGCGGCCTCCAGAGCCCCGATCAGCAGCGCGCGGCGCTGGGCGGTCTTGTCGATGGTGTCCAGCCCGTCCGCGGCCAGCTTATCGGCAGTCAGGTCGCTGCCGGTGAAGCTCAACTTGGCGGTACCCGCGGCCTTGGCAATGGCGGCCAACGCCGCATTCTCGTAGGCGGTGGCATTGACGTTATTGAGAATGGCCTCCAGGGCATCCCAGGCCTGCTTCAGGTCGGTGATGGTGGCGGTGGAGGTGCCCACGGGGTTGCCGTAGTAGCTGTCCACGGCGCGGATGGTCTGCTTGATAATGGTGCCGTTGATGCTGTCCACCTTACCGGCCAGGTCGGCGGGATCGGTGATGACGGGATCCTGCTGGAGCATCCAGACCTGGATAGCCAGGTAGGCGGCGTCCACCGCGGTGGTATCGCCCACGCCGGCCAGGTCGGTCAACGCGGCGCTCAGCTCGGCCTTGATGTTCTGGATGACCGCGGCGTAGTCGCTCTCCATGACGTCCACCTTGCCCATGGCCAGCGTCAGGGAGCTGTTGAGTTCGGCCACGGTACTGGCGGGCGCCTCAGCGGCGGTCACAAGACCCAGGGTCACGGCGGTCTGCAAAGCGTCCCTGGCCTGAGTCTGGCTGTTGGCGGCCTGAGTCTGGAGAGCCAGCATGGCGGCCTTGGCGGTGGCCAGATCAGCGTAGGTGACGCCGCTGGTATCGCCAGTGAACTGGGCATAGACCGCCTCAGCCCGGGCCTGGAGGACCACGTCCACCGTGGCGGTAGAGGCGTTGATGTCAGCCAGGACGGTGTTGACGCTCTCGGTACCGCCGCCATAGATGGCGTCGGCGTCCCGCAGCGCGGCCTGGAGCCAGTTCATGCTGGCGCGCAGGTCGGTGTATACCGGGCTCACCACCGCGCCGGAGTTGGCGCGGATGGCCGCGGCCATGGCCTGGGCCTTGGCATAGGCGTCGGGGTCGTTGGCATCGGAGAAGACCACGGGGAAGATATGGGTGGGCGTGGCGCTGGTAGGCGTGGGCAGGATGGTCTTGGCGTCCAGCTGCCAACCCTTGGTCTCGTCCACGTTTGTAATGGCCACATAGTAGATGCCCTGGGCCAGGTCGTACTTGGCCTCCAGCTTGTAGGCGTCGTTGGCCGCGCCGTTATCGGAATCGGTAGCGGTGTCGTAGTTGGGCTGCATACCGTCCACCGGGGCCTTGCCGTCGTCGGGCTTGATGGTAAAGGTGAGCTCATCGAGCTGGGTGTCGGCCTTGGCGTAGTAGAGCCGGACCTGCTGGGTCTTGGCGTTCACCGTGGAGCCGCCCTGCTTGGTGCCCACGCTGAAGGGCAGGTCGTTCCAGCCGTCGGCGTTGAAGTAGCGGGTGGCGGAGTCGGCGTCCACCGAGCCGGGCAGACCGAAGCGGAAGCTCTCGGTGCTGGCGCCGTCATAATACTGGGTGTTGGCGCCCACCTTGACCCGGCTGTTGGCGGCGGGGGCGATCACGGTGACGCTGGCGGGCACCACGGTGGTGTCGTTGTTGTCGGTGTCCTCCAGCAGGGCCACATAGCGGTACTGAGCGGTCTCGGGCACACCGTCATTGTTGGTGTCCATATCCTCCACCCGGCGGCGCGGCAGCGGGTTGAGGTAATCCTCATTCAGGAAGACGTAGTAGGGCTCGTCGGTGGTGAGGATGGTCAGCTTATAGTCGGTGTAGACATACCGGGCGCTGGCGTCGGTGGCCGGGTCGTCCAGGTAGGCCTTCACACGGATGGTAAGGATATTGTCGGCGATCCTGCCGGTGGTATCGCTGAGACGGTAGCTGGACCAGGTCTGGCTGGAGAGCTTCTCACCGGGCAGGATGTTGGTCGCGCCCGTGCTGGCGCCAGCGGACTTGATGAACTCGATGTAGGCCAGATCGCCCATGGAGGCGGTGGCGGTGAGGCTGGTCAGGCGGTCGGCGGAGACATACACGCCCTTGGGCAGCACCAGCAGGTACTCCCCTGCCTTGGGCTGAATGGCGGTGTAGGTGGCGCCGTCCAGCACAGCGGAGATGCCCTTGAGCCGGGTGGCCTGGCTCTTGCGGATCAGATTCAGGGTGTAGTTCTTCTCGGTGGTCTGGCCCACAGCCTTAGCCTGGTCCATCTTATAGGTCTGGGCGGTGGCCTTGATGGTCACGCTGTGCTCCTGCGCGTCGCCCTTAACGGCCACCCACTGGGTATCCAGCTTGCCGCTGTGGATGCGCGAGAAGCTGGCGTTAGCCACGGCCTGGGTGTTGTCGAGGGTATCCTGGTAGCCGGGCAGCTCAGCGGCAATGCCGACCAGCACGTCGTTCATCCGCGTCACGCAGTCGGCGGCGGTGGTCATCTGGTTGCTGAGGTCGGGCAGCACACCCGCACCGGCGCACAGGGCCTTGGCGTTGGCGTTCATCTGGTCGGTCAGTTCGGCCCGGGTCATGGTCTGGGCCTGGGCGGCGTCCAGCTTAAAGCCATCGGTCAAAGCACCGGCGGCGGTGACCCGGCTGGTGGCGGCAGCGTCCTGGAGCGCCTGGAGGGCGTCCATGGCGTTTTGATAGGTGCTGGCAGCGGTCACCGCGTTGGTGGCGACGCCGTTATACTGGTCGATGATCTTGTTGACCGTATCGGCCAGAGCGGTCCCCAACGGGTCGGACAGCTTCAGCAGATTACTGTCAGTCTCGTCATGGAACCACGTCAGGCGGCCATCCACCGTGTAGTACGGACTGGCGGCCTCAGTGGCGTCCGCGCCGTGGTAAGCGCTGGTGTCGGGCAGGATACCGCTCTGGGCTGCGGCAAGAGCCTGAACGCTGGGCAGGACGGCGTTGATGGCGGTTTGCTGGTCGTTCAGCCGCTTCACATCGGCCTCAGCCTTGGAAAGGGCCGTACTGGCGCCCTTGGCCTGGGCCAGGTGGTCGGCGTTGACAGCCTGGCCGTTGACGGAGATAATGTCCGTCTCGCCCAGCACGCCGTAGATGTAGAGTTCGTTGTCCTGCTTGACGCCGGCCAGATCGGTAGCGTCGGGGATAATGGTGTAGCGGCTGTCGGCCTTGCCGCTGGGATACTTCATGGCGTTGACGGCGTTGTCCTTGGCCTCATCATAGATCACGTTGATATCCACAGCCACACCCTTGGTATTGGTCACATCGGCGAGGTCGGCGGAGTGATCGGCCTTGGTGTCGTCGGCGGTGCCGGGCATATCACCGGCGGGATAACCCGGGTTATGATAGCCCACGCTGCCTTCAGAAGCGGTCTTGTTGCCCACGGTGATCTGCTCCAGGGCGGTGGCGGTCTTGCGCTCCACCACGATAAGCTTGGTCCAACCCTCGAAGGCGTCGCTGCCCTCGGTGTTCAGCAAGCGCAGATACAACTCTTCCACATTTTCGTAGGGCACGTCCACGAACTTGGCATAGCTGGGCACCGTGGTCTTGTTGCCCCAGTCGTCCTCGATCCCGTTGGCGTACTTATTATAGAGATCGTTCAGGATGGTAGCCAGCTCGGCGGGGATAGTGGGATCGTCGGCGGTCCAGTTATAGTTGTAGATGGTCCGCTTCTCGCTATCCTGCTTGCCGGTGTTGATCTGCTTGGTCAGGTCATTGGCGACGAAGGTCTGGTCCGTGGCCTTGACGGCATAGCTCCCGGCGCCGTCTTCGCTCCACAGGGTCAGGACGTCGGTATCGACCTGGAGCACCACGCGGATGTCGGCCAGCTTCTTGCCATTGGCGTCCTTGACAAGGTTGCCCGAGGCGTCCACCCGCGGCACCACATAGGCCACCACGGCGTTGCGCAGCTTGGGACTGGTCACGGCCAGGCCGCCCGCGGCGTTCACCGCGTCCTTCAGCGTGTCGGGGATCGTGCCGGGCATGGCCACCACGGTGTAAATAGGCTCGCCGGTGGCGGTGGTGCCGGTCTGGACGGTGCGGAAGGTGAACTCACCCAGCTGGAGGTAGCCGTTGGTGATCAACGTCTCATAACCGGGGTTGGTAGCGTGCTCGTTTTCCGCAAAGATCTCAGCGGCCCGGAGGTCATCCCGGCTCAGGACCCGAAGGGTGGTCTCCACAGTGGTGCCGCTGGTGGTATCGGTAGCCACCACGATGGCGGTGCCGGCGCGCAGGCCCCGGACGGTGGTGTCGGCGCTGTGGTTGGGATCGAACGACGCGCGGTCATCGGTGACGGCATTGCCCTCCTCGTCCAACTGGTCACGGAGGGTCCAGTCCACATCGGTGGAAGCGATGTACTGCGGGTTGGCCATCCACATCTTGCCAAAGTCGGCGGACATGGGCGCGTTGCCGCCCTCGGGCACCACCACGTCCACAGGCGTGATGGACGGGTCGGCCCCCAGGACCTGACGGGGCAGCCAGGTCATATGGGCGTCGCTGATGCTGTAAAGCTGACCCACGCCGATCTGACCGGAGATGTTCTCGCCGTAGGCGTACACCAGGCCATAGAGGGTATTGTCATTGGGCTTGGCGGGGCTGTAGCTGAACAGCTCGGCGGTGTCAGCGGGCTCGGCGCCCTGCTCCACGGTGGAAATGGCGGTAAAGGCGCCGCCGGTGGCCACGCTCTGGGCGCGGATCGGCTGGTCAATCTTCTCGATGGCGTAGGAACCATCGTCCTTCTCCACCCACTGGGTAGAGGGCACCTGCTGGGCCAGGGTGCCATTCTGGTTCTTGGTGGGATCCTCAATGGTCAGGCCCAAACGGCCATCGGCAGTCATACCCCAGGTCCACACGCTCTGGTCGCCGGAGAGGACCGCGTTGTGGACCGCGCCGGCGGCAATGGCCACCATATGGTCGCCATTGGGCGTGCCGTCGTCAATGGGCGTACCGTCGGTGCCCAGAACGATGTTGGGCACGCCGTTGGCGTCCTGGAAGGTATAGTCGCCCTCCAGCCCAACCACATAGCCAGGCTTGTAGACGCCGCCGGACTGACCGAAGGAGGTCTCCACGATACGTGTAGCCAGAGCCTGGGCGTTGTCAGCGTTCTCCACCAGCGTGGGCACATCCAACGGGCCGGTAGCGGGGATCAGATCCTGTTCGGCAGCGCCCAGCTCACCGTTCTTGTTGGTGCCCCAGGTGATGACAGCGCCGTTGGAGAGCATGGCCATGGAATAGGTCTGGCCGTCCACGACCTTGATGATCTGGATGTTCTTGGGCAGACCGATCTCCTGGGCGTAGACAGGCGTGACGCCGTCGGACTCGAAGATGGGATCGCCATTCTTGTCCACAGCCTGGACCGGAGCGCCGTTCACGTCCAGGGCGGGCCGCTTCAGACCGGAGAAGTCGATCTTGGAGATCCGCGGACGGGCGTAATACTCCAAGCCGCTGTTGGTGTTCTGCTCGCCGTTGATATTGCGGCCCCAGCCCCAGAGCTGGCCGTCGTAACGGGTGACGCGGACGGTGTTGGTCCGGGCGCCCTCAGAGAGGTCGATGACACGGCTCAGACCGGTGACCAGCTGCGGCGTGCCGGTGGAGTAGCCGCGGGCGGCGTCGATACCCAACTCGCCGTAGTTGTTGGAGCCCCAGGTATACACGCGGCCAGCCTGCGTCAGCACGGCGGTGTGGGTCACGCCGGCCACCATCTTGGTGACGGTAGCGTCGGCGCCGGTGCCGGGCAGCGTGACCAGAGTGGGCTTGGTGATATAGGCCATAGTGGCCTCAGCCTCGCCCAGCGTAAGGGCCAGACCCAGCTGATGGGTAATGGTGCCGGAGGCGTCGTTGTTGGAGCCCCAGGTGAAGAGCCGACCCTTATTGGTCAGGGCCATGGCGTGATACTCGCCGGTGGTGATGTTCTTGATGTACTCGCCCTCGGTGAGGCCGTCGAAGGTGACGCGCACAGGCACGGTGGAGTAGGGCTTGCTGGCGTCGATGTCCTGACCCAGCTGACCGTACTGATTGTCGCCCCAGGCCCAGACCGAGCCGTCGGAGCGGAGCGCCACGGTGAACTTCTGGCCGGCGGAGAGCATGGGCGCCACGATGTGGGTGTTGTAGTCGTCATTCTCGGGGATGATGTTGACGTAGTAGACCACGCTCTGGTCGTTGGACTTGAGGATGACCTGGGTAAAGCCGTAGCTGTTGCCGTGGACCACAAACTGATTCAGCGCCTCCAGCTCCGCGGCGGTCTTATTGTCGGCGAAGGAGATCTGGTCGCCGATACCGGTCCGATAATCGCCCGCGGCCAGGTCGGCGGCGTTACGATAGGCCACGTCGGCATTGACGTTCTGGAAGGTGATGGGATAGTGGTTCCAGAACTCGGTAAAGAGGTTGAAGCGGTGGGACAGGATGAAGTCCACCACCACATCCTCGCCCACATGGGCCAGGACCTGGTGCTTACTGGAGGGCTGCCCCTTCTCGCCCACGATGATGGGCGAGTCGGACAGGGTGTCGTTCTGGGTCAGGACCAGGTCGTCCGCAGTGCCCTTGGTGTAGTCGCCAAAGCCGTACACCTGGCCGATCTGGTCAGAGATGGCGGAATACTCGCCGCCGGCGGAGATGGAATGGACCATCACGTCCGCATCCTGGAGATAGAGGACGTTGAGCTCGGGGACCTGGACAGTGAGCTGGGTGGTCGAGGTGCCCAGACCCAGCTGGCCGGTGCGGTTGTTGCCCCAGCTATAAAGACCGCCGTTGTACTCCAAGGCCAGGGTGTGATCCCGACCGGCGTCCACATCCACGATGTAGGTCAGGCTGCGGATCTGCTGCGGAATGGCGTCGTAAGTTACGCCGTCGGCCAGCTCGCGGCCCAGGCGGTCCTCGCCGTTGTAGCCCCAGGTGTACACCCGGGTGTTGGAGCTGCCGCCGGTCAGGGCCACGGAGTGGTTCTCGCCCGCGGACACATCCACCACAGAGCTAAGGCCGCCCACAAACACAGGGGCGTTGGAGTGACCGCCCGCAGGCAGACTGGAGTTGTCGATGCCCAGCTTGCCGTAGGCATTGGAGCCCGCGGCATAGACGGTGCCGTCGTACATGGCGAACAGGGTGTGATCCTCGCCGGCGGACACTCTGTTGACGTTCAGCAGCGTCAGCTTGGTGGGCGTGGTGATCTTGGCCTCGTCCGAGCGCAGACCCAGCTGACCCATGGCGTTGTCGCCCCAGGCGAAGACAGTGCCGTCGCTGGCCAGGGCCAGGGAGTAGCCCTTGCCGGCAGTGACCGAGACAAAGCGCGCGCCTCTGGCCAGGCCCTTGCAGTCGCTGGCCTTGACCGTCATGATGAAGAAGGGCACCGAAGCGATGGTATTGCCGCTGGGATCCTGGCTCAGACCCAGCTGGCCCTTGTCGTTGTTGCCCGCGGCCCAGATATTGCCATCGGCGTCGATGGCCAAGGAGTGGTCATATCCCGCGGCCACGTCCACAAAGTCCACCTTGGAGCGGGCACGGACGGTGCCGTCGTTGCTCTGCTGAAGGATCTGCTGGACCTCATACTGCTTCTTGGCCGTGTTCCAGACCCAGGTCTGGATCTCCTGCGGGTCGTCCCAGCCCCGGACGGTGCCGGTGGCGTCATTGGTGTGATTAGCGGCGTCACGGCCCAGACCCAGCTGGCCCTTGCCGTTGAGACCGTAAGCCCAGACGGTGTTGTCCGCGCGCAGGGCCAGGGTGTGGCCGTAGCCGGTGGACACCTTAGCGGGCACCAGGGTAGCGCCGCCCTTGGAGTAGTAGTTCTCCTGGGGATCGGTGTTGGGCACGATGGACAGGTTATCCCAGATGCTCTCCTTGGGTTGGATCTCCACGTTGCCATTAACGTCGGTCTTGCGGACCTGGACGTTGGAGTAAGTAGTACCGTTGACCGTCAGGGTGGGCACGGTCTCCCAGACCACTTCATTGGCCTCGGGACCGTCATTGGGCACCACGGTGATGGGCACGAAGCGGGACTTGCCGGACACCTGGGTCTCCAGCACCGCCAGGGTGGTCTTGCCAGGCTTGCTGCCGATATCGTCGGTGGTCTGGAGGATGACCAGCTCCTTGGCGTACTGCACCACCACGCGGTAGTCTTTCAGATCTCGCGACGGCGAGAGGACCACGCCGTTCTGGCCCAGGGTGAAGTCCATCTGGCTGTTGTTGCCCACGAACCAGCCGTTGTGGTTGGTCTCGGTGGTGCCCAGCAGGTTGCGGACCACCACGTTGGTCTCAATGGAGCCGGCCTGCCGGAAGTTGGTCACGCCGTCGTTTTCATCCACCACGCCGTTATTGTCCCGGTCGGGCCAGTACTGCAAGCCAAAGCGGAAGGCGCTCAGCGGGTTGGTGACCGTCCACTGGAGGATATGGCCGTTGCCGTCGGTGTCGTCCTTGGTTTCGCCATTGGCGGCATGGAAGGCCTGCCACGCGTTTTCATCCTGGCTGTTCCCCTCATGGGCGGCGTCCTTATTGATGGTGGCGTTGGTGGTATAGGCGCTGTTGGGGATGGTCTGGATAACATAGTCGTTGTCCAGACGCTCGCCCGCCGTCAGCGCGTCATTGGTAAGGGTGAAGTAGAGGTCCTTGTCGGCGCCGATGACCCAGCCGGTGGTGTTGAGCTTATGGACCTCGCCGTCGATGTCGGTGACGGTGTAGAGGCTGGTGTCCACCGGCGTGTAGGTGCCGTCGGCCTCTCTATGGTAGAGCGCGTAGGCCAGGCTGCGGTGGGTCTCCTTGGCCATGATCTGGGTCTTGTCGGAGGCGCGGACCATCTGCGCCTCGTCCAGCCTCTGCAGCTGGCTGTTGTTGTTGAAGGCCAGGTTGTAGAGGTAGTCGAAGTTGGACACATCGTTGGAGGTGAACAGACAGAAGACGCTGAAGTCGGTCTCCAGATAGTAGGTGCGGTCAGCCACCAACGTCAGCTCGCCCGGCGCCACCTTGGTCTTGGCGTTGGGATCGAAGTACCACTCGGCCCGGTAAGTGCCCGCGTCGATGCGGTAATCGTCACGGGTGAAGGTGCCATCGGCATTTCTCGTATAGCGGAAGGTGCCGGTGGGATGACGCTTGTTCTGGCCAATGTAGATGTAGTCGCCCAGCTTCAGCTCGTAGCCGTCGTCCTGGGTGGTGTAGTGGTTGGCGATGGTGACCTGGAGGGCGCTGTCGCCCACCAGAGTGGGAATATAGGTGTCGGAGGCGGTGCCGTTGGCCAACTGATCATAGTCGTTGGAGCCATCGGCCCAGAGCATACCGGTCTCGTCCAGGTTCACCGACTGGAAGAACCCGGCGTACACGCTGAGGTAATTGTCGCCCCGGGTACCGCTGTCCACAGCGGCGGGACGGCCCACCATCTCGGCCACAGTGCCCTCGGTAGGCACCACCAGACCCAGCTGGCCGTGGTTGTTGAGACCCCAAGCCCAAACTCTGCCAGCTTCATCCCGGGCATAGGAGCTGTACTGGCCCGCGGCAATGTCGGTGATCACAGCGTTGGCCTGGGTATCCACGCTGGCAAAGGGATTGTAGCCCAGGTAGCCCACACCCTGCTCGCCGGCCTGGACGCGGATGGGCTTTTCGGCGGGCTGGAACTCGTCACCCTCCATGATCTGGGTGCCCAGCTGACCGTATTCATTGGTGCCAAAGGCCCACACGCCGCCTTGGCCGTCCAGGGCCAGCACGTGCTCCGCGCCTGCGGCGATGCGGGTGATAACAGCCTCGCCGTCGCTGCCGGTGTCGTCGCCGGCGCCGTCGGCGTTGGCGTCCACAAAGCCGGTGATCTTGGTGGGCACGCCCAGCTCGGTGTTGGCCAGGTGCCACACCTCGCCGCCAGCCAGGGCGTAATCGCCGGAGATCTGGCTGATGGTGGACATGCCGTCGGTCTTCATGGCCACGGGGGCAGGGCCGGTGAAGCCGTGTCCGGCGGCGTACAGGGTCTCATAGCTGTCTCCGGACTCCAGTACGGTCACCACCGTGAAGAACAAGGTGGTGACATAGCTGCCGGTCTGGGCGTCCAGAGTGGACTTGATGTCCAGAGTGCCGCCCTTCTCGCCCACATTCTGCACGCTGGTGGCGGTATGTTCCACACCCAGCTCGTCCTTGGTGGTAATGGTCTGGGTATACACCAGCTCATGGGGCAGACGCACATCGGTGCTGCCCGGGGTCAGGCCCGCGCCAGTGGTCTGGGTAAGGTCGCCCACACCCAGTTGATACATGGCGTTGTCGCCCCAGCCGTAGATGATGCCGTTCTCGGTCATGGCGTAGCTCACGCCAGCGCCGGCTACCACATTGACGATGGGATAGGGATCGTCCCAGGGATAGCCGACCTCGTCCATGAAGCCCAGGTCGCTGCCGGCGGCCACCCAGTCGTTGTAGTTCTCGATGGGCTTGCCCTCGGGGGTGAAGATGCCGTGGCGCTCGAAGTAGTTGGTGCCCTTCTCGTAGGTCACGGTATTGCCGTTGGCGTCCTTACCGGTGGTATTGGTGGCGTCGCGGCGGTTGACCAGATAGTCGATCATGTGGGGGAAGACCACCATGCCGATGGAGTCGTAGGTCTCCCGGCCCAGCTGACCGTGGGTATTGTCGCCGAAGGTCCACACGGTGCCGTTGCTCTTGAGGGTCACGGTGTGGGTCTCGCCCACGGCAACCATGGGATTGGTCTTGGCGTCGGAGTCGGCCATGACCTTCACCACCACGTAAGCGGAGGCGGACAGGCCGGGCACCCGCACCCGGATCATGGTCTGACCCAGGGAGTTGCCGGTGATGTAGTAGTTGTCGTACTCAGGCGGGACGTTGGAGTACTGGATCTTCAGCTGCGGAGCCTGCGGGTTCTGGCTCATGCCGTTGTAGAAGTAGTGGTAGTTGGCGTCCACCTTGGCCGTGGCCGGATCCACGATGACCGTCTGGCGGTCGGCCAGGAACTCGCGGACGTACAGGCTCTCGCCCAGGCCGGTGTTGAACTGGCTCAGCTCGGCGGTGAACAGGACCTCCACCTCGTCGCCGCAGATATCGCAGAAGTACTTATCCTGAGAGTTATCATAGGACGCGGAGGTGGAATTACAGGTGGCCCACGTCTGGCCGCAGCTGGTGTTAAAGGTACCGGTGGTGGCCAAAGGCTCGGAGGTGAACTCCCCGCTGGCCGCAACGCGGCCGCAGGCGTCGCAGTGCCACATGCCGTCGGTCCTGTCCAGATGGACGCTCTTGCAGCCGCAGGTGACGCCGCTGGGCCGTGCCGCGCGGTGGTTCACATGGCTGTCGTCGCCCAGGGTCAGGGTCAGCTTCTGCGGCGTGCCCACGCCCACATCCATCTTCACGCTGGGCTGGGCAATGCGGTCGGCGGCAGTGGCCAGCAAGGCGATGTGATCCCGGGTGGCCACGAAGTCGCTCTCCCACTCGCCCCGCTTGGCCCAACGGTAGAGCATGGCGTCGGTGATGTCGTCGGTGGTGCCGGGCACCTGGGAAATTCCGTTGTGGAGCAGGACGGTGCGGATGTCCTCCATCCGAGCGCTGATGCGCTTGCGGAACTCCGTGTTGGGAAGCTCAGAGGCGGCGGCGTTGGTGAAGTTGAACTCGGGATGGTCGAAGGTCTTGGCCTCTGTCCCGGGGATGAAGTTGCCGCTGGCGTCGTGATCACCCAGATCCTGCATAAGCTGGCTGGCCCGGCGGACGGAGAGAATGCTCTCGTTCATGGTGGAGGCGGTCCACTTGTCGCCGGCGTTGAGCTTGCCGGAGGTGCCCTTCATCAGCAGGTTGATACCGGCCTGATATGTGACGTTGAGCTTGCGGTCCTTGCTGGTAATGACCTGGCTGATATTCAGCGTCTGGCCCTTGACCATGGTGATGGTGGTGGGCGTGACGTTGACAGACTGCTGACCCACCATGACCATGACCTTGGAGCTAACGGTGGACACGTTACCCAACTGGCCGAAGCTGTTCAGACCGGCGGACCACATGTAGCCGTCCTTCTTGATGGTGATCATATGCTCCTCGCCGGCCTGGACGGCCACCACGCTGGCGCCGCTGCTGCCCTGGTCGTCGGTGCCCATGTTGACCGCCTCGGGGTAGATGTACGAGCCCTTGGGGTTCTCGTTGAGGCCCTGAGCCAGCTTACCGTGGGAGTTGTCGCCGAAGGTGTAGAGCTCATAGACGTCGGTCTCCGTGGTGCCCACGGTCTTGGTGTAGACCTGAGCCGGGGTATCCTGCACGATACCGGTCCAGGTAAGGGTCGTATCCTGGGTGGTCGTGCCGTCACCCTTGGTGAACTTGGTATAGGTGGTGGTGACGGTGGTGCGCACCGCGCCGGACTCCAGATAATCGCTCCGGGTCTCGGTGATCTTCTTGAACTCCACGCTGCCATCCTTCGCGGTGGCGGTGACGGTAACGGTGGTGGCCGTGCCCCGGACGGCGGTGGCGGTCTTATAGTCGTAACCGCTATCGTTGGACTCCATCAGATCCTGCGCGTCGGCAGCGCCCTTGACCTGCATATCGTCCAGCATACTCCGCTCGGTGGCGAATACCGTGCCGCCATCGGAGGTATAGCTCTCGCCCAAAATGGCCCGGGCCTTGCTGGTATAGGTGGTGACGGTGTTGACCACGCGGATGCCATCCTCCACCGCGGGAGAGCGGGTGGTGGTGATGCGGGTAAAGTCATCGTAGCCGGTGTTGGCATCGATGGCGGTATCCAGCGGGTTGGTCAGAGTGTTGAACTCGGCCACACCGATCTCAGTGGCCTCGCTGGTGGCCTTCTTGTCGGTGTTGTCAAAGTAGTTGGTGGAGATGAGCTTCTTGTAGACGGGCTTGGCCTCGCCGGAGAGCACATGCTTGGCGATGACAGCGGAGAAGCTGTCACCGGCGGCCACGGCGGTAACGGTCTCGCCCACGCCCTCGCCCTTATCGTTGCGAACGGCGTTGTTACCCATCTGGACAAATTCCTCTGTGCCGCCGTTTTCAGGGCCGCCGTCCTTGGTATAGCGGATGACCACGGGCTGGAGGGTGTTGCTGGAACCGGTGTCGCTGGTGTTGTAGGCCCGCTTCTGGCCGGTCTGGCCCCACTGGTTGTCGCCCAGACTCCACAGCTTGCCGTCCTTGTCGATGGCCAGCAGGTGCATGACCCGGTAGTCCTTGGTGACCTGGTTGCCCTCGCTACCGGCGGTAATGGTATACTCGTCGGAGTGGGCGGAGATGGCGGCGATGTTGCGGTTGGGCGCGCCGGTGGCGCCCTCGCCAACGTTGCCGTCGTCCAGACGCTTCACGTCGGGGCTGTTGGCGTTCTTGGGCAGGGCCCAGATAGTGCCCGAGCCCTTCAGCACGTAGCCGTAGCCAACCTCAATGGTACGGGTCAGCAGAGACAGCGGGGTGGGCTCATAGATCAGGGTCTCCGTGCCCTCCACATCGGCCATGACGCCGTAATCCTTGATGGCGGTCTCGGCGTCGATCACCACGCCGCCAGCGGCCTCGTCGGCGCCCATGAAGTTCTCCTTGGCGCCCCAGGCGTAGAGGGTGCCCCGGGCGTCCACGGCGTAGGAGCTGGTATCCAGCGCGTAGATGGCCACGATCTTGTTGCTGTCGTCCTCAGTGTCCAGCTTGGTCAGGGCGGTGGGCTTTTGGACGATGCCGCCGGCCTTGGTGCCCAGGCCCAACTGACCCTGGGAATTGTCGCCCCAGACCCAAACCGTACCCATGTCGTCCAGCGCCAGGGCATGGCGGGCGCCGGTGGCGATCTGCACCAGGTAGTGCTCCTTGCCATCGTTGTGGTGGATGCTCATCTCCGCGGAGATGGTGGAGTTGATGCTGGGCGAGATGTTGTAGCGGCTGGCGCTACCGTTGGCCAGCTGGCCGAACTCGTTGTTGCCCCAGACCAGCAGCTCGCCCTTGATGTTCAGAGCCAGGGTGAAGGCGTCGCCGGCGGAGACCTGCGGCAGAGTGCGGAAGGCCCGGGTGGTGGTGTAGGTGCCGCTGCCGGTATCCTGGATGTCGTCCTGACCCAGGATGTTGACAATGGCGACGCCGGTCTTGGAGATATCCTCACCCTTGCTGTTCAGGCCCTCATAGGTGGCCAGGACCCGGGTGGAGCCAAAGTTGTCCTTGTCCAGCGGCTCATCCAGCAGGATGGGCAGGTAAGTCTCGATGCGCTGGTGGAGAGCGTCGTTGGTGTAGCTGATCTCCAGTTTGCGGGTGCCGGCCTCCTGCTCGTCGGTGTCGATCTCCTGGCGGTTGCCCAGTGTGACCAGAGAGCCGTCCAACACCTTATACTTCAGCTTGAGGGTCTTCTCCTCATCCACTTCCTTGTCCACGCTGAAGGAGTACATGTACTTACCGATGATGGCGGTGGGCTCCACATCCTTGAGTTCGCCGTCTACCACGGTGGAGCCAGTCTTCACCTGGTAGTTATACTTCTCGGTGTGGGACTCCAGGATCTTGCCGCTTTGGACGATCTGGTTGACCTCGAACATAGCGATGTGCTCTTCGTCCACCAGGGTGGGCGCGCTGCGGGAGACCTCGCCTTCGTAGACGGCGACGATGTCATCCACATAAATACCGTTGGCGTTCTCGGTGCGGATATTACCGTATTCATCATAGGGGTAGTTGATCTCGATGTAGCGGCCGTCGGCCCCCACCTCGTAGACAGGCGTATTCCCCTTCTTCTCGGTCACGATATTGCCCTCGGCGTCCTTGTAGAGCGCTTCGCCGCGGTCGTTGGTCTTCTGGACATAGGTGTGGGTCATGTAGTCGAACCGGCCCAGCTGGCCATACTCGTTGTTGCCCCAAGTGTAGACGATGCCGTTGGTGTCGTAGCCCGCGGAGTGGTTGCCGCCGGCGGACATGGACTTGATGGGCGCGGAGTTGGCGTCGCGGTCCAGGTTGTCCTGACCCGGGCGCTCCTGGAACACGTTGAAGGCCAGGGCGCGAGAGGTATCCGAGGAGGTGGTGAAGCCCGCCTTGGAGTACTGGTTGGAGCCCCAGGCATAAGTGGTGTAGGTCCGGTCGCGAACGATGGTCTGACCGCCGGAGTAGTCATAGGTGACGTCCATGGTCACGGCCAGGGCCTGGACCTTACCGCCCACATAGCCGCCCAGGGAGACCTCGATGACCTTCTCCAACGCGCCGCCGCCGCTGTCGGCGGTCTGGAGCTTGACAGGCTTGCTGGCATAGTCATACTGGTCCAGCACCTCGTCGGGATAGAACCGGCCGGTGGCCACGTTATCCTCGATATGCTCGGTGTACTGCAGCCATTCGCCGGCGCCCAGCTGGGTAGAGGAGTTGTCGCCCCAAATGTAGGCGTTCTTCCCCTCGGTGATGATGGCGAAGTTATAGCCCCGGCCCATGATGCGGTTGATGTTGGCCACAGGCTCGCTGGCCACGGGACGGCCCGCGGCGTCCAGCGCGTCGGCGGAGATCTTCACCTGGACCAGCTCGCCGGTGGCGCCCAGGTTGATCTGCTCGCCGTCCACATACTGGGCCATCTTGGCGATCTGCTCGTCGGTATACTTGTGTACGTCGTCGGGATCGTTCAGGTCCACGCCCTTGTCGCCCAGGCGCACGCCCTCGGAGTACATATACCCAGCGCCCAACTGACCGTACTCGTTGGAGCCCACGGTCCAGATGGTGCCGTCTACCAGCAGTACGCCGGTGGCGGAGACGGTAGCGGCCATGTCCAGAACGCCGGTAAGGGCCATGTCGCGGAAGCCGTTCATCCGGACGGGCTTGTAGTCCTCCAGGGCGGCCACGCCCATGGACAGGCTCTCATACTGGCTGTAGTCGGACACAGTGCCCCGGCCCAGCTGGCCGAAGTCGTTGCAGCCCCAGGCGTACACCTCGCCGGTACTGGTGAGGGCCAGGGAGTGGTTGGAGCCGGCTGCCACGGAGATAATGTTGCTGATGGCCACGCCGTCTTTGTTGACGATGTTGACCTTCACCGGGTAGCGGGTCTGGGACACCACCAGCGGGCTGTGGCCCAACTGGCCATAGCGGTTATCGCCCCATGCGTACACATTGCCCGCGGTATCCACCGCCAGCATATGGTTGTCGCCGGCGGAGATCTTGGTGATGTTCTGGAAGGGCTTGCGGGATTCGGGATCGGTGGGATCCTCCAGATAGTCGCCCAGCTGGACGGGGCTGGTGATCAGGCTCTGGGTGGAGCCCAGACCCAGCTTGCCGGTGCCATAGGTGACGCCGGTATACTCGCCGTACTCGGGGTTACGGACCCGGTTGCCCTGCTGGTCGGTAATGTACTGGGTGGTGTTGACCTCGCGATAGGTGTTATCGCCCCAGGCCCAGACGGTGCCGTTCTTCTTCAGCGCGGTGGTGGTATCGCGGCCCAACACCAGCTGCGGGTAGGTGACGCCATCGGTAACGATGACGCGGGTGAAGACGATCTGGCCGGTGATCTGGTTTTCAGCCAGCACCCGGGTCTCGCCCTCCCGGACGGCGTTGATGGTACCCACGGAGGAGTTGTTCTCGTCAGCGTCCACGGTGGCGATGGAATCGTCCAGACTCTTCCACTTATAAGTACCGCTGCCGGCGGCGTTGTTATAAACCATCAGGTAATCGGTGCCAAACTCCAGCAGGGTGGTATCCTTGGTGCGGGTGCCTACCAGGTTCAGGGTGATGGTGGACTCGATGGAGACCGTGCCGCTGCCCACCACCACGGGAACATTGGCCGGCGTGGTGGTGCGGTTACCCAGCTGGCCCTTGCCGTTGTTGCCCCAGGCAAGGGTGGTGCCGGAATTCTGGTGGGCCAGCATATGGCGGTTCTTCAGCGAGCCGGAGTTGAAGCCCAGACGGACCATGTTGGCGATGTATTCGCTGCCGATCTCCTTGCGGTAGACAAGGCCGGGCACGGCCTGGATGTCGCCGGTCTTCTGGTTGCCCAGGATGGAGCCGTTGCCGCTGACGCGCTGGTTATTCTCGTCATTGTTGGTGCCCCAGAGGTAGACGTAGCCCTCCTCGGTGATAGCGCCGGTGTAGGAGGCCCCGGCGTAGACCGAGACGATCTCGTTGATGATGCCCACGCCCTGGAAGGTCAAGCTGGAGAGGCTGCCGTCCAGCATGTAGGTGTTGCTCTTGCCGGTGGTGGGATTGACACCCAGCAGGGCATCGGCCGTATACTCCGCGCCGCTGGTGGTCTGGCGCACGGCCATATAGGCCTTGTAGAGGTCGCCAGACAGCCACTTGCTCAGGGTGCGGGCCGCCTGGGCCAGCTTATCGGCCTCAGCGCGCAGATCAGCGCCGTGGCGGGCCATATCCACCATGGTCTCGCCCTCGGCCAGCGCTGCCTTCTGGTTGAAGCTCACCAGGGTCTGCTTGGCCTGCTCGTAGGTGGTCTGGAAGTCCTCAGGATGGGTGGCGGCAGCACCGGGGATATAGGCGATGCTGGCGGTAATGATGGTGCCGGGATCGGTCATATCGTCGGTGCCCGCGGCGTAGGTGGGTAGGCGGTAGTCCTTGGGCAGGGGCAGACCCGCAATGGCGGTGCCATAGTCGGTGATGTTGCCCTTGTTGTCGCTCTGGGCGTTCTGGTAGGTCTGGAAGTTGGCGCTGATGCGGCCGGCCTGCTCCAGATACACCAGATAATCCCGGGTGTAGCTGATGATGGCGGCGGCGTTGTCGATCTGGGTGTTCAGCGTCTTGATACCCGTTTCAATGTTGCTCAGCGTGCTGTCGGCCAGACCCTTGTGGGCTGTCACGGTGGCGTACTGATCCAGCTGGAGCTGGTCAAGCTTCAGATCCTTGTAGCTGCCGTTCATGTTCATGGCGTTGCCATCGGCGTCGGTGGTGGGCACGGTGATGGCGCCGATCCACTCGCTGGGCGTGTTGCCCGGATCCGCGATCCACGCGCCCTCGTTGTTGGGATCCTCTACCATCTTCACACCGGTGACGCTCTCGCGCTGGATGGTGGCCAGCAACTCCTTGAACTCATGGTACTTGCTGCTTTCCGCCTGGTTGGCCAGGACGGTATCGTACTTCACCTGACACTCGTTCAGCGCCAGATTGGCCTTGTCTCGGACGTGGTAGAGGCCCTCCTCCACCAGCTTGGTCTCATAGACGGCGTCGGGCTGGCCGGCGGTGCCGGAGACCAGGACCCGTTCAAACTTACCGTCGGCCTTCCAGTCGGCCTCCTGCCACTGCTTGAACAGCTCGGTGTAGGTGTTCTCCAACTGGGTCAGGTAGGCGCGCTGATCCTCGTACTCATCATCGGTGACGGTGGGCACGCCGTCCTTGACCTGGTAGCGCTCGTTGAACTGCTCCTGGTAGGTCAGGCGCTCCTTGTCGGCAGCCTTGGCAGCATTGTCGGCGATCGTCCGGGCGTTGACGGCGTCCAGATAGTCGCTGTTGGCCTTCTGCTGGGCCTTCTTGGCGTTGTCCAGCGCCTCCTGGGCGTCGGTGAGCTCCTTGAGCTCAACGGCGTAGTCGGCATAGGCGGATGTGCCTTGGATCTGCTTGAGCAAGGCGTCCCACAGCTTGCTCTCCAGCAGGGCCTGGTTGCGCTCGTCGATGGAGGCGGCGCGGCTGGCAGCCAGGGTGGCATAGGTATCGTACTTCTCCACCAGGATCTTCACCGCGTCCTCCACGGCGTTCTGGACCCAGTCGGGATGGGCGGTGATGTAGTCGCACACGGCCTTGACCTGGACGCCGGTGTAACCGTTGTAGCCATTCTTATAGAGGTTGATACGCAGCTGCTTGAGGATCTGGCTGGAGGTGGCGTTCACGGTGCCGTTGTTGGTGGCCAGACGCTCGGCCTCGGCGTAGAAGTCCTTGTAGAGCGTGTTGACAGCGTCCCAGCTCATGGGCGTGGTAAAGCCATTGAGCTCGATGTCGGTGGCGTAGCGGTTACCGAACTTCTCCACCACATCCATGGCCTCGGCGGCCAGCTCCACCAGCCGGTCATACTCCACCTGCTGGAAGTAGGTGTACTCCTTGGGCAGATCCACATAGGTGCCCTTGATGCCCAGGGTCTTGACGTCGCCGGCATCCTTCTCGGCCTGGGTCTGCTCCAGGGTGCCCAGCAGGCCGTTGACGTCCTGGCCGTGCATATAGAGGTGCTTGGTGAAGCCCAGCTGCTTGAGGTAGGCCATCCAGTCGTCCTCGCTGGCGTCGGCGGCGGGCATCGCGAGGTCGTCGTCGTAGAAGGCCTGGGTCATCATGATGACCTGGCTGTCGCCCAGACCGGCATAGACCACGCTATCCATGTACTGGGTGGGCTGGATCCTCTGCTCCACATGGGTGGTCTCCAGCTCGTTGCCCTCGTCGTCCACATCGGGCACGTTCACGTTCACGGTCTGCGCGTTCACCGGGCTGAGCATGGGCATGGGATACTTGGTATAGGTGCTGTCGCCGTTGTCCTCTTCGTAGACCCGGGGTTGACCGCTCAGGTCCACATCACCCCAGCCCTTGATGCGGGTATCATCCTGACCGGACACCCAGACGGTAGTGTCGGCCATGACAATGACCATATTCTTGCCCGAGAGATAGATCTCCATGGCGTTGTCCACACCAGGCACCTTGTACGGATAGGCATAGGCGTCCTGGTTGTCCCGGGCGCCCAGGCGGTAGTTGGCGCTGTCGCCCCAGACGTAGACCTCGCCCCGCTCGGTGATGGCGGCGGAGGAGTTGCCGTTGGCAAAGACCTTGACCACCTTGCCCGTGGCGCTGTCGCCCAGGTAGCCCACGCCGCCGGGACCCTTGACCCGCTGCGGGGTATGGTATCTGGGTGTGGAGCTCAGGTCGTTGTTGAGACCCAGCGAGCCTCTGGCATTTTCGCCCCAGGCGTACACATAACCATCCGCGGACGCGGCCAGGGCGTAGTTGTTGCCCGCGGCCAGGGACACCATGTTCTCCATGGGACCACGGCCGGTCTGGACCGCGGCGAAGCGGTCCTGGCTCTTGATGGCCAGGGTGGAGATGCCCAACTGGCCAAAGGCGTTGGAGCCGAAGGAGTAGACGTTGCCCACAGCGGTGAGGGCCACGGAGAATTCCAGACCGGTGGACAGTGCGGGCGCCACCAGGTTGTAGGCCAGCACCGTCTCCTTGACCACGTTGCCCTGGTCATCCTTGACGGCGTTGCCGTTGGCGTCGGTGACGGTGACTTCCTTATAGTAGCTGAGGTTGTAGGGCAGGACCTCCACCTCAAGGAAGGTCTTCAGGCCCTCGGAGGGATCCCGAGCAAATTCAGCGGTAGGCACTTCCTGGACGATGATGGTGGCCTGGCCCACACCGGTGAAGGTAATGCGGCCATATTCGTCCACGGTGGCCACGCTGGGATCGGTGGTGTTGAAGATGTAGTGGGCGGCGCGGTTGCGCTCCACAGGCATCTCGTTGTAGACGTTGAAGTAGTAGATCACCGGGTGGATGGTCCAGTTGGCGACGCGGGTCTTCTCCTCCTTCTCGTCCAGCACCACCACCAGGCGGTTGTTCTTCACGCCCTCGGGCTCGTTTTCGATGGCCAGGCGATAGCCGTCCACATAGTTGGGCAACAGCTTGTTCACCGAGGTATCCAGCGGGCCCTGGCCGATGATGCGGTTGCCCATCTGTCCAAACTCGTTGTTGCCCCAGGTGTATACAGAGCCGTCGGTGACGATGGCGGCGCTGAGGCCCCGCTGAGCGCCGTTGGAGACGCTGAGATCCAGGCCCATGCCGGTGTCGGCATGGACAACATCCCGGATCACGCCGGTAGTCTGCTCGGCCTCGGTGGCATGGACGCCCACGGTCTGACCGGGCAGGACGGAACCGTAGAGGTTGACGGCGGTATAGGTGTTATTGCCCAGCTCGCCGTGACCATTGAGACCGGTGGCCAAAATGGTGAAGTTGTTGGAGCCAGGCGCGGTCTCCACCACAGCCAGGGTGGCGGAACCGCCGGAGATGGCCTTCAGGTTCTTGCCGGAGACGCCGGTGAGCTTGACGTAGCTGGTCTGCTCGGTATTGGTGCCGTCGCCCAGCTGGCCGTCGGCGTTGGTACCCTTGGCGTAGACGTTGTCGGTGGCGGTGGTGTAGAAGGTGCTGCCGCGGCCGGCATCCAGCGCCACCACCCGCTCCACCGTGCTGTCGTCGGCGACGATCTGGTTGTCGGTGTAACTGAGGATGGCGGTATCAGCCCGGGTGTTGTCCCAGTACATCATGGTGCCCTCTTGGTTCAGCGCGTAGCTCCGGCCCTGGCTGGGCGCGGACACGTCCACCAGGTCGGCGGCCGGGGCGTAGTAGGGCGTGAGGCACTCGCTGCCGTCGGCGGCGACGATCTGGTTGCTGGCACTGGTGCCCCAGGTGAACAGATCGCCCTTGTCGCTGATGGCCATGGCATAGCTCTCGTTGCGGAAGCCGTCGTTGCCGTTACCGGCCAGATACGCGCCGGCGTAGATATCCACGATATGGACGGCGGCCTGCTCATCGCCGCTGGAGCGGAGGTCGCGCAGGGCCTCTACCGCCACAGGCGAGGGATAGAGAGTCTCATAGACGCTCTGGGCGCTGGACTTGCTGCCGTTGCCGATCTGGCCGGCATTGTTGCGGCCCCAGGTATATACGGTGCCCTCGGCGTCCAGAGCCATGGCAAAGTCCAACCCGGCGGCGATCTTCACGATGGGCACGTCTTCCCTGCTCACGGCGATGTACTTCTGGAGGTTCTGGTAGCGCTTGGTGCTGTGGAGGGCCGCGGCTCTGAGCACTCTGCGGTACTCGGCCACGGAGTAGTAGTCGGCATACTCGAAGGAGTCGTCAGCGGCAAGGCCGATGGCGGGCTTGCTGTAGCCCATGACCTTGGAGAAGGACAGCTTCTGCGGGGTGGACTCCACGCCGCCCACGCTGCCATAGCCCACGCCCAGCTGGCCCCAGGTGTTGCGGCCCCAGGCCCAGACCGTGCCGTCGGCCTTCAGCGCCAGCGTGTAATCCTCGCCCACAGCCACATAGGCATAGGCCTTGGCGGTGGTGGACACAGCCAGTTCATACTTCACATCCCGGATCGCCTGGGCGCCGGTCATGCCGGTGACCTTGGTGTCGCAGTCCGGACACTTGACCTTGCCTGTGTGCAGGTCCGCTTCCTGGGCGAAGAAGATCCGACCGCACTTGACGCACGTCACCTTGACGTCGTGCTGGCCCAGAGTTGCGCCGCAGGAGGTACACAGCGCGGTGCCCGCCTTCAGCGCGTCCTCGCTCACATAGACGCTGGCGCCGCAGTCGTCGCAGTCCACCTGGACTGTGCGGATATAGTAGCCTTCCTGATAGGGCTTGGCCACCCGGATGCGGAACTGCATGGTCCGCTCCTGCCCGCCGGCGTTGGAGACGGTGACCAGAATATAGGTCTCGCCGTACGCCACGGCAGTGACCACGCCGGCCGCGCTCACCTGCGCCACAGCGGGATCCAGGCTCTGATAGGTAATGGTGTAGCCGCCGGCGGTCAGCGTGCTGTCACTCAGATCGCAGGCGTACACGCCGCCCCGCAGGAGGTTAAAGCCGGAAGTGGCGCCGTTCCAGGTATAGGTCAGGGTGTAGTTCTTCGCCAGATCGAACGTGGTGGCAAAGCCGGTGAAGTCAGCCTGGGCGATGCCCAGGGTGGCCGCGGCGTCCACATCGGCCTGGAGGACCAGCGTAGCCTCATAGGTGTCGGCGTCCAGGGCAAACGCGGTCATGGCCTGCTGGGCGGCCAGGCTCCTGGGCTGGGCCAGGTTCTGGCTGCCCAACTGGCTGTAGTTGTTCTGACCGAAGGACCACACCGCGCCGTCGGTGGTCACGGCGGTGGTAAAGTAACCGCCGGTAGCGCTGTCGGCGCTGAGGACGCCGCTGAGGGCGGTGCCGTCGGCCTTCACGGCATAGGCGCCGTTGAGGTTGTTGGCCGCGGCGCTGTCGTTGCCCTGCTGACCGTACTCATTCTTGTTGCCGGTAAAGACCAGATCCTTCTCCTGGCTGAGGGTATAGAGGGTGGACCCGCCGCTCACCGTCATGATGTGGCCGCGGTAGGTGGTGGGATCGGTACGGTCGGTGTTGGTGATAAGGGTCGGCAGGTTGACGCTGGTGCTGATGACCTTGCCGTTTTCATCCAGAGCCTGGAAGGCGCCATTGATCTGGCCCCAGCCGTAGAGGTTGCCGGTGATGTCCTTTTGCCCGATCGCCTGCCCCACGGGGTCGGTGGCCTTGGGCTTATAGTTTGCCACCTGAACATAGTTGCCGTTCAGGGACTGCTCGGTGAGGTAGCTGATGGCAAAGGTGGAGTTCTTGCCGCTGCCGATGGCCATGGAGCGGTAGCCGGTGCCCGCAGTGCCCTGCGCGCCGGCGTTGGTCTCGTTACCGAACTGGCCATAGGTGTTATCGCCCATGCTGAGAATGGTGCCGTTACCCACCAGGATGGAGCCGGTGGCCCCGGTGCCGATGGACACCTGGGAAGCGATACCGCTGGAGACTCGGATGGACACGGGCGTGCGGACGGTCTTACCCGAGGTCAGCATGCTCAGTTGGCTCTTGTTGTTGTCGCCCACGCCGTAGACGTTGTCAGCGGTGTTGTACTTATAGGGGACCCAGTTGCCCGTCTCCACCAGCTTGTCATTGTCGTCCAGCTTCTTCTCCTTGACCTGGCGCTGATAGTACACGCTCTGGATAAAGTAGCCGAAGCCGTGGGCGTCGTCGGCGCCGCCGGCGGCGATGTCGATGATCTCCTGGAGGTAGCGACTGCCGTAGGTGCCCTGCTGGGTGCCGCCGACCACCTGGGTGGCATAGGGTACGCGGGTATAGTCGCTGAAGCCGTCGCCAAGACCCAGCTGGCCCGCATCGTTGCGGCCCCAGGTCCAGACGGTACCGTCGTTCTTCAGCGCGTAAGCGAAGTTGCCCGCGGCCACCACCTTGCGCACGTTGCTCAGGTACTCATAGCGGACCACTCGGTTATCCTGGCTGTCGTCCTTACGGACTTGGGCAATGACCTGCTGCGGTGCGGCGGTGGTGCCGTAGACGGTGCCCTGGCCCAGCTGGCCGTAGTCGTTGGCGCCCCAAGCCCAGACCGTACCGTCGCCCGCCAGGGCCACAGAGAAGTTGGAGCCGGAAGATACGCTGGGATAGCCCACGCTGGTGCCGTAGCCCGCGCGGTAGAAGGCGCGGTTGCGCTGAGGCGTGGAGTTGGGCACGTCGTCGTCATAGGCGTCGTAAATGCCCTGGTAGAGCCCGCCGCTGCCGCCCAGAATACCGTTGACAGTGTAGCCGGTGGCGGCCGCGCCGCCCTTGCCGGGCCGATAGAGTTCGTACTCCTTGGCGCCGTCGAAGACCACGGCAGGCTGATAGATGCCGGCCTCCTCCAGCGGGATATTCAGCTCGTCCAGTTCGGCGTTGGACTTGCCCAGGACGTCCACCTGATCGGTGAAGGAATAGAAGTCACTGGGCATATTCTGGCGGGTGATCTCCAGCTGGTTGGTCGCGCCGCCAAAGCGGCTCACGTCCATGCTGACCTCGTCGGCGGGCCGGACCTCTACCCGGAAGGCGCCCACGATCAGCGGGTCGTTGGCCACGGAGATGATGATGTAGCTCACGCCGGCCTTGAGACCGGTGATGGTGGCAAACTTGTCGTTCTGGACATGCTTGAGGCCCTTGGCCTGGCTTTCGGGCTCGGTCAAGGTCTTGTACTCCACCATGACCGTGTCGTTCCAGGAGGTCTTGAACCGTTCGCCGGTGTGGACGGGGGTCTCCCACTCGGAATCCTCGGCGGCATCCCACACGAACCAGGCCAGCTCCTGGTTGGAGGCGTCCTCTTCGATGGAGTTGAGGACGTTGAAGGCGGAGATCTTGGGGGCGGCGGAGAACTGGAAGCTCTCGCCCTCCCGGATGGAGACCAGGTAGTCCTCCAAGATGAAGTAGCTGGCGCCCACGCGCACGGGCACGTCGGTGGAGGTAGAGGTACCGTCACCAATGCGACCGGAGCCGTTGAGACCGGAGGCCCAAACCGAGCCGTTCTTCTTGACGTAGATGCTGTGGCCCTGGGCGGAGTCCACAGAGCCCTTCACCATGATCACGCCGGTGATGGGATCGCCGATGACGCCGGAGGAACCGGCGGAGGTCCAGCCAGGCTTGCCCCAATAGACCTTGAGGGGCTGACCGGTCTCGTCGTCGTAGACCAGCTTGGGATCGCCGGTCACGGGATCATAGACAATGTTGCCGTCATTGTCCAGCTCCACCTCGTTGGCCTCCCAGTCGATGGCCTGGCCGTTGGAGGTGAGGTTGCCGCCCTGGCCCAGCGCGGGACCGTAGAGCTTGCGGTTCTTGCTGGTGTCGGCGCTGGCCTGCGGAGTCATGAGCTTCATGGGACCAACGCTCCAGGCCTTGGAGTCGGTAAAGGCCACCTGGAGATAGGTAGAGATATCAGAGGTAATGGGGGTGGCCATGTAGAGCGGCTTGGTATCGGCAGTGTAGCCCTCAGGACGCTCGTAGCCGGCCTTCAGACGATCGTTGCTGATCATGTGATTCAAGATCACATTGAAGTCAAACGCAGTGCCCGTGGTGGGATCGATGGCCACCACACCGGCCTTGTTCACGTTGGGCGCGCTGAAGTCAAACAGCGGCGTAGCGGTGCCGGGCAGGAACTCGGGCACGAAGCCCAGGAGCTTGCCCTCGATACTGTAGACCTCCACATAGCCCGCGAAGGACTTGGAGCGGAAATACAGGTCGTCGGCGTTGGCGCCGGCGGTGCCGTCGGGATTGCCCTTGAGCACATCGTCCAGGGTCATATAAGAGCCGTCGCTGTCCTTGTAGAAGCCCACAACGCTGACGCCGTAGGCATAGCCCTCCTCAAACTCCTCGAAAGAGGTGGGCAGGGTGTAGTTCTCCAGCACGTCGCGGATGATCAGCGGCGTGTCGGTGGTGTTGGTCACGGCCACCTGGGTGGTCTCGGTCTGATACCAGACCTCATAGCCCGCCGCCAGGATGCTGCTCAGCGTGCCCAGATCCTCCCTGGCGTTGGGATGGGTGGGATCATAGTAGCCGCTGTTGGGCTTGTTGTAGCCCGGATCGTAATTGGGATTATAGTACCGGCCTGTACCCACGTTCAGATAGGCATAGGTCCGCACCTGGCCGGCGTCCATGCCGGGCTGAGTGACCTTGTGGCCGTTTTCATCCAGGACCGTGTTTTCGCTCTGGGTGTTATAGATGACATAGATGGCGTTGCCATAGGCGTCAGTCTTAGGCAGATACTCCGCCCTGGTCTGCGGCACGCCCATGCGGTTGATCAACTGCTCGCCGGGCTCGATGGTCACATCGTGCTTCCCATTGGCGTAGCGGGTCTCGTAGTGGCCGACGCTATTCAAAGGCGAATCGTCGCCGCCCCAGGTCTTAACCTGGCCGCTTACCGTGATGACGCTGGCATTATACACGCCGCTGGACACCTCCAGGGCGCGACCGCCCAACACCGCGCGCTCGGGCTGCTCGGTGGTACCGTATCCGCCGTAGGTGTGGTGGTATTCATCGTTGACGCCCCAGGAGATGACCTGGCCGTCCTTCTTGAGCAGCCGGGCGTTGGCGGCGATCTTATCCCCGGAGAGGGTCAGGCCGCCGGAGAGCGCCGAGGCGTTCTGAGAAATGTTGGTGGGCAGCGGATAGATCGTGTCGTAGTCATCGGCGCTGCCGGTGAAGACGGTGCCGTGGTAATTGTAGCCCCAGGCAAAGATCCGCCCGTTCTTATCCATGGCCATGGAGTACTGGCGGGTGGTCTTGCCGTTTTGATCCACCGCGCCGGCGGCCACGATATCGATAATGGCGGAGCTGAACAGATCCTGGCCCAGATAGGTGGTGGTGTCTTGGACCGTGCCAGGACCCATGACCTGAACGGCGGTATAGTAGGTGCTGACGCCCAGGTTCTTCTGACCCAGCGCGCCCATGGAGTTGTCGCCCCAGGCCCAGACCGTGCCGTCGCTCTTCAAAGCCAGGTTGTGGTTGCCGCCCACGGCGATCTTGACCACGCCGGTGAGTTGAGAGTAGCCGGTCTTGTCGTTGCCGACCAGAACCTCGGTGGGCGTGTTGGACTGGTTGGTGCCCCGCTGGACGCCCAACTGACCGTAGTTATTGAGACCCCAGGCCCAGACCGAGCCGTCGCTCTTCAGCGCCACAGTGTGGGCATTGCCGACCTCCACCATCGGGAAGGTCACGTCACGGTCTTCCTTGCGGATGGCGGTATCGCCCTCGCGGATCTGCGGCGCGGGCACCACGCCCAACTTGAAGAAGCCCACATTGCCCCGATCATCGGTGGCGATGATGTAGGTGTATCCAGCCTCGGTGTGACCGGCGGTAATGAGGCCGAAGTCGGGGTTATAGATGTTGGTGCCGGGCAGATAGCAGTTGTTGTCCACGGTGGCCACAGCCTCGTTGGTGGAACGGAAGGACAGGCTCTCGGGCTTGGGCGTGTACTGGAAGGGGCCGTAGGCATTGAAGCCCAGATAGGCGATGATGTCCTTCACCGCGATGCGAACGGTCTGGTCGTAGTTGATGGCGGTGGTGACCTCGCCCTTGGCCGAGATCATGGAGTCGTACATCATGGTGGTGATCGCGCCGTAGAGGAAGCTGACCTGGACCTCCACGTCATCGGCGGGCATGACGAAGGTGGCGGTGTCGTTGCTCATCTGATAGACGGGGATCTCAAAGGCGCCGTAGTTGGCGGCGGTGGCGGTGACGCGGATATAGTAGGAGCCGTTGCCCAGATTGGCGTGGATGGTCACCAGATCGCCGGCCTTCACAGCCGCCTTGCCGTCGGTAATATCGTTTTGGGCATTGATGGGCGTACCAGTGAAGGTGGGCACGGAGTCGGAGGTGATAGTGACCTCGTTTGCCACCATAGTGCCGGTCTTGTCGCCGGGCACGGGGTTGTAGTTGTCCACCACGTCCACGCTGATGACCCGGTTGGCGCTGGAGTGGGTCAGAGCAATGGCCTGGTCCTTCGTCATGACGTTATCCTTATCATCGCCCACGAAGACCGCTTCCATGATGAAGTGGGTCTTATCGCTGTCGTCGGTGATGTTCATGGTGAAGGTGCCCTGGGCGGTGAGAACGTCATCGCTGGGATCGGCGGGGGTGTTCTTCACATCCTCCATCACCAGCGAATACCGCAGCGGGATCAGCGCCTCAGACTCAGTCTCATGGTAGTAGAGGCGGGTCAGGGCCTTGCCATCGGGAATGACCACCTTGAAGGGTACGCTCTGGCCGGCCATGACAGAGGCGGAGTATGCCTTGTCACGGTTATTGAGGTTACTGTTGGGCGCGGTGTTCTTGATGGAGTTGCCCATATCCAGGGTGTAGGTGGTGCCGCCGTTGGTCTGGAGAGCGCCGGTGGCCTGATTGGTACCTACGATGACCACCACGGTAACCATGATGGTCACGTCCTCAGCGGGCATGGCGAAGACGTCGATGGCGTCGCCCGAGCCAACGCCTGTGCCGTTGCCCTGGGTAAAGGTCAGCGCGTCGGGCGCCAGACCTGGGATGTTGGAGTTATAGAAGGGTACCACTGTGCCGCCGGCGGTGATCAGGGCCACGGAACCGATGGTGTACTCCGGCGCCATGGTGATGTCGGCGTGGATGTTCTGCCCGGCGGGAGCCTTGACGGTGCCGTCACTGGACCAGGTGACCACGCCCAGATTGCCCGTGGTCAGGTCCGCGCCCAGAATGGCGCTGGTTTGAGTCGCCTGGTTCTCGGGGAGGTTGAACAGGATGGTAGCGGTGTAGTCGGGCAAGGTGGCGTCGTCGTCCACCAGCACGCGGCTGATGTCCAGATAGGAGCCGCCGCCGTCCTTGAGGACCATGACGGGGGTGGTGTGGTCGCCGTAGGTGCCGTCGCCCAGCTGGCCGGCGCCGTTGTTGCCCCAGGCGTAGACAGAGCCGTAGTTATTGTCGTAGGCCAGGATGGAGCCGCCGTAGGGCGAGGTATGGATGTACATAAGGTTATCCACCCGGGCGTGGGAATCAAAGGGATTGGCCTCTCCGGCGTAGACATAGCGGGTACGGCCCTGGGTGGTGCCGGAGAGCTTGCTTGCGCCTCTCTCCACGCCCAGCTGGCCATGGCTGTTGGAGCCGGCGGCCAAAAGGGTGTACGGGACCAGGGCATCACGGTCCACCGTGGTGCCATCTTCAGAAACGCTGACCTCGCCCAGCTTGGTGTAGAGAACGTACCCAGTCTGGCCCATGGTGGTCTGGAGGGCCACAGAGGGCTTGGTCACGCTAGTGTAGCTGACCGAGTCGATGGTGGCGAGGATGCTGGGATCGTTGTCGTCCACGCCGTCGTGATCGGCGTCCACAAAGCTGGGATTGGGTACGCTAGTAACCGTCTCCTCCGCATCCTCGAAGGTGGTGTTAAAGCCGTTGGAGAAGGTGGCGAACATGACTGCTTCCGGATAGGTCTCGCCGATGGTGTAGAAGCCGTCAGCGATCTTATTGTAGCCCACCAAAACAGGCTCGGAGGTCTCGTCGCCCTCCACAGACGGGGCAAAGACCGGCTCATACTGAGCGGGGGTGTAGAAGGGCTCGGCTACCTTGGCAGCCAGCTGGCCCTTGCTGTTGTTGCCCCAAACGGCCACCTGGCCGTCCACGTCGATGGCGGCGACGCTGCCCGCACCGGCGCCCAGAGCGATAAAGCGGCTGGCGGAGGTAATGGGCTTGCCGTGGATATCGGTGGGCTGGACCATCTCATAGGACTTGTAGCCCGTGTCGGCGTCCATGAGATCCACACCCTGAGCCACCGTGCCGATCTCGGCGTAGTTGGGCCCTTGCAGGCTGTAGTTGGCGGTGCCGAACTGGCCGGCAGTGGCGGTGCCCCAGCTGACCACGTCGCCGGTCCAGGTGAGGACATGGCTGGTGGAGACGTCTGCGGCAATGTCCACGGCCCGGGCGTTGCTGGGCAGGACGATGCGCACCGGCGTAGTAGAGGTGGACTTCATGGAGGACTCGCCCATGACCAGCTTGCCGTCGGCGTTGGAGCCCATGCCGTAGACCTGGCCCTTAGAGGTAAGCAGCAGGCTGTAATTCTCGCCCGCGGCGATGTCCACCACCTCGCCGTCCTCGGCGCGGAGATACTTGGACAGATCCACCACGGTGGGCGTGAAGATGTTGGCGGTATCGCCGGTGCCCAGCTGACCGTAGGCGTTGTTGCCCCAAACCACCAGTTCGTGCTTATTAGTCAGGGCCAGGGCAAAGTTGGCGCCCACGGCGATCTTGCTGACCACCATGTTCACCAGGGCCTCGCCGCTGGCGTCCACAGTGCCCACCATGCCCGCGCCAATGATCTGCTGCGGCGAGGTATAGCTGACCCGGTCCAGATGGCCCTTGCCGATACGACCGTCGCCGGCGGCGGAGTCGTCGGTAGAGGTATCGTAGTTGGCGCCGAAGGTCCAGACAGTGCCGTTATCCCGGAGGACCACGGAGAAGTTCTCGCCCGCGCCCACCATGGGATAGGTGTCACTGGCCTCGCTCTCCCAGTCGTAGAGGATAGTGCCGTCGGCGGCCACCTTGTTCTCGGGCAGCGGCTTACCGTAGATCCGCAGGAAGGCGGAGTACTCATAGCCGGTCTCGGGATCGGTGTACTCGGCGATGATATAGCTCACGCCGAAGCCCACCACGTTGATGACAGCGGCCTTGCTGGCAGCGTCCACCTCCACCTTGGCCACCTCTTCGTTGAGAGAGCGCAGGGTGAAGTTCTCATCGGTAAAGTCAAAGCGCTTGACCATGTTGGCGTTGATCAGGTTGAAGTGATCCCAGGTCTTGGTGCCCAGGACGCTGAGGTCCAGCACCACCTGGCCGCCCACAAAGCGGATATAATCGTAGCCGATGGGCGCCACGTCCACCGTCACATCGTTGGCGGCGTCGGCGTCGGCATTGTTGGCCAGGACCTCAGCCCAGCTCAACGGCAGCTCCCGCTCGTTGATGGTCTTGGTGGCAGTCCACTTCAGCTCATTGAGGTAGAGGCCCAGGATACGCTGGTCGATACCCACCTGCAGGCCCTGCGGCTCGGAGACGGTGCCCACAGCGGAGTAAGTAGAGCCCAGCTGGCCGTTGCGGTTGGAGCCCATAGCCCAGACCGTACCGTCCTCCAGCATGATCACCGTGTGGCTGGCGCCGGCGCCGGCGGTCAACGCCCGGACGCCAGTGCCGTCCAGTACCACCGTATCGCCCAAGCGCTGGGTGGCTACCTCGCCGGTCTCCATCTCCGCGCCGGTGGTGGGATCGACGGCGGTCTGCGCCACCTTGCGGTAGGTAATGTTGGTCAGGATCTGGGCATAGTTCACAGCCTGGTTGCGGTTTCCGGTGTCGCCATGGCCCAGCTGGCCGCTGGCGTTGCTGCCCCAGGTATACACCGCGCCGCTGGCGCCCACGGCCACCATATGCTGCTGGCCCACAGCAGCATGGACCGCCGGATCGACCGAGCCATCGGGGGTAGTGAGCTTGACCTGGGTGGGCTTGCTCTGGCGGGCAGTGTTCAGACTGTCGCCGTAGGACACATCGCCAAAGACCCAGAGGGTGCCGTCCTCGCGGATGACCGCGGAGGTGTTCTGGCTGGCGTAGACCTCCACCGCGTCGCTGATAGAGGTGCGCATGGGCACGACCTTAAAGGTCTCGTTGAGGGTAATGTTCTCATTGCCCCGGCTGGGATGATAATCCTGGTTGACCATATCCCGGGCGTTGCCCAGCTGGCCATAGTCGTTGGCGCCCCAGGCGTACACGTTGCCAAACTGATCCTGCGCCAGGATGTGGTTGTAGCCGGCGGCCACCTTGACGATGTTGGTCAGGTAGACCTTGGCCTCGTCCAGAACGCCCTGGTCCTCCCACCACATGACGGCCCAAGTGGCCTGGTCAATGTCAGAGGGCCGCTGGTTCATCCAAGCGTCGGGGGCATAGATAACGGGGTTTTCCGAACCGATCGCCTTCTGAGACAGCTCATAGAAGCGCGGGTCGAGGATGGAGTTGTAAACACCAGTGCCGTTGGTCCGGGTGCCCCGGAGGACCCGTACGGGCCGTTCGATGGCGACTCGCTGCTTCTCATTCTCAGCGCCATAGTATGTGTTGCCCACAGCCAGGTGGCCGGTGCGGTTAATGCCCAGCACGCCGGAGGCGTTGTCGCCCCAGGTGTAGACAAAGCCATTGGCGTCCACCGCCACGGAGAACCGGTCGCCCGCGGCAATGTCCACGATGTTGCTCAAATACTCGCCGTCCACATCTTGCTCACCCTTAAGCACCCGGATGGGCACGCTGCTTTCGGAGTTACTGGTAGCGTCGCCGGCGCCGGGCAGGATGCCGCCCAGGATGCCGGAATTGTTGTTGCCCCAGGCGTACACGTTGCCCCAGCGGTCCAAAGCCATAACGTGGTCGGTGCCGGTGGTGATCTTCACGATGTCCTTGAGGTAGTCGCCATAATTGGCGTCGGCGCCGTAGTAGGCCCGGACCTGCATGGGCGTCTCCATCCGGGTCCGGCCGCTCTTGTTGAGGCCGGTGCCGCCCATGCTGAACTCATTGTTGCCCCAGGTCCAGACGGTCCCGTCGCTCATCAGGGCGATGGTGATGTCGGAGTAGGAGACGATGGCGGGGGTGACGTCCACACTGGAGTCCTCCAGACGCTCCACCACCTCGGGATCGTCCTGATAGCGATATTCAATAGTGATGTGCTTCACCGCGCGACCGTCGTCGAAGGTCTGGGCGGCGGAGCCGGTGGCGTTATTGATGACATAGCGGTCGGACACGGTCAGCATACCGCTCTCCAGGCGCTGGTCCTTGTCGGCGTGAGGCAGGACCACCCAGTCCTCCATGGAGGTAAACTGCTCCATGTTGGAGCTGACCAGGCTCAGGTCCTCCACCCGGTTGGAGTCGGAGGAGTAGGGGCGCAGGAGGTTAAGGTAGAAGTTGTTCATCTCGTAGACCGAGCTCTTCTTCAGGATGAAGACCTGGCCCTCACCCAGCACCACCTTGTCGGGCATGGGATTGGCGGCGTTGAAGAGGGTGCCGTCGCTCACCACGTCGTTCATATCCGGCACGCGGACCATAGCCGAGAAGAGCTGGGCCTGGTCGCCGTTGGCGCTGGCGCGCGTGGGCGCGGCTCTGCGGAGGCTAAAGAGGCTGGCGCTCATCATCCGGGCAGTAGTCTCAAACAGTTCCGCGGCGGCCTCCTCCACCGTATCGGCGGCAAGAGTCTGAGCGGTGTCGTCGGTCTGGTCGTCCGCGACGCTCTCGTCCTCGGCGATAGCCATGGGCTGGTCCAAATAGCCCGCCAGAGCGTCAAAGCCGTAGAAGTTGAAGAACTCCATCAGCTCGTCCTCGGTGGCATTGTCGAGGTAGTTCTCCCGCAGGTTCAGGATCGCGGCGTTGCCGATCTCCACCTTCTTATGGGCGCCCACAGCCTGGGGCAGTAGGACCTGATTCACCCGCTCGGGCTCCTGACCCATGCCCAGAATGCCGGAGACGTTGGAGCCCCAGCCGTAGATGCCGCCGTTGGCGTCCAGACCCATGAGGGTGGCACCGTTGGTGGCGATGGTCTCCTTGTAGGCCACGCCGGCGTTGCCAGTGTGGAAGCCGGCCTTGGCGGAGAGCTCGGTGGCGTAGACCACGTCGTAACGGGTACCATTGCCCTGCTGGCCAATGGCGCCGGCGCCCCAGAGGTACACAAGACCGCTCTGAGTCAGGGCCATGGACACATTGCCGCCCGCCGCGATCTGGATGACGGGATCGCCCGAGCCCAGGGCGGTACGGTCAGGCCGCAGGACGGTGCCGTTGCCACCGTTGGTGCCCAGCTGGCCGTTGCTGTTGGAGCCGTAAGCGTAGACGGTGCCATCATTCTTGAGGAACAGAGCATGGCCGCTGCCCGCCGCCACAGACTTGACGTTGGAGACCACATGGCTGCCGCCCACATAGCCATTGCCACTGGTGGAGACGTAGACCAGTGTGTTGCCCTGATAGTCGGCGTCGGCCACGCTGGAGACCTGACTATAAGCCTGCCAGGTGCCGTTACTGGCCCGGCCCACGGTGTAGAGCACGTTACCGCTGGTGATGTAACCCAGCACGCTGTCGCCGGCCACGGCCTTGCGGGCGCCGGAGGCGTAGGTCAACCGACCGGCCTTGCCGCGGTAGACGTCATCGGGGATGGCCGCGCCGCCAATGGTAATGGCCCCGGTGTAGTTCTGAATATTGGTGGTGGGGGCGTTGCCGGAGGCCCGGCCCAGACGGTTGCCGTCGTTGCGGCCCCAGGTGTAGACGCTGCCATCCGTGGCTACGGCAATGGCCTGCTGACCACCGGCAGCGATGGAGACGATGCCGGTGAGGGTGGCGGTGTTACGGTAAGAGTCATCGGTGACCACCTGGGTGGGCACGGTGAGGTAGCTCACGCCCTTACGGGTGTTGTAAATACCGTCAGCGCCGGTGGTATAATCGCTGCTGGGCGCGTCGATGCCCAGCTGGCCGTAGGCGTTGGAACCCCAGGCCCAGACGGTGCCGTCCGCACGGAGGGCAAGGGCAAAGTCGGTGCCCACCACCACCATGGGCTGGGTAAAGACGAAGTCTTCGTTGGGGGCGTTGATCTGACCGGGCGCCAGCTTTACCTGAACGGTGAGCTCCACGCTCAGACCGGTGTTGGTCTCGGTGATGGTGAGGACGGTGGTGCCCTCAGTGCCGTTATAAACAGAGCCGTTGGCACCCACGAACTCCGCCACCACGGGCCGGATCTCGAAGTAGATCTTGTCGCCGGACTTGCGTTCCACCACGTCCACGATGGGCATGGAGGTGGTCACCCGGAAGTTGGTGTTAGTGTCGGTGAGAGTGCCCAGGCCAAAGACGTTGAGCAGCGCGCCGTTGTCTACCATCAGAGCCAACTCGGTCAGAGTCAGCACCTGGTCGTTATACATGATGACGCCAGTGGTGGCGGCGCTTACGCCGCTCTTGGTGGATACGCTGCCGTCCTGCTCCAGCACCTTGGGCGCATAGCTCACAGCCCGGGCGATGGCGCCGGCGGTGGCGGACTTCTCCACCACGCTGGGCGTAGTCACCGCGCCGATGGCGGTGGCAGTGCCGATCTGGCCGCGGTCGTTGCGGCCGGAGGCCAGTACGGAGCCGTCGTTGCGGATCATGACGGTGTGCTCGCTGCCCACGGCGATCTGGCGCATATCAGTCAGATAGCCGCCGTTGACGTTCTCAGCCAGGCCCGTGTCAGAGCCGTCGAAGGTAAAGTCCACCGAGGGCACCATCACCGGGTAGGCGGTGACGGTGGCGTCCTTGTTATAGCTGTCCACAGCGGCCAGATCGTAGTAGAGCTGGCGACCATAATCATCCTTCACATAGCTGGCGCCATTGGCGTCCACCTTGACCACCGGCCAGCCGTTAGGCGCGAGGGTGGTGGGCATATCGTCGCCCAGGGCCTCGGTGGTCGTGGTGCCACCCAGGATGTCGGTGATGGTGTAATCCTGGTAGTAGAGCTTGTTGCCGTTTTCATCCACAGCCTGGGCATACAGATCGCCAGTGTTGTGGGGATAGTAGTTGATGGCGGCGTAGAGCTTGTTGGCGGCGGAACCGTCAGCCAGCTGGCCGTAGGTGTTGTGGCCCCAGGTGTAGACCTGGTCGTCGGCGGTCATGGCGAAGGAGGCGTAGTTGCCCGCGGCAATGGCGGTGATGTGCCGGATGGGCTCGGCCGCGCCGGCGGTGTTCTGGGTGGTCAGCACCTTGGTGAAGGTATAGCGGTCGGTCTGGTCGCCAGTGCCCAGGGAGCCCAGGTAGTTATAGCCCGCGCCGTAGACGTAGCCCAGATCCAGGTCCGCCAGCTGCTCATCCCGGTCATAGAGACCGATGTCCTGACCCTGGTAGATGTCGTCCACCAGCAGCAGCGTGTAGGTATTGCCCGCGGCGATGTCCACCACGGTGTGGCTGTAGCTGAAGGGATGCATGGCTTCGTCCAGGATCTCTCTGGGCTGGTAGTCGTAGGTGGGATCGGCCACACCCAGGCCGTAGGCATTGCGCGGTTGGCCGATGCCCAGCTGGCCGTGGTCGTTGTCGCCCCAGGTATATACCGCGCCGCCCGCGGTCAGGGCCACGGCGTGACGGTCACCGGCGGCGAGTTTGACCACACCGTCGAGCTTGTAAGGCGTATTGGTGTTCTCGCCCTGGGCGGAGCTGGTGGAGAAGCCCACCACCTGACTGGGCCGATCCACACTGGCGCTGGGCACAGCCGCGCCGGTCTGGCCCTTCTCGTTGCGGCCCCAACCCCAGACCTGGCCATAGGTATCCAAAGCCAGGGTGAAGTAGTCGCCGGCCACTACGCTCTTGAAGGGATGGACCACGCTGCGGTCGTTGGTGTTCAGCGTGACCTTGGTGGGCGTGGCGTTGACGCGGCCCGTGTCTCCGCTGGTACCGTTGCCCAGCTGGCCGTAGTAGTTCTGGCCCCAGGCCCAGATGTCGCCATTCTCGTCTACAGCCACGGCGTGGTAGAGACCGGCGGCGATAGAGATGAACTTGGGCTGGTAGGCGTATTCCTCGGTGGTGGTCTCGTCGATGGTGGCGGGGATGGTGGGATCGTTGTCGTCCACACCGTCGCCGTCGGCGTCCACAAAGGCGGGATTGGGCACGGTAGCGGTGATGACTCGGGTACCGGTGGCGTTGATCACCACCTGGCCCGCGATGTTGGCGGGATGATCGGCGTCCACCGTCCGGCCCAGAACGCCGTTGTCAGTAGTGCCCCAGGTGTAGAGCTCACCGGAGGCGGTCAGGGCCATGGAGAAGTCGTTGCCCGCGGCCACCATGGGCGCGATGGTATTGGTCTCGTTCGCGCCGCCGGAGGCACGGTTGACCACCACGGACACAACACCCAGCTCCAGATAGTGGCCGTTGGCGTCCATGTGCTCGGTATCCCGGATGACCAGCGTCACCTTGCCGGTGTCGTTCTCGCCCGCGGTGAGACTGCCGTCGGCGTTCAACGTCAGGATATTGCTCGCGCCGCCCTGGACCTCGATCTGGTAGCGCGCGGCGTCAAAGTCCACCACCTTGCGGCTCTGGTAGGTATTGAGGTCGAAGTAGTAGGGACTGTTGAGGACCAGCTTAGTCAGGCGGATGGTCTGGCCGCTGAAGAGGATGATCTCGGGGATGTCGGCGTCCACACTGCCGAACTCGGGCACAGCCTTGGACACATAGGAAATGGTGACATTGTCGGGATCGGAATCGTCGATGACCTTGTCCAGATACTCATAGGACTCAGGCAGCATACCGTAGCGGTCGCCGGTGATGCGGTGGAGCGTGGTCTTATCCCGTCCGTTCAGCGTCCCGGCGGTGTTGTTGGCGGTAAAGCCATCCTTGTCGCCCAGGGCGCCATTGCTGTCGTCGCCGAAGGAGTAGAGAGCGCCGTCCTCGGTGGCCAGGACCACATGGCTGTCGGCCACACCGGCGATGAAGATGTCGCTGAGGAGGTCATCGGAATTGTCCTCCACGGTGGTGGTGATATAGGCCTCGCCGCTGTGGAGCAGGTCGTCGGCGCTGAGGTCGCTACCGGCCACATCCACCCAGTGATAGACCTGGCCCTGGTTGGCCTCGTTACGGAGATCGATGCCGCTGGGCGTCAACGTCAGACCCAGCTCAGCGGGCGCGTCAGCCAGCGCCACACCGGAGGTGATCAAGGCGGCGGTGTTGTGGCGGGCGTCCATGCGGTAGATCCGGTCCTCGCCGGTCACGGTGGTGTGGGTATAGCCGGCGTCGCTGTCGCCGGTCAGATAGTCCACGTCACGGCTCAGCTCCAGACGGGTGGCAGCGGTCTTGACGCCGTTGGCGGCGCCCCAGACCCAGACATGGCCAGTGTCGTCCAGAGCCATGGAGAAGCTGGCCCCGGCGATGATGGAGACGATATTCTGAAGGACCGCACCGTCGGTGGTACGCACCTGGACGGGATCGTCATAACGGCCAGCGGTGGTCAGACCGTGCTGGCTACCGGTCACGTCCGCGCCGATGCCCAGCTGGCCATAGGCGTTGGAGCCAAAGGCCCATACGGTGCCGTCGCTCTTGAGCAGCAGGGTGTGGTCGGCGCCCGCGGCCACATCCACCACGCCGGAGGTCTTTAGCTTGCGGGCGGTGAGGAAGTTACCGTAGCCCATCTTATCCCGGCCGGCCCGGCCCGTGCCAGAGGCCTGGCCCCAGACATAGACGGTGCCGTCCTGCATCAGCGCCAAGGCGTGGCGCTCGCCAGCGGCCAGCTTCACAGCGCGGTTGGTGTAGAGGTAGTCATAATAGCCGCCGGAGGTGGCAAAGCGGAAGTCGGCGGGATCATAGGCAAAGTCGCCCACATTGGCGGTGTCGGAAGAGTTCTCATACCGGCCGTAGACGTTGCCCGCGGCGTTCAGACCATAGACGCCGTAAGCGTCGGTGGCGGGGCTGGTAGCGATACCGTCGTGCGGACCGCCGTTGGCGTAGAGGTCATAGGCGCCGTCAAACTTGATCTGCTGACCCAGACGGACGTCGTGGTTACCATTGAGCGTATCGGGATAGGTGTACTGGATCGCGTCCAGCTTCACCGCCACAACGCTGTCGGTGGCGATGGCGCGGGTGATGGCCGTGCCGTTGCCCAGCTGGCCGCTGGTGTTGAGGCCCCAGCCGTAGACCATGCCGTCGGACTTGAGGAACAGCACGTAGTTGGCGCCGCCCACCATCTGAGTCACCGCGGTCAGATAGCCGCTGGCATCGGCGGAATCCCGGACCCGGGTGGGCACCAAAACGGGATTGTCATTGGCCACGTTGCCGGAGCTCAGGTCGTTATAGCTCTGGTTGCGGCCCCAACTCCACACGCTGCCGTCGGCCTTGAGGGCAAAGGCGTACTGCTCGCCCAGGACAATGGTGGGTGTGGCGGTCTGGTGGACGTAGCCGTCCTGGCCCCGGGTGCCCTGCGTACCGATGGCGTAGCCGGCGTCATAGACGATGTCGTCGGAGAAGAAGGCGACTCGGATCTGGGCGGTGTAGCCGGTCAGGGTATCGGTGACGGAGATATTGGTGGCCATGCCGGGCTCCACATTGGCCCAGTTGATCACGGCAAGGCCGGGCACGGTGCTGGAGAAGGTCAGCAACCGCTCGTTGAGGCTCTTGAAGCGCAGACGGCGCTTGGTCTCGTCGTTTTCATTGTCGGTGGAATAGAGGTTGGGATACCACACGGCCTCGGCCATGAGGTTAAAGGTATCCATCCGGCGGATATCGATGGCGTCCACGTCGATGCGGAAGGTCTCGCCCAACTGCTCGCGGAGGATGATATCCGTAGGCGTATGGAGGCTGCGCGCCACGGCGGGAATGTTGTTGTTGGCCGGATCGGTAGCGTCCTGAGTACCCACATCCACCTTCTGCAGGGCCAGGGTCTCGGTACGGATCTGGGCATAGCTTACCTGACCGACACGGATGTCGTCGGTCTTATCGGTATCCCGCAGATCGTCCAGAGTCAGCCGGTCGGTGACGTCGGCACTGCCGATACCCAGCTGGCCGCGGGTGTTCACGCCCCAGCTCCACAGGGTGCCGTCGCTCTTGAGAATGGTGGCGACGCCGTTGCCCATGGCCAGGCCGAAGGTCTGGCGGACCTTGCCGGCGGTGGTGTCGCTGAAGTCAAGGCCGGTGTCGGCGTAGGAGACACGGCTGGTGGGAATGGAGTCCACATCCTCGGCGTAGAGGGTGTTGATGGTAGTCTGGACCTCCGTGCCGGGCTTGCCCCACTGATGGACATGGCCATCCTGGGTCAGGACCGCGCTGGCGGTGCCGCCGGTGGCCAGAGCCGTGATCCGGTCGCCCTCCGCCAGCACGGCGGCGTTGTCGCCGTTCGGCGTGGTCAGGCCGTTGATCACCACAGGCCGCTGGACATCGGTGGTCTTGTCCGGGCTCAACTGACGGCTGGAGCCCTTGCCAATACCGTAGACGGTGCCATTGGCGTTGGTGGTGATACGCTTGAGGCCGTTATCGGTATCGGTAGCCAGATCGGTGGGCTGCCAGGCATCGGCGGCAGCGTCCACCTGGGAGACCGTGTTGACGCCCATCAGAAGCATATGGTCGTCGGTATCGTTTTTGCCGGCGCTGAGGAGCAACACGTCCCGGAGGTAGTTGCCAGCCATGTTGACCTCGCTGCCCTCCCGTACGGGCATGGGCACGCGCTGGCCGCCCTCACCGTGGGTGGAGGAAACATAGGTCTCGCCGATGTCCCGAGAGCCGTTCATCAGGCCCACGGTGTAGACGTAGCCGCCCATGGTGCGGATCACGCTGTAGCCGTCCCCGGCAAAGACGCTCTCCACGTTGACCATAGTGCCCTCGTCGTAGACCTTGTTGTTGATCTCGGCGTTGTTGATCATACCGCCCCGCTCCAGCGGCACGGGGGTGTTGAACCAGCTGCTGTCGTAGTTGCGATACCAGCCGGAATTGACGCTGTAGCCCCAGCTGACGGTGTAGTTGTAGACGTAGCGGGTGTTGATCTGCTGGCTGGTGCGCAGGCCCCAGCCGTAGGCGGTGCCGTCGGTCATGACCACCAGGTTGTGATGGCTGCCGGCGGAGAACTGCGCGATGGTCTTGCCCGCGGGCAGGCTCACCCGCTCGGGATAGGCCCGGTTGCGGCGGTCCACAATATCGCCCACATGGGTGTTGCTGCCCGAACCGAAGGTCACGTTGTAGCTCTTGTTCAGACCCAGCTGGCAGGCGTCGTTACGGCCCCAGGCCCAGAGGACGCCGTCGGCGTCCAGAGCCAGGGCGTGCCCGGAACCTGCTGCGATGTCCACGATGCCCCGGAGATAGTCATTGCCGTTGTAGTTGCGGACCTGGATGGGCGAATACTCATAAGCGCCCTCGCCGCTGGTACCGTCGCCCAGCTGGCCGTAGGTGTTGTCGCCCCAGGTCCACACGGTGCCGTCGGCCTTCAGGGCCATGGCAAAGTGGTCGCCGTAGACGATCTTGGGGATGGCCAGCTTCTGGCTGGGATCCTCGGTACGGTCGGTCCGCGGCTTGACAGTAACGGTGAGCATGCGGGTCACCTGGGTGGTATTCTCCCGGATGGTCACCGTGACGGTGCCGAAGGCGGAGGGCATGGTGCGGAACTCATAGTAGCCGTCGTTGCTGCCCGGGGCGGTCTCGGGGTGCAGATAGACCGTCAGGATGGACTCGTCAGAGGACAGCACGGTGAACTGGCTGGTGGAGATGCCGCCGGTGGTGCTGGAGTGGACGCCACGGTGGATGCCCAGGACGCCGGGCAGGTTTTCCGTGGTGGAGAACGGGAACATCAGGTCCTCATAGCCGTCCACGCCATTGGTGCGGTGGAGGTTGGTGCCCACCTCGGCATAGCGTTGCAGGTTCTTGGCAATCACGGTGGTCGTGGTGTCGTCGCTTGTGTCATCGGGAGTACCGTTGTCGTTCACGACGGTATCCTCATAGTTGACCTCGATGCGGAAGGCGTCGCCCTCGGTGAGCTCGATCCGTCCGGCGTTGAAACCGCTGACCGTGGCAGTACCCTTGGTGGTGGTGGCGTCATAGACCGTGCCCATACTACCCGCGGGCAAGAGCCTCTGCTCCAGCGCGCCGTCGAAGGTACGGTAGTCCACAGCGTCGGAGTGGACGTAGTCGGTGATATAGCCCACCCGGTCGATGTGGATGGTGTCCTCGTCCCGGGTGCCCACCAGCACGGGCACGTTGGGCGAGCCGGTGGTCCGGTTGTCGGCCAGGACGTTGGAGGAGGACTTGTAATAGGTGTTGCCACCCTGGCTGTAGAGGTAGGTGCCGGTGTAGGGGAAGTCGCGGTAGGACACGCTGTTGCCGGCGTAGGAGCCGTAGATGGTGCCCATGGCGTACATGGACCCGCCGTTTTGGACGTTCTGGTTGAACCGCTTCACGGTGGCGACCACCTTGCCGTTCTCCTCGCGCACGTCGCTGAGGCCGTCGAAGCTCTCATAGGGCTGGAGGCCGATGGCGGCGTCATAGTCGGCAATGATCACGTTCTCCACCGTCTCGGTAACGGGGGTATTGTTCTTATAAATGGTGGTCTGGCTGTGGCCCAGGGCGATGGACTGGGCGCCCACAAAGGCGTGCTCGTCAGAGCCGGTGGTGGCGTACACCCCGGCCACGCCGGTCTCGGTGCTCTCGCCGGCCACGGCCCGGGTGGGCACGGTGACCGTCTTGTCCGCCACGATGGCGGAGCCGTCGGCGGCGGAGGTGGGCAGACCCAGCTGGCCGTAGTCGTTGGAACCCCAGACGTAGACATGGCCCTCGGCGTCGATGGCGGCGGAGGAGTCACCGCCGGCGAAGATCCGGGTGAAGGTCAGGTTGACCACCGTGGCGTTCTCCGGCAGGGTCTCGCCGCCGGCCAGAATATAGATGGTATCGTCCCCGGGCAGGGTGTAGCGGGTCTGATAGCCCGTCAGCAGGACCTTGACCGGCTCCTTGGCGTGGTCATAGGTATTGCCGGTGCCCAGCTGGCCGTGGTCGTTGGCGCCCCAGGCCCAGAGCTGGCCGAAGGAGTCCAGCGCCAGCACGTGGCGGTCGCCTACAGCGATGTCCACGATGTCGGTGAGGTAGTTGGTGGAGGTGGCCTGCTGCCCGGCCTTGACCTGGACGGCGTAGCCCCGGGCGTTGTGGCTGCCGTCGCCCAGCGCGCCGGCGGCGGAGGCGCCGTAGTTGTAGGTGTAGGGCGCGCCCAGATAGGTACCGCCGGCATTGGTGGTGGTACCGAAGTGGGTGTCGGTGTTGAGGCCCCAGGTGAACACAGTGCCCGAGGAGGTCAGGGCCACGGAGAACTCGTTGCCCGCGGCGATCTTGGTGATCTTGGCGCCGTAGTTGGCGGCGGTCATGTAGCGATTGGCCTTGGCGGAGAGATCAGAGGTGGTGTAGTCGGGCACCGGCTTGTCCTCCGGCGTGGGAGCGACGCCGTCGGCAAAGTCCTTCAGGGTGTTGTCGCCCAGGAAGTCGGTGCCGTGGAGGCCCAGAACGGTGACGGGCACCAGCTTGGTGATGTAGTTGGAGGCATTGGAGTAGCTGGTGGCGTCCACGGAGCCGGAAACGCCCTGATAGTAATAGTAGATGTCATAGTTGCTGCTGTGGCCGGGATGGTTGCCGCCATTGCAGTGCTGGCTGCCATAGGCCTGGGTGGGGATCTGGTGCTGCTCACCCATGGAACCGTCGCCGCCGCGCATAGCGGGACCGAAGGAGCGCTCTGTGTTGATGGCGGAGCCGTGCCACGGGCCGGAGCCCTGGGGCTCCCGAGTGAAGTCGGCGTTCACATAGTCCAGGGACTGATAGGTGCCCGTGTTGCCCCAGTAGACCACAGTGCCGTCAGAACGCAGGGCCATGGCGAAGTCCCGGCCGGCGGCGATCTGCACCGCGTCGGTCAGGTAGCTGGAAACGCTGGCAATGGAGTGGTTGCCGCTGCGCTCGGAGCCGTTGTAGGTCACCGTAGCGCCGGCGCCGGCCACCCGGACGGGCGAGTAGGCGTTGGTATCCCGGATGGCGGCCCAGTACTCGGGATAGCACACATGATGGTGGGTCCAATAGGAATCCCAGCAGTGGCAGCAGCGGTCGTAGAGGTATTCGTAGGTGTAGTTCCAGTTGCCGTTACCCAGCTCAGCGGCGTTGTTGTAGCCCCAGGAGTAGACGCTGCCGTCGGCGGCCAGAGCGTAGGAAGTGTACTCGCCCGCGGCGATCTGGATGATGTTGCTCAAGGCAGCGCCGCCGCTGGAGCCGTTGCCGTTTTGGTTGCCGTGGCCACCCTGCACGCCCGCCAGGACCTTCTGAGGCGTGGTGTAGGTGCCAAAGGCGCTGCGGCCCTGGGCGTCGGTGATGGTGGTCCAATAGGCGCCGCGGGCGTTGTCGTGGCAACAGTGGCAGCAGTCACCGTGGATAACGTAATGGTTGCGGTCTACGCTGGTGGCAATGCCCAGCTGGCCCATCATGTTGGAGCCCCAGGCCCAGACGGTGCCGTCGCTCTTCAGCGCCAGGGTGTGGTTGGCGCCGGAGACCACCATGGGCGTGGCGATACCGGTGGCGGGATAGACCTCCACCTGCATAACGCTCTCAGCCACGCACTGGTGCTTGTAGCCGCCGTGGGCGATGACGTAGTCGGTCTCGGTCATGCCGCCCAAATTGGCGGTATCCAGCACGCTGCCGTCGGCCAACGTCAGCTTGCCGGTGTAGTCCCGAATGGCCTCGTAGGCCTTAAAGACCACGCTGGTCGCGCCATATTCGTTCCTACCCGCGGAGCGGATGACCCAGTCGCCATTGGCGTCCTGGTTGAGAACGGCAATGGTGGGATCGGTGATATCCACGGTGATGAAGTTCTGACTGGTCAGGGTGCGGATGGCGTCCACGCCGGTGATGGTGCGATGGGTGGTGGCGTTGGTGCCGGTGTAGGCAATGTAGTGCTGGGCACGCAGCCGGAGCTGCTGGGTCTCGTTCATGCGGTAGCGCCAGGCGCTGGCGGGAGTACCCACCGCGTCCTTCACCGCGCTCTTGTCGGCGGCGCTCAGATTGGCCTCGGTCACCAACTGGCGGGTCGGGTTACTGCCCGCGGTGCCGCCAATACCCACCTTGACGCCGTTGATCATCTGACTGGCGGTGGTGTCCCAGTCGCTGGTGATGTCGATGGCGGTCTCGTCCCCGGCGGACTGGACCTGGGCCTGGGTGAGATAGACCGAGCCATCGTAGCGATAGCCGCTGATCACAGGCGTGGAGTTCTCCACTCGGGCCAGATTCATGGTGCCCAACTGGAGGTAACGGTTGGAGCCCCAGCCCCAGACATAGCCGTCATAGCGGATGACGGAGGCGTGGTTGTAGCCCAGGGAGATATACTTGGCCTCAGTGAGGTTGCCGGTCTTTTCGGTGACCTTATAGCCCTGGGTATAGGCCGAGGTGTCGATCAGATCACCGTTTGCCACGTGCTCGGCGGTCTCACCGTCCTGAACGAACTGCGGGAATTCCACATTATGGGCGTTGGCGTTGGAGTAGACGCCATTCACCACATTGGAACGGCCGTCGCCCAGCTGGCCCAGATCGCCCATGCCCCAAGCGTAGACCTCCGCGTTGCGGCGGTACTTCTTGACGGTGTTGGGATCGCTGGGATCGGCATTGGGATCAATGGGCACCATGTTTTCCGGCTTCTTGTCGATACGGTTAATGGCCATGGAGGTGTTGACGCCGGCCTCCACAGCCTTGACGCCGTAGAGATGGCTCTGGCCATCGAACATGGTCTTCGTGCCATCGATGTGGGTCTGAGGCGCCATATACTGGATCTTGGGCGCAAAGTACTGGCCGGTGGTGGTGTACTCATAGCCGGTGACCTCGCCATTGTTGACCACGGCGGGGCCCTTCGTCAGCTGATAGTTGGAGTTGGAGCCCCAGCCAAAGACCTTCTGCTGGGCTGCCTCGATCTCGTCTTCGGTCTTGCCGTCAGTATCGAAGGTGACCTTGGTCTGGATGGCCAGCATATGGTTGTCGCCCACGGCGATGGAGGAAACGTCGGTGATGTAGTTGTCCACGCCGGCGCTGTCGCCCTTAAGGACCTGCGTGGGCGCGCCCAGAGGCTTCTCGTTACGACCGATGCCCAACTGGCCCATATCGTTGCGGCCCCAGGTCCAGACGGTACCGTCGCCCTTCAGCGCGGCGGAGGTGTCGCCGCCAGCGCCGATCATGACGATGTTGGAGAGATGACCCTCACCGCGGTCGCCCAGGACCTTCATGGGCGTCACGTTGATCTCGGTCCACTTTTCAGGCAGGGTCTCACGGCCCAGCTGGCCGCCCAGGTTCTGGCCCTTGGCGTCGGTGCCATACTTGTTGTTGCCCCAGGCCCAGACCTCGCCGGTATTGCTCAGGGCCAGGGTGTGGCCACGGCCCGCGGCCACGGCCATAATGACCACGTTCTGGAGCACGCCGTTCTTGTCGGGCTCTTGAATGACCACGCGGTGGGCCAGAGAGGAGTAGGTAGAGCTGGTGCCGGCCACATTTTGGGTGGTGGCGGTGGTGGCGTAACCCAGCTGGCCATACTGGTTGCGGCCCCAGGTCCAGACAAAGCCCTCCTTGTCCAAAGCCACCATATGGTCGTAGCCCGCGGCAATAGTCATGATGTTGTTCAGATACTTGGTCTCGCCGGTGTCGGGATCCACCGCCTTGACCTTCTGCGGGTTGGCCACGCTGGTGGGCGAATAGGCGGTGTCATAGGGATAGCTGGGATCGCTCATGCCTACATTCACAACGGTGTCCAGATTGGCGTTGAACACGTCGGCGGTGCCGCCCACGTTGCCCTGGCCCAGCACGCCCCAGACGTTCTCGCCCCAGACCCACACGTTACCTTCAGTGGTATTCATGGCGGTGTAGTTCTGGCCGGCTACGGTCTTGGGCACGATCTCGGTGCTGGAGGGCTGGAGGTCGATATCCAGGGAGAAGACGTACTGGCCGGTGACCACCATATCGGGCTGGACGGTGGCGGTCACCTTGGTGTCGCCCTGGAGGGCGCCGGTACTGTTATGATAGCCCCTCTGAGTATTCTGGTGAGCCGCGGCGGTGCCGTAGTCGTTGTAGACCTGCCAGTTGTCCGCCAGATAGCCCACGGTGTTGGCGTCGTGAGCGGTGGCCACGCCGGGGCCGTTATTATAGTCGGCGCCCAGGGTCAGAGTGGTACGGCCGGTGCGGTAGTCAAAGGGATCGGCCATATATTCGCGGTTGTAGACCTCCACCATACCGCCCGCGGCCAGGTTCATGATACTGGATGTCACATCGGCGATATCCGGGTTGGAGGTGACAGCGGCCCAGCGCTCACCCACGGGGGAATAGGGCGTGGGAGCAGAGCCGGTTCCATTCAGCCATTCCATGGAGTTCAGATCGTGCTCCATGGGATAGAGCGAGAAGCCGGAGTTATAGTGGAGGTGGGTATTCTGCTTGTAGATGATCAGGTGCTCGTCGGCGCCCAGGGTGATGAAGGGCGGCACCACGTTGGTGATGTTCTTGCTGCCGGTGGATGCCTTGTAATAGCCCTCGGCGTCATAGTCGCTGCCGGCGCCGGCCTTCCACTGATGACCCTGATAGTCGCTCTTCCAGACCCGGACCGCGGCGCTGGTGTCGGCCACATCGTTGGTGATGTAGGTGATAGCCTCCATGTAGTCCACCATCAGCTCCATGGACTCACGGGCGCCGATCTGGGTGGGCACAGTCAGGTAGGTGCCGATCAGGTCGGACAGCTGGCCCAGAATGAGGTTGGCGTTGTCGCCGGTCACGCCCATGGCGTTGTTGCCCCAGCCCCAGACGTAGCCGAACATACCGTCCAGCACCTGGTCGCTGTCGCCATTGACGTTGGAGTAGCCCGAGCCGGTCTTATAGTAGAGGGCGCTGGCCAGCATGCTGTACGCGCCGGAGGCGATGTGGTATACACCCTCCAGGTACAGATAGTCGTCGTTGTGCTCTTCGTAGCCGCCCTTGCGGGTCCGCACGGGCAGATAGCTGTTGGCGGTGGAGCCGCTGCCCAGCTGGCCCCGGTCATTGAGGCCGAAGGCATAGGAGTGGCTCAACTCACTGAGGGCTTCGTTGGCGTCGTCGGCCGCCCGGGCCAGACGGACCGCCCGCATGCCGGAGTAGCCCACACCGGCGGAGATCTGAACGATCATCTCGCCCGCGTCGGTGTCCAGGTTCTCCCGCTGAGTCTCGTCCGCGGCGTGGCTGACGCCGTCCTGATCCACATAGGCCGCGCCCTTTTCCACATAGTTGCCGTTGATGTCCAGCAGCGGCGTGCCGTTGGCGTTTTGCATCAAGGTAACGATGGTAGCGGCGTGGTAGACGCCAGTCTCCTTACCATGGAAGACCAGCTTGGGCAGGACCTGGATGTTATCGGCGGCGGTGGCGCTGACAGCCATACCCATCTCGCCGTACTTGTTCTCACCCATGGCGTAGAGGTTATTGCCCTGGGTCAGGAGCAGGCTGTGGTGCTCGCCGATGGCGGTCTGGGTCACCTGATAGAAGAACTCGTTGGTGCGATAGAAGCTCTGGACCAGATCGTCGGCAATATAGTTCTGCGGATAGTTGCGGCTGCTGACCACGCGGATGGTCGTGCTCTTGGCGAAGTCGGTGTTCTCGGTAGCGCGGTCGGCGCGCACGCCGGTGGGAGCGGAGATGTAGGAGCGGATGCCGGTCTTGGTATCGGTATCGCCCTGATACCCCACGCCGGTCTGACCGGAGGTGTTGAGGCCCCAAGCGTAGACCTGGCCATTGGCCCGCACCGCCATGGCGGTGGAGACGCCGGCGGAGATGGAAATTACATGGCCCAGGTAGTTATAGACGGTCATGTCGCTGGCGTTGAAGCTGCTGTTGTAGTCCATGGGACCGGCAGCCATGCCGGCGGTGACCCGCTGGGCCACAGAGGAGTAGAGGGTGGCGTTGTCGGCCACATAGAGGTCACGGCCCAGCTGGTTCTGGGCGTTATCGCCCCAGGCCCAGACATAGCCCTTGTCATCCAGAGCCAGGGAGAACTTATCGCCGGCGGCCACAGCCACAATGAAGGGCGTTGTGCCGTTGGGATAGCTCATCTGGACCCGGACGGGGGCATTTTGGTTCTCGGTGATGTTGGCGTAGTACCACTTGCTCTCGGCCAAGGGCCGGCCAGCGGCGTCGGTCTTCACCAGCCGCGCGCCCATGCCCAGCTGGCCACGGTCGTTGAGGCCCCAGGCCCAGACAGCGCCGTAACGGTCCACCGCCAGGGTGTGGTTGCCACCTGCGGAGAGATAGACGATGTCATGGAGGTAACCGTAGGTATCATTGCCCACATGGGCGGCAGTATCTCCCATGGCGGGAATGCTCAGATCCAGCGTCAGCTGCTCGCCGCAGGTCCAGCAGGCCATGGTGCCGGCGGCGGGGAAGGAATCCACATGGTAGACCCGGCCGCAGTTGGCACACACCACACCCTTGCTCTGAGCGCCGGAGACCACCTGGACAGGATAGGCCTTGCGCTCCCACACAGCGGCGTTGTCGCCCAGCTGGCCGGAGGTGCCCTGGCCCCAGGTCCACACCGTACCGTCGGGACGGAGGACGGCGGCGTGGTAGTTGCCCATGGCCACCTGGCTGACGGTGAGGCTGTTGTTGGTGGAGCGGTTGGTGTCCTTGACGTAGACCATGAACTGGTAGACATAGCGGTAGGTCACGCCGGAGGTGGGATCGGTGTAATCGTAGGTGACGTTGACAGCGGTCTCGCCGAACTTGTCGGGATGGACCGCCTGGAAGGAGAGCTGGCCCTTATCCCAGACGTACTTGAGGATGCTGGAATCGGTGATATCCACGCGGACGGTGGTAGCGCTGGGCGTACTGGCAGACTGGGCCACGGTGTTGTAGTTCAGGCTGTTCATCACGGTGACGCCCGGCTGGAAGAGGTTGAAGCCGTTGTACTCCTTCACCTTCAACGTGGAGAGGTTGAGGGTGTAGGGGTGCTGCTGATCCACCACGATACGGCTGGCGTTGGTGTTAGCCATCTGAGCGTCCTTGGTGGTGGTGTCGGTGCCGCTATACTGGACCACCATGCTCTCCTCGCGGATACCCACACGAAGCGGCAGGGTGCTGTCGATGGCCCGGCCATCGCCCAGGGTGCCCAGGGTGCCGGAGCCGAAGTTGTAGACAAAGCCGTCCTCGCCCAGCACGGTGGTGTGGTTCCAGCCGGTGGCGGCCTGGAAGGTGGTGTGGGCAAAGTTGTCGTAGTAGGTGCCGTAGCCGGGGGTATTATAGTCGGCCAGAGTGGGCAGCTCGGCCTTGGCCACATTGCCCACATTGGTGGACACGCCCAACTGGCCCGCGGCGTTGTTGCCCCAGACGTAGAGCTGGTTGTTCCAGGTGGTTTCGGTGCCCCGGTTGAAGGGCGCGGTGGTCACGCCGTCGGAGACCCGGGCGGTGACGCCCACGGTGTAGTCCGGGCTCTTGTCGTAGTAGACGTGGATCTTTCCGCAGTCGTTATCGTTGTCAATGAGCTCGCTGGGATAGGGATGCATGGCGGTGCCGTCGGGCACGCACTCATACTGGCTCTTCACCGCGTTGGTGGGAGTCAGATCGCCCATGTAGTAGACGATGTCCCGGCTGGCGCCGGAGGTGGCGTCGGTATAGTGATAGGTATAGGTGTTGGCGGTCTGGGCGGTGGCGTTGTAGCCGTTGGCGGAGATGGCCACGATGTGCTGCACGGCCTGACCGTTGGCGTCGCGGATGATCTGGGGGGTCAGGTAACGGGCGGTGTTGCCGGAGATGTAAGCGCTCTGGTCGCCGGCACCCAGGCCCTTCTGGCCGAACTTGTCAGCGCCCCAGGAGAGGATGGTGCCCTCGCGGGACAGAGCCAGGGTGAAGTCCGCGCCGGCCTCCACGCTGAGGATGTTGGTGATACCCTGGGCGCCGTTGGTGTAAGTATCGGTGGGATCGGCGTTGGCCACCTGCTCGGCGGTGGAGCGGGTCTCCATATCGCCGGTGCCCAGCTGGCCGGCGGCGTTGTTGCCCCATGCCAGCACAGCGCCGTCAGAGCGTACGGCCACAGCGTGGCTACCGCCGGCGGCCACGTGGGACATACTGGTCATATAACCGCCGCCCTTGATGCCCAGCACCCGGACGGGGAAGATACGGTTCTGGTTGATGTTGATGCCCAACTGGCCACGGTTATTGAGGCCCCAGGCCAGCACGGACCCACCGGTGGCCAAAGCCACGGCAAACTCATCGCCCGCGGCCACGCGGACCACGCCGCTGAGCTCGCCGGCCTCGCCATAGAGGGCAGACATCAGCGTAGGCGTGGACACGGCCTTGGTGCCCTTGTTAATGCCCAGCTGGCCGGAGGTATTCAGGCCCCAGGCGTAGACACGGCCGGTGGGAGCGATCTCATTGCCCTGGGCGTCATACTTAGCGCCCACCACCGCCAGAGCGTAGGCCGCGCCGGCAGCAATGTAGGTGACCGTTTCGTCAGCAGGGATCTGGACCCGCACGGGGGCGTTGCGGGTGTAGCCCACGCCGTTATTCTGGGTGTCGGCGGTGTCCAGCGCCTCGCCGGTGCCCAGCTGGCCATAGTCATTCTTACCCCAGGCCCAGACGGTGCCGTCAGAGCGGAGGGCAATGGTAAAGTCGGTGCCGGAGGCCACCATGGGAACGGCCTTGGCGCCGTCGTCCAGTACGGAGACCTGGACAGCGCCGGCGTAGACGTCCTGGTTGTCCACGGTGATGTTGAAAGTGACCGTGGCGCGGCCAAAGACCTCGTTGTCAGCAGGCTCGATGTGCCAGATGCCCTCGGCGTTCCGCCAGACCTTGACGATATCCGGGTTGGACGACTGCATCATCACATGGTTGCCAAAGACATTCTTGACCTCGATATCGCTATAGAGGTTGAAGCCCTTATAGTTGACCTGGAGCATAGCGCCCAGCTCCCAGGGCACCCAGTAGCTGTCGCCGTGGTTCAAGACCACCTCTTCCGGCGGCTTGCGGGAGGTGTCGGCGTTATAGGTGATAACGGTCTTGCCGTCGGCCTTGTGGAGCTCAGAACGCTGGATCTCCAGCGACTTATAGGGCGCGGGGCCGGCCAGGGTCGGGAAGAGCGAGCGCACGGCCTGGAAGTCACCGATCTGGCTGCGGTTGCCCTCGCCCCAGATGTACTCATAGCCTTCCCAGTTGATGGCGCCGGAGTGGTTGTAGCCTGCGCTCATGCCCTGGCTCTTGGCGTAGAAGCCGGTTCGGACGGTGGAGTTCAAGAGCACGCTGGCGTCGGTCTCAGAGCGGGACTTATAGTAGATCAGCTCGCCCACCATGTCCCGCATGGGCATATTGTTCTTGCCGTCCTTGACCCGCACAAGGGCCCTGGACTTAGTAACATAGTCGGTGGTGTTATTGTCCTCGGTGACGCCCAGCTGACCGATGGCGTTGTCGCCCCAGGAGTAGATGTCGCCCTCCTCGGTGTCCAACAGGGAGTACGTGCCGCCGGCCTGGACATGGGTGATCAGCAGCTTGCCCCGGCCCACGCCGGAGATAGTGACGTCCTTGTGCTTCAATGTCGCGTCGCTGCGATCCAGAACGGTGGGCGTGCCCGTGCCGTTATGCTTGCAGGTATAGGTGTAGGCGGCGTTGACCAGCTTGCCGGCGTCGTCGAAGGTCTGGGAGAAGGACTGGTAGTCCACCTCATTGCCGCAGACCGGGCAGAGGAGGACGGAGCTCATGGTGAGCTGCTCACTGTAGGTCTTGCCCTCCTCGCCGTCCCGGAACTTGGCGTAGAGCTTCAGGATCTCTACCATATCCTTCTCGGCGGGGGTCAGCTCGGTGGCGCGGTTATAGGTGCCATAGTAGGCGGCCATTAGCGTGTAGATATTCTGGATGGCATAGCTGTCGGCAGTGGCGTCGGTGCCGTTCACAGCCCCGGCGTAGCCCGCGGCCACAGCGGAGGTATCCCGGCCCAGCTGCTCGGAGCTATTGAGGTTCTTGCCCCAGCTATACACCTGGGCGTTGACCACGTCGGCCTCATCTTTGTAGACGGTGGCGGGCGCATCGGCGGTGGTCTTGTCGATGACCAGGAAGTGCTCATCCCGGTCCACGATGTCGTAGGTATTCACCAACGCCAAGGCATGATTCTGGCTCATATCCAGCTCCACAACACCGGAGCGGTTGGCGGCGGCGCCCAGAACGGGATCGTCATGGTGGCCCAGCATGGTGCCCACATTGACCAGGTAGAGATCCGTATCCTCCTCCAGGCTCTCAGTGGTGCCGCCGGAGGTGGCCTTGTAGTCAGCGTTGATATTGTCCTTATAGGGATCCACGGGGTGGACGGTATTGTTGTCGGGATCGGTATAGCTCAGGCTGGTAGTGCCCTTGGCGGTATAGCCGCTGCCGCTGGTCATCACGCCCAGGGGACCCAGTACGCCTCGACCGGTGTTGTTGCCCAGTAGCTGGTTGGTGTTGGAGCCCCAGGCAAAGACGGTGCCGTCGGAGCGGAGGATGGCGGAGGTGCCGTCGGTGGTGGAGACGCCCGAGGCACTGACGGAGATGGCATTATTGAGATAGTAGCCATCGCCCACGCTACCGCCCTTGTAGAACACCCGCGGTGTCAGCGAGCGGTAGATGCCGTCGATGGCAGGACCGGCCTGGTTGCGGTAAGTATTGCCCCAGGCCAAAACGGTGCCATCCTTCAGGAGCGCCAGGGAGTGGTCATAGCCGGTGGCCATATCCACAACGCCGGTAAGGTAGCGCTCGTCGCCCAGCGTAACGTCCTTGGGCAGGGTCTCATTGGTATAGGTGACCCGAGCCTTGGTGTCCGGATCCGTGGCATACCAGCCACCCTGGCCGTCGGTGTAGTAGCGGCGGTCGTCGCTGCCCATGACGTACCAGTAGGGGCTGTCGCCGGCCAGAACGCGGGTGGGATACTTATAGCGGTCGGTGTTGCCGTTACCCAACTGGCCATAGGAGTTGTAGCCCCAGGCATAGAGGTCGCCGTAGGCGTCCAGGGCCAGCACATGGCCGCCCACATCCTTGGCCTCCTTATAGCTGCGGTTGACGGACATCTTGATGATGGCGGGGTTGTAGTCTGTACCCGTGCCCAGCTGGCCCCGGCCATTGACGCCGGCCACCTGGGTGGGAGTAATGATCAGCTCGGAGTCCACATCCACGGTCTCCTCCTCCTCGGGAGGCTCCTTGCCGTCGAGCTGGAGCGTGCTGAAAATGCCGGAGGCCTTCAGGGCGTCCAGGCGAGAGCTGTCAATGGCGCCCGTGCCCTCCTGGCGGGTGAGCTGGACGTTGATGTACTTGAGAGCACTGTAGGCATAGGGCATGTCTTTGTAGGCGTCGTTGGTGAAGGACGCAGTCAGCATGGCGCCGGTGGTGTTGCCAGCGGCATCGGCGGGCACAACGCCGTCAAAGTTCAGCGTCTGCATCTTCGTTCCGGCCAGAGCGCCCTTCACGTCGGGCACAGCGACGACCGTTCCGGCGCTGTTGGTGCGGTTGATCTTGCCGTCCTCCACAAACCGGACCACCTGATAGCCCTCGGGGATGGTGAGGGTGGTGAAGGCACCGTCGGAGAAGGGATGGCCGGGATTCGTGGGACCAAAGGTGTCCATATCCACGATGAACACGGGGATGCTGGTGATGCTCTGAGCGGACAGGGCGGTGGCGGCGCTGGTATCCAGCACCATCGAGTAGTCGCTCTCCTTCAAGACGGTGGGCAGCGTCAGGCTGGCCGCGGCCTTGCCCGCGTCAGTCAGACCGGTGATGACCACCACGCCGGGATAGCGATTGATGTAGTCGTCGGGATCGGTGGGATCGCCCTTGTTTTCGCGCAGGAAGTCGATCATGGCCTGGTAGAAGGCCACGGTGTTGCGGTAGGGATCCAGCTGCTGACGGGCGATCTGGTCGTCCAAACGGGCATTCTCCACAGCCTGGGCCCTATTCTTCAGCTCGTTGGCGTCCATGGCGGTCCGGGCGGCGTTGGCGGCGGCGATGGCCTGATTCAGCGGGCTGTCAGCGCCGGTGATGCGCTGGTCCAGATCACGCATGAGCTGGTCGGCATTGGCAAAGGAGGCGTTCACATCGCTCTGGATATTGCCCAGAGCATCCTTGTGGATGAGATACTCAAACAGCTCGCGTTTGGTGGCGGTGGTCGAGTCGTTGGGCGTGGCGGCGGGATCCAACTGACCGCCGGCGCCGTAAAGGTCATCCAGCTCGCCGGCCACCTTGGACAGGTCGATATCCAGGGTGTTGAGGTTGGAGATCAGATCGCCAAACTGCGCCGCGGTGGGCAGGTTGGTCATGTTCTCCAGGTGGACCTTTGTCGCGGTATACACCGCCTGGCGACGGGTCAGCAGATCCAGAAGGTCGCTGCCGCTTGTTTCGTCGCCGTCAAAGATCAGATCGGCCACATCCTGGACCGCGCCTTCCACATAGTTGGTGCGCAGCGCGCCGGCAGTGGAGAGGATCAGCGTCCGGGCCGAAGCGGTCTGGGTCTCCACGTCGGCAATGGCGTCGATCAAGCTCTGGCGCAGGGCCGTCCAGTTGGCCGCGGTCATCTGGCCCTGGGCGGTGGCCAGAGCGGCGGCGGCGTTAGCGGCATTATTGCGCAGGGTGCCGGTGGTGCTGGCCAGACCCATGGCGTTCTCCGCGTCGGTAATGGCGTTATCCATCTTGCCCGGCGTTCCCTTGACATAGGGGTCGGCGGGATAGTATTTCCAGGTAAAGTAATTGGCCGGGGACGCGGTCTCGGTCTTTACATCGTCCTCGCTCTGAGTGGACAGGCCCAGATTGCCGTTGAGGTTGTCGCCCCAGGCCCAGACCGTACCGTTGCGCTTGATGGCAAAGGAGGTATTGTATCCGGCGTAGACCTTCTCCACCGAGACGATGGCGTCGCCGTCAGCGTTGGTGCCCTCGCCAAAGACAGTGACCTTAAAGGATCCCCAATAGCCGTTGAGCTTGTCGATGACCACAATGGTAGCAGTGCCAAAACGGCTGTAAAGCTCGCCTTTGATCAGACCGGTGGGCACGATCTGAGCGCCGATGGTCTTGGTCTTGGCGTCGTTCAAAACAGGCCGGACCTGGACAATGGACTCGTCGCTGGAGAAGAAGGTGAAGCGATCGGCGTAGTCCTCGGCATGGGTATGGGTATCGCTGGCGTTGGTCTCGCCGGTGCGCTCGGCGATCTCCGCATTGCGCACAGTCTTCTCCCAGTTGAGGTTATAGCCCTTATACATCTCCTCTACGATGGAGGTGCTGTCCACGGTGAGGACCTGGGTCTGGGTCATATAGACGTCCACAGGCAGCTCGCCCATGTAGATGCCCGGATCCTCATCGTCCTCATCGATCTCCAGGGCCTTGGGTGCAAAGTACTGGGCCCGGCCCCGGGTATCGGAGGCGGGATTGTTGAGGATATTGGCCTGCTCGGTGGCGCTATACTGGGTCACATGATCCTTCTCCATGTGCCAGTTGATATCCGCTCCGGTGAGCGAGCCGGTGGTGATCTGCAGGAGGTTGGCCGCCCGGGCGCCGACCAGCGCCAGGGAGCTGATGTGGATGCCGTCGTCACGCTCGGTGCCACCGGTGAGGAGGTTGCCGGTCTGGCCCTTGGTGTTGGCGCCCGCGCCGTAGACATAGCCGTCCTCGGTGAGCACAAAGACCGTGTTCTCGCCGCCGGTGATGGCGGTAACGTGGTCGATGTAGTTGGCGCTGTCGGCGGTCTCGTAGGGCCCCTCGCCGCTGCGGATCCGGCTGACGTCATTGGTGACGCCGCTCCAGCTCTCGGTGACAGTCTTACCCGCGGAGGTGCTCCAGGTATTGCTGGCATGGGTGCCCACGCCGTCAGCCCGAGCGCCGCCAAACTTGCCGCCCCAGGAGTAGGCCGAGCCATCGCTGGCTACGGCATAGCCGGTGTGTCCGCCTGCGGCCACGTCGGTGATCTTGGCCGTGCCGGCCTTCAACGCGGCGGAGCCGGCCTTAGCGGCCACATCGATCTGGATGGGCAGACTGTGGTGCTCGTAATCGGTGTTGACCCAGTAGTCGCTGCGGATGTAGGTCAGGCCCCAGGTGTAGATCTTGCCGTCGGCCCCAAGGGCGACGGCGTGGCTCTCGCCGGCAGCCATATCCACCACCGGGGACATGGGCTTATTGTAGGTGACAAAGTTGGTATCGGCGTTGGGGGCCTCCACCAGGGTGGGCACATAGCGGTCCAGACGGTCAGACTGGGCCCGCTTGCCGTTGCCGCCGTACTCCACGCCCTGGCCAAGCTGGGCGCCGTCGTTGCGGCCCCAGGCGTAGAGACTGCCGTCGCTGCGCAGCGCCAGGGTGAAGTAATCGCCGGCCTCGATGGCTACGATGTGGTCCAGATAGCGGTAGCCCACGTTGGCGGCCAGGCCGCGGACGGCGGCCTCGCCCCGGACCACGTGGACCGGCTTGGCCGAGCTGTCCCGGGCAGAGAGGTTGGCGAACTGGCCGTAGGTATCATTACGGAAGGTGGAGCCATAGACATCATAATAGTTATAGCTGCTGTTATAGTAGGAATAGGTAGCGGTCCAGTCCCACTTGTTGGTGTTGGACGCGCCGTAGGTGGCGGCGTCCCGGCCCAGCTGGCCAAAGCCGTCGTTACCCCAGGTCCACACGGTGCCGTTGGAGTCCAGCGCCACGGCATGGTCGCGGCCGGCGGCGATGGAGACAATGATCACACGGTCAGAGATCACGCCGTTGTCGGCGGTATCCACCGCATCGCTGGAGGGTGTGGCGGGATAACCGGTGGCGTCGGAGATATAATCTTCATCATAGCTGCCGGAGAAGTCGACCCGCACCGGCGTGAGGGTGTAGCCGTCGGCGCTGCCGGTGACCACCACGCCCTTGCCCCAGGCCCAGACGTTGCCCCACAGATCCAGCGCCAGCGTGTAATCCTCGCCGGCGGAGACGGCCACAATGTGGTGCAGGGCGGTGCCGGTGCTCTCCAGGTCGTCCCGGTTCAGGACCAGATTCACATCGGTGTCGGTGACATCGTCGTGGTAGGTGCAGGTGCAGGTATAGGTGTAGACGTCGCTGAGGATATCGTTACCCTCGTCATCCTGGCCCACAACGGCCCGGGTAAAGGCGCTCTCGGGGATCAGCGCGTCGCAATTCGGGCAGTAGTAATAGACCTCCTGCTCGCCGCGGGAGACGGGCACGGGGTAGCTATAGGAGTTGGTCTGGCCGTCACCCAGCTGACCCACCGAGCCGTCGCCCCAGGTCCAGACGGTGCCGTCAGCCTTCAGCGAGACGGTGTGGTCGTCCTGGGCGTCGATGGCGGGGGTGGCCACGTCGGGCCGCTGGCGCTGCTCATGGGAGATATCGCTGGCCTGGCGGGAGACCACCATCTTCATCAGCATGGTGTAGGTCTGGCCATCCGCGGTATAGCTGATGGACACCATGGTCGAGCCCATGGTGGTCTTGCTGGGCTGGAAGGTAATGGTATTGGCGGTCTCGTCGGCCACCAAGGTACCCATGCGCGCGTCCACCACGCTCAGGGTCAACTGGCTGACGCTGGTGAGACTGGCAAAGGTGGTCTGGCTGTTACGGTCATAGAGGTCGAAGCCGGAGAGATACTGCCGTTTAATGTCATCCAGCGCCACCACAGCGGTCTGGTTATCGCTCAGACGGATGACCTCGGTGCCGGCGGGATAGACCTCGGCGCTGCGCAAGGTGGTACCCAGCGCGTCATAGGTGTGGATGGTCACATGGCCGCCCTGGTCGTCGTCCAGCATCATCAGGGTATACTCCACCTCGCCTACCCGGACAGGATAGTTCCGGGTGACGGTAAGGGCGGTGGGCGCCAGCTCGTTGGTCCGCACCTCATGATTGTAGCGCTGATCAGGCCAGGTCTTGTCGGTGGTAACGGTGACGCCGTCGCTGCCGTAGAGGGCGTCGTCCCGGAAGCCGTTATACTTATAGCCGTAGTCCACACTGCGGTCGGTGACGTTCTGGCCCAGCTTCCAGTCGTTGTTCTGGCCCCAACCCCAGACGGTGCCGTTCGCCTTCAGGGCGATAACGTGGTGGTACTTGGCCGCGGCGGTGCGGATACCAGTGAGATACTGGGTGTAGTCCACGTTGCCCTCCGCGTCCAAAATGGCGCCGGAGTAGTCGCCGCTCTCGCCGGCCAGGGTACGGCGAGGCACGATGTTCTCGCTGTTGATCCCGGCGGAGGAGGAGTTGACGCTGGTCAGTCCCAACTCGCCGTAACCGTTGTAGCCCCAAGCCCAGACCTGACCCTGGTCGTCCAGGGCATAGCTCTGGTACTCACCGGCATAGACGGCGGTGAGGATGATATTGTGGTCGCTGTCGTCGAAGGTAGAACCGAACCAGTTGTGGCTGGCCGTCCACCAATCCTGGTTGGGCACGTTGTTGGCGTCCACCACGTGGCCGCCCAGCACCCGAACAGGCAGGAGGGAGCTATACTCGTAAAGATCGCTGCCCTCCAGGCGGTCAGCGCCGCCAAAGTGATCCATGCTCCAGGCGCCCAGCTGACCGTAGTAGTTGTCGCCCATGGTGTAGATCTCGCTGCGGACCTTGCCGGCATAGCCGCCCTCGCCGTCGATGCGCACCAGCACCAGGGTATGGTTAAGGCCCGCGGCAACCATGTAGGCGTTGCGCAGGTAATCATCGCTGCTGTTGCTCATGCCGGCGTGCATCAGCACGGGCAGGCCCCGGCTCTGGGTGGTACCGTCGCCCAGCTGGCCAAAGTTATTGAGGCCCCAGCCCAGGACGTAGCCGTCATTACGGATCGCGAAGGAGTTATAGTACCCGGCGTAGATGCCCACGATGGAGCCCAGGTAATCGGTATCCGAGGCGCTCTCGCCCTTGAGGACCCGCCGCGGCAGGGCCACGTAGTTGTCGCTGGGGCTGGCGTCATTGATGCTGGTGCCCTGGCCCAACTGGAAGGTGTTATACCAGGTGGTGCCGATATAAGCGCCGTTGGAGCCCCAGCTCCAGACCTCGCCGCCGGTGTAGCTGACGGTCTTGACCTCGCCGGACTCATTGTAAGAATAGTTGGCGATCTCCACACCCCGGGTCAGGGCCAGGGTGTGGTTGTAGCCCGCGGCCACAGCGGTGATAAAGGGCTGCTGAGCCAAAGGCTCGCCGGCGTCGTCAGTAAAGACCACCTGCACGGCGTAGTTGTTCTTATAGGGCACGCTGCGGTCGATGACCCGCTCGGTCGTATCGTTGCCATCGGCGTCCTTGACGTAGACGGGATTACCGTCCACATCCACAGCGTAGGTAGGCGCGGTGTTGTAGCCCAGCTGGCCGTAGGTGTTGTCGCCGGTGGTGTAGGCCTTGCCGTTCTTGTCCACCATCACCAGGTGGTTGGCGCCCGCGGCGATATAGACGATGTCATATAGGTAGGTCCGCCAGACCTTGCCATCCTCACGGCGGTTCTCCACCTGGACCTGGGTGGGCATGGTGCGGGTGGTGGTGGTGCCGTCGCCCAGCTGGCCGTAGTCGTTGTTGCCCCAGGCCCAAACGGTACCGTCAGAGCGCAGCGCGGCGGAGAAGTTCAAGCCAGTAGCCACCATGGGCGCCACCATGATCGAGCCCTGGATCTTCTGGGTGACAGTGAGGCGCATGGAGCCGGTGTGGCCGGAGATGTTGTTGGTGACCCGGATCATAGTCTCGCCGTACTTGCCCTCCACCGGGGTCATGGTGGCAATGGTGTTGGCATCGTTGGTGGCCACGGTGGCCACGGTGGTGTCGCCGGAGGTCCAGTGCATGGCCCCGGCGGTGACGTCGGCCTGGCGCAGGGTCATGGAGCGGCTGTCCACCAGCAGGTTGAAGCCGGAGAGATAGACCTCTACCAAGGCGGGCTTATTGACCTGATCGCTGTAGTCCACCTTGGCGATCTCATTTTCCGCGATGGTAAGCTGGCTCACGGCGCCCGTACCATCCAGGTTGATGGTCCCGCCCACGCCCAGGTTCACAGTGCCGCAGGCGCCGGCGGCCATGGTGCCGATGTTGGCGTCGTTGGCATCCACGGTCACGGCGGAGGCGTTGACCACGGCGTGGCACACATCGCACTGATAGTCGGTGCCGATCTTGGTGACTGTGGTGCCCCGGCACAGACCGGCAGGGGCGTTGCCGTTGGCGGTAGAGCCGTCGGCGGGATTGAAGGTCACTTCCCGGGCCAGGGTCTCGGTGGTGCCGTCCACAGTGTAGACCTGGGCACGGTAAATGGCCATGCCCTTGGACTCCAGCGCGCCCACCTGGACGGGGGTATCGGTGATAAAGCCGTTATCGGCGCGGGTAGCGTCCTCATAGACGGTGGCCGCGCCCAGCTTGTAGTTCTCATTGGAGCCCGCGGCAAAGGCAAAGCCGTCGGAACGGATCATCAGGGAGTGGGTCATGCCCGCGTCGATGGCCAGCACGCCCTGGAACACGGTCTCGGCGGCGGCGTTGAAGCTGTCGCCCCGGGCTACGGGAGCGGCGGCGCGGACATAGTAGGCGTCATTTTGGTCGTTGACGCCGTTATTCTCATTGTTGTTGCCGGAGGAGGTGTTGCCGTGGGTGCTGTCGTCCCAGCCAACGCCGGTCTGGCCCTTGGAGTTGAGGCCCCAGGCGTACACCTGGCCCTTGTCCTCCAGCACGGCCATGCCGTGATACTCGCCCATGCTCACATAGCTCACACCAGAGAGGACCTGGCCGCGGCTGTCGGTCATCAGAGTGGGCTGCACGATGGACCAGTAGTTGGCGTGGTTCAGATTAGAGCGCACGGACACCGGCGTGGCCTGCGCCACACCGCCGGTGGGAATGGTCTTCAGCGCCGCGTCGGGATCGGCGGCGGTGGGATCGGCCTTGTAGCCCTCGGTGATATAATAGTCGGCTACACCCGCGTCGTAGTAGCGGTTGGAGCCCCAGGTATAGACCTGGCCGTCCATGGTAACGGCAGCGGAGGAGTACCCGCCGGCGGCAATGGACTTGATCCCCGTCAGGGTGGCGCTAGACTTGGGCGCCTCCCGGATCACATCGCCCATGACCGGCTGATCCACCATCACGGCGGTGAGCGCGGCGATCTCGTCGGCGGTGAGAGTGATCTCGGTATCGTCGGAGACCTGCTTATAGACGCCGCTGTCCAGATAGAGCTCGACGCCCGCATGGTCCCAAACGGCAAAGCCATTGTAGGTCTTCTGGACCGGGGTCGTGCCGGTCTGCATGTTCACCCGACGGACCACATCCAGCCAGGCGTACTGGCGGGTGCCATCCAGATAAATGTAAACCAGCTCGCGGTTTGCGATACCGGACCAGTCCTCCGTCACCACCGCCTCAGGCGCAGTGCGGTTCAGGCCGGTCTTGGCGGTGAGGTAGTCGGCATTGATGGTGGTGCGGGCGGTGCTGTACGAGGTATTGGGATTCTCGGCCACAAAGGTCTTACCGGTGTGACTGTCCACCATGTCCATAGTAATACTGTTGCCGTTGCCGGTACGGGCGCGCTGATAGCCGGCGCCCAACTGGCCGCTGGTGTTGGCGCCCCAGGTGTAGACGGTGCCACCGGTGGTCTCATCGTACTTACCCAGCAGCATGAAGTGCTCCGCACCCACATCCACCTGATGGATCAGGCCGATGTCGCCGGGCAGCGTCACGTTCTGGGTGTTGTCCAAAGTAGTGTTCACGCCGTCGATACGCTCGGTGTGGGTCCCGGCGGGATCCCCGATCACGGTAATGACCCGGCCGTCAGCCGTCAGGATGATCACCCGCTGGTCATAAGCCTTGACCTGGGCCACCTTGCCCACGGTCTCAGCGCCCAGCGTGGTGACGATGGCGCTCTCAGCGCCAAAGTAGTCGCCCCAGGCCCAGAGGTTATCGTCTTTATCGATGGCCAGGGTGAAGGTGGAGCCGGCGGCAATGGCGCGGAACTTCACGTCGTTGCCCGCGGCGTCCTTGATCTCGACCCGGAAGGGATACTCCTGATAGGCGGGGTTGTAGAGGCCGTCGCGACCCAGCTGGCCCGCAGCGTTGGCGCCCCAGGTGTAGAGCTTGCCGTCCTGGCTCAGCGCCACGGAGTGGTTCCTTCCGGCGGCCACAGCGGCGGTGGCGGTGGCCACGCTCTCCACCACCGTGATGCGGGTCACGCCTACGGCAATGGCGTTTCCGTCCTGATCCAAAACGGTGATGATCAGTTCAGTAGCGCCGAACTTGTCGCCCACGGGGACGATGGTAATGGTATCGCCCTGGGCCACGCCATAGCCGTCCACAGTGCCGTCGAAGGTAGCGATGGTGTAATCGCTCAGGCGATAGCGAACGGTAGCGCCGGCGGGCAGGTCGTCATAGTAGGCGTCGCGGTAGAGGTTGAAGCCCGCGCTCTGCTGGAGCTTGATATTGGCAAAGCCCGTACCCTGCTCGATGATCATGACGTCGTTCTTGCCCAAGGTCACATAGTCGGAGATCACATTGCCGCCGGTCAAGGTATGGTGGATGCCCCGGCCCTGGATGGTCACGTCCACAGGCTTGACCGACAGGCGGTTGCTGGTCCCGGCCTGGACGGGCAGGTTCTTGGAGAGCTTTGTGCCGTCGCCCAGCTGGCCGTTGGTCCCGCGGCCCACGGTGTAGACTGTACCGTCAGTCTGGTACAAGACGGTGGTATAGTCGCCCACCGCCACAGCGGCGTTGGCGGTCATGGGGATCTTATCCCGGCTATCCACAGGCTGCTGACTCTGAGGCGCGTAGATCTTCACCGGGCCCATGGTGGGATCGGTCTGGGTGGCGGTATTCTGGCCGGTGGTGTAGCCCTGGGCCAACTGGCCGTCGGTGTTGACGCCCATGCCCCAGATGGTGCCTGCCGGCGCGGGACCGGTCATAAGAGCCACATTCTCATTGCCCGCGGCCACCTGATAGATGTTGGTCATGGCGCGGGTAATGTCAGAAGAGGTATCGCTGTGGTCGGCCAAGCGCTCGATGCTGCCCACCACATCGGGGTCGGTAAGCACGGTGGGCCGGGTCCACTTATACTGGCCGTCGGTATAGTTATGGGGCCGGATGGTGCCAGTGATGAGGGCATAGCCCTTGTCGTAACCGCTGACGGGGGTATTGGCGTCCATGTCCGCAGTCAACGCAGCGGGCTTGACGTCCACAGTCTGGAAGACGGTGGTCTGGTTGCCGGCGGCCACACCCACCACCTGGCGGATAAAGCGGCGGTCATTGACCGCGCTCATGTTCCGTCCGGCGGGGTTATTGCCCCGAGCCACAGGCAGCGGAATGGTAGCGTTATGGTTGTACTCGGTGCCCAGCTGCTGAACGTCGCCGGCGCTGGTCAACACGTTGCGGCCCCAGGCCACCACAGAGGAGTTATCCAGAACGGCCACCATATGGCCCTTTCCGGCGGTAAGGGCGATGACGTTGCGCAGATACTGGTCGTAGGCATACAGGCTCTGGCTCTGGCCCGCGGCGGAGTCGCCGGCCAGGACCCGAACGGGGGTATTGGAGTTGGTGGAGGTACCGTTGCCCAGCTGGCCGAAGGCACTGCTGCCCCAAGTGTAGACATAGCCGTTCTGGTCCACCGCGCCGGCGAAGTCACCACCGATAGTGGCGCCCACATAGGTGCCGCCCGCGGCCACGGTCTTGATGCCGGTGAGATAGAGCTCAGTGGCCACAGCGTTGGGCTGAGCGCCCTTGCGGACCTTCCGGGCATAGGTGGAGTAAGCGCCGGTGAAGGCGGAGCCCTGGCCCAGCTGACCCACATTGTTGCGGCCCCAAGTCCAGACATAGCCGTCCTTATCCGCGGCCACGGCGAAGGTATCGCCGGCGGCGATGGAGACGATGCCGGTCAGGGGGGTGTTGTAGATGTCGGTGACCACCTGGACGGGGATGGTGCGCTCGGTGACGGTGCCGTCGCCCAGCTGGCCGTAGTTGTTGGCGCCCCAGGTCCAAACGGTGCCGTCGGCGCGGAGGGTGACCACAAAGTTCGTTCCCGCGGCCACCTGCGGCGCGGCCACCCGGCTGGCGGCAGGCACGCCGTTGGCCAGTGTGGGCACGGTGTTCTGGTCCTGAAGGACATTAAGGGCAATGAGGGCATACTCGGCGGTCTGGTTGTTGCCCTCGCGGACGTCGGCGGTGGCGGCATCGTCACCCTTGCCGGTCCACTTTACCAGGATCATAGCCTGGCCGTAGCCGCCGGGCACGGGGGTCACCTGAATGGTATTGCCCACCACCCGGGCAATGGCCACATTCTCGTTGGAGGAGGCCACGGTGAAGGAGCCCATATCGGGGGTCCAGTCCTCCCGCAGAGTCCGACCGGTGGTGGCGTAGCTCTCCGGCGCGGGCACGGTGGCGCCGCCGGCGAGCGCGGTGGCGGTCACGCTCTTGTGGAGGTCGGAGGTGGTCAGCTCGTTCCAAAGCAGGAAGCCGGAGTGATACTTCATGGTGACGGCGTCCAGATCGATAGTCAGAACCTGATTTTCATTGAGGTTGACAAAGGCCTGCTGGGTATCGTGGGCCTTGTAGACGTCGCCCGTGGCGCCGTCATCCACGGCGGGCTGGGCGGTAACACCCACGCCGGAGAGGTCGTAGCCCGCTCCGGTAATGGTCATGGCGTTATTGAGGAAGAGAGCATGGTAATCGTCCGCGCCCACCCGGAAGGGATAGACCCGGTAGCTGGGATCGCCGTTGGCGGCCTTGTTGTCTCGGTTCAGCGCGGCCAGACGGGCCAGATAGCTGGCGTCGCTCTCGCCGGTCTGGCGCTCCAGCGTCAGGTCGGTCACGGCGTTATTGTAGTAGGCGCCCAGCTGGTGACTGGCGTTGGAGCCCCAGCCGTAGACGCTACCGTCATCCCGCAGGGCCAGGCCGTGGCCGTCACCCAGGACGATGGAGACCACATGGTCCAGACTGTCGTCGTAGGGATCGGAGTTATAGTAGAGCACATCGCTCAGGCCCCGGTTCTGGGAGGAGTCGGTGCTGAACTTCTTGATGGTGGCAAAGGCGGGCTGCTTATTCTCGCCCAGGCTCACATTCTGGCCGGCCAGATAGCCGTACTCGCCTTGGGTCAGGACCGTCAGGGTGTTGTTCCGGGCCAGGACCTGAACAGGCCGGTCGCCGGTCCAGACGGCCTGGACCGGGGTAGCGCTGAAGCGATCGGTAAAGTCGCCGGTGAGAACGCCCGAGCCATTCCGGACCTCGCCCATACCCAGCTGGCCATAGGTGTTGTCGCCCCAGGCGTAGACGCTGTCCAGACGGGTGATGGCGGCATTGAAGTTCTCACCGCTGGCCACGTCGGTGGCGCCCCGGAGATAATTATCAAAGGTCAGGCTAACCAGCTCGCCGTTGACGTAGTTGCCATCGGCGTCCACGCTCTTGTCCACCCGGACGGCCATGGGCACGTCCTTGTTGTTCCAGCGGATCTCCTTATCGCCGATGAAGTTGTTCACACCCAGACCGATCTGGCCGTGGTTGTTGCGGCCCCAGGTGTAGATCTGACCGTTGACCAGCAGCGCCGCGGAGTTCTCGCCGCCGGCGGAGACGCTGATGACGGAATGGATGCCGCTCTCACGGTTGGAGCCGCCCACCAGGCCGTCCACCAGCTTGGGCGTAGTGTGGCCGTAGCCGGCGCCGTTGCCCAGCTCGCCATAGTCCTGATCCGTGGTCGCGCTCCAGGCATAGACTCTGCCGCTCTCGGTCAGGCCCAGGTAGCTGTTGGAGCCGCCGGCGATGCGGACCACCTTCTCACCGCCGAAGTTGGAGGCGGCGATGGCAGTCATAGTGGTGACGGCGCTGGCGCCGGAGGCAGGGCTGACCGGCGCGGTGTAGACCACGCCGTTCTCGTCCAGGGCCAGCATCAGATCGTCCGCGGCGGTGATGTCCACCATGGCGGGCAGCGCGGTGGCGGTGCTGCCGGCATACTGCAGCCGTCTAGGACTCCAACTGCCGGTGGTGCCCCAGACCCAAACGGTGCCGTCGGCCTTCAAGGCCATGGAGTAGCTGGCCGCGGCCGCGATCTTGGGCGCGGCAGGCATCACAAGGTCGGTGTTGTCAGCGCCCTTGCCCCGGAGGACCTGGCGCACGGTGATAGAGACCGCGCCCTGGCTCTGGGTAACATTGTCGTAGACAGTCAGGATACCCTGGCCGTAGAAACCGTTTTGGTTGGCATGGATCATCACGTCGCCGTCGGCGGTGCGCTCCACGGTGAAGAGATTTTCGTTGGAGGAACGGTAAGAGAAGCGGTCGGCAGTCACGTTGGGCAGGCCAGACCAGACCTTGACGCTGCCGGCGGGAGTGTTGGCGGTGGCGTTGGCCTGGGCGGCGGCCAGAGCGGCGTCCGTCGGGTCAAGGGTAAGGATATTATTGTAGGTATAGCCCAGGGCGTCCACACCGTTGTCGTTGACGGTGAGGGCGTAACCAGTGTGGCTGGCCACGGGCTCACGCTCGGTATACTGGCTCAGGTTCAGGCCCTGATAGATGACCTTCTTGATCCCGGTAATACGGGCGGTATCCCCTTCCTCCAGGGTGAGGAAGAGGTGGCCTTCATCCAGGACGCTTCCGGCGACGGCCTGGCTTGTATTCTGCGTGGTATTCACCGTCACGCTGGCGGCGGGCACGGTATGACCGTGGGCACAGGTCCACAGGCCCGCGGCGGCATCGTAACGCACGCTGGTCTCCCCGCAGGTCTCCGTATAGCCGCATGGAGCGGCGGTCGCGCCGGTAACGGCGATGTTGGTCAGATCGGCCACAGCAATGGTTTCGGTGGCGTGGGTATGGCACACAAATGTATTCGTAGCGAAGTCGTAGTCAGCCACAGTCTCGGTGCAGCCAGTCTGGGCGCAGGCGCCCGCCGCCATATCGGCAGTGCCGGTGGCGGAGGTCACATTGGCGGCCGGGACTACATGGCCGTTGGCGCAGCGGAAGTCGGCGCCGTCGAAGGTCACCGTAGTCTCAGCGCAGGCGGTAACGCCCCGGGCCGCGGCGCAGTCGCCGGTGGCGATCACACCGGTAGCGGGAGCAGTGCCCTCCACGGTCTCGCCGCCCTCCAGTACCAACTTGGTCATGCCGGTATCGCCAGCACGCTTGGGCACAGAGGTGTCGAAGGTCTTGGTGCGGTTATAGAGCGTAGCGGGCGCGGTGCCGGAGAAGATGGCCAGGGAGTTGTTGCCCTCAAAGTTCTCCTGGGTGCCCAACTGGCCCAGGGAGTTGGAGCCGGAGGTGTAGATCTGGCCATCCTCGGTCAGGAAGATACCGGTGGCGCCCAGATCCTTGCCGCCGTTGGAAACGTCCATGGCAACGATGTTGCGGAGATAGATCTCGCCGGCGTCGGTCTCATTCCAATGCTTGCCGGTACGGCCCACGGTCACGGTGGAGGCGGCGGCGCGGCCCAGTTGGCCGTCAGCGTTATCGCCCCAGGTGTAGGTCACATTGCGTTCGATGACCGCGCCAGTGTTGCTGCGAAGAACGCCCTGAGCATGGGCCGAGCCGCTGTGGGATGCGGCGGAGGTGACGTAAAGGGTCGTGCCGTCACTCAGGCCGTATACGCCCTGGGTCTCATCGAAGGTCAGCCCCGCAAAGTCGCCTGTGGCGTTGGCGACCAACACGTCAGTACCGTTGCGGTCGATGACCTTCTGGTTCCGGGTGAGGAACATGGGCGCGTCCCCGACAGAGATAGCGGCGATATTGCGCTGATAGAAGTCCTCGCCGGTGTGGTCATCCATACCGCTGGCGTCAAAGTTATTGGTGGAGTAGAGATGGGTCATAACATTGCTGCGGACCTTGTTGTAGCCCGCGGCATAGCTGGTATTGCTGCCGTTGAAGGCCACGTCCTGGTAATAGACCGTGCCGTCGGAAGCCAGGGCCACCACGCACTTCTCGCTGGCGTAGAAGTCCACAATGTGCTTGAGGGCGTTGCCGTCCTGGTCCACCATCTGGCGACTAACAGGGGTGGTGCCATACTCATAGTTGTTGCGGGTAACGGTGTGCTCCAGACCGTCCCGGCCATAGCCGTACTCATACTTCTGCCACAACTGGCCGTCAGCGGTGAGGCCGTAGTAGACGGCGACCTGGTTGCCGTTGGCCACATCGCCGCCCCAGGTGGAGCGCCAGTTATTCAGATCCACATAGGAGGACACGCCCACCTTCACCATGGTGCTGGGCCAGCCGGACACCACGGTGGGCTGGGTATACATCCGGATATTGGAGCGCTGGTCGTAGGTGCTGGCGCCGTTGGTGTACCAGTCGTCATTGGCCAGGTTGGTGTAGCTCCAGCCCCACTGATAGGCCTGGCCGCTGGCAGTGACGGCGATCGAAGCCTGGTCTCCGGCGGCAATGGCCACCACAGGAGAGCCGCCAAAGTAGCTGGCGGGGATCTGCTGAGGACTATCCTGATGGACCGAGTCCAAAATGCTGGTCTGGTTGGTATCGCTGGCAATGGAGCTGCTGCCGCTGACCTGACCGGCATAGTTGCTGACACGATAGGAGCGCTGCAGCCCCGCGGCAGTCCCGGTGCCCAGCTGGCCACGGAAGTTGCCGCCCCAGGAGTAGACCGCGCCGTCGGAGCTCAAGGCCAGCATATGGTCGCTGCCCGCGGCGACCTGGGGGATGGTGACCAACTTGCCAGAGTTGCCGGTGACGGCAGTCTGCTTGACCGTCTCGCCGTCCTTGTAGCTCATGGGGATGTTGGAATTGAGCAAATAGGACATATTGGTGGCGTCTTCATCATAGTCGGGGATAATGCGCACCAGCACCAGGCCCTGGGCCTTGTTCTCCAGATCCTGGAGGACCACGGTGACCTGACCGCTGCCGCCCAGCGCCATCAGCTGGCCATTGGCGTCCACATCGTGGTTGGGCACCAGGTTGGCCTTGGTGGGATAGACGTTGGTACGGACGCCACCCACCTCCACATAGAAGGTGCCGTCGCCGGCGTCCACCACGTCGCCGTCGGTGAGACCGGCGGGCAGATCCGTGGGCCAGCCCTGGTCATCGGCAGCCTTGAAGGCATAGAACTCCAGCCGCAGCAGGTCGGTGTTCATGCTCTTGACGCGCAGATCTCTCCAGGACGCGGGCTCGTCCTCAAAGGCGTCGGTACGGACGTTGAAGCCCCAGTCAGCCCGGATAAACAGCTGGGTCAGGTCAATGGTCAGATACTGCATGGGCTGGAGGTTGATGCGCTGCTGGGCGGTGGTGGACTTGGAGTCGATGTCGTTATACCACTTCAAGGGGTTCTCCACAAACTCGGTCTTGGAGCCGGTGGTCTTGGCGATCTTGGAGTGGCTATACAGCGTACTCTGGGCCATGGCAAGGCCCGCGGTGCCGGTCTCGGCGTCGCGGTATACATCGTAAGCATCATAGTCATTGTTGGTGCCGGGGATCTGGCGGATATGGAGCTGGGCATCGTCGATCTGGACGTCGTAGAAGTCCTCAACGCCCACCTGAACAGGCATCCGGGAGCTGGACGCGCCATAGCTGCTGCCCTGCTCGCTGCCGTTGTCGCCATAGTTGCCCAGGGCCTCGTTGGCGTCAGAGCCCCAGGCCCAGACGCTACCCTCCACCTGCACGCCCACAGCGGTATCCTCGCCAAAGGCCAAGGCATAGGGACGGTTCCAATAGCCATGGTACTTGGCGCCGTAGCGCGCGGTGTCGCTGAGGCTCAACTCATTGTGGCTGTTGCCCCGGAGGGGACGGTAGGCCGTAGCGGTATTGACCAGCAGCGTGCCGCTCTCGGTGCCATCCACAGTGGCAAAGGTATTGCCCAGGTTATAGTTGCTGTTCTTGCCCCAGAGGAAGGAGAAGTTGTCCTCGGGAGTAACGGTAGCGTAGTCGCCGTCGGCATCGTAGATGACGCCGGAGTTATAGGCGCCGGCATAGATGCGCAGCACGGCGGTGTCCATGCCCTCGGTACCCAGAGGCACCGTGACGCCGGCGTGGAGCACGCCGGAGCTGGCAGCGGAGATGGCGGTCACATAGCCAGGCTGACGGCTGTCCTTATCGCCCAGGCCAATGGTGCCGGAAATGTTCTCATGGCCGCGGCCCAGCTGGCTTTGATCATTGTTGCCCCAGCTCAACAGGCTGTGGGCCTGACGGTAGACCGTCACGCCGTCGGTGGAGGCGTCGGCGTCCACCACCACGGCGGTGGCGCCGCAAGTCACAAGGCTGGCGCAGGCGGTCGTCTGAACGGGATTGGCGGGATCGGTGAGCGCGTCTACATCGGCGTCGGCCACACTGGCGCCGCAACCGGCGCAGACGTAGCTGCCGGCGGTGCCGGTAACGGCGGTGGCGCCGCAGGCGTGCTGGGCGGCGCAGGCAACGCTGGAGGTCATGGTGGCCACGTCTACATTGGTAGCGTCAACGCTGGCGCCGCAGACATCGCAGGCGTATGCGGTCACGCTGGGCGTGCTGTTGTCTTCGTCCACCACCTTGGCGCTGGTCAGGGACAGTGCATGGTAGTAGCCCGCAGCCAGAGCCAGGGTATCGCCCAGCTGGCGCCTATTCTGGACCCCACCGCTCACAGGATAGGGGTTATAGGCCTTGACGGTATAGACGTTGTGGTCATAGCCCGCGCCCAGGTCAGGGTTCCTGCCCTTATAGCCCATAGCGCCGTTATCCATATCAGCCGTGGCGGCGGAATCGCCGGACTGGCCCACCACGTAGACAGTGCCGTCCTGGTGCAGGAGGTAGAGGGCGTTGCGGCCGCCCTTGATATCGATGATGTTGGTAAGGTAGCTGTTATGCTCCAGACCCACGGAGCCGGACACCACGCCGGTATGGCTGGGCACCATGCCCGCGCGGAGCATGGTGGGGGCGGAGATGGTGTGCTCCATGGTGGTGAAGCCGCTCCGGCGGTTCTCGGTGAGGAAGTTGTTGCCCCAGACCCAGACCTGGCCGGTGGCGCCGCTCAGGGCGGCGAAGAAGCCGTAGGTATAGTGGCGGTAGCTGTATCCGCCCGAGGCGGTGGTATAGCGGTAGAGGCTGCCGCCGGCGGCGACCTGGGTGATGCCGCTCAAGCCGCTGACCTTGGAGGCGCTGGCGCCGGAAATGGTATACACCTCGCCGCTGGCGGTGACGGCAATGGCCCGGTGCGTGCCCGCGGCGATGGCCACCACGCCGGTGAGGCCGCTGACCTGTCTGGGCGAGGAGTAGGTGACGGAGTCGTTGATCTCGCCGCTGTCGGTGCGGGTGCCGTCCCGATAGACGGTGTAGAGGCCCCAGTACCACACCGTGCCGTTGGCCTTCAGCGCCACGGTATAGTGGTAGCCGCTGGCCACCATAGGCACGGCGGAGGCAGCCACAAGGCCGCTGAAAGCGGCGGGGTCGCTGCCCAGGGTGTAGCCGGACACGGACTTGTCCGCGTCGGCCCGGTAGGCCCGAACGCCCTGGGATACCTCGGTGACTCGGACAGTGAGCATGGTATGATAACCGCCCACGTCCCGGTCATCGGAGACGTAGGTATTGGCGATGCTGATATTGGCGGTGCCCACGCCGGTGGCGCGGATCTCAATGCCGTCGGCAGTAACGCTGACCACGGCTACGCTGGGATCGCTGGTATCCACCTGGAAGTAGTCCAGCAGATCCACACCGGTCTCGGTCAGATAGTCCTGCCGCACCTGCATGAAGGACTTGCGGTAAGCGGAGAAGCGGATGGAGTACGGGAAGTAGTAGTCTTGATAGAGCTCCTCGAAGGGGATGACGGCTACAGCGTGGTCCACGCCCTTGTCATCCACCGTGGTGGGCAGCAGATCGTTGTCCACGGCGCTCATGTTGCCCAGAGTGACCGCGTCGGGCTGGACGGCGTACTGCAGGCTGATCACGTTGGAGCGCTTGCTGTAAACATCGTCGGTCAGACTGGGCGTATTGGCGCCCTTGGTCTGCTGGGCCCAGACAAAGAGCTTGGTCTCATCGTTGCCAAAGCGGTCGGGGACCCGGCTGTCCCGGCGAATGATGGGGTCGGCGGTATCGAAGTCATATTTGCCCCAGTTGTAGTCGCCCATGATGTAGATCTGGCCGTCGTCCCGGGCAATGACCGTGAAGTGCTCGCCACCGTCAAACTCAGCGGCATAGCGGAAGGGCTGGTCACCGGCGTCCAGCAGTTCGTCGCCGGCCAGGAGCTTATCGTTATCGCCCCGCAGCACCGCCACAGGATAGTGGACCTTCTGGTCGGTGCCGTCATAGACCGTGCTGGCGTTGCAGCCAAGCTGGCCAAAGTTATTGCGGCCCCAGGCGTACATGGTGTTGGTCATCTCGTCGTGAGCCATGGCGTGCTTGGGTCCGGCGGCGATATACCAGGCGTGGAGCGGGACGTCGTCCACCGGCCCGCCCTCCACATGGCTACCGTCCAGGATCAGCACCTGGACCGGCACCGGGGTCATGCCCACGCCGGCGGTGGAAATGTCCTTACCGTCCCGGTTATGATAGACGCCCAACTGGCCATAGTCGTTGCGACCGAAGGTATAGACCGTGCCATCCCGGAGCAGGACCATGGAGTAGTCGTCGCCGGCGGCGATCCGGGTGACGTCGTGGAGGAAGTAAGCGTCCTCGTCAGACTCGCCGGCCCGGGCCAGCACAGGATAGCTGTGGTAGAGCGTCTTGGGCTCGGTCTCACTGTTCAGAGTATTGCGGTTCCAGTTGTCGCCCAACTCGCCGTAGGTATTGTCGCCCCAGACGTAGACATAGCCGTCGTTGCGTAGGGCCAGAGCATGGTCATGGCCGGCGGCCACCTGGGAAGCGTGCTGGAGATTGCCCAGGCCCTGCATTCCCTTGACGATCACGGGTCGGGTGAAGAGCATGGGCGTGGGGTTGACGGTGGTGCTAGAGCCGCGAGTGAAGTTGATGGCGGGCATAGCGTCGTCGTAGGAGTAGCTGGAAGAGGACAGGATCTTGAAGGCGTTGTAGCCCCACTTGCCCTGGTAGCCCTGACCGATCTGGCCCCGGTCGTTCCGGCCCCAGGCATAGACCTGGCCGGAGTTGGAGGCGGCCAGGGCGAAGCCGTCACCCATGGCGATGGAGAGAATGACCTCGTCGTTGTTGCCCGAGTAGTCGCCCGCGGCGTTGAAGCCCACTACGCGCTGAGGCTTCAGCGTATCGCGACTATTCTGGTAATGGTTGTAATTGTAGGGGTGGTTGCCGCTGTAAGTGCTGGTGTAGTCGTTCCACTGGCCGTTGCCCAGCTGGCCGAAGTCGTTGTTGCCCCAGGTGTAGACCCGGCCTAGGTTGGACAGGGCCATGAAGGTCTGCACGCCGTCCTCCTGGAGGGACTGGCCGTAGGCGTCGATGTCCACGATGTACTCGTCCTTGCTGAGCACCGAGGCGAAGTCCACCATGACGGGATATTCGTAGGTCACGTAGTACACCGGGTTCAAATGCTGGTCGATGCGGAAGATGTTGGCGTCGGTGTAGTTGGTGTTGTTGTAGAGGGTGTTGGTGCCATGCGGAGCAACGCCCCAATAGTAGGTATAGTTGCCGTTTTCATCGGTGGGCCCGCGGCGCAGGCCAATGCGGCCCCACATCCACACCGTGCCGTTGGCCTGGAGGGCGATGGTGGCGTTTTCGGCGGCCTTGACGGTGACCGAGGCCACAGGCAGGCCCTCGCCCACGCTCTCGGTGGGCAGGACGATGACCTCATAGTCGCCCCGGTAGTTGTTGTGGACGTTGTTGACGGTAATGATGAGCCGGCCATAAGCAATGCCGGTGGGCCGCAGATACCACTGGCCCCTGGCGGAATCGTAGACGAAGGTGGCGATGTGCTCGTCGCTGGAGGTATAGGTCACCACCGCGTCATCCGGCAGCTGGCGCTCAAACTTGTCGTCGATGAGGTTGAAGGTGCTGCTAAAGGCCTCATGGAGACCGTTTTCACCGTTGGGAGTAATGTAGAGCCGCTGGTCCTCGTAAATGGTGACAGACCGGGGCATCTTCAACTCGGTGGTGGTATACTTGGGCGGCCAGGACCAACTGCTGCCAGTCTTGGTGGGAGAGACGAACGCGGAGGATTTGGTATCCCAGACCCGGGCTTCATGGATGGCCAGGCTGTAATAGGTCTCGGTGCCCGTCTGGGTCAGGGCCTGACGCTCCACGGTCGTATAGTCCGCGCCTTCGTGGTTGGCGTTGGTGCCAGAGAACCACACTGTGCCGTCCTCCAGCACATGGTGATAGGTGGTAAAGCCGTCGCCCAGATAAAGGGTCTCACGGACATACTCGCTGAGTTCGGCGCCGCCCACGATCTCCACCTTGGACACGGTGCCGCCCTTGAGCATCTTGTGGGGATAGGTGGTGTCCGCCGGGACCACGATCTGCTCGGTGCCGATGCGCTCGCCCAGGGCCAACTGGCCCTGATCGTTGCGACCGAAGGACCACACCAGGGAATCCACATATTCAGTCTCCAGATAAGCCGGGTGGCTGGGCGTGGCCCAGACGGGCTGGCCGGCCACTTCCTGATCGGCGATCTCCTTGTCGCTCAGGACCTTATCCGCCTCCTGGTGGTGCTTTTCCACCACCGTCAGAGTATCGGCCACCTGGACCATGGAGTAATCACTGGAAGCGGAGATCTGCCAGACCCGCTCCAGCGGCCGCCAAGCCAGCTCCTCGGTATACTCCGCCGGGATGTCCTGGCTCTCATCCACCTCCGGGGTGGTGGGATCGTCATCGATGTGGATACCGGTGCCAGGCACCAGGACCTTGGCCATGTAGCGCTCCTGGACCAGCATGGGGTTGGTGCTGTACACCAGATAGTTGGCGTCGGTGACGCCGGTATCGGGCTGGTTCAACTCAGCGGCCCTGTCTTGGCCCACCATGCCCTGGCCCAGCTTGCCGTAGCGGTTGGAGCCCCAGGCATAGGCGCGGGTGGTGAACTGGTCGCGCAGCGCGGCGTCGGCGGCGACGTCGCTCTTGGGACCCACGGTAATGGCCAGGGTATGGTCCCGCCCGGCGTCGATGGCCACAACATTCTTGAAATAGTAGTCGCTGGCATGCTGATCGGTGGCGCGGCTGACCTCGGAGGGCACGGTGACGTTGCCGGTGGCTACGATGCCCAGCTGCCCCATCTCGTTGCCGCCCCAGGCAAAGAGCACGCCATCGGCCCGGAGGGCCATGGAGTAGTTGCTGCCCGCGTCGATCTGAACGATGCGGGAGAGGTATGCGTCATCGCTGGCGGAAACGCCCTGCACCACCTTGACAGGGGTGTAGAGCACATGGTTCTGATAGGTGCGCACGTCCCGAATGGTCTTCTGGGCGTTGACGTGCTGATCCTCACGCTCGGCATAGTAAAGGTCGTTGGTATCACCCTGGCCCAGCTGGCCGTTGGAGTTGTCGCCAAAGGCCCAGACGTTGCCCTTGCTGTCCAGCAGCAGCGTGTGGCGGTCGCCCGCGGCGATCGAGACGATGCGGGTCTTCTCGCTGTCCGCGCCGGTGAAGGAGGACAGCCAGGGGATCCGGTTGATGATCTCGCCGTCGTTATTTTTGTCGTAATTCTTGGGGTAGACGCCGCCGTCGGTGGTGTTGATCTTGCCCAGGTCATCATAGAAGTAGGCGTTCCACTGGCCCGCGGCCGCCCGATCGGTCAGGTGGTCGTTCAGGCTGCGGAAGCTGTTGTTGATGATGCCAGTCTCAAAGGTGGCGTCGTTGGCCGCGGCGGTGGAGGCATAGTAGCCGGTAAAGTGCGTCAGCGCCTTACGGGTGATGTCCTTCAGCTTGGGCTGATCCTGCTCGGTAACGCCGCCCGAGCCCTTCCGGGTCAGGTCGTAGACAATGGTCTTGTAGTAGACGTCCACAGCCTCATAGAAGCCGGTCTGGCCGTAGGTGTTGTCGCCCCACATATAGACCTCGCCGTCGTCGCCCAGGACCACCACATGGCTAAAGTAGTCCTTGGCCTCCTCGTCATAGTACGCGCCAACGGACATCTGGGTGGCACGGGTGTTGCCGGGCAGGTAGATCTGGGTGGGGGTGTTGAACTGAATGGCCCGGGTGGTCATCTGCGGAACGGGATTCTGATAGTTCTCGGTGACCTTAGCGGGCTTGGAGGTAATGTCGCTGTTATAACCCCGGGCGTTGAAGCGGCCCCAGATATAGATCTCGCCGTTGGCCTTCAGCGCGATGGCGCCATAGGGCGTGCCTACGATCATGGGGGTGGCCACACGGGGCTTACCGGTCTCGGTCTGATAGCCCTGGATCCGGACCCGGAAGACAGAGATCACATTGCCCTTGCTGTCCACAGCGGCCACCGAGGTGGTGCCCATCTTTTGGAAGTGGGAGTAGGTATAGTCCGCGCTCTTCATGACCCAGACGCCGTCATTGCGCTGGAAGACCTTCACGATGCTTTCGTCAGCGGCAAGGAAAGTATAGCCATCCGGGTAGGCGGTATCCATGTCGATCACGTCGGACTCCACGCTGGCACGGATCAGGTTGAAGCCGCCGTAGGTATAGCGGTTGGCCGTAGCGGTGTTGATCACAGCGACCTCTGCGTCGCTCTCCGTCCACAGCAGCGTAGTCTCGCCAAAGCTGGAGCTGCCGCCGGCAGTGATGTTGGAGCCAGTGAAGGAGAACTCCACCATCTCCGCCTCATGCTGACCGGCAAAGTAAGGCTTCTCGCGGGTGTCCTCGCTGGCGCCCTCCTCGCCGATGGCGGCAAGGCCCAGCTGGCCCCGGGCATTGTCGCCCCAAGTGACCACCCGGCCATTTTCCATCATGGCGACGCCAAACTGATTGCCCGCGGAGATGATCGAGGTGTCGTCCAACCACTGGGCGTCCGGCTTGATGCGCACCCACTCGCCGGGCACCACGGGGACAGGACTGGAGCTGTAAGCAGCGCTTTCGCCTGCGTGATCACCGCCGGTGATCACGCAGGCCTCGGTAAGCTGCATCATATTGTTGCGGCCAAAGCCCACCAGGTAAGGCACCTCCACCGGGGCGCTGCCGTCCTCCGGGGTAGAGAGCTTAACGGTGCGGATCAGGGTAAACTCTCCGCCGGCGGACACGGCGGTGACGCCGTGAATGTCCTGGTTGCGGGCCGCCGCGCTCACAAAGGTGGTGCCGTCAGCCCGGCTGAAGCCACCCAGGCCGCCGTTGGCGTTGGCGTCCCAGACAAAGCCGGTCACATTGCCCAGCTGGCCATAGTTGTTGTCGCCCCAGCCAAAGACGGCGGAGGTGCGGTCATAGTCTGTGCCGTTCCACGTGTTCTCCCGGGCGGCGGCCACCACATGGCGGCGACCGGCGGAGATGGCGTACACGCCGGAGAGTACCCGGAACTGGGCCTCGCCGTCCAGGCCGTACTCGCCGCTGTTGACCCGCACCGGCGTGGTGGTGTGGTCCGGTGTGACCAAGGTGCGCACACCGTCGATATCGCGGTAAATATCCTCATGGGGCACCAGCTCGTTGCCCAACTGGCCTGCATTGTTGTGACCCCAGGTATACACTGTGCCGTTGTCCAGTAGCGCCACGGAGAAGCCCTCGCCGGCGTCCACGTCGATGACGTGCTCCAGATAGCCCTTGGCCTTGTAGCCCTTGACCAAGGAGGCGTAGCCGATGGGCGTGGTGCTGCCCTGGCCCAGCTCGCCTTGGGTGTTGGCGCCCGCGGCGTAGACATGGCCATCAGCCGTCAGAGCCAGCATATGGTCAGCTCCGGCGGCAACTTCAATAATATCGGTGACAGGATTCTCCACCACGATGGTCTCGGGATTCAGCTTGGGATCGGCCGCGTGGGTGGGATCAAAGTTAGGATTCGCCTTAGTCTCGGCCCAGGTCAGACGCTTGACCTCGGGGGTGGGGATATCCTCGCCGCCGTCATAGGGGGCGATCCAAACATGGCCTTGCTGGCAACTCCAGATGCGGTAGGCCTGCTCGTCCTCAGGCAGCCGGTGCCAATCCACCTGGCCTTTTTGCGTGGGATAGGGCTCCCACGCGTTGGCGGCGTCCTCATAGATCAGGGTAAAGTAGTTCTGACCCACGCAGGTGCAGCTGGGATCGCCGCAGACCACCGGGGTGATGGTGTCAGCGGGGTTATATTCCCTCAGATCGCAGACAGGGCAGTTGAGCATACCGTTAAAGTAGTCCTTGGTGCCCGTCTTCCAGTTGATGGATTTGGTGCGGCTCGCCTCGGTGCCGGGCACATTGCCCTCCACCAGGAACATGGCGCAATCCCAGCCATAGGTCTCCCAGAGGCGGGACTGGACCTTGTCGTAAGTGTCATAGATCGCCGTGTTGTTTTCCAGCGTGGTCAGGAACGTATTAAACTCCTTTGTCACCAGGAAGGTGGCACCGGTGGTGCTGTCCCGATAGGACTGGTCGTACACATAAGTCTTCGTCCCAAGGGTGTAGGTGATGTTCTGCAGCTTGTGGTCGCTGTCATAGTTATAGCTGATGTCGCTGTCGGTAGGCATGGGTCGGTAGTCCACCACCGCCAGATGGTCCACATCTACCGTAGTACGGTCGCGCTGCATAGATGCGCCACTGTGGACGTTATTGGGATTGGGGCAGTTTTCAGGAATATCCACCCAAATACCGCAGTCCTCCCACACCTCGTTATAGTAGGCGTAGTAGGCCAGATAGTAGATGGTGTAGCCTCTGGCCACCATAGCGGCAGCCCGCTGCTCGTCGTAGAGGTAGCTGTCGTAGGTGGTGGTGATATTGTTGCGGGTGACCTGGAAGGTATACCGGGTACTCTGGGAATCCTCCACAACGCGGCCATTTTTATCCCGGTACTCCACTGCGCGGTACATAATGCCCGCGGCGGCCCAGCCGTTCCATTCGTCGCTGGTATCCTTGGGGGTATTGAAGGGCTGAAGGGCGGCGCTGGAGCCGGTGCCCTGCTTGCCCATATACATGATCATCGGCTCGTTGGAGCGGCGGATCTGGGTCAGTTCCTCCTCGCTGAGGACCCGGACCAGGTTGGTGGTGATGGAGGAGAGCCCGCCCACCACATAGACCTCGCGGTCAGCGGTGGTGGTCAGATCGCCGTCCCCATCGCGCAGGACAATGGAGAAGTTATCGCCGGCGGCCACAGAGACGCCATTTGTAAAGGGAAGCCCCTTCTCGTCCTTGACCTCTACCGGGTAGGCCCGATCCACAAAGGTGCCGTCGCCCAGCTGGCCGCTGGAATTAGCGCCCCAGGCCCAGATCGAGCCATCCGCCTTTACGGCGATGACGTGATCCTTGCCCGCGGCCACCACAGGCGAGGTAGCAAAGCCGGAGGTCTTCTTGGGAATGACCTTGACCCGCAGCAGCAGGGTCCGGCCGGTATGCTTCTGGTAGATCTGGATAAAGGTATCGCCGTACTTCACATTGGTCGGGTCCTGCGGCCCAAAGACCATCTCGGTGGCCGTAGCCGCCCCCACGGGGGCGGTGATGCTCTCGTCCAAAGAGGTGAACTCCAAACCGGAAACGTCTACGGGCTCATTGGTCTCCTTGTAGCGCAGGTTGAAGCCCAGGTCCACAAAATAACCAATGTTGGCCAGGTCAAAGTGGAGCTGTTCATCCTCTACCAAAATGACCTGGGGCGACAGATCCCGAAGCGTAGTGTTGGAATCGGTATAGCCCTGGACCGTCAGGGTCTCATAGCCCAGCGTACCCACGACCACCGGATATTCCGAATCGGTCTGGGTATAGTCGCCCAGCTGGCCCACCCGGTTGGCGCCGGCGGCAAAAACGGTGCCCGTCTCCCGGGCGAAGACGATGAAGTCCCCACCGGCAGCCATGGTAGACACCTTTTGCATCCAGTGATAATTATCGTCAATGACCTGCGAGCCATAGAGGACCTCGCGGGCCACAGTGTTGTCGTAGTCAACGTAAGAACCGCTCTTTACCTCGCGGCTCAGAGCATAGTTGCCCAGCTGGCCATAGGCATTGTTGCCCCATGCCAGAAGCTGAACGGCGTCCAGCTGATCGTAGGCGGGATCGCCGGCGTTGGCGGCGTTTTCCGCCTTGACTCTCTGGTTCTCCACCTGGGCCAGAGTGGCGCGATAGCCCGCGGCCAGCTGCCGGGCCCCGGCGTAGACATAGCCGGGCGTACCGTCGAGGGCGTCCTCGGCGGCGATCATCCGCATGGGCGCGGAGAAGTACTCCACACCGTCCACGGTGCTGGGAACAGACTGGGTGACGCCGTCGCCCAGCTGCTTGTCATCGTTGCGGCCCCAGCCGTAGAGGCCGGGAGTCACAGTAAAGTCCTTGGTGGTAATATCGTCGCTGTTCATCTGAATGTTCAGCGCGATGGCGGCCGTATGCCCGTCGCCCATGGCGATGGCGACGGCCTTGTTAAAGTCAAAGTCATTGCGGTCGTTGGGATTAAGGCCGGGCCGGGTGTGGTCATAGGTGCCGCTGTCGTCGGTCCACAGTCCGCCTTCGCCGCCCTGGACCCGGACCGCGGCGTAGTGCATATTGGTGCTGCCGTCGCCTAACTGGCCATAGGTGTTGTCGCCGTAGGTAAAGACGGTGCCGTTGGCAAACAGCACGCCCGCGGACTTGCCGCCGGCAGCCACGGAGACGGCCTCCTGCATATGACTGAACTGCGAGGGGGATTTGCCCTTGCCCACATACTTGGCGTAGGAAGAGGTGTTGACCTTGCGGTCGGCCAGACCCAGCTGGCCCTTATCATTGTGGCCCCAGGTATACACAAAGCCGCTCAGCGACAGCGCCAGGCCAAAGTCCTCGCCCGCAGCAATGGCCACGATGGCGTCGCGCTCCTGATAATTCTGGGGGTAGACCAAGCCATGACCGGCGTCGTAGCGGTATTCCTTGCTGATCATCTCATCGCCCAGGGTGCCGATCTTCTTCACACGCATCAGCACGCGCACGGGCTGATAGCCCTTATAGCTGTCATCGGCGCCGCGGCCCAACTGGTGGAGCTTGTGGCTGACGGTCTGAATGCCGGAGTCGTCATAGTTGTTGCCCCAGGCCCACACATGGCCGTCCACGTCCAGCGCGTAGGAGAAGTCCTTGCCCGCGGCCACTGCGGTAAAGGTCAGCGGGCCGCCGTCCAGCGCCAGTTGCGGCGTGGTGTTGCTCTCGGCGTTCTGGGGATCGTAGGTATAGAAGTTGGTGACCTGAACAGGATGGTCGATGTACTGGTTGCCGGGAATGGTGGGATCCAGAGCCAACTGACCCTTGGAGTTGTCGCCCCAGACCCAAACACGGCCCATGATATCCAGCGCAATGGAGTGGTGAGCGCCTGCCGCGACCATGGGCGCGGCAAAGACGCCGGCGTTGTCGTCGCTGGCGGGATCACCGGAGTTATAGGTCTGGCGGTACTTGGCCCAGAGAGGCAGCACCATCATATTGCTGGTGGCGGGATCCTCTTCGTCGCCGCGCTTGGCGCCGGCGAACTCGTAATCGAAATAGACGCTGGTCAGGCCCAGCTTCTGGCCGTCTTTATGCTCGGTGGGCTTGATATCCCAGACGTTGGCCTGGCCCGCGACGGGCTCAGCCACGAACATGGACGGATCGGTGACGCCCACGTCCACCAGGTGCAGCGTGTCGTTAATAGACTCGTTGGTGCCGTCGCTGATCAGGTTGAAGCCGGTGCGGTGGGAGTACAGGATGTTGGTCAGATCAAAGCGCAGGTAATCGCCCTCATCCATCATGACGATGTTGGGGTTACCGTTGCTGCCATCGGTCTTGTCGGGATCCAGGCCATCCACATAGGCGCTAGCATTGCCCTTGGGCCGCAGCTGATTATAGACATGAATCAACTGATCGAGCTTGTTGTAGTGCTCATAGCGGTCAAAGATCAGGCTCTTGGATTCGCCGTCGCCAGCCTGAACGGCCATAAAGCGGTCCTCCAGCTCGCCGTCGCCCAACTGGCCGCTGGAGTTGGCGCCCCAGTTCCAAACGTAGCCGTTGGAGCGGACGGCGGCCATGTGCTTGCCGCCTACGGCGATGCGGATGGCAGAGTTAAAGTAGTCATAGTTGCTGGTGCCGCCGTCGCTGTAGCCCTTATTCACCTGGACGGCATGGCCCACAAAGCCGGTGCGCGGACCTGCGGTGTCCTCCTCCTGGCGCTCGTTGAGGCCCAGCTGGCCCTCCATATTGGAGCCCCAGGCAAATACGGTGCCGCCGGTGTGCGCAGCCAGAGCCGCGTCATCGGGGTCCTTCACAATGGCCTCGCTGGAGTTACCTCCAGCGGCAATGGCGTGGACATGCTCCAGCAGAGTCCCGCCGGCGGTCTGGACCATGGTGGCCTGGGCCACACGGCTGACGGTGATCTGATCCTTGAGCAGATCATAGGGATCCACCCAGAACTGCTCTTCCTGGCCGCTCTCCTCGCCCACCAGGTCGCCAATGTCGTACACGGCCTGATCCACAGTGTGGTCGCCCAGCTGGCCATAGGTGTTCTTGCCGAAGGAGGCCACGGTGCCATCGCTGAGCAACACAAGGGTGTGGTCGCCGCCGGCGGCCACAGCCATCACATTCATCAAATACTCGCCGGCACGCTCGCCGCCCTCCTCCAGAGCAGGGCGCTCCATAGCGGGCCCACGGCTGGCGATCAGGTCGCCCTCCCGGACCCGGACAGGCACACGGTAGGTAAAGGTGGCGCCCAGGTCCGTGCTGGCGCCGATCTGCGCGGTAGCGTTGAGCCCGGCGTCTACACCCACGCCCAACTGGCCGTAAGTGTTGTCACCCCAGCCAAAGAGAGAGCCATCGCTGCGCAGAGCCATCACATGGCTGTCGCCGGCGGAAATGGCCATGATCTCGCTGAGGTAGTAGCCCTTGCTGGCCGCGGCGCCCTCCATGACTTGCGTGGGCACCCAAGTATACTGCCGCAGCCCCAGCGCCTCGCCGTCATCATAGAAGAAGGTGGGCTCAGACTCATAGCAGTCCATATCCGCGCTGCTGGGCGAGACATATTCGCCCTGCCAGCCCACCCAGCTCTTGTTTTCAATGCGCCACTTGTAGCGCTCCAGAGCCGTCTCATAGTCCTCATAGGACCACTTGATGCCGCCGAAGGTAGGCATGGGCAGCGTCCAGTCAAATTCGTAAAGAGAGCCCGCGTCCTCGCCACCTGTCAGCTCTTCAGCCAGCGGCACGAAGGTGGTCAGACCATACTTCTCCACCACATTGGCATAGCCCGAATCAGCGCGCATATAGTTGTGGGCGGTCTGCAGGTAGTCCGCCGCGGCGTGATAGAGCTCCATCGCCAGTACATACTGCCGCTGGGTGCGCATCTCGTTGCCGCGGAAATCGTCCAGCGGCTGAATGAGCTTGCCGTTTCGATAAAGGTCGGCCACGTTGCCTGAGGCGGGAGGCTTCGTTTCGCCGGTGCCGCCCGTTTCGCCCGTAGTCGGGTTGTTGTCCATCCCCACCAAAGCCATTCTCTGACGGGTCACAAAGCCGGTCAGGTCAGCGAGGTACTTGGCGTAGATATAGTAGCTGTCCAGATAGTAGGGCTCGCCGATGGCATAGGCGGGCCGGTCATTCAGCTCGCAGGCAAGATCCTGCTCAAAAATGCTCTCCTGCGTGAAGTGGCTCACCATGGCGCTAATTTTGTCGGTATCCTGGCCCACTTTGTCGCTGTAGAGGGTCGTGATAAGGTTGCCAAAGAGGCCGCCGCTGCCGTCGCCGCCTACATTGACCACCACTTCTTCATTGGCCTTACGCACCGGATCATAACCGAAAACATCGCCGGTATAGCCAATGCCCAACTGGCCCTTATCGTTGCGGCCCCAGGCCCAAACGGTATTGCGCTCAGTGCGCACCACGGTAAAGCCATTGCCCGCGGCAACCTCTACCACCTTGCCCAGAACGATGTCCTTGCCGTTGTCGTCACGGAGCTTGGCCTCCACGGCGGAATAGCTGATATAACCCACGATCCGGTCTTCGCCGCCGAGATCCTTTTCCGTAATGGCAAATTCGGCGGGATCCCGTCCCAACTGGCCAAAGGTGTTATCGCCCCAAACGTAGACTTTACCCTCCCGGGTCAGGGCCACGGCGTGGCGGGCGCCGGCGGCAATGGCGACCACATGGCGGATCGAGGTAGCCAGACCGGTATCGGAGACGGTGACCACGGCCTGAGGCGCGCTGGCGTAGGGCGTGGTGTCCCGCTCCTCGGCAATGCCCAGCTGGCCATACATATTGTCGCCCCAGGTCCACACGGTGCCATCCGCCTTCAGCGCCACGGAGAAGTTATCGCCCAAGGCAATGGCGGGAGTGGCCTTGTAGGCGTACTCCATCGCCAGCGGCTCACCGTTATCATCGGTGCCCTGGGCGTTGATGACATTGAGCACATGGACGCTGATCATAGCGGAGTGACGGGTCACGGGGTTGTAGACCCGGACGGTAGCGATACCGTTTTTGGCGCCGGCGATCAGCGTATAACCCTCCACGCGCACCACCTCAGGATCAGAGGTCGTGAGCTGGAGGAAGTATTCCGTGTCGCCGCCCCAGAGATCATCGCGGCCTTCCTTGTAGGTCTCGCCGGTGGGATTACCGTTGCTGTCCAGCACAGGCAGCTCCACGATCTCAGCGTAACGCTCAGGGTTGGGCTCCATGATCGGCTGGCCGTCCACCGTCTCGCCGACCTGGATCTCCAAAGCAGGCTTATCCAGGTAGAGCTGGCTCAGGCCGTCAGTCTGGTTATATGTGCTGTTGACATAGTAACGCTTTTCCCCAGGGGTGTACTGGAGCCGGAAGTCAGGAATATAGTTCTCCACGGTGCCAACGATGTCCACCGTGTCGCCCTCTACCAACTCAATGTAGTTGCCAAGCGCCAGGTCGTCCATCTTGACTTCCTTGTCGGTCCAGTTGGCCAGCGTACGGTCGGGCACGACGGCCTCGGTCTCGACCGCTACCGCCCCGCCCGCGTCCATCAACTGAGCGGAGTCACCGCGAAGAACACCGTAGAAGTCAAAGTCCAAATCCACGCTGGCCGTCTCCAACTCAGCGCCGACAGCGCTGAGGGTAGCCTGACTGTCCCCGCCGGCCAGAATACCGGCGTCGGTCTTGCCGTAGACATAGATGTAGAAGGCCGTAGCCGTGGCAAGATACCAAGGCTCATGCCAGTTGTTCTTCTGAGAGTCGTCGTTGGGGTAGTCGGGATCCCGGACCACGGTGCTATAATCGGTGGTCCCGCCAAAGTTCTTGTGGTGTTCCTTCACCGTGCTGAAGGTCATGGGGTAACCCAAGGGCAGCGGGTCATCCTGGATAAAGTCAAAGTTATCGTACTCGTTACCAGGAACAGCCTCAACAGTAGAGGCGCTGGCGGAGACACGGAACTCGTCGGCATTGGAGCCCAGGATCTGGATAGCCACCTCGTTGTCCTGGGGCAGGATGATGGTGCCGGTCTTGGGGGACTTGGTGTTGGTGCCGTTGGCCACCACATGGATGGTGTCCACCACCGTTACATTATAGTCGGGCGCGGCCTGGTCCGGCGCCACCAGGATCAGGCCCTTGGGGTTCCAGCCGCCCAGGGCGGAGGTGTTTCCGGTGCCGTCCATATACTCCAGGGAATTGTCAAAACCGCTGATGACCTGGACATAGGCCTCGGTGTTGCGGGACATGGTGTTGTCCAGATTGGCCACGGTGATGCTATAAGCCACCTCGCGCATATTGATCTTCAGCGCCGTACCCTTGGAGGCGTCAGGCACCACCGGCAGCGAGGAAAGGCTGCCGTCGGTATAGCCCTTGGAGGTCAGGGCGAAGTAGCTGGTGACCACGGGGATCTTGACCCCGTTGGGATAGCCGATGTAGATCCGATAAATATCATTGGGGATATTGCCCACGGCTCTGGTGTCAAAGACGCCGGAGCCCTGGTGGGTCAACTCATAGCTGGCCCAGACCTGGTCCTTACGCTCCACGCGGCTGTTGTTGCGGCCCAGCACGCTCTCGGCGTAGACATGGTAGCCCTCCGAAGCGGCAGTGGCCCAGGGGAAGTCGTTTTTCAAGAGCTGGACGGCCATGTAGGAGACCCGGTTGTTGTCCCCCTCCACACCGCCGTTCATCACAACATGAAGGTTCACCTGGCCCGTAGCCTTGGCGACCTTGATGACACGGGGGCCCTGGTTGAGCGAGCTGGTACCGGGCATGTCCACAAGGCCGGTGGTATTGTTCACACTGCCGGCGCCGGGCAGCCAGTAGGTGCGGAAGAGAGAGCCGATAAAGCCCTCGCAGGTCACGCCGTTGGCAGCCAGATAGAGCGGGGCGTCCTTCATCACAGGCTTGCCCTGCAGACCGGACCACTCGCTGGCACTGTTGGCCACATAGACGTCGTCGCCCTTATCATCCTTGGTCAGTCTGGCGTAGGAGATGTCCAGCCAGGCATAGGCCGCGCCGTACTCAGGCACGATGTCGGCGTTCATGGTATAGTAGTCCAGCGACACATCGTTGGGGTTCGTGGCGCTGTTGGTGGTGACCACGGCGGAAGCGCCGGGAGTGGTGCCCCGCTTCACGGTGATCTGCAACGGGCCAGCCAGGCAGAGATCCGGATTTAGGATCATTTTGGAGACAGGATCATAGCCCACACTGGAGGCAGTAGTCTGATACTCCCACACCGTGTAGGTCCCCTCGGGCACAGCCTTGGCAGTATAGAGGTTGCCCTGGCCGGGGTCCAACTGCTCCAGCGGTACCGTAGTATAAGAGCTCTTCAAGAAGAGCTTTCGGTCGCTTTCGGTCCAGCTCTTATCGTCCAAGCGGACGTTAAGGTCCACATCAAACTGCTCGGGATCGTCCACGTTGACTAGGATCTCCACCGCGCTGCCCAGCGCGTCAATGACCATGTGGCCGTCCATGGTAGCCTTCTCGCTTTCGGAGGGCGGCGTGGTATCCCCTTCACCGCGGACCGGCTCGCGCATCTCCACGGAGGTGGTGTAGTCGCCATCGCCGTCGCCCACGCGCTCCACGCCCAGGTGACGGTCCGCGCCCTTGCCCAGCCAGACGCTCCAGTCATAGGTATAGTCGGGGACCACACCGCTATTGCCCTGGGCAATGGCCTCCAGCTTGCCGCCACCCCAGACGCTCTGGCCGGAAGTGACCTCCGTTTTCGTGCCGCCCACGGTATAGAACACACGAATGGTGGAGCTGTCGGGCTTGCCGCTCTTGGCGTCCTGGGCGTCAAATTCAATAGAGAAGAAGTTGATGATGGCCGGCGTCTTTGTAAAGTCGATTCCCTTGCCAACCTTCACCTCGGTGCCGGTATCCTTCCAGTCCTCGCCCGCGGCTCTGGACCAGATGGTGTAGCTGCCGCCGGGGACCTGCAGCGCGTCATAGTGGGTGTAGTAGGGCTCCGCGGTCCCATCTTCACGGGTATATGCAGCAGACTCTATCGTCTTGACAAGAAGGTAGGGATAGCTGTCTTGATCAAAGGCCGGATCGTTGGGTGTGGCGCCCCACTTGGTGGGCAGATTGGGCCACAGCAGGTAGTCGCACACATTATAAGGATCGCCCGCCTGTGTTTTGTCATTCCAGCGGACAGAGTTCTGATAAGTCTCCATGCGCACATCATACTTCAGACTGCCGCCGTAGTTCACCACACCGGAGACCACAGGGATATAGGCGTCGTCAAAGCCGGTCTGACTGACGGCGCTGCGATCCACCAGGGACATCTCGCCCAGCTGGCCCTGCTCATTCTTGCCCCAGGAGAAGACCTCGCCCAGGTTGGTAAGGGCCACGGTGTGCTCGCCGCCGGCGGCCAGCCCGGTGACCACGCCCTTAACACTAGCGGGCTTGACCACATGGTTTTGCGTATAGGTATACTGGCGATTCCCCACCTGGTTCATCGTGCTGGAGGTCTCGTAATGCCCCTGGACGTTGACGGCCTCCGTCCCAAGCTGGCCGGCGGTGTTGGTGCCAAAGACATAGATCTCGCTTTGGATGATGGGGCCCAGGGCGCTGGCGTCCTCAGCCAGCTCCTCGCGCTTGCCGGTCATGACCACCGTATGGTACTTGCCCGCGGCAATATTTACCGCGTTCAGCGCCGGCTTTTTGTCGCCCACCGCGGAGACGTCGGGCAGGGGCTCGCAATATTTCAAGAAGGTCTCCCGTGTAACGGTAATGTCGGTGTCGGCGGCCATGCCGCACTGGCCCTCACTGTACCGACCCGCCACATAGACGCTGCCGCCGGTGATGGGGTTGCCCCGGAGGAGCAGCACCGTGTGATACTCGCCGGCCGCCACCTTAAGAACGCTGTCGATAAGGCGGTCGTCCTGGGCCTTCATATACTCCACGGCAATGCCGCAGTAGATCCCGTCGTCATAGTCCTGGCGGTGGTTGATGCCCAACTGGCCAAAGGTATTATCACCCCAGGCGGCTACGGTGACCGCGTCACTGCCGGACACGCCGGAGGCGTCCGATCCGGCATAGGGGAAGGCGCCCACAGCCAGCGAGTGCCAACCGCCGCCGGTAACAGACTCGGCGCTGGTCAGGTACTTGCTCTCGGTGCTGGTGCCGTTCAGATCGCGGACCACCATATCCGGATAGGTCCGCAGCGTACCCACGGCGCCCACGGTGTAGCCCGTGCCCAACTGGGCACGGGAGTTGTCGCCCCAGGTGTAGACATAGCCGGTGTCGCTGACCACGGCCATGGAGTGGTAGCCGCCCGCGCCGATGGCGGTGGCGCCCATAAGGTAGTTGCTGCCGGAGGTCTCGGAGTTGGTGCCGCCGGTGACCTGAATGGGATAGCAGCTGCCTGTCCCAGCCAGAGGCACCAGCGTGCCGGAATCGTCGCGGAACTGCGGCTCCTCCACCGTATCGTCAATGCCCTGGCTGATGTCCTTGCGGCCGGTGCCGATCACGATGGTCTCGCCCTGGCCCAGCTGGCCACGGGAGTTGTCGCCCCAGGCGTACACCGCGCCGTCGGCGGTGCGGGCCAGAACATGACGATAGCCCACGGCGATCTCCTTGATCAACGTGAGTCTGCTCATGACAGGCTGGGTGTCCCGGGTGCCCAGACCCGTGACCCGCATGGGGTACGGGGCATAGGGCATTTGCTCATAGGTCTTACCTGTGCCCAGCTGTCCATATGTATTGTCGCCCCAAGCCCAGACAGTACCGTCGGACTTCAGCGCCACGGTAAAATTCTCGCCCGCGGCAACCATGGGGGTGGCAAAGTTGTTGGCGTCGTTAATGGTGACCTTCAGCTTGCCGGCATACACACCGTTGATGTCCACATCGGGGGCGTCCTCCACCATACCGACAATGGAGGTGACGTCCTTGAGATCGGTGGGCTCCAGCACGGCGTTGTTTCGGTCCAGGAGCAGCCAGGGCACCTGATCGGTCTCGCTACGGTCGTTGGGGACCTGGTGGTCCCGGGTATCGGTAATGTCCAGATTGGGTACCTCGGCCTTGTCGGTATGGCCGTAGATCATCTCACTGCCCTCGGCACTGGGCACAGCCCGGTCTCGCTCGGAGATGTTGAAGCCCACAGAGTAGTAGCGCTTCATGCCGCTCTTGAAGACCACCGCGAATTGCTGGTCGGTCAGGGTAATGCCATATTCCATGCTGACGCCCTTCAGTGCCACGAACTGATCGTCGGTAAGCTCCATCAGCTCCTGGGCGTCCTGGTCGTTGTCGGTGACGTCGATCTGCACCAGCTGAGACACCGGGACAGATGCGACGTTGGACGCAATGTCACTGTCGCCGGGCTCGCCGGCCACGGGGACAGTATCCGGCTGGACCGCGTAACGGGCAGTGAGCTGGGTGCTGGTCTCGCCGGTATCCTCGTCGGTCATGGTGGTGAAGACCCACACCTTATCATAGATGAGGTTCTTACTGACGCCGTAGCCAACACGGACCGGAACGCTGGCGCTCTCGCCGCCGCCGTTCTCCATGATCCGAAGCGTGGGCGCGCCCAGCTGGAAGTTAAAGTTGTGGCCGGTGCCCCAGACCTCGCCTGCCTCATCCCACAGAATGGAGAAGGAGTTACCGGCGGAAACGCCCTGGCTGTCCTGGACGTAGACGAACTGATAGTCGTCCCCCTTCTTGATGTCCTCGGGGTAGTCCTCCTTGAGCATCCGGGTGGGGGTGCGCTGCTGGGAATTGGTGCTACCGCTGCTGCCATTGACGTCGCCGGAGCCGCGGCCCTGGCCCAACTGGCCACGTTCGTCGTAGCCCCAACCATATGTATAATAGGTAGGATCGGCATCGGGATCAGGCTTGGCGGCAATGCCGTCGTCGGGGTCGTCGTCCACCAGGGGGATCTCCCGGGTAATGGCCAAGGAGTGGTTGGTGCCTGCGTCGATGGCCACCGTGCGCACCTGCGTGGTGTTAGCGTTGGGATACACCGCCTCATTGGGGAGCAGCACGTGGGTGGCGTCGATCTTGCCGCTTTCCGGCTGGACCGAGGAGTTGCCCACCTGGCCGTAGCCGTTGGCGCCCCAGCCATAGACAGTGGTCTCGTCTACCTGGATGGGGTTGTTGGCCTCGTCATAGTCCACCCGCAGATCCGCCTTCAGCGCCAGCACATGGCCATAGCTGTTGCTGATGACCTCGCCGGTGTTCGAGTCGGTGCGGCGGACGGCTCCAGCGCCGCCGGCGGAGATCGCCACCACGCCGTCAAAGCCGTTTTTGTAGACCGGATCGCTGCCACCCTCGGTGTAGAGCTGATAGCGGTCCAGCTGGGTAGCATTGTTGCTTTTCAGATTTTCGTCGGTAGCGCCGCCGCCTCCGGCGCTGTTCTCCTCGGGGTTCTTGTTCTGGCCCAGCTGGCCACGGCGGTTATCGCCCCAGGTAAATACCTCACCGCGGATATTGAGCGCCACAGAGGCGGAGCCGCCGGCGGCCACGGAGACGATATTCTTCAGCGGCTTGCCGTCTTCATCCCGGACCACCACGGGGTAGGGACTGTAGAAGACCTCATGGGTGTCCTCCTCCGTCCGCTCCAGATCGGTGTTGGGAACGCCCAACTGGCCATAGGTGCCTTCGCCCCAGGCATACACCGTGCCGTCGGCGGCCAGAGCCAGGGCGTGGTTCGCGCCCGCGGAAATGGCGACAATGTTGCACAGGTAGCCGTCCTTGGTGTTGCTGTCAGCCTCCTTAGGCCCGCGGACCAAGGTGGGATCGGAAATGGAGGCGGTCGCCACGCTCTGGCCCACGCCGGTCTGGCCGCGGCTGTTAACGCCCCAGGCGTAAACCTGGCCCTCAGTGGTCAGCGCCAGAGAATAGTTCAGTCCGGCCGCCACCATAACGATGCCGGTCATGGGCGTTGCCACGCCGCTGGAGCTGATCACATAGATGGGCTCCGGGGTGCGGACGGTGCCGGCGTGCTTGCTGCCCATAGCGTTGGTGCCGCTGGGCGCCTGGCCCCAGGCCCAGACGCTGCCGTCAGCCTTCAAAGCCAGCGAGTGCAGCGAACCGGCGGAGATCTGGGGAACGGCGGTCTTGGGGGAATAGCCACCGGTGGCCTCGGGGTCGATAGCCGGACCGGAGCTGAGGGTGAAGCGCCCCCGGACCTCCAGCTGAAGCACGGCGTAGACGTCGCCACCGGTGGTCTTGGCCGCGCTGGCGTAGACGGCAGTGCGTCCCTCCCGCAGTGCGGTGACCTTACCGTTGGCGTCTACAGTAGCTACCCGGGGATCCAACACGGAGTACAGCACCGGGCGGGTGCTGGAGGTATTGCGGTAACCGCTGAAAGCGTTGTCCAGGAAACCGGACACATCGCACACGCTATCCACAAAGATGCGGATGTGGTAGATGTCGTTGGCATTGCCGCCAAACCGACCCGGGCCCTGGTTTTGAATGTTGAACAAAGCCGACAGCTCAGCGTCGGTGGGATCGTTGCTGGCGGTCAAGCCGTAGGTATCCCCCTTGCCGGCGTCTCCGGCGGGATCCTTGTTCTCCTCAGGCGTCTCGGTCTTGTCGGTGACCGGATCCTCGGCCTTCTCGCCCTGGTCCTTGTCATCTTTGTTGTCGTCGTTCTTGTCCACGTCGGTCTGGGTGTCGCTGGGCCGCTCGGGCACAGTAGCCGCCCCCATATAGTAGGCTGCGCCGTAGGTGACAAGATCCGCCTCAGGAACACGGACGCCAAAGTAGACCTGGTACATCATGCTGCCGGAGGCGTCGATGGTGGGCGTGACCACGGCGGTCTTCACCACCGTGTCCTCGCCGTACTGGTCCTCTTCATCCCGGGTGAGCTTATCGGTGACCTTGTCGCCACCGGTGGAGCCCGAAGCGGATACGCCGCCCTCCTGCGGCACGATGGTGGAGCCGCCGACGCCGCCGGAGGTGGCGCCCAGCTGGCTGAGGATCTGCTCCAGGGTCTTGTCGCCGTTGACGCTGTCGATCAGCGCGCCGCCGTTGGAGTTGTCGGGGGTGGGGGTCTTGTCGGCGCCATCGGGGACGTCGCCGAAGGTGCTGGTCTCGCCGGTCTGACCGTCCTGGACCGTCAGGTCCAGGCCGTCCGGCATACCGTCCTCGCCGGCTTCAGTAGAAACGCCGTTAGCGGCAGCGTCGCCGCTGTCGCCATTTTCGCTCGTCTCTTCCTTATTATATATAGGTGTATTCTGATCCTCGTCCCCGACGGGCACCTCGGGGGTCTCGCTGGTGGGAACAGGGGCCGCGTCGGACTCCTCCGGCGGCTCCACCTTCTCGTCGGCCACGGGGGCGGGGTCGCTCACGTCGGGAGTCTGGGCGTCGTCCGCAGCGGGCGCGGCCTCAGCCTGCTCGCTGTTGTCCTTGGTGTTGTTGTTGGTCGAGCCGTCCTCGTCCAGGATCACGGGAGCCTGGATCTGGCTGGCGGCATTGGAGTTGAACAAGGAGAACTCCTCGCCCTGATCGTCGCCCTGAGTCTGGTCCTGCTGGGCCTGGCTCTGGAGCTGCTGCTGGGCCTGCTGCTGGACCTGGGCCAACAGCTGATCCACGTCCACCTGGGCGTCGCCGTCCTGCCCCACGGTGATGCCCTCGGCCTTAGCCCGCTCCTCAAAGGGGGTCAGGTCGTAGGCGGAGTTGGACTGGGTCAGGCCGCCCTCCTTATACATTTCATAAAGGAAGTCCTGGATCTCCTGAGACTCGTCGGCCACGCTCTTCGTGCCGGTCTGAGTGGGCTCGGTAGAGCCGATCAAGTCCTGGATATTGCTGCCGTTGGGGGAGATCATGGTAGCCCCGGAGGAGGAACTGCTGTTGCCGCTGGAGGTGACGTTGGCCACAGCGTCGGTAGGACCGATCCACTTCACAAGAGCAGTGCAGGTGATGGAGGGGGCCGACTCCTCGCTGGCGTCCATCACGCCCCAATCCAGGGTCTCGATCTCAATATAGTCTTTAAAGTCGTACCCGGCGTACACCGTCTCCCACACAAACTGCTCAGTGACCTTCAGCTTGGCGGAGGCCTTCCGCCGCAGGGCCCGGCGCTCGGCCTCGGGCATGGCGGCAATGGCCTGGCGATAGTCCTCGGTGAGGTAAGCGCACTGGTCCAGGTCCACGTCCCCCGGGAAGAAGGACGCGAACTCCTCCAGGCTCTCCAGCTTGCCCAGATAGCGCACATCGGTGACGGTGGCGGTCACCCGGACCTCCTTCATGTCGCTGGTAAAGCCGATGGCGTTGCGGTCCAGCACCAGAGGCACGCTATACTCAGGCTCATCGGTCGGCTCGGTGTCACTGGCATCGGGCTCGTTGGTTCCGGGTTCAGGCTCGGCGCCGGGCTGCTCGGTCTGGACGCCCTGGTCAGGGTCCTCGGTGGTAATGGTGGCGGCCGCGGCGGTGGTGAACAGAGAGAGGATCATAGAAAAGGCCAACAGGCCGCCGATGATCCGCTTGCCCAGCTGCTTCCACAAGCTCAGGTCCACATCCATGATCCTCCCTCCTTTCTTTTATATAGTATGATATAGAATGTCAGAGCGGATATGTAGTGTCCCCAGGATTAAAACGCACAAGATATTGTGGGTCACACCCCGCAAAAGGGCGCAGTCATCCCATGGATGGCTATTTTTACAGGCACATTATGCCACAACCCATTGAAAAATGCAACCCCTTTTGGGAGTTTTTTTCGCTGTCTTGTGGTAAATTGTCTCGCGTCGGGCGGGTCAAAGGCCGTCTTCTTCCCCTCCCGGCCTTTCCATTTGACGACAAAACATGCAGGAAGTTCCCGTTTGTTTCATATTGGCAAAATATTTTGTCAAAAAATGTTCCCTTTCCTTTTCTAAAAAAAGGGCGCCCACTTTCCCGTGGAAAGTGGGCGCCCTTATAAAAAATCCCTTCAGCCGTCCAAGGCGGCCTGGGCGACCTCGTAATCGGCGCAGACCAGCACCAGTACCGTGCAACCCCGCCGCTCCACCACAGCCTTCTCCAGCTTGGGCAACTCCGCGGGCCGGTAGGTCTCGTTGGCCTCCTTCTGGTCGGCAATATGGCCCTGCGCCGCGGTCTCAAAGGCCCGGGCCGCATCTTCGCTCTCGCAGGCGGCCACAGTGATCTCCTCGGCGGTGCCGCCGGGGGAATAGTAACACACCAGCTCCGTTCCTTCCAGCGTCTCCAGGCCGTACTCCCCCGCCGCCATGGCCGGGTCCAGTCGCTCCAGGGTCTCGGTGAACACCCCCGGGGCGTCCAGTAGGCTCTGGGCGGTGCTCTCCGGGTCAAACGGCTCCTTTGCCTCTCCTCCACATCCGACCAGACACGCGCACAAAAGCCCGCAGCCCAGCATCATGCTCCACCTTTTCATGTCAGTTCCTCCTCTTGCGGCGCTGCAGGGGTCCATTCCTGGGCAACGTCCTGCGGCGCCTCCGGCTCTGGGGCCGGCTGCACCGTGTGGCGCTTGAGATAGTCCAACCACTGCCGGTAGGGCTCCTTCTGGAAATGAATGCCGTCGGCCACCAGGTCATAGGGCGGTTGGCCGGTGGCCGGGTCCACGATGGCCTGGGCCGGGTCGGCCAAAAACACCCGCTTATCCTGGGCCAGCTGGCGCAAAAGGTCATTGTAGACGCCGATCTGCTGGTTGTTGATATAGTCGGCCACGCCCTTTTCCCCACACTTTTGCTCGTTGACAGGGATCAGCAGCTGAATATATACCGTGGCCTGGGGCTGGGCGACACGGATATGGTCGATCAGGGCGGCGTAGTGGTCGTAATACCCCTGGTCGTCATACATCCCCAGCTCGTTGAGTCCCAGGCAGACATACACCTTGCCGTAGCTCTTGCGCTCCAGGGCCTCGGGCACGGTCATCTTCTTGCCCTCCACCTTCACCTGATCCTTCTCGATCTTGAACACGCTCAGCCCGGTCTTGACCAGATACTCTCCCTGGGTCAGCCCGCTATACAGCCGAAAGCCGTCGGTACGGGAGTCGCCGATAAAGACGGCGTCGGCAAAATAGTCATCTCCCACCGGCTCGCTTTCTGGCACGCACTGGCTGTAGTCGTAGCCCGCGTCAGCCACCACGCCCACCGGTGTGGGCGTAGGCTCCGCGGACGGCGCCAGCGTCGGCAGCCGGGCCGGGTCCTTGGCGGGCGACGTCTCCCCTGTGGCCGGGCTGGGCAACGCGTCCGGCGTGGGCTCGGCGGTCCGGTCCAGGGCGGGCGAGGCCGTCACCTGGAGCGTCGGCGTGGGGGCAGACGGGCCTGGCGAGCTCGTCGGGTCCAGCTGGCTCTGCCCCGGCAAGGTCAGTCTCGGCCCCAGCACCAGCAGGCCGCACACCGCCGCCACGCCAAGGGCGATCAAAATGCTATCTCTTCTCTTCATCTATCTCATTCTCTCTTCCCAACACGATTTTTGCCACATCTCCCAGGTCGGCAACAGTATAGGTCGGCAACGGGCTGAAACCTCCATTTCTCGAATACCAAATGGAATCTAGCCCAGCGTTGATAGCGCCTTGTATATCGCTAAGCAGATCGTCTCCTACCATAACAGTCTCTTCCGGCGAGGCGTTCAGCGCGGTCAGCACCTGCTCAAAGTACGCCTTGTGGGGCTTACCCACACCCATCTCCTGGGAAATGAACACCCCATCCAGATACGCCGTAATGGGGTTGCCCGTCAGCCTCCGCCGCTGAACGGTCTTCAGGCCGTTGGTGGCAAGGCCGATGCGGCAATACGGCTTCAGTGCCTGTAACAGCTCCACCGCGCCTGGCAACAGCGCCCCGCAGTCGCCCATGGCGTCCAGATACTCCGCGTCCCAGGCTCCCGCGTCTCCCGACCAGCCCAGCTCTGCGCCAAAGCGGCGAAACCGCTCGCCCTTGAGCCACTCCTGCTCCACCTCGCCCCTGTGAAAGGCGTCCCAGAGCGCCCGGTTGATGGCCATATACCGTGCCCGGGTCTCTTCATTATAAGGCAGGCCCCGGCGCTCCATGGTCCGCCGCAGAGCCTGAGCCTCGGTGGCGTCAAAATCCAGGAGGGTATTGTCCGCGTCGATCAGAACGCAGGTATATCTCCGCTTCACATCTCACCCTCCCCTGCGCAGCGTGTGCCACATCCGGGTGGCCGAGGACACCAGCAGCACCCCTAGCGCCAGCGCCCCGGAAAATTCCAGGGTGTGGCCCAGGGTCTGGGCAAACTCCATCGTCTGGCCCCGGATGGCGTATTCCATGGCGTAGTAGATCCCGCCGCCGGGTACCAGTGGAAAAAGAGCCACCACCAGGTATCCGGTCACCGGGCACTTGCGAAGCCGTGCCATGCTCTCGCTCCACACGGCGATGCTCACCCCAGCCAGCAGGGCGCAGACCATGTCGCTCCATCCCGCCCGGACTCCCAGCAGGTAGACAAGCCACCCCAAAGCGCCGCCGGCGCCGCAGATCAAAATACCGCCCCGGCGAATGTTGAAGATCACCGCGAAGGCCCCACAGGCCAGAAAGGCCCACAGGCAGGGCAGGCCCAACTGCTTGAGATACTCCATCACAGCGCGCCTCCTAACAGCCGGCCTGCCGCCAGGGCCACGCCGGTACCCAGGGCAATGGCCACGGCAATGAGGATCGCCTCCGCCAGCCGGGAGAGGCCGGAGACCATATCGCCTACCATGATCTCCCGCACGGCGGTGGTCAGCGCCACACCGGGCACCAGGAGCATCAGCGCGCCAATGGTGATCAGATCCACCCCTCGGCCCAGCCCGGCGGCCACAAACGCCAAAGCCAGCAGCGCGGAGGCCGCCCCGGCGGCAATGGTCTTGAGAAAAAGCCCGGCTCCCAGCCGCCGCGCCAGCCACAGGCAAAGCCCAATGGCCGCGCCGCAGCATCCGGCGCACAGGGCGTCCCAGCCGCCGCCACCAAAGAACAGGCAGAAGCTGGCCGCCGCCACAAAGTGGGCCAGCAAGGTCACCCACTGGGGATAGTAAGGCTCCCGCTCCAGAGTCTCCTCCAGCTCTCGCCGGGCCTCAGCCGGGGGCAGCGGGACCCGGCACAGCCTGCGGCACAGGGCGTTCATCGCCTCCAACCGCCAGATGTCGGTGCCGTGGTTCCCCACCCGGCGGATCCGGGTCAGGGCCTGTCCCTGGTCGCTAAGGGAGGCAATGATGCAGTTGGGGATGGCAAATACCTCGCCGCCTTGGATGCCATAGGCCGCCAGGACCCGGGTGATAGACTCCTCCACCCGGTAGATCTCCCCGCCGGCCACCTGAAGCTGGTAGCCCAGCTCCACCGCCAGGTCCAAAACCGCCGTGGTATCCAAGCCTTTCCCCTCCCCGCAAACAACTTCCTAGTGTAGTCCAAACCGGTCAAAAAGTCAAATTACAATTACGCTACAAAGCAATTACATAAAATACAGCGCGCCGCTTTCAAAAATGGGCTGCATCCGTTCCCCGGTGATGTTCAGCCCTACAAAGTCACCCCTGCGCTCGGAGTGGCCCATCTTGCCGAACACCCGGCCATCGGGAGAGAAAATGCCCTCGATGGCCGCCACCGAGCCGTTGGGGTTCACGTCGATATCCATGGAGGGCACGCCCTGGCCGTCCACATACTGGGTGGCCACCTGCCCCTGGGCTACCAGGCTTTCCAGCATCTCCTGGGTGCACACGAACCGCCCCTCCCCGTGGGAGATGGCGATGGAGTGCAGGTCGCCCACCTGGCACTTCGTCATCCAAGGGGAGTTGACGCTGGCCACCCGGGTGGTGACGTACCGGCTCTGGTGCCGGCCAATGAGGTTGTAGGTCAGCGTGGGGCAGCTCTCATCGGTGAGGCGGATCTCTCCAAAGGGCAACAGGCCCAGCTTGATGAGGGCCTGGAAGCCGTTGCAGATGCCCAGCATGAGCCCGTCCCGGTTTTTCAAAAGGTCGTGGACCGCGTCGGTGACGGCGGCGTTTCGGAACAGAGAGCAGATGAACTTGGCCGAGCCGTCAGGCTCGTCGCCCCCGGAGAAGCCGCCGGGCAGAATGACCATCTGGCTCTTCCCAATAAGCCCCGCCAGCGCCTCCACCGACTGACTGAGGGCGGAGGCCGAGCCGTTGCGGATGACCAGCACCTCCGGCTCGATCCCCGCGCGGATACAGGCCCTCGCAGTGTCCAGCTCGCAGTTGGTGCCGGGGAAAGCAGGAATGACCGCCCGGGGCCGGGCCACCTTGTGCTTGCACACCAGGGGAGAGCGCTTGTCCCAGGAAATGGGCTCTACCTTCTCCGAGCTCCCCGCCCGGTTGGGGTACACGTCCTCCAAAACCCCCTCATTCAGGGCCAGAAGCTCCTCAATGGAGGCGCAGTCGCTCCCCAGGTCGATGACTGGCTCTGCGGTGGTCACGCCGATCCTCTGCCCCAGCTCGGTGCTGATCTCCTCAGTCAGCTCCACGATCACCGCGCCGGACATAGGCCAGTTGAACCACCGCAGCTCCAGCCCCTCCTGGGCCCGGAAGCCCACGCGGTTGCCGAAGGACATCTTCATGATCCCCTCGGCCACGCCGGTCTCCACCGCCCAGGCGGCCTTTACCTTCCTGGCCTGGCACAGGGTGTGGATCTCCTCCCAAGCCTTTTCGATATATTCCTCGGCCACCGCAAAGAGGTACACCGGGTGTCCCGACTCCTTAAACTCATTAGAGATGACCTCCCCCGCCTTGATGGGGGCGATGGCGAAGGACAGCAGCGTGGGGGGCACGTCCAGGTCCAGGAAGGAGCCGGACATGGAGTCCTTGCCGCCAATGGCGGCGCAGCCGTACGTCAGCTGGGCATCCAAGGCCCCCAACAGCGCGGCAAAAGGCTTGCCCCAGCGCTTGGGGTCATCCCGGAGCTTTTCAAAAAACTCCTGGAGGGTCAAATAGGCCTTCTTGTAGTCCGCTCCAGCGGCCACCAGCTTGGCAAGGGAGAGAGTCACCGCGTCACGGGCACCCCAGAAGGGGTCCCGGCTCAATTCCTCGGGGTCGCAACCCCAGGCCATCACGCTGGCCTGGTCGGTCTCCTGCCCCGGCTCCACCGGGAACAGGGCGGCCATAGCCTGCTGAGGGGTGCGCTGGTACTTGCCGCCGAAGGGGGCCAACACGGACCCCACGCCGATGGTGGAGTCGAACCGCTCGGCAAGGCCCCGGCGGGAGGCGCACTTCAAACTGGCGGCCATCTCCCGCAAGCCGGTTTCCTCCCCCACGTCAGCGCCCGGCGCGTCAGGCACGCTTACCTTTGCGGTCTTCACCGCTCCGTTGGTGTTCAAAAATTCCCGGCTCAAATCAGCGATGGTCTTGCCCCGCCAGGTCATGACCATCCGGGGGCTTTCGGTGACCACCGCCACCCGGTAGGCCTCCAGGTTCTCCTTTTCCGCCGCGGCGATCAGGGCCGCCTCATCCTCTGGGGCCACCACCACCGCCATACGCTCCTGGGACTCGGAAATGGCAAGCTCGGTGCCGTCCAGGCCGTCATACTTCTTGCGAACGGCGTCCAGGTCGATGGCCAGGCCGTCGGCCAGCTCACCGATGGCCACGCTGACGCCGCCCGCGCCAAAGTCGTTGCACCGCTTGATGAGCCTCGTCACCTTGGGGTCCCGGAACAGCCTTTGAATTTTCCGCTCCTCCGGGGCGTTGCCCTTCTGGACCTCGGAGGCCATGGTGTCCAGGCTCTTCAGGTCGTGGCTCTTGCTGGACCCGGTGGCCCCGCCGATGCCGTCCCGGCCGGTACGGCCACCCAGCAAAATGACCACGTCCCCCGGCGCGGGCCGCTCCCGGCGGACGTTGCCCTCCGGGGCCGCGCCCACCACCACGCCGCATTCCAGGTGCTTGGCCACATAGCCCGGGTGGTACATCTCGTCCACCAAGCCCGTAGCCAGGCCGATCTGGTTGCCGTAGCTGGAATAGCCCGCCGCCGCGGTCTGGCAGAGCTTGCGCTGGGGCAGCTTTCCCGGCAGAGTCTGGTCCACCGGGACCCTCGGGTCGCCGCAGCCGGTGATGCGCATGGCCTGGTGGACATACGCCCGCCCGGACAAGGGGTCCCGGATGCACCCGCCGATGCAGGTGGCCGCGCCGCCAAAGGGCTCGATCTCGGTGGGGTGGTTGTGGGTCTCGTTTTTAAACATAAGGAGCCAGGGCTCCTCCTTGCCGTCCACCGGGGCGGACACGCGGATGGAGCAGGCGTTGATCTCCTCGCTCTGGTCCAGCTCGGGGAGCTCTCCCCGCTTTTTCAGCACCTTGGCGCCGATGGTGGCGATATCCATCAGGGTCTGGGGCCGGGTCTTGGCTTTGTCGCCGTAGACTTCCTCCCGGGCCGCCAAATACTGCTCATAGGCGGCCTGGACGTTCCCATCCTGGATATCGATATCCTCCAAATGGGTGGAGAAGGTGGTGTGACGGCAGTGGTCGGACCAATAGGTGTCCACCACCCGGATCTCGGTAACGGTGGGGTCCCGCTTTTCCTCACTTTTAAAGTAGTCTTGCAGGAATTTCAGGTCCTGAAGGTCCATGGCAAGGCCCATTTCCGCCAAAAGCCCCTCCAGGGCGTGTTCGTCCATGGCCGTAAAGCCCGCCACGGTCTTCACATCCGCCGGCTCGGGATAGCTCTGAGCCAGGGTCTCGGGCTTGTCCATACCGGCCTCCCGGCACTCCACAGGGTTGATGAGGTACTTTTTCGCCTTTTCCATATCGGCGTCAGACAGCTGACCAAAGAGCCAGTAGATGTCCGCGCAGCGCACCCTGGGCCGCTCGCCCCCGACCAGCATCTGCAGGCACTGAGCGGCGGAATCGGCCCGTTGGTCAAACTGCCCGGGCAGAGGCTCCACCCCCAGCACCCGGACTCCCTTGGCCTCCAGGGCCTCCTCAAAGAGCTCGTCCACCTGGGGTTCGGCAAAGACGATGGTCTTAGCCCTCTCATAGGCCGACGGGTCGATGCCCTCTACATCATAGCGGCGGAACACGCACACATCGGTGATGTCCTTGAGCCCCAGCACCTCCCGTAACTCCCGTACCAGTGCGGGCCCGGCCACGTCAAAGGCCTTCTTCTTGCGGACAAAACAGCGAAATACCATCTCTCTATCTCCTCTCAGGTGATCTTCCAGTTTTCAAAGCCGTAAAACAAATTTCCCTGGGTGGGGGATGCGCCCTGGACCTGGCCCCAGCGGGTCAGCAGCCCCGCGCTTTTAAAGCAGATGGGGGCTACGGGCACGTCCTGGACCCACTGGGCGTAAAATTCGCTCCAATCGCCGCTCTTGCGAGCGCCAAGCAGGGCCTCCGTCAGAGCCTTGGAGGAAAATCCCCCGTAGCACACGCCGCTTCCTGCGGTAAAATACGGCCCCGGATCCAGGTCCCCCGTCATCCGGCTCTGGGCCAGATAGAGGTCAAAATCCCCTTGGCTCAGGGCCTTTTTGTAATCCTCCCAGGGAAGCGCCCGGACGCTGACCTGCACGCCCAACGTGCCCAGGTCCTCCGCCGCGGCGTTGGCCATAGCTTCTAAAGAGGCGTTGTCCGCGCTCACCAGCAGCGTCAGGGCCAGGGGATCTCTGCCGCGATACCGAACGCCGTCCTGGGCCAGCTTGTAGCCCTGCTCCTCCAAAGCGGCCCCGGCGGCGGTGACGTCATAGGTCAGCTGGGCCGCCGCCGTTTGGTCATACCGTGCGGAAGACGGCGGCGCGGGCAAGGCCGCGGCCACGCCGTGGCCGGCGAGAGCCTGATGGGTCAGGCTGTCCCGGTCCAACGCCTGGGCCACCGCCCGGCGAAATGCCCCGTCCCGGCAGGGGCCCTTGCTGCACCGAAAGCCCAGGTAGACCATGGTGGAGGTGGGATACTCCCAGCTCTGGCAGCTGCCCGAATAACCCAGGGTATCCGCCCCGGTGGGATCGGCGGCGGCCACGCTGACCGCCCCGGCGTTGAAGCTGGCCACCAGCGTATCTGCGTCCCCCGCCTCCTGGAGCGGGATCTCCGCCAGGGGCAGGGCCTTCTCCTGCCACCAGTCGGCGTTAGCCACCAGGCGGCCCTCCTGCCGTACATAGGGACCGGTGCCCACAACGCCCGTTTCCGTCACCCGGGCGATGGGAAAGTCCAGCAGGGATAAAAAGCCGCTGTTGGGTGTGGAGAGCTGAAACTGCACTGTGCCGTCTTCCTGGGCAGCGACCTTCCTTACACCTGAAAGCCGCTTGGCGTAGGCGCTCTTTTCGCCTCGGGCGGCGTTGACGGCCTGGGCCACCGTCTCGGCACTCAGGCTCTCACCGTCGGAAAAGCGTACGCCGGAGCGCAGCGTCACCGTCCAGGCAAGCCCGTCCTCGCTGGCGCTGGCGCTCTGGGCCAGCACCGGCTGGGGAGCAAAGGCGTTGTCCAGGGCGTACAGGCTCTCACAGATCAGCGGCAGCAGCGTCATATTGCCGCTCTTGCCGCCTCCATAGGGATCCCACTCCCCTACCGGATCCACCGGCAGGGTAAATACCTGCCGGATGGCGGGGTCCGCGCTGGGCGCGGCGCTGGGGGTGGGTGTGGGCTCCACAGGCTGCTGGTAATGACAGCCGCCCAGGGCCAGGCAAACACAGCCCGCCATGGCCAAAACACGTTTTCTCATGGCCGTCCCTCCAGCATAATAACGGCGGCCTGGCTGCCCCGCAGACCATGGGTGTAGCGGTGGGACCAGTATTTGTCGTGCCGGCAGCAGGTGCAATCACCTGACAGGTCCACATGCTCCGGCTCCAGCCCTGCTGCCAGCAAGACGGCCTGATTGATCCCCTTCAGGTCCACGTTCCACTTGTCGCCTTTTTTCGACACATAGGGCTCCGCCAGAGTGCCCAGCTGGGCTGCCATAGCCTGGGGCACGTCGGCGTCCGTTTCAAAGCAGCACGGCCCGATGCCCGGGCCGATGGCCGCGCGGATATCGGACGCCTTACAACCATAGTTCTCCATGGCCCTGACCCCTTGGGCGGCAATGGCCCCCGCGGTCCCCCGCCAGCCGGCGTGGACGGCGGCGGCCACCCGGCGCGCCGGGTCAAAGAGCAGGATGGGGATGCAGTCGGCGGTGAAGATCACCAGCGTCACCCCGAGTTCGTCGGTGACAAGGCCGTCGGCCTCGATGTAGGTCTCGTCCAGCACGTCGGACTTGGCCTGGGCCGCCGTCACCGGCTGGACCCGCACGCCGTGGACCTGGTGGGTCATCACAAGATGGTCGCCGCCCACCCCCACCGCGGCGCAGAACCGGCGGTAATTCTCCCGCAGAGCCTCCGGGGCATCTCCCCGATGACAGCCCAGATTCAGCGACGCCAAATGCCCTTTAGACACGCCGCCCAGCCGGGTGGAAAACCCGTGGGGCGTGTCCAAAAGGGGCGAGGCCACATATTCCAGTTGTCCAACACTCCGGGTGATCAAATCGCCATTTCCTCCAGTTTGTAATCATTCTTGCGGTTTGATGGTCCTTTTGGCTTCCCCTTGCAGGGGGAAGCCTCAATTCTCTTCCGGATGATACTCTTTGCAGGTGCACTTCTTCCACTTCAGGCCCGAGCCGCAGGGGCAGGGGTCGTTGCGCCCGATCTTATCGGCAGCCTTCTTAGGCTGGGCCTTCACCGTGCCGTCGGAGGCGCCGGACTCACTTGTGACCTTGGCCACCCGCTCGCGTTTGACCTCCTCGTCCTTCTTCAGCCGCACCAGGAACATCCGGCGCACCGTCTCCTCCTGGATGGCAGCCACCATGGCCTCAAACATCTCGTAGCCCTCGCGCTTATACTCCACCTTGGGGTCGGCCTGGCCGTAGGCCCTGAGGCCGATGCCCTGACGAAGCTCGGTCATGGCGTCGATGTGGTCCATCCAGTATTCGTCCACCACCCGGAGCATCACCACCCGCTCGATCTCCCGGGTCATGGCTTCGCCAAACTCCGCCTCCCGCTGGGCATAGCGGCTCTGCGCCTTCTCCAGAAGGTAGGCCGTCAAGCTCTGGGCGTCGGAGTCGGCCAGGGTGGCCTCGGAGAGACTGTCGCCGGGATCCAGGAAGGTCCCCCGGAAGGGGGCTGTGATGGCGGCGTAGTCCTCGGCGGTATAGTGCTCATGCTCCAGGGGATGGCCGGTCACCTGGCGGGTGACTACGTTTTCCAGCATGGCCTGGATGCTGTCCTTCAGGTCCTTACCGTCCAGCACCTCCCGGCGCTGCTTGTAGATGACCTCCCGCTGGGTGTTCATCACGTCGTCGTACTCCAGCACCGTCTTCCGGCTCTGGAAGTTCTTGCTCTCCACCCGCTTCTGGGCGTTTTCGATGGCCCCGGAGAGCATCTTCTGCTCGATGGGCGTATCCTCGTCGATGCCCAGGGTCTCCATAAGGCCCATGATACGCTCTGTGCCAAAGAGGCGCAGGATGTCGTCCTCCAGGGAGAGGTAGAACCGGCTCTCGCCGGGGTCGCCTTGTCGGCCGGACCGGCCCCGGAGCTGGTTATCGATGCGGCGGGATTCGTGCCGCTCGGTGCCTACGATAAAGAGCCCGCCCGCGGCGCGGACCTTGTCCGCCTCGCCGGCGATCTCCCCCTTGCGCTTTTCCAGACAGTCCTGATAGAGCTTCCGGGCGTCCAGGATCTCCTGGTCGTCGGTGTCGGCATAGCCGGTGGCCTCGGCGATGAGCTCGTCGGAAAGGCCCTGCTTGCGAAGGTCGGCCTGGGCCAGGTAGTCGGCGTTGCCGCCCAGCATAATGTCGGTGCCGCGGCCAGCCATGTTGGTGGCCACGGTGACAGCCCCGAACTGGCCCGCCTGGGCCACGATCTCCGCTTCCTTTTCGTGGTTTTTAGCGTTCAGGACGTTGTGGGAAATGCCCGCCCGGGTCAGCAGCTTGCTCACAAGCTCGGAGATCTCGATGGACACCGTGCCCACCAGCACCGGCTGTCCCTTTTCGTGGCACTGCTTCACCTGCTCCACGATGGCCCGGAACTTGCCCGCCTGGGTCTTATAGACCACATCGTGATGGTCCACCCGGATCATGGGCTTGTTGGTGGGCACCTCCACGATGTCCAGGGCGTAGATCTGCCCGAATTCCTCCTCCTCAGTCAAGGCCGTACCCGTCATGCCCGAGAGCTTGTCGTAGAGGCGGAAGTAGTTTTGGAAGGTGATGGTGGCCAGGGTCTTGCTCTCCCGGGCCACGGTGACTTTTTCCTTAGCCTCGATAGCCTGGTGAAGTCCCTCGGAGTAGCGCCGGCCAAACATCAAGCGGCCGGTGAATTCGTCCACGATGATGACCTCGCCGTCCTTGACCACATAGTCGATGTCCCGGCGCATGACCCCGTGGGCCCGGATGGCCTGGTTGATGTGGTGGGAGAGTGTAGCGTTCTCCGGGTCGGCCAGGTTCTCCAGCTGAAACTGTTGCTCGGCCTTGGCGATGCCCCGGGCGGTGAGGGTGGCGGTGCGGAGCTTTTCGTCCACGATGTAGTCGGCGTCCTCGTCGGGATCCTCCTCCGCCTTCTCGTCCACGCTGGCCACCCGTTTGCCCTTTAGCCGGGCCACAAAGGAGTCCACCACAGTGTAGAGCTGGGTGGACTTGTCCCCCTGGCCGCTGATGATCAGCGGGGTCCGGGCCTCGTCGATCAAAATGGAGTCCACCTCGTCCACGATGGCGAAGGCGTGGCCCCGCTGGACCAGCTCGGTCTTGTAGATTGCCATGTTGTCCCGGAGGTAGTCAAAGCCAAATTCGTTGTTGGTGCCGTAGGTGATATCCGCCTCATAGGCCGCCTTGCGGTCTCGGGGCTCCACGGCGTGGATGACCAACCCCACCGTCAGGCCCAGGAAGCGGTAAATTTTCCCCATCCATTCGCTCTGGTACTTGGCCAGGTAGTCGTTGACGGTGACGATGTGGACCCCCTCGCCGGTGAGGGCGTTCAAATAGGCCGGCAGGGTGGCCACCAGGGTCTTGCCCTCGCCGGTCTTCATCTCGGCGATGCGGCCCTGGTGGAGGATGATACCGCCGATCAGCTGGACCCGGTAGGGCCGCAGGCCCACCACCCGCCAGGCCGCCTCCCGGGCGGTGGCAAAGGCCTCGGGCAGGATATCGTCGGTGGTCTCCCCCGCCGCCAGCCGGGCTTTTAATTTGGGTGTCTGCGCTTTCAATTCCTCGTCAGAAAGCGCTTTATATTCTTCCTCCAACGCCTCGATCCGGTCCACCAGCTTGTCGATCTTCTTCAGCTCCCGGTCGGAGTGCGTGCCAAACATCTTCGTCAGCAGTCCCATAGGGGCATTCACCTGTCTTTCCACAAAATTATCCAGTGTAACATGGGTATTATTATACCACATCCGCGCAGCGGTGTGGTATAATGCGCCATCCTTTGCGGTTTCCGGCGAAGCCGGAGAGCAAAGGCGGCATCAAATTGGTATAATAGCCGCTCGGCGGCTATTATACCACACCGCCACACATTAGAAAAGACTAAATTGTAAATTTCCCCGGCAAAAGCAAGGCCCCGTCCAGTCAGGCCGCCGCTCTTGCGCCTCTTTGCCCCTTGTGTTACAATAACTCCAGAAAACCTTAGGGAAGGGAGGCGAGTCCATGCTGCGCGAAGGCCAGACCCATACCGTCACTGTGGAGGGCTTTTCCTCCGAGGCCCACGGGGTGGCCCGCATCGACGGCCAGGCCGTCTTTGTCAAGGGTGCCCTGCCTGGCGAGCAGTGCCGCATTTTTATCGAGCACATCGGTCATAACACCGTTTGGGCCCGCATGACCGAGCGGCTGACCCCCTCCCCCGACCGCATGGAGCCCGACTGCCCCTACTACGCCCAGTGCGGCGGCTGCCAGACCCGGCATATGTCCTACCCCGCCGAGCTGGCCTTCAAAGCGGGCAAGGTCCAAAACGCCCTGCGGCGCATCGGCGGGATCGACCCGGGCCCGGTGCCCATCCACGGCTGCGCCCAGCCGGAACGCTACCGCAACAAGGTCCAGTTCCCCGCGCAGCCGTCGGCGGCTTTGCCGCCTTACGGATGCGGCGTGCCCCTTGCGGGTGCCGTCGCTCCCGGCCCCAGGATCGGTTATTTTCAGGCGCGGACCCACACCGTCATCGACGTGGACGACTGCCTGCTGACCCCGGCGTGCGCAGCCCCCATCCGCGCCGCCGTCAAGACCTGGATGGAGACCTACGCCGTCCCCGCCTATGACGAGCACAGCCACACGGGGCTTGTCCGCCATCTCTATCTGCGGACCAACGCCCAGGGCCAGGCCCTGGTCTGCATAATAGCTAATAGCCCTTCCCTGCCCCACGAACCGGAGTTTGTTTCCTCGCTGCGGCAGGCGTTTCCTGGGCTAATAGGTATTAGTCTCGGCGTCAACACCCGCAGGACCAACGTGATCCTGGGCGAGAGTTACCGTACCCTCTGGGGCCAGGACTACCTCATGGACACGCTCTGCGGCCTTCAATTTAAACTCTCCGTCCCCTCCTTTTTTCAGGTCAACCGTTCCCAGGCGGAGGTCCTATACGGCTTGGCCGGGAACTTTGCCGCCCTCACGGGGCGTGAGACCGTGCTGGACCTCTACTGCGGCACGGGCACCATCGGCCTGACCCTGGCCAGCCGGGCCAAGGCCGTCATTGGCGTAGAGGTGGTGCCCCAGGCGGTGGCCGACGCGGTGGAAAACGCCCGGCGAAACGGCATTACAAACGCCCGCTTCCTCTGCGCCGACGCCGCCCAGGCCGCGGTCGAGCTGGAGCAGGAGGGCGTCCGGCCCGACGTGGTGGTGGTGGACCCGCCCCGCAAGGGGATGTCTCCCGATACGGTAGAGGTCCTGCGGCGTATGTCGCCCCGTCGTATTGTCTACGTCTCCTGTGACTGCGCCACCCTGGCCCGGGATCTGAAGGTTCTCTGCCAAGACTATAGCTTACAGCGCGTAGAGGCGGTAGATATGTTCCCCCGCACCCACCATGTGGAAACGGTGGCGCTGCTGGAAAAGGCGGCCCTATCAAAGGATCTTAAACAAGGAGGAGAAAAGAACCATGACGAAGAAAAAGGGGTTTGAGTACATTTTTGGCATCGTTCTGACCTTGGTCGGTCTCTTTATGCTCTTCAAAAACGCCTATGTGACCAGCTTCGGCTTTTTCACCTTTGGCCGGGTCAACACCGGGGCCATTCTCATCGTGTTGCTGGTGCTGGCCGTCATTTTTGCCATCGTCCGGCCTTCCACCTGGAGTAAGGTCCTCATCGGCGTGCTCATAGCCGCTCTGGTACTTTCCCTGATCCTGGGGATGCACATCGGCTTTCGGTACATGAGCCTCTCCGACGTTCTCTTGATCCTGGCCCCTCTGGCCGCCGGCATCGGTCTGGTGCTCCGGGGCATCTTCAGCAAGGGCTGACCCCCACCATATGGAACACCCCCCTTCCTTGGCACACAAGATGTAGAAACCCTTACAAAACCAGGGATTTTAAGAGAAAAAGTGCTTGACATCCCAGCTTTTGGCTGATATACTACTAAGGCCGCTCGGAAATAGGGTCTACAAGCAGCGCCCCGCGCTCCCCTACCACGGCGAGCCCGTAATAAAGGAGTGAAATAAGTATGCACGCGATCATTGTTACTGGCGGCAAGCAGTACAAGGTCACAGAGGGCGACGTTCTCTATGTGGAGAAGCTGCCCGTGGAGGCCGGCGACGCCGTCACCTTCGACCAGGTCCTGGCCGTCATCGACGGCGACAAGGCCACCTTCGGCCAGCCCACCGTGGCCGGCGCCAGCGTTCAGGCCAACGTGGTCAAGAACGGCAAGGGCAAGAAGGTCATCGTCTTCAAGTACAAGCCCAAGAAGAACGAGAAGACCAAGCAGGGCCACCGTCAGCCCTACACCAAGATCGAGATCACCAAAGTGAACGCCTGATGACCACCGTCACGTTCACCACTAAGGGCCAGCGCATCGAGGCCGTGGAGTTCCAGGGCCACGCCGCTCTGGCCGACGAGGGTGAGGATATCCTCTGCGCCGCTCTGACCTCCGCCATCCGCCTTTTAGAGACCACCGTCAACGATGTTTTGGCCGTAGGCGCGGCGGTGAAGGTCCGGGAGGACAAGGCTCTGATCTCCCTCAAGCTCCCCGGCGACATGGGTCAGGAAAACGAGACCGCCTGCCAGGCCCTTCTGGCCGGACTGATGGTCTACCTCACCGACCTGGCCGGGGAATATCCCGAAAATCTAACTGTCTTAGACATGGAGGTGTAAGACAATGCTGAACATTGGTTTGCAGTTTTTCGCCCATAAAAAGGGCGTAGGCTCCACCCGCAACGGCCGGGACAGCGAGAGCAAGCGTCTTGGCGTCAAGCGGGCCGACGGCCAGTTCGTGCTGGCCGGCAACGTGCTGGTCAAGCAGCGCGGCACCCACATCCACCCCGGCGTCAACGTGGGCAAGGGCAGCGACGATACGCTCTTCGCTCTGAAGTCTGGGCGTGTAAAATTCCACCGGCTGGGCAAGGACCGCAAGCAGGTCTCTATTGTCGAAGAAGAGGCCTAACAAACGTCTTTGAAGTGGGGTCGTTGCGGCTGCAACGACCCCGTTCTTTTTGGCATACTAGGAGCAAAAGGAGGCGAGCGTATGCCCAACGCGTGGCTAGACCAGGCAAAGATCTTTGTCAAGGCCGGAGACGGCGGCAACGGCGCGGTGGCCTTTCACCGGGAGAAGTATGTGGCCGCCGGCGGCCCCGACGGCGGCGACGGTGGCCGGGGCGGTGACGTGGTCATCATCGTGGACGACCACATGACCACCCTGATGGACTTTCGCTACAAGCGCAAATATGTGGCGGGCAACGGCATGGACGGCACAGGCAAGCGCTGCTCGGGCAAGGATGGCGAGACCTTGACCGTCAAGGTCCCCCGTGGCACCGTCATCCGGGACGCCGAGAGCGGCGACATTATCCGGGACATGGCCGACGCCCAGCCTTTCGTCCTCTGCCGGGGCGGCAACGGCGGCTGGGGCAACAAACACTTCGCCACCCCCACCCGGCAAGCGCCCCGCTTTGCCAAGGCGGGCCTCCCGGGCCAGTCCATGGAGGTCATTCTGGAATTAAAGCTGCTGGCCGACGTTGGGCTGGTGGGCTTTCCCAACGTGGGCAAATCCACGCTCCTGAGCGTAGTCACCCGGGCCCAGCCCAAGATCGCCAACTACCACTTTACCACCCTCTCCCCCAACCTGGGGGTGGTGAGCCTGGGCGAGGGCAACTCCTTCGTCCTGGCCGATATCCCCGGCGTCATCGAAGGGGCCGCCCAGGGGGCGGGCCTGGGTCACGACTTTTTGCGCCATATCGACCGCTGCCGTCTGCTGCTGCACGTAGTAGACGTGTCGGGCAGCGAGGGCCGGGACCCGGTGGCAGACTTTGACGCCATTACAGCGGAATTAGAGGCGTGGTCCAAGGACCTGGCCCAGCGGCCCACCGTAGTGGTGGGTAACAAGGTAGACCTGGCTCCCGACGGCGAGGGCTCCGCGGCGTTGCGGGCCCATGCGGAAAACCTGGGCCTGCCCTACTTCGAGATCTCCGCCGCCGCCCACCAGGGCACCCAGGAGCTGATGGCCTACGCCGCCCAGCGGCTCTCGGAGCTGCCGCCGCCGGAGCCCTTTGAGGCCACCTACGTACCCAAGGCCCCCTCGGTGGACACCTCCCAGCCCCTGGACATCACCCGCAGCGACGACGGCACCTGGATCGTGGAGGGTGAATGGCTCCGCCGGGTCATGATGAACGTGAATTTTGGCGATTTTGAAAGCCGCAACTGGTTTGACCGCATCCTGCGCCAGTCCGGCCTTTTTGACCGGCTGGAGGAGCTGGGCATCCAGGACGGCGACACGGTGTCGCTCTACAACCTGGAGTTTGATTATCAGCGGTAAATCGCTTTCTGGAGGTCCCCACTTACCAGCCCTCCAAATAGCGGCAGAGTATTTCTATTTTCTCTGCGTCAGAAATATCCTCGCTGTGTATTACCATTTTTACCCTTCGCAGAGTCTGCATACACCGACTTCGCAAAATCGCTTCCAGCCGCTCCATATCCAGTCCCGGAACCTCTACGGCAACTTGGCCTTGCCGAACCAACGCGGCCAGCACTTCTTTTAGCATCGTTTCCTCCCCCCTCTCCCCCTTTTTATAGCACGCACCGTTCAATCTGTCTGCATGACAAACCGTCATGCAGATTGTAATACAGCACAAAAACACACCGCTCAGCCAACTGGCCAAGCGGTGTGTTTGTTTTTTGTAAATCGGTTTTATTTATCCTCTTTAATAGCCGCCTGCGCCGCCGCCAGGCGGGCGATGGGCACCCGGAAGGGGGAGCAGGAGACGTAGTCCAGGCCGATGCGGTGGCAGAACTCCACGCTGGTGGGGTCGCCGCCGTGCTCGCCGCAGATGCCCACATGGAGCTCCTTGTTGGCCGGCCGGCCCAGGTCCATGGCCATCTTCATCAGCTTGCCCACGCCGGTCTGGTCCAACTTGGCAAAGGGGTCTGCCTCAAAGATCTTGCTGTCATAGTAGGCGGAGAGGAACTTGCCCGCGTCGTCCCGGCTGAAGCCAAAGGTCATCTGGGTCAGGTCGTTGGTACCAAAGCAGAAGAAGTCGGCCTCCTGGGCGATGACGTCGGCAGTGAGGCAAGCCCTGGGGATCTCGATCATGGTGCCCACCTGGTATTTGAGATTGATCCCGGCGGCGCGGATCTCCTCGTCGGCGGTCTCCACCACGAACTTCTTGACGTACTTGAGCTCCTTGACCTCGCCCACCAGCGGGATCATGATCTCGGGCACCATGGTCCAATCCGGGTGCTTTTTCTGCACGTTGATGGCCGCCCGGATCACGGCCCTGGTCTGCATCTTGGCGATCTCAGGATAGGTGACGGCCAGGCGGCAGCCCCGGTGCCCCATCATGGGATTGAACTCATGGAGGGAGGAAATGATGGCCCGGATGGCCTCCACGCTCTTGCCCTGGGTCTTGGCCAGAGCGGCGATGTCCGCATCCTCGGTGGGCACGAACTCATGGAGAGGGGGATCCAGGAAGCGGATACACACCGGCGTGCCCTCCAGGGCCTCGTAGAGGGCCTCAAAGTCGCTTTGCTGCATGGGCAGGATCTTGGCAAGGGCCTTTTCCCGCTCCTCGACAGTCTCCGAGCAGATCATCTCCCGGAAGGCGTCGATGCGGCCCTCGCCAAAGAACATATGCTCGGTGCGGCAAAGGCCGATGCCCTCCGCCCCCAGCTCCCGGGCCTTCTTGGCGTCCCGAGGGGTGTCGGCATTGGTGCGGACCTTCAGGCGGCGGTACTTATCGGCCCACTGCATGATGGTGTCGAAGTTGCCGGAGATGGTAGCGTCCACCGTGGCGATCAGGCCCTGGTAGATATTGCCGGTGGAGCCGTCGATGGAGATGGGATCGCCCTCATGGAAGATAACGCCGCCCAAGGTGAATTTCTTATTGGCCTCATCCATGTTGATCTTCTCGCAGCCGGACACGCAGCAGGTGCCCATGCCCCGGGCCACCACAGCGGCGTGGGAGGTCATGCCGCCCCGAACGGTCAAGATGCCCTGGGCGGCCTTCATGCCCTCGATGTCCTCCGGGGAGGTCTCCAACCGCACCAGGACCACCTTTTCACCCCGGCCTGCCCAGTCCTTGGCGTCCTCGGCGGTGAAGACCACCTTGCCGCAGGCCGCGCCGGGGGACGCGCCCAGACCACGGCCCAGGGGGGTGGCGGCCTTTAGGGCGGCGGCGTCAAACTGGGGATGCAGGAGGGTGTCCAGGTTCCGGGGGTCGATCATGGCCACGGCCTTCTCCTCCGAAATCATGCCCTCGCTGACCAGGTCGCAGGCGATCTTCAGCGCCGCCTGGGCGGTGCGCTTGCCGCTGCGGCACTGGAGCATATAGAGCTTGCCGTTTTCCACGGTAAACTCCATGTCCTGCATATCCCGGTAGTGATCCTCCAAAATGTCGCAGACCTTGATAAACTCGCTATACGCCTGAGGGAATTTCTCCGCCATCTGGGCGATGGGCATGGGGGTGCGCACGCCGGCCACCACGTCCTCGCCCTGGGCGTTGACCAAAAACTCGCCCATCAGCTTTTTCTCACCGGTAGCCGGGTCCCGGGTAAAGGCTACGCCGGTTCCGGAGTTGTTATTGAGGTTACCAAAGACCATGGGCATGACGTTGACGGCGGTGCCCCAGGAGTAGGGGATGTCGTTGTCCCGGCGGTAGACGTTGGCCCGGGGGTTGTCCCAGGAGCGGAAGACCGCCCGGATGGCCTCGTAGAGCTGGACCTTGGGGTCGGAGGGGAAGTCCTGACCCAACTGCTTTTTATACTCGGCCTTGAAGCTCTCGGCCAGCTCCTTGAGGTCGGCGGCGGTGAGCTCCACATCGTAGGTAACGCCCTTCTTGGCCTTCATCTGGTCGATGAGCTCTTCAAAATACTTCTTGCCCACCTCCATGACCACGTCGGAGAACATCTGGATAAAGCGGCGGTAGCTGTCGTAGACAAAGCGCTCAAAGCCGGGGTCGGGGTTGCCGGCGATCATGGCCGCCACCACCTGGTCGTTGAGCCCCAGGTTCAGGATGGTGTCCATCATGCCCGGCATGGAAGCCCTCGCGCCCGAGCGGACGGACACCAGCAGGGGATTTTTCAGGTCGCCGAACTTCTTGCCGTTGATCTCCTCCATCATGGCCACGTTGGCCATGATCTCGTTCATAATATCGTCGTTGATCTTCTGGCCGTCCTCGTAATACTGTGTACAGGCCTCGGTGGTAATGGTAAAGCCCTGGGGCACAGGCAGGCCGATGCCGGTCATCTCCGCCAGGTTGGCGCCCTTGCCGCCCAACAACTCGCGCATGGTGGCATTGCCCTCGGAAAATTTGTAGACATACTTTCTGGACATGTCTGCTTCATTCCTTTCTGTTTTAACGTCCCGTTCGGTCATTTTAGCTCAAATATTTTACCATCCTTTCGTCAAAAACACAAGGCCTATTCCGGATTTTTTTGGTTATTTTTGCCCAAACATCTTGGTGATCTCGCAGATGGCAATGGGGGCCACCGCCAGGGCCGCCACCGTCATCCACTGCAAGGGGGTCATCCACACCGTGGAGAACACCCCCATCAGCGGCGGCACCAGCAGCACCGCCAGCTGCATGGCAAGCCCCGCCAAAAAGGCTTTGTTCATGGCCCGGTTGGAAAAGGCCCCCAGGGCAAAGATGGACTGGTCCTCGCTTCGGACGTTAAAGGCGTGGAACAGCTGGCACAGCGTCAGCGTGGCAAAGGCCATGGTGTTGGCCACGCCGTCGGCCTGCTGGGGCGTGGCCAGCACAAAATGGCCCAGGCAGTACGCCGCCAGGGTCAAAGCGCCCACCATGAACCCCTGCCAAATCAGCCGTAGGGAGAATTTCCGGGTAAAAAGCCCCTCTTCCCCGCCTCTTGGCTTGCGCTCCATGGTCCCCGGTTCAGGCCGTTCCATACCCAGGGCCAGGGCGGGCAGAGAGTCGGTGACCAGATTGAGCCATAAAAGCTGCACCGGCACCAAGGGCATCTGCCCAAAGTCCAGCACCGTAGCCGCGAACAGCGTTAAAATTTCCCCGATGTTGCACGACAGGAGATAGTGGACCGCTTTTTTGATATTGTCGTAGATGCCCCGGCCCTCGGCCACGGCGGAGACGATGGTGGAGAAGTTATCGTCGGTCAGGATCAGATGGGCGCAGGATTTGGCCACCTGGGTGCCGCTCTTGCCCATGGCGCAGCCGATGTCGGCCTGCTTTAGGGCGGGAGCGTCGTTGACGCCGTCGCCGGTCATGGCGGTCACCTGGCCCCTGGCCTGCCAGGCCCGGACAATGCGCATCTTATGCTCCGGAGTCACCCGGGCGTAGACGGAGATGCGCTCCACCTCGTTCTCCAGGTCCTCCTGGCTCATAAAGTCCAGCTCCGCGCCGGTAATGGAGGTATCTCCCGGGCGCAGAATATCCAGCTCCCGGGCAATGGCCATGGCGGTGGTGCGGTGGTCGCCGGTGATCATGATGGGCCGGATGCCCGCGCGATGGCATTGCTCCACCGCCTGGCGCGCCTCGGGCCGGGGCGGGTCGATCATCCCCGCCAGGCCCAAAAAGGTCAAGCCCCGCTCGACCTGCTCCGCCTTAGGCTCTCTGGGCAGACTGGATAGCTCCTTTTTCGCCGAGGCCAGTACCCGCAGAGCCTCCTTGCCCATTTGCAGGACCTGCCGCTCTACCTCCCGCTTGCGCGTGGGCGTCAGCGCCACGGCGCCTTGGGCCGTCAGGATCTTGTCGCACCGCTCCAGCAGCAGGTCTGGCGCGCCCTTGACGTAGGCCACATAGCCCGCGCCGGACTTGTGCAGCGTGGTCATGCGCTTGCGCCTCGCGTCAAAAGGCAGGTCCCCCACCCGGGGCTCTCGCTGCTCCAGAGCCTCCCGGCTCAGGCCCATTTCCCTGGCCTTGACCAGCAGCGCCGCCTCGGTGGGCTCGCCGATGACCTGGTCCCCGGAAAAGGTGGCGTCATTACAGAGCAAAAAGGCCTGGGCCGCCTGGTGCTCCGCCTCCGGACCCTTGCCCCACAGCCGGACCACTTCCATGCGGTTACGGGTCAGAGTCCCCGTCTTGTCCGAGCAGATGACCCCCGCGCAGCCCAGGGTCTCCACGGCGGGCAGCTTGGTGATGATGGCCCCCCGTTTGGCCAGCCGCTGTACCCCCAGGGCTAGCACGATGGTGACGATGGCGCTAAGCCCCTCCGGGATGGCCGCCACCGCCAGGGACACCGCCGTCATTAGCATATCCAAAATGCCCTTGCCCTGCAAAAGCCCCACGCCGAACATGAGAGCGCACACGCAAAGGCAGACAAAGGACAGCGTCCGGGATACCTCTCCCATCCGCCGCTGCAGGGGCGTGGGCCGCTTTTCCGAGGCGTCCAGCAGGGAGGCGATGCGGCCCATCTCCGTGTCCATGCCCGTGGCCGTGACCACCATCACGCCCTTGCCCGCCACCGCCATGGTCCCCGCCAGCACCATGTTCCTCCGCTCCGCCAGGGGCGTGTCCGCCGCCAGGTCCTCGGCGGGCTCTTTATCCACGCTGACGCTCTCGCCGGTCATGGCGCTCTCGTCCACCCGAAGATTGGCCCCTTGGAGCAGCCGTCCGTCTGCCCCGATCTGGTCGCCGGCGGCGATGTACACGATGTCCCCCACCACCAGCTCCCGGCACCCCACCCGACAAAGGGCCCCATCCCGGCGCACCAGCGCCGTAGGCGCGGAGAGCTCCTTGAGGGCCGCCAGGGCCTTCTGGGCGTGATCCTCCTGGGAGATGGAGATGGCGGCGTTGACCACCACGATGACCAGAATGATGGCGCTGTCCAGCCAGTCCCTGCCGCCGCCGGCCCAGAGGGAAAGCCCTGCCGCCGCCAGCAGGACCAAGATCATAGGGTCCCGAAGCTGGTTTAAAAGCCGCATAAAAAGCGACGCGCGCTTTTCCTGCCGCAACTCGTTGGCTCCGTCCCGCTCCAGTCGCAGCCGGGCCTCGGCCTGGGAAAGCCCTGTCTTTTCGTCCGTTTCCAGCTGGGCCAGCAGCTCCCGGGTCCCCTCGCAATGGGCCACCATCGCCCTCACCTTCCTTTCGGAAGGAAGTGTATCAAAGTTTGTCCAAAAAAGAACGGGAAACCTGTCCCAGGTCTCCCGTTTTGCTCTTATTCATACCTGCCGTCATACCAGCCCGTCACGCCGTCTTTCTTGGCCAGCAGCCCGCGGCTGGTCCGCCGGACCACCGAAAGGACGTCCCCCGGCGCCACGCTCAGGCGATAGTCGGTGGAGTCCTCGCAGGTGACTTGGCCGTCCCGGCGGCGAAGATAGGCGGTGAGGATGCTCAGGACCCGGCCGCTCTCCTCATGGCGGCACAGGCAAAACTCCTCCCCCTCCTCCAGCACCGACAAGGCGCTGTGGCCGAAGCGGATGTTGATGGGGTCGGGGCTTGGCGCCTGGGCGTCCAGGGCGGTGACGGTGGGAAAACCATCGTCGCTGACCCAGGTAAAGGCCCCGCCGGGCTTCTGGGGCAGGATGACCACGTTGACCTGGCCGTCCCACTTCAGTGTGGCCCCGCCGTCGATGCTGGCGATGTGTCGTTTTTCGTCGAAAATAGGCGCGGCGGAAGGGATCCGCTCGTTATAGAGTGTCACCGGCCAGTGGCCCACCACCACCCAGCGGCGGAAACTGTGGCCCTGGGTCAAAAAGCTGTCATTTTTCATCACCTCAAAGGCGCTGAGACTTTCCAGCTCCGTCTCCCGGGGCACGCCGCCGTGGACAAAGAGATAGTCGTCGTGGAGCAAAATGTGGGGCAGGCCCTCCAAAAAGCCGATCTCCGGGCCAAAGGCCTGGCGCAAAGCGGCCCGGGCGGCGGGATAGTCCGCCGGCGTGTCCAGGCGCGTCCCCGCCATGCGGGCCATTTTCACCAACGCGCACCGCTCTCCCAGCTGGGAAAACCACCGCTGGTAGAAGGCGTCGGGGATCTGGGGCGAGCGGCCGTCCTGGGTGCGGAAGAAGGCCGGGGTGATGTTGTCGCAGTTGCCCAGCACGGTGTGGACCGTGTGGGTCCGGGAAAGCTCCATCACATACCGCAGGGTGTCCAGGCTGCCCTCGCTGCGCTCCATGATATCGCCCAAGACGATAAGCACATCCTCTGGGCCGAAGTTGGCCTTGGCCAGCGCGCCCTTTAGCAGGCCCAGCGCGCCGTGGACGTCGCTGACGACCAACACCCGCTGCCCCGGCTGCCAACGGATGGGCTGGACTATCGCTTTGGGGGTCATGGTCTTCCCCTCCACGCGCATTCAAAGGCGTACCATCCCTTGCGCTCCAGAGCATCCAAAACAGCAAAGCCATTGCCCTCCAAGGCGGCGCGCACCTCATTCGCCCGGGTGTCGATGATGCCCGAGCACAGGAATTTACCGCCCGGAGCCAGCCAGGGCCCCACCACAGAGGACAAGGGAATGATCACATCGGCTACGATGTTGGCTAAGATCAGGTCCCACGCTTGCCCTGCCAGGGCCTCGCGCAGGTCCATGTCCCCCAACACGTCCCCGGCTAATACCTTGTAGCTTTCCTTGGTGACGCCGTTCATGGCGGCGTTTTCATAGGCCACGTCTGGGGCCTTAGGATCGATGTCCACCCCCAGGGCGTAGTCCGCCCCCAGCAGCCGCGCGGCAATGGAGAGGATCCCCGAGCCGCAGCCCAGGTCCAGCACCCGCTGGCCGGGGGCGGCGTAGCGCTCCACCCCCTCCAGGCACAGCTGGGTGGTGGGATGGCTGCCGGTGCCAAAGGTAAGGCCCGGATTCAAAAGCAGCTCCACCCGGCCTGACGCGCTCTCCCCCGCCAGCCACTCTGGCACCACCCGGAGCCGCCGGCCGATGTCGATTGGCTGGTAATATTTCTTCCAGCCGTTGGCCCAATCCTCTTCCTCCATGGGGGCAACGGTGAGGCTAATACCTGTTAGCCCGCGCAGATATTCCTCTGCCTGGGCGCGGCCTGCGTTGGTGGCGGGCGTATAGAACTTCACCCGGGCCGCGCCCTTCATGCTCTCTTCCAGGGCCTCGTCCACGTAGTCCCAATACTGCCGGTTCTCCTCCAAAAAGCGCTTGAAGTCAGCCTCATCCTCGATGACCAGGCCGGTGAGGCCCCGGGCGGTAAGCTTCGCCGTCAACTCGTCCAGCGCACCCGCGTCCGTCTCCAGGCAGTATTCCAACCATTGGGCCATATCGATACCTCCCTAAAAAGCGGACCGCCGAGACCGGCGGTCCGCCCTTCTGTCTTACCGCTCCGTCCCCAGGAAAAACAATGCGAGCGTTCCCGGCCCGGAGTGAGACCCGATGACGGGGCCGGTGTAGCCAATGTGGATGTCCTGCACCCCCAGGCGCTCCCGGACCAACCCGGCCAGATACTCCGCGTCCTCCGGGCAGTCGCCCTGGCAGATGAACATGGTCTGGGTCGAGGGCTCAATGGCGGTCTGGGCCGCCTTGTCCACCAGAGCCTTGATAGAGCTCTGGCGGCCCCGGGCCTTGGAAATATTGATGAGGTGCCCTTCGTTGTCCACGTGGAGCACCGGCTTGATGGAGAGCATGGTGCCCAGCATGGCGGTGGTGGCGGAGATCCGCCCGCCCCGCTTGAGGAACTGGAGGTCGTCCACGGTGAACCAGTGGCACAGGTGGAGCTTGGTGTTCTCCGCATAGTCCCGGGCCTCCTCCAAGCTGGCCCCCGCCTCCTTTTGCTTGGCGGTGAGGTAGACCAAGAGCCCCTGGCCCAGGGAGGCGCACAGGGTGTCTACCACATAGCATTTGCGGTCGGGGTACTCCTCACTAAGCTCCTGGGCGGCCAGCTTCGCCGACTGGCACGAAGACGACAGCCCGGAGGAAAAGGCCAAAAACAAAACGTCCCGTCCCTCTTGCAGCATAGGCGCAATGGCCTCCTTGGCCTCAGCCAAATTCACCGCGGCGGTGGTGGCCACCTCCCCGGCGCGGAGCCGGGCGTAAAATTCCTTGGGGTCCAGATCCCGGCGGTCGGGCCAGTCCTGGTAGGTCTTGCCCCCCATGGTCAGGGAAAGGGGCAGCACCCGGATGTCCAGCTGCTCCACCATGGCCTGGTCCAGATCAGCGGAGGAATCGGTCATGATCACATAGTTGTCCATCAGTTATCTCCTCACTTTTTCTTCTTATTCTCGCTTTCCTGGTCCTCCTGGGCCTGGGCCATCAGCTCCAGGACCCGCTGGCAGGCCAGCTTGCTGGCGTAGCTGTCCAAGGCCAGCCCCAGGGCCAGGGAGGCCAGACCCTCTTGCTCCACGTTGGGGTCGATGGGCTTTGCCACCTTGTCCAAAGACCGGTCCAGTTGCTGTAAAAAGAAATCGTAGCGCTCGGGAACAGACAGCTCTGTCTCTCCCAGCCCTGCAAACAGCGTAGCCATCTCCCGCATGGAGATCACGCTTTTCAGCGCGCAAATGGCGGTGAGCCAGGCCAGATGCTCCCGGCCATAGCGCTTGCCCTCGGCCCGGGGCAGCAGATTGTCTTTGATGTAGTTATTCACCATGGCCGAGGTCAAAGCGTCCCCACCCTCAAAGCGGATCAGCTGGCGGGGCATATAGGAGATAAGCTGATCCATGTAAAGGGCCAGGTCTGGCAGCTGCTCCCAGGCGGTGGGCCGTTCGGTGCGCATCCGCTGGCGCAGTTCTTCCAACTCCTTCACGCTCTCCCCCCCTTCCTGATCGAATTTTCCCTATCGGGTTTTTTATATGATATCACATTCGCGCAACGGTGTGATATCATACGCCATCCTTTGCGGTTCCCGGCAAAGCCGGGGAGCAAAGGCGGCATAAATTGATATAATAGCTGGTCTCAGTTATTATATCATGACGTTTTTCACATGGCAATAGAAAAAGGACGTATCCTGCCCCCTTGACAGGGCTTTGGGGCCAGTTTATAATAAAACTAACAGCTACTAGCTATTAGCCAGAAGGAGGAATGACCGTGGCGAGCAGTGGAAACACCAGACGCCGGGCAATGGACGCGGCGCTGGAGATCTTTGCCCAAAAGGGCTACCATGGCGCCTGCGTAGGCGACGTGGCTGAGGCCCTGGGCATCAAGTCGCCGTCGCTCTACAAGTATTTTAAAGGCAAGGACGACCTCTACGCCGCTTTGCTGGCCGAGGCCGACGCCCACTTCCAGTCCCTGTGGGCCGACGTGGCGGCCCGTCTGGAGCGGCTGGAGCACGCGGCGGTGCAGGCGGGAGTGTTGACCCCGGAGCGGCTGGAGGAGGACGGGGGCGGCTGGTTTTTCGACCAACTGGACGATGGTCCCGCCTCCTGCTACCGCCGCCTGCTGGTAGGCCGTGCCTGCCTTTGGGAACAGCCCATCGCCCTTTTTGAGGGACTGTTTGCCCGACTCATTGACCGGGAGATCCTCCGCCGGGGTGATCCCCATGTGATGGCGGTGGAGTTCGTGGCGCCGCTGGTGCAGCTGTGGCAGCTGCGGGATGGGCAGCCCGGCCGGGCGGAGGCCTGCGCCGAAGAGGCCCGGCGGCACCTGCGGCAGTTCCACCGGGTATTTGCCCATCGGGAACCCCGGAGCGGCGGCAATGGCCCGGTGGGCCGCCTGTTCCGCCGCTGAGAGAGAAAGGAGACGCGCGCGATGGAATTTGAAAAAGTGGCCCAGCTTGTTCGGAATATGCAGGACCAGCCCCAGGCCGGCCCCGGCTTTTTGAGCGTTTTTATGACGGTGACGGTGGCGGTCTTGGTGGTGGCGTCCGTCTTTGGGCTCATCGCCGCCATTTTGCTCACCATGGGCCTTTCCAAATACCGCCACCAGGCTAACTCCCTGGGCCGGACCGGCGGGGAGATCGCCCGCCAGCTTTTGGACGAGCAGGAGCTGAAGAAGATCAAGGTGGCCGCCAGCGGCTCTATTCTCTGGGGCAACAGCTATAGCCCCCTGCTGAAAAAGGTCCGCCTGGGGCGGCTGGTCCATGGCCGAAAAAGTCTGGCGGCCATGGCCATGGCGGTACAAAAGGCCTGTCTGGCCGTTTTGGACGAGCAGGACCGGGACGCTTTTCGATCCCGCAGAGCCGGCATCATGTATCTGGGGCCTTTGGCTCTGTTGCCGCTGATGATCGTAGGCGCGCTGCTGGAGTGGTTCCTCTCCGGCGGTGGCTGGATCGTCTTTTCCTTTACCGTCCTGGCTCTGGTGCTGTACGCCATCTCCTGGGTGGCTGCCATCCGGGGCCTGAAGCAGGAAAAGCAGGCCCAGACCATGGCCCTGGAGCGGATGGAAGCCGAGGGCTACGCCACCGCCGAGGAGGGCAAGCTGTGTAAGAAGCTTTACCGGCTCTATAACGCAGAGTACTGCAACAATATGGTCCTGGGCATTTTAGAGCTGCTCTACCGCGGCTTGCAGGTCTTTGCCTATATCCAGGGCTCCCCGGAGGAGGACGCGCCCTAAGGGGCCTTAAAAAGGCAAACAGAAGGGGCTGGGCAGTTTTGGCTGCCCAGCCCTTTTTCTATGCTCCTAACAACAGTCCTCTCCGCTTACTTTGTCTCGATATAAACGCCCCGTTCCGCGCTCCAGTCCACGGTGAAGCCCAGCGCGCTTCCCAGGTCGCGGAGCTTATAATAAGTGTTTCCGCCGCCGTTGGCGTCGGTGATGATAAAGGCGGTCAGGTCGGCGGACTCGCCGTCCACATTAGGGGCGGAGGTGGCGCAGGTAAAGGGCTGGTCGCCGGAATAGGAGGTGTTGTTCTCCCGGCCGTTGCGGGTGGTGTAGGGCTTGCCCGTTTCCAGGTTGACCTTGCCGTCCCAGCCCACATTGAACTGGGCGGCGGTGCCGTCCAGCGCCGCTGCCACGTCTCGCACCCTTACATAGTTGGTGTCATTGCCGCTGGCGTCCTTGATGGCGTACATCTGGAACTCCACCGCCTTGCCGTCGATCTCCACCGTCTGCGTGGAGGCGTAAGCAATGGCAGGAATGACGCGGAAGCTCTCGCCTAGCCACGTGATCATCTCTTCCCCGTCCTCCGCGCTGAAAACCTGGAACTGTACGTCATATTCCTTGGCCGGGTCAGCCATGTCGATCACCGTGCCGTCCGCCGCTGTCATGTCATGGGTAAAGGTGATGGCAAGGGGCGACATATACCGCCAGGTCTCCTTAGGCTCTTCATTGGAATATTCCTTTGGGGCGGCGTAGAGACAGCTGCCTTCCTCCTCTGTCCATCTTACATCCGCCCAGTGGACCGTACCGTTCCACTCAGGGTTTGGGTAAAAGGTAAAGGCGGACCCTTCCAACATAACATAAGTCCGATTGTCCCACTCGTCCCGGGTGACCTCTAGGCACTTGGAGTGGTCAAAGTCGTAGAGGAGCCAGGAATCGGAGTTGGCCCGCTTGGCCAAATGCTCAGGCAGGGGCGCGGGCTGATCCAGGCTCTCGCCCACCGGCTCTCGGGCTGTACTCATGCCTTCTACGTTGCCGGCCATGGCCGGCACGGCCAGGCCCAGGCTCAGTACCAGCGCCAACGCCAGGGATAGAACTCTTTTCTTCATGTAAAAACCCTCCTTTTATTTCAGCGGCCCAAAGAGCCGCTATCCTTTTTGCTCGCTTACGGCTCCGGGGAGAGCGAGCCCGCCCGGCACTGGGGGACCTGGCTGCCGTCCAGCCAAAACAGGCGCAGCTGATCCCAGGCAGTGCCCACATTTACCGTGGCATTGCTGCCAGCGGCGGTCTTTACCCCGGTAAAGCGGCCATTGCGATAACAGGCCACGAACACCGTCTCGCCGCTGGGGATGCCACCGCTAAAGGCCAGCTCCCCGGTCTCGGTGGAGTAGGTCCAGGAGAGCTCACTACTGTCGCCTAAGGTGCCGTGGTACTCGATCTGCTCGCCGCAGTAATAGCACCAGCCGTCAGAGCCAATATTGTGGCCCGTAGCGGGAATGACCTCGCCATACTCCATTACCTCGCCGCAGTCGGTGCAGACCCAGTTGCCGGTATAGCCCGCCTCGGTGCAGGTGGCCTCCTTCCAGCCTTGTCGGTCCCAATTCAGGTGCTCGCAGATGTCCACCGGACTGCCGTCGTAGTAGTATGGCTCGCTGTACGGGGACCAGGGGCTGTTTTGGGTCTGGGTCACGTCGTTGCTCAGGTTCATGACTCGGAATTTGTAGTACCCCGCACCGTACTTCTCCAGCGCCCAGGTGTCTACCGCTGTTTTTGGCACGGAAGAGTCGAAGGTGGAGCAGGAGCTAACAAACGCATATTTACCGCTTTGAGTTTTGGAGAAGTAGAATAGAATGACGGTATCTCCTCCCTCGACGTTGCCAGAGCGCCAGGTGCAGTAAGGAAAGTCCCAGGCGGGCGCGCTGGGGGCGGCCAGCTGGGCGGCAGGCTTAGTGTAGGTCCACTTGGGCGAGGTGGCCACGGCGCTGTTGTTGCTGCTGGTGGACTCAAAGCCCATGACGTTCTGAACGGTAAAATGGTAAGTGCCGCTCTCCAGGGTCAAATCGTCCATGGCCAAAAACCTGCCCAGCTGTTCGGTGCCGGGGTAGTCGCTGGCCCCTACGCCGTAGCCTCCCCACGTTTGGCTCAACTGCCGGCCATCCTTATAAATGACCAGATGAACATAGCCCATAGTGTTCTCGCCAAATCTCCAGGACATAGTGTCCACGGGTTCGCCCTCACCGCCCCAAGCCAGGTCAGTGGGGGTAGACAGCTTCCCCGCCGCCAGTGCGGGAACGGCCAGCCCCAGACAAAGTGCCAACGCCAACGCCAGGGAAAAAACTCTTTTTTTCATATGCAGGGCCTCCTTGGTTATTTCAGTAGCTCATAGAGCCGCAGCAGGGTGATCATAGACTGCTCCCGACTGTAAAGCCCGGAGGGGTCAAAGCGGTTATCGCCAACGCCGCCCATGATCCCAACGCCCTGCACCTGTCCCACAGCGGCGGCGGCCCAGAAGGAGATCTGCGCCCGGTCGGCGAAGGACGCCACTTGGGCGGGCAGCGGCTCACCCACCGCCTCAGCCAGACGGGTCAGCATAGTCGCTGCCTGCTCCCGGGTCAAGGTGCCATTGGGGTCAAAGCGGTCGCCGCCTACCCCGGACACGATCCCCAGGCCTCCCATCTTCTCAATGTTGGGGTCGGAGGTATCGGAAAAGGTCTTGCGCTGGGCGATGGCCTCCCCGGTCGCCTGCTCATAAAAGGCCACCGCCAGGGCGCAGAACTGGGCGCGGGTGGTGGACTGGGTGTAGTCGCTCTGCATATCCTGGGGCACCAGGCCCTTTGCCACCGCCCCGGCTACCGCCTCGGCGGCCCAACCGCTGGCCCCGGTCACCGTCACCAAATTGCCGCTGGCGTCATAGCTACCCGCATAGTCCCCGGCGCCCTCGCCCTTGATGGTGCAGTTTTGGAGCGTGAGCTTGCTGGCGCCGAGACCGCTTTGCACAAGTTCAATGGTTCCGCCTGTGATTTTTAATGTTTCTCCTTCCGCACTTTGGGAACCACTATGACCGATGGCAGCGCCATTATACCCTGCGGTCGCTCTTACAAGTCCACCTGTGATCGTAATAGTGCCGCCATCTCCGCCACCAGAGCCAGTACCACCGCCGCCACCAATACCAGCAGCGCGATAACCTCCGCCAACAGCGGTAACAGTACCGCCATTGATTGTAATGACGCCACCATTGCCACTTCGGCTTATACCATATGATGTTCCAAGCCCACCAATGCCTGCGCCATCACCCAAATAATACTTGCCACCCGTTGCCGTGACAATGCCGCCGTTAATAGTGACTGTTCCACCATCATGGTAACCGTCCTCTGCTTGCCCACCAATGCCCGCCTCATTTTCACTCGTAACCTCAATAACACCGCTGTTGATGATCAGGGTGGCACCACTGGTCATAATACCACTCTTTACACTCGAAATTTTAAGCTGCCCATTTCCTGGCTCAAATTTGTTGTACTGACTATCGGAAATGGTCAGCACTTGTGCAAGTTCGATAAGCAATCCAACGTCCCTATTAGAGGGAATAATGGTCAGCTTGTGCCCATTTAGGTCAAGGCTGGAGCTGCGGGTGACGATAAGGCCCTCTTTCACACCGATATCACCGCCCAAAGTAATGTCGCCGCCCTTGTCAAAGGCCGCTTGCAGTTCCTCGGCGGTGTTGACTACCGTGGCCGCTGCCGAGGCCGGGACTACCAGCCCCAGGCACAACGCCAAGGCCAGCGCCAGGGATAGGACTTTCTTTTTCATGTGAATGACCTCCTCTTATTTCTCAAAACCTCTAAACAATAGATAATTCCTATTACAGACGATTATACCACGGCAAAATATCAATTACAATAGGGAATATCTCTTGTTGGGAGGTATTTATGCCGATCGAGTTGAATTACAGGCTTGTAGGCCAACGGCTGCGAGCCATCCGAAAAAAGAGGGGCTATACCCAGGAGCAGTTGGCGGAAATGGCGGGGATCAGCCCACAGCATTGCTCCGGCATTGAAACGGGAGCGGCAAAGGTGTCCCTTCCCGCTCTGGTGCAACTGTGCAACGCTTTAGGGGCCACGCCCAACGAGGTCCTGCTGGATTCCGTTCCGGCAGCGGCCAAGCCGGGATTGATGCGGGAGGTAGAGGCCGTTTTCGCGGATGCCTCTCCCGATGAAATGTACCTTATGCTGGCCCAGGCCAAGAGCATCAAGGAGGCCGTCAGGGTCAAGAATATACTTGTAACAAAGTAAAAAAGCCGTAAAGGCAAAAGAAAAGTCCTGTAACCAATCATGGTTACAGGACTTTTACTGGAGCTGCTGGGCAGATTCGAACTGCCGACCTCATCCTTACCAAGGATGCGCTC